>NZ_JASNRF010000001.1:0-487217 GCF_030175875.1 Pseudomonas sp. HR1
GGTCGAGCGCAGCGAAGCCCGATAGATCCAGCTCAGTCGTAGGGTGGATGACGGCGCAGCCTCATCCACGCGTGCCGACTTGCCCCCACCCCAACCCTCCCACGCCAGCGGGAGAGGGGGCAGTTAGGAGTAGGCTGGGTCGAGCGCAGCGAAGCCCGACAGATCCAGCTCAGTCGTAGGGTGGATGACGGCGCAGCCTCATCCACGCGTGCCGGCTTGCCCCCACCCCAACCCTCCCCCGCAAGCGGGAGAGGGGGCAGTTAGGCGTAGGTTGGGTTGAGCGCAGCGAAGCCCAACGGCCGAACCCTAAACTCGTTTCAATCCCAACAGCGCCTGCGCAGTCCCCGCCACCACGATGGCCGGCAGGGTCGCGCCCCAGGCCGGGAGCAGGGTCGGCAACAGATGGTAGACGGCCACGCCCAGGGCCCAGGCGATCAGGGACTCCAGGCGCAGCGCCTGTGTCCGCTGCGGGGCCTTGCGGCGGCGCAGCAGGAAGTGATCCACCAGCACTACGCCGAATAGCGGAGCGAACACCGAACCGATCAGCAGCAGGAAGTGTTCGTACTGGGCCAGGGGTACCAGCAGCGCCAGCAGGGTGCAGAGGATGCCGATGGCCAGGGTCAGCTGCCAGATCTTCACCTGGGCCAGGAAACCCGTGGCCACCGCCGCCGAGTGATAGGCGGCGAAGGCGTTTTCCGACTCGTCCAGCAGGATCAGCAACAGCGGCAGGCCGAGGCCGGCCACGGCCAGGGCGCGCAGCAGGGCGTCGGCTTCACCGCCGCTGGCAAAGGCCAGGGTATAGGCGAAGCCCAAGCCCATCAGCCAGAGGTTGCCGCAGAAATAACCCAGCATGACGCCGCGCCCGGCGCTGCGGCCGGTGCGGGCGAAGCGGGTGTAGTCGGCGATCACCGGCAACCAGGACAGCGGCATGGCCACCACCAGGTCGAAGCCCAGGGCCTGGCTCAGGGAGCCGTCGCCCGGGCGCTGCCAGAGCGCGGCCAGGTCGGCGCGCAGAAACAGATCCAGGGTCAGCCAGGTGCAGGCGCCGAGCAGCAGCCAGATGCCCCAGCGACTGAGAAAGCGGCGGACGAAGGTCAGCGGACCGGCCACCGCCAGGGCCGTGGCCAGGGCGCCGAAGACCAGGGTCCAGAGCACCGGCGAGGCCCAACCCTGCAGACCCCAGCTGCCCAGCAGCACGCTGGCCGCCTCGCGCATCACCACCAGTTCGAAGGCGCCCCAGCCGATCAGCTGGGTGATGTTGAGCACCGCCGGCAACAGCGCGCCGCGCTGGCCGAGACTCTGGCCCAGGGCGGTCATGCCGGCGAGGCCCGTGTCGCTGCCCACCAGGCCGGCAGCGGCCAGCAGCAGCACCCCGACCGCGGTGCCGAGCACCAGCACCAGCAGGCCATCGGCCAGGCCCAGTCCGGGCGCCAGCAGCGCGCCGGCCTGGGCCACCATCAGGCCGATGCCGAGGGAGAACCAGAGGGTGAAGAGGTCGCGCCCGCCAAGGATGCGGCGGTCCGCCGGAACGGGGACGGTGGGGGTATAGAGGCCGGGGGCCTGGGCCATGATGGGTCTCGTGGATAAGGGGTTGAGGACGCCCAACGTCGTTGGTTGGCGTTGGGCATTGTTGGGCTTCGCTGGGCTCAGCCCAACCTACGGAAACAGGGTGCTGGCCTAGCAGACGTAGGTTGGGCTGAGACGGCTCTACCGTCGAAGCCCAACAGTGCGGGATCGATCTGGGCATTGTTGGGCTTCGCTGCGCTCAGCCCAACCTACGATTTTCAGACCTGCTTGTAGATCACGCCGCCTTCGTCCTTGAAGCGCGCCGCCTGTTCCTGGAAGCCGGCCTCGATGGCCTTCTGCTCGTCGGTCAGGCCGTTTTCCTTGGCGTAGTCGCGGACCTCCTGGGTGATCTTCATGGAGCAGAACTTGGGTCCACACATTGAGCAGAAGTGCGCCACCTTGGCCGAGTCCTTGGGCAGGGTCTCGTCGTGGAAGGCGCGCGCCGTGTCCGGGTCCAGGCCCAGGTTGAACTGGTCTTCCCAGCGGAATTCGAAACGCGCCTTGGACAGGGCATTGTCGCGGATCTGGGCGCCCGGATGCCCCTTGGCCAGGTCGGCGGCATGGGCGGCGATCTTGTAGGTGATGATGCCGGTCTTGACGTCGTCCTTGTTGGGCAGGCCGAGGTGCTCCTTGGGCGTCACGTAGCAGAGCATGGCACAGCCGAACCAGCCGATCATGGCGGCGCCGATGCCGCTGGTGATGTGGTCGTAGCCGGGGGCGATGTCGGTGGTCAGCGGGCCGAGGGTATAGAACGGCGCCTCGTCGCAGCACTCCAGCTGCTTGTCCATATTCTCCTTGATCAGCTGCATGGGCACATGGCCGGGGCCTTCGATCATGGTCTGGACATCGTGCTTCCAGGCGATCTTGGTCAGCTCGCCGAGGGTTTCCAGCTCGCCGAACTGGGCGGCGTCGTTGGCGTCGGCGATGGAGCCCGGGCGCAGGCCATCACCCAGGGAGAAGCTCACGTCGTAGGCCTGCATGATCTCGCAGATGTCTTCGAAGTGGGTGTAGAGGAAGTTTTCCTTGTGGTGCGCCAGGCACCACTTGGCCATGATGGAACCGCCGCGGGAGACGATGCCGGTGACGCGCTTGGCGGTCAGGGGCACGTAGTGCAGGCGCACCCCGGCGTGGATGGTGAAGTAGTCCACGCCCTGCTCCGCCTGCTCGATGAGGGTGTCGCGGAACAGCTCCCAGGTCAGTTCCTCGGCGACGCCGCCGACCTTTTCCAGGGCCTGGTAGATGGGCACGGTGCCAATGGGGACCGGCGAGTTGCGGATGATCCACTCGCGGGTCTCGTGGATGTGCTTGCCGGTGGACAGGTCCATCACGGTGTCGGCGCCCCAGCGGATGCCCCAGGTCAGCTTTTCCACCTCTTCCTCGATGGAAGAGCCCAGGGCACTGTTGCCGATGTTGCCGTTGATCTTCACCAGGAAGTTGCGGCCGATGATCATCGGCTCCAGCTCCAGGTGGTTGATGTTGGCCGGGATGATGGCGCGACCACGGGCTACCTCGTCGCGGACGAACTCCGGGGTGATCTCCTGGGGAATGCTGGCGCCGAAACTCTGGCCACGGTGCTGGTTGCCGAGCAGACCGGCGGCGCGGGCCTCCTGCAGCTTCATGTTCTCGCGGATGGCGATGTATTCCATCTCCGGGGTGACGATGCCCTGGCGGGCATAGTGCATCTGGGAGACGTTGCGCCCGGCCTTGGCCCGCCGCGGCTGGCGCGCCAGGTCGAATCTCAGGGCGGCGAGACTCGGATCGGCCAGGCGCGCCTGGCCGAATTCGGAAGAGAGCCCGGCCAGCAGTTCGGTGTCGCCGCGCTCTTCGATCCAGCGCGAACGCACGTCCGGCAGGCCCTTGCGCAGGTCGATGCGCGCCGCCGGGTCGGTGTAGGGACCGGAGGTGTCGTAGACGAATACCGGGGCGTTGCGCTCACCGCCAAAGGCGGTGGGGGTGTCGGCGAGGGAAATTTCCCGCACCGGCACGCGGATGTCGGGGCGCGAGCCGGTCAGATAGACCTTGCGCGAATTGGGCAGCGGCTGAGTGGACTGGCGGTCGACGCGGGTGAAGTCGGTGACGTTGTTCTGCTTGTTCATCGAGGCTCTCCTGGTGGGCGCGTTGCCGAGGGAAGAACCTGGACGAAGGGTGGGCACGCTAGAAGCGGCAAGCCCGGACGGATGGCGACCACGGAATAAGGCTGCGGACGCCCTCTTGTTCCCTACGCAGGTTGACGCACCGCCATGCGGCGCGCCTAGCCTGATCAGGTTCAACGGGATCCGGGACTACCCGATCTCAGCGCCTCGTAGCGCACCCCGACAAGAACGCGGCCAGTGTAAACCCAGAGCGGCAGAAACTTCGACCGCTATTTCCTCTCCTATGCCGGATTCGGACGAAGCCACTACACTGGCGCGGTCCCTCAAGGAAGGCTCCCAGAATGCGAAGATTCCTGCTGCTCGCGGCGCTCTGCAGCTCGGCCGGCCTGGCCCAGGCCCAGGCCCAGGCCCAGGTCACCGGCAATGGCCTGCTCGACGTCTACCGCGAGGCGCTGGACAACAACGCCGACCTCGCCGCCGAGCGCGCCGGCCTCGGCGCCCAGCGCGAGGCGGTGCCCCAGGCGCGCGCCGGCCTGCTGCCGCAGATCGGCCTTGGCGCCCAGTTCAACGACACCCATACCAGTCTGCAACTCAAGGACAATCCGGCGTTGGGCGTCCAGGGTGGCCGCTACAGCAGCGATCGCAGCAGCCAGCTGATCCAGGCCACCCTCAGCCAGCCGCTGTTCCGCGCCGATCGCTGGTTCCAGCTCAAGGCCGCCCAGGCCGCCACCGAGCAGGCCGAGCTGCAATTCTCCGCCGCCCAGCAGCAACTCATCCTGCAGACCGCCGAGGGCTATTTCAGCGCCCTGCGTGCCCAGGACGCCCTGGCCACCGCCCGCGCCGAGGAAAAGGCGCTGTACCGCCAGCTGGACCAGTCCCGCGAGCGCTACAAGGTCGGCCTGACCGACGACACCGACGTGCTCCAGGCCCAGGCCAGCTTCGACAACGCCCAGGCCAACCGCTCCCAGAGCGAGCAGCAGGTGGCCGACGCCTTTCAGGCCCTGACCCGGCTGACCGATCGCGACTACGGCAGCATCGCCGGCATCCGCCACGACCTGCCGATCCTGCCGCCACAGCCCAACGATGCGCGGCTGTGGGTGGACACCGCCATGCGCCAGAATCTGCAGCTGCTGGCCGCCGGCCAGGGCGTCAACGCCGCCCAGGAGACCTTGCGCCAGCGCCGCGCCGGACACCTGCCGACGGTGGATGCGGTGGCGCGCTACAGCCACAGCGACAACGACGCGGTGAATCTGCCCAACGCCGAGCAGCTGTCCCTGTTCGGCAGCCCGGTCAACAGCCGCAGCATCGGCATCCAGGTGGAAGTACCGCTGTACAGCGGTGGGGCCACCAGCTCCCAGGCGCGCCAGGCCTATCAGCAGCTGGACCAGAGCGAACAGCGCCAGGAGAGTCTGCGCCGCCAGGTGGTGCAGAACACCCGTAACGCCCACCGGGCGATCAATACCGACATCGAGCAGGTGCGCGCCCGCCGGCTGTCCATCGCCTCCAGCCAGCGCGCCCTGAGAGCCACCGAGATCGCCTACCAGGTGGGCAGCCGCACCATCGTCGACGTGCTCGACGCCCAGCGGTTGCTGTACAACGCCGTGCGCCAGTACAACGACGCCCGCTACAACTACATCCTGGACACTCTGAGGCTCAAGCAGGCGGCCGGCACCCTGGCGCCCAACGACCTGCTGGCGCTGTCCGGCTATCTCGATCCCCACTATGACCCGGATCGCGACTTCCTGCCGCCGGATCTGGCCAAGACCCGCGCCGACGTCCTGCCGGCGCGCTCGGTTCAGGGGGTGAGCAACCTGTCCAGTCCGGAGAGCAGCCGCTCCAGCGCGCCCTGATTGGCGGCCAGTACCGCCAGGCCCGCCTGCTGGCGTCGCGCGGCTTCCGCCGGCTCGGCCCAGAGCCGGGCCACGGCGGCGGCGATCGCGGGTGCTTCCGCCACGGTTTGCAGAGCGCCGGCGTCGCGCAGCTGGGCGACGATGTCGAGGAAGTTGAACACGTGCGGACCGCTGAGCACCGGCAGGCCGAGGGCGGCCGGCTCCAGCGGATTGTGACCACCGCGCTCGATCAGGCTGCCGCCGACGAAGGCGACATCGGCAAGGGCGTAGAGAAACAGCAATTCGCCCATGGTGTCGCCCAGCAGCACCTGGGTCTGCGGCTGCACCGCCTCTCCCGTCGAGCGCTGCACCACGCCGAAACCTTCACGACGCACCTCGGCCAATACCTCGGGGAAGCGCTCGGGATGGCGCGGCACCAGGATCAGCAGGGCATCGGGGTGTGCGGCCAGCAGCTGGCGATGGGCCTGGAGCAGGATCCCGTCTTCGCCGGCATGGGTGCTGGCGGCGATCCATACCGGGCGCTGGCCCCAGCCCTGGCGCAGCGCAGCGGCGCGGACCGGCAGTTCGGGATCGATGCGCAGGTCGAACTTGATGGAGCCGGTCACCGTGACCCGCTCGGCACGGGCGCCCAGGGCGCGAAAGCGCTCGGCTTCCACCGGCGTCTGCACCGCCAGCCAGGCCAGTTCCGCCAGCATCGGCCCCGTTACCCCACCCAGCTTTCCGTAGCCACGAGCCGAGCGCTCGGACAGCCGGCCATTGGCCAGGGCGATGGGAATATCGCGGCGCGCCGCCTGGTGGATGAGGTTGGGCCAGAGCTCGGTCTCCATCACCACGCCCAGGCTTGGCCGCAGCCGGTCAAGGAAGCGTCCGGCCAGCCAGGGCAGGTCATAGGGCAGGTAGCAGTGGTGGACGTCGTCACCGAACAGGGCGCGGATGCGCTCAGAGCCGGTGGGCGTCATGCAGGTCACGGTGATCGGCAGGTCGGGATGCCGCTGGCGCAGGGCGCGAATCACCGGCGCGGCGGCGATGCTCTCCCCCACCGACACCGCGTGTACCCAGATACCGCCGGGCGGCACCTCAGGCAAGCCCAGCGCCAGGCGTTCGCCGATGCGCTGCCGATAGGCGGGGGCCTTGCGCCCGCGCCAGAGCAGGCGCAGCAGGATGAAGGGCAAGGCCAGGGTGAAGATCAGGCTATAGAGGGTACGATTCATGGCGGCAGAGCTTAATGAAGCAGGGCCGCTAGTGCGAGCCCGATACCTCCGAGCCTGTCCAGAAGGCTGCTGCGCGTCGGCCAAACGGCGTTGAAAATGCTTTCGGAATGCTCATTTACTATTCGTAAACTCCGCGTCCTCAAACATTTTCGCCTTGTTTGGCTCTAGCTCGCGAGCCTTTGAACAGACTCTCAGTGCGAATGCCGCGGCACCCCACCCTCGCGCGCGATCACCTTGAGGTGCAGGGTGGCCGGCTCCAGGCAGCCACCGGTGGAGAGCTGGCCCACCAGTTGCCGATAGAGTTCCTGCCAGGGGGTCTGGGCCGGCGGCAGGTTGGGCGTCCATTCGGCGCGGCGGCGCTCCAGTTCGCCATCGTCGAGCAGCACGTCGACGCTGCGGGCATTGAGGTCCACGCGCAGCCGGTCGTTGGTCTTGAGCAGGGCCAGACCGCCGCCCACCGCCGCTTCCGGCGACATGTTGAGGATCGAAGGGCTGGCCGAGGTGCCGCTCTGGCGACCGTCGCCCAGGCACGGCAGGGAATCGATGCCCTTCTTGATCAGCGCCGCCGGGGGCGCCATGTTGACCACCTCGGCGCTGCCCGGATAACCCACCGGACCGGCGCCGCGGATCACCAGGATGCAGCGCTCGTCGATGTCCAGCGCCGGATCGTCGATGCGCGCGTGGTAGTCCTCCGGGCCTTCGAAGACGATGGCCCGCGCCTCGAAGCTGTTTTCCTTGCCCGGCTCGGCCAGGTAGGTCTGACGGAAGGCCTCGCCCACCACCGACATCTTCATGATGGCGCTATCGAAGAAGTTTCCGCTGAGCACGATGAAGCCGGCGCGGTGCTTGAGCGGCGCCTCATAGGGCTGGATCACCGCAGGATCCGAGCTGGCGGCGCCCTCGGCGATGGTGCCGATGGTCTTGCCGGAGACGGTCAGGCACTCGCCGTGCAGCCGGCCGGCCTTGAGCAGTTCGTGGAGCACCGCCGGCACCCCGCCGGCGCGGTGGAAGCCTTCGCCCAAATACTTGCCGGCCGGCATGCAGTTGGCCAGCAGCGGGATGTCCTCGCCCAGGCGCTGCCAGTCGTCCAGCGATAATTCGATGCCCATGTGCCGGGCGATGGCGATCAGGTGCGGCGGACAATTGCTGGAGGCGCCCAGGGCCGAGGCCACCACGATGGCGTTCTCGAAGGCCTCGCGGGTCATGATCTGCGAGGGGCGGACGTCGTCCAGCACCAGCTGGCAGATGCGCTTGCCGGTGGCATAGGCCATCTGGCCGCGCTCACGGTAAGGCGCGGGGATGCTGGCGCAGCCGGGCAGCGACATGCCCAGGGTCTCGGCCAGGGCATTCATCGACAGGGCCGTGCCCATGGTGTTGCAGTGGCCCACCGAGGGCGAGGCGGCAGTGGTCAGGGCCATGAAGCCCTCGTAGTCGATCTCGCCGGTCGCCAGCAGGTTGCGTGCGTGCCAGAGCACGGTGCCGGAGCCGATCAGCTCGCCCTTGAAATGCCCGTCGAGCATGGGTCCGCCGGACAGCACGATGGCCGGCAGGTCGGTGGTGGCCGCGGCCATCAGGCAGGCCGGGGTGGTCTTGTCGCAGCCGGTGGTGAGCACCACGCCATCCAGCGGGAAGCCATGCAGGATCTCCACCAGGCCGAGGTAGGCCAGGTTGCGATCCAGGGCCGCGGTGGGCCGGCGGCTCTGCTCGGCGATGGGGTGCACCGGGAATTCCATGGGGATGCCACCGGCATCGCGGATGCCGGCCTTGACCCGCTGGGCCAGTTCCAGGTGGTGGCGATTGCAGGGGGTGAGGTCGCTGCCGGTCTGGGCGATGCCGATGATGGGGCGACCGGACTGGAGTTCGTCGCGGGTCAGGCCGTAGTTCATGTAGCGCTCGACATAGAGCGCGGTCATGTCGGCATGGGCAGGGTCATCGAACCAGAGCTGGCTGCGCAGCGGGCGTTTGGCGGAAGTCATGATGGTCTCTAGTTGTTATTAGGAAAGAAAGGATCAGCGGCCCAGCAGGCCACGGGCGGCCAGGTTGTGCATCAGGGCGCCGAGGCCGAAGCGCCAGGCCGGGGCCTGGTCGCTGGTGGTCACCCGGTTGTGCAGGGTCCCCAGCAGCGGGCTGGCGATGCTCACCCGGTCACCCACCTTGTGGGTGAAGCCACCGCCCGGGGCGTCGCGGTCCTGGGTCGGGGCGAACAGGGTGCCGAGAAAGAGCACGAAGCCGTCGGGATACTGGTGGTTGGCATTGAGGGTCTGGGCGGCGAGATCGGTGGGATCGCGACTGATCTGCGCCATGGAGCTGCTGCCCTGGAGTCGGAAGCCGTCTTCGCCCTGGACCTCCAGGGTCACCACGCACTGGCGCACCTGGTCGAGATCGAAGGTCTCGTCGAACAGGCGGATGAAGGGCCCCAGGGCGCAGGAGGCGTTGTTGTCCTTGGCCTTGCTCAGCAAAAGGGCGCTGCGGCCCTCGATGTCGCGCAGGTTGACATCGTTGCCCAGGGTGGCTCCATGCAGGCGGCCGCGGCTATCGGCCACCAGCACCACCTCGGGTTCGGGATTGTTCCACTGGGACACGGGGTGGATGCCGATGGCGCTGCCAGAGCCGACCGCGGCCAGCACCGGCGCCTTGGTGAAGATCTCGGCGTCCGGCCCGATGCCCACCTCCAGGTACTGCGACCACATGCCCTTCTCGATCAGCAGCGCCTTGAGCGCCTGGGCGCGCGGACTGCCCGGCTCCAAGCCCTGCAGGTCCGCGCCGATCACCGCCTGCACCTGCTCGCGGATGGCTACGGCGCGCCCGGCATCGCCACCGGCCTGCTCTTCGATCACCCGCTCCAGCATGCTGGCGGCAAAGGTCACCCCGGCGGCCTTGATCACCTGCAGATCGGCTGGCGGCAGCAGGTGCAGACGGTCCGCAGCGGCCTGCTCGCCGCTGTTGGCCAGCAGTTCCTCCACGCTGCCGAGGTAACGTCCGGGGGTATCGCGCAGGGCCTGCAGCGGCGCGTCTTCCTCGAACAGGGCACTTAAGGTGGCGAACCGCTGGGAGACATCGAAGACGCCGTCTTCGCGCAGCACCACGGGCGAGGGACCGGCCAGCGGGCCGGGCACCCAGGCGCGGCCCACCAGGGTGCCGGCCAAGCCATCGGTGGGAAGGGTGTTGGCAGGCGAGAGACGAAGGGACATGGGCAGGACTCCAGGGCTGATGGGTCCACGCTAGGCAGCCGGACTGATAAACTCAAATGGGCTTATTTCATCATTCGATAACCTGCGCTTATCGCCTGGGAGGCACCCGTGTCCGAGCCGTCGTTCAGCCAGATCTGCCACTGGCTCAAGTTTCGCCACCTGCTGCTGATCGACACCCTGGGGCGCACCCGCAACATGCACCTGGCCGCGCAGCAGATGAATCTCAGCCAGCCGGCCATCAGCAAGATGCTCAAGGAGATCGAGCACCTGCTGGGCTTCGCCCTGTTCGAGCGCCAGCCGCGCAGCATGCCACCCACCGCCCTGGGTGAGCACGTGCTGCGCTATGCGCGGGTGGCGCTCAACGATGCCCGCGACTTCGCCGAGCAGATCGACAGCCTGAGGCGCGGTGGTCATGGCCAGCTCAAGGTCGGCGGCATCTTCGCCGCCACCGCGGTGGCCCTGCCGCAGGCCATCGTCGCGATCAAGCAGCGCTGGCCGCTGCTGGCCATCGAGGTGATGGAGCAGACCAGCGATCACCTGATGGAGATGCTCGACGACAAGCTGCTGCACCTGGCGGTGGCGCGTTTCACCGACGAAGCCCAGGCCCAGCGCTTCGACTTCCAGCCCCTGGCGCCGGAGCCCTTCCGCTTCGTGGTCAACGCCGATCACCCGCTGGTGGGCAGCGGCCCCGTGGGCCTCGACCAGGTGCTGGCCTGGCCCTGGATCCTCTATCCCAAGGGCACGCCCATCCGCGGGCGCATGGAGCGGGCCTTCGCCGCTGCCGGCCTGCCGGTGCCGAGCAACACCATCGACACCATCTCCATGCAGACCTTTCTCCAGGTGCTGCGCGCCGGCCCCATGATCGGCATGCTGCCCGAGGCCATGGTCGAGCCCTATCTCGCCAGCGGCGCGCTCAGTGCCCTGGAGCTGCCCTTGCACCTGCCGGCGCAGGACTACGGCATCCTCACCCGCAAGGGCGAACCCCTGGGCGAGGCGGCGCGGGAATTCGCCGCCATCCTGCTGAGCCATGCCGGTCGCGGAGAGGCCTCGGCCTAGAGGCTTCGATAACGCGCCGTTATCGAATGATCCGCAAATGCCATTGGGAAAGAATCGCTCTCGCTCCTAGAGTGGCCTGGCGATTCAGACGGCCACCCTGCATCCCCGGCCGCCTTCGACCTCTTCAATAACAACAACGGGCCCCAAGGCCCCGAAGGTCATTCCCATGTTCGAGACCACCGCTCCCCAGGGCGCCGCTGGCGATGCCTTCGAAGAACGCACCTATCGCAAGGTGGTGCTGCGCATCCTGCCGATCCTGCTGCTGTGCTACATCGCCGCCTACCTGGATCGGGTCAACGTCGGCTTCGCCAAGCTGGACATGCTCGACGACCTCGGCTTCAGCAACACCGTCTATGCCCTTGGCGCCAGCATGTTCTTCTGGGGCTACTTCCTCTTCGAGGTCCCCAGCAACCTGCTGCTGCATCGCTACGGCGCGCGCTTCTGGATCGCCCGCATCATGCTGACCTGGGCGATCATCTCCATGGCGGTGGCCTTCACCCAGCCGCTGGCGCAGTTCTTCGGCATGCAGTCGAGCACCCTCTTCTATGTGCTGCGCTTCCTGCTGGGCGTCTGCGAGGCGGGCTTCTTTCCCGGGGTGATCCTCTATCTCAACTACTGGTTTCCGACCCGCCGACAGAGTCGGGTGATGTCGGGCTTCCTCATCGCCCTGCCCTTCAGCCTGAGCTTTGGCGGCGTGCTCTCCGGCTGGCTGATGAGCAGTCTGCACAACTGGCACGGTCTGGCCGGCTGGCAGTGGATGCTGCTGGTGGAAGGGGTGCCCTCGATCATCATGGCGGTGGTGGTGTTCTGCTGCCTGAGCGACAACATCGACAAGGCGCCCTGGCTGGACGCCCGGGAAAAGGCCCTGCTCAAGCGCAACCTGGAGCAGCAGAACGCCGGCAAGGCCTCGCGACTCGGCGAAGTGTTCTTCAATCCGCGGGTCTGGCTGCTGGTGTTCATCCTGCTGATCTTCAACACCGGCTTCTATGGCCTGGCCTTCTGGATGCCCTCGATCATCAAGAACGCCGGGGTCAGCGGCAGCCTGCAGATCGGCCTGCTCACCGCCATCCCCTACAGCGTCGCCCTGGTGGTCATGCTGCTCAACGCCCGCCACTCGGCCCGCACCGGCGAGCAGCGGCTGCACGCGGCGGTGCCGGCCTTCGTCGGCGCCCTGGGCCTGGTGCTGAGCGCCTGGTTCATCCACAACATCGTGCTGTCGATCTTCTTCCTCACCGTGGCCGCCTCGGGCCTGCTGGCGCTGATGCCGATCTTCTGGTCGCTGCCCGGCACCCTGCTTTCCGGCGTCGCCGCCGCGGCGGGCATCGGCATGATCAACGCCATCGGCAACCTCTCCGGCTTCACCGGTTCCATGATCACCGCGACCATGGAAACCCTCACCGGCGACATCAACAACGGCACCTATGTGCTCGGCGCCTGCCTGTTCGTCAGCGGCCTGCTGATCCTGGCGATCCCGGCCTCGATGCTGCACCGCGCGCCGACCGCCGTGCCGCTGGACCTGAAGCCCGCCTAGCCCGCCTCGGGCACGGCCGAGCGCCCGGCTCCCGCGGCGCTCGGCCGGCCGATCCACAGGGCCATCAGCGCCGCCAGGATGCCGGTCAGGCCGGCCAGCACCAGGGCCTCCTGGTAGGAGCCGAAGTGCTCGCGCAGGGCCCCGGCGAGAAAGGCCGCGCAGGCGGCGCCGAGCATGTGGCCGCAGAACACCCAGCCGAACACCACCGGCGCGCTCTTTTCGCCAAAGCTCTGGTTGGTCAGCTTGACCGTGGGCGGCACCGTGGCGATCCAGTCCAGCCCGTAGAAGATGCCGAACAGCAGCAGCTGCTCGGGGGCGAAACCGGAGAACGGCAGATAGATCAGCGAGAGACCGCGCAGGCTGTAGTAGACGAACAGCAGGCGGCGCGGATCGTACCTGTCGGTCAGCCAGCCGGAAGCGGTGGTGCCTACCAGATCGAAGATGCCCATCAGCGCGAGGATCCCGGCGGCCTGCACCTGGGACAGCCCGTGGTCATGGCCCATGGCGATGAAGTGGGTGCCGATCAGCCCGTTGGTGGTGAAGCCACAGACGAAGAAGGTCAGGAACAGCAACCAGAAATCGCGCCGCCGACTGGCCATGGCCAGGGTGCCGAGGGTCACGCGAAACAGGTTGCCCGGTGCGGTAGCAGCTGGCGCCTGGTAGTCCGCCGGGGCGCCATGGGGCCGCAGGCCGATGTCCGCCGGCCGCTCCGGCAGCAGCCAGGCCACCAGCGGGATCAGCGCGGCGCTGGCCACGGCCACGGTCAGCACCACGGTCTGCCAGCCTTCGTGGCTGGCGAGATGGGCCAGCAGCGGCAGAAAGACCAGATTGCCGGTGGCGGTGCTGGCCGCCAGCAGCCCCATCATCAGCCCCCGCCGGGCGACGAACCAGCGATTGACGATGGCCGCGCCCAGCACCATGGCCACGCAACCGGTGCCCAGGCCGCTGAGCACGCCCCAGGTGGCGACCAGATGCCAGGGTTCGCGCATCAGGGTGCTCAGGGCGGTGGCCAGGCTGATCAGGGTGAGGCCGCCGAGCAGGGTGCGGCGGATGCCGAGGGTCTGCATCAGGGCCGCGGCGAAGGGGCCTACCAGGCCATAGAGAAAGATGCCGATGGCGGCGGCAAGCGAGACCGTCTCGCGACTCCAGCCAAAGGTGTCCTGCAGCGGCAAGAGCAAGACGCCGGGGGTGGACCTGACGCCCGCCGAAACCAGCAGGGCGAGAAAGATCAGCGCCAGGACGACGAAGACAAAGCGCTGGCCGAGGGCGGGAGGTGTGGTCATGGCGATCTTCACCGGCGGGAAAGGGATGAGTCGAGTATTGCAGCCCGGGCGACCTGGCGCTGGTCAAGCTGGCCCACGGATCTGGCCAGAATGGGTGTTCGTTGGAAAGAGTTGTGGGCGAGTGCTGGAAGCCCAACACGTCGATTCAACCGATCGCCCGCAACTCTTCCGCCAGGCGCTGCGCCAGCCAGCGCGCCGCCGGTCCCGGTGCGGCGTTGCGGCGCCAGGCCAACTCCACCACCAGGGCCGGCGGTACCCATTCGCAGGCCAGTTCGGCCAGCAAGCCCTGGTAGGTGGGATAGCGCGCCACGTGTCGCGGCAGCCAGCCCCAGCCCAGGCCGCGCATCAGCAATTCGGCGAGCAGGTAGAAGCTGTCGGCGCGCCAGACCTGGGGGGCGATCTGCTCGCCGCCGGGATAGGGATTCTCCAGCGGCGCGATCAGCAACTGACGGTGGCGGGCCAGTTCGCGCCGGCCCACACCCTGCTGGCGCGCCAGCGGATGCTGGGCGCCGCAGGCGGTGACCTGGGCGACATCGCCCAGGGCCTGGCGCTCCAGGGCCTCGGGCATGTGCTCATGGCGGAACAGCAGGCCGAGGTCGGCCTGGTCGGTCAGCAGCTTGCGCGCCACATCGCCCTGGGCGCCGCTGGTGAGCTGGACCTCCAGGTGCGGAAAGGCCGCGGCCAGGGCGTCCAGCGCATCGAGCACCGGCTGGTAGGGCATGGCCTCGTCCAGGGCCAGGCGCAACAGCGGTTCCTGTCCAGCGCAGAGGGCCTGGGCCCGGCTGTCCAGCCGCTGGCACTGGCGCAGCACCTCGCGCGCCTCCTCCAGCAGGGCCAGACCGGCCGCGGTGATGACCGGCGTGCGCCCGTTGCTGCGCGCGAACAGCGCCACGCCCAGATCGGTTTCCAGCAGGGCGATGGCCGAGCTGATCGCCGATTGCGCCCGACCCAGACGCCGCGCCATCGCCGAGAAACTCGCGCCCTCGGCGATGCCGACGAAGATCTCCAGCTGCTCAAGATTCCACTGCACGACCCATCTCCCCAATAGATAGGTATCAACTTTCACCTATCGCCCGAAAAGGCACAATGGGGCCTTCTACAGGAGGAAGCCCCATGAGCGGATACATCTACCTGGCCATCGCCATCGCCGCCGAAGTCGTCGCCACCACCTCGATGAAGGCCATCAGCGGCTTCAGCAAGCCGCTGCCGCTGATCCTGGTCGTTTGTGGCTACGGGCTGGCCTTCTGGATGCTGACCCTGGTGGTGCGCAGCATCCCGGTGGGCATCGCCTACGCCATCTGGGCCGGCCTTGGCATCGTGCTGGTGAGCATCGCCGCGGCCTTTCTCTACGATCAGAAGCTGGACCTGCCGGCCCTGCTGGGCATGGGGCTGATCGTCGCCGGGGTGGTGGTGATCCAGCTGTTTTCCGGCAGCACCGGGCATTGAGACCAGCGGCGGCGAGGAGCGTGTAAAATCACTTCTTTGCCGATCACCCGAGCAGGCCGTTCATGTCCCAACCCTGGTCCACCGATATCCTCATCGTCGGCGGCGGCGTCGCCGGCCTCTGGCTCAACGCCCGCCTCCGACGCGCCGGCTACGCCACCGTGCTGGTGGAGACCGGCGCCCTGGGCGGCGGCCAGAGCGGCAAGTCCCAGGGCATCATCCATGGCGGCACCAAGTACGCCCTGACCGGGATGCTCACCGGTGCCTCCGAGGCCATCGCCGACATGCCGCGGCGCTGGCGCGAGAGCCTGGCCGGCAGCGGCGAGCTGGACCTTTCCAGCGTGCGCCTGCTCTCCGAAGCCCATTACCTCTGGTCGCCGGGCAGCCTGGCCGGCAACCTCACCAGCTTTTTTGCCAGCAAGGCGGTGCGCGGCCGGGTGGATGCCGTCAAGGGCGACGAACTGCCACCCGCCCTGCGCGACCGCGCCTTCAAGGGCAAGGTCTATCGCCTGGCCGAACTGGTGCTGGACGTGCCCAGCCTGGTCGCGCGCCTGGCCGAGCTGGCCGGCGACAGCCTGCTGGCCGGGCATGAGCTGCAACCGCTGCGCGAAGCCGGCGAACTGACCGGCCTGGTGGTGGACGGCCAGCCCATTCGCGCCCGCCGCATCGTGCTCACCGCCGGCGCCGGCATGGCCGATCTGCTCCAGGCCCTCGGTCTCGAACAACCGGCCATGCAGCGCCGCCCGCTGCACATGGTGGTGGTCAAGGGCCCCATGCTCAAACCCCTCTATGCCCACTGCCTGGGCGGCGGCCCCAAGCCGCGGGTGACCATCACCAGCCACCCCACCGCCGACGGCCAGTGGCTGTGGTACCTGGGTGGCGACCTGGCCGAAGCCGAGGGCGTGGCGCGCGAACCCCAGGCGCAGATCGCCGCGGCGCGCGAGGAGTTGCAGCGCCTGCTGCCCTGGATCGACTTCGCCGGCGCGCGCTGGGCGACCCTGCGCGTGGATCGCGCCGAGCCGGCGCAATCCGGACTGGTGCGTCCGGACAATGCCTTCCTCGCCGAGGAAGGTCGCCTGCTGGTGGGCTGGCCGACCAAACTGGCCCTGTCGCCCGACCTGGCCGACCGCGTCCTGGCCAACCTCGACCGCGATGGCATCGCGCCGGGGCAGTACCCCGCCCTGCCCGCCCATCCGCAACCGCCGGTGGCCGCGCCCTTCTGGGAGGAGCTGCTGCCATGAGTCTGCGCACCCTGCATGGTCTGCAGCGTCCGCTGGGCAGCACCGGTCTGGAGATCTCCCCGCTGGGTCTGGGCACGGTCAAGTTCGGGCGTGACCAGGGCGTGAAGTATCCCAATGGCTTCACCATCCCCGACGACCGCAGCGCCGCGGACCTGCTGAGTCTTGCCCGCGAACTGGGGATCAATCTGCTGGACACCGCTCCGGCCTATGGCCGCAGCGAAGAACGCCTGGGTCCGCTCTTGCGTGGCCAGCGCCAGCACTGGGTGATCGCCAGCAAGGTCGGGGAGGAATTCGAAGATGGCCTGTCCAGCTTCGACTTCAGTCCGGCCCACACCCGCCGCTCGGTGGAACGCAGCCTGCAACGCCTGGAAACCGACTGGCTGGACCTGGTGCTGGTGCACTCCGATGGTAACGACCTGGCCATCCTCCAGGACAGCGGCTGCTACGAGACCTTGGCCGAGCTCAAGCGCGAGGGGCTGATCCGCGCCTTCGGCTTTTCCGGCAAGACCGTCGCCGGCGGCCTGAAAGCCCTGGAAGCCGGCGATTGCGCCATGGTCACCTTCAACCTCAACGAAGACGCCGAGATCCCGGTGATCCAGGCCGCCGCCGCCCAGGGCAAGGGCATCCTGATCAAGAAGGCCCTGGCCAGCGGTCACGCCGTGCTCGGCGCCGGCCAGGATCCGGTGCGGGCCAGCTTCGCCCGGGTGTTCGGCGAGCCCGGGGTGAGCAGTGCGATAGTCGGCACTATCGATCCCCTGCACCTGTCACATAATGTCCGTACCCTGGCCGAAGTGATCACCGCTCGGCCCTGATCCAGAGCGTTTCGCTGAACCCTTGCCTTCGTCCGCTGGACGCCCCGCCCGGCTTGCCCGGGACGGCGCGTCCGCGGCATACAACAAACAGGAGTCGGCCATGCCCCAGCTCATCGCCCGCCACAATCCCAAGGCGTTCAAGACCCTGCCCCTTTCGGTCGAGGCCAACCATGACGGCCTCACCTACCAGGCCCTCGGCCAACCCCTGAATTTCAGCGAGATGCTGGAGCGGCGCAAGCCCATCGAGATCGACGATGCCCAGCACTTCAGCGCCAGGCTCGCCAATCTGGGGGTCTCGGTACGCCTGACGCTGAACTGGCAGGGCCAGGATCACTGGCTGCTGGTGCGCCAGCGCCGGCCCGATCGGGGCGACGTGGTGCTCAAGCTGATCTCCGGTTACATCCCGACCCACGAACTGGCGCTGCCGCTGCTCACCGCCGTCCAGGAGGTGGCCGAGGAGTGCCTGATCGAGACGCCGCGCGGCTGGCTGGCGGGACGCTTCGCCGACACCTGGCTGCCGACGCCCTATGCCCCGGCCCTGCCCTATCGCGAGGACGTGGCCTTTCGCCTGACCCCACGTTCGGGCGCGGCGCGGCCGGTACGCTGCGGCAGTCTGGCGCTGCTGGAACGCCCACGCGCCTATGTGCACACCCCCACCGCCTCGCTGCAACTGGTCTATGACCTGCTGCTGGAGCTGCCCAAGGAGTGCAAGGCGCCGAGTCTGTTCCACGTCGACGAGAAGATCGAGAACGGCCAGTTGCTGGCGCGTCTGGCCCGGCAACGCCCGGATCTCTATCTGGTCGCCCTGGACGACGGCAAACCCACCGGCGAGCTCTATACCCTGTCCGCCGGCCAGCGCCTGCCGGTATCGACCCGCGGCCTCTGGCTGTCGGAAAGCTTCGCCCGCCAGGACGGCTGGCTGGTCCACGACAGCCGGGTACGCTGGCGTGACTGGCTGGAGCGCATGGCGCCCCAGAGCGCCCTGCAGCGGGCCTAGGGTCGGCGGGAGATCAGTCGCCACCGGCGCGGCGTTCACCGACGCCGCCGCCGGCCGCGGCCTGGACCCGGCCCGCTAGCCGGGAAAAGGGCAAGGTCTGGATCCACACCGTGCCGTGGCCGCTCAGGGTTGCCAGCACCAGGCCTTCACCGCCGAACAGCATGCTGCGCAGGCCACCTGCCAGCTTGATGTTGTAGTCGATGCCGCTGGTGAAACCCACCAGACAACCGGTGTCCAGGCGCAGGGTCTCGCCCCTCAGTTCCTTGCGGATCACCGTGCCGCCGGCATGCACGAAGGCCATGCCATCGCCCTCCAGCCGCTGCAGGATGAAGCCTTCGCCGCCGAAGAAACCGGCGCCCAGACGGCGGGTGAAAGCCACGCCGATGCGGGTGCCCTTGGCCGCGCAGAGAAAGGAATCGCGCTGGCAGAACAGGGTGCCGCCCAGGGCGGCGAGGTCCAGGGGTACCACCTGCCCGGGATAGGGCGCGGCAAAGGCGACGTGGCGCTTCTCGCGGCCTTCGTTGGTGAAATGGGTCATGAACAGCGACTCGCCGCCGAGCATGCGCTTGCCGGCGCCCCAGAGCTTGCCGAGCAGGCCGGCGGAACCATCGCCCATGCGCGCGGTGAAAGCTATGTCGGCCTCCATGTAGGTCATGGCGCCGGCTTCGGCGATCACCGTCTCGCCCGGATCAAGGCCGATTTCCACCGCCTGCAGGGATTCACCGAGAATGCGATGATCGAGGATATGGCTGGGCATGGCTGTGGGACTCCTGGTGTAGCGTGGAAAACGGCACAGCCTTTTCCACTGTCCTGCGTATGGGCAAGGCGCGTGGAAAACGCTGCGCGGTTTTCCACCCTACAACATCGCGGCCATTACCGGCGCTACCTGGCTTCCCTCACCCCAACCCTCTCCCGGAGGGAGAGGGGGATATCCGGTGCGGATGGACATTCCGTAGGTTGGGTTGAGCGCAGCGAAGCCCAACCTATTGCAGCCCGTAGCGTGGAAAACGGCACAGCCTTTTCCACTGTCCTGCGTATGGGCAAGGCGCGTGGAAAACGCTGCGCGGTTTTCCACCCTACAACATCGAGGTCATTACCGGCGCTACCTGGCTTCCCTCACCCCAGCTCTCTCCCGGAGGGAAAGGGGGATATCCGGTGCAGATGGACGTTCCATAGTTTGGGTTGAGCACAGCGAAGCCCAACCTATTGCAGCCCGTAGCGTGGAAAACGGCGCAGCCTTTTCCAGTGCCCTGCGAATAGGCGACGCGCGTGGAAAACGCTGCGCGGTTTTCCACCCTACGAATCGGCTCCCACGTCTCGCAGTTCGCCAGCGAAGCGCGCCAGGCGCTGGCGCAGACGCTGGTTTTCGCGGCGTAGTTCTTCCACCTCATCCAGCAGGTGCAGGGCCAGGGCGGTGGCGGACCAGTCCAGTTCCAGCTCGTGCCTCAGGCGCACGGCGCGGCGGGCGCGATGCAGGGCGCTGGTATCGAAGTGCCACTCGGCCGGGCGCTTGCCCCGCTGGGGTGCCAGGATGCCGTGCTCGACGATCTCCACCACCACCGGCTCGCTCACCTCGCAGAGCACGCAGAATTCCTGCAGGACGATCAGACTGCTCATCAGACTTTCCTCCAGTCGCGGCGGGGATCGAAGGCCGCCCGCTCGGCCAGTTGGCGCCACAGCGCCTGGGTTTCTTCATCGCCCCTGGGCGGCATCACCACCTTGAGCAGGGCATGCAGATCGCCCTGCCCCGCCTTGCCGACCAGGCCCTTGCCGCGCACCCGCAGCCGCGCACCGTTCTGGCTGCCGGGCGGGATACTGAGCATGATCTGTCCATCAAGCGTCGGCACCTGCACCTTGGCGCCCAACGCAGCTTCCCAGGGGGCGAGCGGTACGCTGACCACCAGATCCTGGCCGTCCACGTCGAACAGCGGATGGGGCACCAGGCGGATGACCAGATAGAGATCCCCCGCCTCCGCGCCGCCGACGCCCGGCTCGCCCTGGCCTTTCAGGCGGATACGTTCGCCGTCGGTGCTGCCGGCGGGAATCTTGACGTTGAGGGTCTTGGTGGTCTCGCCGACGCGGCGGCCCAGCTCGTCGCGCTGCGGCAGCGTAAAGCTCAGTGGCTTGGTGCTGCCCGCCTGGCTCTCTTCGAGAAACAGCGGCAGCTCCAGCTCGACATCGCGGCCACGGCGGGCGAAGCCACCGTGCTGGGAACGCCCGGCAGCACCGAACAGGGATTCGAAGAAGTCGGAGTAGTCCGCGCCGAAGCCGGCATGGGGATCGCTGTAGTCATCGCCTGAACCCGGCTGCCAGTCCGGCGGTACTTGGAAGCGCTCGCCCTGCTGCTGGTAGAGGCGTACCTGGTCGTACTCGGCGCGCTTGTGCGGATCGCGCAGGACGTCATAGGCCTCGGCCACCTCCTTGAAGCGGGCCTCGGCATCGGCCTCCTTGCTCACATCGGGGTGGTACTTGCGCGCCAGCTTGCGATAGGCGGTCTTGAGGGTCTTGTCGTCGACGTCGGGAGCGACGCCGAGCACCTCGTAGTAGTCCTTGAAGTCCATTGCGGTCTCCAGTAACGGTTCTCCTAGAGACCGCGGAGCGCCCCCAGGGGTTGCACGCAGCCGGTCAGTCGCCTCGCTTGCGAAAGGCCAGGGTGCCGGCCAGCACCGTGAAGGTCGCCACCAGCGCCACCAGGATCCAGAAACCATGGGGCGAATCGGCCAGCGGGATACCGCCGACGTTCATGCCGAAGAAGCCGGCGATGATGTTGATCGGCAGGGCCAGCACCGTGACCAGGGTCAGGGTGAACAGGGTGCGGTTGGTCTGCTCGGCGGAGGCGGCGGCGATCTCTTCCTGCAACAGCTTGAGCCGCTCCACCAGGGCGGCGAGGTCGTCCAGCACCCGGTCGAATTCCTCGGTGGCCTCCCGCAGGGTCTGGATGTCGTCGCGGCGCAGCCAGGCCGGCGGCCGGTTGAGCAGCCGCAGCAGGGAACCCGGCTCCAGGGCCAGCAGCCGTTGCAGCCGGACCAGGGCGCGTCTCAGGCTGCCCAGTTCGGCGCGACTGGCGGACAGCCGCTGGGACAGCAGGCGATCCTCGATGGCATCCACCTTGACCGTGGTGTCGCGGATGATGCCGGTCAGTACGTCGGCCTGGTCGCGCAGGAGATGCACCAGCAGTTCCAGGGTCGAGCCGAAGCCCTCGCCGCGGCGTACCGCGTGGCGCAGGCGATCCACCGAACGCAGTGGCTGGGCCCGGGCGGTCACCAGCAGCCCCGGGCGGGCGCAGGCCCAGAGGGTGGCGACGTCCACCGACACCTGGCCGTAGGCGAGGGTCACGTCGTTCACCACCCCGAGCAGGGTGTCGTCGGCCGGTTCCAGGCGGGTCGAGTGGGAACCGGCATGCAGGGATTCGAAGAATTCCTCGGGCAGCCCCAGGTGCTCGCGCATCCAGCGTTCGGCGGCGGCGTGGGCCAGGTTGAAGTGCAGCCAGCGAAATCCGCCCTCTTCCGCCTCCCAGGGATCTTCCGGCGCCATGGTCAGGGCCCGGCCCGGCTGGCCGGAGGTGAAATGATAGGCGTATAGCAGCCCCAGCCGTTCGGCGGCCGGATGCAGGGGGATCAGCGTATTGGTCATGGCTACCTGCGGAGGGAACGCGACATCAGGGCTCTGTTAGCAGGTCCGAATGAACCTTTGATGACAGAGCCCCGGTCGGCAGGCACCGAAGCGACGCCCCGGACGGGACGCCACTTTTATTGCGGACGCATGTGCGGGAAGAGGATGACGTCGCGGATCGACGGCGAGTTGGTCAGCAGCATCACCAGGCGGTCGATGCCGATGCCTTCGCCGGCAGTGGGCGGCATGCCGTATTCCAAGGCGTTGATGAAGTCGGCGTCGTAGTGCATGGCCTCGTCGTCACCGGCGTCCTTTTCCTGGACCTGCAGCATGAAACGCTCGGCCTGGTCTTCGGCGTCGTTGAGCTCGGAGTAGGCGTTGGCGATCTCGCGGCCGCCGATGAACAGCTCGAAGCGGTCGGTGACGCTGGGATTGTCGTCGTTGCGGCGCGCCAGTGGCGAGACCTCGAAGGGGTACTCGGTGATGAAGTGCGGCTGCTCCAGCTTGCTCTCCACCAGCTCCTCGAAAATCATCACCTGCAGCTTGCCCAGGCCTTCGTGGCCGAGCACCTTGGCGCCAGCCTTCTTGGCGATGGCGCGGGCCTTCTCGACGTCCTGCAGGTCTTCCGCGGTGATGTCCGGGTTGTACTTGAGGATGGAGTCGTACACCGACAGGCGCACGAAGGGCTCGCCGAAGTGGAAGACCTTTTCGCCATAGGGCACATCGGTGGTGCCGAGCACGGCCATGGCCAGTTCGCGGAACAGTTCCTCGGTGAGGTCCATGTTGTCGCGGTAGTCGGCGTAGGCCTGGTAGAACTCGAGCATGGTGAACTCGGGGTTGTGCCGGGTCGAGACGCCTTCGTTACGGAAGTTGCGGTTGATCTCGAAGACCTTCTCGAAGCCACCGACCACCAGGCGCTTGAGGTACAGCTCCGGCGCGATGCGCAGGAACATGGCCATGTCCAGGGCGTTGTGGTGCGTCTCGAAGGGCTTGGCCGCCGCACCGCCGGGAATGGTCTGCAGCATGGGGGTTTCCACTTCGAGGAAGCCCCGCTCCATGAGGAAGCGGCGGATGTGGGCGATGACCTGGGAGCGTACGCGGAAGGTCTGGCGCACCTCTTCGTTGACGATCAGGTCGACATAGCGCTGGCGATAGCGCAGCTCGGTGTCGGTCAGGCCGTGGTGCTTGTCGGGCAGCGGTCGCAGCGACTTGGTCAGCAGTCGCACGTCGCTCATGTTGACGTAGAGATCGCCTTTGCCGGAGCGGGCCAGGGTGCCTTCGGTAGCGATGATGTCGCCCAGGTCCCAGGTCTTGACCGCTTCCAGGGTCTCGGCCGGCAGGGTCTTGCGGTCGACGTAGACTTGGATGCGCCCGCTGGTGTCCTGCAGCACCATGAAGGCGCCGCGGTTGAGCATGATGCGGCCGGCCACCTTGACCTTGATGCCCGCGGCTTCCAGCTCTTCCTTGGTCTTGTCGGCGTACTGCTGCTGCAGATCACCGGCCAGGCTGTCGCGGCGGAAGTCGTTGGGGAAGGGAATGGCCTGCTGGGCACGCAGCGCGGAGAGCTTTTCCTTGCGCTGGGCGATCAGCTTGTTGTCTTCCTGTTCCTGGGCTTGGGGGTCTAGGGGTTGTTCGCTCATGTCTGCTGTTTACCTGGGGAGTGCTTGCCGTAGGAGCGGCCCATGGCCGCGATAACTAGCAGGATCGCGGCCATGGGCCGCTCCTACAGAGATAGATTGGTTAGATGCCCTGCTTGAGGCTGGCTTCGAGGTATTCGTCCAGATCGCCGTCGAGCACCTTGTCGCAGTCGCTGCGTTCCACGCCGGTGCGCAGATCCTTGATCCGCGAGGCGTCGAGCACATAGGAGCGGATCTGGTGGCCCCAGCCGATATCGGACTTGGAGTCCTCCAGCGCCTGGGAGGCGGCGGTGCGCTTCTGCATCTCCAGCTCGTACAACTTGGCCCGCAGCATCTTCATGGCGGTGTCCTTGTTGGCGTGCTGGGAACGCTCGTTCTGGCAGGCCACCACGGTGTTGGTGGGCACGTGGGTGATCCGCACCGCGGAGTCGGTGGTGTTCACGTGCTGACCACCCGCACCCGAGGAGCGGTAGGTGTCGATGCGCAGATCGGACGGGTTGATCTCGATGTCGATGTTGTCGTCGATCTCGGGCGAGACGAACACCGCGGTGAAGGAGGTGTGGCGACGGTTGCCCGAGTCGAAGGGACTCTTGCGCACCAGGCGGTGCACGCCGATTTCGGTGCGCAGCCAGCCGAAGGCGTATTCGCCCTTGATGTGCACCGTGGCGCCCTTGATGCCGGCGACCTCGCCTTCCGACAACTCGACGATCTCGGCGCTGAAACCGTGCTGGTCGGCCCAGCGCAGGTACATGCGCAGCAGCATGTTGGCCCAGTCCTGGGCCTCGGTGCCGCCGGAGCCGGCCTGGATGTCCAGGTAGCAGTTGTTGGGGTCCATCTCGCCGCTGAACATGCGGCGGAATTCCAGCTTCTCGAGGATGCCGCGCAGGCGCTCCACCTCGGTCGCCACGTCATCGACCGCGCCCTGGTCCTCCTCTTCGGCGGCCATCTCCAGCAGGTCGCTGGCATCGGCCAGGCCACCGGTCAGCTCGTCCAGGGTCCCGACCACCTGGGCCAGCTGGGCGCGCTCGCGGCCGAGATTCTGGGCGTATTCGGGCTTGTTCCAGACAGCGGGATCCTCGAGCTCGCGCTCGACTTCGACCAGACGATCCTTTTTCAGATCGTAGTCAAAGATACCCCCGAATGGTCTGGGTACGGCTGGTGAGGTCCTTGATGCTGGTGACGATCGGGTTGATTTCCATGGGGGAAACACTCGCGAGAAAAGCTGTGGAAAAGCTCGCGAGTATAACCCAATCGGCGGCGAAACTCAGCGGGCGGCGGGCAGCGCCGCCCGCACGCGCCTCAATCGGCGTCGAGATCGCGATGGCGGGTTTCCGGCAGGCACAGCAGTCCCACCACCAGGCTGACGCCGGTGATCAGCACCGGGTACCAGAGGCCGTAGAAGATGTCGCCGGTATAGACCACCAGGGCGAAGGACACCGTGGGCAGGAAGCCGCCGAACCAGCCGTTGCCGATGTGGTACGGCAGCGACATGGAGGTGTAGCGGATGCGCGTGGGGAACAGCTCCACCATCAGCGCCGCCAGCGGTCCGTAGCAGAGGGTGGCGATCAGGATCAGGGCGAAGATCACCGCCACCACCATCGGCTTGTTGACCTGGGCCGAGTCGGCCTTGGCCGGATAGCCGGCGGCCTGCACCGCGGCGCGCAGGGCCGGTTCGTCGAAGCCGACGATGAGCTTGTCGCCGACGCTGACCTGCACCGCATCGCCGGGCGCCGCGGCCACGCTGCGGTAGGGCAGACCGCTCTTGGCCAGCAGTGTCTTGACCCGGTCGCAGGGACTGTCGAAACGCGCCTTGCCCACCGGATCGAACTGGAAGGTGCAGGTGGCCGGGTCGGCGGTCACCACGATGGGCGCCTGCTGGCTGGCCTGGTAGATCTGCGGATTGGCGTAGTGGGTCAGGGCCTTGAACAGCGGGAAGTAGAGCACCGTGGCCAGCAGCAGGCCGAGCATCAGGATCGGCTTGCGCCCGACCTTGTCCGACAGCCAGCCGGCGATGACGAAGAAGGGGGCCCCGAGGATGACGCTGATGATCAGCAGGTTGTTGGCCAGCACCGGATCCAGCTTGAGGGTCTGGGTGAGAAAGAACATCACATAGAACTGCGACAGGTAGAAGGTCACCGCCTGGCCGCCGTTGATGCTGAACAGCGCGATCAGCACCACCTTGAGATTGCTCCAGTTGGTGAAGGAATCGCGGATCGGCGCCTTGCTCTGCTTGCCTTCGGCCTTCATGCGCACGAAGGCGGGCGATTCGTGCATCGACATGCGGATCCAGGTGGAAATGGCCAGCAGGAAGATCGACAGCAGGAACGGCAGGCGCCAGCCCCAGACCTCGAACTGGTCTCCGGTCAGGTACCGGCAGACCAGGATCACCACCAGCGACAGCAACAGCCCCAGGGTCGCGGTGGATTGCAGCCAGCTGGTATGGGCGCCGCGCTTGCCGGGCGGCGCGTGCTCGGCGATGTAGGTGGCGGCGCCGCCGTATTCGCCGCCCAGGGCCAGGCCCTGCAGCAGGCGCAGCACCACCAGGATGATGGGTGCGGCCACGCCGATGCTGGCGTAGGTGGGCAGCAGGCCGACGCCGAAGGTGGCGATGCCCATGAGGATGATGGTGGCGAGAAAGGTGTACTTGCGGCCGACCATGTCGCCCAGGCGCCCGAACACCAGGGCGCCGAAGGGCCGCACCACGAAGCCGGCGGCAAAGGCCAGCAGGGCGAAGATGAAGGCGGTGGTGTCGTTGACGCCGGCGAAGAACTGCTTGCTGATCACCGCCGCCAGGGCGCCATAGAGAAAGAAGTCGTACCACTCGAAGACGGTTCCCAGGGACGAGGCGAAGATCACCTTGCGTTCTTCGCGGCGACTGCTGGCCGCGCTGGGTTGGACCCGGGGTTGGGCATAGTCGGACATCGCACGTTCTCCTGACCCGGGATCGCCGGGCTGATTGTTGTTATGGGCGACAGCTACTACGGTGGAAACGGCAGGAGGCCCCGCCGTCGGTGAAAGCGGAGAGACGCCGCTAGGCCGCCGAGACCGCGCTGGCCCGGGCCACCGCGGCGGGCAGCTCGTGCTTGCCCTGCTCGCGCGCCTCGGCCAGCATGAAGCTGGCCGCCTGCTCGGCGATCATCAGCGTTGGCGAGCAGCTGTTGCCCGAGACCAGGGTCGGCATGATGGAGGCATCGGCCACCCGCAGCCCGGGAATGCCATGCACCCGCAGGCGCGCATCGACCACGGCGTCGGCGTCCTGGCCCATGCGGCAGGTGCCGGATGGATGGAAGATGGTGGTGCCTATGGCGCCGGCCGCCTGCTGCAATTCCTCCTCACTCTGGTAGGCCGGTCCTGGCAGGTATTCCTCGGGTCGATAGGCGGCCAGGGCCGGAGCGGCGACGATGCGCCGGGTCAGGCGGATGGCGTCGGCGGCCACCTTGAGATCCTCCGGCGCGCTGAGGTAGCGCGGCTGGATCAGCGGCGCGGCCAGCGGGTCGGCGCTGCGGATGGCCACCTGGCCGCGACTGGCCGGACGCAGGTTGCACACCGAGGCGGTAAAGGCGGGAAAGCCGTGCAGCGGCTCGCCGAAGCGCTCCAGCGACAGCGGCTGCACGTGATACTGCAGATTGGCCGAGGGCTGCCCGGGATCGGAGCGGGCGAAGGCGCCCAGCTGACTCGGCGCCATGGCCAGGGGACCACTGCGTTTCCAGAGGTATTCCAGGCCCATCCCCAGCTTGCCCCAGAGGCTGCCGGCCAGGGCGTTGAGGGTCGGCACGCCGTGCACCCGGTAGATCAGCCGCAGTTGCAGGTGATCCTGCAGATTGCCGCCCACCCCTTCCAGGCGGTGCCGGACGCCGATGCCCAGGCCTTCGAGCAGACCGCGCGGCCCTATGCCGGAGCGCTGCAACAGGGTCGGCGAGCCGATGGCGCCGGCGCAGAGCACGATCTCCCGCCGTGCCACCAGGCGCTGGGGCTCGGCCTGGCCCGGCAGGCGCGCCAGCACCGCCCGTGCCCTGCCCTCCTCCAGCAGCACCCGCTCGACCTGGACGCCGGTCAGCACCTCGAGATTGGCGCGCTGGCGGACGGGCTTGAGAAAGGCCTTGGCGGCATTCCAGCGCACACCGTTGCGCTGATTGACCTGGAAGTAGCCGCAGCCTTCGTTGTCACCGGTGTTGAAGTCCTCCACCGGCGCGATGCCGGTTTCGCCGGCGGCGGCGCGAAAGGCGTCGAGCAGCGTCCAGTGCAGGCGCTGCCGCTCGACCCGCCATTCGCCCCCGGCGCCATGAAACTCTGAATTGCCGTCGCAGTGATCCTCCATGCGCTTGAACAGCGGCAGCACGTCCTGCCAGCCCCAGCCGGGATTGCCGGCGGCGGCCCAGCCGTCGTAGTCGCGGGCCTGGCCACGCATGTAGATCATGCCGTTGATGGACGAGCAGCCACCCAGCACCCGCCCGCGTGGATAGTTGAGCGCGCGGCCCCCCAGGCCCGCTTCCATCTCGGTCTTGAAGCACCAGTCGGTGCGCGGATTGCCGATGCAGAACAGATAGCCGACGGGAATGTGGATCCAGGGATGGTTGTCGCGCCCGCCGGCTTCCAGCAGCAGCACGCGATAGGCCGGATCGGCGGACAGTCGATTGGCCAGCAGGCAGCCGGCCGGACCGGCGCCGACGATGATGAAGTCATATTCCGCAGCAGGACCGGGCATGACGTTCCCTCGCTTTTTTGTTGTTGTGGTCCCTATCCTAGTGTCGTCATCCGCGAACAACAGTCGCAGAAAACGGGCACCGGCTGTGCATTTCTGAACAGCGCCCCGCAAGCGACCGCGCAGACAGACCTAGACGAGGGAGACGGGATGTTCGACTGGAACGATCTGCGGGTTTTTCTGGAGATCCAGCGCCATGGCCGCCTGCTGACCGCCGCCCGTAGCCTGGGCGTCAGTCATGCCACCGTCGCCCGCCACCTGGAGGCCCTGGAGCGCGCCCTGGGCAGCCAGCTACTGGTGCAACAGGCCAGCGGTTATCAACTCACCCCGGCTGGTCAGGCCCTGCTGGCGCACGCCCAGGCAATGGAAGAAGCCGCGTTGCTGGCCCAGGAGGCAGTGACCCAGAGACTCAATCCGCTGGGCCAGGTGCGGGTCGGGGTGACCGAAGGCCTGGGCACCGGCTTTCTCGCCCAGCGCCTGGGAGCGCTGCTGCGCGACTATGCGGGCCTGGAAGTGGAACTGGTCTCGGTGCCGCGCTTCGTCAGCGTCACCAACCGCGAGGCGGACATCGCCATCACCCTGGAAAGGCCCACCGCCGAAGGCCTGATCGGCCGGCGGCTGACGCCCTATCGCCTGAGGTTCTACGCCAGTCGCACCTACCTGGATCGGGCGCCGCCCCTGGGGGCCGAAGCCGACCTCGGCGAGCAGACCTTCATCGGCTACGTCGACGACCTGCTGTACACCCGCGAACTGCAATTTATCCAGGGACTCTGCCCCGAGCCGCGCATCGTCTTTCGCAGCACCAGCGTCATCGCCCAGCGCGAAGCCGCCTGTGCCGGCATCGGCATCGCGGTGTTGCCCTGCTACCTGGTGGGTCAAGGCACGCCCCTGGAAGGCGTGCTCCCGGAGCGCTCCTTTACCCGGGAGTACTGGATTTCCACCCACCGCGAACTGCACCGCTCCGCGCGCCTGCGCGTGGTCTGGGATTTCCTGCTGCACCTCTGCGCAGCGGAGCGGAGCGTCCTGCTGGGCGAGGAACGTGCCCTCGCCTAGCCGTCAGACCGCTGCGGCCTCGCGCTCCAGTTCGGCGCGCAGGCCGGGCTCCAGTCGCAACTGGCGCGCCAACTCGTCCAGATAGGCCTTTTCCATGTATTGCTGATCGTCGATCAGCATCAGGCTGGCCAGGTACATCTCGGCCGCCATTTCGGGGGTTTCCGCCGCAGCGGCGACCTTGGCCGGGTCGAGCGGCTGTTCCAGTTCGCGCTGCAGCCAGCTGCGCAGTTCGGGATCGTTGTCCAGCTTGGCCATCTCGGCTTCGATGGCCTGACGTTCCTGGTCATCGACATGGCCATCGGCCTTGGCCGCCGCGATCAGGGCGATCAGCACCGCCCGGCCGTGGGCCTCGGCTTCGTGCTCCGGTACCCGATCCACGGTGCGGGGCTCGGCGGCCGCCGCGCCCTGGGCCTGGTTGGCCTGCCAGGACTGATAGGCCTTGTAGGCCACCATGCCGAGCGCCGCCAGACCGCCATAACCGACCGCCCTGCCCCCCATGGCACGCCCGCGCTTGCTGCCCAGCAGGGCGGTCAGGGCTCCCGCGGCCAGGCCGCTGTTGCCCAGTCCGGAGAGCAGACCGCCGAGGGGATCCTTGCCGGAAGACGGGGTACCGGGTCGTGGGGCCGCGTGGCCGGTCTTCTTGGCCAGGGCCTGCTGGCCCGCCTTGAGCAATTGATCGAGCAAACCGCGGGTGTTCATGGATGACCTCCACAGAGTCGGGATTCAGCCTCTTGGGACCGCCGTCCGCACCGTCCGGCTCCCGGCACCTGCTTACCGGATGTTGCCGGGAACACCGTCGCCAGCGGCCAGCCGCTACAAAATATTGCTGACCGCGGGCCGCCCACGGCGCTACTCTTGCGCCTCCCCCCCTGCAGTTGCCGGAGACACCCCATGCGCTCGCGTCTGGCTGTGCTGTTCGCGCTTTCGGTCGCCCTTACCGCCGGCCAGGTCCAGGCCGCCGCCGAGGATGCCCGCCTCATCGCCAATCGCTATCTCGATGCCTGGAACGATCACGACGCCGAGGCCGCCAGCGCCCTGCTCGATCCCAAGGTGCAGTATTTCGACAGTGGCGCCGCCACCACCGAGACCAGCCGCACCCAGGCCCGCGACAGGATCGTCAAGGTCACCCTCAAGGCGGTACCGGATCTGCAGGTGAAGATGGTGCACAAGCCGGTCATCGGCCCGCGCAGCATCGCCTTCGAATGGGAACTGACCGGCAACCGCACCACCGCCACCGGCAAGCAGCCGGTGAAGATTCGCGGCGCCAGCATCATGAAGATCCGCGACGGTCGCATCTGGTACCTGGGCGACTACTACGACAGCGACGCCCTGGAAGCCATGCTGCGCCCGGTCAAGCCCTGACCCGGGAGCCATCCGGGCGGATGGCTCCGTTGCTCCCCTATTCCACCCCGAACGGCTTGCGCAGCGGCGTATCCCGGTGCGCGGCGCGGACATACTGCGGCGGCCAGGAGACCTTCTCGCGCAAGGCTTCGGCGGCATTCAGCGGCCAATAGGGATCGCGCAGCAGCTCACGGGCCAGCAGCACCAGATCGGCCTGACGGGTGCGCAGCACGTGCTCGGCCTGGGCCGCATCGGTGATCATGCCCACCGCGCCACTGGGAATTCCGGCTTCCTTGCGCACCCGCTCGGCGAACTGGGTCTGGTAACCGGGGCCGGTGGGAATGTCGGCCTGGGCCGCGGTGCCGCCGGAAGAGACATCGATCAGGTCGACGCCCAGGGTCTTGAGCCGGCGCGCCAGTTCCACCGTCTCGTCGACGTCCCAGCCGTCTTCCACCCAGTCGGTGGCCGAGACCCGCACGAACAGCGGCAACTCCTCCGGCCAGACCGCGCGCACGTCGGCGGTCACCTCCAGCAGCAGGCGGATGCGATTCTCGAAATTGCCGCCGTAGTCGTCTTCGCGACGGTTGGAGAGCGGCGAGAGGAACTGGTGCAGCAGATAGCCGTGGGCGGCATGGATCTCGGCCACCTTGAAGCCGGCCGCCAGGGCGCGCTCGGCGGTGTCCACGAAGGCCCGGCGGATGCTGGCGATGTCGTCGCGATCCACCGCCGTGGGCCGGGTGTGCTGGGGATCGAAGGCGATGGCCGAGGGCGCCACCGGCACCCAGCCGCCTTCGGCGATGGGCACGCTGCCGTGCTTGCCGAGCCAGGGTTGCCAGGTGCTGGCCTTGCGCCCGGCGTGGGCCAGCTGGATACCGGCCACACTGCCCTGCCCCTCAATGAACTGGGTGATGCGCCGCAGGGGCTCGATCTGCTCGTCCTTCCACAACCCCAGGTCCTGGGGCGTGATGCGCCCGTCGGGGGTGACCGCGGTGGCCTCGAAGATCACCAGGCCGGCACCACCGGTGGCGCGACTGCCCAAGTGGACTAGGTGCCAGTCGTTGGCGAAACCGTCTTCGCTGGAGTACTGGCACATCGGGGAGACCACCACGCGATTGGGCAGGGTCAGCTGACGCAAGGTCAGGGGCTGGAACAGGAGACTCATGGCGGACCTCGTCTTCTCGGGATTCACGGCATTGGAGTGTTCCCGAACAGAATAGGTCGCTATTCCGACTAACGAGGTGCCAGGTGCACCACCAGCAACTGCACACTCTCGTTGCCGCGGAATTCGTTCACGTCCAGCCGATAGGCCAGCTCGGCCCAGCGGATGTTGGGATCGGGCCAGGTGTCGCGATCGATGTTGAAGGCGATGCCGTCCAGCTCCGGTCCGCCCTGCTCGCTGCGCAGGGTCAGCTTGAGATGCCGCTCCTTGAGCAGGCGCTGGGAGAGGATCTCGAAGGTGCCGTGGAACAGCGGTTCGGGAAACTGCTGCCCCCAAGGACCGGCCTGGCGCAGGGCCTGGGCCAGGCCGAGCTGGAACTCGGTGGGAGCCAGGCAACCATCGGTCTGCAGGCGACCACTGAGGTCGTCGGCCTGCAGATGGCGGCGCACCTCGGCGTCGAAGGCCGCGGCAAAGGTCTCGTAGTGCGCCTGGGGCAGGCTGAGGCCGGCGGCCATGGCGTGACCGCCGAACTTGGTGATCAGTCCCGGATGCCGGGTCGCCACGGCGTCCAGGGCATCGCGGATGTGCAGCCCGGGCACCGAGCGCGCCGAGCCCTTGAGCATGCCGTTGCCACTGCCGTCGTCGGCAAAGGCCAGCGCCGGGCGGTGATACTTCTCCTTGAGGCGCGAGGCGAGGATGCCGATCACGCCCTGGTGCCACTCCGGATCGAACAGGCAGAGACCGAAGGGCAGATTGTCTTCCGGCAGCTCCTTGAGCTGCTTGAGCGCCTCGCGCTGCATGCCCTGCTCGATGCTCTTGCGATCCTTGTTGAAGTCGTCCAGCTGCTGGGCGTATTCCTGCGCCAGCTGCGGGTCTTCGCAGAGCAGCAGCTCGATGCCGATGGACATGTCGTCCAGCCGGCCGGCGGCATTGAGCCGCGGGCCGAGAATGAATCCGAGGTCGCTGGAGGCCACCTTGCCCGGCTGGCGCCCGGCCACTTCCAGCAGCGCCTTGAGTCCCGGCCGTGCGCGGCCGGCGCGGATACGCATCAGCCCCTGGTGCACCAGGATGCGGTTGTTGGCATCCAGCGGCACCACGTCGGCGACGCTGCCGAGGGCGACCAGATCCAGCAACTCGGCCAGATTGGGCTCGGCCAGGCCCTGACGCGCGAACCAGCCGTTCTCGCGCAGGCGACTGCGCAGGGCCAGCATCACATAGAAGATCACCCCGACCCCGGCAATGCACTTGCTGGGAAAGGCGCAGGCCGGCTGGTTGGGATTGACGATGGCGTCGGCGGCGGGCAATTCGGCGCCCGGCAGGTGGTGATCGGTGATGACCACCTGCAGCCCGGCGGCCTTGGCCGCGGCCACGCCGTCCAGGCTGGAGATGCCGTTGTCGACGGTGAGCAGCACCTCGGGTTCGCGCTGCAGGGCCACGGCGACGATCTCGGGCGTCAGGCCGTAGCCGTATTCGAAGCGATTGGGCACCAGGTAGTCGACCCAGGCCGCACCCAGACGCCGCAGCGCCAGCACGCCCACGGCACTGGCGGTGGCGCCATCGGCGTCGAAGTCGCCGACGATGAGGATGCGCCGACGCTCTTCCAGGGCCCGCGCCAGCAGCTCCACCGCGGCCTCGATGCCCTTGAGCTGGTGATAGGGCACCAGCCGCGCCAGACCCTTGTCGAGTTCTTCCGGCAAGGTCACGCCGCGCGCGGCATAGAGCCGGGTGAGCAGCGGCGGCAGATCGCCCAGGTCGGGCAGCACCGCCGGCAGCGGACGGGGCTCCAGGCGCATCAACGTTCGCCCAGCAGCCATTCCAGCTGCAATTCGTGCTGACCGCGGTCGTCGGTGACGAACAGGGTGCCTTCGCTGATCATCACCTGCCAGGAAATGCTGCGTGGCAGGTCGCGGGCCAGCTCGGCCAGGGGCTCGGCAGGCACCGCGGCGATGTGCAGATTCTTCAGCGTCCTGACCGCGTCCACCACCTTGGTCTGCCAGACGCGCAGGTTGCCATAGGCCAGCAGACTGGTGCGCTCGGTGCGGCGGCTGCACCAGGTCAGGCGCTCAGCATCGGGCTGGCCGACTTCGATCCAGTGCAGCACCCGGCCATCGAGGCTCTTTTCCCACAGCGCCGGCTCGTCGACGTCGGACAGGCCGCGGCCGAAGGCCAGCTGCTCGTTGTACCAGAGCACATAGGCCAGCAACCGCACCGCCATGCGCTCCTCGGTCTCGGAGGGATGCCGCGCCACGGTCAGGCGCAGATTCTCGTAGACCCCGCGATCCAGGTCGGTGAGGTTGAGTTCGACTTTGTAGGGCGTGGCTTGCAGAGCCATGGCGGGTCACCGGCAGGGAAAGCCGGGCATTGTACCGGAAAAGGCAGGGGGCTCGGGATCAGAGGAGCGTCAGGGGATCGGTGGAGCGGAGGTAGGATGTATCGCGGCCATGCCGGTGCGCCGTAGCGACCGCTCCTACAGGTGCTCAGACTTCCCGTAGGAGCGGCCCATGGCCGCGATAACCGCGATCTAAAGGGCTAAAAATCTACAGCGGCTGCCCACGCTTGCCGTGGCGGCTGACGAAGGCCTGGACGGCGGCCAGGTCGTTGGGCAGCACGGTGCAACGCTCTTCCCTCTGCAGCAGGTCGGCCAGGTGGTTCGGCAGGCTGAGGGTCGCGCCGATGCCGGCCTTTTCCACCGCCTCGGGGAATTTGACCGGGTGGGCGGTGCCCAGCACCACCATGGGCGTGGCCAGGCTGCGTCGGCATTCGCGAGCGGCGCGGACGCCGATGGCGGTGTGCGGATCCAGCACCTCGCCGGTGGCGGCATACACCTCGGCGATGGTGGCGCAGGTCTCTTCATCGCTCACGGCGAGGGAATCGAACAGCTTGCGCGCTTCGGTCCAGCGATCGTCGGCCACCGTCAGGGTGCCGCTGCTGCGGAAATTCGCCATCAGCTCGGCCAGGGCCAGGCCGTCGCGACCGTGCAGGTCGAACAGCAGGCGCTCGAAATTGGACGAGACCATGATGTCCATGGACGGCGACAGCGTGGCTTCCAGCTGCTGCTTGTCGTAGCGGTTGCCCGACATGAAGCGGTGCAGGATGTCGTTGCGGTTGGTGGCCACCACCAGCTGGCTCACCGGCAGACCCATGTTGCGGGCCAGGTAGCCGGCGAAGATGTCGCCGAAGTTGCCGGTGGGTACCGAGAAGGCGATGGAGCGCGCCGGGGCGCCCAGCTGCAGGGCCGCGTGGAAGTAGTAGACGATCTGGGCCATGATCCGCGCCCAGTTGATCGAGTTGACCGCCACCAGCGGGGTGCCCTTGAGGAAACCCTGGTCGGCGAAGCTGGCCTTGACCATCTCCTGGCAGTCGTCGAAGTTGCCTTCGATGGCGATGTTGTGGATGTTGTCGCCCAGCAGCGTGGTCATCTGCCGGCGCTGCACTTCCGACACCCGCTGGTGCGGATGGAGGATGAAGATGTCCACGTTCTCGCAGCGCTTGCAGCCTTCGATGGCCGCCGAGCCGGTGTCGCCGGAGGTGGCGCCCATGATCACCACGCGCTCGCCGCGCTTGGCCAGCACATGGTCGAGCAGCCGCCCCAGCAGTTGCAGGGCGAAGTCCTTGAAGGCCAGGGTCGGGCCGTGGAACAGCTCCAGCACCCATTCGTTGGCGTCCAGCTGGCGCAGCGGCGCGATCGAGCTATGGGCGAAACCGGCGTAGGTCTCTTCCAGGATGGCCTTGAATTCGGCATCGGCGATGGAGCCGGCGACGAAGGGCTTCATCACCCGGAAGGCCAGCTCGTGGTAGGGCAGACCGGCCCAGGAGGCGATCTCCTCCAGGGAAAAGCGTGGCAGGTTCTCCGGCACATAGAGACCGCCATCGCTGGCGAGACCCGCCAGCAGCACTTCTTCGAAATTCAGCGCGGGCGCCTGGCCGCGGGTACTGATGTAACGCATGACTCGACCTCGGGAAAGACGGCGGCGCCGGGCGCCGCCAGGCTGCTCAGTTCAGGTGCTCGACGCGGATGCGGACGACATCGCCGACGACATCGTCCAGGGCTTCCAGCGCGGTGATGGCCTCGACCATGTGGCGCTCGGTCACGCGATGGGTCAGCAGGATCATGGGCACCAGGCCGTCATGTTCCTCGGCTTCCTTCTGCATGATGGACTCGATGTTGATGCCGCGCGCCGAGAGGATGCTCGCCACCTGGGCCAGCACGCCCGGGTGGTCCTTGGCCTGGATGCGCAGATAATAGGCGCTCTCGCAGGCCTCGATCGACAGCACCGGATGGTCGGACAGCGCATCGGGCTGGAAGGCCAGGTGCGGCACGCGATTCTCCGGATCCGAGGTCATGGCGCGCACCACGTCCACCAGGTCGGCCACCACCGCCGAGGCGGTCGGCTCCTGGCCGGCACCTGCGCCATAGAACAGCGTCGAGCCGACGGCGTCGCCATTGACCATCACCGCGTTCATCACGCCGTTGACGTTGGCGATCAGGCGATCGGCCGGGATCAGCGTCGGGTGTACCCGCAGCTCGATGCCCTGGTCGGTGCTGCGCGCCACGCCCAGATGCTTGATGCGATAGCCCAGTGCCTCGGCGTAGCCGACGTCGGCGGTGGTCAGGCGGGTGATGCCCTCGGTGTAGGCCTTGTCGAATTGCAGCGGGATGCCGAAGGCGATGGAGGCCAGGATGGTCAGCTTGTGGGCGGCATCGATGCCTTCCACGTCAAAGGTCGGATCGGCCTCGGCATAGCCCAGCGCCTGGGCTTCGGCCAGGACATCGGGAAAGGTGCGACCCTTCTCGCGCATCTCGGAGAGGATGAAGTTGCCGGTACCGTTGATGATGCCGGCCACCCAGTTGATGCGGTTGGCGGCCAGGCCTTCGCGCAGCGCCTTGATCACCGGGATGCCCCCGGCCACCGAGGCTTCGAAGGCGACGATCACGCCCTGCTCGCGCGCCTTGGCGAAGATCTCGTTGCCGTGCACGGCGATCAGCGCCTTGTTGGCGGTGACCACGTGCTTGCCGTTGGCGATGGCTCGCAGCACCAGTTCGCGGGCCAGGGTGTAGCCACCGATCAGCTCCACCACCACGTCGATCTCGGGATTGTCGGCCACCGCCAGGACCTCGGCGGTGATCGGCGTGCTACCGGTGTCGCATTGGGGATTGGGCCGGCGCTGGGCGATCTGCGCCACCTCGATACCCCGACCGGCGCGCCGGGCGATTTCCTCGGCGTTGCGCTTGAGTACGTTGAAGGTCCCGCTGCCCACGGTACCCAGACCACAGATGCCTACTTTGACCGGCTTCACACCCTTATCCCCATGTCGTGTGGGACCGCTCCGCGGCCCCGTTCATAACTCTGATTGAGGCGCCTAGCGGGCGCCGATTGCCGCTTCCGCCAGCTGGTCGGCCGGCTGGTAGCCCGGGATCATCTGGCCATCGGCGAGAATGATCGCCGGCGTGCCCTGGATACCCATGTTCTGCCCCAGCGCGAATTGCTGGGCGACCGGATTCTGGCAGCTCTCGGACTTGACCTCACGACCGGTGAACATCTGGTTCAGCGCCGCCGGCTTGTCCTTGGCGCACCACACCGCCTCCAGTTGCTTGGAGCCCGGCGAGCCCATGCCCTGGCGCGGGAAGGCCAGGTAGCGCACCTCGATGCCGCGCTTGTTCAGCTCGGGCACCTCGGCGTGCAGCTTCTGGCAATAGGGGCAGGTGGTGTCGGTGAAGACGGTGATGTGCGCCTTGGTCTCGCCCTGGGCGGGATAGACGATCATCTGGTTGCGATCGAGGCCGTTGATCTGCCGCGCCACGGCGACGTTCTCGGCCTTCTCGGTCAGGTTGGAGGCCTTGCCGTCCTTGACCTGATACAGATAGCCCTGCATGACGAACTGGCCATCGCCGCTGGCATAGAGCACGCGCCCGCCCTTGAGCTGGACCTGGTAGAGCCCTTCCAGCGGACTCTTGGCGATGGACTCGATGGCGAGATTGGGTTGTAGCGCGGTCAGGCTCTGGCGAATGGCCTGCTCAGGTTCGGCCTGAGCCAGTTGCACGCCGAGCCCCAGGCAAGCGGCGAGCAACAGTTGGGAAATACGCATGTTTGACTCCTGTTGAGACGCCGGCAAGCCTACCACAGACCTGCCGGCTACGGCGGTCCCGCCCTACCCCCGCGGATGGTGCTGGGCGTGCAGTTGCTGCAGCCGCACGCGGGCGACGTGGGTGTAGATCTGGGTGGTGGACAGGCTGGTATGGCCGAGCAGCATCTGCACCGTGCGCAGGTCGGCGCCGTGATTGAGCAGATGGGTGGCGAAGGCGTGCCTCAGGGTATGCGGCGACAGCGAGGTGCGGATGCCGGCCACCTGGGCATGCAGCTTGATGCGGTGCCAGAAGGTCTGCCGGGTCATGGGCGTGCCGCGCTGGCTGGGAAAGAGGATGTCACCGGGCTGGCCGCCCAGCAGCAGCGGACGCGCGGTCTTCAGATAGCTTTCCAGCCAGGCGATGGCCTCTTCGCCCAGGGGGATCAGCCGCTCCTTGCTGCCCTTGCCGAAGACCCGCAGCGAACCCTCGCGCAGGTTGATCTCGTCCAGGGTCAGGCTGATCAGCTCGGTCACCCGCAGGCCGGTGGCATAGAGCACCTCGAGCATGGTGCGATCGCGCAGGCCCAGGGTGTCCTCGGTATCCGGCGCGGCCAACAGGGCTTCCACATCCGCCTCGGACAGGCTCTTGGGCAGCGGCGCACCCAGCTGCGGCATGCTCACCAGCAGCGTCGGGTCCTCGGCCAGCCGCCCCTCGCGCACCGCATACTTGTAGAAGCTGCGCAGCCCGGAGAGGAAACGCGCCGTAGAGCGCGCCTGGTAACCCTCGCTCAGGCGCCAGCCGAGGTGATCGAGCACGGCGTCGCGGCCGACGGACTCCAGGGTCAGGCCCCTGCCCTCCAGCCACCGAGCGAAGGCCAGCAGGTCGGTGCGGTAGGCGCTGCGGGTATGGGGCGACAGCCCCTTCTCCAACCACAGGGCGTCGAGGAATTCCTCGATCAGCCGCTCGGCGTTCACGCGGCGAATCCGGGCAGCACCGGCGTCGGCTTGCCCTCGTCATCGACGGCGACAAAGCTGAAGGCGCCATTGATGGCGCGCTCGCGGCCTTCCGCCAGCATGCCTTCGACGAAGACCTCCACCTGCACCTTGATGCTGGTGTTGCCGACCTTCACCACCCGGCCGATCAGTTCGACGATGGAGCCCGCGGGAATGGGATGGTTGAAATCGATGCGGTCGGTGGAGACCGTGACCAGCGGCTTGCGACAGAAGCGCGTCGCGGTGATGAAGGACACCTCGTCCATCCAGGCCAGGGCGGTGCCGCCGAACAGGGTGTCGTGATGATTGGTGGTGGGCGGGAAGACCGCCTTGGCCACCCGGGTTTCCGACAGCGCGGTGCGCCGCTGGATTTCCGCTTCGCGGGTCGTCATGTCTTACCTCGAACCTCAGAACCTACACAAAATCTGCTGCGCGTCGGCCAAACGTCGTTGAAGCTGGCCTGGAAGGCCAGCCCCGTCAGAATGCTCATTTACCAGCTGTAAACTCGCGCGCGAGCCCGGTCCGCTTCCTCAGCCAGCTTCGCCTTGTTTGTCTCTAGCTCGCGAGATTTTGACTAGGCTCTTAGAAACGAAAAAAGCAGCCGAAGCTGCTTTTTTCTGGTCACGCCGCGATCAGGAAAGCTTTTCCTTGATGCGGGCAGCCTTGCCGGACAGTTCGCGCAGGTAGTACAGCTTGGCCTTGCGCACGTCACCGCGACGCTTGACGCTCAGGCTGTCGACCAGCGGGCTGTAGGTCTGGAAGGTACGCTCGACGCCAACGCCGTTGGAGATCTTGCGTACGGTGAAGGCGCTGTTCAGGCCGCGGTTACGCTTGCCGATCACCACGCCTTCGAAGGCCTGCAGACGCTGACGGTCGCCTTCCTTCACCTTAACCTGGACAATCACGGTGTCGCCGGGGGCGAACGCCGGGATTTCTTTGTTCATCTGCTCAGCTTCGATCTGGGCAATGATTTTGTTGGTCATGTCACTCTGCTCCTAAGACAGGCCGCGGCCCGCCATCGATACCTAACTATCGTTCCGCTGACGGAGGTATTCCGCCAACAGGTTCTGCTCTTCTCCAGAAAGCGAGCGGCCATCCAGAAGATCGGCGCGTCGCTCCGCAGTGCGTCCCAGGGACTGCTGCAGGCGCCAGCGCCGGATATGCTCGTGGTTACCACTGAGCAACACGTCGGGTACGCGACGGCCCTCGTACACCTCGGGTCGGGTGTAGTGCGGGCAATCGAGCAGGCCATCGGTAAACGAGTCCTGCTCGGCGGAATCCGCATGCCCCAAGGCTCCAGGCAGCAGTCGCGTGACCCCATCGATCAGCACCATGGCCGGCAATTCACCGCCGGACAGCACATAGTCGCCAATCGACCATTCTTCATCCACGTGCGTCTCGATGAAACGCTCGTCGATGCCTTCGTAACGCCCGGCGATGAGGATCAGATGCTCCTCCTGCGCCAGTTCCCGTACCGCCGCCTGGTCGAGTTTGCGACCCTGGGGAGACAGGTAGATCACCTTTGCCGCCGAATCACCCTTGGCATCGGCCAGGGCGCGCTCCAGCGGCTGGATCTTCATGACCATGCCGGGACCGCCGCCAAAGGGCCGGTCGTCCACGGTCTGGTGACGATCCTCGGTATAGCTGCGCGGGTTGTAGCAGGTCAGCTCCAGGAGCCCCTGCTTCATCGCGCGACCGCTCACGCCATAGGCGCTGACGGCCTCGAACATCTCGGGAAAGAGGCTGATGACATCGATACGCATGGATCAGAAATCCGCGTCCCAGTCGACCTGCATCTCGCCCTTGGCCAGATCCACCGCCAGCACGTACTGGTCGGGCAGATAAGGCAACAGACGCTCACGATCGTCGAGGCTGCCAGCACAGGGCTTGACCACCATGACGTCGTTTGCCCCGGTCTCCAGCAGATGATCCACCACGCCCAGCCACTGGCCTTCGCGATTGATCACCTTGAGACCTTCCAGCTGATGCCAGTAGTAGTCACCGGCGCCCAGCTGGGGCAATTCACTGCGCGGCACGCAGATCTCGAAACCGGCCATCAGGCGGGCTTCTTCGCGATCGTCCAGGCCCTGCAGACGTACCGTCAGGACCTTGCCGTGCATCCGACCGCCGAGCACCTTGACCTGCCGGGTCTCGCCTTCGCGCCGCAGCGTCCAGGTCCGATAGTCCAGCAGATTGTCGAGCGGATCGGTAAAGGAGTAGATCTTGAGCTCACCGCGTACGCCAAAGACCGAAACTATCTTGCCCAGGACCACCAGGTCGGGGGCGGAGGTCGGCGTACTCATGGTCTTCAGGCGGTAGCCTGAGCGCTCTTCAGCAGCTGAGCGACGCGCTCGGACGGCTGGGCGCCCTGCGACAGCCAGTAGTTGGCGCGCTCTTGGTCCACCGACAGACGGATTTCGGCGCCGCTGGCCACCGGGTTGAAGAAACCGATGCGCTCGACGAAACGACCATCGCGCGCATTGCGGCTGTTGGTCACGGTCAGGTGGTAGAAGGGGCGCTTCTTGGAGCCGCCACGGGCTAGACGGATGGTTACCATTGAACTTCGTTCCTGTAGTCGGTGCTTGTAGCTGTGGGCACACTGGGCCACATGGCCCGAAAGGCCGCATATTCTAAGGGCTGTTACCCGGTTTGCCAATGGCTTTCAACGGCACCCTCGGCATAGCGGCAGCCTGGAGACTCCAGCGGTGGAGCCCCGTCGCTCGCGAAGGTGCATCAGCACTGGTGCCGACGCATCTCGCAGAGCCCTTTCCGATGCCGGCCATCTGGCGACGGGCGGCACTCGGAAATCACATCTTCGGCATGCCGCCGCCGGGGAACATGCTGCCCATGCCGCGCATCATCTTGGCCATGCCGCCCTTGGCGGTGACCTTCTTCATCATCTTCTGCATCTGCTTGTGCTGCTTGATGAGGCGGCCGACGTCCTGCACCTGGGTGCCGGAACCCAGGGCGATGCGCTTCTTGCGCGAGCCGCTGATCAGCTCCGGATCGCGGCGCTCGGCCGGGGTCATGGAGTCGATGATGGCTTCCATCTGCTTGAAATGCTTTTCTGCGGCGCCCTGGGCGTTGCCCATCTGCTGGATGTTCATGCCACCCATCATGGTCGGCAGCTTGTCCATCAGCGAACCCAGGCCGCCCATGTTCTTCATCTGGCGCAACTGGTCGCGGAAGTCTTCGAGATCGAAGCCCTTGCCCTTCTTGAGCTTCTTGGCCAGCTTGTCGGCCTTTTCGCGATCCAGGGTCTGTTCGGCCTGCTCGATCAGCGAGAGGACGTCGCCCATGCCGAGGATGCGCGAGGCGACGCGATCCGGGTGGAAGGGATCGAGGGCTTCGCTCTTCTCGCCCATGCCGATGAACTTGATCGGCTTGCCGGTGATGTGGCGGACCGACAGGGCGGCACCGCCCCGGGCATCGCCGTCGACCTTGGTCAGGATCACGCCGGTGAGCGGCAAGGCGTCGTTGAAGGCCTTGGCGGTGTTGGCGGCGTCCTGACCAGTCATGGCGTCGACCACGAACAGGGTCTCGGCCGGCTTGGTAGCCGCATGGACCTGCTGGATCTCCGCCATCATCTCGCTATCGATGTGCAGGCGACCGGCGGTGTCGACGATGACCACGTCGATGAACTTGAGCTTGGCTTCGCGGATGGCGGCCTGGGCGATCTCCACCGGCTTCTGGCTGATGTCGGAGGGGAAGAAGGTGACACCCACCTCCCCGGCCAGGGTTTCCAGCTGCTTGATGGCGGCCGGACGATAGACGTCGGCGGAGACGACCATGACGGTCTTCTTCTTGCGCTCCTTGAGGAAGCGCGCCAGCTTGCCCGCGGTGGTGGTCTTGCCCGCGCCCTGCAGGCCGGCCATGAGGATGACCGCCGGCGGCGCGACGTTGAGCGCCAGGTCTTCGTTGGCCGCGCCCATGATGGCTTCGAGCTCGGCGCGCACGATCTTCACGAAGGCCTGGCCCGGGGTCAGACTCTTGGACACCTCGGTGCCGACCGCCCGCTCCTTGACCCGATTGACGAACTCCTTGACCACCGGCAGGGCGACGTCCGCCTCGAGCAGCGCCATGCGCACCTCGCGCAGGGTGTCCTTGATGTTGTCTTCGGTGAGCTTGGCCTTGCCGGTAATGTGGCGCAGGCTTTGGGACAGGCGGTCTGTGAGATTCTCGAACATGCGGACATCCAGGGCAGAAACGGCGGCTGACCGGCAAGTATAACGAAAGAGCGCCTGAGCAGGGATAGCCGCCAGGGCCGCTACCGCGTGAAACCGTCAGCAGGGCCGGTATCGGCGAGCCGCCGAGGCAGGAGCGCGAGGCACCGACGCCAGGGCCGGTGCCTGCGGGGAGGGGATCAGAAGATCAGCGAGAAGATGCCGATGACCACCACCAGGCCGATCAGAAAGATGATGCCCATGGTACCGCCGAGAAATTTAAGCATGGTCGCGACCTCTTCAAGATATGTACCTCTTGGGACCACCCGCTGGCGGCCAGGGTTCGCCCAGCCTGGCCAGCCGGCGCCAAGGCGCGGCTCAGACTTTCTGTACCGCCCTGTCTGTGCCACACTCGCCTGCTTTCCGCTCTGCTGAAACCGGACCATGCACGCCCTGCTGCCCACCCTCCTGGCCGCCGCCCTCTATCTGCTCGCGACCCTCTACCAGGGCAGTTGCCTGCTGCGCAAACAGCCGTCGAGCAAGCCCCTGGTCCTGGGCGCCGGCATCCTGGCCCTGCTGCCCCACGCCCTGGCCGTCTATCTGCAGCTGATCCTCGAACCGACCCTGAGCCTGGACTTCTTCGACGCCTCCAGCCTGATCTCGGCGACCGCCATCGCGCTGATGCTGATCGGCTGCCTGCGCATGCCGCTGCAACCGCTGCTGGTGCTGGTCTATCCCCTCGGTGCCATCACCGCGCTGCTGGCCGAATTCGTGCCACCGGGCACCGTGACGCCGCTGGACGTGTCGCCCAAGATCGTCGTGCACGTGCTGCTGTCGATCATCGCCTACGGGCTCTTCACCCTGGCGGTGCTGCAGTCGCTGCTGCTGCTGATCCAGGATCGCCAGCTCAAGAACAAGCACCCGTCCGGGCTGATCCGCAGCTTTCCCCCGCTGCAGACCATGGAAAGCCTGCTGTTCGGCTTTCTCTGGGCCGGCTGGGTGGTGCTGTCGCTGTCGCTGATCTCCGGCTGGTTCTTTGTCGAGGACATGTTCGCCCAGCACCTGGTGCACAAGACGGTGCTCTCCTGCATCGCCTGGGTGGTGTTCGGCATCCTGCTGTGGGGGCGCAATCGCCTGGGCTGGCGCGGCCACCGGGCGATCCGCTGGACGCTGCTGGGCTTCATCCTGCTGATGCTGGCCTATTTCGGCAGCAAGCTGGTGCGGGAATTCATCCTGCATCGTTGACAGTCGTCGTTCCACTACCTGCATAATCAGGCGACCGAACCACGTTCGGCGCGACCCGGCCAACAGCCGCTTCGCGCCCGGCACGTCATAACAGGTCGTCCCGCCCGTCCCCATCCTCGGACAGCCGCTGCCCCACCGGGCCGCTCCGGCAGACGCCTCCTACAAGAACGACTGCCCGGTACCCCTGCATGTCCACGACCGCTGCCGCCTTCGACGCGCCCACCTCCGTGCCGCGCAACTCCCCCACTCGCGTGGCCACCGCCAGCTTCATCGGCACCGCCATCGAGTTCTACGACTTCTACGTCTATGCCACGGCCGCGGCCCTGGTGATAGGCCCGGTGTTCTTTCCCCAGGGCGCGGGCATGGCCCAGACCCTCAGCGCCTTCATCACCTTTGGCATCGCCTTCCTGGCGCGGCCGCTGGGTTCGCTGCTGTTCGGCCACTTCGGCGATCGCATCGGGCGCAAGTCCACCCTGGTGGCCTCGCTGCTGCTGATGGGCATCTCCACCACCCTGATCGGCCTCCTGCCCGGCTACGCCAGCATCGGCGTCTGGGCACCGATCCTGCTCTGCCTGCTGAGGTTCGGCCAGGGCCTGGGCCTGGGTGGCGAATGGGGCGGCGCGGCGCTGCTGGCCACCGAGAACGCCCCGCCCGGCAAGCGCGCCTGGTTCGGCATGTTTCCCCAGCTCGGTCCTTCCATCGGCTTTCTCATGGCCAACGGTCTGTTCCTGGCCCTGGCACTGCTGCTGGACGACGAGCAATTCCGCGCCTGGGGCTGGCGCATCCCCTTCCTGCTCAGCGCCCTGCTGGTGGTGGTCGGCCTCTATGTGCGGCTGTCGCTGCACGAGACGCCGGTGTTCGCCGAGGCCATGGCGCGGCGCGAGAAGCTGCGCCTGCCCATGGTCGAGACCTTTGGCAAGCACGGCAAGGCGGTACTGCTGGGCGCCCTGAGCATGGTGGTGTGCTACGCGCTCTTCTATATCTCCACGGTGTTCTCGCTGAGCTACGGGGTGAAGAATCTCGGCTACAGCCGCCAGGAATTCCTCGGCCTGCTCTGTGTGGCCGTGCTGTTCATGGCCCTGGCCACGCCGCTGTCGGCCTGGCTGTCCGATCGCTTCGGCCGCAAGCCGGTACTGGCGGCCAGCGCCATCGCCGCCCTGCTGTCGGGCTTCGCCATGGAGCCGCTGCTGACCCACGGCTCCAGTCAGGCGGTCGGCCTGTTCCTGGCGCTGGAGCTGTTTCTCATGGGCATGACCTTCGGTCCCATGGGCGCCCTGCTGCCGGAAATCTTCCCCACCCGGGTGCGCTACACCGGTGCCTCGGCGGCCTACAACCTGGGCGGCATCCTCGGCGCCTCCCTGGCGCCCTACGCCGCGCAGCAACTGGTGGAGGCCGGTGGCCTGAGCTGGGTGGGCGGCTATGTCTCGGCAGCAGCGGCCATCAGCCTGGTGGCGGTGCTCTGTATGCGCGAGACGCGCGACCAGTCGCTGTAGATCTCTCCAGCCAATGAAAAAGGGCCCCGCGGGGCCCTTTTTCGTGGTGCGCAGCCGGCCTTACAGCTCGACCTTCACCGCCTGGGACGCACGCACGGCCTTGGCCCGGGCGGCTTCGATGCTTTCGTCGCGGGCCAGGGCGACGCCCATGCGCCGCTGCCCCTTCACCTCGGGCTTGCCGAACAGGCGCAGCGCGGTGTCGGGTTCGGCCAGGGCCGCGCCGAGGTTGGCGAAGGCGGTCTGCCGCGAATCGCCGTCCACCAGGATCACCGCCGAGGCCGAGGGACCGAACTGGCGGATGGTGGGGATCGGCAGGCCGAGGATGGCCCGGGCATGCAGGGCGAATTCGGAGAGATCCTGGGAGATCAGGGTCACCAGGCCGGTGTCGTGGGGCCGCGGGGAGACCTCGCTGAACCAGACCTGGTCGCCCTTGACGAACAGTTCCACGCCGAACAGGCCGCGACCGCCCAGGGCCTCGGTGACCGCGCGGGCGACCCGCTCGGACTCGGCCAGGGCCTTGTCGCTCATGGCCTGGGGCTGCCAGGACTCGTGGTAGTCGCCCTTGACCTGGCGATGCCCGACCGGCGCGCAGAAGGAGGTACCGCCGACGTGGCGCACGGTCAGCAGGGTGATCTCGTAGTCGAAGTCGACGAAGCCCTCGACGATCACCCGGCCCTTGCCGGCGCGACCGCCTTCCTGGGCGTATTGCCAGGCGGCCTGCAGCTCGTCGGCGCTGCGCAGCAGGCTCTGGCCCTTGCCCGAGGAACTCATGATCGGCTTGACCACGCAGGGATAGCCCAGCGCCTCGGCGGCGGCGGCATAGTCTTCGTAGGTGTCGGCGAAATGATAGGGCGAGGTGGGCAGGCCCAGTTCCTCGGCGGCGAGGCGACGGATGCCTTCGCGATTCATGGTCAGCTGGGCGGCGCGGGCGGTGGGCACCACGGTGTAGCCCTCGCCTTCCAGCTCCACCAGGGTGGCGGTGGCGATGGCTTCGATTTCCGGCACGATGAAGTGCGGCTGCTCGCGCTCGATCACTGCGCGCAGGGCGGCACCGTCGAGCATGTCGATGACGTGGCTGCGGTGGGCGACCTGCATGGCCGGGGCATCGGCGTAGCGATCCACGGCGATGACCTCGACGCCCAGGCGCTGCAGTTCGATGACGACTTCCTTGCCCAGTTCGCCGGAGCCGCAGAGCAGCACGCGGGTGGCGCTGGGGGACAGGGGGGTACCGATACGGGGCATGACAGATCTCTCCGGCTGATGTCAGGTCAGGAAGGCCGCACCGCCCGCCCGCGCCCGCTCGCTGCAGCGCAGCAGCACCTCGCGGCGCTCGCTGTCGCTCATGGACATCCAGCGGGTGATCTCGGCGGCGCTGCGCTGGCAACCGATGCAGATGTCCTGTTCGTCCAGGGCACAGACATGGACGCAGGGCGAACGCACGGGTGAATCGGCGGTGGTCATGCGGCTTCCCTCGAATGGCCGCGCATTGTGCCCGTTAATGCCCGACTTGGCATGTGCCTTTACCTTGCCGATACCGCTCAATCCCGCCTGGGCGGTGCCTTGAGCACGATACCGGCGTCGTACAGCAGGTTGACCAGTTCGACGATGATCACCGCCGTCAGCCCCCAGATGCGGTGCTCGCCATACTGATAGCTGGGCACCTGCCAGCGCAGGCCGTCGTGGTCGACCCTGAGGGTGTAATCCGGCGGCACCTCGCAGAAGAACTGCAGGGGCACGCTGAAGATCGCGGCGATCTCGGCTTCGCTGGGAACGTATTCGAGCTGATCGGGGATCAGCGCGACGATGGGGGTCACCGCCAGGCCGTAGCGCGACACCAGCGGACTCAGGGGGGCGATCACCTCCACCAGGCCCGGTGGCAGTCCGACCTCTTCCTCGGCCTCGCGCAGGGCAGTGGCGACCAGATCGGCGTCCTCGGGATCGCGCCGGCCGCCCGGCAGGGCCACCTCGCCGCCGTGGGTGGACAGGTTGCTGGCCCTCAGGGTGAGCAGCAACTCGGGATGCTCGCCACGGATGATGGGCACCAGCACCGCCGCTTCCTGGTAGCTCTCGGTGCCGCTCAGGGTGCGCGGCTGATAGTGACGCAGGCGCTGGAGCAACTCATCCACGCCGGAATTCTCCCTTGCTCATCGTATCCCCTGGATCATGGCACGCCCGTCGGGCAATCCCAAGCCCAGCCATCGCTTGCGAGGCCCGGGATCGCCCCGGCACACTGCAGCAAAACGAGGGTGAACCATGAAGCATTGCAATCACTGTGGCGGACTGCTGGAAGAACGCCTTCCCGCGGGTGACAACCGGATGCGCCTGGTCTGCAGCCAGTGCGGCGCAGTGCATTATCAGAATCCGCGGGTGGTGGCCGGCTGCCTGGCGACCTGGGAGGGCAAGGTGCTGCTCTGCCAGCGCGCCATCGAACCGCGCAAGGGTTACTGGACGCTGCCGGCGGGCTTCATGGAAAACGGCGAGACCACCACCGAGGCCGCCGCCCGCGAGACCTTCGAGGAAGCCGGCGCGCAGGTGCAGGGCCTGGAGCTCTATACCCTCTTCGACCTGCCGCACATCGACCAGATCTACATGCTGTTCCGCGGCGAACTGGTCGACGGCCGCTTTGGCGTCGGCGAGGAAAGCCTCGACGTGCGCCTTCTGGACGAAGCCGATATCCCCTGGTCGTCTCTGGCTTTTCCGACCATCAAGCGGACACTAGAATGCTTTTTCGCCGACCGCCGTCGCGGCGAGTTTTCCCTGCGCCATGAAGGCATGGCGCCTATGGTGGTCGCACCCAAGCCTGCCTGAGCTCTTCCGAGGATCTTCCCGACATGCGTCCGTTGCACCTGTTGTTGGCGCTCTGCTATGTGCTGTGCGGTTCGTTGCTTCCCCAGCTGGCCCAGGCCAGCACCAGCGTCACGGTGATCCGCCAGCCGGCCGCGCCGCTGATCGACAAGGTGCTGGTCATCAAGTCGCGCAATCAGCTGCAACTACTCAGCGGCGATACCGTGATGAAGTCCTATCGCATCTCGCTGGGCAAGAATCCCCGCGGCCCCAAGCTGCGCGAGGGCGACAAGCGCACCCCGGAAGGCTTCTACTGGATCGACTGGCGCAAGACCAGCGACAAATTCAACCTGGCCATGCACATCTCCTATCCCAATCGTGAGGACCTGGCCCGCGCCAGCCAGGCCGGCGTGCGTCCCGGCAGCATGATCATGCTGCACGGCACGCCCATCGACGAGGAGTACCCGGAGTGGTACTTCAACTCGCTGAACTGGACCGAGGGCTGCATCGCCATGACCAACCACGACATGCGCGAGGTCTGGGGCCTGGTCAAGGACGGCACCCTGATCGAGATCCGCCCCTGAGCCTCAGGCCGTTAGGCGGCAGTCCTGCGACCGCCGCCTGAGTCCCCGCCCTACCCCGCCACCTGCTCCGCCGGCGAGACGATGGTGGTCTTGCCCCGCGACCGACCGCTGCTGAGGTAGTCGGCGATGGACTCCTGGGTGACCTCGCCCAGGAAGTCGTTGTCGGCGCTGAGCACCGGCAGCCAGGAGCTGTTGAACTGGTACATGCGCGACAGCAGGATGCGCAGGTGCTCGTCGAAGGCCGCGGTAGCCTTGAACGGGGTGATGAAGGGCGCCACCGGGCCGCTCTGCCCGCGCAGGTCGCGGCGGCGCACGTAGCCCAGGCCCTTGTTGGCGGCATCCGTCACCACCAGGTAGCGGCGATCGTGCTCCTCCATCAACTCCACGGCATCGCCGATCAGGGTCTCGGCCTGGATCGAGGGCGCGTTGTCGGCCGCATCCTCGGCGCGGATCAGCAGGAGACGTTTCAAGGTGCTGTCCTGGCCGACGAAGTTGCTGACGAAGTCGTCCTTGGGATGGGCCAGCAGGGTGTCCGGGTGATCGAACTGCACCAGGCGGCCGCCGCGGAACACCGCGATCTTGTCACCCAGGCGGATGGCCTCGTCGATGTCGTGGCTGACCATGATCACCGTCTTGTTCAGCGCCCGCTGCATCTGGAAGAACTCGTTCTGGATGGCATCGCGGTTGATCGGGTCCACCGCGCCGAAGGGTTCGTCCATCAGCAGCAGCGGCGCCTCGGCCGCCAGGGCGCGGATGACGCCGATGCGCTGCTGCTGGCCACCGGACAGTTCGCGCGGATAGCGCGACAGGTACTGCTTGGGTTCGAGCTGCACCATGCTCATCAGCTCGGTGGCGCGCTCGCGGCATCTTTTCTTGTCCCAGCCCAAGAGCTTGGGCACCACGGTGATGTTTTCCTCGATGGTCATGTTGGGGAACAGACCGATCTGCTGGATCACGTAGCCGATATGGCGCCTGAGCGTCACCTCGTCGATGCCGGTGGTGTCCTCGCCATTGATCAGCACCCGGCCCGAGGTGGGCTCGATCAGGCGGTTGATCATCTTCAGGGTGGTGGTCTTGCCGCAGCCGGAGGGGCCGAGGAAGACGCAGATCTGGCCCTCCTCCACGGTGAGGCTCACGGCGTCCACCGCGGTCACGTCCTTGCCATGCTGCTTGAAGGTCTTGGTCAGGCGGTCGAGTTCGATCATCTGGGACTCCTTAAGGGGCGCTGCGCAGGCCGCGCGGGGTGAGGCGGCGTTGCAGCCACTGCAGGACGAGGTCGGCGACGATGGCCAGCAGGCTGACCAGCACCGCGCCGACGATGAGGGTGGCCATGTCGCTGCGACTGATGGAGGTGAGGATGAGCACGCCCAGGCCGCCGGCGCCGATGGTGGCGGCGATGGTCATGACGCCGATGTTCATGACCACGGCGGTACGCACCCCGGCCAGGATCACCGGCAGGGCGATGGGCAGTTCGACCATGCGCAGGCGTTGCCAGAAGGTCATGCCGATACCGGCACCCGCCTCGCGGATGCCCGGCTCGACGCTGGTCAGCGCCAGGTAGGTGTTTCTCAGGATCGGCAGCAGCGAATAGAGGAACACCGCGGTGATGGCCGGCAGCGGACCGAGGCCCTGGCCGAACTTGGAATAGAACGGCAGCAGCAGCCCGAACAGGGCGATGGAGGGCAGCGTCATGACCACCGTGGCCACCGCCTGCAGCGGTCCGGCCAGCCAGGGATAGCGGGTCATGAGGATGCCCAGGGGCACGCCCACCAGGATCGCCAGGGTTACGGCGATCCCCACCAGGGTGATGTGCTGGCGAGTCAGTTCGAGGACCTGCAGCCAGTCGATGTGATTGAAGGAGGTGACGAAATCCATGGGTCATTGCCCTCCGTCTAGGGGGTGCTGGGCGAGGAAGTCGCGGGCCACCTGGGCCGGCGTCTGTCGCTCGATGTCCACCTTGGCGTTGAGCTGACGCATGGTGGCCTGGTCCAGGCTTTCCGCCAGGGGCCTCAGCAGCTCGGCGAGATCCGGGTGCTTTTCCAGATACTTGGCGTTGACCACGGGGGCAGCGGTGTAGTCGGGGAAATAGCCCTTGTCGTCTTCCAGCACCTTGAGCCTGAAGGCATCCAGGCGGCCGTCGGTGGTGTAGACCAGGCCGGTGAAGACCTGGCCGTTGCGCAGGGCGGTGTAGACCAGGCCCGGGTCCATCTGGCGGATGTCGTCCCGGGTGTAGCTCAGGCCATAGGCCTTGACCAGGCCGGCGAGGCCATCGGAGCGGTTGGCGAATTCGATGTCCAGCGCGGTGAGGTGCTGCTTGCCGGCCTCGGCCTTGAGCAGTCCGGCCAGGTCGCTGATGCTGTTCAGCTCGGGATGCTGTCGAGCGATCTTCTCCGGCAACGCCAGGGCATAGGTATTGTTGAAGCGGGTGGGCGCCAGCCAGGCCAGACCGACCTTGGCGTCCAGCTGCTTGACCCGCTGGTAGGAGGCCTCCTTGTCCAGTCGTTCGGTGACATGGTTGTAGGCCACCAGGGAGGTGCCGGTGTATTCCCAGGTGAGGTCGAGCTGGGCGTTCTTCACGCCATTCCAGGCGATGGTGCTGCCCAGGCCGCCGACGATCTCCGGCTGATAGCCGTGGCGGGACAGATACTGCCCAGTGAGTTCGGCGAGGATGGCCTGCTCGGTAAAGACCTTGGCGCCGATGCGGATCGGATCGGCCTGGGCAGCGCTGGCCAGCGTCAGTCCGAACCAGGCGGCGCCCAGGGCGATAAGCAACTTCTTCATCTCGTCTCCTTAGCGGGCCAGGCCGCGTTCCAGCCAGAGGCGACTGGCGAGCAGCACCAGGCCGTCCAGCAGCAGCGCCAGCAGCGCCGTGGCGGCGGCGCCCAGCAGCAGCTGCGACTGGTTCTCCAGGGCGATGGCGGGAAAGATCAGGCTGCCCAGGCTGTTGGCGCCGATGAGAAACACCAGCGGCGTGGTGCCGACGTTGATCGCCAGGGCGACCCGCACCCCGCCGATGATGATGGGCACGGCATTGGGCAGCTCCACCTTGGTCAGCACCTGGGTGGGGGTCATGCCGATGCCGGTGGCAGCCTCCTTGAGCGAGGCCGGCACGTTCTTCAGCCCCTCGTAGGTGTTGCGCACGATGGGCAGCAGCGAGGCCAGGAACAGCGCCAGGATCGCCGGCCCATCGCCGATGCCGACGATGCCCAGGGCGATGGCCAGCACCGCCAGCGGCGGCACGGTATTGCCGATGTTGAACACCTGCATGAAGCGCTCGGCGCTGCGGGCGAACGCTGGCCGACTCAGCAGCACCCCGGCGGGGATGCCCACCAGCAGGGCCAGGACCATGGAGACGGCCACCAGGTAGAGGTGGGCCTGGAGATAGAACAGCAGATCCGCACGATAGGTACTGAGGGTATCCCTACCGATCCAGTGCACCAGCAGTGCCAGGATCACCACCCCCACGGCCGTGCCGAGCAGGAGGGTCTTGAACTTCGCCATGTCAGGCTCCTTCAACGGGCGGACAGGCCGCATGCCTTCCGAGTGCGGACCTCGCACGGGGGCGAGGCGCAGGACGGCCGTCCGGGTTCAGGGTCGAGACACAGCAGGGCATGGCGGGTATGCCGGCTGGACCAACGGGGCACTGCGGATCTCTGATCTGCCTAGCCCTTGGGTGTCGCTCCGGGGGAACGACATGGCGCCTTGTCTCGACCGAAGAGATTGACGTCCATCGCAGTCGATAGTTCGCCAGCTCCTTTTCAGGCTAACCCAATAGACTCGCTCAATGCCAACCCGATCATGCAAAGCGGGACGTCTTGACAGGGTGAAAGGCCCGGCCGAGAGGCCCGGACAGCCGGCAAAAAGCGAGAGTCGCGCGCTAGAGCCTTCGGCGAATGTGTGACGATAAATTTAATACGCTTACTGTTAGCTGCTTTGCAGTACCAGCGCGACGCCTGTCACGGATGCCGGGGCAAGCCACGGCGGTTTCGTGGAGCGGCACACAGCTCAGCTGACGTACGGTCATAACTGAAACATCTTTCTGTGAGCCAGTGCGGTGACGGGGTTTTGGCACCCCTTTATCATGCCGACGAATGGCTGACGCTTTGAGGGATCATTCAGCCATACCAAGGTCAATAGGTGGCCCAGTGATAGCACCAAGCGCCATTTCTGGAACCGCTATAAAAACAGACTATTCACCGAGCTAACTTCAAAGGGAACGTTATGAATGACATGACGGCTTGTGCATCGTTGGACTCCGCTGTTCTCTCCTCTGCCCCCGTGATGCTGCTGCAACCCAAGGTGGAAAACTGGGTGGTGGTGTATGCGCATGGCGGCCTGATCGCCGAATTCAGCGACGAGGCCTCGGCCCGCCGCGAAGCCGAGCAGTGGGCTGGGATCTGCCTGCGTCGCTAAAGACCGCTTTCGAATGACCTGCCTGCGCCATATAAAGATGGAAAGCAGTCACAGGCAGTTCATTACCCGCGCTACCCTTCTTCCTGCCCTGCCCAGGGGCCGCGCTGCCCGAATCCAGCCGCCGCGGCGTCCCGCTCCAAGCTGCCCGCCAGTCTACCCAGCTCGCATTTCCGCGGTTTTCGCCCGACATTAACGTTGTCTGGCGCACCTTCTGAGCCTTGCACTGCAACTTCCCGGCGTCTCTTCAGGCCTCATGGCGGATCGGGCCACGACCGCCCGACATTCCTACGTCTTCCGTCACTGTCCGGGACCTTGCCGATGACGCTACGCCTGAAATCCAAGCTCACCCTGTTGTTCACCCTGCTTTGCAGTCTGGCTGCCATGCCGGTCGCCCAGGCCGCCACACGGGACTTCCCCACCGATCTCGTCGGCCTGAATTTTTCCGGCGCCGGGTTCGCGCCCCACGTACTGCCGGGCAAACCGGGAACCAACTACTTCTTTCCCGACGCCGGCCATTACCGACGCTGGGCGGCCAAGGGCATCCGGGTGATCCGCTTCCCGGTCATCTGGGAGCGCCTCCAGCCCACGCTGGGACAACCCCTGGATCCCGCCTACGCCAAGCTGATCGACCAGACCCTGGACAACGCCAAGCGCTATCGCATGAGCGTGATCCTCGATCTGCACAACTACATGAGATACCGCGGCCAGGTCATCGGCAGCGCGGCGGTGCCCTATCCGGCCTACGCCGATGTCCTGCGCCGGATCGCCCAGCGCTGGCACGAGCACCCCGCCCTGGCCGCCTACGACATCATGAACGAGCCCCACGATGCCGTGGAGCAATGGCCGGTGGCCGCCCAGCACGGTATCGACGCGGTGCGCGAGGTGGATCGGGCGCGTCCGCTCCTGATCGAAGGCAATGGCTGGTCCAGCAGCTATCTCTGGCCGCGCTACAACGCCAAGCTGCTCGGTCTCAAGGATCCGGCCGACAACCTGATCTATTCGGCGCACGTCTATTTCGACAATGACGGTGGCGGCAAGTACCTCAAGAAGGACATGACCGACTTCGATCCCGATGTCGGCATCCGCCGGGTCGAGCCCTTCATCACCTGGCTCAAGCAGCACGGCAAGCGCGGTCACATCGGCGAATTCGGCGTGCCGGACAACGACCCCCGCTGGCTGGCCGCCATGGACCGCCTGCTGGCGCGGCTGCGCCAGGAATGCATCCCGGCCATGTACTGGGCAGCCGGCCCCAACTGGGGCGACTATCCGCTGGCGATCGAACCGGTCAAGGGCAAGCCCCGCCCACAATGGAAGGTGCTGCAAAAGTACGTGAAGCCGGCCGACTGCCAGACCCTGGGTCCCCGCTGAGCGAAGCGCCGCCAGGCAGCACGGGCGGCGCCTTCTTGCAGTCAGGTGACAACTTGTCTGGAAATCGGTGACTGCAATCACAAAACGCCGGGCCAGGGACGGCCTAGCAAGAACTTGCTGGATTTTGGCGATCAAAATGTAACAGCAAGTAATAGTTCGACTATTAAGAAGCTTGCGACGCACAAGAGCCAGGATGCCATGTCAGCTTTCACGTTCCCGCACTACCCCTCCGCTCTTTCCCCCTAACGGCAGCGCTGCATCCGTTCGCCTCTTCTTGCCGCACCCTCAGGGATATCCCATGGAAAGATTTGTCGCTTTGGATAGCTTTCGCGGTCTGTTGGCCGTCGCCGTCGTGCTGTTTCACACCTATGTCGCTCAGGCCGCCTCGGAAAATCCGCTGATCGCCAACGCCTACCTGTTCGTCGAGTTCTTCTTCGTGCTCAGCGGCTTCGTGCTCATGCACACCTATGAGAGCCGGCTGCGCACCCTGGACGATTATCGCGACTTCGCCATCAGTCGCGCGACGCGGATCCTGCCGCTGCATCTGGCCATGCTGGGTCTCTATGTGCTGCTGGAGTGCGGTCGCCTGCTGGCGGAAAAACTGGGGGTCGGCTTCAACGATCCGGCGTTCAGCGGCGCCACCGCGCCCGAGCAATTCCTGCCCAATCTGTTGCTGCTGCAATCCTGGCTGGGCCAGGCCATCACCGGCTCCTTCAACTACCCATCCTGGAGCATCAGCATCGAGTTCTACCTCTATCTGATCTTCGGCCTGCTGGTGCTCAAGGGCCAGGGTCATCAGCGCCAGTGGTTCCTGGCGATCGCCCTGCTGGCCTTCGTGCAGCTGCTGTTTCCCTTCCTTCCGTTGAAGACCGAGATCTTCCGCGGTCTGTCGTGCTTTTTCGCCGGCGCCTGCACCTATCGCCTCTATGTCTGGATCAAGCAGCACAACGGCGGACAATTCGGTGGCACCCTGCTGGAACTGGCCTGCCTGATCGCCGGCGCCGCGGTGATGACCTCCGATCTACCGGTACCCAAGAAGGGCGTGCTGGCGACCCTGGTGTTCTGCGTCACCATCCTCACCTTCGCCTTCGAGCGCGGCCTGGTCTCCAGCGTGCTGCATCACGGCCTCTTCGTGCGCCTGGGGGTACTGTCCTATTCGATCTACCTGTGCCACGCCGCGGTGATCTTCGTGGTCAAGAGCGCTTTCATCGTGTTGGGCAAGCTGCTGCACCAGGACCTCACGGTGGTGGCGCCCTCCCATGACGCCCCGCTGCCCTTCATGATCCGCTACATCGCCACCGGCAGCGTCGTGCTGGACAACCTGGTGGTGGTGGTGGAACTGGCGGTGGTCTTCGCCTTCGCCTGCCTGACCCACAGATACATCGAGGTCCCGGGCATGGCGCTGGGCAAGCGTCTGGTGCGCCGCAAACGCACCCCACCCTGCTGCGACGGTAACATCCAGCCGCAGCGCTGAGCGGCGCCTGGTGCAGTCCTACCGACCTCAAGCCGGTAGGACTGCCCTCTGCTATACTCCGCCCCCTCTTTTTTCGCTCTCGCCCAGGTTCATCCATGACCACCCAGGCCGCCGAAGTCGCCAAGCGCCGTACCTTCGCCATCATTTCCCACCCCGACGCGGGCAAGACCACCATCACCGAAAAGCTGCTGCTGATGGGCCAGGCCATCGCCGTCGCGGGTACGGTGAAGTCGCGCAAATCCGACCGGCACGCGACCTCCGACTGGATGGAGATGGAAAAGCAGCGCGGCATCTCCATCACCACCTCGGTGATGCAGTTCCCCTATCGCGAGCACATGATCAACCTGCTCGACACCCCCGGCCACGAGGACTTCTCCGAAGACACCTACCGCACCCTGACCGCGGTGGACTCGGCGCTGATGGTGCTCGACGGTGGCAAGGGCGTCGAACCCCGCACCATCGCCCTGATGGACGTCTGCCGCCTGCGCGACACGCCCATCGTCAGCTTCATCAACAAGCTCGACCGCGACATCCGCGATCCCATCGAACTGCTCGACGAGATCGAGGCGGTGCTCAAGATCAAGGCCGCGCCCATCACCTGGCCGATCGGCAGCTATCGCGACTTCAAGGGCGTCTATCACCTCTCGGACGACCGCATCTACGTCTATACCCCCGGCCATGGCCACGAGCGCATCGCCACCAAGACCATCGACAAGCTGGACTCCGACGAGGCCCGCGCGCACCTGGGCGATCTCTACGAGCGCTTCGTCGAGGAGCTGGAGCTGGTCCAGGGCGCCTGCCACGAATTCGATGGCGAGGCCTTCCTGCGCGGCGAGATGACCCCGGTGTTCTTTGGTACCGCGCTGGGCAACTTCGGCGTCGACCAGGTGCTCGACGCCGTGGTCGACTGGGCTCCGCGCCCGCTGTCGCGCGCCGCTCACGAGCGGGTGGTGGAGCCGGTGGAAGAGAAGTTTTCCGGCTTCGTGTTCAAGATCCAGGCGAACATGGATCCCAAGCACCGCGACCGCATCGCCTTCATGCGCATCTGCTCGGGCAAGTACGAGAAGGGCATGAAGCTGCGCCATGTACGCATCAAGAAGGATCTGAAGATCGCCGACGCCCTGACCTTCTTCTCCAGCGAGCGCGAGCACCTGGACGAGGCCTTCGCCGGCGACATCATCGGCCTGCACAACCATGGCACCATCCAGATCGGCGACACCTTTACCGAAGGCGAAGCCCTGGGCTTCACCGGTATCCCGCACTTCGCCCCGGAACTGTTCCGCCGCGTGCGCCTCAAGGATCCGCTGAAATCCAAGCAGCTGCGCCAGGGGCTGCAGGAACTGGCTGAGGAAGGCGCCACCCAGGTGTTCTTCCCCGAGCGCAACAACGACATCGTGCTCGGCGCGGTGGGTGTGCTGCAGTTCGACGTGGTCGCCAGCCGCCTGAAGGAGGAATACAAGGTGGAGTGCGCCTACGAGGCCATCAACGTCTGGTCGGCGCGCTGGATCGAGTGCGACGACAAGAAGAAGCTCGAAGACTTCAAGAACAAGGCCTTCGAGAACCTGGCGGTGGACGGCGGCGGTCACCTCACCTACCTGGCGCCGACCCGGGTCAACCTGGCGCTGATGGAAGAGCGCTGGCCGGAGATCAAATTCCGCGCCACCCGCGAGCACCACTAAGCGCCATCGCCCTGACCGGTGCGCCTGGCACCGGTCAGGCGCACCCGCCCTCCTCCTGAAACCGTAGCGCCGGATCAGCCCTGGTCGGAAGACTCGGCCGCAGCTTCCAGCTCGACCATCGTCAGCTCCAGTTCCGCCCGCTCGGTCCACTGGCCGTCCAGTTCGGTGCGTACCGCCACGCCCAGCTCCTTGAAGTCGGCCACCTGCTTGACCAGGTTGCCCGGCCCGCCCACCAGTTGGCCGCAGGCCTTGCGATAGGCTTCGCCGGCCTTGTCCAGACTCTTGCCGATGCCGTCCATGCTGCCGAGAAAGGTGCGCAGCTTGTCGTAGACCTTGCCCGCGCGCTCGGCCAGTTCGGCGGTGTGGCGATTCTGGTCTTCGAAGCGCCAGAGCTGGCGGACGATGTTGAGGCTGGTGAGCAGGGTGGTCGGCGTCGCCACCAGGACATTCTGCTCGATGGCGCGCTGGAACAGACTCTCGTCGGCCTTGAGCGCCTCGACGAAGGCCGATTCGATGGGGATGAACAGGAAGACCATCTCCGGCGAATTCAGCCCCGGCAGGCTGAAGTATTCGCGATCGGCCAGTTCGCGGATACGCTCGCCCACGGCGCGCACGTGCTCGCCCAGGGCCAGGCGCCGCTCGCCCTCGTCTTCGCTGTTGACGTAGCGGGTATAGGCGTTGAGCGACACCTTGGCGTCCACCACCAGGTGCTTCTTCTGTGGCAGATGGACCAGCACGTCCGGTCGCCGGCGGCCGGTCTCGGTGGTGAAGCTGCGTTCGCGGACGAAGTCGCGCCCCTCGCGCAGGCCGGAGCGTTCCAGCACGTTTTCCAGGATGAGTTCGCCCCAGTTGCCCTGGGCCTTCTTCTGGCCGCGCAGGGCGGTGGCCAGGTCGTGGGCCTCCTGGGTGATCTGGCGGTTAAGCTCCTTGAGGTCGAGCAGTTGCTGGCCGAGGGCCGCCTGCTGCTGCACATCCTTGTGGTGGATGTCTTCGACCTTGGCGCGAAAACCCTCGATCTGCTCGCGGAAGGGCCGTAGGAGCGCATCCAGGGATTGCTGGCTGTGCTGGGCGAAGGCCTGGCCCTTGGCGTCGAAGATGCGTCCGGCCAGTTGCTCGAATTCCAGCTTGAGTTGCTCGCGACTCTCGCGCAGCAGCTGTTGCTGCGCCTGGAAGTGCTCTTCCTTCTGTTCCAGGGTGGTCCGGAGCGTCGCGTGTTCTTCGGTCAGGCGCGCATGGCGTTCCTGCACCTCGGCGTGCAGCTGCTGCTCGCGGTGCTGGCGCTCGCGCACCTCGGCGAGCTGCTCCTGGATGCCCTGCAGCTGGGCGCGGGTGGCCTCGGCCAGGGCGTGCTGTTCGGCGGCCTGCAGCTGCGCCTGGCGGGTCTGCTGGCGCAACTCGGCTTCCAACTCGCGATTGGCCTCCAGCTGGCGCTGCAGGGCGGCGGTGCGTTCGCGCTCGGCGCCCAGCTCCACCACCTGGCGACCGTTGGCCAGCTCGGCGCGTTGCAGGTCGTCGCGCAGCATGTCGTAGCGCTCGGCGGCACTGTCGAGTTGCTGTTGCAGATAGCGCTGGCGCCCGGTCAGCCAGACGGCCGAACCCGCCCAGCCGGCCAGCAGCAACAGGGGAAGCACAAGGGAAACGAAAGGCAGGGAAGTCATGGCGCTCTCATCGCGGACGGCTCCCCTCACCTTAGGCAGGCGCGAGGGGAGCGTCCAGCGTTTATCTGTACATTTACACAGTGTTTCGCAAATCCAGGTCCAGGCCGCTGACGCGGCGGACCCGACGGGCCACCGCCTCGGCGAAGATGCCGCTCCGGGCCTCGATCAGGGTGAAATCATCGCGCGCCCGGGTGATGCCGGTATAGACCAGCTCCTTGGTCAGCACCGGACTGAGCTGCTCGGGCAGCAGCAGCGCGGTATGGGCGAATTCCGAGCCCTGGGACTTGTGCACGGTCATGGCGAACACCGTCTCCACCGCCGCCAACCGGCTGGGCAGGACGAATCTCAGACCGCCGCTGCCATCGCCGCGCGGGAAGGCGACCCGCAGGACCTTGCGTCCCGGATGGGTGGCGTCGGGCAGGCAGAGGGTGATGCCGATGTCGCCGTTCATCAGCCCCAGGCTATAGTCGTTGCGCGTCACCAGCACCGGACGGCCCTCGTACCAGCCGTGCTCGCCCGCGAGCAGGCCGGCCGCCAGCAGGGCGCTGGCGATGCGCAGGTTGAGGCCTTCCACGCCCCAGGGGCCCTTGCGCACGGCGCAGAGCAGCTGGAAGTCGTCGAAGGCGGACAATACCTGGCCGGCCCAGAGCGTCCAGGCGGGATCCTCCAGGACGGTATCCAGTTGGGGCCGCGTCCCCTGCAGGACCTCGAGATAATGACGATAGCCCCGGGCGCGCCCGCGTCCCTCCAGCACCAGGCGTTCCAGGGCGCGATCCTCCGGCCCCTTGAGCAACACCCGATGGAGATCGGCATAGCCGCCGTCGACCAGCACCTGCTGAGCACCCTGGCCGTCCTGGGCATTGACCCGGCGGGCCAGCTGGCCGATCCCGCTGCCGGCGCCGAAACGCCGTGAGCGCCTGAGCATCACCACCTGCTGCGCCAGGGCGTCACCCTGGTCGTCGCCGACCGCCAGGGCCGTCCGGGCCAGCGACTGGCCACTCACGGCTTCCAGCCAGGCGCGGGTGGCCGGACTGTAGCGTCCGGCTTCGGCATCCCGGCAGAGATCGCCCAGCACCGCGCCCGCCTCCACCGAAGCCAGCTGATCCTTGTCACCCAGCAGCACCAGGCGCGCCCGCGGCGGCAAGGCCGCCAGCAGACTGGCCATCATTTCCAGGTCGATCATCGAGGCTTCGTCCACCACCAGCACGTCCAGCGGCAGGGGATGCCCGCGGTGATGGCGGAAATGGCGGGTGTTGGGCCGACTGCCCAGCAGCCGGTGCACCGTGGTCACCCCGGTGGGGATGTGCCGGCGCAGCTCCTCATCCACCGGCAGGCGACTGACCTGGCCGCCGATGGATTCGGTGAGGCGCGCGGCCGCCTTGCCGGTCGGTGCGGCCAGGCGGATGCGCAAGGGACGACCGGCCGCCACCGCGGGCGCCTGGAGCAGCGCCAGCAGGCGCACCACGGTGGTGGTCTTGCCGGTACCGGGTCCGCCGGTGACGATGCTGAAGGCACCGCGCACCGCCAGGGCGCAGGCCAGTTTCTGCCAGTCGGGTTCGCCGCCCGCGTCGGGGTCCGGCGGAAACAGCCGATCGAGACGCTCGGCGAGATCCGCCGGCAAAGGTTCGTGGGTGGCCAGGCGCTGGCGCAGGCTGGCCGCCACCGCGCGTTCGTAATTCCAGTAGCGACGCAGGTAGAGGCGCTCGCCACCCAGCACCAGCGGTCGTTCCGGACAGCTGCCGTCGCCATCGACCAGGTCGCTGGCCAGCAGCGCCCGCTGCCAGGCCTCGAGGGTCTGGCCGTGCAGCAGTTGCGACGGCAAGAGCGAGGCGCGCGCCTCGTCGCCCTCGGGCGGCAGCGACAGGGCGGCATCGGGATTGCGCAGGGTGGCGGCGAGATCCAGGCAGACATGGCCATGGCCGAGCTGATGGCTGGCCAGGGCCGCGGCCAAGAGCACCGCCGAGTCGCCCTGGGGTTCGAGTTCGCCGAGAAAGCCGGTGAAGGCCCGGTCCACCTGGCGCAACCAGCCGCGCTGCACCCAGAGCTCCAGCAGGCGAAAGAGGTCGTCCCGCTGTTCGAGCGGGGCAAGCGGGCGCTCCTGGGCCAGGGACGCCAGGCGCAGCAGCCGTTCGGTGGCGGGGCTGAAATCAGACATGGGCATTCTCCGCACCGCTGAACAACAGATCCAGGGTCTCGATCAGCGCCTGGGCGGGCCGCTCGACGAAGACGCCGTGGCCGGCCGGATCGCAGCCGCGCAGGAAGAGGTAGACGGCGCCGCCGAAGTGGCGCTCGTAGCTGTAGTCGGGCAGCCGCGCCTTGAGCAGCCGGTGCACGGCCAGGCTGTAGAGCACGTACTGCAGGTCATAGCGCTTGGCCAGGACGGCCTCCTCCATGGCCGCGCGGGTATAGGCGCCGGCTTCGGCGCCCAGCCAGTTGGACTTGTAGTCCACCACGAAATAGCGCCCCTCGTGTTCGAAGACCAGATCGATGAAGCCCTTGAACAGGCCGTTGAGCTGCCCCGGCTCCAGCATCGGTCGCACCTGGCCGCGGTGGGTACCACGACTCACCAGGTCATCCAGCCGCTCCAGATCGACGCCATGGGTGGCGAACCAGAATTCCATTTCCACCTGGTAGCGCGCCAGTTCGCCCAGGCGCTGGCTGCCCCCCGGCAGGGGCAGCGGCAGCGTCAGCAACTGGCGCAGCCAGCCCTGCAGGATGGGAATCCAGTGATTCCAGCCGCGCCGCTGGCAACGCCGGGCGATCAGGTCGTCCAGCCGCTCGGGCGCCGCCTGGATGGCGGTGAAGCCTTCCTCGCCGACCCACTCCAGCAGGCTGTGCAGGAAGGTGCCCGGGCCGGGGCCGCGGGGAAAGCGATGCAGGTCTTCACCGGCTGCGGGCTGGCGGGCCTCGTCGGGAGCGAGGCGGTCGTCGTCGAACAGCTTCTGGGCCGCCGGGGTATCCAGGTCCAGCTCCAGGTTGAACGGGCCCTCTTCCCGCGCCTCGCCCAGGCGCGTACCGATCCGCAGGGCGCTGTAGGAGGCGATCCACCAGTCCTCGCGGGCCGCCCGACGCGCCGTCAGCGCCTTGAGGGTCACCGGCGCTTCGCGGGCTTCGGGCAGGCGTGCCGGACTGGCCTCGGGGAGCGGCAGGATAAGGGTGTCGGGCTGGGCGCCGATCAGGGTGGTCAGGGCGGTGCCCAGGGCCGCCGAACTCGCCAGGGGCTCGCCGCCGGTGGCCAGGTAGCCGAGGGCACTGCGGGCGAAGCCGGATTCCTTGCTGCGCCCGCGCTTGAGATCGGCCACCCCGACCCAGCAGGCATGGCGGGCCCGGGTCAGGGCGACATAGAGCAGGCGCAGGTCTTCGGCCAGGCGCTCGTCGTCGGCGCGGGCCAGTTCCTCGGCGGAGGGCTTGAAGGTGCGGCGCAGCTGGCCTTGGTCATCGTGATAGCGCAGCGGCAGGGTCGTGCCTTCTTCGGCGCGATAGGCGCAGGCGAAGGGTAGGAACACCAGGGGATATTCCAGGCCCTTGGACTTGTGCACCGTCACCACCTTGACCAGCTCGGCGTCGCTTTCCAGGCGCAGGATCTGCTCGTCGGCGGCGCCTTGGGCGGCCAGTTGCTCGGCCAGGTGGCGGATCAGCGCCTGCTCGCCATCCAGCTCGCCGGCGGCACGCTGCAGCAGTTCGGCGAGGTGCAGCAGATTGGTCAGCACCCGCTCGCCATCGGCGCGAGCCATCAGCCGCTGCGGCAGGCGGAAGTCCTGCAGCAGGCGGCGCAGCATGGGCAGCACGCCCTGGCCGCGCCATAGCTGGCGATAGCCGCGGAATTGCAGCACCCGCGCCTCCCAGGCCTGCTCGTCGTGGTTGAGGGCATCCAGTTCGGCCAAGGGCAGGTCGAGGGTCAGGCTGCCCAGGGCCGCACGCAGCCGGCGATCCACATCGGGCTCGGCGCAGGCCTTGAGCCAGTCCAGCAGGCAGCGGGCCTCCTGGGCGGTGAACACCGAATCCTTGTCCGACAGATAGACGCTGCGCACCCCGCGCCGCACCAGCGCCTGGCGTACCGCCTGGGCCTCGCTGCCGGCGCGCACCAGGATGGCGATGTCGGCGGGCCGCAGTGGCGTGAACTCGCCGTCTTCGCGCCGAAAGCCGGCCTTGGCCTCGGCGGCCAGGCTCAGCAACCGGACGATCTCACTGGCGGTGCTCTCGGCCAGGGCGGCGCGATAGGCGGTGCCGGCCAGGGGCTCGTCACCGGCCAGCTGCCAGAAGGTCAGGGCCGCACCCGGCGTGCCGTCGATCTCCAGCACCTCACGCCGCCCCTGGGCGCGGACCGGCTCGAAGGGCACCGGATTGTCCTCGCCCTGGCGGAACAGAAAGGCCGCCCGCGGGGCCGTGGCCTCGCCATGGGCGAACACCTGGTTGACCGCCTCGACCATGGCGGCGGTGGAACGAAAGTTGGTGTCCAGCGAGTGCAGGTGGCCGGCATTGGCGCGCCGCGCCTGCAGATAGGTATGGATATCGGCGCCGCGGAAGGCATAGATGGCCTGCTTGGGATCGCCGATCAGGAACAGCCCGGTGCCCTCGCCCGCGCCATAGACGCTGCTGAAGATGCGGTACTGCACCGGGTCGGTGTCCTGGAATTCGTCGATCAGCGCCACCGGGAATTGCTCGCGGATCAGCGCCGCCAGCCGCGCGCCGGCGCCATCGGCCTGCAGCGCCCGATCCAGGCGGGTGAGGATGTCGTCGAAACCCAGCTCGGCGCGACGCAGCTTCTCGCGCTCGAATTTCTGCTGCACCCAGGCCGCCGCGTGCTCCAGCAGCGGCACCTCCGGGCTGGGCAGCTCGGCCAGTTGCCCGGGCAGGCGCGCCATGGCCGCCAGGGCCGGATGATCCGGCGGACTGGCCTTGGTCCAGGCCTCGGCGAAGCCCTCCTCGGTCAGCCGGGTAAAGCCGGTGCCGATATCCAGGTCCTCGCTGGTGGGGTTGTCCGCCCAGGCGACCAGCTTGTCGCACCAGGGCCCGAAGAATCGCTTCTGCAACTTGCGGCCGTCGACCACCTTGGCGTCGCAGCCGGCCTGGCAGAGGTCACGCACCTCTTCCGCCCACTGGGCCCAGGGCGCCTTGAGGCGTGCCAACCGCTCGCGACGCTCAGTCAGGGCGGTGGCCAGCAAGGCGGCCGGTTCGCCCCGGGGCGCGCCCAGGACCTCGCTCAGCAAGGGGCGCAGGCGCGCGGCCAGGGCACGGGGTTCGCCCCAGTGCTCGATGACCCAGTCCAGCGCCTCGCCTTCCAGGGGGTAGCAAAAGCGTCGCCAGTAGTCGCGCACCACCTGGGCGAGCAGCTCGCTCTGGTCCTGCTCCAGGTTCTGCACGAACAGACTGCCGCTGTCGAAGGCGTGCTCGCGCAGCATGCGCTGGCACCAGCTGTGGATGGTGGAGACGGCCGCCTCGTCCATCCACTGGGCGGCGATGTCCAGGCGCCGGGCGCAATCGGCCCAGCCCTCGACCGGAAAGTCCTCGCGCAACTCGGCAAGCAGCGGATCGGGCGCGGCGATCTCGTCGCGGAAGAAACGCGCGGCTTCGGCCAGGCGATGGCGAATGCGATCGCGCAATTCCTGGGTGGCGGCCTCGGTAAAGGTCACCACCAGGATCTGGGGCGGCAGCAGTTCGCGACCGAAGGCCGTCTCGGGCGTGCCATGACCCAGCACCAGACGCACATAGAGCGCGGAGATGGTGAAGGTCTTGCCGGTCCCGGCGCTGGCCTCGATCAGCTGATTGCCCTGCAGCGGAAAGCGCAGGGCGAGCGGACGCTGACTCATGCCTGCCCCTCCCCGCCCACCACCTGCCAGCCGGCGGAGTGCACCGGCGCATAGAGGGTCTGGCACCAGCCGTCGAATTCCTCGTCGGCCAGCAAGGCGGCGAAGTCCGGATACTGCCGGCGCAGCGCCGGATGGGTCGCCGCCTCGCCCTGATAGGCCTGCTCGGCGGCGGCCAGGGCCTTGTCCGGGTCATTGGCCAGCCAGGCGAAGGCGGTGCGCGGCGCGACGGGAAGCGGACGCCGCTGCCCCAGGGCCCAGGCATCCAGCAATTCGTTCAGCTGACGGCGGGCCAGCTCGGCGTCCAGTGGCGCCAGCAACAGGGTCAGATCGGTCGCCACCACCGCGGCGGTCAGCTGCAGGCCGCCAGCCGCGGCGACCAGATGCTGTACCCAGGGTCGCAGCAGCCGGTGCCACTTGCGGGTGCGCGTATTGCCCAGGCCATTGGCCTGGGCGGTCAGCGCCAGCAGGCCCTCGGGGCCGCGGCGCAGCCGTTCGAGGTTGGCCACCAGTTGCAGCTCGCGATGTTCGATATCCAGGGTCAGGGCCTCTTCCAGGGGTTCGGGCCAGCGCAGCGTCAGGGCCTCGACCTGGGCCACCACGGCGGGCAGCGGCTCGCGTAGGGCCCGCCCGGCCCGCTCGCCAAAACCGGCCAGCGGCAACCGACCACTGCCGCGCAGGCGCTCGGCGGCGGCCATGAGCGCCTGATCCGCCTCGGCCGGCGCGGCCAGAGCCGCAGCCAGCAGGTCTTCGCCCAACTGGTAGCGGGTCAGGGCGTCCAGGCCGAAAGGCTCTTCGTCTTCCGCCGGCGCATCAGGCGCCGCGAAATGCACCTTGAGGCGATTGGCGAAAAAGAGGTCCACCGGTCCGCGCAGAAAGCGTGCGAGATCATCGAGGCCCAGGGGCTCTTCGGGCACCAGTGGCGGCAACAGCTCATCCTCGTCACGCGTGGTGCGGTCATGCACGCCCAGCCATTCGGCCGCGAAGCTGAAATAGCCGCGCTCGCCGCGGAAGTAGCGGGCACTGAAAGGCTGCAGGGGATGCTCCTGGGTTAGGGCCATGAGCAGGCGCTCCGGCTCCTCTTCATGCCCCGCCAGCCGCCAACCGGCCTGGAGATGGTCGCGCAACTGGGCGACCAGCACCGACGGCGGACGCTCGCTGTTGTCGCGGATGCTGCGCCCCACCCAGCTGACATAGAACTGATCGCGCGCCGAGAGCAGCGCCTCCAGCAGCAGATAGCGGTCGTCCTCCCGTCGCGAGCGGTCCCCGGGACGGTAGTCCTGAGCCATGAGATCGAAATCCAGCGGCGACTGGATGCGCGGATAGGCGCCATCGTGCATGCCCAGCAGGCAGACCACGCGGAAGGGAATGGCGCGCATGGGCATCAGGGTGCAGAAATTGACCGCGCCGGCGAGAAAGCGCTGGGCCAGGCCACCGCTGTCCAGCCCCGCCAGCCAGGCCTCGCGTACCACGGTGAGCGGCAACTCTTCAACCAGCGCCACGTCTTCGCACAGTTCCAGCCAGCGCTCGCGCAGATTCTCCAGCTGTTCCAGCAGGTATTCGTCGTGCTCGTCCTGGGCGCTGAAGAACAGCGCCAGCAGCGCCTGCAGGCGGGCGCCCCACTCCGCCGGTCGCGCCGGCTGGGCCAGCGCCGCCTGGGCCGCGTCCAGGGCATCGAGCAGATCCACCAGCGGCCCGACCAGGGCTGCGTCCAGGCCGCCCACCTCGTCGAAGGGCTCGATGTCGCCCAGCGCTGCGCCACTGCCCACGGCATAGCCCAGCAGCATGCGCCTCAGGCCGAAGCGCCAGGTGTTCTGCGTCAGCCCCTCGGGCAGGTCCAGGCGACTGCGCTGCTCGGCGTCCAGTCCCCAGCGCACGCCGGCGCCTTCCAGCCACAGATGCAGGGTCGGCAGATCGCCCTCGCGCAGGCCGAAGCGGGCGCGCAGCGCCGGCACGTCCAGCAGGTCGAGGATCTCGCTCAGGGCGAAGCGGCTATCGGGCAGCTGCAGCAGGTGCTCAAGGGCGATCAGCAAGGGTTGGAAACCGCGCTGGTGCTGGTCGGCCAGGCTGAAGGGGATGAAGCGCGGATCGCCGCGCTCGAGCTGGCCGAATACCGCGCGGATGTGCGGCGCATAGGCATCGATGTCCGGCACCATGACGATAACGTCGCGCGGCCGGAGGCTGCTGTCGCTGCTGAAGCGCGCCAGCAGCTGGTCGTGAAGGATCTCCACCTCGCGCTGGGGACTGTGGGCCACATGGAAGCGCATGGACCTGTCCCGCGCCGGATCGACCGCCGGCCAGCGCTCGCGGGTCTCGCTCAGCGGACGCAATTCGAGAATGTCGTCCTGCAACTGGCCGAGCAGGTGCTGGGGTTCGGTCTCGGCGAAGAGGTCGATGCGCCCGCCATTGAGGTCCTCGAACAGGCGGCGATAGCCATCGGGTTCGTCGAATTCGTCCAGCAGGTGGATGTAGTCGCGGCCCTGCTTGCCCCAGCTCGCCAGCAGCGGCTGACCGTGCTGGTGCAGCGCCTCGGCATCCAAGGTCTGTGGCATGCCCGGCTTGCGCTGCTGGCGGCGATAGTTCTGCCGCAGCAGATCCTGGTCGGCGACGATGTCGGACCAGTGATGGCGACAGGGATTGTGCACGCAGAGCAGCACCTGGCTGAAGCGCGCCAGCGCGGCCAGGGCTTCGAGGGTCTGCGCCGGAATCGCCGACAAGCCAAAGATCACCACCCGCCGCGGCAGCCCGGCTGGCGGCTCGGTCGCCGCCTGCATGATCTCCAGGAAGCGCCGGTGCACGCCGGCGCGACTGCGGGCCAGACCGCCGTCGCCCACATCGTCCAGCAGCGCCCGCCACAGCTGCGCCTGCCAGCGGCAACTTTCCGGCAAGGGACGCCGGCCGTCGCGCAGGCTGGCCAGCAGATCGCGCCCCGCCGCCCAGTCGTTGAGCCAGTCGGCGCGATAGACCTGGTAGCCGTCATAGAGATCGGCCAGGCGCTCGGCCAGCTGATAGCGCTTGCGCAGATCGCCGTCATCGTCGAGAAAGCGCCGCAGGGCGGCGAAGTCCGGTTGCAGGAGCAGGGTCGGCAGGAGCCGCATCAGGCGCCAGGTCAGGGGCGCGCGGTCCAGCGGCGAGGATGGTGGGACCTGGTCACGCCCCAATACCTGGCGATAGGTCCGCCAGAGGAAGGCCGCCGGCAACTGCACCTCGAGAGCCGCAGCGACCCCGCAGCCACCCTCGTCATCACCGCGCGGATCCTCGGCCAGCGCCAGCTTGAGCCACTGGGCGATGCCATTGCTCTGCACCAGCACCTGTTCGTTTTCCAGCGGCGCCAGGGGATACCGCCGCATCCAGCCGACCGCCAGGCCACGCAGCTCTTCGAGCCGATTGCCGTGTACCACCATGAATCCGGGAGTGAGCGCCTCGGACATCCTACGCCTCGCTGTTCGCTATCTGCGGCCAGGGTAAGGATCACCCGCGCCAGACACCAGCCCGCAATGTGATGACCGACGCATGACCCAGTGCACAGCCGCTCCGTCCACCCGCCTATCACGGGGCTCCAGCCGGTAGACTCATGGCCTATCGGCCGCCGGCCTTCGACAGGATGTTTTCATGCGTTTCCTCGTTGCCCTTCCCCTGCTCCTGGGCGCCGCCCTCGCCCATGCCGACAACGGCGAGCCCGTCGACTGCGCCAGCCTGCAGGCTCAGTTGCCCTTGCCCCTGCTCCAGCAGACCTCCGGCCTGCCCCTGGCCTATGCCCGGCAGATCGCCGGCGGCTGCGCCTTCACCGATCGCGACACCGGCCAGCCGGCCAACTACCTGCTGGGGCTGTCGGCGGGCTACGAGAATGGCGGTCGGGCGCTGCCCAAGCTGCGGCGGCAGGTGCAGTCGCTGAGCGAGCAACTGGAGTGCAAGGCCATCGACGGCCTCGGCGAAGGCGCCAGCGCCTGCAGCAAGCCCTTGCTGGGCACCCAGGTCTTCTTCATCAAGCGCGACCGCATCCACACGGTGACGGCGTCCAGCCCGCTGGAATACGAGAAACCCGAGCTGGCAGCCAAGCTGCGCCAGGCGGCCCAGGCGACCGCCCAGGCGTGGGCGCAGCGGCTATAGGGGAAGGCGCGTCCTAGTGGCCGCGCCGATTGAGGTCTTCCGAATAGAGATCGTCTTCCAGCTCATTGCCGGGGATGGCGTGCTCTTCCGCTGCCCAGGCACCCAGGTCGATCAGTTTGCAGCGGTCGGAACAGAAGGGCCGGTTGGCGCTCTTCTCGCTCCATTCCACGGGTGCGCCGCAGGTGGGGCAGTCCACGGTAAGGGTGCTCATGCTTGGCCTCCGTCAAGGGTCAGATAAAAGGAATGCAGGTGCTCCACCTCGGCGTGGAGCGCAGCGAGATCGCCGTCGTTGCAGATGACGTCATCCGCCTTGGCCAGCCGCTCGGCGCGCGGCAACTGCGCCGCGAGGATGGCCCGCACCTGGGCTTCGTCCACCCCGTCACGGCGCATGGCCCGTTCGAGCTGCAACGCTTCCGGCGCGTCTATCACCAGTCCTCGCCGGACCAGCGCCCGCTGTCCGGACTCGAACAGCAGCGGCGACACCAGGATGGCATAGGGCGACTCGGCACCAGCCAGGGCCGCCAGGATTTCCTGGCGAATGAGGGGATGCAGCAGGGCTTCCAGCCAGCGCCGCTCGGCCGGATCGGCAAAGATCGCGGCTCTCAGCGCCGCTCGATCCAGGCTGCCATCCGACTGCAAGACAGCGGGCGAAAAATGCCCGGCGATCTCGGCCAACGCCGGTCGTCCTGGCTCCACCACCCAGCGGGCGGCCTGGTCAGCATCGACACAGGTGATGCCCAGTTGGGCGAAATGCTCGGCAGCGGCGCTCTTGCCACTGCCGATGCCCCCGGTCAGGCCGAGGGTCCAGGCAGAAGTCATCGGAATCCGGCGAAGTTCAGGTACAGGCCGGTTATTTGATCACCCCAGAGCAAGGCAATCCACCCCGCCACGGCGAGATAGGGACCGAAGGGCAAGGGCGTGCTGCTTTCCGCCCGCCGCAGCCGAAGGGTAATGACGCCCAGAATGGCGCCCACCAGCGACGACAGCAGGATGGTCAATGGCAGGATCTGCCAACCGCCCCAGGCGCCGAGCAGCGCCAGGAGCTTGAAGTCGCCATAGCCCATGCCTTCCTTGCCGGTCACCAGGCGGAATAGCTGGAACACCAGCCACAGACTCAGATACCCCGCCACCGCGCCCCAGACCGCATCACCCAGATTGGTGAACAGGCCGAACTGGTTGACGATCAGCCCCAGCCACAGCAGCGGCAGGACGATGACGTCCGGCAACAGTTGGTGATCGGCATCGATCAGACTGGCCGCCAGCAAGCCCCAGGTCAGCAACAGGAAGGCCCCGCCCTGCCAGGTCACGCCCAGATGCCAGATGACCCAGGCCGACAGCAGTCCACAGGCCAGCTCCACCAGCGGATAACGCAGGCTGATAGAGGCCTGACACCCATTGCAGCGACCGCGCAGGAGCAGATAACTCAGCACCGGCACATTTTCCCAGGGCCGCACGGCGCGCTGGCAATGAGGACAGCGGGAAGCAGGTCGCGCCAGGTTGAAGGGGGCGCCTGCCGGCTCGGCCGGCAGCTCCAGTACTTCACGCGCCTCCGCCTGCCAAGCCCGCCTCAGCATCACCGGCAGGCGATAGACCACCACATTGAGAAAGCTGCCCACTAGCAGCCCCAGGACCAGCGCGCACAGCGCCGCGGCCAGCGGCGCGCCAGCCAAAAACTCCAGCAGCGCCATCAAACCACCGAGCCGAGCTGGAAGATGGGCAAGTACATGGCAATGATCAGACCACCCACCAGAACCCCCAGGACCGCCATGATCATCGGCTCCATCAGGGTGGTGAGGTTGTCGACCATGTTGTCGACCTCGTCTTCATAGAAGGTCGCGACCTTGGACAGCATCTCGTCCAGCGAGCCCGACTCCTCACCAATGGCCGTCATCTGGATGGCCATCGAAGAGAACACCCCGGTGGTACGCATGGAGAAGTTGAGCTGCATACCGGTGGACACATCGCCCTTGATCTTCTCCACGGCATTGCGGAACACCACGTTGCCGGTTGCCCCTGCTACCGAGTCCAAGGCATCCACCAGCGGGACACCCGCCGCAAAGGTAGTGGCCAGGGTCCGGGCATAACGGGCAATGGCGGACTTATAGAGAATTGAGCCAATGAGCGGGATCTTCAGCAGCCCCCGATCCGTAGCGTCACGAAACTTCTCCGACTTCTTGTAGAAGTGCCGCAGGACGAAAGCCAGCACAAAGATTCCGCCCAGTACCAGCAACCACCACTCCTGCAAGACCTCGGAAATGGCGATGACCATAAGGGTAAAGGCCGGCAACTGAGCACCGAAGCCCTCGAACACCGATTGGAATTGAGGCACTACCTTGATCAATAGAATGGCCGACACGATCACCGCGACGACGATGACCGCCGCAGGATAGGTCATGGCCTTCTTGATCTTCTTCTTCAACGCCTCGGTCTTTTCCTTGTAGGTGGCTACCCGATCCAGCAAGGTCTCCAAGGCACCCGATTGCTCACCGGCATCCACCAGGTTGCAATAGAGATCGTCGAAATACTGCGGCTGCTTGCGCAAGGAGTTAGCGAGGCTGTTACCTGCGGCGACGTCCTGCTTGATGTCGTCGACCATCTTGCGCATGTTGGGATTGTCGAAGCCCTCGCCGATGATGTCGAAGGCCTGCAGCAGGGGCACTCCTGCGGTCATCATAGTCGCCAGCTGCCGGGTGAACAGGGCGATATCCATGGGCTTGATCTTCTTGCCCTTGCTGAATAGCGACGCTGACTTCTTGCGCACCCGGGTCGGATTGATGCCCTGCTTGCGCAACTGCGCCTTGATCAACGCCGGATTCAGGCCCGTCATCTCGCCCTTCACCTTGGTCCCTTTGCGATCGGTCCCCTCCCAGGTGAAGCTGCCCATCTTGATAGCTTTATCGGCCATGGCCTCGACTCGTCAAAGGCTCGGCCCGCGGTGGCGAGCCCGTCAAAAGAATGCTCTGTTCAGAGCCGGTTGCCGCTTTAAAGGCAAGCATCGCGCCAAACATCGACGGCTTTAGCGTTCTGCGGCAATCAAGACGCGTGGACAGCAATCATGCGATGCACCATTCCAGTCCCCTCTCCCTTCGGGAGAGGGCTAGGGTGAGGGAAGCCGTTAATCCTTTGTGACCCGATTAATCTCTTCCAGGCTAGTGATTCCCTGCATCGCCTTCACCAGCCCCGACCGCCGCAGATCATTGAAGCCCTCCTTACGCATCCGCGCCGCGATCTCGATGGAGTTGCCCTCCTCCATGATCATCTGCTGCAGCGCCGGGGTGATCTTCACCACCTCGTAGATCCCCACCCGGCCGCGATAGCCCGCATTACAGTCTTCGCAACCGATGGGCTGATAAAGGGTGAAACTGCCGACTTCTTCCTCGCGAAAGCCTTCGGCCAGCAGCGCCTCACGGGGCACCTCATGGACTCTCTTGCACTTGTTGCACAGCTTGCGCGCCAGCCGCTGGGCGATGATGAGGTTGACCGAGGTCGCCAGGTTGAAGGCAGGCACCCCCATGTTGCGTAGACGCGTCAGGGTTTCCGCCGCGCTGTTGGTGTGCAGAGTCGACATCACCATGTGACCGGTCTGGGCTGCCTTGATGGCGATCTCCGCCGTTTCCAGGTCGCGGATCTCACCCACCATGATCACGTCAGGATCCTGACGTAGAAAAGCCCGCAGCGCCTGGGAGAAGTCGAGCCCCTGACGCGGATTGACGTTGACTTGGTTGATGCCTTCCAGGTTGATTTCCACTGGATCTTCAGCGGTGGAAATATTGATGTCTTCGGTATTGAGAATATTTAGGCCGGTATAGAGGGATACCGTCTTGCCCGAACCGGTCGGCCCGGTCACCAGGATCATGCCCTGCGGCTGCTTGAGTGCCTGTAGATAGAGCTCCTTCTGCACATCCTCGTAGCCCAGGGCATCGATCCCCATCTGGGCGCTGGAGGAATCCAGAATCCGCATCACGATCTTTTCGCCCCAGAGGGTGGGCAGGGTGTTGACCCGGAAGTCGATGGACTTGGTCTTGGAGACCTTGAGCTTGACCCGGCCATCCTGCGGCTTACGGCGTTCGGAAATATCCATATTGGACATCACCTTGAGCCGCGCCGAGATCCGCGACACCAGTTGCACCGGCGGGCGCGCCGCCTCGTGCAAGACGCCGTCGGTACGGAAGCGTACCCGGTACATCTTTTCATAGGGCTCGAAGTGCAAGTCGGACGAGCCCTTCTTGATGGCGTCGAGCAGCATCTTGTTGACGAACTTCACCACGGGTGCATCGTCGGCGTCGGTACCCGCAACGGCTTCCTGAGGCCGCTCGCCACCCTCAGTCTCCAGATCAAGGTCGATATCGCCCAGATCCAGGCCACCCGTACCGCCATCGAGATACTTTTCGATGGCCTGGTGCAGCTTGTCATCCTCGACCAGCACCACCTCGACGGCGAGCTTGCTGCCAAAGGACACATCATTGATGGCCTGTTGGTTAGTCGGATCAGAGAGCGCGATGAAAAGCTTGTTACCTCTCTTGCTCAAAGGCAGGAAGTGATGCTGCTGCATCAACTTCTCGTTGACGATGTCCTTGGGTAGTTGCTCCTTGTCGATAGCCGCCAGATCGAGAAAGGGCACACCGAACTCCTGAGCAGCCAACTCCGCCAGAGGCCGGCTTTGCACCAGACGTTGCTGAACGAGATAGGTTACCAATGGCACCTTGGCCTGCTTGGCCTTGACCACCGCCTGCTGCGCTGCCGCCTCGGCCAGCAGCTGAGCATCCACCAACTGGCGCGCCAGCCCCGACAGCATCACAGTCTCGTTCATCGTCATTCCCACCTTTGGCTACAACAGGCGTTATAGCACCCCCCAGACCGCCCGCAAAATGGCGCCAGACAGCTGACATTTTTTGTCATGACCTGCCCCTTTGTTGACGCCCATCTCGAAGAAAACGTGCTGCAGTCGCCACTTTTCGTTGGCACGGTCTGTGCTAAGCCTCAAGCAGGCACGTTGGCCTGCCTCAACCTTGGAGATTTGGAATGAGAGCTCAAAAAGGCTTTACTTTGATCGAACTGATGATCGTTGTAGCGATCATTGGTATTCTGGCAGCTGTTGCCATTCCACAATACCAAAATTACGTGGCACGATCGCAAGTTACTAGGGTAATGCAGGAAACTGGCGCACTTAAAACAGCTGTAGAAACCTGCATCAACGAAGGTCGTACTACTGTTGGAGCTGCCGCAGGCAACTGTGATCCGGGCGCTACTGGCTCCAACCTTATGGCTGCGGCTACCGGTACTTCCGCCATGGTCACCGGCGCCCCTGCAGCTGGCCAGGGCACTCCTTCTGTAACTTCCCCTCTTACTGCCACATCCACCATTCAGGCAACTTTCGGCAATAACGCTGCAGCAGTCCTGACTACTGGCACCGCCTCAACCCTCACTTGGACTCGAAACGCAAACGGCGGATGGACTTGCGCTACAACTGCACCCGCGAACCTTCGCCCAGTTGGCTGTCAGTAAAAAAAGAAATCTATGGCGCACCCAGTGCGCCATAGATTTATAACGCCTAAAGCAAATACCGGCTTCCGCCTGATCTAAGAACGATTAGGGCATCCCCTTCCCCCCAAATGCCCCCACCACCGTTCCCGTACTAAAACTCGCATCCTCCTCCGCCAGCGCCACATAAAGCCCCGCCAATTCCGCTGGCTGCCCTGCCCGCCCGAGCGGCGTATCCTGCCCGAATTCCTTCATCTGCCCTTCCAACTGCCCGCCCGCCACCTGCAGCGGCGTCCACACCGGACCCGGTGCCACGGCGTTGACGCGGATGCCCTTCTTGGCCAGTTGCTTGGCCATGCCCTTGGTGAGATTGAGGATGGCGGCCTTGGTCGAGGCGTAGTCGATGAGTTCTTCGCCGGGATCGTAGGAGTTCACCGAAACGGTATTGATGATGCTGGCGCCCGGCGGCAGGTGCGGGATGGCGGCCTTGCTGAAGCGGAAGACGTGATAGACGTTGGTCTTGAAGGTCCGATCGAATTGCTCGTCGGTGATCTCGAGGATGTCCGCCTTGCTCTGCTGATAGGCGGCATTATTCACCAGCAGGTCCAGGCCGCCGAGTTGCTGGATGGCCTTGCTCACGACGTCTTCGCAGGCCTCCTGGGTACGGATGTCAGCCGGCAGGGTGATGGCCTTGCGGCCGGCTTCCTGGATCAGCTTGACCACCTCCTGAGCATCGGATTCTTCGGAAGGGTGGTAGTTGATGGCCACATCAGCCCCTTCCCGGGCGAAGGCAATGGCCACGGCGCGACCGATGCCGCTGTCGCCGCCGGTGATGAGGGCCTTGCGTCCGGCCAGACGGCCCGAGCCGTGATAGCTGGTCTCGCCATGGTCGGGACGCGGCTCCATCTTGCTGGTGAGCGCCGGCCATTCCTGGCGCTGCTCCTTGAAAGGCTCGCGGGTGTACTTGGTGCGCGGGTCCTGCAGTGGCTTGGCGGGACGAGTCGCACTGCTGCCATCCTGAGCAACGGCAGCGCCCGAAGCAGCGGCGGCGAGCCCCACGGCGGAGCCGACGAGGACATTACGACGGGTGAGGGAGTAATCGGTCATCGAGGCTCTCCGCATGGGCAGCTATCTAGTGGCAGGATCATGGGGTCGAAGCTGCGGCAAGGCTGGATCCGCGAAGGTTTAGGTATGACGACTCCCGTAAAGGTTTCCCGAATGCATGCCGCCCTGACCGCTGACCTTCGCGCGCAACAATCACGTCAGGCCGAGAAGCATTGACGAATCGCGAAATCAGAGGCGGACAGCAGTGCGACACATCGCCACAGGGCTTGGCACAGGCACGACGACCAGGCTTGCACAGCAGATGAGTGAAGACTTATCATTGAAAGCTTCGTGCCGGTGTAGCTCAGTTGGTAGAGCGGCGCATTCGTAATGCGAAGGTCGTAGGTTCGACTCCTATCTCCGGCACCATCCCTCCGCTTCATCCCTCCTCGCTCTTTTCAAAGCCTTCAAGGCCTTAGCCGCCTTGGGCCGCGCCTTTCTGCGCCCCTTTCCGATCTGCGCCTTGCGTGCGAGCCGACCGCAAACGCCGGAGCAAACTGGCGGCTCCCTGTCCCTCGGCTACTCTTACCCAGCGCATGACAGTGCCTTACACCGCCTGATTTCGGCTTGCTTGACGGGCGGCAACACCTGAACGGCGGCTGACCAAAGGGTCGAATATCCAGCCCCTCTGTGGCACCATACCGCGCTGCGAAATCCCGCAATTTCTGCAATCCATCAGCCTGCCGCACGGATGCCTGTCCGTTGCGGAGCATGAGGCTGGCGACAGGCACGTTGAGAGAATAACCACGATGAGCCGCTCTACTGAGGTCGTGAGATGAAACTAACGAAGTATCTAAAACCAACCGGTTGGCTTCTGGCCGGTGCCGCCGCGCTGCTGCTCAGCGGGTGCGACGCCGTGCTGCTGGACCCGAAAGGCTCCATCGGCGTGCAAGAACGCAACCTCATCTACACAGCGTTCGGCCTCATGCTGATCGTGGTGATCCCGGTCATCGTGATGACCTTCCTGTTCGCCTGGAAGTACCGCGCTACCAACAAGGAAGCCAAGTACACCCCGAACTGGGCTCACTCCTACAAGATCGAAGCCGTGGTCTGGCTGGTCCCCCTGGCCATCGTGGTGTTCCTGAGCATCCTGAACTGGAAGACTTCCCACGAGCTGGATCCCTTCAAGCCGCTCGACCATTCCGAGCAGCCGCTGGTGATCGAAGCGGTCTCGATGGACTGGAAATGGCTGTTCATCTATCCCGAGCAAGGCATCGCTTCGGTGAACGAGATCGCCATCCCGGTGAATCGTCCGGTGCAGTTCAAGATCACCTCCGAGTCGGTCATGAACACCCTGTCGATCCCGGCCCTGGGCGGCATGATCTACGCCATGTCCGGCATGCAGAGCCAGCTGCACCTGATCGCCGATCATCCCGGCGAATTCGAAGGTCGCTCGGCCAACTACAGCGGCGCCGGCTTCTCCGACATGATCTTTGCCGTGCACGCGGTACCCACCGCCGGTGATTTCGACGCCTGGGTGAACAAGGTCAAGCAGTCAGGTGGCAAGACCCTGGACCAGGCGAGCTACACCGAGCTGGCCAAGCCCAGCGAGAAGCAGCCGGTCGCCTACTACTCGACGGTCGAGCCGGATCTGTTCAGAACGGTCATCAAGAAGTTCATGAAGTCCGACTTCAGCAAGCAGACCGATCACGTGATGGACATGAGCCAGCACGGCGGTCAACACGGTACCGAGGAATAAGTCATGTTCGGTAAATTAACTCTCGCGGATATTCCGTATCACGAGCCGATCATTCTCGTAACGTTCATCGTGGTCGCCCTGGGCGGCCTGGGACTGGTGGGAGCGATCAGCTACTTCGGCAAGTGGGGCTACCTCTGGAAAGAGTGGCTGACCACCGTCGACCACAAGAAGATCGGCGTGATGTACTTCATCGTCGCCCTGATCATGCTGCTCCGTGGCTTCTCCGACGCCATCCTGATGCGTAGCCAGCAGGCCATCGCCTCCGGCGGGGCCGAGGGCTACCTGCCACCCCATCACTACGACCAGATCTTCACCGCCCACGGCGTGATCATGATCTTCTTCGTGGCGATGCCGTTCGTGGCCGGCCTGATGAACGTGGTGACCCCGCTGCAGATCGGTGCCCGCGACGTGGCCTTCCCCTTCCTGAACTCGCTGAGCTTCTGGCTGTTCGTGGCCGGTGCCGTGCTGATCATGATGTCGCTGTTCGTGGGCGAATTCGCCGCGACCGGCTGGGTGGCCTATCCGCCGCTGTCAGGCATCCAGTACAGTCCAGGCGTAGGGATGGACTACTACATCTGGGCGCTTCAGCTCTCCGGTATCGGGACGACCCTGACCGGCGTCAACTTCTTCGTGACCGTGCTGAAGATGCGTACCAAGGGCATGACCCTGATGCGCATGCCGATCTTCACCTGGACCTCCTGGTGTACTGCCATTCTGATCATGGCAGCCTTCCCGATCCTGACCGTGACCCTGGCGCTGCTGACCCTGGACCGTTACCTGGGCTTCCACTTCTTTACCGCGGAAGCCGGCGGCAACCAGATGATGTACACCAACCTGATCTGGGCCTGGGGCCACCCCGAGGTATACATCCTGATCCTGCCGGCTTTCGGCGTGTTCTCGGAAGTGACCTCCACCTTCAGCAAGAAGCGTCTGTTCGGCTACGTATCGATGGTCTGGGCAACGGTAGCCATTACCGTGCTGTCCTTCATCGTCTGGCTGCACCACTTCTTCACCATGGGCTCGGGCGCTAACGTCAACGCCTTCTTCGGCATCGCGACCATGATCATTGCGATCCCGACAGGGGTGAAGATCTTCACCTGGCTGTTCACCATGTATCAGGGCCGCATCCAGTTCACCTCGCCGATGCTCTGGACCCTGGGCTTCATCGTGACCTTCAGCATCGGCGGCATGACCGGCGTCCTGCTGGCGGTACCGGGTGCCGACTTCGTGCTGCACAACAGCCTGTTCCTGATCGCCCACTTCCACAACGTGATCATCGGCGGCGCCGTGTTCGGCTACTTCGCCGGCATGATCTACTGGTTCCCGAAGGTCTTCGGCTTCAAGCTGAACGAGAAGCTGAACAAGCAGGCCTTCTGGTGCTGGCTGATCGGCTTCTATGTCGCCTTCATGCCGCTGTACATGCTGGGCTTCATGGGCATGACCCGTCGCCTGAACCACTACGACAACCCCGACTGGCACCCCTTCCTGGTGACCGCCGCCATCGGCGCCGGCATCATCGCCCTGGGCATCCTGAGCCAGCTGTGGATGTTCTACGTCAGTATCCGCGACCGCAATCTGCCGGAGAACGTGGACGTGACGGGCGATCCGTGGGATGGCCGCACCCTGGAATGGTCGACCTCTTCGCCGCCGCCCTTCTACAACTTCGCTGAAGTGCCGGAAGTGCACGACATCGACGCCTACTGGGGCATGAAAGAGAAAGGCATCACCGAGAAGAAGGATGCGGACTACAAGCAGATCCACATGCCGCGCAACACTGGCGCCGGTATCGTGATCAGCCTCTTCGCCCTGATCCTCGGCTTCGCCCTGATCTGGCACATCTGGTGGCTGGCCATCGCCAGCTTCGTGGGCTGCATCGTCACTGCGGTTGTCCGCAGCTACGACGACGACGTCGACTATTACGTACCAGCGGAAGAAGTGGCACGCATCGAAACCGCGCGCATTCAGTCCCTGGCGAAATTGAAGCAGGCCTAACCCAATGGCGAATCAAGTTATGCATAACGAAGTCGCCCATGCCGAGGAGCATGGGCACCACGACGCCGGATCGATGAAGACATTCGGCTTCTGGTCCTACCTGATGACCGACTGCATTCTGTTCGGGACGCTGTTCGCGACCTATGCAGTCCTGAGCGGGGCCCATGCCGATGGCCCCTCCCAGAAGGACATCTTCGAACTGTCGTTCGTCCTGGTCGAAACCTTCCTGCTGTTGTTCTCCAGTATCACCTACGGCTTCGCCATGATCGCCCAGCATCATGGCAGCAAGGGTGGCGTCCTGGGTTGGCTGGCGGTTACCTGGCTGTTCGGTGCCGGCTTCATCGGCATGGAACTCTATGAGTTCAACCATCTGATCCATGAGGGCTATGGTCCGGATCGCAGTGCCTTCCTGTCCGCGTTCTTCGCCCTGGTCGGTACCCACGGTCTGCACGTGAGCTCGGGTCTGATCTGGATGATCGTGTTGATGCTGCAGATCTCTTCCAAGGGTCTGACCACCACCAACGTGACCCGCCTGTCGTGCCTGAGCCTGTTCTGGCACTTCCTGGACATCATCTGGATCTTCGTCTTCACCATCGTCTATCTGATGGGGGTGCTGTAATGGCGCACGACCATAACGCCCACGGGCATACCGCCGAGAGCCATGGCACTTTCAAGAGCTACATGGTCGGCTTCATCCTGTCGGTCATCCTGACGGTCATTCCATTCGGCCTGGTGATGTTCCCCACCTTCTCCAAGGGCGCGACCCTGGCGATCGTGGTAATCATGGCGGTGGTACAGCTGCTGGTGCACCTGTACTTCTTCCTGCACCTGAACACCTCCGAAGAGCAGCGTTGGAACGTGATCTCCTTTGGTTTCACCGTGGTCATCGTCGGTATCCTGGTCGTGGGATCCCTGTGGATCATGTACCACATGCACCAGAACATGATGATCCACTGAACCGGGCCGACGTGATGATCAAGAAGTACCTTCTCGTGACGAAGCCGGGCATCATCTTCGGCAACCTGATCTCGGTTGCCGGCGGGTTCTTCCTGGCGTCCAAAGGGAGCATCGACCCGCTGTTGCTGCTGGCGACGGCTATCGGGGTGTCGTTGGTCATTGCTTCCGGCTGTGTGTTCAACAACGTGATCGATATGGACATCGATCAGAAGATGGAAAGAACCCGCAATCGTGCGCTGGTCCAGGGCACGATCTCCTCGAAGGTGGCGCTGGCCTATGCCACCCTCCTCGGCCTGGCCGGGGTGGGTCTGCTGTACGTGGCGACCAATGCGGTCGCCACCGCCTTCGCGGTGATGGGTTTCGTGGTGTACGTAGGGCTCTACAGCCTCTGGCTGAAGCGCACCTCGGTATACGGCACCCTGGTCGGCAGCCTGTCCGGTGCCGCACCGCCGGTGATCGGCTACTGCGCCGCCAGCGGCCAATTCGACAGTGGCGCTGCGGTGCTGCTGCTGATCTTCTGCCTCTGGCAGATGCCGCACTCCTACGCCATTGCCATCTTCCGTCTCAAGGACTACACCGCGGCCTCGATTCCGGTCCTGCCGGTGGCCAAGGGGATCTCGGTGACCAAGCGTCACATCGTCTGGTACACCGTGGCCTTCATGGCCGCCACCCTGCTGCTGACCGTGCTCGGCTACGCCGGCTACGTCTATCTGGCAGTGGCCGCCGTGATCGGGGCCTGGTGGCTACGCCTGGCCTTCATGGGCTATCAGGCCGAGAACGATGTCCAGTGGGCACGCAAGCTGTTCGGGTTCTCCATCATCGCCATCACCGCCCTGAGCGTCATGATGTCGGTGGACTTCCAGATCCCGGGCGACGTGCTGCTGACCTACGCACGCTGAGACGCACCGTTCCATGAAAGAGCCCGGCCCAGTGCCGGGCTTTTTCATGTCTGCGTGAAAGCTGCTGCCGCTAGTCCTGGTTGGTGATGACGCGCCAGGTTTGGCGGCGACTGGCGGGCAGGTCACCCCGCAAGCCATTCGGCGACTTGCCGTCGCTGCCATAGATCGCCGCATCCGCCAGGGTCCCTTCCATGCTGAAAGTGCCGTCACCGTAGACGAAGGGCACGATCCCACCGAGCAGACCATCGAGCTGGATACGCCCATAGACTGTATCCGTCCCCAGGTTGAACAGGCCGCTGTTGTTGCCGCCGGTGTAGGGATCCAGGGCATAGAGGTAGGTGGTGACCCCAGCGGTACAGGCGTCGGTGCTGGGAATTAGCGAACTCATCAGCAGGGTGCCGCTGAAGAGCTGGGGCTTGTTGATTACTAGTTCGCCATTCAAGGGAAGATTCAGATACCAGCCCTGTTTGCCGTTGGTCGCCGTAATAGCGTCGTAGTTCACCGACGTCGTGGAGAGGGTGTTCGCCGTACTGCTGACACTGGAACCGGCAGAACTGGTGTAGCTGATGCGCTGGTCGGTGCCCAGGGTCTGCTGCTGGAGGTTGGCGATCGTCAGTACCGGAGTACTGCTGGCCGCCGACCCATCGGTCTGGCGATCCCAGATGCCATAGAGCGTCATGGCCTTGCTGGTATTGGCGAGGGCATCGCTGGCCTCAAGGTATTTACCGGTACCAAAGAGCACCAGATGCCCCGTTCCACTGGGATGAGCCACGACCGAAGGACTGGCGGTAATCGGCTGGACCGCGTTGGTGGCGCCGGGCGCCAGGCTAGTGGCCTGGGCGGTATAGAGGGGTCGCCCCCCGAAGGCAACACGGAAGTTGTCTGCTGCAGCCGTTGCGGTCAGGGAGGTGCCGATCAGGTCGAAGCGCCAGAGATTGCCGTGGAGGTCACCGGCATAGGCGTAATCGGCGATCAGGTCGCCATCGACATCGGCCACGAAGGGCGAACTCAGGCCGTTGGGTGTGGCGATGTTATCGCTGGCGGGTAGCGCCTTGATCAGACTGCCGTCGGCTACATTCATCATATAGAGCACGGCGTTGTCCTGCGCACTGTTGTAACCGTTGCTGACCACCACTGCCCAACCACCGGTATGCAGCCGGGTGATGATCGGCTGCGCGTAGGTGAAGCCCAGGTCCTTGTAGCTGGCATCCGCGTCCGACTTTTCCCAGAGCAGCGCTGGGACATTGGGATTGGTGATATCCAGCGCGAAGATGCCCCGCCCTCCCCCGCGCAGCGTGCCGATCAGTACCGTGCGCCAGGCCCCGTTGAAATAGACGTCGCCTACCACTGGCGTGTTGTCGACATAGGACTGATGGCCCCCACCGTTATAGCTGCGCTCGGTCAGTCGGTTGAGATTGCCGATGACCGCGCTGGGAACGAAAGCAAATACCTCCTGCCCCTGATCGTTGAAGGCATGCAGCATGCCGTCGTTGGCACCGACATAGATACGTCGCTCACGAGCCGCATTGGTGGTGCGGAACGTGGCGTAGGAATTGTCGCCAACGGTCGCATTCATCAGGGCGATGGGGCTGTTGGGACCGTCCACCACCACCGGAGAGGAATTCACGATATCACCAAGGATATGGCTACGCGGACGGAACGACGGCGTAGCTCCCGGCGCTTCCAGACTGCGATCCCCGCGCAGATAATCCACCCGGCGACTGCCATAGGTGTCGGTGGCACCACCGGCGGTCTTGTTGAGCCTGAGTTGTTGGTCGGTATTCAGATTCGCCCAGGCGAAATCGGTCAAGGCGCCTCCCTTGGCCATGTAGATCTTGCGGGTGCCGAAGACGGTATTACCCGGAGCCAACCTGCCATCGAGTTGTTGAGCGGCGCTCCAGATCCTCGTCTGGGTAGTACCCGTGCGCTGGTACTTGATGACATCCCCACTCCAGTCGGCGCTGGAAAAGGACGGGGAATAGGTGAAGAGCGCGGTGGTATCCCCTACCCGGGTGGGGGAAACGGTCTGGCTGGCCCCGACGCTGGTGGACTGGGCGATCCGCGTGACGACCTTGCCAAGTGAGGTGATCAGATCACTGGCACTTTCCGCGCTGAAGAACTCGCCCCGCGAATTGATTGCCGCGTGCCAGAGGTCATAGACATTGTTCTGATTGACCGAGTTGTCTGCACCCGCCACTGGCCAGGACGTAGTACCTGCGGCCAAGCCAGCGTAGCCGCCGGCAAAGGTATCGCCATCCCAATCCGGATTGATCAGCGCACTGCTCAAGCCGATACCCACGTAGAACCCCGTGAGGTGCTGCCAGGTGGCTGGGTCGTTACGCGGATTCCAATAGGGCGAAAGCGTAGTGGTCCCCCGGACCTCATTGCTGGTCACGGTATTGTAGGGCGGCACCTTGTTGTCGAGACCGGGCTGGGCATCGGTGCGCCAGTAGAGAAAGGCCAGGTCTGCGAGAGTGCTGGCCGTAGTGTCCTGGAACGGTGCCTGTGGTGAGTACTGCTGCCCGTCCGGAAGGGTTGCGGCTGTACCATCGACGTTGCCGGAATTCAGCGCAGAGTTCCAGATACCATCGGTCACCACCAGACTGTAGCTGGCGCGACAGCCGTAGACAGGCGACTCGCTATTACCCGGATCGTACGCATATGGACTGTTGCTACCGCTGGTCTTGAGCAGTTCGCCAACGCGAGCAACCGCCTGGAGCAGCGGCGTGCTCTGGTTGTAATAGACTTCTCCGAGCCAGGTGAAGAAAGCGGCTCGGTGCGCACCGGTAAAGGGTCTCAGCCGATTATCGTAGGCAGTTGAACCGGAGTTGCTGATACCGCGACAGTTGGCATTGGCCGCTACCAGGATGCAACTGTCGCTGGTTCCCAGTGCCTGCCAGCCAAGCCGGAGATTTTCCGACGCATCCGCCAAGGCCAGGTTGGTCGAAGTTTGAGCCGCCAGGGCGCGACTGCGATAGAAGGAATACCAGTTGGCGAAGTTTTGCCTTTCGTCCGTCCCGTTGGGACCGGAAGAGCTGTCGACCAGTACCCGCCGGTAACAGCCCTCGGTCTGCAAGGCGACGGGAAGACAGGTGCTGAGCGTCGTATCGTAGAGATAGTAGTAGGCCTGTACGCCAGTGATGGCAGCAGAAATGTTGGTATTGGCGGTGACCGTGTAGTTGACCGAGGAAACCACCCCAAGCAGTCCATAGTCCACGTTTCGGGTACAGGTAACATTGCTGTAGGTAACCGCCGCCGTATTGGCAATGCTCGCGGTACAGCCACCGTTGAGCGCAGCTCCTGTCAGCAGGCGCTCAAGCAGGGAGGCGTCACTGATACTGACTTGGGCACCGTTGATGTTCTCGGTGAAGCCGGCACCCAACAAGATATTGAGCAGCGTGAGGCTGCCATAGGTCGCGCTTGTTCCACGGTAAGTACCACTACTGAAAAAATCCTGAGACGGGTTCTCCGCCAGCATGCTCGGGCTATTGTTCTGCAGCCCCGGGTTTCCGTAGGCATTACCCCGCGCCACATTGGGATCTGTAGTCACCAAATTAGGGTTATAGCTCCAGCTCACGCGGTAGTCGGTGGCGAGATTGACACTACCCAAGCTCGGTCGATAGCCGTTTACGTAGGCACTGGTAAAGCTGGTCGCCAGTCGCGTACGGGTCAGTCCGCCCGTAGTGCTGTAGCTCACCGCATAGGGCGCCGGATAAGTAATCGCCGGGTTGTAGTAGAGGCTATTGAAAGCCGCCGATTTAGCGCGACGGGTTGGTCGGATGGAATCGGTATTCGACGCATCCGGCACAACCGCCATCTGCATGCTGGTGGAGTTATCCAGCGTGACGAACAGATTGGGACCGACACTATTGGTCAGGAACAATGGCTGCTGACTGAGATTCAAGGCCGCGGCCTGCGTCGCAGGTGCGGCCAAGGTTAATAGGAGGACCAGAGTTCCAATGCCTAACGCAGCCCGACTCATGGCACCTCCAGGGCGACGATACTTTGCAGAATTACCGGAAAGCGCCCTTCAGGATTTTTAGCAACTGCCGTGACTCGAAACAGGTTGCTTGTAGGCTTTGATACATCCACCGAACTACTACCGATCACTGTTACGGCCCAACTCAGGTATCCGTTAAATTTAGCTTTACCATCCGACCCTTTATAGGAAATGGCACGATCTGTTCCGGCAGGCTGCAGTGCTGCTAATGCCCAGCTTTGGGTCAGGCTACTGGTGGATAGATCGAAATTCTTACTGAGAATGCAGAGCTGCGGCTTAGAGTCGTCTGGGAAAGCCAACTTAAGCGGCAGCGCAAGGGAGTTATTACTATCTGTGCAATTGGAGAAGCCTGAACTGAAAGCTATAAAATCAGGCTGACGACTCACAGCCACCAATCGCCGCTCACCTTCGCGCAACGCCGCCTCCGCCGCATTGAAGGTCTGGGTGTTTTCCAAAGCGGCGCCGCCGCTGCGGGCCTGCAGCAAGGTCTGACGCATGCTGGAGGCGGCCAGTAGCGACAGCAGCAGCAACATCACCAGGGCGATCAGCAAGGTCGCGCCGCGCTGCCTGCCAATGACCGGACTCATAGCGCCAGATTCCTCAGGGTAACGGTGCTCTGCAGTATCTGCATGGGTCGACTGGCGTCCGCGATCTGCAGGCCGGTCAGGGTCTGCCAATTGGCAGCCGTGTTGCTGGCCACATCGCTGGTCAATGCCTCCGTGGTGCTGAGCAACGCCGCGTAGCGCACGGCTGGTGCATCCGCCTTGGGCGGAATGGACCAGCGAAAATCCTGCAGCCCCTGCACCAGCACCGCACTGCCCTTGCGCGTCAACGCGCCCCCACGCTCGCTCCAGACGGTGCAGCTCAGGGTGCCCCCGCCCGGGGTATTGCCCGCGGTGTAGCGCAGCTTGAGCAGCACGTTGCCGCCGGCATTGAGGTTCACCCGCGGGATGGGGTTGCCCAGACAGTCCTGGTCCTTGCTGTCCAATGCGCCCTGATAGCGAATGCAGACGCCGGTGGGCGCATTGGCGCTGTCCGTGGTCGCCGCGAAGGTGGCGCCAGCGGCAAAAGCTGGACAGCTGATGTCATCGGTATCCTTTACCTCACCGACCGCCGGAAAGGCTGCTTGGAGGCTACCCTGATAACGGATTTCCGCGCGGAAGCCGGTCCGTGCCAGTTGCCGATCAAGTACCTGCAAGGTCAACTGGGCATTGTTGCGATTGCCGGTCTGGCCTTGCTGGAAGAGAAAACTGCGCTTGTTGTTGATATAGATCTGCGAGACGCCCAACACCAGAAAGGTACCCACGGTCAGGGCGATCATCATCTCGATGAGTGAAAAACCCTTCTGGCTACGCGACATGATGAGCATGGCCTACAGCTCCGAGCGCAAGGCGTAGTAGCAGACGCCCTTGGGACAATTCAGCGAATCGTTGCTGATGTCCTGCCAGGCAACCACCACCATCACCGGTGCCACCGCATTGGTCTCGCAGGCACCCAGCGGCGTCGTGTTGCCTGCAGGATCGCTGGACGGCAGTTTCGGTACGCCGGACGCCGGACAGACCGCGAAACTGCTGGCGATCAGGGCATCCGTCACGGGTAGCAGCGCCTTTACCTGATTCAGCCAACATCCCAGATCCTGCCCGGCGACCGTTTCCCCGCCTGCAGAGCGATCCCGGGTCAGGCAGGTCTTGCCAGCATCGAGTGCCTTGGTGCGAAAGTTGGTACCAGGCTGCTTGATGTAGGCCCCGTCGATCTTGACCTTGTCGCTCACCACCACCTGATCGCGGTTGCTGCGCATCAACTCCAGCAGGTCGTTGGCCAATACCATGGCATTGCTGCGCTGCACCGAATCCTGGGACAGCGCCACACTGCGGGTCTGCAGGGCCACCATGCCCAGCACGCCAATGCAAATGATCACCAGACTGACCAGCACCTCAATCATGCTGAACCCCCCTTGCCAGCGCTTCATCTAGCTGCACCCCACGGCGCTGGCACGGTTAGGCACATAGTCGCTCACCGTCAGCACCCCGCCCTGACTGAGGGTGAATTGCTTGCCCTGGGTGAGCGCATTGGTAGCGCAGACGAGAATGGTGGCTTCACCGCTGAGTTTCAGGCTGCCATTGGGTTGGAAGGTCAGACTGGTCAGGGGGGTACCGCCCAGGGATCCGGTTCCGTTGACGCCGCTGCCCAGTCCCCCGCTGTACTGCCGCAACACTTCGGCAGTGGGCAGCACCACGGTCTTGGCCGTGGTGATCCTCAGCGCGCCCATCCAGCCGTTGGCATCCTCCGGATCCGTGGTGACGACGACGTTCACACCGCGACTCATGGCTTCGCTGCGCGCGTAATAGAGAGCGCGCTGCAACTCCCCCGCTGCCGCCTGGACACGGTTGCTTTGCACCAGGCTCGCGAAGCCAGGTGCCGCCAGCGCCGTGACGATGCCCAGCAGCGCTATGACGACCAGGACCTCAATGAGCGTGAAACCCGAGAGGCGCTTCGACTGCATCCCCACCGCCTGAAAACCCGTGACTTCACCTGATAGTAGTAAGGGCTCAGGCAGTCGCTATGACCGGCTATCGCTTCGATAGGCGCGGGTAACCACCTGGATCAAGGCGTTCGCCGGAGATGGGCGAAATAGAGCGCGGCGGGCAGAAGCGAGGGTGGCAGACCGGAACACGCCTTGTCCCAGGATCTGCTTGAAGCAGCGGCATTTGAGGGAGCAACTCGGCCTGAGCCCTGGCGGGATGCGCGCCTCACAAGCAGAGGGACCAGATCTCGGACAGAGAAAACGATGCCCTAGAAACGCAAAAACCCTCCTTGCGGAGGGTTTCTGGTAAAAATGGTGGGTCGTGTAGGATTCGAACCTACGACCAATTGGTTAAAAGCCAACTGCTCTACCGACTGAGCTAACGACCCAAATATGGTCGGGGTAGGGGGATTCGAACTCCCGACATCCTGCTCCCAAAGCAGGCGCGCTACCGGGCTGCGCTATACCCCGAGAATGGAAGTGGCTCCGCGACCTGGACTCGAACCAGGGACCCAATGATTAACAGTCATTTGCTCTACCGACTGAGCTATCGCGGAATTTCGATCTTCCAACCCCTCTTACGTCAGTGCCTTTCGGGCTTTGCCGTAAGTGAGGTGCGCCATTTTACGGAAGTGGAAACAGACGTCAACACCTAGCCTGCTGTTTTTTCACAAATTTATGCGAAAGGCCGGGCGACCCCTGGGATCGCCCGGTCATTTCCTAGGCGAAGACGATCTCGTCGCCCTCTACCCTGCCCTCGATGCGGCTGTTCGGCGCGAAGGCGCCCGAAAGGATGCGCTGGGCCAGCGGATTCTCGATCCAGCGCTGGATCGCCCGCTTGAGCGGACGGGCACCGTAGACCGGGTCGTAACCCACCGCCACCAGCTTGTCCAACGCCTCGGGCGACAGCTCCAGCTGCAGGTCACGCTCGGCCAGGCGCTGCCGCAGCTGCTGCAGCTGGATCTCGGCGATGCCGGCGATCTGTTCGCGGCCCAGGGGCTCGAACACCACCACCTCATCGATCCGGTTGATGAACTCGGGGCGGAAGTGACTGGCCACCGCATCCATCACCGCGGCGCGCTGGGCATCGGGATCGCCGACCAGCTCCTGGATCTGCGCCGAGCCCAGGTTCGAGGTCATGACGATCACCGCATTGCGGAAATCCACGGTTCGGCCCTGGCTGTCGGTCAGACGCCCGTCGTCGAGCACCTGCAGAAGGATGTTGAAGACATCCGGATGAGCCTTTTCCACCTCGTCCAGCAGGACCACCGAGTAAGGCTTGCGCCGCACGGCCTCGGTCAGGTAGCCACCCTCTTCATAGCCGACATAGCCGGGCGGAGCCCCGATCAGGCGAGCCACGGAGTGCTTCTCCATGAATTCGGACATGTCGATGCGCACCATGGCGTCTTCGGTGTCGAAGAGAAACTCCGCCAGCGACTTGCACAGCTCGGTCTTGCCCACCCCGGTCGGGCCGAGGAAGAGGAAGGAACCGCTGGGGCGATTCGGATCGGACAGGCCCGCCCGCGAGCGGCGCACGGCATTGGCCACGGCGGTGACCGCCTCGTCCTGGCCGATCACTCGGTTGTGCAGGGCCTCTTCCATGCGCAAGAGCTTGTCACGCTCGCCTTCGAGCATCTTGCTGACCGGAATGCCGGTCCACTTGGAGACCACCTCGGCGATCTCGTCTTCGGTGACCTTGTTGCGCAAGAGCTGGTTGGCCGGCTTCTCGTGCTGGTCGACCATCTGCAGGCTGCGTTCCAGATCGGGAATGGTGCCGTACTGCAGCTCGGCCATGCGATTGAGGTCGCCCTTACGACGAGCGGCCTCAAGCTCGGTGCGCGCCTGCTCGATGCGCTGCTGCAACTGGGCGGAATCCTGGACCTCGGCTTTTTCCGCCTTCCAGACCTCTTCCAGATCGGCGTATTCCTGCTCGAGGCGGGCGATGTCCTCGTCGAGTTTTTCCAGTCGCTTGCGCGCGGCCTCGTCCTCTTCCTTCTTCAGCGCCTGACGTTCCACCTTGAGCTGGATCAGCCGGCGATCCAGACGATCCAGGGCCTCCGGCTTGGAGTCGATCTCCATGCGGATGCGGCTGGCGGCCTCGTCGATCAGGTCGATGGCCTTGTCCGGCAGCTGACGATCGGTGATGTAGCGATGAGACAGCTTGGCCGCGGCGATGATGGCGCCATCGGTGATGGCCACCTTGTGGTGCACCTCATAGCGCTCCTTGAGGCCACGCAGGATGGCGATGGTGTCTTCCTCGCTCGGCTCGTCCACCAGCACCTTCTGGAAGCGCCGCTCCAGGGCCGCGTCCTTCTCGATGTACTGGCGGTACTCGTCGAGGGTGGTGGCACCCACGCAGTGCAGCTCGCCACGGGCCAGGGCCGGCTTGAGCATGTTGCCGGCATCCATGGCGCCCTCGGCCTTGCCGGCGCCGACCATGGTGTGCAGCTCGTCGATGAAGAGGATGATGCGCCCTTCCTGCTTGGCCAGTTCGTTGAGCACGCCCTTGAGGCGCTCTTCGAATTCGCCGCGGAATTTGGCGCCGGCGATCAGCGCGCCCATGTCCAGGGCCAGCAGGCGCTTGTCCTTGAGGCCGTCGGGCACTTCGCCATTGATGATGCGCTGGGCCAGGCCCTCGGCGATGGCGGTCTTGCCGACGCCTGGCTCACCGATCAGCACCGGGTTGTTCTTGGTGCGGCGCTGCAGGACCTGGATGGTGCGGCGGATCTCGTCGTCCCGCCCGATCACCGGGTCGAGCTTGCCGTCTTCGGCGCGCTTGGTGAGATCGACGGTGAACTTGTCCAGCGCCTTGCGGCTGTCTTCGGCATTGGGGTCATTGACCGCCTCGCCCCCGCGCAGGTTGTTGATGGCGTTCTCCAGCGCCTTGCGCGAGACGCCCTGCCCCAGCAGCAACTTGCCGAGGCGGGTGTTCTCGTCCATGGCGGCGAGCAGCACCAGCTCGCTGGAGATGAACTGGTCGCCCTTCTGCTGGGCCAGACGATCGGCCTGGTTGAGCAGCCGCGCCAGATCCTGGGACAGATTCACGTCGCCGGTGGGATTCTGGATCTTGGGCAGCTTGTCCAGCTCTTCGGCCAGGGTCTTGCGCAGGCTGGCGAGGTCGAAGCCGACCTGGCGCAGCAGCGGAGAAATGGAACCGCCCTGCTGGTCGAGCAGCGCGGAGAACAGGTGCAGCGGCTCGATGGCCGGATGGTCATGGCCGACGGCCAGGGACTGGGCATCCGCCAGGGCGAGCTGCAATTTGCTGGTGAAACGGTCTATACGCATGGGCAAGGTCCTATCTGAGACGCGGGATGGCGCAGCAGAGGGCGCTTTCGATTACCCGCGGGAATGACCTTTAGATAGGGGCGATGCCTAACGATTCAAGCCATAGAGGCTTGACATCCGAAAAAATACTTAGGCGTTGATCCAGATCAGGCTGGCAAAGCGACCGGTCCGCGCGCCCCGCCGATAGGAAAAGAAGCGCTCCTCGTCGGCGAAGGTGTCGAAGCCACCGCCGTGGACCGCCGTGATGCCCCGAGCCGCAAGACGCAGACGGGCCAGGGCATAGAGATCGCCCAGGTACTTGTCCCCGCCCCTGGCCACGAAACACCGCTCGGCCTCGGCGTGCTGGGCGACAAAGGCCTCACGCACCTCGACGCCCACTTCGAAACTGGCCGGCCCTATGGCGGGACCCAGCCAGACCAGTACTTCGGCGGGGGGCACGTCCAGACTGGCCGCAGCCGCCTCCAGCACGCCACCCGCCAGACCGCGCCAGCCGGCATGGGCCGCCGCGACGCGGGAGCCGTCCCGTCGGCAGAACAGGGCTGGCAGGCAATCGGCGGTCATCATGGTCACCGCGATACCGGGCGTGGCCGTCCAGGCGGCATCGGCCTGGAGCACCCGGGTCGGATCGGCTTCGACGACGGCAGTGCCATGGACCTGTTCAAGCCAGGCCGGCCGGCACCCCAGGGCCTGGCCCAGGCGTCGACGATTCTCGGCGACCGCAGCCGGATCGTCACCGACGTGGGCACCCAGGTTGAGACTGGCGAAAGGCGCCTGGCTGACGCCACCCGCGCGGGTGGTCACACAGGCCTGGACGCCGACCGGCGCCGGCCAGTCCGGCCGCAGCCAGTCGGCACCGATCATTCGAAGGATTCCCGATCCTGGCGCAGCAGATCCAGCAGCCAGACCAGGTCTTCCGGCAGCGGCGACTCCCAGCGCAGGCGTTCGCCGGTCACCGGATGATCCAGTTCGAGGAAGCGCGCATGCAGTGCCTGGCGCGGGAATTCGCGCAGGGTCTTGACCAGGGTCGGATTGGTCGCCGGCGGAATCTTGAAGCGACCGCCATAGACCGGATCGCCCACCAGCGGAAAGCCGACATGGGTCATGTGCACGCGGATCTGGTGGGTGCGCCCGGTCTCCAGCTTGACCCGGGTATGGGTATAGGCACGGAAGCGCTCCAGCACCCGGTAGTGACTGACCGCGGGCTTGCCCCCGGCGATCACCGCCATCTGCTGGCGGCGCTGGGAGTGACGGCCGATGGGCGCATTGACGGTGCCGCCGGCGACGATCACCCCGGCGACGATGGCTTCATAGATGCGACTCACCGAGCGCGCCTGCAACTGGGCGACCAGGTGGGTATGGGCCTCCAGGGTCTTGGCCACCACCATGAGTCCGGTGGTGTCCTTGTCCAGGCGATGGACGATGCCGGCGCGCGGCACGCTGTCCAGCGAGGGCACGTGGTGCAGCAGGGCATTGAGCAGGGTGCCGTCGGCATGGCCGGCGGCCGGATGCACCACCAGCCCGGCGGGCTTGTCGAGCACCAGCAGGTGATCGTCTTCGTAGACGATGTCCAGTTCGATGTCCTGGGCCACCCACTCGCCCTGGGCCTCGCGCTCGGCGCGCAGCGCCAGCTGGGCGCCGCCATGGACGGTGTCACGCGGACGCAGCACGGCGCCGTCGACGGTCAGGCTACCGTCCTTGATCCAGGCGGCGAGACGCGAGCGGGAGTGTTCGGCGAACAGCTGGGCAGCGACCTGATCGAGGCGCTGGCCACCGAGTTCGTAGGGGACTTCGGCATTGAGAACGATGGATTCGGACATGGATCTGCGCGGGCAATGGCAGGGCTTTTGGAATCGGCCCGACCCTGTGGTTAAATACGGCGACTTTTTTGCCCCGGCATTCCGGGTCGATCATCATAACAGGACGGTTCCGGCCCCGTCACAGGCTAGGTGAGCGCTCTCCGCGCTCATCCCTGCACCGCCGACCGTTTCGGGGAATCCAAGCCGCCATGCAATTGAAGCACCTGCTGCTGGTCACCAGCCTAGTCCTCACCGCCGCCTGCTCCTCGAAAGCGCCCGAGGTTCCGGAAAATCTGCCGGAAGGCGAGCTCTACACCCAGGCTCAGCGCGATATTTCCAACAGCAGCTACACGGACGCCATCAGCAAGCTGAAGGCCCTGGAGTCGCGGTATCCCTTCGGTCGCTATGCCGAGCAGGCCCAGCTCGAGCTGATCTACGCCAACTACAAGAATGGCGAGCCCGAGGCGGCGCGCACGGCGGCGGATCGCTTCATCCGTCTGCATCCGCAACACCCCAATGTCGACTACGCCTACTACATGAAGGGCGTGTCCTCCTTCGAACAGGATCGCGGCCTGCTGGCTCGCTTCCTGCCGCTGGACATGACCAAGCGTGACCCGGGCGCGGCGCGCGATTCCTTCAACGACTTCGCCCAGTTCACCAGCCGCTTCCCCAACAGCCGCTACGCCCCGGACGCCAAGGCGCGCATGGTCTACCTGCGCAACCTGCTGGCGGCCTACGACGTGCACGTCGGCCACTACTACCTGACCCGCAAGGCCTATGTGGCCGCCGCCAACCGCGGCCGCTACGTGGTCGAGAACTTCCAGGGCACCCCGTCGGTGGGCGATGGCCTGGCGATCATGACCGAAGCCTACAAGCACCTGGGTCTCAACGACCTGGCGGCCACCAGCCTGGAAACCCTCAAGCTCAACTACCCGGACAACGTCAGCCTCAAGGATGGCGAATTCCAGCTGCGCGAGCCGGACGACAAGGATCAGCAGCGCTCCTGGCTGACCCGTGCGACCCTGGGCCTGATCGATCGCCCGAGCGATCCGCTGCCGCCCGGCGAGACCCGCGCCAGCCAGGATATCCAGCGCAAGTACCAGGAAGAGCGCGACAACCTGGCGCCCGAGCTGCGCATCGTCGACCCGGCCGAAGCCGAGAAGGCCGGCGGCGCGACGCCAGCGCCGGCCAAGCGCTCCTGGTTCAGCCGCCTGACCTTTGGTCTGTTCGACTGATCCGGCAGCAGACGTGAAAAGGGGAAGCCAGTGGCTTCCCCTTTTTTATTGACCGCAATGGCAGCGCTACCCTCTGGCGCCGGATCGCAGGGGTCCGGCGCCAGACGAGCTAGTCGCCGATGCGCCAGCCCGAGGTGATCGGATAGCGCCGGTCACGCCCGAAACCGCGCTGGGTGACCCGGGCGCCCACCGCCGCCTGGCGCCGCTTGTATTCGTTGAGATCCACCAGGCGCAGCACCTTGCGTACCGTTTCCTCATCGAAGCCGGCGGCGACGATGTCCACGGCCGAGAGATCCTGCTCGACATACAGTCGCAGGATCTCGTCGAGCACCGGATAGGGCGGCAGCGAGTCCTCGTCCTTCTGGTCCGGCGACAGCTCGGCCGATGGCGGGCGATCGATCACGCGCTGGGGAATCACCTCGCCCGCGCGATTGCGGTATTCGCAGAGGCGGAACACCAGGGTCTTGGGCACATCCTTGAGCACGTCGAAGCCACCGGCCATGTCGCCATAGAGGGTGGCGTAACCGACGGCCATCTCGCTCTTGTTGCCGGTGGTGAGCACCAGGTAGCCCTTCTTGTTGGAAATGGCCATCAGCAGGGTCCCGCGGCAGCGCGCCTGCAGATTCTCCTCGGTGGTATCCCGCCCGAGTCCGGCGAATTCGCCGGCCAGGGTCGCCTGAAAGGCCTCGACCATGGGTGCGATGGGCAAGACGCTGTAGCGCACTCCCAGCGTCCGCGCCTCGGCTTCGGCGTCGTCCAGGCTGATCTGGGCGGTGTAGTGATAGGGCATCATCACCGCCTCCACCTGCTCCGCGCCCAGCGCATCCACGGCGACCGCCAGCACGAGGGCCGAATCGATGCCACCGGACAGGCCCAGCACCACGCCCTTGAAGCCGTTCTTGCACACATAGTCGCGCACCCCGAGCACCAGGGCGTCATAGACGCTGGCCTCCAGCGAGGCGACGGGGGCGAGCTCGGCCGGCTGCGGTTGCAGGGCCTCATCGATGATCACCGGATAGAGGCCTTCGACAAAGGCCGGCGCGCGCTGACTGACCTGCCCCTGGGCATCGACCACGAAGGAATGACCGTCGAACACCAGCTCGTCCTGGCCACCCACCTGATTGACGTAGACCACCGGCATGCCGCCCTCGCGGGCACGCTCGCCCACCACGGCCTCGCGCTCCGGCTGCTTGCCGCCGTGGAAGGGCGAGGCATTGAGGTTGAGCATCAATCGTGCCCCGGCCGCGCGCGCCCTGGCCATGGGCTCGGCGAACCAGATGTCCTCGCAGATGGTGACGCCGATGGGCACGCCCTGGTAGTCGAACACGGCCGCGCTGTCGCCCGGCTCGAAATAGCGCTTCTCGTCGAACACCCGGTAGTTGGGCAATTGCTGCTTGCGATAGAAGGCCAGCTCGGCGCCATCGCGATAGACCGCGCAGGCGTTGTAGCGTCGCCCCTCCTCCAGCCAGGGAAAGCCCACCAGCACATGGATGCCGGCGATCTCCTGGCGGATCCGCTGCAGCCCCTGCTCGATCCGGCGCTGCATGCTCGAGCGCAGCAGCAAGTCCTCCGGGGGATAGCCGCACAGCGACAGCTCCGGAAAGACGATGAGATCGCCCTGCAGCTCATCCCGGGCCTGCCGGGCGGCGGCGATGATGCGCTCTACATTGCCATGGATGTCGCCGACCTTGAGGTTCACCTGCGCCATCACGACGTTCAGCAACTGACTCATGCACTCTTCCTTGCCCGATTGATCGGCGCATTTTCCCGCAAGCAGCGAAGCGGGACAATCGATGCCATGCGGGGCTCACCGCCTGCAGCGGCCCTGCTAAACTCCACCCTCCTTCACGCTGCGAGATCGCCATGGGTCTGCTTCGCCTGCTGTTGTGGCTCGTCCTCCTGGGCGCGCTGTTCTGGATGATCAGACGCTGGTGGCGCGGCAAGACGCAGACGCCGTCCGGCAAGGCCCGTCCGCTACCGCCCAACCCCATGGTGCGCTGCGCCCATTGCGGCGTGCACGTGCCCCAGGAGAGAGCCCTGGCCGATGGCGAAGGCCAGCGCTGGTACTGCAGCGCCGAACATCGCCGGTTGCAGCATGAGCACCGCGACTGATCCAGGCACCCTGAGAGCCGACGCGGTCCTGCGGCTCTATCACCTCTATCGCATCGTCATCGGCCTGGCGCTGGTGGTGCTGATTTCCAGCGACCTGGACCAGCACTGGCTGCGCACCGTCGACGGCCAGCTGTTCCGCCAGGCCAGCTGGGCCTATCTCGCCATCAACGCCGTGCTGGCGGTCGGCCAGCGGCTGCTGCGCGGCCGCGCCTTCACCCTAGCGCTGATCGACATCCTCGCCCTGGGCGGCCTGTTCTTCCTGGCCGGCGGCATCGCCAGCGGCATGGGCAGTCTGCTGGTGGTGACCGTCGGGGTGTCCAACGTCCTGATCCGTGGCCGCCGCGGCCTGCTGATCGCCGCCCTGGCGGCCATCGCCCTGCTGCTGGCGACCGGCTATCTCGACCTGCGCCGCGGTGACAGTGGCAGTGGCTATGTGCAGGCAGCGGGCCTGGGCACCCTCTGCTTCGCCACGGCGCTGCTGGTGCAGGGCCTGGTCCGGCGGCTGCTGGACAGCCAGGCCCTGGCCGAAACCCGCGCCACGGCCGTGGCCGAACTGGAGGCCCTCAACGCCCTGATCCTCGAACGCATGCGGACCGGCATCCTGGTGTTCGACGCCGAATACCAGGTGCTGCTGGTGAATCCGGCAGCCCGCCGTCTGCTCGGTGTGGACGACGAGAACACCATCGCCCCCCTGGCCCTGGGTCTCGCCCAGCGCCTCGAGGAATGGGAGCGCAATCCCAGTATCCGGCCGGCGCCCTGGCGCGCCTATGCCAACGGCCCGCTGTTGCAACCCAGCTTCGCCCGTTTGCAGCAGGGCGAAGGCGAGCGGGTGCTGACCTTTCTCGAAGACGTCTCGCGCATCGCCCAGCAGGCCCAGCAACTCAAGCTCGCTTCCCTCGGCCGTCTCACCGCCGGCATCGCCCACGAGATCCGCAATCCGCTGGGCGCCATCAGTCACGCCGCGCAGCTGCTACAGGAATCCGAGGAGCTGACCACGCCGGACCGGCGCCTGGCGCAGATCATCCAGGACCAGTCGCGGCGGATGAATCGGGTGGTGGAAAACGTCCTGCAACTGTCTCGCCGCCAGCAGGCCGCCCCTCAGCTGATCGACCTGCGCTACTGGGCGCACCGCTTCGCCGGGGAGTTGCGCCCTACCCTGCCCGCCGGCCAGACGCTGCACGTCAAGACCGAGCCGGGCACCCTGCAGACGCACATGGATCCCCACCAACTGGGCCAGATCCTGACCAACCTGGTGCAGAACGGCCTGCGCTACAGCTGCCAGAAGCACGGCATCGGCCAGGTCTGGCTCAGCACCTACCGCGATCCGGAAAGCGACCTGCCCATCCTCGAAGTGGTCGACGACGGACCGGGCGTCGCCGCCGAGCAACTCGACCACCTGTTCGAGCCTTTCTTCACCACCGAGAACAAGGGGACCGGGCTGGGCCTGTACATCTCCCGTGAGCTTTGCGAGAGCAACCAGGCCAGACTTGGCTATCATCCCTTGGCGAACGGCAGCTGTTTTCGCATCACCTTCGCCCATCCCCGCACAATGAGCTGAGCATGGCCCGACAGAAAGTCCTGATCGTCGACGATGAACCCGATATCCGCGAACTCCTGGAGATCACCCTGGGGCGGATGAAGCTCGACACCGCCAGCGCCAAGAACATCGCCGATGCCCGGGCCATCCTCGAACGGGAAAGCTTCGACCTCTGCCTGACCGACATGCGTCTGCCCGACGGCTCGGGACTGGACCTGATCCAGTTCATCCAGCAACGCTTTCCGCAATTGCCGGTAGCCATGATCACCGCCTTCGGTAGTCTGGAAACCGCGGTCCAGGCCCTCAAGGCCGGTGCGTTCGACTACCTCACCAAGCCGGTGGACCTGCCGCGCCTGCGTGAACTGGTAGGCACGGCCCTGCGGCTGTCCGGGCCTGCCCCGGCGGCGGCAGGCGCCAGCGAAACCCAACTGCTCGGCGAATCGCCGCCCATGCGCGCCCTGCGCAACCAGATCGCCAAACTGGCGCGCAGCCAGGCGCCGGTCTACATCAGCGGCGAATCGGGCAGCGGCAAGGAGCGGGTGGCACGACTGATCCATGAGCAGGGTCCGCGGGCCGGTCGGCCCTTCGTGCCGGTCAACTGCGGCGCCATCCCCTCGGAGTTGGTGGAAAGCGAATTCTTCGGCCACCGCAAGGGCAGCTTCACCGGCGCCATCGAGGACAAGCAGGGCCTGTTCCAGGCCGCCCAGGGCGGCACCCTGTTTCTCGACGAGGTGGCCGATCTGCCGCTGCCGATGCAGGTCAAGCTGTTGCGCGCCATCCAGGAAAAGGCCGTGCGCCCGGTAGGTAGCCAGCAGGAGATCAGCCTGGACGTACGCATCCTCAGCGCCACCCACCGGGATCTGGCCGCCGAGGTCGCCGCCGGGACCTTCCGCCAGGACCTCTACTATCGCCTCAATGTCATCGAATTGCAGGTGCCGGCCCTGCGCGAGCGCCGCGAAGACATCGGCATCCTGGCCAACCATATGCTCGAACGCCTGGCACGCGACGCCGGCCTGGCCGCGGCCACGCTGGGCGAGGATGCCCTGGCCAAGCTCAAAAGCTACCGTTTCCCCGGCAACGTGCGGGAACTGGAAAACATGCTGGAGCGGGCCTACACCCTCTGCGAGGGCGACATCATCCGCCCGGCCGATCTGCGCCTGGCCGATGCCCCGGCAGCCACCGCCACCGGCGAAGCCAGCCTGGCCAACATCGCCAATCTGGAAGACCACCTGGAGTCCATCGAACGCCAGCTGATCATGCAGGCGCTCGAAGAGACCCGCTGGAATCGCACCGCCGCCGCGGAACGCCTGGGTCTCTCCTTCCGCTCGATGCGCTACCGACTGAAGAAGCTTGGCATCGACTGATCAGTCCGCTGCCAACCGCGCGCCTGGCGCATAGGGCGCCGGATCGATGATCGGCGTGCGTTCGGTCAGCAGATCGGTCAGCAACTGGCAGGACGCCGGCGCCAGCACCAGGCCGTTGCGATAGTGCCCGCAGTTGAGCCACAGCCCGGGCAGCTCCGGTACCGGCCCGATGAAGGGCACGCCATCCGGCGAGCCCGGCCGCAGTCCCGCCCAGTGCGCCACCGGCGCCTGGCCGGCCAGCGCCGGCAGCAACTCGGCGGCCGAGGCCTGCAGGCTGGCCAGCGCCTCGGCGGTCGGCGTCTTGTCGAATTCGGCGTGCTCCAGGGTGCTGCCGATGAGGATATGCCCATCGCGGCGCGGAATGGCGTAGCGCCCCTTGGCCAGTACCATGCTGGTCAGGTAACCCACTGGCTGGCGATACAGCAGCATCTGCCCCTTCACCGGCCGCACCGGCACGGCCAGCCCCAGGCTCTGCAGCAAATCACCACTCCAGGCCCCGGCACAGACCACCACGGACTCGGCATGGATGGCCTCGCGCGCGGTCTGCACCCCCACTACCCGCTCGCCCTGGCGCAGGAAACCGGTCACCGGCGACTCGCTCACCAGCGTCACATTCGGCATGCCTAGCAGGGCTTCGCGCAGAGAGCGCACTAGCCGGGGATTGCGCACATTGGCCACCCCCGCCATGAAGACTGCCCGCTCATAGCCCGGCCCCAGCACCGGCACCCGCTGCCGCACCGCCGCGACCGACACCGACGCCAGCGGCCGCACATTGCGCCGCGCCCAGTCCAGCGCCTCGGCTTCGTCCTCCAGATCGAGCCAGTACAGCCCGGTCACTTCCACCTCGGGGTCCACCCCCGTCTCCTGCCGCAACCGTTCCCCCAGTACCGGATAGAAATCCTGCGACCAGTGCGCCAGCGCCGTCACCGCCGGCTGATAGCGCCACGGATAAAGCGGCGACACGATCCCACCGCCGGCCCAGGACGCCTCCCGCCCCGGCTCACCGCGCTCGACCACCACCACCCGCCGACCGCTCAAGGACAGGCAATAGGCCGACATCAACCCGATCGCACCCGCCCCGACCACCGCTACATCAAAGATCACGTCACACCTCTACATCCTGGAATTGACTGTTCCGCCGTCCTGGCGCAAAACGGCTAGCGCGGCCAGGAAGGCCGCCTACCCACAAGGACGTCAACATGACCTATCGCATCGCGCGAGGCTTCAGCCTCTTCGAATCCCTGATCTGCCTCAGCGTACTGAGTATTGTCGCCTCCCTGGCCATTCCTGCCTTTGGCGGCATACTGCAGCGCAATCGCCAGCAGCTGGCCATTCAGCAACTCAGGGAGACGGTCAACTTCGCACGGGCGGCTGCCATCAACGGCTATGGCAGCGTGTCCATCTGTCATGCACCGACCGGCGAGTGCGACAGCTCGAACCTCTGGTCGGCTACCACCCGCGTCTTCCGCGACTGGGATCGCGATGGCCTTCAATCGGTCGAAGAGCCCACCCTGCTGATTAGTCAGCTCCCCGACGGACTGCACTGGCGGTGGAACAATTTCCGTACGCTACCTCATCTGACGTTTTTAAACAGCGGCGTGACCGACGCCCTGAACGGCAGCTTCATCCTCTGCCAAGGCGCCGAGCCGCGCGCACGACTGGTCCTTAACAAGGCTGGGCGGATCGAGGTGGCGAATCTTCGCACCAGCGATCGCTGCGCCTGAACGTCCTGACCAGACACCTTCCCGTTTCGACCGGATATCCGCCCTACGCTGGTCCAGCCAGGCATGATCCCCCATGCTTGGCCTTCCAGCCCGGCGAAACCGACGATGCGGACCCAGTACGGCTTTACCCTGATCGAAACCCTGGTAGCGCTCGCCATTCTGGCGATCGTGGTCAGCATTGCTGCGCCTTCTTTCACTCGAACGCTACAGAGCAACAGGGCTGCGGTCATGAGCAATGAACTGCTTGGCGCCATGCAGATAACACGCTCCGAAGCCCTGAAGCGTCGTACCGACGTCACCCTATGTCGGCGTAATGTCGCGGGTGATGCCTGTGAAAGCGGTACCGACTGGACTGCGGGCTGGTTGATGATTCAGGGCCCCAATGTCATTCGGGTCTGGGAGCCAACTACCGGCATCACCTTGACCGGTCTTGCCGATGGCGTCACCTATCGCAGCACCGGTCTCACCACTCTCGCTGCCGTCCAGTCGTTCAGTATCGAAACACCCAGCTGCCGCCGTACGGTTTCGGTAAGCCTTACCGGAAATGCCTTCGTCAATCAGAACGGCTGCCAGTCACCATGAATGCAAAGCAGCAAAGGGGCGCAACCCTGATCGAGGTATTGGTTGCCATGGTCATTCTCGCCATTGGGCTGCTAGGGCTCGCGGGGCTGCAATCGGTAAGCGTCCAAAGCAACCAAGGTGCCTATTACCGCTCACAGGCGACTATCTTGGCCAACGACATGGCTGATCGTATGCGTGCGAACCGTACCGCTGCCTTGGCTGGTAGCTACGCCCTGACCACCTTTCCCGCTCCGTCGGCCAGTAACGCTATCACTGGTACCCCGGCCCAGCGCGATACGGGCCAATGGCTTAACAACCTGGCAACCACGTTGCCACAGGGCACAGGGACCATAGTGACCAGCGGACAGATCGTGACCGTGACCATCTGCTGGAACGACAGTCGAGCCCGAATCAAGTCCACTCAATACGTCGCGCCACAGAACGATAGCTGTACCTCTACCGCCGAGAATTCGGGCTTCGAAACCTTTTCCTACAGGACTCGCCTATGAAATATCGGGCGACTCGCCGCCAGAAGGGCCTATCCATCATCGAACTCATGATCGCCTTGCTTCTGGGGCTATTGCTCATGGGCGGCGTCATGCAGGTATTTCTCTCTTCCCGGCAAACTTATCAGACCAATTCCGCGCTATCTCAGGTACAGGAATCGGGACGCTTCGCCCTGGACTTTCTGGCCTATGATCTGAAAAACGCCGGCTATCGCGGAGACTGCCTGTTTCCACTCTATGATCCAACGCCTACGACACTGACCAAGGACGAACGCTATGTTCTCGGTACCGGTATCGAAGGCTGGAATGACGCTGGAGAGAACTCTATCCCGGGCTGGCTGAACGACATCTACACCACGAGCCGACGAGCCGGAACGGATGTCATTCTACTCAAGCATGCTGCTGGCGCGACCGGCATAGCCCTATCCAATCCCGTCAGTGCAGACGCCACGACCATTAACACGACTGCAGCGACCGGCCAGACACCTGGTAGCCTGCTGATCATCTCCGACACAGCTGGCTGCCAACTCTTCATCAATCAAAGCGCAGCCAACGCCACCACGTTGACAACGCTGCAGGCGATCAATCGTCCCTATGCGCAAACGGCGGTAATCTCAAATTTTCAAAGTTCGCTCTATTACATAGGTCAGAGTTCCGTTGCAGCCGGCCTTCCTGCGCTACGCCGAATCCGCTATCTGGCCACAGCCGACGCAAGGCCCTTGGTTGTCGATGAGGAATTAGTCAGTGGCATCCAGGATCTGCAGATCCAATATGCAGTAGGCAATAGCAATGGCCAGATAGCAGGACAATATAGAGACGCTCAGGACATCAACGATTGGCAGTCCGTAATTTCCGCCCAAATCAGTCTGATTGCCGTTAGTAGAGATACCCAGGCCGTATCGCCAGATCAGCAACTTACCTTTCGTGGCGGTACCGTCCCCCTTGATAACGGTCGCCTGGGGCAGGTATTCAACCTAACCGTCAGCATTCGGAACCATCTGCCATGAGAACTTCAGCCCTCCATCAAAAAGGCGCGGTGTTGATCGTGACCTTGGTGATGCTGCTACTGATGACCCTGATTGCCCTGGCCAGTATGAGAGGCACGACGCTGCAGGAACGCATGGCAGGAAATGCTCGCGATCAAAGCCAGGCTTTTCAAGCATCGGAAATGGCCCAGCGACAGGCCGAAGCCTTCGCCCTCACCCGCAGCGTCACCGACTGGCAAAACGCTGCCCAAACTGCCACCTGGACAAATGCAGATGCTTTGACGGATCTGCCCAATCAGGCCCGCTTTAGGATCAATCCAACACCAGGTGTCAATCCGCTGAGATCCGGCGATGGCCTTCAGGTGATTCCGCTGGACGTAAGCGTACTGCGCATCGAAACCCAGGGTGCTGGAGCGGCTACCACTGCCGGAGCCGGGTCGGCGTCCACGGCGAATGTCACCATCAACACCATCTTTGTCAGGCGATAGCTACTCGGAGAGCGTCATGCCTCATCAATTGCGAATTCTGACGTGGACTCTGCCTTCAGCGATGGTGCTGCTTCTGCTGAGTACGCCAGGCAACGCCACGGTATCCCAGACTCCGCTGGCTGTAGGGGGAGACATTCCAGGCAGCCTGGCGCTGGTGCCCTCGGTAGAATGGCCGACGGTCCTCTCTGTAGCCAATCTTGGCAGCTACAGTTCCAGCAATGTCTATAGCGGATACTTCGATTCGGAAAAATGCTATACCTACGCCTTTGGCGGCTCACTGGACAATAGTTGGTTCAATCCTGTCAGTGCCGCCAATAGCCGTCGCTGCAGCGGTGCCAGGCAATGGAGCGGCAATTTCCTCAACTGGGCCGCCACCCCAACCATCGACCCTTTCCGTAGCGCTCTGACCGGCGGTGCCAGAGTGCGGGATGATGTTGGCCTTACCGTCTTGCAAAAAGCTCGGCACAGTGGACAAAACTCTGCTGGCAACCGTTTGAATAGCGGTCAGGGACTGCTGCCAGCGTCCGAGATTGCCGGTGCTACCCCCTTTGCGGCCAACTGGGCTGGCTTCTATGTTCGTCTGGAAGGCCAAGGTTTCGATATGCTGTTCTCCAACTGGAACGATCGAATCGGTGGCGGCGGCTCTGCCGACTATGGCGCGGGCAACAACATGTCGAGCGTCTGGGTGAATCTGGACCCAAACGACAACAACCAATGGAATGGTAATTTACTCAAGGCTGACTATACCGTGGGTTCTATTTTCAATTCGACCCGCTACAGTGTCTATCGAGTAAGAGTGCAAGTAAAAGTATGCGACCCCACCGTTGGCCTAGAAGCAAATTGCAAAAGATACTCGGCAAGCAATTACAAACCCGAGGGGCTTCTACAACAATATTCTGACAAGTTGCGCTATTCGGTATTTAGCTATCTTAATGACTCCAGCGCAACACGTGATGGCGGTGTACTACGGGCTAACCAAAGTTTCATCGGGCCTCTCAAGCCAGATCTCAGCAGTAATGCTGCACGCGCCGAATGGGACCCTCAGACAGGCATTCTGGTGCGTAATCCCTCCGCTAGTGAAGCCTCGGCGACAGGCTATGGAGTGGCAGACAGTGGCGTCATCAACTATTTGAACAAATTCGGCTCAATGCCTTATGCGCCGAACACTTATCTAAGCCTAAAAAGCAACGACCCGGTCAGCGAGCTCTATTATACAGCGCTACGTTACTTCAAGAACCAAGGAAACGTATCTGCCTACAGTAACTTATCCGGCTCCACGGACACCGATAAATACGCCCAAGCCGACGGCTTTCCCGTAGTGACCGACTGGCAGGATCCCATTACCTATTCTTGCCAGAAGAACGTCATTCTTGGCATCGGCGACACGAACACTTGGAATGACAAGAATCTACCGGGCGGTATCACTTCCTCAGGCGGAGAGCCCGCCAAGCCAGCGGAAGTGAACCGTGATACCTCGATAGATGTTGAGGCTTTGACACAAAAAGTCGCCAGTCTCGAAAATATCACCATAAACACTCCCTTCACAGGTCGTGGCAATTCTGCATACATCGCCGGCCTTGCTTATGATGCCCATACGCGGGACCAGCGTAGCGATAAAGCAGGTAGCCAGACCATTTCCACCTATTGGATGGATGTCCGCGAGAATCAAAGTCTGGCTGGCAGATCATCGAACCAATACTGGCTCGCTGCTAAATATGGCGGCTTCACGGTCCCCCAAGGCTTTTCTAGCAGCGCAGCCACCGCTGCTGCCATTACCGACGACCTGTGGTGGACTAGCGGTGAGTATCTCTCATCCAATTACAAGCGCCCTGACAATTTCTACGTTGCTAGTGATGCTCCCAATATGATCAAGGGCCTTCGAGCAGCCTTTGCCAAGATCGTCCAAGAGGTAACTACTTCGACTACCTCGATCAGCACCAACGGCCAGCAACTCGATACCGGGAGCGGCACCTTCCAAACTCAATTCGAAGCAAAATTCTGGAGTGGCGATCTACTGGCCAGAGCGCTTAATACTTCGGGTGTTGCCAGCTCCTCCAGCTGGAGCGCGGCAAAAAAACTTGACATCTTAGAGCCAAGCAGCCGTAAGATTTTTACGAGCAACACCCTAACCGCTCAGAGCAACAACACCTATTCAGTGGCAACGGGCCAAGGTGTCAATTTTCTCTGGAGCAGCTTGGATACTGAGAGCAAGGTCGCGCTGCAAAGAACCGCGACGACGGGCACTAACGTCAGCACTACAGAAGGGTCGCGACGTCTCGATTATCTGCGCGGTGACCGAGGTCAAGAGACCGTTGGTAGTAATCCTATGCGTAAACGCAAGAGCCGCTTGGGAGATATTGTCAACTCAGACCCTCTATATATAGGCAAACCAGATTATGGCTATAACCGTCTAGCCGGATCCGTATGGGGAAGTGCTGGTGAAAGCTATCTGACCTACCGTCAAAGCACAGCCTATCAGGCACGCAAGGCGCTGGTCGTAGTAGGCGCCAACGACGGTATGCTTCACGGTTTCGACGCCAGCCTGGCCGATGGCGGCAATGAACTGTTCGCCTATGTACCTCGTACCCTGATGGGTGAGCTTTACCGCCTGACCGATCCCAGCTATAGCCATCGCTACTATGTAGACGGTTCGCCAACGGGAGGAGATGCCTGGATCAACAATAGCTGGAAGTCCCTCATCGTGGGGACGGCTGGTGCCGGGGGGAATACCGTATTTGCCCTGGACGCGAGCGACCCCAGCAACATGGCCCCCAGCAACGTACTCTGGGAGTTCTCTTCGCCCGACATGCGATATCCCATTCAGAAGCCTGCCCTGGTCGCACTGGAGAATGGCAAGTTCGGTGTAATCGTGACTAGTGGCTTCAGCGACAGCAGTGTCAGTCAGGGCAAAATCTGGATCCTGGACGCCGGCACTGGCAGCGTCCTCAAGACCTTTACTGTCTCTACGACCGGGGGCTTGGGAGAGCCCCTTGCCATTGATACCAATAACGATCGCATCGTGGATCGCCTTTATGCTGGCGATACTGCCGGCAATATCTGGCGTTTTGATCTGAAAGGAGTCAATCCGGCCAATTGGGACGCTCCTGCTGCCTTGAAGAGCGGGGCAAACATTCTGCCCCTGTTCACTGCAAGAACAGCCAATGGCACCAGCAATCCCGCTCAACCTATCACTGCGCCTCTCGAAGCCGCCCTCAACAGCGACGGCAATCCGCTTATTCTTTTCGGTACCGGAAGCTACTATCAGATTGGGGACAACGAGGTACCTGCCAATCCGCGCCTGGAAACCTTTTATGGCCTGATCGACAGGGGACAGCAGATCAGCCGTAGCAATCTCGTTGAACAGGCCATCATCGCCCAGCAAACCATTGGCAACCGCCGTGCCCGTGCGGTCACCAGCGCTAAGATCGGCTCGGATAAATCAGGTTGGTTCATGGATCTGGTGTGGAAGAGCAGCAACGGTGGGTCTGGAGCGCTAACGAGCGAAAGGGTCATTGCCAGGCCGACACTGAGAAACGGTGTCTTGGTCTTCACCACCATGACACCCAACAGCGACCCCTGCGGTGGCGGAGGTACAAGCTGGATCATGACGTTGGACGTCCTGAACGGGGGTACTCTCAACTTCAGTTTCTTCGATTACAACGGTGACGGCACCTTTGATCAAGGTGATTATTACAGCTTGGCAAACGGCACCAAGGTCCCTTTCTCTGGAATTTCAGACGACCAGAGCGGCATCATCAAGACACCCAGCTTCGTTCGCGGTAATGGCGATACAACCGACGGCTCTACAGCAACAGGGAAATTGTGCCATTCGGACTCGAATGGCAACACGATCTGCCAAGATATCAATGACCCGAACAGCAGTTCGAAACGCATGACCTGGCGCGAGATCAGATGAAGTCAATGACACAATATCTACATCCAAACCGCCAAAGAGGCTTCACGCTCATCGAGTTGATGATCGTTGTGGCTATAGTTGGCATCTTGGCGGCCATTGCCTATCCGTCCTACACGGAGCACGTACGCAAGGGGAACAGGGCTGACGCTCAGGCTTCTCTCATGGAGCTGGCTCAGCTTATGGAGCGTAACTTCACTCGATTAGGAAGCTACACCACGGATACGGCAGGCACGACGGCACCCACTCTGCCGTTCACTACCTCTCCGAAGGATGGCGGGCGGGCCATCTACGATTTGAGTCTGAGTGCGATCACGGCTACTACCTACACCCTCCAGGCGGCGCCTCGTGCAGGCGGCTCCATGGCAGGTGATCGATGCGGAAGTCTGACACTCACCAACACCGGCTTGAAGGGCCAAACCGGCCAAAACGTCACCACCGCCGACTGCTGGCGCCGCTAGGGCGCCAGCGACGTCCTATACCGCCTTTACCCTAAGCTCTCGCGGCAGGGTGAAGGTGATGTGTTCCGGCTCGCCTTCCAGCTCGACTTCATCGGTGGCGCCCCAGCTCTGCAGCTGGTCGATGACGCCGCGTACCAGGACCTCGGGGGCCGAGGCGCCGGCGGTTACGCCGATGCGTTGGACGCCTTCGAACCAGCTCTGCTGCAGGTCTTCGGCGCCGTCGATGAGATAGGCCGGGGTGCCCAGGCGTTCGGCGAGTTCGCGCAGGCGGTTGGAGTTGGAACTGCTGGGGCTGCCCACCACCAGCACCACGTCGCTTTCCAGCGCCAGGGTCTTCACGGCGTCCTGGCGGTTGGTGGTGGCGTAGCAGATGTCGTTCTTGCGCGGGCCATTGATGCGGGGAAACTTGGCGCGCAGAGCATCGATCACCTTGCGGGTGTCATCCATCGACAGGGTGGTCTGGGAGACGTAGAACAGGGCTTCGGGGTTGCGCACCTCGAGCTTTTCCACGTCTTCCTCGTCTTCCACCAGGTAGATGGCACCGCCGGCACGATCATCGTACTGGCCCATGGTGCCCTCCACCTCCGGGTGCCCGGCATGGCCGATGAGGATGCATTCCTGGCCGTCACGACTGTAGCGTGCGACTTCCATGTGCACCTTGGTCACCAGCGGACAGGTGGCGTCGAACACCTTGAGGCCACGCTCGGCGGCCTCGCGGCGCACGGCCTGGGAGACGCCGTGGGCGCTGAAGATGAGGATGACGTCGTCCGGTACATCGGCCACGTCTTCGACGAAGACGGCGCCACGGGCGCGCAGGTTGTCGACCACGAACTTGTTGTGCACCACTTCGTGACGCACATAGATGGGCGGACCGAAAACGTCCAGCGCCCGGTCGACGATGTCGATGGCGCGGTCCACGCCGGCGCAGAAGCCGCGGGGATTGGCGAGCTTGATCTGCATAGGCTCCTCTGCCCGCTTCACGGGCGGCGTTGGATCAATGGGAGACGGCAGGCTCGATGGCCAGGATTTCCACGTCGAAGGTCAGCACACGGCCGGCCAGCGGGTGGTTGAAGTCGATGATCACCTGCTCGTCGTCGTAGCTCTTGACCACGCCAGGCATCTCGCCACCGGCGGCGTCGCTGAAGATGATCAGCAGGCCGGGCGACAGCTCCATGTCACTGAAGTCGTCCCGCGCCATGGTCTGCAGATTGCCATCGTTGGGCTGGCCGAAGCCGCGCTCCGGCGGAATGGTCAGGCTGGTCTTGGTACCGGCCTCCAGGCCGAACAGCGCCTGCTCGAAACCGGGCAGGAGATTGCCGTCGCCGACGGTGAAGGTGGCCGGCGCCTTGTCGAAGGTACTGTCCACCACGTCGCCATTCTGCAGCTTGATGGCGAAGTGCAGGGTGACCCGGGTATCCGGGCCGATGGTGATCTCAGCCATGGGCTTCCTCGGGCTTCTTCTTGCGGAACATGTCCAGGGCCAGCATCACGGCACCGACGGTGATGGCGCTGTCGGCCAGGTTGAAGGCCGGGTAGTACCACTCCTGGCGCCAGTGCACCAGGATGAAGTCGATGACGTGGCCCAGGACCAGGCGGTCATAGAGATTGCCCAGCGCACCACCGAGGATCAGGGCCAGGGCGATGGCGGTCCAGGTGTCGTTGCGCAGGCGCTTGAGCCAGACCACCAGGACCACGCTCACTACGGCGGCGATGCCGGCGAAGAACCAACGCTGCCAACCGGAGTGATCGGCCAGGAAGCTGAAGGCGGCGCCCGGGTTGTAGGCCAGGGTCCAGCTGAGGATGTCCGGAATCACCGGCACCTTCTGGTAGAGCGACAGGTTGGCCTGGAAGTAGAGCTTGGTCAGCTGATCCAGCAAGATCACCAGCACACTCAGGGCCAACCAGGGCAAGGCACCGAAACGCGAGGCGTCACGCATGCTCGCGCACCTCGCCGGCACCGTAGACGTTGGTCACGCAGCGCTCGCAGATCTCCGGATGCGCGGCATCCTGGCCGACGCTGTGGCTGTGGTGCCAGCAGCGGGCGCACTTGGGTGCCTCGGACTTGCGGACCACCAGCTTGAGACCGCTCAGTTCGCTGGCCACGGCGCCTTCCGGAGCCTTTTCCAGCGGCTGGACAGCGGCCTGGGACGAGATCAGCACGAATCTGAGTTCGTTGCCCAGGGCTTCCAGCACGGTCTGCAGGGCGCTGTCGGCGTAGAGGGTGATCTCCGCCTGCAGGCTGCCACCCAGGGTCTTGGCGGCGCGCTGGTTCTCCAGCTCCTTGTTGACCGCGGCCTTGACCGCCATCACCTGATCCCAGTAGGCACGATCCAGGGTCGCGCCCTCGGGCAGGGCGAAGAGGCCGTCGTACCAGGTGGTCAGCATCACCGACTCTTCCCGCTCGCCCGGCAGGTACTGCCAGATCTCGTCGGCGGTAAAGGACAGGATGGGCGCGATCCAGCGCACCAGGGCCTCGGCGATCAGATACAGCGCGGTCTGGCAGGAACGCCGCGGCAGGCTGTCGGCGCCGGTGGTGTACTGGCGGTCCTTGATGATGTCGAGGTAGAAGCCGCCCAGCTCCTGCACGCAGAAGTTGTGCACCTTCTGGTAGACGTTGAGAAAGCGGTACTCGGCGTAGGCCTGCTCGATTTCCTGCTGCAGCAGCAGGGCGCGATCCACGGCCCAGCGATCCAGATCGATCATGTCCTCGGGAGCGACCCGGTTGACCGCCGGATCGAAGCCGGAGAGGTTGGAGAGCAGGAAGCGCGCGGTATTGCGGATGCGGCGATAGGAGTCGGCGCTGCGCTGCAGGATCTGGTCGGAAACCGCCATCTCGCCGGTGTAGTCGGTGGAGGCGACCCAGAGGCGCAGGATGTCGGCGCCCAGGCTGTCGATGACCTTTTGTGGGGCGACCACGTTGCCCAGCGACTTGGATTGCTTGCGGCCCTGCTCGTCCACGGTGAAGCCGTGGGTCAGCAGTTGCTTGTAGGGCGCATGGCCGTCGATGGCGCAACCGGTCAGCAGCGAGGAGTGGAACCAGCCACGGTGCTGGTCGGAGCCTTCCAGGTAGAGATCGGCCGCCGGGCCCTGGTCATGGGCCAGCTCGGCATGGGAGCCGCGCAGCACGTGCCAGTGGGTGGTGCCTGAATCGAACCAGACGTCGAGGGTGTCGCGACTCTTGTCGTACTGACCGGCTTCTTCTTCGCCGAGCAGTTCAGCGGGATCGAGCTTGAACCAGGCTTCGATGCCCTCGCGCTCGACGCGCTGGGCGACGGCTTCCATCAGCTCGACGGTACGCGGATGCAGCTCGCCGCTTTCCTTGTGGGTGAAGAAGGGAATCGGTACGCCCCAGTTGCGCTGGCGCGAGATGCACCAGTCGGGCCGGCCGGCGATCATGCCGTGCAGCCGCGCCTGGCCCCAGGCCGGGACGAAATGGGTCTGCTCGATGGCCGCCAGGGAACGCTCGCGCAGGGTGGCGCCCTCGTTGGGCTGCTTGTCCATGCCGACGAACCACTGGGCGGTGGCGCGATAGATCAGCGGGGTCTTGTGGCGCCAGCAGTGCATGTAGCTGTGGTTGATCGCCTCGTGCTTGAGCAGGGCGCCCGCCTCTCCCAGGGCGCCGACGATGACCGGGTTGGCCTTCCAGATGAACTGGCCGCCAAACAGCGGCAGCGACTCGGCATAGACGCCGTTGCTCTGCACCGGATTGAGGATGTCGTCGTTGCTCAGGCCGTACTGCTTGCAGATACGGAAGTCGTCCTCACCGTAGGCAGGCGAGCAGTGCACGATACCCGTACCGGCGCCCAGCTCGACGTATTCGGCCAGGTAGATGGGCGACAGGCGCTCGTACAGCGGATGACGGAAATTGATCAGCTCCAGGGCGGTTCCCGGGGCAGTGGCGATCACCTCGCCCTGCAGGCCGTAGCGCGCCAGGCAGCTTTCCACCAGCTCTTCGGCCAGCAGCAGCAGGCGATCACCGACGTCCACCAGCGCATAGGCGAACTCGGGATGCACGTTGAGCGCCTGGTTGGCCGGGATGGTCCAGGGGGTGGTAGTCCAGATGACGATGGCGGTGGGCTTGGCCAGCGCTTCGAGGCCGAAGGCGGCTGCCAGCTTGTCGGCATCGGCGACCGGGAAGGCCACGTCGATGGCGTCGGAACGCTTGTCCTGGTACTCCACCTCGGCCTCGGCCAGGGCCGAGCCGCAGTCGAAGCAGAAGTTGACCGGCTTGAGGCCCTTGAAGACGAAGCCCTTCTTGACCAGTTCGCCCAGGGCGCGGATCTCGCCGGCCTCGTTGGCGAAGTTCATGGTCAGGTAGGGGTTGCTCCAGTCACCCAGCACGCCCAGGCGGACGAAGCCGGCCTTCTGCTCTTCGATCTGCTCGCTGGCATAGGCGCGGCAGCGCTCGCGGGTCAGGTCCGCCGGCTGATTCTTGCCGAAGGTGGTCTCCACCTTGTGCTCGATGGGCAGGCCATGGCAGTCCCAGCCCGGCACATAGGGGGCATCGAAGCCGGCCAGGGTCTTGGACCGGGTGATGATGTCCTTGAGGATCTTGTTCAGCGCATGACCGATGTGGATGCTGCCGTTGGCATAGGGCGGACCGTCATGCAGGATGAAGGTCGGACGGCCCTTGCCGATGGCGCGCAGCTTCCCGTACAGGTCGATGTCCTGCCAGCGCTTGAGCGCTTCCGGCTCGCGCTGCGGCAGGCCGGCTTTCATCGGGAATGCCGTTTCCGGCAGGTTGAGCGTCGCTTTGTAATCGGTCATGTCAGTCCAGGCTCGTTGACGGTTGCCCCTGCCAGTAGGCGCGGGCCGTGGCGACGTCCGCTTCGATCGCCGCCTTGAGGGCCTCCAGAGAGGCGAATTTCTGTTCGTCGCGGACCTTCTGCACGAAGGTCACGCTGAGGTGGCGGCCATAGAGGTCGCCGGCAAAGTCCAGCAGATGGATCTCCAGGTGCGGACGACCATCGCCCTGCACCGTCGGCCGCTGGCCGATATTGGCCACGCCCGGCACCACCCGCCCATCGATCAGGCTGCTGACCAGATAGACGCCGCGCAGCGGCGGTCGACGCCGCTTGAGCTGGACGTTGGCCGTGGGCCAGCCCAGCTGACGCGCCAGCTTCTGGCCGTGCAAGACCCGTCCCGAGAGGCTGTAGGGCCGGCCCAGCATGCGCGCGGCCAGGGCCAGATCGCCGTCGGCCAGGGCCTGGCGGATCAGGGTACTGCTCACCCGCAGGCCGTCCAGCTCGACGGTGGTGGCGGCTTCCAGGGTGAAGCCGTGGTCGCGGGCAGCCAGGTTCAGGTAGGTGAAGTCGCCGGCGCGGTCGCAGCCGAAGCGGAAATCGTCACCGATCTCCAGGTGTTTCACCCCCAGGCCTTCCACCAGCACCTGCTGGACGAAGGCCTCGGCAGACAACTCGCGCAGCCGCCGATTGAAGTTCAGGCAGAGCACGTTGTCGACGCCCAGGCGCGCGAAGCATTCCAGCTTCTCGCGCAGGCGGGTCAGACGCACCGGCGCGATATCGGGCAGGAAGAATTCCCGCGGCTGAGGTTCGAAGATCACCACGCAACTGGGCACCCCGAGCTCCGCCGCCCGCTCACGCAGCCGCGCGAGGATGGCCTGGTGCCCCAGGTGAACCCCGTCGAAGTTGCCAATGGTGGCAACGCAGCCCTTGGGAAAGGCGTCGAGATGATGGAGACCACGAAACAGCTGCATGGGTAGGTATTGCTCAGAAATTAATCGATTATATCCGGATGCCCGCCGCGAGGACAGGCGCACACCCGGCCTTGTGCAATCACAGCACCGCGCGCCGATTGAAGTCGCGCACGCGGAAGCCGAGCAGGAAGAGACTGGCGAAATAGGCCAGCACCCCCGCCGCGACCAGCCCGCCCAGACGCAAGAGGCGCTGCCACATCAGTCCTTCGCTCCAGCTGGGCAACAGCTGCATCAGGCCGACCAGGACGGCGGTCATCACCGCCACCGCGATCAGCAGTCGCAGCAGGAAGCCTGTCCAGCCTGCCTGGGGGATGAACAGGTTATGGCGGCGCAGTTGCCAGAATAAAAGGCCGGCGTTGAGACAGGCCGCCAGGCCTATGGCCAGGGCCAGGCCGACATGCTGCAGCGGACCGATCAGGATCAGGTTGAGCACCTGGGTCACCGCCAGGGTGAAGAGCGCGATCTTCACCGGGGTCTTGATGTTCTGCTGGGCATAGAAGCCCGGCGCCAGCACCTTGACCAGGATGATGCCGAGCAGCCCCACGGCATAGGCGACCAGTGCCCGCTGGGTCATCAGGGCGTCATGGGCATCGAAACGGCCGTACTGGAACAGCGAGACGGTCAGAGGCTCGGACAGCAGCGCCAAGGCCGCCGAGCAAGGCAGCACCAGCAGGAAGCACAGTCGCAGGCCCCAGTCGAGCAGCCGGGAGTATTCCTGGCGATCGGCCTTGGCGTAGGTGCGCGACAGCGCCGGCAGCAGGATGGTCCCCAGCGCCACGCCGAGCACCCCCGAGGGCAGCTCCATCAGGCGATCGGCGTAGTACATCCAGGACACCGAGCCGGCCGCCAGGAAGGAGGCGAAGATGGTGTTGATGATCAGCGAAATCTGGCTGACCGAGACCCCGAGGATCGCCGGCCCCATCTGCTTCATGACCCGCCAGACGCCGCTGTCACGCAGATTCAGTCGCGGCAGCACCAGCATGCCGATGCGCTTGAGATGCGGCAGCTGATAGAGGAACTGCGCCAGGCCACCCACCAGGGTCGCCCAGGCCATGGCCATGATCGGCGGATCGAAATAGGGGGTCAGGAACAGCGCGAAGACGATCATGCTGACGTTGAGCAGGGTCGGCACGAAGGCCGGCACGCTGAACCTGTTCCAGGTGTTGAGCACGGCCCCGGCCAGGGACGCCAGGGAGATCAGCAGGATGTAGGGAAAGGTCACCCGCAGCAGGCTGGAGGTGAGGGCGAATTTCTCCGGGGTATCGGCGAAACCTGGCGCGGTGATCCAGATCACCAGGGGAGCAGCCAGCATGCCCAGCAGCGTGACCACCGCCAGCACCAGGGTCAGCAGGCCACTGACGTAGGCCAGAAAGGTGCGGGTGGCCTCCTCGCCCTGCTGGGCCTTGTACTCGGCGAGGATGGGGACGAACGCCTGGGAAAAAGCCCCTTCGGCGAAGATGCGGCGCAGCAGGTTGGGCAGCTTGAAGGCGACGAAAAAGGCGTCGGTGGCCATGCCGGCGCCAAAGGTGCGGGCGACGATGGTGTCGCGCACGAAACCCAGCACGCGGGACAGCATGGTCATGGAGCTGACGGCGGCCAGGGACTTGAGCAGATTCATGGCAGGGAGAGGACTCGGTGAACGCAGCGGGACGTGACAGAGGATGCGCGTGAGCGCAGTCGCGCGATGGGCACAAGCGATCGAGTGTAACGAGGCCCTTCATCGGCGACCAGCCGGATATCCATCCAGACAGCCTTGACAGGCGCCGCCAGGGACGTCAAGATTCGCGACCTTAATTTAGCTCTGTACTTGCTACAGAGTTCGCTCTGTACCCAATACAGTCTTTTTCGAAGGAGCTCCACGGTGGCTAACTCCCCCTCCGCCAAAAAACGCGCCAAACAGGCTGAGAAGCGTCGCAGCCACAATGCGAGCCTGCGCTCCATGGTGCGTACCTACATCAAGAACGTCGTCAAGGCGATCGAAGCCAAGGACCTGGAAAAAGCCAAGTCCGCTTATGTTGCTGCCGTTCCGGTCATCGACCGCATGGCCGACAAGGGCATCATCGACAAGAACAAGGCCGCTCGTCACAAGAGCCGCCTGAACGCTCACATCAAGGCCCTGGCTACCCCCGCCGCTGCCTGATAAGCGTTCAAGTAAAAAACCGGCTTCGGCCGGTTTTTTATTGCCTGGGATTCGGGAATCCAACGCCTCCGGAGAGGCGCCAGGATCGACGATCGTCAGACCAGGACGAGGTTGTCCCGGTGAATCAGCTCGGGCTCGTAGACATAGCCCAGCTCAACCACGATGGCATCCGAAGGCCGCCCCAGGATGCGCTGCGCCTCGGTCGCACTGTAGTTGACCAGGCCACGCGCCACCTCGCGCCCGTCCGGACCGACGCAGGCAACCATCTCGCCGCGCCGGAAGTTGCCTTCCAGCGCTCGCACGCCCACCGGCAGCAGACTGCGATGACCGCCCACCAGGGCCTCCACCGCACCGGCATCCAGGCGCAGGGTGCCACGCACCTGCAGATGCCCCGCCAGCCACTGCTTGCGCGCCGCCACCAGGCCACGCTCGGGTGACAGCAGGGTACCCAGCTGTTCGCCCCGCTGCAGGCGACTGAGCACCTGCTGGATCCGCCCGCCGACGATGACGGTATAGGCGCCGGAGCGCGCCGCCAGACGCGCAGCACGCAGCTTGGTCTGCATGCCGCCACGCCCCAGGACACCGCCGGTACCGCCGGCGACCAGATCCAGGGCCGGATCGTCGGCGCGCGCCTCGCTGATGAGACTGGCGTCGGGATTGTTGCGCGGATCGGCATCGAACATGCCATCGCGATCGGTGAGGATGACCAGCAGATCGGCTTCGACCAGGTTGGCCACAAGGGCAGCCAGGGTGTCGTTGTCGCCGAAGCGGATCTCGTCGGTGACGACGGTATCGTTCTCGTTGATCACCGGCACCACACCCAGGCTCACCAGGGTGCGCAGGGTGCTGCGGGCATTGAGGTAGCGCTTGCGATCGGACAGGTCGTCATGGGTGAGCAGGATCTGCGCGGTCTGCACCTGATGCTCGGCGAAACTGGATTCCCAGGCCTGCACCAGCCCCATCTGCCCTACCGCCGCGGCCGCCTGCAACTCGTTGATGGCGGTCGGACGCTGCGCCCAGCCGAGCCGACTCATACCGGCCGCCACCGCACCCGAGGACACCAGCACCAGCTCGATGCCCGCCTGGTGCAGGGCCACCATCTGCTCGACCCAGCCAGCCATGGCCCCGCCATCCAGACAACGCCCGTCGTCGGTCAGCAGGGCACTACCGATCTTCACTACCCAGCGCTGGGCGCCAGACACCTGATCACGCATGGGCAAGCTCCTTTCTTACCGTACGTAGAAGATTTCCGGACCGTCGCCGTCGTCTTCGTCATCATCGAAGTCGTCGTCTTCGTCCACCGCCTTGACGCCCGAACGGCGCAGGGCCCGCTGGTCGTCCAGCGCCTGCAGACGCGCCCGCGCCTCGTCCTCGATGCGCTGATCGAGTTCTTCCAGCGCCTCGGCATAGGCCGGGTCCTCGGCGAGACGCAGGGTCCGCTCGTCGAGATACTGCATGATGGCCTGACAGAGCTGCTCGGTGCCTTCCCGCTCCAGGGCGGAGATGACGAAGACCGGACCCTGCCAGTCCAGACGCTCGACCACCGCCTTGAGGCGCTCTTCGCGCTCGTCATCGAGCAACTGGTCGGCCTTGTTCAGCACCAGCCAGCGGTCACGCTCGCCCAGCGCCGGGCTGAACTTGGTCAGCTCGTTGATGATGGTCTCGGCAGCCTCGGCCGGATCGCTTTCATCCAGGGGCGCCATGTCGACGAGGTGCAGCAGCAAGCGGGTCCGCGCCAGGTGCTTGAGGAAGCGGATTCCCAGGCCGGCGCCTTCGGACGCTCCTTCGATCAGCCCCGGGATGTCGGCGACCACGAAGCTCTTGAAGCGCCCCACGCTGACCACGCCCAGGTTGGGCACCAAGGTGGTGAAGGGATAGTCCGCGACCTTGGGCTTGGCAGCCGAGACCGCGCGGATGAAGGTGCTCTTGCCGGCATTGGGCAGGCCGAGCAGACCGATGTCCGCCAGCACCTTGAGCTCCAGCTTGAGATCGCGCTCTTCGCCGGGTTTGCCCGGGGTGGTCTGCCGCGGTGCGCGGTTGGTACTGGACTTGAACCGGGTGTTGCCCAGGCCGTGCCAGCCGCCCTGGACGACGCGGATGCGCTGACCGGGCTGGGTCAGGTCACCGATGATCTCCTGGGTCGCCGCATCGATCACCGTGGTGCCCACGGGGACCGGCAGCACCAGGTCTTCACCCTTGGCGCCGGTGCACTCGGTGCTCCCGCCCTTCTCACCGTTCTGCGCGGTGAAACGTCGGGTGTAACGGTAATCGACCAGGGTGTTCAGGTTGATGTCGGCTTCGAGCCAGATCGACCCGCCATCGCCGCCGTCACCGCCATTGGGACCACCCTTCTCGATGAATTTCTCCCGGCGGAAACTCATCATGCCGTTGCCGCCGTCACCCGCTTTTACGTGTATGGATACTTCATCGACGAATTTCATCTGGACCTCCCGCGCTCGCGGGCCGCTGCAAACAAGGAAATAGCTTAGCTACAAACGAAAAAGCCCCGTCGGGTAGACAGGGCTTTTCTTTCGTCACGGGCCTTAGGCGGCGGCGACGATGCTCACGTAACGACGGCCGAAGGCGCCCTTCACGTCGAACTTGATCACGCCGTCCACTTTCGCGAACAGGGTGTGATCCTTGCCGAGGCCCACGCCGTAACCGGCATGGTACTGGGTGCCGCGCTGACGCACGATGATGTTGCCGGCCTTGACGACCTGGCCGCCGTACAGCTTCACGCCAAGGCGTTTGCTTTCGGAATCGCGACCGTTACGAGTAGAACCACCCGCTTTTTTGTGTGCCATGAGTCAATTCTCCGTTAGAGGCGAGATCAGGCCTGGATGCCAGTGATCTTGATTTCGGTGAACCACTGACGGTGGCCCTGACGCTTCATGTGATGCTTACGACGACGGAATTTGATGATGGTGACCTTGTCGTGACGGCCCTGGGCGGTCACTTCGGCGGTCACTTTGGCACCATCAACGACCGGCAGACCGATCTTGACGTCGTCACCGTTGCCAACCAGCAGAACCTGGTCGAAGGTGACGGTTTCACCGGTGGCGATGTCGAGCTTCTCGACCTTCAGGTATTCGCCTTCGGCGACCTTGTATTGCTTGCCACCGGTAACGATAACTGCGTAGGACATGGTAAATCTCCGTTAAACCTGCTCACCCGGTGCTTTATAGGAGGTATCGTCGACCGGCATGGCTGCACGGGACCGGAAGGACCACCGCGCAATTGCGTAAGACAGGGGGTTAACCCTAGGAATGTTCAGGGCCCGCGATTCTACGCAAGCCGGGGCCGGGAGGCAAGAGCCGCCCGCCCGCGCCTTGACAGCCCCCCACCCCACCCCTAGCATGCCGCGCAACCTCGTTCAGCGGCCATGCCGGGCCGGTGCCCAGCCGAATCGGCATGAGCGGCGAGCCGCGGGAGCGCGATGGCAATCCCTGGGCATGGCACTTGTGCCGGTCCCTAGGGCATAGTCTGGCGGTCATGCGCCATCCGGCCGCTTGAATATTGCCCGGACCTCCAGTGGACACCTCTCAATGACGCAGCAATCCCAGTCCTTCTATCGCGTGGTGACGGACGATTTCGCCGCCGTAGACGGCATCATCCGCCAGCAGCTGACCTCGCGCGTGCCGCTGGTCGAGAAGATTGGCGACTACATCGTCTCCGCGGGTGGCAAGCGCCTGCGTCCGCTGCTGGTCCTGCTGGCCGGCAAGGCGCTCGGGCGCGCCGATCACGATCTGCAACTGCTGGCGGCGACCATCGAATTCCTGCACACCTCCACCCTGCTGCACGACGATGTCGTCGATGCCTCGGGAATGCGCCGTGGTCGCTCCACCGCCAACGCCCTCTGGGGCAACGCCCCCAGCGTCCTGGTGGGCGATTTCCTCTATGCCCGCTCCTTCGAGATGATGGTGGCGCTCGGCTCCATGGAAGTGATGCGCATCATCTCCCAGGCCACCCGCGTCATCGCCGAGGGCGAGGTGCTTCAGCTGTCGAAGATCCGCGACGCCAGCACCACCGAAGAGATCTACATGGAAGTCATCCGCGGCAAGACCGCCATGCTCTTCGAAGCCTCCACCCACAGCGCGGCGATCCTGGCCGGCGCCAGCGCCGAACAGGCCGACGCCCTGCGCCGCTATGGCGATCATCTGGGCGTGGCCTTCCAGCTGGTCGACGACCTGCTCGACTACCAGGGCGACGCCGTCGCGTTGGGCAAGAACGTCGGTGACGATCTGGCCGAGGGCAAGCCGACCCTGCCGCTGATCGTGACCATGCGCGAAGGCACTGCCGAACAGGCCGCCCTGGTACGCCAGGCGATCCGCCAGGGCGGCAGCCAGGACCTGGAAGGCGTGCGCGCCGCCGTCGAAGCCGCTGGCGCCCTCGACTACACCGCACGCAAGGCCCAGGAATTCGCCGAGCGGGCGATCGCCTGCCTGGACGCCCTGCCCGCCAGCGAATATCGCGATGCCCTGGCCGACCTGGGTCGCTTCTCGGTGGCCCGTACCCACTGACGCCTGCACCGTTCGATCAAGCCCGCCGTCGCCAGACCGCGGGCTTTTTCATGTCCGACCAAAAAAGTCAGGTAATCCCTTGCTATTTATTGAATAAGAATTATTCTCATAAATAGCACAGCAGGAGCCCTTGCCATGACTTATCTAATCGACGCCTGGCTGGACCGGCCGCACCCCTATCTGCGCATCCTCAACCGGGAAACCGGCAAGGTCTGCGCGGAGCTGGACGAGACGGCCCTGGAAGAACTCAAGGACCTGGGCGAGCTGGATCTGCACAGCCTCACCTCCAGCGAGCCGCGGGTGGTGAAGGAGCAGATCCGCCAGGTCTTCCTGTTCAGCTACGCCCTGGCGCTGCGCCCGGACAACGAGGCGCTGCGCCTGGACTGCTAGCCTCAGAGGACGTCGAGCAGCTCGACGTCGAACACCAGCACGCTGTGCGGCGGGATGCCGCCGACGCCCTGGGCGCCATAGGCCAGTTCGCTGGGCACATGCAAGCGCCACTTGCTGCCGGCAGGCATCAGTTGCAGGGCTTCGGTCCAGCCGGCGATCACGCCGCCCACCGGAAACTCGGCCGGCTGGCCGCGCTGGTAGGAGCTGTCGAACACGCTGCCGTCGATGAGGGTGCCGTGGTAGTGGGTGCGCACCTGGTCTTCACGGGTCGGCGTGGCGCCCTCCCCCTGGGTGAGCACCTCGTATTGCAGACCGGACGGCAGCACCACGACGCCAGGGCGCTCGGCATTGGCCTTGAGGTAGTCGACGCCTTCCTGGGCCGCCGCAGCAGCCTTGGCCTGGGCTTCCGCCTGCATGCGCTCGCGGATGACGCGGAAGCTGGCGTTCAGCGACTCGACGTCCACCCGGGAATCCTGGCCGTCGAAGGCCTCGGTCAGGCCGGCGAGCACGGCCGCCAGTTGCATGCCGGGGACCGGATTCTGGCGCAGCTGATCGCCCAGCTGGCGGCCGATGCCGTAGCTGACGCGGGCTTCGTCGGTGTCGAGCAGGATGTCGTTCATAGCAGCCTTTCCATCGTGAAAAAAGGAGCCGAGCCTAGCACATCAGGGTCCCGGCTCGCCGCCGAGGCTGCCGCGCTGCCGCGCTGCCGCGCTGCCGGCGACAGCGCTCGGAGCAATAGCGCACCTCGTCCCAATTGCGCTCCCATTTCTTGCGCCAGGCGAAGGGCCGCTGGCAGACCGGACAGACCTTGGTGGGCAGATCGCCCTTCTTCATAGGGATTCTCCCGCGTCGAGACGCGCCAGCAGGGTTTCGCCACGCTGCCAGAGGGCCTGCTGGCGCTCCGGGGCCTGGCGATCGAGATTGCGATAGAGATTGAGCATGCGCGGATAGTGGGCGAAACGCTCGCGATGGCGGATCAGGAAGTGCCAGTAGAGGGCATTGAAGGGACAGGCCCTGTCGCCTAGCGCTTCCGTGACCTGATAGTGGCAGCCCTTGCAGTAGTCGGACTGGCGACGGATGTACTGGCCGCTGGCGCAATAGGGCTTGCTCGCCAGATAGCCGCCGTCGGCATGCATCACCATGGCCTGGGTATTGGGCAGCTCGACCCACTCGAAGGCATCCAGGTAGACCGCCAGATACCACTGGCCGATGGCCTGGGGCGCGATGCCGGCCAGCAGGGTGAAGTTGCCGGTGACCATCAGCCGCTGGATATGGTGCGCATAGCCCAGCGCCAGGGTCTGGCCGATGGCCTCGCGCATACAGGCCATGCGGGTATCGCCGGTCCAGTAGAACTCCGGCAGCGCCCGGGTATTGCCCAGTGCATTGAGCTCACGGTATTCGGGCATGCGCAGCCAATAGACGCCATGGACGTACTCTCGCCAGCCGATCAGCTGACGCAGGAAGCCCTCGGCACTGTTGAGCGGCACCCTGCCCTCGCGATAGGCGGCATCCACGTCGGCGCAGAGCTGACGCAGGTCCAGCAGCCCGATATTGAGCGCCGCACTGATCCGGGCGTGATGCAGATAGGGCTCGCCACGGGCCATGGCGTCCTGATAGCTGCCGAAGTCGCGCAAGCCCGTGCCCAGGAAGTGCTGCCAGAGGCGCTCGGCATCCGCCCGGGTCACCGGATAGTCGAAGCCTTCCAGCCGGCCATAGTGATGAGCGAAGCGCTGCCCGACCAGCTCGAGCACGTCCCGGGTACAGGCATCGGGCGGACAGCTGAAGGGCTCGGGAACAGGCTGGTCTTCAGGCAGCGCCTTGCGATTGTCCTTGTCCAGATTCCAGACGCCACCGCAAGGCTCGTCTGGTCCCGCCATCAGCCAGCCGTGTCGCCTGCGCATGCCGCGGTAGAAGGCCTCCATGCGCAGCTCGGTGCGCGACCCGGCCCAGCGGGCAAAGGCGGCGCGACTGCAGAGGAATCTGTCATCGCCATGCCAGCGTACCGGTATCGCCAGGTCCAGCGCCCGCAGCGCCTGCTCCAGTCGCCACTCGCCGGTCTCGGTCAGCCGAATCTCACGCGCGCCCGTCGTCTTTGCCCAGAACGCGATCTCGGCCGGCAGCGAGCCCTGGTTGTCGGGGTCGTCCAGGGTGCGATAGAGAACCCGGAAGCCGCGCGCGCGCATCTCGCTGGCGAAGTGGCGCATGGCGCTGAAGATCAGGGCGATCTTGCGCGGATGATGAGGGACATAGCTGGCTTCGCCCATCACTTCGGCGAGCAGCAGCACGTCCTGCGCGGGATCGGCGTCGCGCAGGGAGGCCAGGCGAGGCGAAAGCTGATCGCCGAAGACCGGCAGCAGGCGCCGAACGGCGCCTTCGCTCAAGAGGCGTTCCGGTAGTTCAGCGGGATCTTCAGGGGTTCGGCCGAGCGTGGCGCCATGCCGACCATCTCGTCGTAGGCACTGTGCTGGATGAGAAAGCACGGGAGTGCCGGCAGATCGGCCAGCAGGCGGCGGGCCTGGGCGGCCGAGCCCAGCCGGTAGAAATGCCCATCCCGTCCGGTCAGGCGCGTGCGACCGCTCTGGGTGAGCACCTCGAGCACATAGAAACCGCCCTCGATGGAAAGCAGATTGAGTTCACGAACCTCACCGGCCTGGGCGCGCTGGGTCAATTCCGGCAATTGCATGGAAACCTCCGGGTCGAGATCGACGCCGGGGATGGCGTCGATAGGCAGCTGGGAGCCTTCGACAACCTAGGACAAGCAAGCGCAGCGGTGCAATCCACAAAGCGTAAGCGAAAGCTGCCGGCGGCAGACGAGTGGCCGCCCGGCCCATCAGTGCTTGGTCAGGCGATCCAGATAGCCCATGGCAAAGGCCGAGACCACGAACACCAGATGGATGATCACGTACCACTTGAGGTACTCGGGATTGGTGTTCTGGGCATCCATGAAGATGCGCAAGAGGTGAATCGAAGAAATGGCGACGATGGACGCGGCCACCTTGTTCTTCAGCGAGCCCGAATCCATCTTGCCCAGCCAGCTGAGCTTTTCCGAGCCCTCGTCGATATCCAGCTGGGAGACGAAATTCTCGTAGCCGGAAATCATCACCATCACCAGCAGGCCACCCACCAGCGCCATGTCGATCAGCGACAGCACCAGGAGGATCAGCTCGGCCTCGGTGGATTCGAAGATGTGCGGCAGGACGTGGAAGACTTCCTGAAAGAACTTGAGCGCCAGCAGGACCAGGGCCAGGGACAGACCTAGATAGATGGGTGCCAGCAGCCAGCGGGAGGCGTAAAGGGCTTTTTCGATCAGACGTTCCATGCAGACTCGCTCGGATTACCAGGGCCGGGCGAGTATACCGGGGCGGTGCAGGCGGACCAATGCGGCAGGTTGTACCTGACTCAGGCGTCGGGGCCGACTTGGAAACGCACCTGCTGATGGGCACGCTCGCCATTCATCTTGCGCAGTTCGCTCTGCATGTGCAGGCGCCAGATCTGGGTCTCTTCGACCTGGATATAGCCCTGCTCGACCAGGTTCTCGGCGATGGCGGTCATGACGCCTTCGGCCGCCTTGGGACCATGGAAAGGTCCCTGGGCCTTGATGGCGGTGGGCTGCTGACCGTTCAGGCCGGCGGCGCACAACAGGGTCCACAGGCCCTGCTCCTGACCGAGCGGCTTGATTTCGCATTCGATACGGGTGACGAGGCCCAGGCAGGGACGGATCAGGGTAATGGTGCGGGACATGGCGTCATCCTCTCGAAGCGCTCAATGCTCGCCGGTCCTAGGCCAGAGGTATCCACAAAGGCTGTGGACAACCCTGTTGGTCAACAGGGGGCAAGCGGGTCTGGGCGCCGTGCTACTTGGGCTGCGGCACCTTGTACAAAATCCGACCTGCCCCCTGGACCTCAGTTCTCCGCCGCTTGGTTGTTTTTCCCTTTTGCCTTGGAGTTATCACTGAGTTTGTCGGCCAGTTCATCTTCCAGCTCGAGCTCGGCGATTTCCTTGAGACGCTGCACCACGCGCGCATTGACGCTGCCGTCGGGGAAGCGACCCTTGGCATCCGGCGCCCCGGCGGGCTCGCCCACCAGCAGCGACAGGGCCTCGTCCGCCTGACGTACGGCATAGACATGGAACAGCCCCGCGCGGACCGCTTCCAGCACGGTTTCGTCGAGCATCAGGTTGGTGACGTTGGCACGCGGGATGATCACCCCCTGCTCGCCGGTCAGGCCACGGGCCTGGCAGAGACGGAAGAAGCCTTCGATCTTCTCGTTCACGCCCCCGACCGGCTGCACCTCGCCGAACTGGTTGATGGAGCCGGTGATGGCGAAGCACTGCTTGAGCGGGGTGCGCGACAGCGCCGAGATCAGGGTGCAGGCCTCGCCGAGGGAGGCGCTGTCGCCATCGACATAGCCATAGGACTGCTCCAGGGCGATGCTGGCCGAGATCGACAGCGGGAATTCCTGGGCATAGCGACTGCCCAGGTAGCCGGTCAGGATCATCACCCCCTTGGAGTGGATCGGCTGACCCAGGCTGACTTCGCGCTCGATATCGAGGATGCCGCTGGCGCCCGGGTAGACGGTGGCGGAGATGCGCGCCGGCATGCCAAAGGCGGAGTCGGCGACCTCCAGTACGGTGAGGCCGTTGCACTTGCCCACCGCCGCGCCCTGGGTGTCGATGAGGATCAGCCCGGTGAGCATGTCGTCCAGCACCCGGGCGCAGACGCGACCAGTGCGGGTCTCCTTGGCCTTGAGCGCGCGCTCGACATGGCCCTTGTCGGTCCGCTCGTCGCCCGCCAGGTGGCGAATGAAGTCGGCTTCGCTGACCAGCTGGAACAGATCGCCGATACGCGCCGACAGCCGCCCCTGGTGTTCGGCTAGGCGGGCGCTGTAGGTGGCCAGGCGGGCCACGGCCGCCGAGGTCAGGGGCGCCATGCCCTCCTCCGAGGTACGCGTCTTGAGCAGCTGGGCGAACTGCTCCAGGCTCTCGTCGCGCAGCGGCAGTTCTTCGTCGAAGTCCACCAGCACCCGGAACATCTCCTGGAAGTCCGAATCCAGCTCCTGCAGGGTGTAGTAGATGTTGCGCGAGCCGATGATGATGACCTTGAGCTGCAGCGGGATCTGCTGCGGCGCCAGGCTCATGGCGGTGAGCCGCCCCAGCTCGGCCAGTGGCGATTCCATCTTCAGCTGACGCGAATGCAGGGCGCGCTTGAGCGCGTCCCAGACGAAGGGCTCGGTCAGCAGCTTGTCCGCCTCGACGATGAGGAAGCCGCCATTGGCGCGGTGCAGCGCCCCCGGGCGCAGCTGGCGATAGTTGGTGTAGAGCGCGCCCTGATCGGACTGGTACTCGATGCGCCCGAAGAGGTTGTCGTAGGTCGGGTGGGACTCGAACACCACCGGTGCACCGCCGGTGACGTGGTGACCGATGATCAGATTGGGTTCGTACTGCTCGCGCAATTCCTTGCGTCGCTGCATGTCGGGCTTGGCGTCGTCGGCCAGCTGCTCGACCACCGTCTTGAGCAGATCCACCTGCATGGCCTGCAGGTAGGCGCAGACCCCGGGATTGTCGTTGTACTTCTCCGACAGCGGCGCCAGCAGCGGCTGCAGGGCCTGGATGATGGTGTCTTCATTCAGGGCACGCAGCTGGTTGCTCGATTCGCGCCGCCACTGCGGCAGGCTGGCCAGCTCTTCGTTGAGGCGCTCTTCCAGGCTGGAGATGTCGGCGTGGAAACGCTCGCGCTCGGCCTCGGGCAGCTGGGCGAAGTCGGCCTCATCCAGCGCCTTGCCCTCCTTCATCGGGGTGAAGGCGACATTGTTGGCATCGCGATAGAGGGCGATCTCCTTTTCCAAGGCGAGCTTTTCCACCACGTCCAGCGCCTGGTCGTAGCGCTGGTTGAAGGCGCGCTCGATGGCGCTCTTCTTCTGCTGGAAGGCCGGGTGCTCGAACACCGCCGGAAAAGTCGCCAGCAGGTTGTCGATGAAATGCGCCATGTCGGCCACGAAAGCCTCGCCTTCACCAGGCGGCAACTCCAGGGCGCCCGGGGCGCGGGGCTCTTCGAAGTGATTCAGGTAGACCCAGTCGTTGGGCGTCGGTTGGCGCTTGGCCTCGGCCTTGAGATAGCGCTGGACGAAGGAGAAGCGACCGGTGCCCGGCTCGCCCATGACAAAGACGTTGTAGCCGGGCCGCGGCATGGCCACCCCGAACTGCAGGGCTTCCACCGCGCGTTCCTGACCGAGGATGCCGCGGAAGGGTTCGAGCTGATCGGTATCGGCAAAGGAGAATTGTTCGGGAGCGAAGGGGCGGGTCAGCTCATCGGGAGCGAGCCGGAGACCGGCCGCGACGGGATCGTGCATCGTAAGTCCTTGTCAGGCATGCAAGCAGTGTCCGCATTCTGCGACCGGGATGACAGCCGAAGCAAGGCAAGCGGCGCACCCCTGCGCATTTAAGCGCAGCGGTGCGCGGGGTTAGCGCAACGTCTGTCGGTATTTTCCGGCGCCCGCGTTTTTTGACGAAATTCTCACCAGACGCCTACTAAGCTCTCTACATGGGGATCAGGCGTAGGATCCCGTGAGGAGGCCCCATGGCTGGCTCTCGTCGTTTCATTCCGCTGTTGTTTCTGCTGTCCGCGCTCGCGGCCTGCACCAGCTATCACGACCAGTTGATCGCCAAGGGCTATCCGCCGGCCTATGCCGACGGCTTCAGCGACGGCTGCCAGACCGGCAAGCAGGCGGTCAACGGGATAGGTTACGAGCACAAGGACGCCCGTCGCTTCGCCGCGGAAAAGCCCTATCAGCTGGGCTGGGACGCGGGCTATGCGCAATGCGTGCAGGTGGCCCAGCGCGAAGAGCAGCAGCGGTTCCTGGACCAGGTCCGGGAAAATCGCGAAGGCGCCGAACAACTGCACCTGCGCTCCAAAACACGTTGAGGTCGTAGCCAACCTTGCGGCGCGGATAGGATGACCTATGCTGGCGGGCCCGCTTGTCGAGCCCTGCCGATGTCTGTCCGTTCGCCGCTGTTCGCCGTTGCCCTGCTGCTGGTCGCCATGACCTCGATCCAGACCAGCGCCAGCCTGGCCAAGACCCTGTTCCTGCGTCTCGACCCGGTGGGCGTCACCACCCTGCGATTGATCTTCGCCGCGCTGGTCCTGCTGCTCGTGCTGCGCCCCTGGCGCAACTTTCGCCGCGAGGCGCTGGGCAGTCTGCTGGGCTATGGCATCGCCATGGGCGTGATGAACCTGACCATCTACCTGGCCATGCAGCGGCTCCCGATCGGCATCGCCGTCGGCCTGGAATTCGTCGGCCCCCTGGTGGTGGCACTATGCGCCCTGCGCCGCTGGCTGGACCTGCTGTGGATCGTGCTGGTGGTGGCCGGCCTGGCGGTACTCCTGCCGTTCGGCCACAACGCCTCGGCGCTGGATCCACTGGGCACCGCTCTGGCCCTGGGCGCCGGTGCCTGCTGGGCGCTGTACATTGTGCTGGGCAAGCGCGCGGGAGCGGTGCACGGCACCGGCACGGTAGCCTTTGGCGCGACCATCGGCGCCCTGGTGATCCTGCCCATCGGCATCGCCCACAGCGGCAGCAATCTCTTGCAACCGGAAATCTGGCCACTGGCACTGGCCCTGGCGCTGATGTCCACGGCCATTCCCTACGCCCTGGAGATGGTGGTGCTGACCCGCCTGCCGGCGTCCACCTTCGGCACCCTGATGAGTCTGGAGCCCGCGCTGGGCGCTCTCTCCGGCTGGGTGTTCCTCGGCGAAATCCTGGGCATCTCCCAGTGGTTTGCCCTCGCCTGCATCATCGTCGCGTCCATCGGCGCCACCTGGAGCAGCCGCCTGACCCCGGAGCAAACGCCGCTCTAGGCACTCTATAGCGAGGCGAATCCTCACGCGGAGTACCGACGATGATCTATCTGATAATGGGCGTCTCGGGCAGTGGCAAGACCACCCTGGGCGAACTCCTGGCCAGCCGGCTTGGCTGTCGTTTCGACGATGCCGACACCTTTCACAGCCAGGCCAACAAGGACAAGATGGCCAAGGGTATCGCCCTCACCGACGAGGATCGCTGGCCCTGGCTGGACGCCATCCACGATGCCATGCAGCAGGCGCAGGCCGAGGGCACCACCCGGGTGTTCGCCTGCTCGGCGCTGAAAAAGATCTATCGCGACCGCCTGCTGAGCGGCCTCGAAGGGGTCCGCCTGCTGTTTCTCAAGGGCTCGCCGGAGCTCCTGGCCGAGCGCATCGGCAGTCGCCGCGGACACTTCTTCGATCCCAAGCTCCTGCAGAGCCAGCTCGATACCCTGGAGGCGCCCGATCACCTGGAAGCCCAGGTGCTGGACGTGCGCAAGTCGCCGGAGCAGCTGGTGGACGAGGTGCTGGCGTCTGGCCACGGCGCCTGAGCGCTGCGGCCAGCGCTTCAGACCGCGACGGGCGCCTTGATGTGCGGATGGGCCTGGTAGCCTTCCAGCTCGAAATCCTCGAAGCGGAAGGCGAACAGGTCGGTGACCGCCGGATTGAGCTTCATGGTCGGCAGCGGCAGTGGCTCGCGGGTCAGCTGCAGATCGGTCTGCTCCAGGTGATTGGCATAGAGATGGCAATCACCGCCGGTCCAGATGAATTCGCCCGGCTGCAGCCCGGTGACTTGGGCCACCATCAGGGTCAGCAGCGCATAGCTGGCGATGTTGAAGGGCACGCCGAGGAAGATGTCGGCGGAGCGCTGATACAGCTGGCAGCTCAGGCGACCATCGGCGACATAGAACTGGAAGAGCGCATGGCACGGCGGCAGCGCCATCTCGTCCACCAGGGCCGGATTCCAGGCCGAGACGATCAGGCGGCGCGAGTCGGGCTTGGCGCGGATCATGTCCACCACCCCGGCGATCTGGTCGATATGGCGACCATCGGGTGCCGGCCAGCTGCGCCACTGGTAGCCGTAGACCGGACCCAGCTCGCCATTCTCGTCGGCCCATTCGTCCCAGATGGACACGCCATTGTCCTTCAGGTAGCGGATATTGGTCTCGCCCTGCAGGAACCACAGCAGTTCATGGATGATGGATCTCAGATGGCACTTCTTGGTGGTGACCAGGGGAAAGCCCTCGGCCAGGTCGAATCTCATCTGGTAGCCGAAGACGCTGTAGGTCCCGGTGCCGGTGCGGTCGCTCTTGAAGGTGCCGTGTTCGCGCACGTGGCGCATCAGGTCGAGGTACTGTTTCATGGCGGAAGCGCTACCTGGCAAAAGGCAAATGGTATCAAATCGTGCCCCGTTGCAGCGGTCGCACTTGTCGCAGGCTTGATCATCGGACATAAAAAAGCGGCCCTGAGGCCGCCCTTTTCTTCCCGTCCTCAGCTGTTGGCTGGCGGCGCCGTGAGGGTCGCCGTTTCGCGCTCGCGCTGGGTGATCTCCGAGGCCGTGGCATCCATGGCTTCCTGCAGCCCCTGCAGGCGCTTCTTCTCGGCGCGGCGGGTGAAGTACCAGGCGAAGAAGGTGAACAGCGAGACCGCCAGCAGGATCAGGCTGGCGATGGCGTTGATCTCCGGCTTCACACCCAGGCGCACCGCCGAGAACACCTCCATCGGCAGGGTGGTCGAGCCGGGGCCCGACACGAAACTCGCCAGCACCAGGTCGTCCAGCGACAGGGCGAAGGACATCATGCCGCCCGCCGCCAGCGACGGCGCGATCATGGGAATGGTGATCAGCAGGAACACCTTCCACGGCCGGGCGCCCAGGTCCATGGCCGCCTCTTCGATGGACAGGTCCAGTTCGCGCAGCCGCGCCGACACCACTACCGCCACATAGGACGAGCAGAAGCTGGTGTGGGCAATCCAGATGGTGGTCACGCCGCGATCCTGCGGCCAGCCGATCAGCTGGGCCATGGAGACGAACAGCAGCAGCAATGACAGACCGGTGATCACCTCGGGCATCACCAGCGGCGCCGTGACCATGCCGCCGAAGACGGTGCGGCCGCGGAAGCGCGGGATGCGGGTCAGCACGAAGGCCGCCAGGGTTCCGAGGATCACCGAGGAGATGGCCGTGTAGAAGGCGATCTCCAGGGAGCGGAACACCGCGCTCATCAGCTGGCTGTTGTCCAGCAGCCCGACGTACCACTTCACCGACCAACCACCCCAGACGGTCACCAGGCGCGACTCGTTGAAGGAGTAGATGACCAGGATGACCATCGGCAGGTAGATGAACAGCAGTCCGAGCACCAGCATCAGGTTGGTGAACTTGAGGCCTCTCATAGCTTGCCCTCCAGTTCCTTGGCTCGGCTCCAGATTGGAGAGCCGGTTGAACAGCACGATGGGCACAGAGCGGCTTTCTGGCTCACAGCTTGCCCTCCAGTTCCTTGGCTTGGTTTCTGTTGAACAGCACGATGGGCACGATGAGGATCAGCAGCATCACCACCGCCAGGGCGGACGCCACCGGCCAGTCACGGTTGTTGAAGAATTCCTGCCAGAGCACGCGGCCGATCATCAGGGTCTCCGGGCCACCCAGCAGCTCGGGAATGACGAACTCGCCCACCGCCGGAATGAACACCAGCATGCAGCCGGCGATGATGCCGTTCTTGGACAGCGGCACGGTGATCTTCCAGAAGCTGGTGAAGCGACTGGCGCCCAGGTCGCCGGCGGCTTCCAGCAGGGTCAGGTCATGCTTCACCAGGTTGGCGAACAGCGGCAGGATCATGAACGGCAGATAGGAATAGACGATCCCCAGGTACACCGCGAAGTTGGTGTTGAGCATCTGCAGCGGACTGCTGATGATCCCCAGATTCATCAGGAAGCTGTTGATCAGACCGTTGGTGGACAGCAGCCCCATCCAGGCATAGACGCGGATGAGAATGGCGGTCCAGGTCGGCATCATGATCAGCAGCAGCAGGACCGTCTGCTTCTCGCGACTGGCCCGGGCGATGGCATAGGCCATGGGATAGCCGATCAGCAGGCAGATCAGGGTGCTGATGCCGGCCATCTTCAGCGAACCGAGATAGGCATCCAGATACAGCGGATCGTCGGCGAACATCAGGTAGTTGCCGAAGTTGAGCGCGATATCCAGTTGCTGGTCGGCGTAGCTGAACAGCTCGGTGTAGGGCGGGATGGCCACGTCCGCCAGCGAGAAGCTGATCTTGAGCACGATCAGGAACGGCAGCAGGAAGAACAGGAACAGCCAGACGAAGGGCACGCCGATGGTCAGGCGGCGGCCATCGAGCAGGCGCTTGAGCAAGGGAGGTCTGGTCATGCTTGCAGTACCACGCCGCTGTCGTCTTCCCAGTACACCACCACGGCGTCGTCCCAGGTGGGTCGCTTGCCGAGGCGCTCGGCGTTGGCGATGAAGCACTGGACCAGATGGCCGGAGGCCAGGCGCACGTAGTACACCGAGTGACCGCCCAGGTAGGCGATGTCCTGCACGGTGCCGCTGCACCAGTTGTAGTCGGGATGCTCGTGATCCGCCGGCAGGCTGGTGCCCATCAGCAGCTTTTCGGGACGCAGGGCGAAGGTGACCTGCTTTTCCTGAGCCCGGGTACTGATGCCGTGGCCGATGTAGATCGGCCGTTCCAGTTGCGGACTCTGGATGATGGCGTGGTCGGCACCGTCGTCGGTCAGCTCGCCGTCGAAGACGTTGACGCTGCCGATGAACTCGCAGACCAGCCGGCTCGCCGGGGTCTCGTAGATGTCCATCGGGCTGCCCACCTGGGCGATCCAGCCCAGGTGCATGATGGCGATGCGCTCGGCCATGGTCATGGCCTCTTCCTGGTCGTGGGTCACCATCACGCAGGTCACGCCCACGCGCTCGATGATCTCCACCAGCTCCAGCTGCATCTGCGAGCGCAGCTTCTTGTCCAGCGCGCCCATGGGCTCGTCGAGCAGCAGCAGCTTGGGTCGCTTGGCCAGGGAGCGCGCCAGGGCCACGCGCTGGCGCTGGCCACCGGAGAGCTGGTGCGGCTTGCGCTTGGCGTACTGGGTCATGTGCACCAGCTTGAGCATCTCGGCCACGCGGGCCTCGATCTCGGCCCTGGGCAGCTTGTCCTGCTTGAGCCCGAAGGCGATGTTCTGCTCCACGCTCATGTGCGGGAACAGCGCATAGGACTGGAACATCATGTTGATCGGCCGCTCGTAGGGCGGCATGTCGGTGATGTCCACGCCATCGAGGAAGATGCGCCCTTCGCTCGGCCGTTCGAAACCGGCCAGCATGCGCAGCAGGGTTGACTTGCCCGAACCCGAGCCGCCGAGCAGGGCGAAGATCTCGCCCTTGTTGATGGTCAGGGAGACGTCGTCGACAGCGACGGTTTCGTCGAACTTCTTGGTGACCCGGTCGATCTTGACCAGGACTTCCTTGGCTTTCTTGTCGCCGGTGGCGGCTTTCTTGAAGGCACTGGTGGCGGTCGCCATGTACATCTCCCCAGGAAAATCGGGGACCGGCCGGGCCGGTCCGCTTAGCGTTGGTTATTTGCCGGACTTGACCCGCGTCCAGCTGCGGGTTTCCAGGCGCAGGAGTTGCGGGGGCAGCTCCTTCATGACGTACAGCTTGTCCATCACCGCCTGTGGCGGATAGACGGTCTCGTCCTGCCGCAGCTCGGCATTCATCAGCTCGCCCGCCTTGGGATTGGGGTTGGCGTAGCCGACATAGTCACTGACCTTGGCGATGACCTCGGGCTGCAGCAGATAGTTGATGAAGGCATGGGCCTCCTTCACGTTCTTGGCATCCTTGGGGATGGCCAGGAGGTCGAACCAGAGGTTCGCGCCCTCCTTGGGAATCGCGTAGCCGATGTTGACGCCCTTCTTCGCTTCCTCGGCACGCGAACGCGCCTGAAAGACATCGCCGGAATAGCCGAAGGCCACGCAGATGTTGCCGTTGGCCAGATCCGAGATGTACTTGGAGGAATGGAAATAGGTGATGTACGGCCGCACCTTGAGCAGCTGCGCCTCGGCCTTCTTGTAGTCGTCGGGGTTGGTGCTATTGGGATCGAGTCCCAGGTATTGCAGTACTGCCGGATAGACCTCATCGGGCGAATCCATGAAGGAGACGCCGCACTTGCTCAGCTTCTTGAGGTTCTCGGGTTCGAACAGGATGGCCCAGGAATCGAGCTTGTCGGTGCCCAGCGCGGCCTTGACCTTGTCGACATTGTACCCGATGCCGTTGGTGCCCCACAGGTAGGGAACGCCGTATTGGTTACCCGGATCGCTCTTTTCCAGCTGCTTGAGCAATGCCGGATCGAGATTCTGCCAGTTCGGCAGCTGGCTCTTGTCCAGTTTCTGGAAGGCGCCCGCCTTGATCTGCTTGGCCAGGAAGTTGCTCGAGGGCACCACCACGTCATAGCCGGTATGGCCAGCCAGGAGCTTGCCTTCGAGGGTTTCGTTGGAATCGAAGACGTCATAGACCGGGGTGATGCCGGTGGCCTTCTGGAAATCCTCGAGCGTGGTCTCGCCGACGTAATCGCTCCAGTTGTAGACGCGTACCGTCGGCTCGGCGACGGCGGTTCCCATGACGGTCAGGGTGGTCATGGCCAGCAGGGTTTTACGCAACGAAAGCACGGGCGGCTCCTTTCATGGTGGGCATCGGCGACGACACCCTTTCAGCGGTCCATACAGACGTACGGCACGCCGGAGTGACTCCGGCGTGCCGTCCTGTCAGCCGCACGCGGCGGCAGAACTCACTTGCCGGACTTAATGGTGGTCCAGGTACGAGTCATCAGACGCTGGGTTTTGGCCGGAAGATCCGGGAAGGCGTACAGCTTGGCCATGGTTTCCTGGGTCGGATAGATCCCCGGGTTGGTGCGGATCTCTTCGGCCACCAGCGGGGTCGCCGCCTTGTTGCCGTTGGGATACTGCACGTAGTCGCTGACCGCCGCGATCACCTTGGGCTCCATGATGTAGTTGATGAACTTGAGCGCCCCCTCGGGGTTCTCGGCATCCTTGGGAATGGCCATGGTGTCGAAGAAGGTGCCAGCGCCTTCCTTGGGAATGTTGTAGGCCACGGTCACGCCGTTCTTGGCGTCGGCCGCGCGGGCCTTGGCCTGGGCGATGTCGCCGGAATAGCCGACCGCCACGCAGACGTTGCCGTTGGCCAGGTCCGAGATGTACTTGGAGCTGTGGAAATAGGTGATGTAGGGACGCACCTTGAGGAACAGGTCCTCGGCCGCCTTGATCTCCTTGGGATCCTGGCTATCCGGCTTGTAGCCGAGGTAGTGCAGACCGGCGGGAATGATCTCGGTGGGCGAATCCAGCACCGCCACGCCACAGCCCTTGAGCTTGGAGAGGTTCTCGGGCTTGAAGATCAGGTCCCAGGAATCCACCGGGGCATTGTCGCCCAGGGCAGCCTTGACCTTGGCCGGGTTGTAGCCGATGCCGATGGTGCCCCACAGGTAGGGGATGGCGTACTGGTTGCCCGGATCGCTGACTTCCAGGGTCTTCATCAGCTGCGGGTCCAGGTTGCTGTAGTTGGGCAACTTGGACTTGTCCAGCGGCTGGTAGACGCCGGCCTTGATCTGCTTGGCCAGGAAGGAGTTGGACGGCACCACCACGTCGTAGCCGGAACGGCCGGCCAGCAGCTTGGCCTCGAGGGTCTCGTTGCTGTCGTAGACGTCATAGACCACCTTGATCCCCGACTCCTTCTCGAAGTTGGCGATGGTGTCTTCGGCAATGTAGTCGTTCCAGTTGTAGACGTGCAGGACCTTGGGGTCCGCCGAGGCGTTACCGGCAAAGAGGCCGGCCAGGCTCAGCGCTAGAAGAGTCTTGCCAAAAACATTCATGCGGTGGTGCTCCTCAAGTCATCGTTGGTCTTTTGATTCGGTGCGCGGCCAGCGCCCGCGCGCAGTCTGGCAAGGTCCGCCGCCGCGCTCAAGCCTTGCCGGCCATTAGCCACGCTGGCGCAGCAGCTCATGGGTCTGATCGAGGCTCAGGCGCGCCAGGGTAACCAGCTCGTCGATGGACTCGGGCGTGATCACCAGCGGCGGCGCGATGATCATGGTATCGCCCACCGCGCGCATCACCAGGCCATTGCGGAAGCAGTGCTCGCGACAGAGCATGCCCGCCCCACCCTCGTACCGCGACCGCGTCTTCTTGTCGCGCACCAGCTCCAGCGCCGCCACCATGCCGACGCCACGGGTCTCGCCCACCAGCGGGTGGTCGGCCAGCTCCGCCCAGCGTTTCTGCAAATAGGGTGCCGTGGTGCTGCGAACCCGGTCGACGATGCCTTCGTCGCGCAGGATGCGGATGTTTTCCAGGGCCACGGCGGCCGCTACCGGATGCCCGGAATAGGTGAAGCCATGATAGAACTCGCCGCCCTCGTCGAGCACCCTGACCACCTCGTCGCGCACCACCACGCCGCCCATGGGCACGTAGCCGGAGGTGAGCCCCTTGGCGATGGGCATGAGGTCCGGAGCGTTGCCGTAGTACTGGCTGCCGAACCATTCGCCGGTACGGCCGAAGCCGCAGATGACCTCGTCGGCGATGAAGAGGATGTCGTACTTGGCGAGGATCTGGCGCACCCGCGGCCAGTAGCTTTCCGGCGGCACGATCACCCCGCCGGCGCCCTGGATGGGCTCGGCGATAAAGGCGGCGACGCGCTCTTCCCCGACCTCGAGGATCTTCCGCTCCAGCTGATCGGCCGCCCAGATGCCGAATTCCTCCGGGCTCATCTCGCCGCCTTCACCGAACCAGTAGGGCTGCGGGATGTGCACGATGTCGGGCAGCAGGCCGCCCTGCTCGTGCATCGCCGCCATGCCGCCCAGGCTGGCCCCGGCCATGGTCGAGCCGTGGTAACCGTTCCAGCGCCCGATGACCACGCGCTTCTCCGGCTGGCCCTTGGTCGCCCAGTAATGGCGCACCAGGCGCAGCACGGTGTCGTTGGCCTCCGAGCCGGAACCGGTGAAGAACACGTGGTTCATGCCCTCCGGCGCCAGCTCGGCGATGGTCTTGGCCAGCTCCAGCGCCGGCGGGTGGGCGGTCTGGAAGAACAGGTTGTAGTAGGGCAGTTCGCGCATCTGGCGGCTAGCCGCCTCGACCAGCTCTTCCCGGCCGTAGCCGACGTTGACGCACCAGAGTCCGGCCATGCCGTCGAGGATGCGCTGACCCTCGCTGTCCCAGAGGTGCACGCCCTCGGCGCGAGTGATGATGCGCGCGCCCTTTTCGTTGAGTTGGCGATAGTCGGTGAAGGGCGCCAGCAGATGCCGGCGACTCAGGTCCTGCCAATGGGCGGTGGTAAAGGTGTTCACGAAGCCTCTCCTCGGATCGCGGTCAGACGCTGAGCAGCAGGAATTCCCGCTCCCAGGAACTGATCACGCGCTTGTAGTTCTCGTGTTCGGCGCGCTTCACCGCGACATAGCCGCGGGTGAAGCGACTCCCCAGATAGCGTTCCAGGGTGGCCGACTGCTCCATGCGCTCCAGGGCGGCTTCCAGGGTCAGCGGCAGGCGCAGGTTGCGACGTTCGTAGCCACGCCCCTGCACCGGCGCGCTGGGCGAGACGTTCTCGATCATGCCCAGATAGCCGCACAGCAGGCTGGCCGCCAGGGCCAGGTAGGGGTTGGCATCGGCGCCCGCCAGGCGATTCTCCACCCGGCGATTCTGCGGATCGGAATCCGGCACCCGCAGGCCCACGGTACGGTTCTCCTCGCCCCACTCCACGTTGACCGGCGCCGAGGTGTCGGGCAGGAAGCGGCGGAAGGAATTCACGTTTGGGGCGAACAGCGGCAGCGCCTCGGGAATGTACTTCTGCAGACCACCGATGTGGTGCAGGAAGAGTTCGCTCATGCTGCCATCGGGGTTGGAAAACACCGTCTTGCCGGTCTTGAGATCCACCACGCTCTGGTGCAGGTGCATGGCACTGCCGGGCTCGCCGGTCATGGGCTTGGCCATGAAGGTGGCGGTGACGTTGTGCTTGAGCGCCGCCTCGCGCAGGGTACGCTTGAAGACGAAGATCTGGTCGGCCAGGTGCAGCGGATCGCCGTGGCGGAAGTTGATCTCCATCTGTGCGGTGCCTTCCTCGTGGATCAGGGTATCCAGATCCAGTTCCTGGGCCTCGCACCAGTCGTACATGTCTTCGAACAGCGGATCGAATTCGTTGGCGGCATCGATGGAAAAGGACTGGCGCCCGGTTTCCTGGCGCCCGGAGCGGCCTACCGGCGGCTGCAGCGGATAGTCGGGGTCGTCGCTGCGCTTGGTCAGGTAGAACTCCATTTCCGGTGCGACGATGGGTTGCCAGCCATGCTCGGCATAGAGCTTGAGCACCTTCTTGAGCAGGTTGCGCGGCGACAGCTCGATGGGGATGCCGCGCTTGTCGTAGGTGTCGTGGATCACCAGGGCGGTGGGCTCCAGTGCCCAGGGCACCAGGAACACCGCGCGATCGTCCGGGCGACAGTGCATGTCGATGTCGGCCGGGTCGAGCAGTTCGTAGTAGATGTCGTCGTCGACATAGTCCCCGGTCACGCTCTGCAGGAGCACGCTCTCCGGCAGGCGCATGCCCTTTTCGTTGAGAAACTTGGCAGTGGGGGAAATCTTGCCGCGGGCGATGCCGGTCAGATCGGCGACCAGGCATTCCACTTCGGTGATCTTGCGTTCTTTCAACCAGGCGGTGAGCCGGTCAAGCGGGGTGCTCATAAAGACCTCGAAGGTTCGAGCGGGGTGAACAGCATCAGCGCTCGGCAGCGCGCGCCTTGCAGGCCTTGCCGAACGCCTCGAATAAGGCGAGATAGACCGGGTGACTGCGCACCTTCCATTCCGGGTGCCACTGCACGCCGCAGGCGAAGGCGCGGGCCTCGCGGACCGAGACGGCTTCGATCAGGCCGTCGGGGGCCAGCGCCTCGGCGCGCAATCCTGGCGCCAGGCGGTCGATGCCCTGGCCATGGATGGAATTCACCTCGAAGCGCGCCGGCAGGCCGAGGGCCTCGAACAGGCCGCCCGGCTGGACCTCGACCGGATGGTGCAGGCCATAGTGCTCCTCCAGGGTCTCGCCGCGTTCGCGGTGGTCCATGAGGGAACCGACCTCGTGCACCTTCTGGTGCAGGCTGCCGCCAAAGGCCACGTTCATTTCCTGGAAGCCACGGCAGATGCCCAGCACCGGCACGCCTGCCGCCACGGCGGCGCGCAACAGCGGCAGGGTCACGGCATCGCGGGCCGCGTCATGCAGGGTGCCGGGCTCGCTGGGCGCGCCCTGGTAGTGATGGGGCTCGACATTGGAGGGCGAACCGGTGAACAGCAGACCGTCCAGACGCTCGAGCAGCGCCTCGGTGGCGATGAGGTCGGCCAGGGCCGGAATCACCAGCGGCATGCCCTCGGCGCCCTCCACCACCGCGCGCAGATATTTGTCACCGGCGATGTGAAAGGGATGCAGGCCTAGTTGCCTGGTACAGGCTGTGACACCTATGAGGGGCAGCGCGGACATGGGGCACCGGGTTGAACAGGAATCATCCGAGCCTAGTCTTGTTCGTTATTTTTCACAACCACCGGCAAAAAGTTTCGAGATTCTGCACAGAAGCGGCGAAACAGAGGTGTTTCAGCCCCTCCAAATGCGCCAAAAACAGGCGCCTGCGCACCACCTCCGAGCAGGGCTGCCTCCAGTTGACTTTGGTCCGCCTTTCGGATTGACTCCAGGGTGGTAACTCCGCTGATTGATATTTTTAACAGGGGCGCTGACAAAGCGTCGGAGCGCAGGCGAGACCGTACTCTCAGGTCGCTGTCGGATCGACAGCGGGCACTCGTGCCCTCACTGCGGTTGGCCCACTGGGCAAACAGGCGCATCAGGCGCTAACCGTTTTGTCGAGCGCAGCCAAAAGCAAAGGTGTTTCATCATGTCGGTACCCCCGCGTGCCGTTCGTTTGGATGAAGCGACCGACTTCCTCAGGGAACACCCTGAGGTCCAGTTCGTCGATCTTCTGATTGCGGATATGAATGGCGTGGTGCGTGGCAAACGCATCGAGCGCAACAATCTGCCCAAAGTCTTCGAGAAAGGAATCAACCTCCCCGCTTCGCTCTTCGCCCTCGACATCACCGGCTCCACCGTCGAAAGCACCGGTCTCGGCCTCGACATCGGCGACGCCGACCGCGTCTGCTTCCCCATCACCGACACCCTCTCCATGGAGCCCTGGCAGAAGCGCCCCACCGCGCAGCTGCTGATGACCATGCACGAGATGGAAGGCGAGCCCTTCTTCGCCGACCCCCGCGAAGTGCTGCGCCAGGTCGTCCAGCGTTTCGACGAGCTCGGCCTCACGGTCTGCGCCGCCTTCGAGCTGGAGTTCTATCTGATCGATCAGGAGAACATCAACGGCCGCCCGCAACCGCCGCGTTCGCCCATTTCCGGCAAGCGCCCCCAGTCGGTCCAGGTCTACTCCATGGACGATCTGGACGAATACGCGGACTGCCTGCAGGACATCATCGACGGCGCCCGCGCGCAGGGCATTCCGGCCGACGCCATCGTCGCCGAATCAGCTCCGGCGCAATTCGAGGTCAACCTCAACCACGTCGCCGATCCGATCAAGGCCTGCGACTACGCCGTGCTGCTCAAGCGCCTGATCAAGAACGTCGCCTATGACCATGAGATGGACACCACCTTCATGGCCAAGCCCTATCCGGGCCAGGCGGGCAATGGCCTGCACGTGCATATTTCCCTGCTGGACAAGGAAGGCCGCAACATCTTTGCCGGCGAGGATCCCGAGCAGAACGCCGCATTGCGTCATGCCATCGGCGGTGTGCTCGAGACCCTACCCGCCTGCATGGCCTTTCTCTGCCCCAACGTGAACAGCTATCGCCGCTTCGGCTCACAGTTCTTCGTGCCCAATGCGCCGAGCTGGGGCCTGGACAACCGCACCACCGCCCTGCGCGTCCCCACCGGCACGCCCGAGGCGCACCGCATCGAGCATCGGGTGGCCGGCGCCGACGCCAACCCCTACCTGCTGCTGGCCGGCGTCCTGGCCGGTGTGCACCATGGCCTGACCCGGCAGATCGAGCCTGGTCCGGTCACCGAGGGCAACTCCTACGAGCAGCACGAGCAGAGCCTGCCGAACAACCTGCGCGATGCCCTGCGCTACCTGGACGACAGCTCGGTGATGGCGGAGTACATCGATCCGAAGTACATCGACATCTTCGTCGCGTGCAAGGAACACGAGCTGGAGGAGTTCGAGCACTCCATCTCCGACCTCGAGTACAACTGGTACCTGCACACCGTATAAGCGCCAGCCTGCCGACCGGTCCCGCACCGGTCGGCAGCTGTTCTGCAGTACCTCTGGCGCCCTGCGCGTGTTCACGCCGGCGGCGCCCTTTCGATCTTTCCCTTATCAGCCCACGACGACTCTGGACGGAGAGCCTCGCCATGACCACCCTCACCACGCCGCGTGCCGACGGCTTCCACATGCCGGCCGAATGGGCCGACCAGCGCCAGATCTGGATGGTCTGGCCCGAGCGCCCGGACAACTGGCGCCTGGGCGGCAAACCCGCCCAGGCCGCCTTCACTGCCGTCGCCCAAGCCATCGCCCGTTTCGAGCCGGTAACCGTCGGCGCCTCGGCGCAGCAATACGAGAATGCCCGTGCCCGCCTGCAGCATCCGCATATCCGCGTGGTGGAAATCAGCAATGACGACGCCTGGTGTCGTGACACCGGCCCGACCTTCGTCAGCGATGGCCAGGGCGGCGTGCGCGGGGTGGACTGGAGCTTCAACGCCTGGGGTGGCCTGGATGGCGGCCTCTATTTCCCCTGGCAGCGCGATGACCAGGTGGCGGGCAAAATCCTGGCGATCGAGAATCTGCCGGGCTACCGCACCCCGGACTTCGTCCTCGAAGGCGGCTCCATCCATGTCGATGGCGAAGGCACCCTGATCACCACCGAGGAATGTCTGCTCAACGCCAATCGCAATCCGCACCTGGATCGCGAGACGATCGAGCGCTACCTGAGCGACTACCTGGCGGTGGACAAGGTCATCTGGCTGCCCCACGGTCTCTACAACGACGAGACCAACGGCCACGTGGACAACTTCTGCTGCTACGTGCGCCCGGGTGAGGTACTGCTGAGCTGGTGCGACGATCAGGCCGATCCCAACTACAGCCGCTGCCGCGAGGCCCTGGCCGTGCTGGAACGCGAAACCGATGCTCGCGGCCGCACCTTCAAGGTGCATCGGATCGTTACTCCGGGCCCGCTGTTCGCCAGCGAGGAGGAATGTCGTGACGTGGATGCCTGCCTTGGCACCCAGCCACGCCGGGCCGGCGAGCGGTTGGCCGCGTCCTACGTCAACTTCCTGATCGTCAACGGAGGCATCATCGCCCCGACCTTTGGCGTCCCCGAGGATGCCGAGGCCCTTCGCACCCTGCAGGCCTGCTTCCCGGAGCACGAGGTGGTGCAGGTTCCCGGCCGCGAGATCCTGCTCGGCGGTGGCAACATCCACTGCATCACCCAGCAGCAGCCGACCGGTCGCTGATTTCCGGCGGAAACGAAAAAGCCCGTCTCGCGACGGGCTTTTTCTTGACCTGAGCGCGGCTTAGAGCAGCGGCAGGGTGTAGCTGACGATCAGACGGTTTTCGTCAACGTCACGCTGGCCCGGTACACCGGCTTGAGAAACGGCCGGCAGGTCGGAACGCAGCATGGCGTTACGCCAGGTGAAGCCCAGACCTTTCAGCTGGCCTTCTGGGATGACGTAGCTGACGGTCAGGTCGCGTTCCCATTCCATGGCGTCGCCAGTACGGGTACGGATGTTGTCACCGCGCTGATAGATGACGCCAGCGGTCAGACCCTTGACGCCCAGCTGAGCGAAGTCATAAGAGTAGCGAGCCTGCCAGGTGTCTTCGCCGGAACGGGTGAAGTTGTTGATCTGAATATCGGTGATGGCATAGGTCGAAGCGCCACCGTTCTCGTTCAGGTAGGGGAAGGCGCTGTTGCCGTTGCTGCCCTGATAACCCAGACCAAAGGTGTGGCCGTAGATCGAGTAGGTGAACAGGCCGCTGTAGAGGCGGTTGTCGATCTCGCCAGTGGTACGGGTACCACCGTAGTAGCCGCTGGACACGTAGAGGCCGGTGCTGTCGGCCTTGCGGTTTTCGCCCTGGCTGTTGCTATCGAAATAGCGCAAGTCGGTCTTGAAGGTACCGTCGCCCAGCTTGACGCTGTGCACCAGACCCAGGAAGTGCTGGTTGTAGAAGTCTTCCAGCTGACCGAAGTAGTACTGCAGGGTCAGGTCTTTGGTGACCTTGTAGTCGGCACCGACGAAGCGGAAATGATCGCTGTTGCGACGCAGGGCGGCATTCGCGGCACCGTTGGAACCGGCGATGGACAGATCGTCTTCGTCGGTGGAGTTACGGTTCTTGGCACGCTCGAGCTGGCCGGCGGTCAGGGTCACGTTCTTGATGTCCTTGGACGTGACTTGAGCACCTTGGAAGGTCTGCGGCAGCAGGCGACCGTCGTTGGAGACCACGACCGGCAGCTTCGGCATCAGGGTGCCGTAGCGGAACTCGGTTTCGGAGATCTTCATCTTGGCAGTAGCGCCGACATTGGAGAACTCGTCAACGGCGCTGTTATCGGTATCACGCGGGAACATGGTGCCGTTCTGCACGCTGCCACCGCTGGCGCCGTTGGCCTTGCCACCGCTGTCCAGACGCAGACCCAGCATGCCGATTGCATCAACACCGAAACCGACGGTGCCCTGGGTGAAGCCGGACTGATAGTTAAGCAGGAACCCCTGACCCCAATCCATCACGCGGGAAGGATTGGCAGTACCGTTGCGGTTGTCTGTGTTGATGTAGAAGTTACGCAGACTGAGGGTGGCTTTGCTGTCTTCGACGAAGCCGGCAGCGTGGGCAGCGGCGATGACGGACAGGTTCAGACAGGCCGCGGAGACCGCGACCACCAGTGGCTTCTTGACCATGTGTGCTCCAGGGGTGAATCGTTGTTATGCGGCCACCAGAGGTGTCAGCGCCTGCTGGTGGTATGCCCGACGGGCCGTGCGGAAGGGAAAGCTAGAGGGCTTTTGTTTCAATTTGGAGAATTATCCCGGGCCTGGTCGACTTTTAAGTTGCGACCTCCAGCACAGGGTCCCTGCCACCGTCTTCCACGTTGCGAAAGCTAATTGCAAAAAAGCATTTCGTCTAGCGATACCTGGTTGAAAACCCGCCCTGTGGTCTTCCGCTCTGACTGTTCGGTCATGACCCGAGGGAACCTGCGCTGCCCACCCCCTGGGAAAGGTTTGCCTTTTGCTGGGAAACCAGCCCTCCCAACCCAGCGCCGTGACGCTCTAGAGCGGGCGTTTCGAGGGATATTCGGCAACCTTCCAGCCAGCTACTTTTGCCCCGCGAGCCCTGAATTCAAATGAATTTCCGTTCTTCTTCAAGGACTTGTAATTTTTTGCGACTGACCTGCCAGCCGATTTCCGCAGCAATCGAGCGCTTTCGTTGCTAACTGGGCGCCACCTGCCTTGCAACAAAAGTCTTTCCAATCGGCGCGGTGACCCTTTTCAGGCTGCAGGCCAGGCGATGGCGGCACACTGAAGCGAAAGATCGGCGAATGAAGGAGACGATGGCGTGAACTTTGGAGAGGCCGGGCAGCCGCCCGGCTGGTAGGACAGCGGGGACGCGACGCGCGCAGCCGGCTGAATCGGCGGCCAGGCCATCCGGGATGTCGCCGGGCCGCCTGGCAGAGGGACTTCAGCCCTGGACGATCTGATCCTTGCCCTGGCGCTTGGCCCGGTACATGGCTTCGTCAGCCCGGACATAAAGGGTGTCGAGGGACTCATCGCCCTCGCGCAGGACGGTGACGCCCTGACTGATGGTGACCTTCAGCGGCCCCTCGGCAGTGGGCACCGCCAGTTGCCGCACGGCCCGTTGCAGGCGTCCGCCGATCTGCAGTGCCAGGTCGCTGTCGCAACCCGGCAGCAGCAGGGCGAATTCCTCGCCCCCGATACGGCCGAACAGATCGCCCCGGCGCGTGGTCTGAGCACCGCATTCGGCAACACGCTGTAACACTTGATCACCCATCTGGTGACCGAAGCGGTCGTTGATCTTCTTGAAGTCGTCGATATCGAGCAGCAGGAAGGCCAGGGGCTCGCCTTCGTTCTGGGCGAATTCGAAGGCGCGCTGGGCGCTTTCGAAGAAATGCCTGCGGTTGCTGCTGCGCGTCAGCACATCGGTGGTGGCGAGCCGCTGCAGCTCTTCCTCCATGCGTTTCTTGTCGGTGATGTCTTCGGCGATGCCCACCACCAGCAGCGGCATGCCGGCTTCGCTGCGCTGGCTGACAAAGCACTTGTCGCTGAGCCAGCGAATCTCGCCGTCGGCGCGGATGATGCGGTACTCGCGCGACTCCACGGCGCCCTGCTCGATCACCTGTTCCAGGGTGCGCTGAGCGTATTCCAGATCGTCGGGATAGATGTTGTTGAGCCAGGTGCTGTAGTCGCTCAGTACCAGCGACTGGGATCGACCAAAGATCTGTGCGTAGGCGGGGCTGACATAGATGATCTGGCGGTTGCGCCAGTCCAGCGCCCAGAGTACGGCGTTGACGCTTTCCAGCAGGGCGCTGAAGAGCTGCTCACGATCACGCAGGCGATCTGCCTCGGCCCGCGAGTGCAGGAGAGCCAGAAGATTCTCTTCCGGGGTGGGAAGAGCAGACAGTGGGGGTTGTTCATCCATATACAAATGCGCCTACGCGGGGTCCTGAGGGAGTTAGAGACAGCTGAAACCAGCCTGGTTCAATCCCCGCATAGGGCAGCCCACCGCTTCGGTGGGCTTTTGTGAAGCCTTTCTCAGGCGGTTCCGGCCGGCCGCAGGGAATAGGTTTTCAGCTGTTCGGCGAATTCGCGCAGGGACTGGATACCACTGGCTTCGGCCTCGCCGATCCACTGCCTGGTCGCGGCCAGCATGTCATGGCCATTGGCACTCGTCCGGGCCCAGATCTGCTGCAGCGCCAGGCGCTTTTCGTAGATCAGCTTCAGCGCCTGGCTGTGTTCGAGCAGCTCGTCGATGCGCACCTGATGGCGGGCCTTGAGCAGGCTGGTCTCGCGGGCCAGCAGCCCCCTGGCACGGCGGAACAGCGGACGTTGGGAGGGCGTGGCGCTGACCCGCTCCTGCCGCAGCAGCGGGCCGATCACCTGCTTGCGATACTGGGCCATGATCTGGAAGCGGTTGTTGAGGATGGCCATGGCGGTGTCCATGTCCAGCTGCCCCTTGCCTTCGATGCGATGGGCGATGGGGGCGACGCGATTGACCTTGGCCAGGCGCAGCCAGGTGAACAGCTTGATCCAGGCCCAGCCCATGTCGAATTCCCAGCGCTTGACCGACAGCTTGGCCGAGTTGGGATAGGTGTGGTGATTGTTGTGCAGCTCTTCGCCACCGATCACGATGCCCCAGGGGATGAGGTTGGTGGCGGCGTCGCGGCATTCGAAGTTGCGATAGCCCACGGCATGGCCGAGGCCATTGACCACGCCCGCAGCCCAGAAGGGAATCCAGACCATCTGCACCGCCCATACGGTGAGACCCAGGGCGCCGAACAGGGCGATGTCGATCATCAGCATCAGCACCACGCCCATATTGCGGGTGCGCGGATTGGAATAGAGCTTGCGCTCGATCCAGTCGTCCGGACAGTTCTTGCCATAGATGCGCAGGGTATCGGCGTTGTTGGCCTCGGCCTTGTACAGCTCGGCGCCGCGGCGGACCACGGTGGCCAGGCCCTTGTGCACCGGACTGTGCGGGTCCTCTTCGGTTTCGCACTTGGCGTGGTGCTTGCGGTGGATGGCGGTCCACTCGCGGGTGTTCATTGCCGTGGTCAGCCACAGCCAGAAGCGGAAGGCGTGCTTGAGCGCGGGATGCAGCTCCAGCGAGCGGTGGGCGGAGTAGCGATGCAGGTAGACGGTGACACTGACAATGGTCAGGTGGGTCAGCAGCAGGGTAACCACCACCAGTTGCCAGACCGACAGGTCGAGCAGGCCGTTGTAGCTCATGGACGCAGAGGACCTCGCGCGAGTTGTGTAGTGCAACTGTCACGGAAAGTTCAGTGAACAGGCGTTCGCGCATTATTGCCGGGGCGGGCGATAAATCCAGCCCTCCCTTTTGCTACACAACGTGTCCTTCACAGACTGCTAATTCTAAAAGTGAATAAACAAAGCATTATTAGCAATTTTAAGAAATAAAGATCGGCATCCTAAGATGGCCCACCTCTTCGCCCATCTCTGCCTCCGAGGACGCCATCCCATGAGCTCCGTTCCGTTCCGCAGCCTGGAAAACCAGGACGAAACCGCACTGCTCCGCGATATCCAGCAGGCTTTGCGCGGACTCAGGTTCGGCGCCATCGAGATCACCGTGCACAACGGGCAGGTGGTACAGATCGAGCGCAAGGAAAAATTCCGGCCCCAGAGCGGCCACACCAACAAGCACTGAGTTCTCGAGGTCAGCGGACGAGCGGGCAAGGTGCCCGCCAGACGGTGTCCGGCATTCTCACGTCAAGGAGCCTTTTCATGTCGATTCGCCGTTTCGCCCTGGCCGCGCTGGCTGGTGCCCTGTTCGCCACCCAGGTCCACGCCGTTGAATTGCTCAACGTGTCCTACGATCCGACCCGCGAGCTCTACCAGCAGTACAACGCCGCCTTCGCCAAGCACTGGAAGGCCGAGACCGGCGAAGACGTGACCATCAAGAATTCCCATGGCGGCTCCGGCAAGCAGGCGCGCTCGGTGATCGATGGCCTGCAGGCGGATGTGGTGACCCTGGCGCTATCCGGCGATATCGACGCCCTCAACCTGCGCCAGCAGCTGGTCGACCCCAACTGGCAGAAGCGGCTGGCGGACAACAGCACCCCCTACACCTCGACCATCGTCTTCCTGGTACGCAAGGGCAATCCCAAGGGCATCAAGGACTGGGACGACCTGGTGAAGAAGGACGTCCAGGTCATCACCCCCAATCCCAAGACCTCCGGCGGCGCCCGCTGGAACTTCCTCGCCGCCTGGGCCTATGCCAAGGCCAAGTACGGCAGCGATGCCGAGGCGCTCAAGTTCGTCACCGAGCTCTATCGCCACGCCCCGGTGCTGGATACCGGCGCACGCGGCGCCACCGTCAGCTTCGTGCAGCGTCAGCTGGGCGACGTGCTGATCGCCTGGGAGAACGAAGCCTATCTGTCGCTCAAGGAAGAAGGCGGCGACCAGTTGGAGATCGTCACCCCGTCGCTGTCGATCCTGGCCGAGCCCCCGGTAGCGGTGGTGGACAAGGTGGTCGACAAGAAGGGGACCCGCAAGCAGGCCGAGGCCTATTTGCAGTATCTCTACAGCCCCGAGGGCCAGCGCATCGCCGCGCAGAACTTCTATCGTCCCCGCGATGCCAAGGTGGCGGCGGAATTCAAGGATCAGTTCAAGCCGGTCAAGCTGGTGACCATCGACCAGGAATTCGGCGGCTGGAAAGAGGCGCAGCCCAAGTACTTCGCCGACGGCGGGGTGTTCGACAAGATCTTCGCCGACATCAACAAATAGCGCCCTGGCCGGGACGGCTCACGCTGACCGGCCCGGAACAGGTATCGTTCCACCCCTCTGCGCCCTGGCGAATGCATCGCCGGGGCGCCTTGCAGAAGGACGTCTCATGTCTCGCCGTCTCTCCCCGGTCATACCCGGCTTCGGGTTGACCCTGGGATTCTCCCTGACCTACCTCGCGCTGATCGTGCTGATCCCGCTGGGCGCCATGTTCCTCCATGCCAGCCAGCTGACCCTCGGGCAGTTCTGGTCGCTGATCACCGGGCGCCAGGTGCTGGCCGCCTTGCAGCTGTCCTTTGGCACGGCCCTGCTCGCCGCCTTCGTCAATGGCATCCTCGGCACCCTGCTGGCCTGGGTGCTGGTGCGCTACGAGTTTCCCGGGCGCAAGTTGATCGATGCCATGGTCGATCTGCCCTTCGCTCTGCCCACCGCGGTGGCCGGCATCGCCCTGACGGCCCTCTATGCGCCCAACGGCCTGATCGGTTCGCTGTTTCCCTTCAAGATCGCCTATACCCCGATCGGCATCACCCTGGCGCTGATCTTCGTCACCCTGCCCTTCGTGGTGCGCACCCTGCAGCCGGTGCTGGCGGACATCCCCAAGGAGATCGAGGAAGCCGCCACCTGCCTGGGCGCCCGCCCCTGGCAGGTGTTCCGCTACGTGCTGGTGCCGACCCTGCTGCCGGCCTGGCTGACCGGCTTCGCCCTGGCCTTCGCCCGCGGCGTGGGCGAGTACGGCTCGGTGGTGTTCATCGCCGGCAACATCCCGTTCAAGACCGAGATCCTGCCGCTGCTCATCGTCTCCAAGCTGGACCAGTACGACTACACCGGCGCCACCGGCATCGGCGTGTTCATGCTGCTGGTGTCCTTTGTCATGCTGCTGCTGATCAACATCCTGCAGCGCCGCATCCAGCCCAACATCTAAGGACGTCCGCATGAGCCTCATGACTTCCACCAAGGCCGATGCGCGCGCCAACAAGCAGCGCACCCCGGTGGCCATCGCGCTGATCGCCAGCGCCTGGCTGATCTTCCTGCTGGTCCTGGTGCTGCCGCTGTACATGGTGCTGAGCCAGGGCCTGGCCAACGGCATCGGGGCCTTCTGGGACGCCATCAGCGAACCGGATGCGATCTCGGCGCTCAAGCTGACGCTGTTCGCCACCGCCATCTCGGTACCTCTGAACCTGGCCTTCGGCCTGGCCGCGGCCTGGTGCGTCACCAAGTTCGAATTCACCGGCAAGAGTCTGTTGATCACCCTGATCGACCTGCCCTTCTCGGTCTCGCCGGTGATCGCCGGTCTCATCTATGTGCTGCTGTTCGGCGCCCAGGGGCTGCTGGGCCCCTATCTGCAGAGCGTCGATGTGCAGATCGTCTTTGCCGTCCCGGGCATAGTGCTGGCGACCATCTTCGTCACCTTTCCCTATGTGGCCCGCGAATTGATCCCGCTGATGCAGGAACAGGGCACCCAGGAGGAAGAGGCGGCGCGCCTGCTGGGCGCCAGTGGCTGGCAACTGTTCTGGCACGTGACCCTGCCCAACGTGAAATGGGCGCTGATCTATGGCGTGGTGCTCTGTACCGCCCGGGCCATGGGCGAGTTCGGCGCGGTGTCGGTGGTCTCCGGCCATATCCGCGGCCTGACCAACACCCTGCCGCTGCACATCGAGATTCTCTACAACGAATACAACATCGTCGCCGCCTTCAGCGTGGCGATCCTGCTGCTGATGATGGCCCTGGTGATCCTGCTGCTGCGGCAGTGGAGCGAGAGTCGCCTGAGCCGCCAACTGCAGCACCGTGACGAGGAATAAGGCGCCATGAGTATCGAGATCCAGGGCATCAACAAGAGGTTTGGCGCCTTCCAGGCGCTCAAGGACATCAACCTGCACATCGAGAGTGGCGAGCTGGTCGCCCTGCTCGGCCCCTCGGGCTGCGGCAAGACCACCCTACTGCGCATCATCGCCGGCCTGGAAGCGCCGGACACCGGCAACATCGGCTTCCATGGCGAAGACGTCTCCGGGCGTGACGTGCGCGATCGCAACGTCGGCTTCGTCTTCCAGCACTACGCGCTGTTCCGCCACATGACGGTGTTCGACAACGTGGCCTTCGGCCTGCGCATGAAGCCGCGCCGCGAGCGGCCGAGCGAGGCGCAGATCGCCAGCAAGGTGCACGAACTGCTGAACATGGTGCAGCTCGACTGGCTGGCCGATCGCTATCCCGAGCAACTCTCCGGCGGTCAGCGCCAGCGCATCGCCCTGGCCCGAGCCCTGGCGGTGGAGCCCAAGATCCTGCTGCTCGACGAACCCTTCGGTGCCCTGGATGCCAAGGTGCGCAAGGAGCTGCGGCGCTGGCTGGCACGGCTGCATGAGGAGATCCACCTGACCTCCGTGTTCGTCACCCACGACCAAGAAGAAGCCATGGAGGTGGCCGACCGCATCGTGGTGATGAACAAGGGCCAGATCGAACAGGTCGGCTCGCCCGGCGAGGTCTACGAGCAGCCGGCGAGCGACTTCGTCTATCACTTCCTCGGCGACTCCAACCGCTTGGCCCTGGGCGAGCAGGAAGTGCTGTTCCGTCCGCACGAGGTGGAGCTGGAGCGTGAGCCGCGACCGGGTTACCACGCCGCCGAAGTGCGCGACATCCGGCCGCTGGGCGCCACCACCCGGGTCACCCTGAGGGTGCCGGAGCAGAGCGAGGTGATCGAGGTGGAACTGGTCAAGGACCACCCGGTGCTGGCCGGGCTGCAACGGGGTGCGCCGCTGCATTTCCTGCCGCGTACGCCCTGACCCGCCGCAGGCGGCTAAGACCAAAGTCGTAGCCGCCGGGACCAGACAGCGGTTGCAACCTCCGGAAAGCCGGCTCCATGATCGACGAAGCTGACAGCCGTCACACTTCGTCCTCGATCGAGCAGAATAACAAGGAGGTCGCATGCCCAGGCGCTGGCCCGTCGTGTTGTCGCTTCACCTGGCCAGCCTCGTGGCGGCCTTGCTGCTCTGGCAGGGGCTGGCGCTATCCACCGTTACTGGCATGGGGCTGGTCCTGATGGCCGCCCTCTGGCCCTGGTTGCTGCTGCGCAAGCCCGAGGCACCACCCGCTTCCACCCAGTCTTTCGATGAACTGACCGGCGATCTCTCGCGCAGCACGGCGCGCAACGCCGTGGCCATCGCCGGCGTGGCCTTTGCCGCCCAGCAGCTGGCGGCTCGGGTCCAGTCCCAGGCCAGCACGGCCGCGCAGATTTCCAGCAGTGCCTCAGCCCTCACCCAGACCGAGCACGACAGCGCCGCCAGCGCCCGCCAGGCCCTGGCGGTGGCGCAGCAGGTGCACCAGCGCAGCGAGGCCGGTCAGGACGCCCTGAGTACGGCGATCGCCGCCATCCGTGCCCTCAGCGAGCACGCCCGCCAGAGCCGCGAACTGATCGCCGGCCTGAGTGCCCGCACCGACAAGATCCAGCAGGTCACCGAGGTCATCCAGGGCATCGCCAGCCAGACCAACCTGCTGGCGCTCAATGCCGCCATCGAGGCCGCCCGGGCCGGCGAGCACGGGCGCGGCTTTGCCGTGGTCGCCGACGAGGTCCGGGGCCTGGCGGCGCGGACCTCCAGCGCGACCGGCGAGGTGGGGCTGATCGTTGCCGACATCAGCCAGCAGACCGACGCCGTGGTGGCGCAGATCCAGCAACTGGCCCAGGCGCTGGAAGACGGCGTGCGCCAGGTCGAACGTACCGGCGAAGGCCTGCAGGAGATCGCCGAGCTGGCGCAGACCGCCGAGCGCCAGGCCGCGGACATCGCCCAGGGCACCTCGGCCAATCTCGCCCAGCTGGAAAGCCTGGCCCAGGCGGTGGAGCAGGTGCACAGCGATCTGGCCGACAGCGAGCGCCAGACCAGCCGGCTCAGCAGCGCCGCCGACGAACTGGTGGACATGGCCGAAGCCAGCAGCGAACGTCTGGCCGAGGTCGGCCTGGACAGCTATCACCAGCGCATCTTCGAACTGGCGCGCCAGGGCGCGGATGCCATCGGCCGGCGCTTCGAGGAAGACCTGGCCGCCGGGCGCATCACCCAGGATGCCCTCTTCGACCGCCAGTACCAGCCGGTGCCCGGCAGTCAGCCGGCCAAGTACCGCACCCGTTTCGACAGCTATACCGATGGCGTGCTACCGGCGATCCAGGAGCCGCTGCTGGACCAGCATCCCGGCCTGGTCTTCGCCATCGCCTGTACCCCGGAAGGCTATGTGCCCACCCACAACCGCGCCTTCGCCCATGCGCCCACCGGCGACGTGGCGGTGGATACCGCGCGCAGTCGCAGCAAGCGCCTGTTCAGCGACCGCACCGGCAAGCGCTGCGGCAGCCATCAGCGCCGCCTGCTGTTGCAGACCTACATGAGAGACACCGGCGAGGTGATGCACGACCTTTCGGTGCCGATCCTGGTGAATGGCCGCCACTGGGGTGGACTGCGCCTGGGCTATCGCCCCGATACCGCGCGCTAGCCTAGCTTGAGCTGGGTGACGGCCAGCTGCCAGACCGCCGCCTCCAGCCCCAGCATGCGCCCGGCCTTGTGCTCCAGCAGGGCTTCGAGGGACTCGCCCGGGGCGGGATTCGCCGCCTGCGCCGCCAGGTGCAGGATCAGCGACGGCTTGGGCAACACGCCCTGCAGGCTGTGCACCGCGGCCACCAGCTCGCGCAACTCCAACGGCAGTCGCCAGTGTCGCTGCAGTTCCGCGGAGAATTCCAGGCTGTAGCTCAGCAGCGCGCGCTCCAGCGCGGCTTCGTCGAGGGCACCACCGCCGTCGCACCAGCGCTGCACGCCCTGCAGCACGGCCAGCTCACCCAGGCGATGCAGCAGGCCGGCGGTATAGCAGCGTTCGGCGTCTTCGCGCACATAGCGCAGCGCCAGCAGCCGGGCGCAGTCAGCAGCGCGCTGAGCCAGGTGCAGATAGCCTTCGGCGCGTCCGGCCAACAGCGGCTCGGCCAGGCGGGTTGCCCGCCGCAGGCTCAGGCCCAGGACCAGATTGAGGGTGAAGCCGACGCCCAGCCGCGGCAGGGCCTGGCCGAGGGTCTGGCAGGACTGGCCGACGCGCTGGGAGGCGCTGTTGGCCGCGGCGATCAGGGTCGCCGTGACCAGCGGATCCTGGCCGAATTCGGTTTCCAGTTCGCCCAAGCTGCAGCTCTCGCTCTCGCGGCAGCGCTGGATGATGGCGGGCAGGTCGGCGAACAGCGGCACGGCGTCGATTTCGGCGGCCATGCGCTGCAAATGATCGTCCAGGGAGCCCAACGCCGGGGCACTGGCTGCCTGAGAGGCGTCTCCGGCCGGCGGCAACAGACTGTGCAGGCGGCGCAACACCTCTTCCGCCGCATAGGGTTTGACCAGATAGGCCGTTGGTGCCAGACGCAGGGCGGCGCGCACATAGGCGGCATCGGAATGGTCGGACAACAGGATCACCGGCTGCAGCGGCTGGGCGCCGCGCTGGCGAATGCGCCGCAACAGGTCGAGGCCGTCGCAATCGGCCGGTCGCTCGACGATGATCAGGGCGCATCTCTTGCGCTGATCCAGTTCGGCGAGGGCCTGATAGCCATGGCCGTATTCATGCACCAGGGCATCGGCACGCACGGCCAGCACCAGCGACTTGAGCAGGTCACGGGTCCAGGGATTGGCGTCTACGATGAGTATCAGGGGCGGCATCCCAACCCACTCCTGCTTGAGGAAAGCGAAGCGGCGGATGATGCGGCAAAGCGAGGTTTGTGCCAAGCGTGTCACAAAAAAACCGCCCTCCAGGAGGGCGGTTTAGGCAGGACTCAGGCCAATTCGGCAAAACACTCGCCGATAATGGCCAAGCCGCGATCCAGCTCTTCGTCGCTGGCGGTCAGGGGCACCAGGATGCGCAGCACGTTGCCGTAGCTGCCGCAGCTGAGCAGGATCAGGCCCTTTTGACGCGCCCGGACCACGATCTGACTGGTCAGCTCGGCATCGGGCTGCTCGATGTCGCCGCCCTTGCCCAGCTCCATGGCGATCATGGCGCCCAGGCCACGGACGTCGCAGATCTGCGCGTGCTGGGCGGCCAGTTCGCGCAGACCGGCGGTGAGGCGCTCGCCCACGGCCTTGGAGCGATCCAGCAGGTTCTCTTCCTTGAAGGTCTCGATCACCGCCAGGGCTGCGGCGCAGGCGATGGGGCTGCCGGCGTAGGTGCCACCCAGGCCGCCGGGGGTGACGGCATCCATCACCGTGGCGCGACCGGTCACGCCCGACAGCGGGAAGCCGCCGGCGATGGACTTGGCGAAGGTCACCAGGTCGGCGTCGACGCCCATCTGCTCCATGGCGAAGAAGGTGCCGGTCCGGCCGGCACCGGACTGGACTTCATCGGCGATCAGCAGGATGCCGTGGGTGTCGCACAGGGTGCGCAGGCGCTGCATGAATGCCTTGGGCGCGGCATAGAAGCCGCCCTCGCCCTGCACCGGCTCGAGGATGATGGCGGCGATGTCGCCGGGGGCGGCATCGTTCTTGAAGATGCGCTCGACGCTGGCGATGGCGTCATCGACGCTGATGCCATGCAGTTCGCAGGGGTAGAGCGCGCGATAGACGCCGCCGGGCATCAGGCCCATGCCGGCCGAATAGGGCGCGACCTTGCCGGTCAGCGACAGGGTCATCATGGTGCGACCGTGGTAGGCGCTGGAGAAGGCGATGACGCCGGCACGCTGAGTGGCGGCGCGGGCGATCTTGACCGCGTTCTCCACGGCTTCGGAGCCGGAGTTGAACAGCGCGGTCTTTTTCGGGAAGTTGCCCGGCACCAGTTCGTTGAGCTTTTCGCAGACCTCGACATAGGGCTCGTAGGCCAGCACCTGGAAGCAGGTGTGGGAGACCTTGGTCAGCTGTTCCTGCACGGCCGCCACTACGCGCGGATGCAGGTGGCCGGTGTTGAGCACGGCGATGCCGCCGGCGAAGTCCAGGAATTCGTTGCCCTCGACGTCCCAGACCTTGGCGTTCTCCGCGCGGGCGACGAAGATCGGGTGGGTCTGGCCGACGCCACGGGCGACGGCGGCGCTGCGGCGGTGCATCAGGGAATCATTGGTGTGGCTCATTGCAGTCCTCGATGGCCGCTCATCGTGGCGGCCGGCTACGGGAAAGGCGCGGACCGGATTCCGGGCAGCATACGATGATCGACTGCCAACGGCCCGGCGTCCGCGCCGGGGGAAAGCTTTGGGTCAGGCTGAGGGTCTGTCGGGCTTCGACGATAGAGCCGTCTCAACCCAACCTACGGGTGCTGGTAGGTTGGGTTGAGCGCAGCGAAGCCCAACGAGGGCGATCAGACGCCCAGGCAGAGGTACTTGATCTCCAGGTATTCCTCGATGCCGTACTTGGAGCCTTCGCGGCCCAGGCCCGAGGCCTTGACGCCACCGAAGGGGGCGACTTCGTTGGAGATCAGGCCGGTGTTGATGCCGACCATGCCGTACTCCAGCGCCTCGGCCACGCGGAACACGCGGGACAGGTCGCGGGCATAGAAGTAGGAGGCCAGGCCGAACTCGGTGTCGTTGGCCAGTTCGATGACCTCGGCCTCGTCCTTGAAGCGGAACAGCGGCGCCAGCGGGCCGAAGGTCTCTTCCTTGGACACCTTGGCGCTCTTGGGCACGTCGGCGAGGATGGTCGGCTCGAAGTAGCTGCCACCGTTGGCGTGGGCCTTGCCCCCGGCGATGACCTTGGCGCCCTGGCTCACGGCGTCGTCGATGTGCTCCTTGACCTTGGCCGCGGCCTTGGCGTCGATCAGCGGGCCGATGGTCACGCCCTCTTCCAGGCCGTTGCCGACCTTGAGCTTGGCCACGGCGGCCTTGAACTTCTCGGCGAAGGCGTCGTAGACACCATCTTGAATATAGAGGCGGTTGACGCAGACGCAGGTCTGGCCGGCGTTGCGGTACTTGGAGGCAATGGCGCCTTCCACGGCCTTGTCCAGGTCGGCGTCGTCGAAGACGATGAAGGGCGCGTTGCCGCCCAGCTCCAGCGACAGCTTCTTGATGGTGGGCGCGCTCTGCTCCATCAGCTTGGCACCGATCTCGGTGGAGCCGGTAAAGGAGATCTTGCGCACGATGGGGCTTTCGGTCAGCTCGGCGCCGATCTCGGTGGCGGAGCCGGTGACCACGCTCAGCACGCCCTTGGGAATGCCGGCGCGCTCGGCCAGCTCGACCAGGGCCAGGGCCGAATAGGGGGTCTGGCTGGCGGGCTTGATCACCATGGTGCAACCGGCGGCCAGGGCCGGACCGGCCTTGCGAGTGATCATCGCGGTGGGGAAGTTCCACGGCGTGATGGCGGCGGTGACGCCGATGGGCTGCTTGATCACCAGGATGCGCTTGTCAGCCTGGTGGCCGGGGATGGTGTCGCCATAGATGCGCTTGGCTTCCTCGGCGAACCACTCGATGAAGGAGGCGGCATAAGCGATCTCGCCCTTGGCCTCGGCCAGCGGCTTGCCCTGCTCCAGGGTCATCAGCCGGCCCAGGTCGTCCTGGTTCTCGATCATCAGCTCGTACCAGCGACGCAGCTTGGCCGAACGCTCCTTGGCGGTCAGCGCCCGCCAGGCCGGCAGGGCGCGGTTGGCGGCGTCGATGGCGCGCTTGGTCTCGGCGCGACCAAGCTTGGGAATGGTGCCCAGGGTCTCGCCGGTGGCCGGGTTGTCCACGCTGACGGTGGCACCGCTGTCGGCGTCGATCCAGGCGCCGTCGACATAGGCTTGCTGGCGAAACAGGGAAGCGTCTTTGAGCTGCATTACGGTCTCCTTGGCTGAAAGGGCCGGAAGCAAGGGCATGACACCCCTGCGCCTGCGATAGGGTCAGGCCTGGAAACGCTGGCATCGCCACCGTTCAGTGCCCGCTCGAGCAACGTCCGAACCGCCCTGGGCGTTCGAAATATTGAACGCATCCTAGGAGAATATTGAACCCCCGCGCAAGAGCGCCGGAGCGGTTTTCGCGCGGACTTCCTCCTTGTTTATGCAGCCCTTGCCAAGCCCCGCGAAACAGTCGTTCAAAATCAACAACATCGTGCATCCGGGCATGGACGGTCGAGGGCAAGGTGAGTATGATGGCGACCGATTCAGCGTCACCGAATCGCTGCACTCGTAGCTCAGCTGGATAGAGTACTGCCCTCCGAAGGCAGGGGTCGTGGGTTCGAATCCCGCCGAGTGCGCCATCTCCCGTTCACCGTCGCGTGAACCTCAGCAAAGCCCGCCATCGCGCGGGCTTTGTTGTTTATGGCTGTCGCTCAAGCCGTTCCGAGACGCTCAAAACGTTCTGTAAAAGGCGATCGCCAGATCACCGGCGTGAATTATCTGACCATTATCCCTGGTGCTAACGCGATTCTGCTCTAAGCTCTGACCTCTAGACCCGCTCCAACAGGCCGGCCGGATGCCGATACCCTGGTGATCACCCTGCAAGGACGCCTTATGAGATACCTCCTGACCAGCTCGGTCACCCTCTTTCTCGCCGCTCCGCTCCTGACCGAAGACACCGCCCTGGCCCAGGCCGGCCATGCCATGCGTCCGGGGATAGAGGCAGCGGCGCACGCCCTCAACCTGTCGCTGCTGCAGAGCAGCGCGGTTGGCAGAGGGCCGGTGGCCGACGGCGCGCGGCTGCAGCTGGCGGCGCTGGAACGGCAGGCGCGGCTGGACGACTAGGGCTTCAAGGCGTTTGCCAAGGCCCGGCGCAGAGCCATTCTTGAACGAAGCGCCCGTCCCGGGCTCTCAAGGTCTCCACCACGGCCACTCCGAGGAGACCTGGATGAAATCCCTGATTCCCCTGTTGCTGCTGCCGCTCGCCCTGGGCGCCTGTACCAAGGAACAACGACCGCGCGACGATCTTGGCTTGCCCAGCTGCAATCTGCAGCAGCAGCGTGAACTCCCGGGTGAGCTGGGCGGCGCCATCACCGATCCGCGGCAGGCGCATGTATCCATGCGCGCCAATGTGCTGCTGGCGGATGTGAGCACGGCGCGCAAGGCGCAGCGGATCAGTCAGGAACAGGCGACCGCCTTCAGCGAGCGCATTGCCGCGATGCGCAGCCAGACCGATGCCCTGGTCGGGCAGCAGGGCTTTCTCAGCTCGGCCGAACGCGCCAGCTTCGACCGGGAATTCGACGGGATCGCCATGCAGATCTGCCAGCCGCGCTAGCGGGTGATGGGTAGCGACTGCCAGGCCGGGTCGAACGGCGCGGCCATGAACGGCTAGGATAGTAGAGCCGATCAGGCGGTGGAGCAGCCTGCCGCCCTTCTCTCTTGGCCCCCGGGGACGACCCCGGCGATCGGTGGGCAGCGTTCCGGGACGGCCCGGTTTTACAGGAGGCCGTCGTTGGCTTGGTTCTATCTGGTGTGCGCGGGACTGCTCGAGGTGGTCTGGGCGTTCTATATGAAGCAGTCCGCGGGCTTCACCCGTCTCACGCCCACGCTGATCACCGGGGTCGCCATGGTGGCCAGCGTGGCGCTGCTGTCGATCTCAATGCGCAGCCTGCCGCTGGGCACCGCCTATACGATCTGGACCGGCATTGGCGCGGTCGGCGCCTTCATGGTGGGCATTCTGGTGCTGGGCGAGGCGGCGAGTCCGCTGCGCATCCTGGCCGCCGCGCTGATCGTCAGCGGGCTAGTGCTGATGAAGCTGACCTCGTCCTAGGTTCTGTACGAAAACTGCCTGCGCTCGGTGATGCTTTGTTGAAAACCGCTTCGGAATGCTCATTTACCGCTCGTAAACTCCGCTTCCTCAGCGCTTTTCGCCTCGCCTGACCTTCGCTCGGCGACTTTTCGTACAGAACCTGAGCGCCCTCCCCTAGCGCGGGATCACCGAGCGCGCCAGCCAGATAAACAGCAGCCCGCCGAGCAGTCCACCCACGGCCATCGCCAGCAGCCCCTCCAGGGTGCGCGTCGCATAGATGAGCACCGGCATGGGCGCGAAGGCGTCGATCAGGCGGATGGCGGCGACCAGGCTGAGGCTGCTGGCCAGCGGCAGCAGGCAGGCGCGATAGGCACCGCCGTGACGACCGAGCCAGAGGGCCGCGGCAAAGGCTGGTAACCAAGCGGCGAGCACGATCGCGGCATAGACGGGTCCGAAGCCCAGCAGATCCTCCAGCGAGGTCCGCCAGCGCGTGGGCAGGTCGATCGGCTGGCCGAGCCCCTGGAGGGCGGCCAGGTTGTACTGGGTCTGCACCAGGCTGCCCCAGGCGGTGGCCAGCAGCAGGGCCGCGGCGAACGCCAGCAGGGTGCGCGGTTGCAACAGGGCGCGCCAGAGCGGTTGAGGCATGGTCGGAAGATCCCTTGGAGAGAGGCAGATGCTAGCGAAAGCGGGTACCCGGAGTAGACCTCAAGCGTTACCTAAAGCTTCCGGCCGCTGGGCCTGGCTGGCTTGGCTAGCCCTGCTGGCGGTTCCGCTGGCGCTGGCGACGCCGGCCTATCGGATCGAGACGGTGGCGACCGGACTGGACCGGCCCTGGTCGCTGGCCTTCCTGCCCGATGGCCGGGCGCTCCTGACCGAGGGCGCCGGGCGCTTGCGGCTGCTGGTACCCGACGGCGCAGGTCGCCTCGGGCTGCAGGCGCAAGCCATCACCGGACTGCCGGACCTCTACACCGAAGGCCAGGCCGGACTGTTCGAGGTGCTGCCGGATCCGGACTTCGCGCGTAACCAGCTGATCTATCTCTCCTATGCGACAGGTACGCGCCAGGCCAATCACTTGAGGGTGGTACGCGCGCGGCTGGAGGGCGAACGCCTGCAGGACGTCCAGCCGTTGTTCACCAGTCAGCCGGCCAAGGCCTTCGGCCAGCACTTCGGGGCGCGGATGGCCTTGCTCGGCGACGGCACCTTGGCCATCGCCCTGGGTGATGGCAACGTGGAACGTACCGACGCCCAGCGACTGGATACCCATCTGGGCAAGATCGTGCGCATCACCCGCGACGGCCAGGTGCCGGCGGACAATCCCTTCATCAAGCGACCCGGCGCCCTGCCGGAGATCTACAGCCTGGGCCATCGCAATCCCCAGGGCCTGGTCTGGGTGGCCGAGCGCCAGGCGCTGTACGAGCACGAGCACGGCTCCAAGGGCGGCGACGAACTCAATCTGATCCGCAGCGGTGCCAACTATGGCTGGCCGCTGACCACCGGCGGCGTGGACTACACCGGCGCGCGCATCTCGCCCTTCCGTGAATTGCCGGGCATCACTCCACCACTGCTGGAGTGGACCCCCTCCATCGCCCCGGCCGGCATGACTTGGTACGACGGCCAGGGCTTTCCCGCCTGGCGCGGCAGTCTGTTCGTGGCGGCGCTGCGGGAAAAATCGGTGCGGCGAATACCGCTGTTGAACGGCCAGCTTGGTCAGCAGGAGCTCCTGTTCCAGGAGCTGGACCAGCGTCTGCGCGACGTGCGCAGCGGACCGGACGGCAATCTCTGGCTGCTCACCGATGGTGAGGACGGGCAGCTGTTGCGGGTGTTGCCGGGGTAGGAGGGGCCACTGCGAGAGACCCCAATGGCCTGATCAGGCCGCGACGAAGGTGTTGCTGGTACCCAGCAGGGTCAGTTCGTCGCTGGGGTTGTTGTAGGCGTCGTAGACGAAGGCTTCGGGCAGGTAGACGCTGTATTGATGTCCCTCTACCAAATCACTCGCCAGGCGAATGTCCAGCTGGCTGGTCAGGTGTCTCACCGTGGTGACCAACTCGAAGCCGATCTTCGCGCCGGTGGTGACATCGAGCACAAAGGCTTTCTCCAGTACCGCCGGGTCCACGTTCACCGGTATCGGATAGGCTTCCGAGTAAAGATCCCGGGTGCCGCGATAAATGGAGCTGTCGAAAAACAGGTTGATGTGATTTTCAGCACCAGGGCTGTAGTAGGAATGCTGATCGATACCTGTCAGTAGCGGTGGAGTGAAGTCGGCAGGTAGCACCTCGAGGTCACGCGGCAGGGTCGTCACCAGGACGTTTCCGGCCGTATCGGTGGTCTCAACCTGGATCGAGCCCTGCGCATAGAAGCCCGGCTCCAGCTTAGGTGCAGGCCAGCGTCCCTCCCCCTGCTGCAAGGTCTGGCCGCCATCGCTGGAACTGCGCCATTGCTCTACGTCGTTGTCGATGTAGAAGTGGAATCGCAACAGATTCTCGGTGGTAGGGCCATGAGTGCTGAGCAGATAGAGCGCGGCTCCCTGGTTGTCGACCTGCCAGGGTGTTTCATTAGTAAGGATCCGCGTGATGCCCCCGTCTTCCCGATAGCTGACCTGCAGCTGATCCGCCTGGTAGTAGCCCGCGACCAGTTGCAGGGTATGGCTGCCGGCACTCGCGGCGGTCCAGCTCTGCCCGCCATCCAGGCTGTAACTCCAGGCCGTCACCCCATCCGGCAGGGTCACGTCCACCTGGCCGTTGCGGGTGATGCCATCGGTGGCCGACACCCCGGTGTCCTCGTGCAGGGCGACGCCCGGCGTGAGCGGCTCCCATTGCGCGAGGCGCGTCTGGAACAGCTGCTGATCGACGCTCTGGCCATCCGGGCGGCCGAGGTAGTCGATCATCTCGACGATGACCGCGGCGCGGGCATCCTGGTGGGTGCTGCCGAGCGTCTCCAGCCGGCCCAGCCAGAAGGCCTTGCCACCGGCATCGGCGCTGCGGCCAAGCAGATCGCCATAGCAGCCGTCGATGAAGGCGCTGGCGCTCTCGTCGGCGGGTTGCGCCTGCAGGCGCTCGGCACCATTGAGGAACAGGCGGACCAGTTGGGCGTTGCTCAAGCCCTCGTCCAGCTTGGCGACCCAGAAGCGAAAGCCTTCCGCATCCGGGGCACGGCCCAGCACGCCCCAGTAACAGGCGTTTACCCATGCTGCATTGTCCACGACCATGGTCTCTCCTCCTTGAAGCGGCCACCCGCTGTGGCCGATTCCCTGGCTTATAGAAGGCGGCGGTACGCGGCGCCGACCTGTATCCAGATTCCTGTGGCGTGCTCGACAGCCTTTCGCCTAGGGCGATAAGCAAAAAGCCAGATGAAACGAGCACCTCCATCGAATCGTCGAAACCCCCGACGATTCGTCAAATAAGAGGCGACAGTTCGACGCTCTGACGCTCACATCTGACAGCGCCACTTTTTAAGCTGGAGCCTCAACCACGGAGGATCCGCCATGAAAGTCACCCTGCTCGGCGCCGGCCATATCGGCTACACCATTTCGCAATTGCTGCACGCCAGTGGCGACTATCAGGTGACGGTGGCGGATCGCGACGAGCGCGCCCTGGCGGCCATTGCGGCCCTGGGCGTCAAGACCCGGACCCTGGATACCGCCGACGCCAGCGCCCTGGCCGCGGCCCTGGACGACCAGGACGTGGTGCTCAATGCGCTGCCCTATCACCTGGCGATTCCCGTGGCCCAGGCGGCCAAGGCCACCAATACTCACTATTTCGACCTGACCGAAGACGTCAAGGCGACCAAGACCATCCGCCAGCTGGCCGAAGGCGCGAGCAATGCCTTCATGCCCCAGTGCGGTCTGGCGCCGGGCTTCATCGGCATCGCCGCCCACTCCCTGGCCAAGCGCTTCGACAGCGTGCGCGAGGTGAAGATGCGCGTCGGTGCCCTGCCGGAATTTCCCACCAACGCCCTCAAGTACAACCTGACCTGGAGTGTCGACGGCCTGGTCAACGAGTACTGCCACCCCTGCGAAGCCGTGCGCAACGGCGAGCTGCAACTGGTGCAGCCGCTGGAAGGCCTGGAGCACTTCTCCCTGGATGGCGTGGAATACGAGGCCTTCAACACCTCGGGCGGCCTGGGCACCCTCTGCGAGACCCTGCAGGGCCAGGTAGAAACCCTGGACTACAAGACCGTGCGCTATCCCGGTCACCGCGACCTGATGAAGTTCCTGCTGGAAGACCTGCGCCTGGCCAGTGACCAAGAGCAGCTCAAGACCATCCTGCGCGGCGCCGTGCCCACCACCATGCAGGACGTGGTGCTGGTGTTCGTCACCGTCAGCGGGATGCGCGGCGGCAAGCTGGTGCAGGAGGTGTTCAGCCGCAAGATCTTTGCCGCCGAGCGCGATGGTCGCCTGACCAGCGCCATCCAGATCACCACCGCCGCCGGCATCTGCACCGCCCTGGACCTGTTCCGCGAAGGCAAGCTGCCGCAGCGCGGCTTCATCGCCCAGGAGCAGGTGGACATGGAGGCCTTCCTGGCCAACCGTTTCGGCAAAGCCTACCAGCCGGTCTGATCGGCGAAGCTTAGCGGCAGACCAGGGGTCCCATAACGGAACAGTTGCCGTTAGAGGACCCCTCGTCATGCTCAGCGTCGCCATCGTCGGTTGCGAACAGATCCACGCCCAGGACTACCTGGACACCAGCCTGGCCGATCCGCGGGTGCGGGTGGTGGCGGTGGCCAGCGAACGCGATCCCGCCCGCGCCCGGCGCCTCGCCGCGCCCCACAGTCTGCCCGTATTCGACGACTTCACCCGGCTGCCCGAAGTGGACCTGGCCTTCGTCACCACCGCGATCGAGGATCACGAGGCGGCGGTGAGCGCCCTGCTCCCGCGCGCTCGTCATCTCTTCGTGGAAAAGCCGCTGGCCGTCTCGGCCGCCCGAGCCACCGCCCTGGCCGAACAGCTTGCCGGACGGTCCTGCTTCAGTGGCTTCTATCTGCGCACCGATCCGGCCCTGCAGCTGTTGCGCCAGCGGGCTCGGGACGGCGCCATCGGTGATCTAAGTCACCTGTCGCTCACCGCCGGCCACCCGGGGCTGCTGGAGGGCTGGCTCAGCGACTGGCCGGCGCACCTGGACGAGCGCCGCATGGGTTACGGCGCCTTTGGCGATCTGGCGGTGCACCTGCTGGATTTCAGCGCCTGGCTAAGCGGTGAGGCCCTGACCGTCACGCACAGTCGGCTGGACCGCGATCCGCGCTGGCCACTGGATCATGGCGGCGAGGCCCTGCTCCAGGCCGGTGCTCTGCCGATTCATCTGCGTGCCAGCGCCACCCTGCGCGGTCCGCGCCTGGCCATTCGACTGGACGGCAGCGAGGGAACCCTGGAGCTCTCCGCGGGACGGCTGGTGCTGCACGACGCCAAGGGCCATCGCCAGGTGCTGGTCGAAGGGGTGGACCCCGGCGTACCCCAGGGCGCCCAGGCGGTGTTCGATCAGTTGCTCGGCCAGCCGCGGCCGGAACTGGCCAGCCTGGCGGAGGCGCTGGCGGCCAATCGGCTGCTTGATGAGCTCTATGGGCGCGTTGAAGGCGGATTCGAACGCTCCGGGGCCACCTAAAGGTCGGACTGTTGGTGCCGATAGCGAGGGTATCCAGCGCAACTTGCTGATACCCACCTCGCAGAAAGGAAGGCTCCATGGTCTGGTTCAACAATCTGGCGCTGGCGAAGAAACTCGCCGTGGCCTTTGGTCTTTGCACGGCGATCACCCTGGGCATTGGCGCAGTGGGCATGAATGGACTCAACAGCCTCAATGCGCTGCTGAATAACCTGCTGGGCGACAATCTGCGCTCCATCGTTCTGCTCAACGATGCCAAGAGCAATGTCATCGGTCATAACCGCGACCTCTTCCGCCTGCTGTCCATGGCCTATGGCGAGGCACCCCAGAACGACCAGGAGGCCGTCATCGCCTCCATGAAGAGCAACCAAGCCGATGCCGAAAAGCCCTTCGCCGCTTACCGGGCCACCCCGCTGGAAGACGATGAAAAGCAGGCTGGCGATGCCTTCGAGCGTGACTGGAAGACCTATATCGCCGGTGTCGACAGCATCCTGGCGCGCTTGGCCGCCAAGGACGTAGCCGGTGCGGCCAAGCTGCTGAACGAGCAGGTGCAGCCCACCTATCGCAAGACCATGGCCTCCTTCAAGATCATGGTGGAATCCAACAAGCGCCAGAGCACCGAAGCCGGGGTCGAGGCAAAGACTACCTATGACAAGGCCTTCTGGACGCTCGCCGGCGGTCTGCTGCTGGCCACGCTCTGCGCCCTGGCGCTGGGCATCGTCATCACCCGAATGATCGTCACGCCGATCCGCCAGGCGGTGACCAGCGCCGAGCGCGTCGCCCAGGGCGACCTGACCCAGGCGATCCAGAGTTCGCGCCGTGACGAGGCCGGGCAACTGCTGCAAGCGCTGGGTGGCATGCAGCGCAGCCTGAAAGACACCGTGCAACAGATGGCCGGTGCCTCCAGCCAGCTCGCCGCGGCCGCTGAGGAACTGCACGCCGTGACCGAGGAGACTTCCCGAGGTCAGGTCCGCCAGCACGATGAACTGCAGCAGGCTGCCACCGCCGTCAACCAGATGACCGCGGCCGTGGAAGAGGTGGCGCGCAATGCGGCCTCCACCTCCACCGCCTCCCAGGACACCAGCCGCGAAGCCCAGCAGGGTCGCGAGCAGGTGCAGCAGGCGGCCCAGGCCATGGCGGTGATGACCGGCGAGATCACCGATTCCACCCAGAAGGTGCAGACCCTGGAAGGCCAGGTGCGCGAGATCGGCAAGTTGCTGGAGGTGATCCGTGGGATCGCCGAGCAGACCAACCTGCTGGCGCTCAATGCCGCCATCGAGGCCGCCCGGGCCGGCGAACAGGGCCGTGGCTTCGCCGTGGTGGCGGATGAGGTCCGCGCCCTGGCCCATCGCACCCAGGGTTCCACCGGTGAGATCGAACGCATGATGAGCGCCGTGCGCAGCAGCGCCGAAGAAGCGGTGAGCGCCATGCACAAGAGCCAGTCCCTGGCCGACAGCACCCAGGCGCGCGCCAACCAGGCGGGTGAAGCCCTGGACCGCATCGCCGCCGGGGTCGCCCAGATCGAGGAACGCAACCTGGTGATCGCCAGCGCCGCCGAGGAGCAGGCCCAGGTCGCCCGCGAAGTGGACCGTAATCTGGTCAATATCCAGGACCTCTCCACCCAGACCGCCACCAGTGCCCAGCAGACGGCCGCCTCCAGCCAGGAGCTGTCGCGACTGGCCACCTCGTTCCAGGGCCTGGTGGCGCAATTCCGTTATTGATCGGCCGTTCAGGAAACTTCCGACCAGCGGTCAGCGTGCCCTCGCCCCTGCGAGGGGCAGGCTTTCGGCATGGCCATGGACCGGCTGACCCGGCGCGCCCATGTTCGCAATTGAACATTGCGCGCCCGCGCGGCTCTGAGCTGAAACACCTGAATGGATGCTCCCATGCGCTTTACCTACGATGCCCGTCGCAGCTATCGCCTGATCGGCCTGGACGATGGCCGTCTGGCAGGCCAGTTGCTGTGCGGGCAGCTGTACATCATGGTCGCCGGGGATGGCAGGCAGCCAGAGTCCTATGCCCAGCTGGAAGACGACCAGCTGCGCACCGCCGAAGGCCGGCTGATCGGCTGTCGCGAGGCGGATATCCTCACCCTGCAACGGACCGGTGTCGCCCTGCGGCTGGAGCCGCTCGACGCCTGAACGAGCCCCCTAGCGCGGCCCCCTTTCTTCCGGGCCACCGCCTGGCCCGCCGTGGCCGCCATGACCACCCCCACCAGGCGGTGGCATGAACAGCCAACAACCGGACAGGGACAACAGGGCCGCCAGCACGGCCACCTTGACGCCTTTCATCACCACCTTTACCTCCACTCCAGAAGAGCCTTTCCCTTCTTGTCGTCATTGGACGCCAGGGCGGGCCGGAAAAGGCGTAGTCGTGGGTAAAAACGGGGTAAGAAAGCTGTCCAGCTCGATACAACCCCTATGAATCGGCGGGAACCTCTCCTGCGCATCGCGGCTCCATTTCCTTGAACGTCATCGAAAAGATGCCAAACGGGCGCCTTTTGGCCCCCTTCAGGAGATGTCATGTCCAGCGACAACCAGTACACCATGCAGAACCCCCTCACCCAGTATCCCCAGCCGGAATTTCCCAAGCAGCCCCAGGAGGCTCCGGGTCTGGCTCAGGTCATGGAGCCGCGCCCCGATCATGGCGAGACCAGCTACAAGGGCTTCGGTCGTCTGGCCGGGCGCAAGGCACTGATCACCGGTGCGGATTCGGGGATCGGTCGGGCCACGGCCATCGCCTATGCCCGGGAGGGTGCCGATCTGGTGCTGAACTACCTGCCCGAGGAAGAGGCCGACGCCCAGGAAGTGGTCAAGCTGGTGGAAGCCGAGGGTCGCAAGGCCGTCTGCGTACCCGGTGATCTGAAGGACGAAGCTTTCTGCACCCAACTGGTCAGCAAGGCCAAGGAGGCTCTGGGCGGTCTGGACATCCTGGTCAACGTGGCCGGCAAGCAGACCGCGGTGCAGGACATCGCCGAGCTGACCACCGAGCAGTTCGACGCCACCTACAAGACCAACGTCTACGCCCTGTTCTGGCTGTGCAAGGCCGCCCTGCCGCATCTGCCGGCCGGCGCAGCCATCATCAACACCACCTCGATCCAGGCCACCCAGCCTTCCGAATTCCTGCTCGACTACGCCTCGACCAAGGCGGCCATCACCAACTTCACCAAGGCCCTCGCCAAGCAGGTCGCCAGCAAGGGCATCCGCGTCAACGCCGTGGCCCCCGGTCCCTTCTGGACCCCGCTGCAGCCCAGCGGCGGCCAGCCCCAGGAAAAAATCCCCACCTTCGGTGGCGAGACGGTGTTCAAGCGTCCCGGCCAACCGGCGGAACTGGCACCCATCTATGTGCTGCTGGCTTCCCAGGAATCGAGCTATGTGACCGGTGAGGTCTATGGCGCCACCGGAGGCATGGGCTGACGGCCGTGGCGGCCTTCGACCCCGCCCGCCAGGACGGCTACGCGCCCCTGGCGGGCTATGCCGCCCTCTCCGACGGCCGTTCGGTCGCCCTGGTGGCGCCGGACGGCTCGCTGGATTGGTGGTGCGTACCCAACATGGATTCCGCCCCGCTGTTCGACCGCCTGCTGGACGCCCCGGCCGGCGGTTTCTTTTCGATCGCCCCGGTGGCCGACTATCGCGTCGAGCGGGCCTACCGGGAAGACAGCAATGTGCTGGAAACCTGTTTCCACACCGTTGATGGCAGCGTGCGTCTGACCGAGTCGCTCAACAGCGGCTCGGCCGGTCGCCTGCCCTGGTGCGAACTGGGGCGCCGGGTGGAAGGCCTGTCCGGACGGGTCGAACTGCGCATCGAACTGGTGCCCGGCACCCAGGGCCAGACCGTCTCGCCCTGGATGCGCAGCACGCCCAATGGCGAGGTCATGCACGTCGACGGGGTCATGGCCACCCTGAGGTATTGCGAGCGGCTGGAGATCCTCCAGTGCGACGACCGCCGACTGGTGGCACGCCTGGTGCTGGAAGCCGGGCAACGCAGCGTCCTGGCGCTGACCGCGACCGAGAACGAACCGCTGGTGGTGCCCTCGCTGGACGAGGTGGACCAGCGCATCGACCGCAGCGACCAGGCCTGGCGCGAGTGGGCCCAGGGTTTTGCCTATCGCGGCGAATTCCTCAGCGAGGTGAAGCGCTCGGCGCTGGCCCTCAAGCTCTTGCTCTACTCCCCCACCGGCGCCATCGTCGCCGCGGCCACCACCTCGCTGCCGGAACGCATCGGCGGCGACAAGAACTACGAATACCGCTATGCCTGGGTGCGCGATGCGGTCTTCACCATCAAGGCCTTCCTGCGCCTGGGTGCCCTCGGCGAGGCCCAGGCGGCCCTGGCCTGGATCCAGAACGTCATCCGCCGCCACGGCAATCGCCTGCACACCTGCTTTACCCTGCAGGGTGAGCTGGCACCGGCAGAGCGCACCATTCCCGTGCCGGGCTATCGCGACTCCCAGCCGGTCCGCGTCGGCAACCGGGCCAGCGCCCAGTGCCAGCTGAGTCTCTATGGCGACTTGCTGGAGACCTTTCGCCTCTATGCCAGCAAGGGCCATGTGCTGGATTTCGCCACTTCCAGCCTGCTCACCGACCTGGCCAATCTCTGCGCCGATGGCTGGCGCCAGCCGGATGCCGGCATGTGGGAGCTGCCCGAAGAGCGCCACTACACCCTGTCGAAGCTGGGCTGCTGGTTCGCCCTGGATCGCGCCGTGACCCTGGCCCGCGAAGGGCACATCCCCGACGCCATGTGTGGCCGCTGGGAGCGCGAGCGCGATCGCATCCGCGACTGGGTCAACGAACACTGCTGGAGCGAGCGCAAGCAGGCCTATACCTTCTATGCCGGCACCGAGCGCCTGGACGCCGGCTTGCTGCTCGGTATCCGCTTCGGCTTCGACGGGGGTGAGCGGTCGGTGAGCACCCTGGCGGCCATCCGCCGCGAGCTGGCCCGCGGTCCGCTGGTCTATCGCTACAGCGGCGCCGAACGGGAGGAGGGGGCCTTTCTCGCCTGCTCCTACTGGATGGTCGAGGCGCATGCCGTGCTGGGCGAGGTGGATCAGGCGCGCGAACTGATGCGCGAGGTGCTGGCCGCCAGTCTCAACGGCGTCGGCCTGATGACCGAGATGCGCGATCCCCATGACGGCGCAGCCCTGGGCAACTTTCCCCAGGGCCTGAGCCACCTGGCCATGGTGCATGCGGCGCTGATCCTGGAAGAACCGGAGCCCGAGGCGTGAGCCACCTGGATTTCAGCCGTCCGGTGGACGAGGTCGCCCGGCAACTGGTCGGCGCCACGCTCAGGGTCGCGGGCGTCGGCGGCCTCATCGTCGAGACCGAGGCCTACGACGGCGAAGACCCGGCCTCCCACAGCTTTTCCGGCCCGACTCCGCGCAACCGCGCCATGTTCGGCCCGCCCGGCCATGCCTATGTCTATCGCTCCTATGGCATCCACTGGTGCTTCAACCTGGTGTGCCGCGAAGCCGGGCATGGCGCCGGCGTGCTGATCCGCGCGCTGGAGCCCCTGTGGGGGCTGGAGGTGATGCGCGAACGCCGGGGCGGGCTGGCCGATCGCCTGCTCTGTGCCGGTCCCGGCCGGCTGTGCCAGGCCCTCGCCATCGACGGCAGTCACGATGGCCTGCCGCTGACCGAGCCGCCCTTCCTGCTGGAGCCGGCGGCTGCCGAGGTGGCGGTGCTCGCGGGCCCGCGTATCGGCATCAGCCGCGCGCGCGAGGTGCCCTGGCGCTTCGGTCTGGCCGGTTCGCGCTATCTGAGTCGTGGCTTTCCTGGCTGAGCACCACCGTGCGGTGCTGGCGCCGGCCGCGACACAGATCGACGATCAGGGTCAGGAGGCCGAAGGCCAGAATCGCCAGGACGATGCCCAGGCCGAGTAGCTGCTTTTCCATATTGTCCTCTATGCTGTCTATGAAGTGCGCTAGGCCGCGCGCGCGGCGGATTCGGCCCGACGCCGCAACGAGCGGCGCAGGATCCAGGTCAGGGCTAGACTCAGGGCGGCCATGGCCACCAGCAGCAGCGAATAGGACAGCCACCACGGATGACCGGCGGTCATCATGCTGAATTCGGACATGCCGCCGATGCCGGCGATGAGGTTGAGCGGCAGGAACACCACGTTGATCAGCGTGAGGTTGCGCAGGGTCAGGTTCATGCTGTTATTGGCCAGGTTGCCGCGGGCATCCATGAGGCGGGCGAACACCGTGGCGTAGAGGTCGGCCTGGCGGCGGCACTGGTCGTTCTCGATGATGAGGTCTTCCAGGCGCGCCCGCAGCGCCTCGCCCAGTTCGCGCCTTTCGGCGACCTGCCGCAGTCGGTCGAGCACCGCGCCGTTGCCCTGCAGGGCGTTGATGTAATGGATCAGGCTCTCGCTGAGATTGAACATCTGCAGCAGATGCTCGTTACCCAGGGAGCTGTCGAAGCGCTGCTGCAATTCGCGGCCAACCAGCCTGATGACCTTGAGATGCCCCTGGTAGTGATGGACGCTGCGAAACAGCAACTCCACCAGCACATCCAGCGGATCGTGCAGCGGCTGCAACGGCCCCTCGCCGGCCAGCAGCGACGGGCCGGCGGAGATGACCACCAGCCGCTCGGGATGCCAGAGCAAGCCGAAGGAAGACACCTCGAAGGCGAAGCGCGCCCCGCCGGCATAGCGTTCCGGACGCTTCCAGATCAGGAAGAGTTCGTCGCCCTGCACTTCCAGGCGCGAGACCTCGTCCGGGTCGAGCGCCGAGGCCAGGCGGTGGCTGTCCAGGGGAAAGGCCTGCTTCAGCCAGGCGCGCTCCCGGGCATCCGGATCGCTGCACAGCAGCACCGGCGCCGAGCGGTCGCCCGCCGGCAGCAGGCCACCCTCCCGCAGGGTGAAGGCTTCGATCATGGCGTGCTCCTACCAGCCCTGGCGCCGCTGCTCCAGGCGCCGGACAAAATCCTCCAGCACCCGTCGATAGAGGCCCTCGCCCAGCAGGCCGTCTTCGATGCCGGCGTCCAGATTGGGGTTGTCGTTGACCTCGATGACCACCAGCCGATCCCGATCCTGCTTGAGATCGACGCCATAGAGGCCATCGCCGATCAGGGCGGCGGCCTGCACCGCCAGCTCCACCACCGCCGGAGGCACCGCGGCGATGGCCACCGCCTCGCAGCGCCCTCCGGTACTGCCGGATTCCGCCTTGTGGTTGTAGATCTGCCAGTGACCGGCGGACATGAAGTAGCGACAGGCATAGAGCGGTTCGCCGGCAAGCACGCCGATGCGCCAGTCGAATTCGGTGTAGAGGTACTCCTGGGCCAGCAGCAGCACCGAGCGCTCGAACAGCTCCGCCGCGGCCTGGCGCAGTTCGGCGGCGTCGGCCACCTTGAGCACGCCGCGGGAAAAGCAGCCGTCGGGAATCTTCAGCACCAGCGGATAGCCCAGGCGCCGCCCCACCTCTTCCAGGTCCTGGGGTCGTTCGCGATAGAGGATTTCGGTACGCGGCATGCCCAGGCCGTGCTGGGCCAGCAGGTCGCTGAGAAACACCTTGTTGGTGCAGCGCAGGATGGAGGCGGGATCGTCCAGCACCACCAGGCCTTCGCTCTCGGCCTTGCGGGCGAAGCGATAGGTGTGGTCGTCGACCCGGGTGGTGGCGCGGATGAACAGGGCGTCGTATTCCGCCAGCCGGCCGTAGTCCTTGCGCTCGATCAGCTCCACGGCCACCCCCAGATCACGCCCGGCGGCGACGAAACCGGCCAGGGCCGCGGCATTGGAGGGCGGCAAGGACTCCTCCGAGTCATGCAGGATGGCCAGGTCGTAGCGCGCCTGGCGCCGCGAGGCCGGTTGCCGCCAGATGCGTCGGTTGAACGCATCCAGGGCATCGGCGAAGGCGTATTGCTGGGCGTCCTGCAGGCGGTGCAGGGCGCCGCTCTTGATCCCGGCGATGTGCCAATGGCGACTGTGGCGCAACTCCACCTGCAGGATCGGGCACGGGAAGGCGTCGAACAGCTGCCTGGCCAGCGCCTGCAGCGGCGCGAACTCGGTGCGGCCAAAATAGAGGTTGAGGGTGAAGCCCTCGGTGGCGCCCAGTGGGTGCTCGGCCAGCGCCTGGTCCACCAGGGCGTCGAGGTCTTCCAGCAGCAGGCCGTAGAGCGCCTTGCGATTGAGTTCGCTCAGGGTCCGCACCGAGGGGATGACGCGATGACCGCGCGCCTCCGCCAGCAGCGAGCAATAGTAGCCGTGGCCCAGATAGCGGTAGTTGCGACAGAGGTTGAGCACCTGGATGCGGCCACCGCCCGCGGTGAGACGGCGGTCTTCCAGATACTCCTGGGCCGTGACGATGCTTTCGCTGGGCAGGTAGTCCGACCAGTCTTCCTTGCGCTCGACGATGATCAGCAGGGTGCTGCTGGCCGGCAGGTGCAGCACGGGTTCGGGACGGGGAACGGGGGTGGCGACGGGCAGGCGGGCTTGAATCGCGACCATGATGCGGACCGGGCTCTGGCGGAAGGGGTGTCCAGCAATACGCCTTCCGCCGGCGGCTGTCCCGCGACGTTACGCAGGCTTTATGCCACGGCAGCGGAGTTGACCGAGACTTTGCGCCGGGCACGTCGTTCGGCGGTTGGCTAAGCTTGGCGAACGTCCTGCCCTGGAGTCCTCATGAAGCCCCGTCAGCTGCTGCCGATCGTCCTGCTGTGTCCCCTCCTCGCCCAGGCCAGCCTGCGCTGTGGCCAGAGTCTCGTCGAGGAAGGCGACAGCGTCGAACAGGTCCTCGCCGCCTGTGGCGCTCCGGCCGAGCGCAAGATCAATCCGCCGGCACTGCGCAACAACAACGTGCCCAAATTCAATGCCGCCGAGACCCAGTTCTGGACCTATGCCCCGGAGAACGGCGCCTCGCGTCACCTCAAGTTCATCGACGGCAAGCTGGTGGAGATCAGGGTGGAGCGTTAGTGGGCGGGAGCTTCCCTCACCCCAACCCTCTCCCAGAGGGAGAGGGAGAAAGCAGCGGCTCCGGCGTAGGTTGGATTGAGCGCAGCGAAGCCCAACAGGTGCCAGGCGAGTCTCTCCATCGCGCAGGCAAAAAAGAACCGCCCGAGGGCGGTTCAAGCGGAGCACGACCTGAGGGCCGTGGTTAGAACTTGGCTTCCAGGTCCAGCTGCAGGGTCTTCACATCGGCATCGGTGCGGAAGCGGCTGGCGGTGTCGGACTCGGCGAGGAAATAGGTCAGGCCGACGCCGAAGTTCTTGTCGATGTCGTAGCCGAGCTTGAGCTTGTGGCCGCGGGCGCCGGTCGAGCCGTTGCCGAAGTCGGAGTCGGTGAAGGCGCCCACCACGGCGTTGCGCTGGACATCGCGGTAGTTGTATTCCAGGCCGACCCGCTGCATCAGCTTGGTCTTGGCGCCCACCAGCCAGGCGGTGTCCTCGCCGTCGTCGGCCTTGTCGTTGACCACGTACTGGCCATAGAAGGACAGCGGCACCCACAGCTTGGTCAGGTCCAGCTGGGCGAAGCCTTCGTAGAGCTGGAAGCGGTCGGTGGTGTTGCCATTCACCGCCAGGGCGCAGGGCGAGGTGACCGAACCGGTGGTCGGGCAGGTGCTGTCCTGGTCCTTGTCGTAGGCGTAGACGCTGCCGCCGACCATCAGCTTGGCGGCATCGCCCAGGTTGAAGCGACTGCCCAGCTGGCCGGCGTAGAGGCGCAGGTCGTGCTTGAACTCATAGCCCTCGCCGTCGACGTTGTCCTTGAGCACATAGTAGCCGGTGCTGCCGAACAGCTCGGCGCCGCCGCCCAGGTCGTATTTGTAGGTGCCGGCCAGGCCTTCGGGGTTGATGTCGGCGTCCCAGATGACGTCGCCGGTGCTGACCCACTGCTGGCCCATCTTGCCGCCCACCAGGTGCAGATTCGGCAGCGCCGTGGGGTGGTAGTCGATGTAGGCCTGATCCAGCCAGAGCTGCTTCTTGTTGAAGTAGCCGTTGAGGTCCTGGTTGGTGGAGCGGGCATCGTCGCCGCCGCCGGTGGCGATGCGGATGCCGGTGTCCACCTGCGGATTGATCTCGCTGTAGGCGCCCAGTCGCGCCCGGATGCGCTGGCGGTCGCGGTCGCGACCGTTGTCCGGCTCGCCGCTGATGTCGATGCTCTCGTGGCGCACCCGCACATCGCCCTTGATCTGGGTCTTGGCGGCCCAGGCCAGTTTCTTCTCGAAGTCGGAGGTCTTCTGCTGCTGGGCGACCTGGGCGGCGCGCGCCTGCTGCTCCTGCTGCAGGTCGCCGCGCAATTCGGCGTACTGGGCGGGGGTGATGGAGCCGTTGGCCTTGAGCATGTCGAGCAGCTTCTCATCGACAGCGGCACTCGCCGTGGCCGAGCAGGTGGCCAGGAGCACGCCCGAGAACAGCGCCGTGAATCGATAAGGGTTAACAGACATCGGCAGATCTCCTTTCAAGACAATCCAGGGGTGTTGGCTGGCAGTGCAGCCCGTCACGAAGCTGGCTCAGTCTCGGCAGAAGAGATGTCGTTTTGCCTTCAATAAAGTAAAACTTTTAATACAAGCCTTTGAAATTAAATGAAAATTTCACGGTAACGCCATGCGTTGCCAGCTCGGAAAAAGTCTTTCTCGGACGTGAAGACAATTTTCTCCGCCGAGAAACCAGGCGACCGCCCTGCCCCGCCCCTTTCCGCTCGCCCATGAAAAAGGCCACTCCGGGGAGTGGCCTTGCCGAGAGCCGGCGAAATCCTCAGCCGAAGCGACCGGTGATGTAGTCCTCGGTCTGCTTCTTGTCCGGCTTGGTGAAGATCTTGTCGGTCTTGTCCACTTCGATCAGCTCGCCCAGGTACATGAAGGCGGTGACGTCGGAGCAGCGCGCCGCCTGCTGCATGTTGTGGGTGACGATGACCACGGTGAACTCCTGCTTGAGTTCGGCCAGCAGCTGTTCGATGCGCGCGGTGGAGATGGGGTCCAGGGCTGAGGTCGGCTCGTCCAGCAGCAGCACCCGCGGACGCAGGGCGATGGTACGGGCGATGCACAGGCGCTGCTGCTGACCGCCGGAGAGACCCAGGGCGCTCTGGTTGAGCTTGTCCTTGACCTCGTCCCACAGCGCCGCGCCGCGCAGGGCCTGCTCGACGCGATCCTGCAACTCCACCCGGGACAGCCGCTCGTGGTGGCGGATGCCGTAGGCGACGTTGTCGGCGATCGACATCGGGAAGGGCACCGGCTTCTGGAACACCATGCCGATGGTGCTGCGCAGGCGGCTTAGCGAGTACTTGGGATCGAGGATGTTCTCCCCGTCCATGAGGATCTCGCCGGTCGCTTCCAGCCCCGGGTATTCCGAGTAGATGCGGTTGAAGATGCGCAGCAGCGTGGACTTGCCGCATCCGGACGGGCCGATGATGGCGGTGATCTGCTTGGCCGCGATGTCCAGGTTGATCGACTTGAGCGCCTGGTGGCCCTTGTAACGGAAGCCGACGTCGCGCGCCTGCAGTTCCGGTATCTGCGTCTGCATGGTAGTCACTTGGAATCCCGGTTACGAAAGAAGAAGCGAGAGGAGAGGTTCAGGAACAGCACGAACAGCGTCAGCAGCAGGGCGCCGGCCCAGGCCAGGTGCTGCCAGTTCTCGAACGGACTCATGGCGAACTGGAAGATGGTCACCGGCACGGTGGCCATGGGCTTGAGCACGTCGGCGTTCCAGTACTGGTTGCCGAAGGCGGTGAACAGCAGCGGTGCGGTCTCGCCGGTGATGCGGGCGATGGACAGCAGCACCCCGGTCACCACGCCGGCGCGGGAGGCGCGCAAGAGGATCTGCAGGGTCACCTTCCACTGGGGGATGCCCAGGGCCAGGGCCGCTTCGCGCATGGCCGGCGGCTGCAGCTGCATCATCTCGTCGGTGGTACGGGTCACCACCGGCACCACCAGCATGGCCAGCGCCAGGGAGCCGGCGAATCCGGAGAAGCCCAGGCTGCCGCCGGAGTACTGGTTCAGGGTCACCACCACGGCGGTGTAGATGAACAGGCCGATGACGATGGACGGCGCCGACAGGAGGATGTCGTTGACGAAGCGCACCACCAGGCCCAGCTTGGAGTGGCGGGCGTATTCGGCCAACCAGAGTCCGGCGAGGATGCCGATGGGCGCGCCGATGGCGGTGGCCAGCAGGGTGATCAGCACGCTGCCGAACAGGGCGTTGGCCAGACCACCGTCGGCGGCGCCGGGCGGCGGCGTCATCTCGACGAAGATGGCCGGGCTCAGGGCGCTGACGCCCTTGATCAGGGTGGTACCGAGGATCCAGGCCAGGAAACCCAGGCCGAGCACGGCGGCGGCGCTGCCGAAGATCAGCGCGATGCCGTTCTTGATCCGCCGCTTGCGATAGAGATAGGCGTCGATGTGCATCAGTTACCTGCCTTGCGCGACAGTTGCGTCAGCATCAGCCGTGCCGCCAGCAGCACGAAGAAGGTCACCACGAACAGCAAAAAGCCCAGGGCGATCAGCGAAGAGCGGTGCAGATCGGTATAGGCCTCGTTGAATTCGTTGGCGATCACCGAGGCGATGGAGCTGCTCGGCATCATCAGCGAGAGGGAGAACTGGTGGGCGTTGCCCAGCACGAAGGTCACCGCCATGGTCTCGCCCAGGGCACGGCCCAGGCCGAGGAAGGCGCCGCCGACCACCGCCGAGCGGGTGTAGGGCAGCACGATGTCCCAGCAGACTTCCCAGGTGGTGGAGCCCAGCGCATAGGCCGATTCCTTGAGCTGCGCCGGCACGCTGCGAAACACCTCGTACATCACCGAGGTGATGAAGGGCAGGATCATGATCGCCAGGATGATGCCGGCGGTCAGCATGCCGATGCCCAGCGGCGGCCCCTGGAACAGCACCCCGATCACCGGGACGGCGCCGAGGTAGTCGTTGATGAAGGGCGAGATGTGCGCGGCCATGAAGGGGCCGAAGACGAACAGGCCCCACATGCCGTAGATGATCGAGGGGATACCGGCCAGCAGTTCCACCGCCGTGGCCACCGGACCGCGCAGCCAGGTGGGGGCGATCTCGGAGAGGAACAGGGCGATGCCGAAGGCGGTGGGCACGGCCAGCAGCAGGGCGATGAAGGAGGTCATCAGGGTGCCGTAGATGGGCACCAGGGCGCCGAACTTCTCGGCCCCGACATCCCATTCGGCCGAGGTGATGAAGTCCAGGCCAAAGGTCATGAAGGCGTGGCGACCGCCCCAGAGGGTGGACGCGGCGGCGCCGACCAGTACCAGCAGTACCAGGAGCGCGGCGGAAAACAGCAGCCGGCGGAACCAGACATCGGCGCGGGTATCCCGGCGGATGCGCTGTTCCTGAGCGGCGGAGAGGGGCAGGGTCTGGTCGGTCATGGAGCTTTCCGTCTACCTGGAAGGACGCGCGAAACCGCCTGGACCCCAGGGGATCCAGGCGGCGGGACAGGCGTGCTTACTTCTTGAAGTCGGACGCCCAGTAGCCTTCGATCTGCTTGACCAGGGTGTCCGGGACCGGGACGTAATCCAGGGCCGCGGCATCCTTCTGGCCATGCTCCAGGGACCACTTGAAGAAGTCGAAGGCGACCTTGCTGCGCTCTTCGTTCTTGGGTTCCTTGTACATCACGATCCAGGTGGTGGCGGTGATCGGCCAGGCGTCGGCGCCCGGGGCGTTGGTCATCAGCAGGTTGAAGTCCTTGGCGCTCTTCCAGTCGGCGGTAGCGGCGGCGGCCTGGAAGCTCTTGGCTTCGGGCTGCACGAAGTTGCCGGCGGCGTTCTTCAGCTGCACATGGGTCATCTTGTTGGTCAGCGCATAGGCGTACTCGACGTAGCCGATGGAGCCCTTGATCTGCTTCACGTAGGCGGCGATACCCTCGTTACCCTTGCCACCCACACCGACCGGCCAGTTGACGGTGGTGCCGAAGTTGTACTTCTCCTTCCACTCCGGGCTGACCTTGGCCAGGTAGTTGGTGAAGTTGTAGGAGGTGCCGGAGCCGTCGGAACGACGCACCACGGTGATGGCGCCTTCGGGCAGCTTCATGCCGGGGTTCAGCGCGGCGATGGCCGGGTCGTTCCAGGTCTTGATCTCGCCCATGAAGATCTTGGCCATGGTCGGGCCGTCGAGCTTCAGCTTGCCGGGCTCGATGCCATCCACGTTGATCACCGGCACGATGCCGCCGATGATGGTCGGGAACTGGCCCAGACCGCCCTTCTGCAGGTCGTCGGTGCTCATGGGGGCGTCGGTGGCGCCGAAGTCCACGGTGCCGGCCTTGATCTGGGCGATGCCGCCGCCGGAGCCGATGGACTGGTAGTTGATACGGTTGCCAGTCTTCTCGCTGAAGCCTTGCGACCACTTCGACAGAACGGGGAAGACGAAGCTCGAGCCGGCGCCCGTGACATCCACGGCGTGAGCGGCGGTGCTCAGGCAAAAGGCCGACAACAACAGAGAGAGGCTGAACGTGCGTTTCATGGTGGCTCCATTACCTAGTGAGGGCTGGCGCTAGGCTATTGCCGAAATGTGACAATTAAGTGTCAGCGGCATGACGAAACGGGGACGGCAGAGCGCCATCATGGGCGACGGGCTGGCGCTCGGCCTCGCGACCAGCAAAGGCACGCTTCCCGCCCTGCTCGGCGGGAGCAAGCGACCTCCGGGCATCCCTGGGCGACGTCCGCGCAGGGTACCGGTAGCCGCTAGCCGTCTCTCACAGCATCCTGTGCCGAGCCTCCAATCCAGTGCCAGCGCGGTCTGCAGAGGATCCGCCACCGCGTTCGGGACGCTCGACGGCAGAAGATTTAGCCAAGGCTATATATATTAGAACTATCTACAAGATAGACTTTCTCTATCCGGATGGGTAAGGTGGCGGCCTCTTTGGGGAGTAGCCTGCTTCCACCGCGGTGGAAAGCGTCCTGATCAACATACTCGGCAACCGCCGTGGTCAGGACAGCCAGTCAGGGTTGGCGAGACCAGAGGCATCACCGCGCCACGCCGGGCGTGCGGGGATGTCTTGTGGATCGAGCCCGGCCGGCGCTGTCACGATGAACCCCGCTTCCCTGATGTTTCTGGCCTTCGCCATGTCCACCGATGCCTTCGCCGCCGCGGTCGGCAAGGGTGCCAGCCTGCACAAGCCCTGCCTGCGCGAAGCCCTGCGCACCGGCGCCATCTTTGGCGTCATCGAAGCCATCACCCCGGTAATCGGCTGGGCCGTCGGCCTTACCGCCGCCCAGTACGTCCAGCCCTGGGATCACTGGATCGCCTTCACCCTGCTCACCGTGCTCGGCCTGCGCATGATCTGGGCCGGCTTCGGCGCGCCCGAGGCCGAGGAAGAAAAGCCCCGCCAGCATTCCTTCATGCTGCTGGCCCTGACCGCCGTGGCCACCAGCATCGATGCCCTCGCCGTGGGCGTGGGCCTGGCCTTCATCGACGTCAACATCATCACCGCCGCCCTGGCCATCGGCCTCGCCACCATGATCATGGTCACCACCGGGGTGATGCTGGGCCGGGTGATGGGCAATCTGGTCGGCAAGCGCGCGGAGATGCTCGGTGGGGTGGTGCTGATCGTGATCGGCGCGGCCATCCTGCATGAACACCTGGCCGCCGTTGCCAGCTGATGGCTCGCCTCTGGCGTAGCGCCCTCCTCGTCCTGGCCGCCCTGCTGCTGGCCGCCTTGGGCTTTCTCACCTGGCAGCGCTTCTGGCCGGCCCAGGCCGCTCCCGGCTGGCGCTACGAAGTGGCCCATGCCGACATCGCCAAGGCCAGCGCCCTGGCCTGGCAGGGCGATGCCCTGCTCACCGCGGAAGAACTCAAGGATGGCAAGGGCCGGCTGCTGCGCATCGATGCCCAGGGCCGGCGCAGCGTGCTCAGCGAAGGGCTGTACAAGCCCGACGGCCTGGTGCCCTACCAGGACGGCTTCGCCTACAGCCAGGAAGGCGGCACCCATCCCATCCGCTGGTTCGACGCCGCCGGCAGTCGCGATCTCTTCACCGGTATCAACGCCCAGGGGCTCTGGGCCGAAGGCAAGCGGCTCTATGCCGTGGAAGACCGCAAGGGGGCCGGCCGCCTGCTGCGCTACGACGCCGCCGATGGCAGCCTGACCGTGCTGCGCGACCACTTGGACGAGGCGGAGTCCTTTACCCGCTGCCCGGACGGCAGTGCCTTCTATACCGAGAAATCCCGCGGCCTGGTGCGCCAGCTGAGCGACGATGGCCGGGATCCGCCGGCGCTGCGCGATCTGCGCGAGCCGAGCTTTCTGCTCTGCGACCGCCGCGGCCTGTGGATCAGCGAAGACTCCACCCACCGCGCCCGTCTGCTGCTCTGGGATCGCCAGTCGGCCCCGCGCGCCATCCTGACCTTCCTGCGCGCGCCCCAGGCCTTGCTGCCGCGGGGCGACGGCTATCTGCTGGCCGAAGGCGGTCGCGACCGCATCATCGCCCTCGAACCGCGTTAAAGCATGCGCTTCAGGGTGTCGTCCTTGCGCACCAGGTGATGCCAGAGCGCGGCCAGCAGGTGCAGGCCGATCACCCAGTAGAAGGCCTTGCCGAGCCAGAGGTGCACACCCTTGAGCGTCTTCGCCAGTTCCGGGTCCACCGGGAAGGGCGAAGGCAGCGCCCAGGTGCTGGACGGGATCTTGACCGCGCCGATGGTCAGCCAGACGGTGAACAGCCCGAGCAGCGGCTGGGCCAGCAGAAAGGCATAGAGCGCGTAGTGGGTCAGTCGGCCGACGGTCTCCAGGCTTCGCGTCAGCGGTGGCGTGATCGGCGGTACCGGATGGCGGTGGCGCACCAGCAGCCGCGGCAAGACCAGCGCCAGGACCAGCAGGCCCACCCAGAAATGGCTGAGCGTCACCCACTGGCGCTCCAGGGAGCCCCGCTCGAACTGCCCGCGGTTGAGGATCAGCACATAGGCCAGCAATACCAGCAGGGCCATGAGCCAGTGCAGCAGCCGGGCGCTGCGCGCATAGCGGGAGACAGAGGAAGCGGAAGACATGACGGGATCCTGCGACTGAGATGAAGAGGCGCCGGCAGTGTAGCGGCGCCTCGGAGCCAAGGGTAAGACGGCCGCAGCGCTAACCGCAGGGCGCCGCCGTGGTATCCAGCAGCAGGGTGCTCAGCTGCTGCGGCGGCTGGTGCACCAGGCCGGTGGGCGATTCGCAGACGCGCTGCACGAAATTGTCGCTGAACAGCAGCTTGCCATGGACGAAGTGCTCGTCGGGGCGGCGATTGGGATTGTCGATACGGGTCCCCAGCCGCTCCGCCAGCCAGCTGCCGGCCTCGTAGTGGCTGATCCAGCGCTCGCCCTGCAACTCGGCCAGGGGTTGGGGCGGTGCGTCCCGCGCCACCACGATCACCGGCACGTCGCTGACCTCGGGCACCAGGTCGTTGTGCCCCCAGTGACCGCCCTCCCCCAGCCGCTGGCCATGGTCGCCGGTGATGATCAGATAGCGCTCGCCGTCCAGGCGGTCGAAGTCGGCGAGGATCTCGGCGAGCAGGCCGTCGAGATAGTGCAGGGAATTGTCATAGGCATTGGCCTGGCCCTCGGCCCCGCTATCCGGCCAGGGCGCCGGGGTGCGCTCGTGGCGATAGTTCTGCGCATAGGGCAGGTGCGCGGTGCGCAGGTTGAGCACCACGAAGTTGCGCGGCGCCCACCGCTGTTCGTCGAGGATCTCCAGCAGGGCACGGTCCTGGCGTTGCAGGAAGCGCAGCGGATGGTCCTCGCGGGTGATGGCGACGTCCAGATGGCGACTGCCCAGGTGCGCCAGCAACTTGGATTCCTGGGACGACAGCCAGTGGGTGCGAAAGCCGGCGGCCTGGGCGAAGCGAAACAGGTTGATCTCGCCGCTGCGCAGGCGTCCGTCCTGGCCCGGTTCGCGGATCGGATTGAGCAGGTAGGGCAGGCTCACGTCGGTGGCCACCCCTGCCGCCACGCCGGGGCGGATCAGCGTTTGGGGATTGGCCGCCAGATAGGCCGACAGCTTTGGCGTGGTATCGCGCGCATAGCCAAAGGCGCCCAGGCGATCGCTGCGCAGGGAATCGGCCACCACCAGCCAGACGTGCCGCGCGCTGCTGGGCACCTGGGCCAGTCCATAGGGCGCATAGGCGGTGGGCGGCAGGACAACGTCGTCACGCCCGGCCAGGCGCACCGCCCAGGCGGAAAAGGCGTTGAGGCTGTTGTGCAAGCCGCTGCGCGCGGGGCTGGGCACGAAGGCATCGAGATTGCGATAGGTGGCGCGATAGGGTTTGGACAGCAGCACCGCGGCGATCAGGATCAGCGCCCAGCGACTGGCCGGCAGCGGCACCCGGCCGGGCAGCTGAAGATGCAGGGCGATCAGCAGTCCATAGGGCAGCCCCACGCACAGCAGCACCGGCCAGTGTTCGGGCAGGCTGAGCCACAGCGTCTGGCGCACCTCCGCGGTGTCGCCCAGCAGGGCCTGGATGTCGATGGCGCTGAGCGGCTCGCCGAAGAAACTCAGGTTGCCCAGCTGCAGCAGCTGCATCAGGGCGAACCCCAGCAGGATGAACGCCGCCAGGCGCGGCAGATTGCTCAGCCAGAGCGCCAGGCTGAACACCCAGAGCGCGGCCACATAGCCCGCTTCCAACTCGGCGCGGTTGTTTGGCGTGAAGCTTTGCTGCAGGAAGTCGTCGGCCAGCAACAGCAGGCAACTCAGACTGCTCAGTAGCAGCAAATTGCGCCAGGGTCGCCAGCCCGAAGCGCGGGGGCGGGAGAAGGCAGCGAGCAGCATCAGGGCGCCCGGCGCCTGCGCGAAGGGAGACTGGGGAAGGCGATCATGAGCGGGCTCCGGCGACAGGGAGCCGCTACCCTGAGGGGCGAACCTTAATGAAGTCTTAGCAACTCATGCCCGGTAACAGATGACCAAGGGGTCAGCTGACTGCTCGATCCGCTTGACCCTGAAGTCACTTCAGGCTTCAGGATCGTCAGCGAAGGGCCCGTGCCCACTGCCTCCTCAATGCTCCGGAGACCTGTAGATGAGTGGCTCCACCTCTCACCACGATCACGACCACGACCACGACCACGACCACGACCACGACCACGACCACGATCATCAGCATGGCCACGACCAAGGCCATGGCCATGGTCATTCCCACGCCCCGCGGGTGACCGCCGACAACGAGCGCAAGCTCAAGCTGGTCTTCGCCCTCACCTTTGGCTACGCCATCGTCCAGGCCGTGGGCGGCTGGTGGTCCGGCTCCCTGGCGCTGATCGCCGATTCCGGTCACATGGTCTCGGATGCCGCGGCCCTGCTGCTGGCGCTGGTGGCCTACCGGGTTGCGGCCAAGGCGGCCAATGCGCGCTTCACCTATGGCTTCCACCGGGTGCGCATCCTCGCCGCCCTGACCAATGGCGTCGCTCTGCTGCTCTTGGTCCTGTGGATCGGCTGGGAAGCCATCATGCGGCTGCGCGAGCCCACCGAGGTGCTGTCCGGCCCCATGCTGGCGGTGGCGGTGATCGGCCTGGTGGTCAATATCGTCGGCTTCGTGGTGCTCAACGGCGGGCACAAGGACGATAGCAACCTGCGCGGCGCCCTGCTCCATGTGGCCGGCGACCTGCTGGGTTCGGTGGGCGCCATCGTCGCCGCCCTAGGCATCCTCTGGACCGGCTGGACCTGGCTGGATCCGGCGCTGTCGATCCTGGTCGCCCTGCTGATCGTCAAATCGGCCTGGACCCTGGTGCGCGATGCCGGCGCGGTGCTCCTGCAGGCGGCGCCGCGGGAATTCGACACGGCCGGTGCCACGGCGGCAGTCCGCGCCCTGCCGGAGGTGGCCGAGGTGGGCCACCTGCACGTCTGGACGCTGACCGACGAAACCCGCATCGCCACCCTGCACATCACCCCGGCGCCGGGCAGCGATCCCCTGCGCTTGCCGACCCTGGTGGGCGAGCTGCTGCGCAGCCGCCATGGCCTGCAGCACGTGACGGTGCAGGTGGATCCGCCGGGTACCCTCGACGGGCACTGCGCCTAGTCGCGCGGGGACGACTCCTCCAGCGGGCGGCGGCGACCGGTCAGCATCGACAACGGCAGGTTGTCGCCTACCCTCAGGCTTTCCACCACGGCGGCCACGGCATGCAGGCAGACCAGCGCCAGCAGGCCGTTGGCGAAGCAGGCGTGCAGGTCCTCGGGCCAGTCGGCGCCCCAGAGGGCATCCACCTCGCGCATGAGGAAGCCGGTGACGCCCAGGCCGCCGATGGCGGCCATCATCAGCAGCATCACCAGGGCGCCCAGCGGCGAATGGCCGAGACGATGATGGGGCCGCCCCTGCCAGAGATCGCGCAGATGGGCGCCCAGCCGCGCGCGGGTCGGCCAGCAGTCGCTCCAGCGCGCGCTGCGCGGGCCGACGAAACCCCAGACCAGGCGCACCAGCAGCCAGGCGCTGGCGTAGTAGCCGATCCAGCGGTGCCAGAAGGCGCCCTTCTCGTTGAAGAAGTAGTTGGCGAAAAAGGCGGCGGCGACCGACAGGTGGAACAGCCGCACCAGGGGATCCCAGAGCCGCACGGTCGCCGTCTTCATCAGCTGCCGATCTCGCTCTTGACCGCCTTGCCGCTCACCGGATCGTGATAGATCTCGACCTTGCGCCTGTCCTTGTCGAAGCCGTAGATCTCGTAGCAGTTGCCCTTGGTGATCTTGAACTTCTTGATCTCGTAGCCCTGGTCACGCAGCTGCGCCTGGAATTTCTCGGCGTCCTGCCAGGTGGACTTGTCCGCCTGGGTGCACTGGGGTTCGGCGGCGAGGGCCAGGGGACTTGCGAACAGCAACGGCAGCAACAGGCGGCGCATGGCGACACTCCTCGTGGTGGGAGTGACCAGACTCGACGGCGAAGCTTAATGCAGTCTTAGGATGCAACGCCCGGTAACAGTTGCCCCTGCCGCTGCGCCAGGACGCCAGCGATGATGGCGGGCTAGAGCCATCAAAACGAGAGGAAGGCGGTCGTGCGGGTACTGCTGGTGGAAGACGATGCGGCCCTGGCCCAGGGCATCCGCATGGCCCTGCGCGGCGAGGGCTATACCCTGGACTGGGTGGCCGACGGCCTGGCCGCCGAGCACGCCCTGGCCGCCGAGCGCTTCGACCTGGTGCTGCTGGACCTGGGCCTGCCGCGCCTCGACGGCCTCGACCTGCTGCGCCGCCTGCGCAGCCAGCCCGACGGCCAGGTGCCGGTGCTGGTGCTCACCTCCCGCGACGCCAAGGCCGATCGTATCCAGGGCCTGGATGCCGGCGCCGACGACTACCTGGTCAAGCCCTGCGACCTGGACGAACTCAAGGCGCGCCTGCGCGCCCTGATCCGCCGCAGCTGTGGCCGCGCGCAACCACTGCTGGAGCACGCCGGCATCAGCCTCGACCCGGCCAGCCAGGTGGTGCACTACCGCGGCGCCGAGGTGGTGGTGACGCCCATGGAATACCAGCTGCTGCACCAGCTGCTGTTGCGGCCGGGCACCGTCATCACCCGCGAGCGCCTGAGCAATACCCTGTATGGCTGGCAGGAAGCCGCCTCGGGCAACACCCTGGAAGTGCTCATCCACAACCTGCGCAAGAAGCTCGACAGCGGCCTTATCCGCACCGTGCGCGGGGTGGGCTATCTGCTGGAGCGTCAGCCATGATCGCCATCCGCACCCGCATCCTCGCCCCCACCCTGGCCCTGGTGCTGGCTGGCAGTCTGGCCCTGGCTCTGCTGGCGCTGCGCGACAGCCATCGCGAGATCGAGGGCATCTACGACGCCCAGCTGGTCCAGGGCGCGCGCCTGCTGGAAGGCCTGCTGCAGGCCGGCACGCCGGCGGCGGATCGTTGGCCGGAGCTGATCCGGGTGTTCGATCGGGCCATGCAACCCGTTCCCGGTAGCGTACCGGCGCACCCCTACGAGAATCAGCTGACCTTCCAGGTCTGGACCGCCGATGGCCGGCTGCTGGCCCGCTCCGGCAATGCGCCGCGGCTGACCGAGGTGCCGCCGGAGGGCCTGCACGAGGTGTTCGAGAACGGGCGCGAATGGTGCGGGATGCTGGTGCGTACCGCCGATGGCGGCCTGCGCATCTGGGTCGGCGAGCGCGAGGACCTGCGCCAGGACCTGATCCAGCGCATCGTCAGCCATACCCTCTGGCCGACGCTGGTGGGCCTGCCGCTGCTGGTCGGGGTGCTCTGGCTGCTGCTGGGTTGGGGCCTGCGACCGCTGCAGGATTTCGCCCGCGGACTGCGCGAACGCGATCCCCACAGCCTGGCGCCGCTGCCGACCGGCCCGCTGCCGCCGGAGTTGCAACCCATGCGCGGCGCCCTGGATCACCAGCTCGCCCAGTTGCGCGCCCTGCTCGATCGCGAGCGGCGCTTCATCGCCGACGCCGCCCATGAATTGCGCACGCCCCTGGCGATCCTCGACCTGCATGCGCAGAACGCCCAGCGCGCCGAGACGGCCGCGGAGCGCGACGAAGCCCTGGGCTATCTGCGCCAGGGCGTCAGCCGGGCCACCCGCCTGGCCAGCCAGTTGCTGACCCTGGCGCGACTGGAACCCGGTGCCACCCAGGTCCAGCCGCTGGCCCTGGAGCCCCTGGTGCGCGAAGAGCTGGCGGAATTGACGCCGCTGGCGCTCAGGCAGCAGGTGGAGCTGGTGCTGGCGGCCCAGGCCGGCCCGCCGGTGCTCGGCGATCCGGACGCCATCGCCATCGCCCTGCAGAATCTGGTGACCAACGCCCTGGCCTTCGCCCCCGCCGGCAGCGCGGTGGAAGTCGGCATCGAGGCCAGCCAGGACCAGGGCGTCTTGCTGCGGGTGGAGGATCGCGGCCCCGGGGTGGACGAGGCCGAGCTGGCGCGGTTGTGCGATCGCTTCTACAGCGCCGGCAACCCCCAGGGTGCCGGGCTGGGGCTGGCCATCGTCGAGACCATCACCCGCCGCCTGGGCGGTGCCCTGACCTTCAGCAATCGCGCCCGGGGCGGCTTCTGCGTGGAGTTGCGCCTGCCGCGCGCCGGCTAGGTTCAAACAGCTAGGCCCGCTGGTAGCCGCGCGCCACCACCGGGCGCTCCGGGCGGGTCAGGCGCAGGCCGAGGCCCATCAGCAGCACCACGCCGACCGCCATCAGCAGCCAGGCGTTGGCCAGGCTGTCCAGATGGTCGCGCAGGATGCCGGCGGCCAGCGGCGCCAGGCTGGCGATCAGGTAGCCACCGCCCTGGACGAAGCCAAGCAGCGCGCCGGCGTCGGCGGGATCGCGCACCTTGTCCATCGCCAGGATCAGCGACAGCGGAAACAGCGCGCCGATGCCCAGGCCGAGCAGGATGGCGGTGGGCACCGCCAGGGGCAGCGGCGCCAGCGCCAGGCACAGCAGCCCCACCAGAACCACGCCGAGCACCCCCAGCACCAGTGGCCGGCGATTGCGCAGGCGGGCGATGGTCGCCGACAGCAGGAGACCGGCGCTGACCTCGGCGAGACTCACCCCGCCCAGCAGCAGGCCGCTGTCAGCCGGTTGCCAGCCGAGGCCGGTGTAGTACGGCGGCAGCCAGGCCAGCACCAGGGTGTAGGCCGCGGTCCCGATGCCGAAAAAGGCCAGCAGCAGCCAGGCCTGGCGCTGCCGCCAGGGTTGCGCGCGGGGTGCCGCGTCCTGCACTGGCGCATCCGGGCGGGCCAGGGCCAGCCAGGTGCCGAGCGCCAGCAGCACCGGCAGGGTCCAGAGCGCCAGACCCTGGGCCCAGCCCCACCGCTCGGCCAGGGGCGCGGCGGTGGCCGCCGCCACGGCCGCGCCGCCCATGATGCCGGTGGTGTAGAGGCCCATGAGGGTACTGGTGCGCTGCGGATGGCAGCGGCGGATATAGGCGGGGATCAGCGCCTGGACCAGGGCGATGCCGACGCCGCCAAGCCCGGCGGTGAGGATCAGCCCCAGGCCGCTCGGCTCTTCCCAGCGCAGGGCATTGGCCAGGGCCAGCAGCAGCAGGCCGAGGGCGATGCCACGGCGTTCGCCGAGCCAGGCCTGCAGACGGGCGCCGCCCAGGGCGCAGAGGCCCATGGCGGCGATGGGTAGGGTGGTCAGCGCCCCGGCGCCACTGCCTTCCAGGCCGGTCGCGGCCTGGATGCCATCCAGCAGCGGACCGATGGCGGCCAGGATGGGTCTGAGGTTCAGGCCGACCAGCAGCACCAGCAAGACGGCCAGGAAGGCATCCTGGCGCGGTGCCGGCGTGTTCGGGGATGAAGGTGACGCGGAAAGCATGGACAATCTCCGGAGTGACGCGATATTTCTCTTGATGAGAAGTATCTTAACATCAAGATATATTTCCGAGGTAAGCCGGATGGCCGATCGCGCCGAATTCGCCGTGGACCAGTGGCACCGCGAGCGCCCCGACCTGGATGCCCTGCCCATGCGCCTGGTCGGTCGCCTGGGCGAGATGGCCCAGGTGCTCAATCGCGACGTCCTGCAGCCCTTCTTCGACGAACACCGGCTGCACTATGGCGAATTCGACGTCCTGGCCACCCTGAGGCGCGCCGGCGAGCCCTATGCCCTGAGTCCGACGGTGCTCTATGAATCGGCCATGATCTCCTCGGGCGGCATGACCAATCGCCTCGACCGCCTGGAGCGCGCCGGGCTGATCGAGCGGCGCAAGAATCCCGAGGATCGCCGCAGCACCCTGGTGGCCCTCACCACGGACGGCTTCGCCCTGATCGACGGCCTGATGGCCGCCCACGTCGACAACGAACGCCGCGCCCTGGCCACCCTCAGCGAGGCCGAGCAGCGGCAGCTGGATGCCCTGCTGGGCAAGTGGCTGGCCGGCCGCGCGCCGTCCTGACGGCCATGTACCTCGACTTCAGCTCGTGCAATGGCCTCCACGCCGTGGCCCAGGACTATGCCCATGGCGAGCGGGTGCCGCCCCATCGCCATCGCCAGGCACAGCTGATCCATGCCCTCTGCGGCATCGTCATCGTCAACACCGCCCAGGGGCGCTGGGTGGTGCCGCCCGGGCGCGGCGTCTGGGTGCCCGCTGACGAAGAGCACGATCTGCACCTGCTGGGCCGGGTCGAGGTGCGCACCCTGTTCGTCGATCCCCAGGCGCGCGCCGAGTTGCCGACGCGCTGCCAGCTGATCGCCGTCTCGCCGCTCCTGCGCGAACTCATCCTGGCCGCCCTGCCCCTGCCTGCCGATCGACCGGCCGAGGGGCGTGCCCGCTATATCCTGCAGCTTATGCTCGACGAGTTGCAGGGCTCGCCCACCGCCGGCCTGCACCTGCCCTGGCCGGTGGATGCCACCCTCGCCGCACTCTGCCGCCACCTGCGCCAGCACCCGGGCGAGCGCTGGACGCTGACCCGCGCCGCCGCGCGGCTGGCGGTCAGCGAGCGCACCCTGAGCCGGCTGTTCCTCAAGGAAACCGGCCTGACCTTCGGCCAGTGGCTGCAGCGGGCGCGGCTGGATTCCAGCCTGACCTCCCTGGCCGCCGGCCACGCCATCGTCGACGTCGCCCTGGACCATGGCTATGCCAGCCCCAGTGCCTTCGCCACCCGCTTCCGCCAGGTGCTGGGGGTGTCCCCTTCCGCCTATCGCGGCCAGACGGAGTTGCCCCCCGTCCCTAGCCCGCCACCCGGCCCAGATCGGCCGGATCTATGATCCCCAGCGGCGCGGCCTGCGCTGGGTAGGCGGCCAGGGCCAGGCGACCGCCATAGGGATGGCGCGGATGGATGGTCAGTTGGTTGCAGGCCTCCACCACGCTGGCCACCTCTTCCAGGCGGGAGAAGTCGATGCCCGGCGTGATGCCCTGGCTGTAGAGATTCAGCGCCAGGGTCACCAGATCGACGTTGCCGGTGCGCTCGCCATTGCCGAACAGACAGCCCTCCACCCGCGTGGCCCCGGCCAGCTGGGCCAGTTCGGCGCAGGCGACGCCGGTGCCGCGGTCGTTATGCGGATGGACGCTGATGGTCACATGGGGCGCCGGACCCAGGCCGCGGATGAAGCCCTCGATCTGGTCGGCATAGACATTGGGCGTGGCCACTTCCACCGTCGCCGGCAGATTGAGGATCAGCGGGCGCTCCGCCGAGGGCTGCCAGGCCTCGCGCACCGCCTGGCAGATCTCCAGGGCGAAGTCGGCTTCGGTGAAGCAGAAGGTCTCGGGCGAATACTGATAGGTCCAGGCCGTCTCCGGCTGGGCGTCGCACAGGGCGCGCACGCGCTGGGTACCGGCCACCGCCATGGCCAGGGTGGCGGCGCGATCCTGGTCGAAGACCACCCGGCGAAACAGCGGCGCAGTGGCGTTGTAGAGGTGCACGATGGCGCGGGGGACGCCCTCCAGGGCCGCGAAGGTGCGCTCGATCAGCTCGCTGCGCGCGGGTGTCATCACCTGCAGCCAGAGATCGTCCGGCAGTCCGTCCGCGGTGACCAGTTCACGCACGAAATCGAAATCGGTCTGGGACGCCGCCGGAAAGGCCACCTCGATTTCCCGGTAGCCGATCGCCAGCAACAGAGCGAAGAAGCGCCGCTTGCGCTCCAGCCCCATGGGCTCGATCAGCGCCTGGTTGCCATCGCGCAGGTCGGTGGAGCACCAGCGCGGTGCCTGGGTCAGCTGGCGGCCCGGCCATTGGCGGTCGGGCAACGGGGGCGCGGCAAAGGCGCGGTACTTGGTCTGGGGTTGCTTGAGCATGGGGGACTCCAGGACTGGGTCCCCGAGTCTGAGCGCCCCGCCGGTCCGCTGCGCTCGCGAGCAGGACAGCCCCCTGCGCGATCCGGACAGCCCGCGGCATGCAAAAAGCCGCCGGGGATGACCCGGCGGCTTGCTTGTCAGCGACCCGCGGTCAGCCCACCGAGATGCGCTCCAGCGGTACCGGCTTGAGCCGCGGCGTGAGCACATGGATGACCACGATGGCCACCAGGTAGGCACTGCCGGCGACGATGAAGATCGGCTGGTAGGACTTGAAGATCTCCAGGATGTAGCCGTTGTAGGTGGTCATCAGCATGCCGCCGATGGCGCCGGCGGTACCGCCGATGCCGATCACCGAGGCCACGGCTTCCTTGGGGAAGAGGTCCGACGGCAGGGTCATCAGGTTGGCCGACCACGCCTGGTGGGCCGCGGCGGCGAGACCGATGATGCCCACCACCAGCCACAGGCTGGAGACGAACTGGGCGGTGACGATGGGCACGACCGCCAGGGCGCAGAGCAGCATGGTGGTCTTGCGCGCCAGGTTGGCGCTGCGGCCGAGCTTCATCTGCTTGGAGGAGCCCCAGCCGCCCATCACCGAGCCGATGTCGGCCAGGATATAGATGGCGATCAGCGGCGGACCGAAGGATTTCAGATTCAGGCCGTAGGTCTTGCCGAGGAAGTCCGGCAGCCAGAACAGGTACAGCCACCAGATCGGATCGGTGAGGAACTTGCCGGCGGCATAGGCCCAGGTCTCGCGGAAGGTCAGCAGCTTGAACCAGGAGATCTTGGCCGCGACGGCCGGCTTGGCCGATACCGGGGAGCCATCGTCGGCCTGGATGTAGGCCAGCTCTTCGCGACTCACCTTGGGGTGTTCGTGGGGGCGGCGATAGATCAGCAGCCAGGCGATCAGCCACAGGGCGGTGACGATGCCGATGGAGATGAAGGCCGCGCGCCAGCCCCAGGCCAGGGTGATGGCCGGCACCAGCAAAGGTGTGATGATAGGGCCCATGGCGGTGCCGGCGTTGAACAGCCCGGTGGCCTGGGCGCGTTCCTTTTGCGGAAACCATTCCGAGACCGCCTTGAGGCTGGCCGGAAAGCTGCCGGACTCGCCGAAGCCGAGGGTGAAGCGCACCAGCACGAAGTGGGTGACGGTATGGGCGATGCCGTGACCGATGCTGGCGATGGTCCAGATGGTGAAGGCCAGGGCGTAGCCGATGCGCACCCCGACCTTGTCGATGATGCGGCCAAAGGTCAGGAAGCCGATGGCGTAGGCGCACTGGAACCAGAACACGATCTTGGCGTAATCGGTCTCCGTCCAGCCCAGGTCCGCCTGCAGCGTGGGCTTGAGGATGCCGATCATCTGGCGGTCGATGTAGTTGATGCCGATGGCGATGAACAGCAGGGCGCAGATCAGCCAGCGGTAGCGGGTGAAGCGGGAGACTTGCGGGGTAGCGGCGACGGGCGTGTCCTGCGGCCGCAGGGCGGACTCCGTCTCGGGAGTGACCTGGATAGTCATCGAATAGGCTTCCTGACTTGTTGTTATTGACCGGTGTGAACCGGGGTCGTTGGAAAGCTGTTACCAGATATTCATATGACATCGTATGAGTGACTTTGGCAGGTGTCAATCCACCCAAAGCAGAGTGGTCAGACATCTCTCAAGTAGCTAGTCCCTGGCCACCCGACTCGGTCTTCGCGCTCACCTCAGCCTCTCTGACCGGCCCCTGAACCCTACCTTAAAGAATCTGTGACGCGCCCGGCACTTTTTCGCCCCAAGCCGTCTAATGCCGGTCTTTGAGGCGAAGCCGTCGTCTCATCTCTTCTCGCCGAGCCTGCCGTGCCTGTCGCCGACATTCCTTCCCTGCTGGCGCGCCTTGCCGAGCTGGAGCAACGCAATCAGCAGCTGCGCCAGCAGCTCGATGCCCGCGCCGTGCCTGCGGAAAACAGCGCGACCCTGACCAGCGAACGCTACCAGTTCCTGTTCAACGCCATGGACGAGGGCTTCTGCATCATCGAATTCCTCGACGGGCCCCACGGCCCCTTGAGCGACTACATCCACATCGAGGCCAATCCGGCCTATGCGGCCCATGCCGGTATACCCAATGTGGTGGGCCAGAAGCTGCGCGACATGGTCGGCGACGAGGCTCAGGCCTGGCTCGACCGCTATGGGCACGTGCTGCGCACCGGCGAAGCCATCCGCTTCGAACAGGAACTGGTGGCCACCGGGCGCTACCTGGAGCTGGCCGCCTTTCGCATCGAGCCGGCCAGCCGCCGCCAGGTCGCGGTGCTGTTCCAGGACATCACCGCGCGCAAGCGCGCCGAAATCGCCCTGCGGCAACTCAACGAAACCCTCGAAGAACGGGTGCAGGCCGCCCTGGCCGCCAACCGCATCCTGGCCAGGGTGGTGGACGCCGCCAGTGCAATGATCCATGTACTGGACTTCGATTTCCGCTGGCTGGCGGTCAATGGCTCCGGCGCCGACCTCTTCGAACAGGTCTTTGGCGTCCGCCCGCAGTTGGGGGCGTCCTACCGCTCGGCCCTGGACAGTCGCCCGGAGATCAGTGAACGGCTGTCCGCGCAGTGGCAGCGCGCCTTTACCGGCGAAGCCTTCAACGAGATCGTCTCGGTCGGCGAGGCACCGCTGCAGCGCCACTACGAACTGCAATTCAGCCCGCTGCTCGATGCCGACGGCCAGCGCATCGGCGCCTATCAGTTCGCCTACGACGTCACCGAGCGCCTCAACGAGCAGGAGCGCATCCGGCTGATGGAAGAAGCCCTGCGCCAGTCGCAGAAGATGGAGGCCGTCGGCCAGCTCACCGGCGGCATCGCCCATGACTTCAACAACCTGCTGACCGGCATCCTCGGCTCGCTGGAGATGCTCGACCTGCGCCTGCGCCAGGGCCGGCTGCAGGACCTCGAGCGCTACACCGGCACCGCCCGCAGCGCCGCCCAGCGCGCCGCCGCCCTGACCCACCGGCTGCTGGCCTTTTCCCGGCGCCAGACCCTGGATCCGCAACCGGTGGCGCTGGAGCAACTGGTCATCGGCCTGGAAGACCTGATCCAGCGCAGCATAGGTCCGCAGATCGCCCTGGAGCGCGAAGCCGATCCCCGGCTCTGGCTGACCCACATCGACGGTCTGCAGCTGGAAAACGCCCTGCTCAACCTCTGCCTAAACGCCCGCGACGCCATGCCCGACGGCGGGCGCATCCGTATCGTCCTGAGCAACGAGCGCCTGGACGCGACCCAGGCCGAGCGCCAGGCCCTGCCCGTGGGCGACTTCGTGCGCCTGAGCGTGGGCGATACCGGCAGCGGCATGAGCGACGAGGTCCTCGCCCGGGTATTCGATCCCTTCTTCACCACCAAGCCCATTGGCCAGGGTACCGGCCTGGGACTGTCCATGGTGCATGGCTTCGTACTGCAGTCGGGTGGCGAGATCCGCATCGACTCCGCGCCCGGCGCCGGTACCTGGGTACACCTCTATCTGCCGCGTCATCACCTGGCGCCGCTGGCCGACAGCGCCTTGCCGGCCGAACCGGAGCCTCACGCCCCAGGCCACGGCGAGACCATCCTGGTGGTCGACGACGAACCCACCATCCGTACCCTGCTGGTGGAAGTCATGCTCGCCCAGGGCTACCGGGTACTGGAGGCGGCCGATGCCGCCACCGCTCTGGCCCTGCTCTCGCCCGATACCCCGCTGGACCTGCTGATCACCGATGTCGGCCTGCCCGGCGCCCTCAACGGCCGCCAGCTGGCCGACGCCCTGCGCGGACTGCGACCGGAGCTGCCGGTGCTGTTCATCACCGGTTATGCGGAAAGCCAGGTTATCGACGACGCCCATCTCGAAACCGGCATGCGGGTGCTGACCAAGCCCTTCACCCTGGATACGCTGGAGCGGCGGATCCAGGCGATGCTGCAAAGGGCCTGAGTCGCGAGCAGGTCAGGCGTGCCGTGATGTCTCTTTGCTATCATCGGCCCTCCGCGTCGCTACCCGTGCCCTCGCTCATGGACAAGCTCTCCCTGCTGCACCTCCTGCTGATCTTTACCGCCATCGCCTGCATGGCCCTGCTGGCCTCGCTGATCCGCTAGCGACGTTAAGCCAGCCATAAGCCGGGCGGTGGCAAGCTCTCTTCCATGCCGAAAGGCATCGTAGAAGCTGACATCTGCGCTTTTAGCCCGGGAGGATCCCGGGCTTTTTTTCGCGCCGACAAAATGCGCAACAGTCCACGGGTCCGCGTTTTGCCACTCCAGCGCTCTCCGCCGGGCCTGGCATGATGGGGCTCTGGTCCAGGAGGGACAGCCATGATCACCAGGATGCCGTCAGCCCACGCTCAGTCGCTTGCCTTCGATGTCTGCCCCCTGGGCGCCGAGGTCCCGTCCCTGTCCATCGAGATCCTCCAGCAGGGCTTTCTGGCCCTGGATCATCATGGCCAGCTCGACATGAGTCGCGCGCTCAAGCGCCAGTTGCGCGAGCGCCTGGTCGAGCAGCTGGATGCCCAGCTGCCCGTGGTCGCGGCCGCCGCGCTGGAGCTCTCCGCTCCGCAGGTGCAGGCCGTGCCCCAGCGCCGCAGCCACGGCGGCTGACCGCCCCGCTCAGTCCCGGTAATCCGGCTCCAGCCGCAGCAGCTGGCGCTTCACGCTTTCCAGGTGCAGTCGCGCGCTGTCGGCGTTGCCCTGCAGCATCTGCTGGCAGGCGGCGTGCGCGATGGCCGGTGCCACCGGCTTCAGCGGCCGGCCGCTGGCCATGGCCTTGAGTTGCACCTCGGCGGCGCGCTCCAGGTAGTAGAGGTCGTCCCAGGCCTCGGCGATGCTCGGCCCCAGCACCAGGGGTCCGTGATTCTTCAGCATGACCACCGCCGCGTCCCCCGCCGCCCGGGCGATGCGTTCGCCTTCCGTGGCGTCCAGCGCCAGGCCGTTGTAGTCCTCGTCCACGCGCAGACGGTCATAGAATTTCAGCGCGGTCTGCCCGGCCCAGACGAAGGGCTCGCCCTCCAGCAGACAGAGCGCCGTGGCATTGGGCATATGGGTATGGAAGGCCGCCCGTGCCCCGGGATTGAGGCGGTGCAGCTGGGCGTGGATATGGAAGGCGGTGGCCTCGGGGGCGCCCTCGCCCATGACCACGCCACCGGCGAAGTCGCAGATCAGCAGCGAGGATGCCGTGACCTCGGCGAAGGCCAGGCCATAGGGATTGACCAGGAACAGCTCGTCGTGGCCGGGCACCACGAAGGAGAAGTGATTACAGATCCCCTCGCCCAGGCCCAGCCGGGCAGCCATGCGGAAGCAGGCGGCGAGATCGATGCGGGCCTGGCGGATGGCCGGGGTGTCCAGATCGAGGTGACGGGCAGCGGCAGTAGTACTCGCGAAGGCGTGGGCCATAGGGGTGCTCCTTGGAAAGAGGCCGGAGTGCTGCACAAAGGATGCCGCCCCCTGTCATGGCGCTGTCATCATAAAATTGCAGCAATCTCTTGTTACATCTCTGCCATCTTTCCTCCATGCAGAGAGTTTTCCATGGCCTTCCTTCCCACTCGTCTCGCCCGTGCCTGCAGCCTCGCCCTTCTCGCCAGTTCGGCCGTTATGGCTGCGGAGCCGGCGCGCAACGTCATCCTTTTCATCCCCGATGGCCTGCGCGCCAACATCGTCGACGCCCAGACCGCGCCGAATCTGGCCCAGTTGCGCCGCGAGGGCGTGAATTTCCAGAACAGCCACTCGCTGTTCCCGACGTTCACCACGCCCAATGCCTCGGCCATGGCCACCGGGCACTACCTGGGCGATACCGGGGATTTCGGTAACACCATCTACACCGGCTTCCCGGTGCCGGGCGCCAACAACAGCGTCACGCCCTTCCTGGAGAACGACGAGGTGCTGGGCGACGTCGACGAGCATTTCGCCGGCAACTACCTGGACGAGGAAACCCTGCTGGCCGCCGCGCGCCAGGCGGGCCTGTCCACCGCCGCCGTCGGCAAGCTCGGTCCGGTGGCCATCCAGGACGTGACCGCCCGCGACGGCGAAAAGACGGTGATCGTCGACGACTCCACCGGTCACCCCACCGGCATTCCCCTGAGCGCGGCCATGCAGGACGCCCTGAAACAGGCCGGTCTGCCGCTGGAAGCCCCGAGCCGGGGCGCCAACGGCAAGGCCGGCAACGCCACCACGCCCGGCACCCTGAGCGCCAACGTCGAGCAGCAGCGCTACTTCCTCGACGTCACCAACCAGGTGCTGCTGCCGCGCTTCAAGGCGAGCGGCAAGCCCTTCGTGCTGGTGTTCTGGTCGCGCGACCCCGATGGCACCCAACACAACCAGGGCGACAGCCTGGGCAAGGTCACTCCGGGCATCAACGGCCCCACCAGCCTGGCCGCCATCCGCAACGTCGACGCCAACCTCGGCGCCCTGCGCGCCCGGCTCAAGGAGCTGGGCCTGGACGGCAACACCGACATCTTCGTCAGCGCCGACCACGGCTTCTCCACCATCTCCAAGGAGAGCAAGACCAGTCCGGCGGCCAAGGCCAGCTACCCCGACGTGCCCAAGGGGCAGCTGCCGCCCGGCTTCCTCGCCCTGGATCTCGCCGCCGCGCTGAAATTGCCGCTGCTCGATCCGGACGCCAAGGGCGCCGCGGTGGCGATGGACCAGGGCCAGCACCCGAGCAAGGCCAATGGCCTGATCGGCCCGGACGCGGCCAAGCCGGAGGTGGTGGTGGCGGCCAACGGCGGCTCGGACCTGGTCTATCTGCCGCAGGGCGATGCCAAGACGCTGGCGCCCAAGGTGGTCGCGGCGCTGCTCAAGCAGGATTACGTCAGCGGCCTGTTCGTCGACGACGACCTGGGCAAGATCCCCGGCACCCTGCCGCTCTCGGCGATCAACCTCAAGGGCTCGGCGCTCACCCCCTACCCGGCCATCGTGGTCAACTTCCGCTCCTATGACAGCGGTTGCGGCAAACCCGACGTCTGCGCCGTCGAGGTGGCCGACACCGGGCTGCAGCAGGGCCAGGGCATGCATGGCAGCTTCAGCCGCGGCGACACCCACAACTTCATGGCGGCCATCGGCCCGGACTTCCACAAGGGCTTCGTCGACCTGAGTCCGGTCAGCAACGCCGACGTCGGCCAGACCCTGGCGCACCTGCTGCACCTGGAGATCCCGGCCAAGGGGCAACTGGTCGGCCGGGTGATCGGCGAGAGCCTGGAAGGCGGCAAGCCGGTCAAGGCCAGCCACCGGGTGCAGCGCTCGGCACCGGCGGCGGGCGGGCTGGTCACCGAACTCAAGACCCAGAACGTCGGCGACACCCGCTACTTCGATGCCGCCGGCTTCAAGGGTCGCTCGGTCGGGCTGTGATCCGCGCCTAGAGGCTGAGGGTGCCGCGGATGCAGTCCTGCACCGCGCCGCCCACCCAGATCTGGTCGGCGATGCGGGCTACCCGCACCCGGCCGCGCCGGCCGAGAACCGTGCCCTGGCTGGCCAGATAGCGCTCCGGCGCCAGGCCCGCCGGGATCAGCCACTGCGCCAGGCTGGCGTTGAGGCTGCCGGTGACGGGGTCTTCGGCGTATTCCTCGCCCATCAGGGCGCGCACCTCGAATTGCGCCTCGGCCGCGCTGCCCGTCCAGGGGGCGATCAGGCCGACGTTGAGGCCTTCCAGGGCGGCATAGTCCGGGCGGAGCTCCAGCAATTCCTCACGACTCTCCAGCAGCACCGCCACCCAGCCGGGGCCGTTGTCCGCCCACTGGCTGGCCTGGATGCGCTCAGGTGCCAGGCCGGTGCCCCGGGCGATGCGCACCAGTATCTCGGGCTCCACCGCACCGCCTCGCACCAGCGGCGGCGCGGCAAAGGCCAGCTCCTCCCCGGCGGCGCGGATCGGCACCAGGCCGGCGCCGCATTCCTGGATCACTTCGCCGCCCTTGGGCCGCCCGCCTTCGCGCAACCAGACATGGCAACTGCCCAGGGTCGGATGGCCGGCGAAGGGCAACTCGCGCTGCGGGGTGAAGATACGTACCCGGTAGTCCGCCGTCGGATCGGTGGGCTGCAGCAGGAAGGAGGTTTCCGACAGATTGGTCCAGCGCGCCAGGGCGGCCATCTGCTCGGTGGACAGCGCATCGGCGCCACAGACCACCGCCAGGGCATTACCCTCCAGGGGGCGCTGGGCAAAGACATCGACCTGATGGAAGACGAGGGACATGGCGGCGGACTCCTTGGGCAAAGCGCCGATTGTCCGCGGTCGGGCGCCGGTGGGGCCAGCCACAGCCGGGTCGCTAAATGGCCGTACAGACGGGCGTTGCGCGGGGTTTGGGTGGAAAACGCTGCGTGGTTTTCCACCCTACGGTGTCGCCCTACGGCATCGACGCGAGCTTGCCCTCACCCCAGCCCTCTCCCAAAGGGAGAGGGGGCGGGTCTGCGCGGGGTCAGCGCCCTGCGTAGCGTGGACAACGGCGCAGCCTTGTCCACGAACCTGCCGCCCACCCGTAGGTTGGCGCTGAGCGCAGCGAAGCCCAACGGGCACTAGCCACCCTCACCCCAGCCCTCTCCCCAAGGGAGAGGGGGCGGTTCCGCGCGGGGTCAGCGCCCTGCGTAGGGTGGACAACGGCGCAATCTTGTCCATGAATCATCGCTCACCCGTAGGTTGGCACTGAGCACAGCGAAGCCCAACGGCCGGGCTACCCACCCTCACCCCAAACCTCTCCCAAAGGGAGAGGGGGCAGCTCCTCACTCCACCGCCGGCCGCGCGAAGATGCGGGTCACGGCATCGAGGTGCGCGGCCATGGCCTGGCGGGCGGCGTCGGGGTCGTGGGCTTCCAGGGCTTCGAGGATGGCCAGGTGCTCCTGCTGGGAGCGGTCGGGCATGTCTTCGGGGGTGTAGCGGCGCTGCAGCAGCTGGAACATGCTGCCGTAGCGATGGCCGAGCAGATGGCGCAGCAGCAGCGCATAGGCCGGATTGCCGCTGGCCTGGGCGATGCGGATATGGAACAGCCGGTCGCCGGGATGGGTGGTCGACCCCAGGCGATTGTCCTCGACGTTGCGCCCATAGGCCGCGCGGATGCCGGCCAGTTCGCTGGCGCTGGCATGGCTTGCGGCCAGAGCGGCGGCCTCCGGCTCCACCAGGCGGCGCGCCTGCAGCAGGGCGAAGGGCGGAATCTCGGCGTCCAGATCCAGCGCCAGGCTCAGCTCCGGATCCATCTCCGCCCACTGGCCGCGCCCGGCCAGTTCCAGCACCGGGGTGTCCGGCGGCGGCGGGGCGCTGGGCGCGCAGACCCGCACGCCGTCGCCGACGCGCACGTCCACCAGGCCGATCACCTCCAGGGCGATCAGCGCCTCGCGCACCGAGGCACGACTCACCCCCAGCTGCTTGGCCAATTCGCGCTCGGCGGGCAGGCAACTGCCCGGCGGATATTCGCCGCCGTCGATGAGGGCGCGCAGCTGGTCGGCGATCTGCCGGTAAAGCCGTGGTTTTTCAATCACCTGAAGGGGCATGGCGGTCTCGTCTCATGCAGGTCGCGCAGTCTGCCGCGAAAAAATCCTTGCCTGAGAGCCTAGCAGGGTCTAAACAATAGGACCAATGGCCTGACCATTGACCGCTGGCGGTCAGGCGACTCACAACAATAATCAGCCAAGAGGTCTCCCGCATGAGTCATGCAGGCAAACGCGTCCTCGTCACCGCCGCCGGCCAGGGGATCGGCCGGGCCACCGCCCTCGCCTTCCATCGCGCCGGTGCCGAGGTCATCGCCACCGACATCAATGCCGCCGCCCTGGACAGCCTCGAAGGGCTGCGTACCCGGGTGCTCGACGTCACCGATGCGGCGGCGGTTACCGCCCTGGTCGCCGACCTGGGCAGCCTGGACGTCCTGTTCAACTGCGCCGGCTACGTCCACGCCGGCAGCATCCTCGACTGCGACGAAGACGCCTGGCGCTTCTCCTTCGAACTCAACGCCACCGCCATGTACCGCATGATCCGCGCCGTGCTGCCCGGCATGCTGGCCCAGGGCGGCGGCTGCATCATCAACATGGCCTCGATCGCCTCCAGCCTCAAGGGCGTGGCCAATCGCTGCGCCTATGGCGCCAGCAAGGCGGCGGTGATCGGCCTGACCAAGTCGGTGGCCGCCGACTATGTCGGCCAGGGCATCCGCTGCAACGCCATCTGCCCCGGCACCGTGGATTCCCCCTCGCTGCACCAGCGCATCGCCGACCAGGCCGCCCGCGAAGGCCGCAGCGAAGCCGAGGTCCAGGCCGCCTTCGCCGCCCGCCAGCCGATGGGTCGCGTGGGCCGGCCGGAGGAGATCGCCGCCCTCGCCCTGTATCTTGCCTCCGACGCCGCCGCCTTCGTCACCGGGACCGCCCAGGTGATCGATGGTGGCTGGAGCGTCTGACGCCGTTTTTCGTCCGCACCCTTTTCCCCTCATAGGAGCTCCGATGAAACTCTTGCGCTACGGCCCCCAGGGCCAGGAAAAACCCGGTCTGCTGGATGCCCAGGGCCAGCTTCGCGATCTCTCCGGCCAGGTGGCCGATCTCGCCGGCGAGGCGCTCGGCGCCGAATCCCTGGCCCGGCTGCGTCAGCTGGACCCGGACAGCCTGCCACTGGTGGACGGCACCCCGCGCCTCGGCCCCTGCGTGGGCCGGGTCGGCAAGTTCATCTGCATTGGCCTCAACTACGCCGACCACGCCGCCGAATCCGGTCTGGACGTGCCCAAGGAGCCGGTGGTGTTCAACAAGTGGACCAGCGCCATCTGCGGGCCCAACGACGCCGTGCAGATCCCCCGCGACTCGACCAAGACCGACTGGGAAGTGGAGCTGGGCGTGGTGATCGGCAAGGCCGGGCGCTACATCGACGAAGCCAACGCCCTGGATCACGTGGCCGGCTATTGCGTGGTCAACGACGTCTCCGAGCGCGAGTGGCAACTCGAACGCGGCGGCACCTGGGACAAGGGCAAGGGCTTCGACACCTTCGGCCCGCTCGGCCCCTGGCTGGTGACCGCCGATGAGGTGGCCGATCCGCAGAACCTCGACCTCTGGCTGGAGGTGGACGGCCACCGCTACCAGAACGGCAACACCCGCACCATGATCTTCACGGTGGCCCAGATCATCGCCTACCTCAGCCGCTGCATGAGTCTGCAACCGGGTGACGTCATCTCCACCGGTACCCCGCCGGGCGTGGGCATGGGCGTCAAGCCGCAGTCGGTGTACCTCAAGCCCGGCCAGGAAATGCGCCTGGGCATCCAGGGCCTGGGCGAGCAGCACCAGCGCACCGTCGCCGCCGACTAGGGCAAGCCACCCCCGCCCAAACCTGGCAAACCCCCGTGCCCGCTTTTCATCGAGCGGGCACGGGGCCGGGTTCGCTCAGCCCGTGAAAACCCTCGAGGACAGCGCCATGCCAACAACAATTACCGGCCTGCAGATCGAAGACATCCGCTTTCCCACCAGCCAGGCGCTGGATGGCTCCGATGCCATGAATCCGGATCCGGACTACTCCGCCGCCTACGTCATCCTGCAGACCGACCAGCCGGGGCTGGAGGGTCACGGCCTCACGTTCACCATCGGCCGCGGCAACGAGATCTGCTGCGCCGCCCTGCGCGCCCTGGAGCCGCGGGTGCAAGGCCTGACCCTGGAGTGGATCCAGGAAGACCCGGGGCGTTTCTGGCGCCACATCACCGGCGACAGCCAGCTGCGCTGGATCGGCCCGGACAAGGGCGCCATCCACCTGGCCACCGGCGCGGTGGTCAACGCCGCCTGGGACCTCTGGGCGCGCGCCGTGGGCAAGCCGGTGTGGCGCCTGGTGGCGGAGATGAGTCCCGAAGAGCTGGTGCGCTGCATCGACTTCCGCTATCTCACTGACTGCATCACCCCCGAGGAAGCCCTGGCCCTGCTGCGCCAGCGCGCCGAGGGCAAGGCCGAGCGCCTGCAGCGCCTGGAAGCCGAGGGCTATCCCTGCTACACCACCTCGGCCGGCTGGCTCGGCTATCCCGACGACAAGCTGCGCCGCCTCTGCCAGGAGGCCATCGACGCCGGCTTCTCCCACATCAAGCTCAAGGTCGGTCGCGATCTCGCCGACGACATCCGCCGGGTGCGCATCGCCCGCGAGGTGATCGGCCCCGAGCGCCACCTGATGATCGACGCCAACCAGGTGTGGGAAGTCGGCGAGGCCATCGACTGGGTGCGCGAGCTGGCCTTCGCCCAGCCCTGGTTCATCGAGGAACCCACCAGCCCCGACGACGTGGAGGGCCATCGCGCCATCCGCGAGGCGGTGGCGCCGGTCAAGGTGGCCACCGGCGAGATGTGCCAGAACCGCATCCTCTTCAAGCAATTCATCATGCGCGGCGGCCTGGACGTGGTGCAGCTCGACGCTTGCCGCCTGGGCGGCCTCAACGAGGTGCTGGCGGTGCAGCTGATGGCCGCCAAGTACGACCTGCCGGTCTGCCCCCATGCCGGCGGCGTTGGCCTCTGCGAATACGTGCAGCACCTGGCGATGATCGACTACCTCTGCGTCGCCGGCACCCAGGAGGGCCGGGTGGTGGAATACGTCGATCACCTCCACGAACACTTCGAGGACCCCTGCCGGGTGCGCGGCGCCGCCTATCTCGCGCCCCAGGCGCCGGGGTTCTCCATCGCCATCAAGGCCGCCTCCCGGGCGCGTTATCGCCATGCCGGAGGGCAGCCGTCATGAGCCCGCGCCTGGATGCCCACCAGCACTTCTGGCGCTATCGGCCGGCCGAATTCGCCTGGATCGACGGGCGCATGGCCGGGCTGCAACGCGACCATCTGCCGGCCGATCTGCAACCGCACCTGCAGCGGGCCGGTTTCGACGGCTGCATCGCCGTGCAGGCGCGCACCCAGGAAGAGGAGACGGACTTTCTGCTCGACCTCGCCGCCCAGACGCCCTGGGTGCAGGCGGTGGTCGGCTGGACCGATCTGCGCGCCGCCGACCTGGTGGCGCGCCTGGAACGGCGCCAGGGCAGTCGTCACCTGCGCGGCTTTCGCCATCCGGTGCAGGACGAGGCCGATCCAGGCGCCTGGCTGGCCGATGCCGCCGCCAACCGGGGCGTCGCCACCCTGCAGCGGCATGGCTATCTCTATGAACTGCTGATCCACGCCGAGACCCTGCCCGCCGCCACCGCCTTCGCCGCCCGCCATGACCACGGCGTGCTGGTGCTGGACCACCTGGGCAAGCCACCGGGCCGGGTCGCGCCCGCCGACTACGCTCGGCTGCTGGCGCCCCTGGCGCGGCTGCCCCATGTGCATTGCAAGCTGTCTGGGCTGGTCACCGAGGCCGACTGGCAGGGCTGGCAGGCGGAGCAATTGCTGCCCTATGCCCGTATCGCCCTGGAGGCCTTCGGGCCGGAGCGCCTGCTGTTCGGCTCGGACTGGCCGGTCTGCACCCTGGCCGCCAGCTACGCCGAGGTGGTCGACCTGGCCGAGCAGGCGCTGCTGGAGCTCACGACGGGTGAACGCGCCGCGGTCTTTGGCGGCAACGCGGCCCGGCTCTATGGCCTGGGCACCCAGCCGCGGGAGGCCGTGGCATGAATCTGCACCTGACCGACAAGGTGTTCCTGGTCAGCGGCGGCGGCTCCGGCATCGGCGCCGCCATCTCCCTGGCCCTGGCGGCCGAGGGCGCCGTCCCGGTGATCCTCGCCCGCGAGCCGCTGGCAGCCGACTTCGCCGCGCAACTGGCCGAACGTCAGCCCAGGGCTCGGGCCTTCACCGTGGAGCTGTGCGACGAAGCCGCCTGCGAGCGGACCGTGGTCGCCGTACAGGACACCTATGGGCGCATCGATGGACTGGTCAACAACGCCGGGGTCAACGATGGCGTCAGTCTCAGCGCCGGTCGCGCCGCCTTCGTCGCCTCCCTGGAACGCAACCTGGTGCATTACTATCACCTGGCGCACCTCTGCCTGCCGGCATTGCGCGCCAGCACCGGCGCCATCGTCAACATCGCCTCCAAGACCGCCCTTTCCGGCCAGGGCGACACCAGCGGCTACACCGCGGCCAAGGGCGGCGTGCTGGCCCTGACCCGCGAGTGGGCCGCCTCGCTGCTGGACGACGGCATCCGCGTCAACGCGGTGATCCCCGCCGAGGTCATGACCCCGCTCTACGAACGCTGGCTGCAGGGCTTTCCCGACCCGGCTGCCAAGCTCGCCGCCATCACCGCGCGCATCCCCCTCGGCCGCCGCATGACCACCCCGGAGGAGATCGCCGACACCGTGGCCTTCCTGCTCTCGCCACGCTCCAGCCATACCACCGGGCAGTGGCTGAGCGTCGATGGCGGCTATCTGCATCTGGATCGGGCGTTGACGTGAGGGAATGAGGCGGAGGAGCAGGAAGGCGCCCTCACCCCAGCCCTCTCCCGGAGGGAGAGGGGGCGGTATTATGGTGACGGCAGGGTTTGGCGTTAGCCGAGATCATCGATACGTGGAAAACGCTGCGCGGTTTTCCACCCTACCCATCCGCCGTAGGTTGGCGAGAGCGAACTCCCGTAGGGCGGACAACCGCGCAGCCTTGTCCACGCGCAGGGCACCAAAACCGCCGTTGGAGTGCAGGCCTGCCGCTGTGGCCACCCTCACCCCAGCCCTTTCCCCGGGGGAGAGGGGGCGGTATCGGAGTTAGCGGTTGGATCATCGATACGTGGAAAACGCTGCGCGGTTTTCCACCCTACCCATCCACCGTAGGTTGGCGAGAGCAAGCTCCCGTAGGGTGGACAACGGCGCAGCCTTGTCCACGCGGCAGGCACCGCTAGCGCTTCGGACTCAACGGGCTGTCGTCCAGATCCTCGCGCTCTTCGGTGGTGCTGGTGTTGGCCGAATCCGGCACGTCGCCGTATTCGTCGTAGTCGTGGGGGGTCTGCTTATCATCCGCGGGTTCGGGATTCATGGGGTACTCCGCTCGTAGAGGCACCCTTGGTGGAGTCCGCCGGCCCCGGTGGCGTTCCCGCTAGACCAGCACCACCAGACGTTCGGCCACCCGGTCGAAGGGTTCGATGCTGCGCTGGGCGCGGCACAGCGGGATCACCCCCTGCACCGCCGCCACCAGCAGCGTCGCCAATCCCGCTGCCGCCTCTTCCGCATGGCCATGCTCGACCAGCGCTACCTGCAGCCGGGCCTCCCAGCGGCGATAGATGCCCGCCGCCGCGTCCAGCTCGCGCTGGGCGATCTCGTCCACCGGTTCTTCCACCGCCACCGCCATCACCGGGCAGCCGACGCGAAAGTCCGAGTCCAGCAGGATGTCGCGCCAGAGTCGCAAAAAGCCCTGGATTCCCGCCAGGGCCCCGGCCTGCAGCTGGCGCTCCAGATCGCGGCTGACCTGGGCGCCGGCCAGCTCCACCGCCTCCACCACCAGCTGGTGCTTGCCACCGGGGAAGTGATGATAGGTGGACCCCAGCGGCGCCTCGGCGCGCTTGATTGTCTCGCGGATGCTGGTGGCATTGAGGCCGTGCTGCGCCAGCATGGCCGAAGCCGCCACCACCACCCGTTTCCGTACCGTCGACTGCTCGGTCATCCATTCTCCTTGCTATGACAGTCGTCATAATCTACCGTCCAGGCATTATAACAACTGTCATAGGGACCACCCCATGCCCAGCGACGCCCTCGTCGAGGAGCTGATCACCGCGGACGGTTATCGCCTCAGCACCAGTCGCTATCCCGCCCAGGGGCCGCTGCAGGGACGGCTGATCGTCGCCGGCGCCACCGCCGTGCCCCAAGGCTTCTATCGACGTTTCGCCCAGCACGCCGCGGCCCGCGGTTTCGAGACCCTGACCTTCGATTACCGCGGCATCGGCCGTTCGGCGCCGGCCTCGCTCAAGGGCTTTCGCATGGACCTGCTGGACTGGGCGCGCCAGGACCTCGCCGCCGCGGTGGACAGCATGGCCCAGGGCGACATCCCCCTCTACCTGGTCGGCCACTCCTATGGCGGCCATGCCTTCGGCCTCCTGCCCAACCACGCCAAGGTGGCCGGCTTCTATGTCTTCGGCACCAGCGCCGGCTGGTACGGCTATATGCCGCCGCTGGAAAGACTCAAGGTGCTGACCATGTGGAAACTGGTTCTGCCGGTGCTGACCTGGTGGAAGGGCTACTGCCCCTGGAGCGCCCTGGGCCTGGGCGAAGACCTGCCGCGCGACGTCTATCGCCAGTGGCGCCACTGGTGCAGCTATCCCCACTACTTCTTCGACGATCCGGCCATGCAGGGCATCGAAGCCGGCTACGCCGCGGTGCGCACCCCCATCGTCGCGGTCAACGCCCTGGACGATCTCTGGGCCACCCCGCAATCGCGCGATGCCTTCATGCAGGCCTATCGCAACGTCGACCTCCAGCGCGAAGACCTCGACCCCCGCCAGCACGGCGGCGCCATCGGCCACATGGGCTATTTCCGCGCCAGCGCCCAGCCGCTGTGGGATAGGGCGCTGGATTGGTTCGCTGCCCTGCCCCGGATGCCCAACCCCGGTTGAGTGGTGGCTGGGCGCATGGCGTAGCGCTCATAGTCAGAGCTGCACGGGCCGACATCGCCAGCCTGCACAACGTTAAGTCAGCGGATTAAGCCCTGACTGCTGTGACCGTCTGAATGGTGGTGGTGACAGCTCGTCGGCTCCAGTAGCCGCGTCTTAGGCTGTGACCACCACCTTGCCACAAGCCGACCCCTGGCCACTCGCGGGTTTCAACCCTATCCCACGCAAAATCGTCCGACTTAACTACGCGAACGGACGCAATCCGGCACTTCGCCAGCCTTGACGCTCCGCTACCTGCCACCTAACGTGAAGTCCATCACAAGGAAGCAGCCGTCACGATCCCTCGTCTCGGCCCCGGCCAGGACGCCGCCATGCCACCCAAAGACCGTCACGGCAAGACCGCGCAAGACTACCGCGCCGCGCTCATCGCCGAACTCGACGCCGTTCCCGACTACCACCGCCGCCGCAAGGCTCAGCGCTCTCCTCTGCTATTCGTCTGGCTACTGGTGCCTATCGCCCTGCTCTGGCTCAACTGGCCTGGGGTGCAGCGCTGGTTGCATCCTGCGCCTGTGGCTGAACCTTCCGTTGAAGTCGCGGAAAGCCAAACTCCCGCACCTCCGCCTGTTTCCTCTGCGCCTGTTCCGCGCCAAGTCATAGCCACCTCTCAGCCGCTGGATGCCTGCCTCAAGCAAGGCAACGTGGTGGATGAAGATGTACTGCGGTGCCGCTATGGCGCTGTGCCTCGCGCCCAAGAGCCGACTTCGGCTCCGCAGGGAATGGTGTCGGCAGCCTATCTCGCTCAGTACAAGGCGGGGCGGGAGTTAGCTCCCGTGCATACCTCTTCCTCACCCTCTTTCAGCGAAAGCCACTGGGTTCGTAAATGGGACGGCAATGGTTCGTATTTGGCTGCGTGGGAAGTGCAGGACAACCGGATTGATTATGGCAGCGTTTGTGGGAATCACCGCAGGGGTTCGATTGAGTATCGGGAATGTAGGAAGGGGGCGAAGCAGTGGTTCAAGGGCCAATGTGTAGCATTAGATAAGGCCAGGGGGCAGGAACCGACTCGCGAGAGGTATTGCTCAGCGGCTGAAGAGTTTGGGCCGATGAGATGATCCATTTTTAGCAAAATACTATCGAATCCGCCAATTCCAGTCCGTTCAAATCCATTTCTACTGCCCAACGCTTTGGCAGAGAGCGGTCTATACTGAAAACCTTCCCTTATATATTTTATACAACTTTTTTATTAAAAGAGGGCATATGGCAAAAAGAAGCGGCTTTGAGAAAGTGATTCGAGCCATAGCACGTGAAACAGCCAAACAGCAACGACTGCGAGCCTCTGAGCAACGCGCTCTAGAGCGTGAGACCGATCGCGAGCAGCGTCAACAAAGAAGAGATAGGGCTATAAAAGAACGCGAGCAAGCTCGCTATAGTCGCGAATCCGAGCGACTTGCAAAGCAAAACTATTTAGAATTTCAAATGCAAGAAGCACGCGACAAAAATGATAACATTACACTTTTACTAAACGAACTTGAGAATATCTTATCCGCAACATTAACGGTTGATGATACAGTTACCTTTGACTCGCTTAGGGTTCTAGAAAACCCATCGCCATTCGCTCCAGCAAAGTCCTTAACAACTGCAATAAAAGGCCCCTCTTTAGAGTCATTTACGTCAAAACTGCCCTCCTTGCCTTGGTATGCTTTTTTGATACCGGGCTACAAATCCAAACACTCCGAAAAACTAAGACTTGCCAATGAGCAATACATTGCTAGCGAGCAGCAAGTCAACATTCAGAATACGCAACGTTTAGATCTATTGAAGAAAGCTCGCGAGGACTATGAAGCAAGGGTGTCGGCTTTTCTAGAAAAGAAAGCGCTTCGCGATTCTGAAGTCGATGCGTTTCGATACTCTTATTATGAGGGTGACCCGGAGTCTATTATAACTTACTGCAGCATGGTTCTCGAAAAATCTGTCTACCCAGAAGGTTTTCCGCAAAATTTTTCTTTGGCCTACCAACCTGACTCAAAACAACTGGTAATTGAGTACGAAATCCCTAGAGTAGAGATAATTCCGAGCGTAGCTGAGTATCGCTATATCAAAACCAGGGACGAAATCGTTGAGAAACTGCGCAAACCTGCAGAAATAAAAGCATTATATTCAGATCTTGTAGCGAGCATAGCACTAAGATGCTTACATGAAATCTTCGAGGCTGACCAAGGCGAGTTTCTTGAAACCTGCTGTTTTAGCGGATACGTGAGCACAATCGACCCCGCAACCGGCCGCGAGATACAGCCACATCTTGTTTCTGTCCGAACGACGCGCAAAACTTTTACAGAGATAGACTTAGCGCGGGTAGACCGCGCCGTGTGCCTGAAAAACCTAGGCGCCCATGTTTCTAGATCCCCAAGCGAAGCTCAACCCGTCAGACCCATTATTGAGTTTCACATGATAGACAAACGTTTTGTTGACCAACAGGACCTTACGTCACAGTTGAGTTCTGCCACCAACCTGATGGACCTTAACCCATACGAGTTTGAAACTCTTGTAGCAAACCTTTTCTCAAAGATGGGACTGGAGTCAAAACTTACAAGATCCTCACGAGATGGCGGTGTTGATTGTATTGCTTACGACCCTCGCCCAATTTTAGGAGGGAAAGTAGTAATCCAAGCAAAACGCTATAGGCACACCGTGGGAGTTTCGGCAGTTAGAGATCTTTATGGAACGATGATGAACGAAGGTGCAAACAAAGGCATCCTAGTAACCACTAGTGGCTATGGACCAGACGCTTTTGAATTTGCTAAAGACAAACCTATAGAGCTGATCGAGGGTGGCGGATTGCTTTTCCTCCTCCAAGAAATAGGAATCGAAGCACGAATATTGATGCCAGAGAACTAGGAAAGGCACAGCAATTAAAACACAATAAAAACATTCCTGATTGCGAGACTATAAAACATCACCCCAGAATAACTACCGCAAGATCTAAATAAATACCAACACAAAGCCACACCGTAAAACCATCACGCGCACTAGAGAACAACCCCTCAAAAATCAAACCACATTAACCCTATCTGGGTATCACATATCAATCCATTGGCCGATTGCAAGTCCTGCATCGTCAATTAAATTATTCCCTAATAAAGCCCACACCTCTGTCCATTTCTTATCAATTAGTACGCTCGGCCAATCACTCACAAGGACCGTCCCCATGCAAACCTCCCGCTCCCTCATGGTCGCGTTGCTGCTGGCCAACACCGGTGCCGCCTGGGCCGCGTCCAATACGGCCAACGTTCAGCAGAATGGCGGCTTCAATGTGGTGAACCTGAACCAGGGCAGCGAGCTGTCGGCGCGCAACCAGGCGGATATCCAGCAGAGCGGCAGCTTTCTCAATGCCCAGGTCACCCAGCAGAACGATGCCGATGACCGCGTGCGGGTGGTGCAGACCAACGCCAGGAGCGTGGTCGAGGTCAATCAGGTCTGGGGATCGCAGCGCCTGGTGGATATCGAGCAGCGCGATGGCGGCTATGACCGGGTGCAGGTCGATCAGGGACCGGGCAGCGGCAACGCGACGGTGGTGCGCCAGAGCGGCTTGCGGCAGGACACCTCTGTCCATCAGGACGGTGGCTATCATCGGATCGACATCGAGCAGGACAGCTACGCCGCGGGCCAGAACACCCTGACGGTCCGCCAGGATGGACTCAACGGCAAGCTGGACCTGGCTCAGCACGGTGACCGCCAGGACCTGCAGGTGACCAGCTTCGGCCTGCGCAACGAGGCCTGGGTGAGTCAGAACGGCGAGGACTCGACCACGATCGTCGAGCAGCGCGGCAATGACAACTATATCGGCCTCAAGCAAGGCGGCGAGCGGGTGGATTCCAGGGTGGTGCAGGAGGGCAACGGCAACGATGCCCGCGTTCGGCACTCCAGCAGCTACTCGCGGCCCAGTACCGTCGACATCGCCCAGCGCGGCGATCTCAACCGCGCGGACGTGAATGTCTATGGCGTGGGCAGCAAGCTGACCCTGGCGCAGACAGGTAACGGCAATGGCGCCTCTGCCACCGTCTCCGGCGAGGGTAATCAGCTGGATCTGGCGTCCAATGGCGACGCCAATGGCATCACCGCCTATTACCTGGGCAACGACGGCCAGCTGAAGGTCGATCAGCAGGGCGACAATCTTGGGGTGACGGCCTACGTGACCGGTAATGCCTCCAGCATCACCGTCGCCCAGAGCGGCAGCCAGCACACCGCCGACCTCACCCAGAGCACCGCGGGCAATGCCATCAACCTGACCCAGAGCGGCTTCTCCAACCACGCCGTCATCAGCCAGTAGCCAGGCATCAGCGGGGCCCCTCCGGCAGCCGCCGTGGGCCCCGCCGCCACTCTTGCTCAATCTTTGCCCTTCGCGGCCGTTACCCTTGAGATGTACCTTTCAAGGAGTCCGCGATGTCCAGCACGCTGTCGGTGAATGGCATCGGCCACGGCATCTTGCGCGCGCCCACGCTCAGGCTGGGTGGCGCGACGGCCAAGCCCACCGCCGAGGAAGAGGCGGCCAAGGTCGAGCAATCCAAGAAGCCCAAGGGGATCGGCAAGCCCAATCCGCTGAACCAGATCAAGGACCAGGCCGAAGCCGACGCTGCCCCTGCCAGCGAGAAGGGCAGCACCGGCAACAAGACTCTGGATACCCTGCAGAAGGCCATCGACATGGCCAAGCGGCAACTGGAGCTGGCGCAGAAGCAATTGCGCGCGGTGGAAGCCCAGAGCAAGGGCGGCAGCAAGGCCGAGCAGGAAGCCAGCAAGACTGCGCGCGAAGCCGCCCAGGCCAATGTCGCCGCCGCCAGCCAAGCCCTGACGACGGCCTACGCCGCCTATACCGAAGCCCTGAAGAAAGCCGGCGAAAGCACTGGCGGAGTGAGCGCCAAGGCGTGATGCTGGCCCCCTGACCCGACCGGCTGGACTACCCTCGGATGCCTGTCACGATCTGGAGGGCGTATTCCCATGGCAGCCAAACTCAAGGAAAAGACCGCCCTGGTCACCGGCGCGGCCCAGGGCATAGGCGCCGCCATCGCCCGGGCTTTCGTGGCGGAAGGCGCCTTCGTCTATGTCACCGACCTCAACGCCGAGCTCGGCCACGCCGTCGCAGCCGAACTGGGCGACCGTGCCTGCTATCGGCCCCTGGATGTGCGCCTGGAGGCTGACTGGCGGCGGGTGACCGGGCAGATCCTCACCGAGCGCGGTCGGCTCGACGTGCTGGTGAACAACGCTGGTATCACCGGCTTCGAAGAGGGTGTGGCGGCCCACGATCCGGAACACGCCCGGCTCGAAGACTGGCACGCGGTGCATCGCACCAACCTCGATGGCGTCTTTCTCGGCTGCAAGCATGGCATCCGCGCCATGCGTCCGGCCGGGGCCGGGTCCATCATCAATATCTCGTCGCGCTCCGGGCTGGTGGGTATCCCCGGCGCGGCGGCCTATGCCTCGTCCAAGGCGGCCGTACGCAATCACAGCAAGACGGTGGCGCTCTATTGCGCGGAACAGGGCCTCGCCATCCGCTGCAATTCGATCCACCCCGCCGCCATCCTCACGCCGATGTGGGAGCCCATGCTGGGCGATGGCCCGGATCGCGCGGCACGCATGGCGGCGCTGGTACGGGACACGCCACTGCGACGCTTTGGCCGCCCCGAAGAGGTGGCGGCCGTGGCGCTGCTGCTGGCGTCCGATGAAGCCGCCTACATGACCGGCAGCGAGCTGAATCTGGATGGCGGCCTGCTGGCCGGTTCGGCGGTGACGCCGGCGGTGGTCGAGGCCCCCTAGCCCTTCACCCTGAAGCTCAACTGCAACTCTGTGCCGCGCTCGCCGGCGCGGGACCATTGGGCGTGGGCGCCGATCTGGCCGGCGAGGCCCTCGATCAGCTTCATGCCGGTGCCCGAGCCGGGCTTGCGGGCGGAGGTCTGCAACGGCAGGCCCTTGCCGTCGTCCTGGATGCGCACACGCCAGGTGTCGTCCTCGGCGAGATCGATGTCCACCGCCAGCAGGCCGCCCTCGCCGTCGAAAGCGTACTTGAGGCTATTGGAGGCGAATTCGGTGAGGATCATGCCCAGGGGCACGGCGGTGTCCGGGTCCAGGTCGACGTCGGCGATGCCGATCTGCAGCCGCACCTGGCCGGAGTGCTCCTGGTGCAGGTGGCAGAGATTCTCCAGCAGCTGCATGACGAAGGGCCGCAGCCGCAGTTGCTGGGCGGTGTTGGCCGCATAGAGCTGCTCATGGACCAGGCGCAGGGCGTCGATGCGCGCGCCGATGCCCTGTAGCTCCTGGCGGGCCTCGTCGGACTGGGCCGCGCGGGATCTCAGCCAGACCAGCCCGGCGATGATGGCGATGTGGTTCTTGATGCGGTGCTGCATCTCCTGCATCAGCCGGGTGTTGGCCTGTAGGGCGTCGTTGAGGTCGCTGGTCTTGAGCAGACGGTCGATCACCGGACCGAGGATGGTGGCGTAGGTGCGCAGGAATTCCACATCTTCTTCGCCGAAGTCCCGCGGCTCGCGGGCATCGACCTGCAGCAGGCCATAGGGCCGGCCGCCGGGCAGGAAGATCGGCACGTTGACCAGCGCCTGGACGCCGTGCTCGCGCAGGAAGTCGGCAAGATCGAAACGCTCTTCCTGGTGGATGTTCGGGGTGATGACCGGGCGGCTGACCTTGATCGAATAGGCTTCGGAGGAGCGCTCGCCGAGGGACACCTTTGCCTGGCCCACCACCCCGGGTTTCCAGCCGACCCCGGCGCGGACCAGCGCCTGGTGCTCGCCGCGCTCGATCTCCAGCACCTTGGACAGCTCGGTGCCGAGGGCATCGCCCACCAGGTGGCAGGCGCGCATGAGGATCTCGTCCAGGTCCTCGCAGCGCAGCGCGAAGTCGCCAAAGTCCGCCAGCAGCTTTTGCCGCTGGGTAAGGGCCTGGACCCGCTGTTCATCGTTCATCGAAGGCTTTCCTTCTGGCATGGACAAGGCACCGGGATAACGGCGTCAGCGGGCGCTGACCCGGGCCGCCCGGCGTCGCTAGTCGTCCGGATAGATCTCGTCCGCCGTGATGGCCGGCAGGCTGCCGATGGCGCGCAATTCGTTGATGGCGTCGCGGATCACCTCGTAGAGCAGCGCGGTGTTGCGCACCAGGGTCTGGTTAAGCACGCGCGACACCCGCGCCGGCCGGGCGGGATCGATGAGGGTGATCAGGAGGTTGTCACCCTGGGACTGGATCTCGTGCTTGATGGGCGGGTCCAGCGCCGCCAACTGGCTTTTCAGTGCTTGCATGCCGTCTATCCACAGAAGGTCGTTTCTGAATAGTCGGACTGGAAACAACGATCGGGCGTTCAGTGCGTCGAGGGTGACGCACCGAACGGCTGGCGCAGCGCCTCAGAGGGGCGCGTCTTCCTCGCGATAGATCCGCATTCCACGCGCCTGGTAGTTGGCCAGCGCGGCGGGATGATCCAGGGTGCAGGTGTGCACCCAGACGCGCTCGGTGCCAGGCCACTCCCAGGCGGAACGGAGGGCATGGCTGAGCAGCGGACCGCCGAAGCCCAGGCCCATGAAGGCGCCGGCCAGGCCGAAGTAGCGGATCTCGACATTGCGGCCGTCCGGGCGGTACAGCTCGTAGTAACCGGCGATGGCGCCGCGGTGATAGGCGACCCAGGTGCGGTGCCCGTCCTGCTCCACGAGCGCGCGCCACTGGGCGTCGCTCCAGCCGTTCAGATCGCTCCAGTCCCAGGCCTGGCCGACCAGGGCATAGAGAAAGCGGTTGAGTTCGGGTTGCGGCACCTCGCACTCGACGATCTGCAGGTCGGGCCGTGGCGGCTTCTCGCGCAACTCGGTCGAGGCCGTCATTTCGAGGTAGAAGGTGGTGCAGGTCCGGTCCATCGCCAAGACTCCCTGGGAAAGGTCAGACCCGATTGTGACCAGAGCGACAGGGGTGGTGCCAGTCTGATTGCGACGCCCGCGGAAAGCGGATCGCCGCAGGTGACGTGGCTACCCGGCTACCGCGGCCCCGGCTGCCCGACCACGCCAGGCCAGCGCCAGGGTCATCAGCAGGCCCAGGGCGGCCATGCCGGCGCCGGCCAGGGAGATCGCCGGATAGCCGAGACCGGCGTCGATCACCGCGCCGCCCAGGGCCGCGCCGAGGGCATTGCCCAGGTTGAAGGCGCCGATGTTGACCGCCGAAGCCAGGTTGGGGGCGTCCTTGGCGGCTTCCATCACGCGCATCTGCAGCGGCGGCACCAGGGCGAAGCTGGCGATGCCCCAGACGAGGATGGCCACGGCGGCCGCCAGCGGCCAGCGCATCAGCACGCTGAAGGCCAGCAGCACCACGATGAGCACGCCCAGGGAGGCGATCAGGGTGCGGTCGATGGATTTGTCCGCCGCCTTGCCGCCCCAGAGATTGCCCAGGGTCAGGCCGACGCCGAACAGCACCAGCATGGCGGTGATGAAGGCCGTGGAGCCATGGGTCTCGCGGGCGAGGATCGGCGCGATATAGGTGAAGACGGTGAACATGGCACCGGAGCCGACCACGGTCAGACCCAGGGCGGCCAGCACCGGCGGGCGACCCAGCACGCGGATCTCGGCCAGCACGCCATCGCTCGGTGGCAGGGCCACGTTGGGCAGGGCGAACCAGAGCGCGGCCATGGTCAGCAGGCCGAGTCCGGCGATGCCCCAGAAGGCCTGGCGCCAGCCGAGCAACTCACCGAACCAGGTGGCCAGGGGCACCCCGCCGATGGTCGCCAGGGTCAGGCCCATGAACATGGCGGCGACCGCCCCGGCGCGCTTGTCCGGGGCGACCACGCTGGCCGCCACCAGGGCGCCGACGCCAAAGAAGGCGCCATGGTTGAGCGAGGTCACCACCCGGGCGATCAACAGGCTGGTGTAGTCGGTCGCCAGCGCCGACATCAGGTTACCGAGGGTGAAGATGGCCATCAGGCCGATCAGCAGATGACGGCGCGGAATGCGGCCGGTGGTCAGGGTCATCAGGGGCGCGCCGATCAGTACGCCCAGGGCATAGGCGCTGATCAAGAGACCCGCCGCCGGAATGGACACGCCAAGATCGGCGGCGATGCCCGGCAGCATGCCCATGGGCGCGAATTCGGTGACGCCGATGCCGAAGGCACCGGTGGCCAGGGCCAGCAGGGGTGGATTGATACGCATGGGAAAGGCTCCTTATCTATGCTGCGAATGCTAAGCTCCCCGCTCAAGCGCCGGTAGATGGCGGTTTTGGCATGCACCTTTGCCCTGGAGTCACAAGTGGATCTGAATGGTCGCTCGGGAGAGATGGCGGTATTCGCCCAGGTGGTGGAGGCCGGCAGCCTGTCCGCCGCCGCCAGAGCCCTGCGCCTGACGCCTTCGGCGGTGAGTCGCTCCATCGCCCGTACCGAGCAGCGCCTCGGCACGCGACTGCTATTGCGCACCACCCGGGCCATCACCCTCACGGCCGAGGGCGAGGCCTATCTGCGCGCGGCGCGACGGATCCTGGCGGACCTGGCCGAGGTGGAAGACGCCATCGCCGACCAGGGCGTACCGCGCGGGCGCCTGCGCGTCAGCGCCGCCCTCGGCCATGGCCGCATGACCATGGTGCCGCTGGTGGCGGCCTTCAGCGCCCGCTATCCGGACATCGTCGTGGACCTGGCGCTGGGCGACGAGGTGGTGGACATCCTCGCTGGCCAGGCCGACGTGGCGATCCGCTTCGGCCAGCTGGCCGACAGCCCCCTGAGCGCCCGCCCCATCGGCGTCACCGGGCAGGTGGTGGTGGCCTCGCCGACCTATCTCGCCCGCCACGGCACGCCCCAGGTGCCGGAAGACCTGCTCGAGCACAATTGCCTGAGATTCAACTTTCGCCGCGCCCTGCCCGACTGGCCCTTCGTCCGTGATGGCCAGGCCTTCGCCCTGAAGATCAGCGGCAACATCGAGTGCAACAGCGGCGAGGCCTTGGCGCTGCTGGCCCGCGAAGGCGCCGGTATCGCCCGCATCGGGGAATTCAGCGTGGCCGAGGACCTGCGCAGCGGCGCCCTGGTGCCTTTGCTGGAGGCCTGGAATCCGGGCGATCTGGAGCCCATCCACGCGGTCTTCGTCGGCGGCTCGACCATGCCGGCGCGGGTACGGGTGTTCGTGGATTTCCTGGTGGAGCGGCTGGGCCACTGAGGCCCTCAGGCAAAGCGCCCGTCACTCTTGAAACGCTCCGTGGCTTCAATCAGGGCACTGGTAGTGCCGGGCTCCGTGGGCGCGTGCCCGGCGTCGTTGACGATCTTGAGCACCGAGCCGGGCCAGGCCTTGTGCAGCTGGTAGGCGGAATTCGGCGTGGCGATCATGTCGTGGCCGCCCTGGACCAGGTAGCAGGGCAGTTGGCGGATGCGCGCCAGGCCCTGGATCAACTGGTCCTCTTCGAGAAACAGCTGATGCTTGAAGTACCAGGCGTCGAGCACGGCCATGCCCAGCGTGGTCTGCTCGTCGGCGGCCTGGGCTTCCACGCCTTCCGGATCGTGGCGCAGCAGGGAGCAGCTGGCCGAGTACCGCACCCAGGCCCGGGCGGCGTCCAGGCGCGCCTGCGGATCTTCGCCGAGCAGACGTTCGAGGTAGGCGTCCAGAGCCGCATCGCGCCGGTCTTCCGGAATCCAGCTGACGAAATCCTCGTAGGCACGGGGGAAGAAGCGGCGCATGCCGTGCAGGTACCAGTGCACCTCGTCGGAGGTGCCGAGAAAGATGCCGCGCAGCAGGAAACCCAGGCAGCGCTCGGGGTGGGCCTCGCCATAGGCCAGCGCCAGGGTGGTGCCCCAGGAGCCGGCGGTGAGCAGCCAGCGCTCGATACCCAGGTGCTCACGCAACCGTTCGAGGTCATCGATGAGGTGCTGGGTGGTGTTGTCGCGGGTTTCGGCCAGGGGGGTGGATCTCAGGGCGCCGCGCTGATCGAACAGCACGATGCGGTAGTGATCCGGATCCCAGAAGCGCCTCTTGCTGGGCTCGGCCCCCTCGCCCGGTCCGCCGTGCAGGTAGACCACCGGCACGCCCTGGGGATTGCCGCATTCCTCCCAGTAGAGTTCGTGCAACGCGCTCACCCGCAGCCGACCGCTGCGGTTGGGCTGCTCGATTTCCGGAAAGGGCTGGTAGGTGACGGCGCAGGGTGCATCCATGGTCGTTTCTCAGGTGGGCTTCGAGGTAGCTGAGCCAGCGCCGGCCGCCCGAGTTCCAGTCGAAGCGGCGCCGCAAAACGACTGCCCGCCGCACCCGCGCCGGGCTGCACGCCCAGCGCCGGTGGGCTTGCGGGGCTCAAGGCGGGCCCTTCGCGAAAACCCCTCGCGCCGCGCCTGCGGCGCGGCCCGTTGGTCGGAACGGGACTGCCACGCGCCCTGGGGAACTCCAGCCGGCATCCCCGCCCTAATCCCCCACGCCTGCACTCGTGGCGCCCCTTCGCTGACTCGAAACGTTGCATTCGTTCGCTTCGCTGGCCTGGGGGCGCCCGCTGCCGGCCCCCTTCGTGTCTTGCCAGGATCCCGCTCTGCCATGTCCGCTTCCGCTTCCCCCGCCGTCGACCCCGACCAGAAGGCTTCGGCCCGCCGGCTGATCTTCATTACCGTGCTGGTCGCCACCATGGGCGCCCTGGCCTTCGGCTACGACACCGGCATCATCGCCGGCGCCCTGCCCTTCATGACCCTGCCACCCGACCAGGGCGGCCTGGGCCTCAATGCCTATACCGAGGGGCTGGTTACCGCCGCCCTGATCGTCGGCGCGGCCTTCGGTTCGCTGGCGGCGGGTTATCTCGCCGATCGCTATGGCCGCCGCACCACCCTGCGCCTGCTGTCGATCCTCTTCGTCGTCGGCGCCCTGGGCACCGCGGTGGCGCCCTCGGTGGAACTGATGGTGGTCGCACGCTTCGTGCTCGGCCTGGCGGTGGGCGGCGGGTCGGCCACGGTGCCGGTGTTCATCGCCGAGATCGCCGGCCCCAAGCGCCGCGGTCGCCTGGTGAGTCGCAACGAACTGATGATCGTCAGCGGTCAGCTGCTGGCCTATGTGCTCAGCGCCCTGCTCGCCTGGCTGGTGCACGACAACGGCATCTGGCGCTACATGCTGGCCATCGCCATGGTGCCGGGCATCCTGCTGTTCGCCGGTACCTTTCTCTTGCCCACCTCGCCGCGCTGGCTGGCGGCCAAGGGTCGGATCGAAGAAGCCGAAGCCGTGCTGGAACGCCTACGCGACACCCCCGAGGAGGTGCAGCGCGAGGTCGAGGAGATGCGCGAGAGCGAGGAACAGGCCAGGCATCGCCCGCCATTGCGCGAATTGCTGAGCCAGGGCTGGGTGGTCAAGTTGCTTCTGCTGGGCATCGGCCTGGGCTTCGTCGCCCAGTTCACCGGGGTCAACGCCTTCATGTACTACACGCCGATCATCCTCAAGAGCACCGGCATGGGCACCAGCGCGGCCCTGACCGCCACCATCGGCAACGGCGTGGTCTCGGTGATCGCCACCCTGCTCGGCATCTGGGCCATCGGCCGCGCCGGACGCCGTACCCTGCTGCTGATCGGCCTGGTGATCGTGGTCGTGGCGCAACTGGCGCTGGGCAGCGTGCTGCTGTGGCTGCCGCCAGACCTCACCCAGAGCTACCTGGCGCTGGCCTGCATCCTGGTGTTCCTGTTGTTCATGCAGATGTGCATCGCGCCGGTCTACTGGCTGCTGATGTCCGAGCTGTTTCCCAACCAGGTCCGCGGCCTGCTGACCGGGGTGGCGGTGGCCGTGCAGTGGCTGTGCAACGCCACCGTGGCCTTCAGCTTTCCGGTGGCCCTGGAAGCCATCGGCAACTACACCTTCTATGTCTTCGCCGCCATCAACCTGGGTTCGCTGCTGTTCGTCTATTTCTGCCTGCCGGAGACCCGCGGCAAGTCCCTGGAAGAAATCGAACGTCATCTGAAGAAAGAGTTATAGCGGGTCGTTAGCCGACCGATCGGCGATTTTCCGGCTTGTTACGGACCAAATGGAATAATTTCTCATCCCGTATCAAGTCGGACTTATCCGGGCCGATGCAGAGTGAAGGCATGTCGCCGTCATTCTTCGCGCCAGGGCGCGACCGGGGCTTTCGATGAACATCAAGCAGAAACTCACCTCGCTTTTCGCGGTAACCGCCTGCCTCCCGGTGATCCTGGTGGCGGGCGTGGTCATCATGAACGTGCGCAGCCAGGCCACCGGCGATTTCCTCGACGGCAGCGGGCGCGAAATCCGCCAGATCGATCGCAACATCCAGCAGTTTTTCTCCGGCATCCAGCAGAACGTCGACTTCCTCGCCAAGGAGCCGAACATCGTCGCGCTGCAAGGCCTGAAGAACTACAGCGGCGCCGACGCCGCCCAGTTGCCGCAGCCGGAAGCCGGCCAGCAGGCGCTGGCCTATTTCACCCGCTTCGCCAAGACCCACCCCACCACCGCCTACCTGTCGGTCGGCCTGGCCGATGGCGGCTATGTCAGCTGGCCGGACGACGCCAAGCTGGCCAACTACGATCCGCGCGTGCGCCCCTGGTACCAGGCGGCCATGAACAATCCCGGCAGGGTGGTGCGCACCCCGGCCTACTACTGGGCCACCGACGACGTCTCGCTGATGGGTGTGGTGCGGACCATGGAAGACGCCAGCGGCAAGGTCCGCGGCGTGGTGGGCCTGGACATCTCGCTCAAGCAGCTCACCGATCTGGTCAAGAGCATCACCCTGGGTCAGAGCGGCTACCTGCTGCTGGTGGAAGACAGCGGCAACGTGCTGGTCGACCCGCGCGACCCCAAGCACAACTTCAAGCAGCTCAAGGAGCTGGGTGACGCCTACCAGACCCTCAGCGGCATCCAGAGCGGCCTGGGTGAGGTCAATCTCAACGGCACCGACTACATGGTCAACGTCTATCCGGCCAAGGATCTGGGCTGGAAATTCATCGGCCTGATCGAGCGCAGCGAAGTCATGGGCAAGGCCACCGCCCTGACTTGGCAGATCGCCGGCATCACCGCGGTGCTGGCGCTGCTGTTCGCCGTGCTCGGCGCCGCCTTCGCCGGCATGATCGTGCGGCCGATCCGTGGCGTCTCCGCCGGCCTCGAATCCATCGCCCAGGGCGAAGGCGATCTGACCAAGAGTCTCAGCGTCCAGGGCAAGGACGAAACCGCCACCCTGGCCGGCTGGTTCAACCAGTTCCTCGCCAGCATCCGCCAGCTGGTGCAGCGCATCGGCCAGGCCTCCAACGACCTGCAACAGGCCTCGCAGACCACCACCCAGGCGGCGGCCAGCATGAATGAAGTGGCCGGGCGCCAGCGCGAAGCCGTGGAGCTGGTCTCCACCGCCTTCAACGAGATGGTCGCCACCTCCAACGAGGTCGCGCGTTCCTGCAGCCAGGCCGCGGCCTCCGCCGACGCCGGTCATCACAAGGTGCAGGAAGGCTACGGCCAGATCGAGAAGGCCACCGGCAACGTCAACCAGCTCAGCGGCAGCCTGGCCCAGTCGGCCCAGGCCATGGCGGTGCTGGAGCAGGACAGCCACAACATCAACACCATCCTCGACACCATCCGCGGCATCGCCGAACAGACCAACCTGCTGGCGCTCAACGCCGCCATCGAAGCGGCGCGGGCCGGTGAGCAGGGGCGTGGCTTCGCCGTGGTGGCCGACGAGGTGCGGGCCCTGGCCAAGCGCACCGCCGACTCCACCGGCGAGATCGACGGCCTGCTCGGCAGCCTGGCGCGGCGCACCCAGGAGGTCACCCGCCAGATCGAGACCAGCCTGGAGCTGTCGCAGACCAGCGTGGCCTCCATCAGCGAGGCGCGTGGCAGTTTCGAAGGCATCCGCCAGTCGGTGGACGAGATCCGCGACCAGGCCCTGCAGATCGCTGCGGCGGCCGAGGAACAGCACCAGGTGGCCGAGGACATCAACCGCCACATCGCCCAGATCCACGACGACGCCCAGCAGGTGGAAGGCCTGGCCCAGTCCACCACCCGCGATTCCTCGCGCCTGTCGCAGCTGTCGGGCGAACTGGACGGCCTGGTGCGGCGCTTCAAGGCCTGATGACTGTTTGGCGGTAGCAGAAGCCCCGCGGGTGATCCCCCGGGGCTTTTTGTTGGCCGGGATTCCGGGACGCGTGGATAAGGCTGCGCCGTTATCCACCCTACGGACGTTGAACCTCCCTGCTACGCCGGACAGCCCCCTCTCCCCTGGGAGAGGGTTGGGCTGAGGGTGCCTTCAGCCAAACCGTAGCGTGGAAAACGGCGCAGCCTTTTCCACTGGCGGATCGAATACCCCTCCTCAAGCCCCGGACGGCAAACCCTGGTCGCGATCGCCACGCAGGTTGCTGTGGGCGGCCTTGCAGATCTCGCGCAGGCCGCTCTTGAGGCCCTCTTCGAGAGTGGGGTGGTAGAAGGGCATGTCCAGCAGCGAGCTGGCGGTCTCGCCGTGGATCAGCGCCAGCACCAGCAGATGGCCGATATGGTCCATGCCCGGTCCGACCATGGCCGCGCCGGTCAGCTTGCCGGTACCCGGTTCGGCATAGAAGCGGGCGATGCCCTGGTTGCGCGCCTCGACCCGGGCGCGGCCCTGGTCGTGGTAGGAAGAGGTGCCGATCAGACTGCCCTGGTCGGGCGGACTGCCCAGCACCGCCACCGGCGGATCGGTGAAGATCAGCGAAAACAGCGGCGATCTCGGGGTCGGTCGGACCTCGGGATAGCAGGCGGCATTGTGCCCGGCGATGGCCCCCTCGTCGGAGGCCTCGTGGAGGATCGGCCGGTCATGGTCGGCATCGCCGGCGATAAAGATCGACGAGGAGCCACACTGCATCGTCTCGGGGTCGTAGACCGGGGTGCCATGGTCGTCCAGCTCGATGCCGGTGGTCTCCAGCCCCAGGCCCTTCAGCCGCGGCGGTCGTCCGGCGGCCACCAGCACGTAGTCGAAGTCGCCCTCGCCGCTCGCCGCGCCGGACCAGGACAGTCGCACGCCCTCGCCCTCCCGCCGGGCATCCACCTCGACGTTCAGGTACAGGGTCAGGTCCTGTTCCAGGATCTTGCGCAACTCGGCCTTGACCTCCAGGTCCTCCAGCGCGCCCAGGCCATCGTCCTGGCCGAACAGGGTGACGGCCACGCCGAGGCGGGCCATGGCCTGGGCCAGTTCCAGGCCCACCGGACCGGTGCCGATCACCGCCAGCGAACGCGGCAGATCGGGGAGTTCGAAGATCGTCTCGTTGGTCAGCGCCCGCTCGCCGAGGGCGTCGAAGGGTTCCGGTACCAGGGGGTAGGAGCCGGTGGCGATGATCACGCTACGGGCGCTTATCGTCTTACCATTACTAAGTTGCAGGCGATCTGGCGCCACGAAGCGCGCCGTCGCCTGCTGGGCCACGCCCTCGGGCAACTTGGCGAAACCCTCCTTGGTGGCGGCGACGAAATGATCGCGCTCGCGCCGCACCCGCGCCATGACCGCCGCGCCATCGACGCCGACGCTGCCCACCTCGATGCCAAAGGTGCCGGCGCGGCGGACGGCATGATGAGCCTCCCCGGCGACGATCAGCAGCTTGGAGGGCATGCAGCCCACGGAGGCACAGGTGGTGCCGGCCCAGCGGTCGTCGATCAGCAAGGTGCGCGCGCCCTGGCGGCGGGCGGCGCGTTCGGCGGCGAGGCCGGCGGTTCCGGCCCCGATCACGGCGACATCACACTCGAGATCGGCGGGGGGCGTAGCGGCTGCAGGGTCACTCATCTCATCACCTGACGTTGCGAAGGGTTACCCGACTCGCGCCAGGGCTCCAGCAAGGGACCCCAAGCGCAACGTTGAGGTTGCATCCCCAAGGCGTGATCCACTTCGACAAAAAACCGACAATTCTTGTCAGGACCGTCAAATTCCATGCCACTCGTCACCTTATACTGGCCATCTGGAACCATTGAGGGTGTCCTATCCTCAATTAGCCAACTTAAATGGACGCAGGCACTCACATGGAACGTGACATCAGCAAGATTCCGCTCATCAACGATTGGTCCTATCTGATCGCCCTGGAAACCGGCCTGTTCACCCGGGGTGAACTCAGCGGCGCGGTGCTCAAGGCCCTCAATGACCAGGCCCGCCTGCTCTCCCGTCGCTACCTGGTGCAGAAGTCCAAGCTGGACGTACGCAAGCTGACGCCCGCCGAGAGCGAGATCCTCGATACCCTCAGCGACACCGCCGCCAGCCTGCGCCGCCGCCAGCGGCTGCCGCACAACATCGTCAAGAGCCTCAGGGCCGGCGGCCTGATCGCCGCGGTCGAGCGCAGCGTCTGCGCCTCGGGCATCCTGCAGTGCCACAACGGCTTCTATGAAGACGGCCTGGAGCCGGGCGCCTTCGAGCGGATCGTCATGCGCCATCCCCATGAATTCGGCGATCACGCCCGCCAGAGCGCCGCCCTCTACTTCGCCCAGGAACCCTTCGCCCTGGAACAGTCGCAAGACGTGCACGACCAGCCGCTGCAGGCCAGCGCCTGATGAGCGAGGCGCACGCAATGACCGGGGCGGCCGGGAGGCCCCAGACCCCGTTCGCCTGCGCGCGTCTCGCCGCCCCCGTTCCCGCGTGCGGTACCGCTTTTCCGGAGTCCTGGCGCATGACGCCCGCTTTCGCGCCGCTCAGCCCCCCATAGCACCCCTGCCCTCGCCGGCCGGCCGATCTCGCTGATCGTGTCGGCTGTCGTCCTTTCGTTGCCGGCCCAGCCGGCAGCGGCCTTTGCCTGCGCGCGTCTTATGACGGGCGTCTCTGCCGATGCCGTTCGCGTCGCCGTCCAGCCGGAGTCCGCTCCCGGAGGGTGGCCGCGGCATGGGCCACGGCTGCGAGGAGCAGACATGACTACCGCCCACGTCCCCCAGGGACGCAACAACTTCGATTTCCTGAGATTCGCCGCGGCCTCCACCGTGGTGATCGGCCACGGCTTCTGGCTCTCGGGGCATATCGGCGCCGAGCCGATCCTCAACTTCACCGGCTTCACCGACGCGGCCAACATCGCCGTCTATGTGTTCTTCGTGATCAGCGGCTTCCTGATCACGGCGTCCTTCCAGCGCAGTCGCAATCCCCTGGACTTTCTGCTCAAGCGCGCCCTGCGGATCTTTCCGGCGCTGATCGTCTCGGTGCTGTTCTCGGTGCTGGTGGTGGGCTGGCTGGCCACCAGCCGGGAAACGAGCGCCTACTTCAGCGATCGTCAGACCCTGGGCTTCTTCAAGAACATCCTCTTGATGACGCGCTTCGAACTGCCCGGCGTCTTCACCGGCAATCCCTTTCCGGACACGGTGAACGGCAGCTACTGGACCCTGCCCTACGAGGTGTTCATGTACCTGTCGCTGCTGATCATCGGGGTGCTGGGGCTGCTGACCCGCTCGGTGGTCATGGCCACCCTGGTGGTGCTGGTGCTGGGCAACTTCCTGCTGCTGCCGCAGATGGGCATCGCCAGCTTCGTGCTGCACAAGGTGTTCAGCCTGGGCATGTTCTTTTTCGCCGGCGCCCTGCTGCAACTCGCGGGACCGCGCATCCCCTGGCGCCTGGAGATCGCCCTGGCGCTCTGCCTGCTGTCGCTGGCGGCCATCGTCTGGCATGTCCTGCCGGTGATCCACCTGGTGTCGCTGGCCTATGTGATCATCTACCTGGCCCAGGTGCAGGTACCGGTGCTGCATGGCTTCGGCCGCTTCGGCGACTATTCCTACGGCCTCTACCTGTTCAACTTCCCGGTCCAGCAACTGCTCATGCACTGGTTTCCCGACAGCTTCTCGCTGCCCGGTTTCCTGCTGGTGAGCTATGTCCTGACCCTGGGGTTCGCGGTGCTCTCCTGGCACCTGATCGAGGCGCCGGCGCTGAGATTCAAGCCGCGGCGCCAGGCCCCGGCGGCGCCGGCCTGAGGCCAGCTGGCCGGGCGTCTCAGCCGAGGCGACCGGCCAGGGCGAAACCGGCCAGGGTCAGCAGCAGCGAGCCCAGCACATGGATGGTCACGGTGAGCGCCGCCCAGCCCAGGCGGCCGCTCTGCAGCAGCCCCACCACCTCGGCGGAAAAGGTCGAGAAGGTGGTGAAGCCGCCGCAGAAGCCGGTCACCAGCAGCAGGCGCCACTGGGCTTCCAGCCCCGGATAACGGGAGAACAGCCCCAGCGCCAGGCCGATCACGAAGCCACCGACCAGATTGACCAGCAGCGTGCCCAGGGGCAGCAGCGGAAACAGCGCATTCAGCCGCAGACCGACCCACCAGCGACAGGCGCTGCCGAGGGCACCGCCAAACATCACCGCGAACAGCGCATAGGGCATCTCAGACTCCTCTCAACGGCGAGGGGCGGCGAGGAGCAGGACGGCAACGCCCGCCAGGGCCGACAGCAGCGACCCCAGCAGCACGCCGATCTTGACCTCGTCGACCAGGAAGGGCGCCCCCGGAAAGGCCAGGGCGCCGATGAACAGGCTCATGGTAAAGCCAATGCCGCAGAGCAGCGCCACGCCATAGAGCTGCAGCCAGCTGGCACCCTCGGGCAGCCGCGCCAGACCGCTGCGGATGGCCAGCACCGCCATCAGGGAAATCCCGATCTGCTTGCCAAGGAACAGCCCCAGGGTCACGCCCAGGGGCACCGGATCCAGCAGATTGGCCGGTGACATCCCGGCCAGGGAGACCCCGGCATTGGCGAAGCCGAACAGCGGCACGATCAGGAAGGCCACCCAGGGATGCAGCGCGGACTCCAGCTTGAGCAGCGGCGAGGCGTCGTCGGCCTCGGTGTCGCCCAGGGGAATGAACAGCGCCAGGATCACCCCGGCCAGGGTCGCATGGATGCCCGAACGCAGCATGCAGAACCATAGCAGCGCCCCCACCAGCAGATAGGGCAACAGGGCGGTGACCTTGAGGCGATTGAGCACGAACAGCACCGCCACCAGACCGGCCGCGGCCAGCAGCATGCTGCTGGAGAGGTCGCTGGTGTAGAACAGCGCGATGATCAGCACGGCGCCGAGGTCATCGAGGATCGCCAGGGCGGAGAGAAACACCTTGAGCGACACCGGCACCCGCGAACCCAGCAGCGACAGCACGCCCAGGGCGAAGGCGATGTCGGTGGCGGCGGGAATCGCCCAACCCGAGAGGGTCTGGGGATCGTGGCGATTGACCAGGGCATAGAGCAGTGCCGGCACCAGCATGCCGCCCAGGGCGGCGAGCCCCGGCAGGGCGCGATCGCCCCAGCTGGCGAGTTGGCCGACCGCCATCTCGCGCTTGATCTCCAGCCCCACCAGCAGGAAGAAGATGGCCATCAGGCCGTCGTTGATCCAGTGACCGAGCGAAAGGCCACCGACGTACCAGTGCAGACTGGCGAAATAGCCCTCGGCCAGCGGCGAGTTGGCGACGATCAGGGCGATGGCGGCGGCCACCATCAGCACGACACCACCGGCCGCTTCGGCCGCGACGAAGCGATTGAGATAGGCCAGGGCCCTGGCCGGAGAAAGGGGAGAGTTCATGGGCAGCCGTACTCCGCGCGGCGGCCCGACCTGCGCTCGATTCAACCTGTCCTACCGCGTGGCTGCGGCGACACCCAGCCGATGATCCTACTACGGCAGCCCCGGCGGTCGCAGCAGAAAATCGCCTGGAGACGGCAGCCGCTCTGGGTCGCCGCCTGGCCGTCGACCCGGGCGCCGAGCGCGCCGCGCCGGTCTTGCCAGGGCTGCGCCCAGGAGGGACCATCAGCGCCCTCGTTCTGCCCAGCAGCTGCCTTTCCCATGTCCCAGGAACCCCTTACGCCGTCGCCTTCGCCGTCTCTCTTCGCCCGCCTGGTCCAGGGCCTGCGCGCCTTCTGGCCGGCGCCGCTGCCCATCGACGGACGCGAGCGGCTGCGCGCCAGCCTCGGCGCCGGCCTCGGCATCCTGCTCGCGGCCCTGCTCGCCGCCTGGTGGCTGGAAGGCCAGCCGGTGCATCAGCATGGCGCCCTGGCGCTGGCGCTGGTGGCGCCGCTGGGCGCCAGCGCCGTACTGGTGTTCGCCCTGCCCTCCAGTCCGCTGGCGCAGCCCTGGTCGGTGGTGGGCGGCAACACCCTGTCGGCGCTGATCGGCATCGCCTGCGCGCTGTGGATTCCCGAGGCCAACCTGGCCGCCGCCGTGGCGGTCGCCCTCGCCATCGCCGCCATGTTCACCCTGCGCTGCCTGCACCCGCCGGGTGGCGCCTCGGCGCTGCTGATGGTGCTGATCGGCGCCCAGGACTTCAGCTATGCCTGGAGTCCGGTGGCGCTGGATTCGCTGCTGCTGGTGAGCGCCGGCCTGCTCTACAACAACCTGACCCGCCGCCCCTGGCCCCATGTGCCACGCCCGGCCGAGCCGAGTGGCGAGACGCGCCTGCAGCGCGCCGACCTGGACGCCGTGCTGGCACGCTACAACCAGGTGCTGGACATCAGCCGCGACGACCTCGCCGAATTGCTCGAACAGGTGGAGGCGCGCGCCTACCAGCGCAAGATGGGCGAGTTGCGCTGCGCCGACGTCATGAGCCACGAACCGGTGACGGCCCGCGCCGAGATGCCGCTGCAGCAAGCCTGGGCGCTGATGCGCGCCCGGCGCATCAAGGCGCTGCCGGTGGTGGATCGCCAGGGTCATCTGCTGGGCATCGTCACCGTCGCCGACTTCATGCGGCAGATCGATCTGGACGTCCACGAAGGCCTCGGCTGGCGCCTGAGATCGCTGGTCCGCCCGCGCACGCGCCAGGAGGAAAACAGCGTCGGCCACATCATGACCCGTACCGTGCGGGTGGCCAGCGCCGACCGCCTGCTGATCGATCTGGTGCCGGTGTTTTCCGAGAACGGCCACCGCCACATCCCCATCATCGACGGCTCGCGCCGCCTGGTGGGCATCATCACCCAGTCGGATCTGATCCGCGCGCTGTACCAGGCGGTACGGGCCTGACCGCAGCGAGCCGCCCTCGGCTGGGGTTCTGCAGCGAACCTCGCCGCGTTTTCGTCGTCTCAAAGGCACTGTCGCCCATTCCGGGCGACCTGCCAGGAATGTTCGGATGAAAACCGGTCCCGCTCGTGCCTCTTCGTTCTCCGCGCCTCGTGCGCTGCTCGCCAGCCTGGTCCTGGGCGGCGGTCTGCTGCTCGCGGGCTGCGCCGGCAACCCGCCGACCGCGCAGATGGCCGTGACCCAGTCCGCCGTCAACGAAGCCGTGAGCGGCGGCGGCAACCAGTTCGCCCCTATCGAGACCAAGTCGGCCCAGGACAAGTGGACCCAGGCCCAGGCCGCCCTGTCCAACGAGAAGTACGACGAGGCCAAGCGCCTGGCCGAGCAGGCCGAGTGGGATGCCCGTCTGGCGACCCGCAAGACCCAGGCCGCCAAGGCCCAGGCGGCGCTGCAGGATGCCCAGAACAGCATCCAGCAGATCCGTGAGGAAGGTCAGATCAACCTCCAGCTGCAACAGAATCTACAGAAAAAGGTGCAGCAGTAAGGCTGCCCGCTCTCTTGAAGGACGAAACCATGCGTAAACGTTTTCTGCTCCCGCTGATGTCGGCGCTGACCCTCACCCTGGCCGCCTGCGCCACGCCGCCCAACCCCAACCTGGAAAAGGCGCGCAACGACTACGCCGCCCTCGAATCCCAGCCCCAGGCCACCCAGCTGGCGGCGTTGGAAACCAAGGACGCCGGCACCTGGCTGGCCAAGGCCGACAAGGCCTACAAGGACGGTGAGAACGAGCGCACCGTCGACCAGCTGGCCTACCTGACCCAGCAACGCATCCAGACCGCCATGCAGACCATCAAGCTGCGCATGGCCGAAGCCGAGCTGAAGAAGGTCGACGCCGAACGCGGCGAAGCCCGCCTCAACACCCGCACCCAGCAGCTGCAGCAACTGCAGAAGGCGATCAAGTAAGGTCCAGGGCGCAGGTCCCCTGGCGGGAATCCTGCGCCCCCTGCCGTGGTCCTCTACTGACCCGCGAGCGTCCTGCTCGCCACAGTCCGGAGGATTTCTCATGCACGCCATACGCCTACGCAAACCCGGTGGTCTGGACCAGCTGGAGCCCTGCGAACTGCCCGATCCCGGGCAGCCGGGGGCTGGCGAGATCCGGGTGCGGATCAAGGCCAGTTCGCTGAATTTCCATGACCTGGGCGTGGTGCTGGGCAAGATGCCGACCGCCGATGGGCGCATTCCCATGTCCGATGGCGCCGGGGTGGTCGAGGCGGTGGGCGCGGGGGTCAGCGAATTCGCCGTGGGCGATCACGTGGTCTCGACCTTCTTTCCCCACTGGCTGGACGGCGCGCCGCCCATCGATGACTTTTCCACCACGCCCGGCGATGGCGTCGACGGTTTCGCCTGCGAGGTGGTGGTACGTCCAGCCACCGCCTTCACCCGCGCGCCCAAGGGCTACAGCCATGCCGAGGCGGCGACCCTGACCACCGCCGGGCTGACCGCCTGGCGCGCCCTGGTGGTGGACGGTGGCCTCAAGGCCGGTGACAGCGTGCTGGTCATGGGGACCGGCGGCGTCTCCATCTTCGCCCTGCAGATGGCCAAGGCCATGGGCGCCACGGTGATCGCCACCTCGTCCTCGGACGAAAAGCTGCAGCGCGCCTATGCCCTGGGCGCCGATCACCTGATCAATTACCGTGAAGAGCCAGAATGGGGCGCCAAGGTGCAGGCCATCACCGGCGGCCGTGGCGTCGACATCGTGGTGGAGGTGGGCGGTCCGGCGACCCTGGCGCAGTCCATCCAGGCCGCGCGCATCCATGGGCACCTGGCGCTGATCGGGGTGCTCACCGGCGTCGAGGGCCAGGTCCCCACCGCCAACCTGATGCGCCGCCACCAGCGACTGCAGGGTTTGATCGTCGGCAGTCGTCGCCATCAGCAGGAGATGATTCGCGCCCTGGAAAGCACCGGGATTAAGCCGGTCATCGATCGCAGCTACCCGCTGAACGAGATCGCCGCGGCCTTCGCCTTCCAGAAGGACGGCAGCCATTTCGGCAAGATCGTCCTGGAGTTCTGATAATGGTCAGACGAAAGCCAGACTGAGCCCAGCAGGCCTCTGCTAGACTTCCGGAATCGTCTCATCGCGTTCCGGAAGTCCCGATGACCTCGCCTGCTCCCCTCCCCTATCTCGTCGTCATCGAAGACAACGGGCTGCTCGCCGAACTGCTGAGCAATCACCTCGAAGAGCGACTGGGCTGGACCTGTGTTCGCTTCGACAACGCCGACGACGCCCTGGTGCATCTGCTCCAGCAGCAGCAAAGCCCCGGGCTGGTGATCACCGACCACCTGATGCCCGGCCAGCTGCGTGGCGGCGAACTGGCGGAGATGCTGTTGCAGCGCTGGCCCGCGCTGCCCATGGTGATCACCTCGGGCTACGGCTACGAGATCACCACGGCGCTGCCCGAGCAGGTGATCTTCCTGCAGAAGCCCTGGACGCTGGACGAGGTGGATTCGGCGGTACGCCTGGCACGGGCGCGCCAGGCGGCGGGCTAGACACCCAGCTGGCCGCAGGCCTTGAGCAACTGGTCGATGGTCCAGGGCTTGGGCAGGAACAGCGCCCGCTCCTCGCGCTCGGCGTACTGCTGGCCGGTATAGCCGGAGGACACCAGGATCGGCAATTGTGGAAAGCGCTGACGCACCTGTTTGGCCAGGGCGAGTCCGTCCAGCCGACCCGGCATGCGCACGTCGGTGAACAGGAGATCGGGCGGTAAGGGATCGGACTCGAGCCAACCCCAGGCGGCGTCGGCGGTATCGAAGGACTGGACGGCATAACCTTCCATCTCGAACACCTCCGTCGCCAGCGATCTCAGCACCGGATCGTCTTCGACGACCAGCACAGTGGTAACAGCAGCGGAAGAAACTACATCGGTCATGGCAACGCTACTTCATTAGTACGACTAAATAGACCGAAATTTCTCGAATTGGATCACAAGGCTCGGATGGGCGGCTGGCAGCCGGGTGCCGGCACTTGTCTGATGCCGTAACGGCTACTTAATTCCCTGTCTGTCGGAAAAAGGTGCTGGCAGATCGCTAGCCATCGCCCGACTCTCTTACTCTAAGGCTCTCGCCGGACGTCACCGCCGTCCGCTTCCGCTGCTCACGCGTTCGAACGACCCCATGGCTGAATCCGCTCTCTCCCACGCTGAACTCCAGGCCGAAGTCCGTCGCCTCCGCGCCGCGCTCGACCAGTGCACCGCGCTGCCGCCCCAGGACGCCCAGCGGCGTCTGGCGATCTTTGATGGTGCCATTGATTTCGCCATGATCGTGCTCGATCCGGCCGGGGTGATCACCGACTGGAACAGCGGCGCCGAACGCCTGCTGGGCTGGACCGCCGCAGAGATTCGCGGCGCGCCGGTCGAGCGCTTCTTCACCCCCGAAGACAACCAGATCGGCCGGGCCGCGCTGGAAATGCGGTTGGCGCTGCAGGACGGTCGCGCCGAAGACGAACGCTGGCACCTGCGACGCGACGGCACCCGCTTCTGGGCCAGCGGCGAGATGCATCCGCTGCACGACGACGCCGGCCGCCATACCGGCTTCGTCAAGATCCTGCGCGACCGTACGCCCCAGCATCTGGCCGGCCAGGCCCTGCGTGACAGCCAGCGCCACGTGGGCGAGGTGCAGCAGAAACTGGCGGAAAGCGAGCGCTATTGGCGCGGTCTGTTCGAGCAACTGGACGAGGGCTTCATCCTCGGCACCATTCTGCGCGATGAGCAAGGTCGCGGCTGCGACTGGCGCTATGACCAGGTCAACCGAGCCTGGTGCACGCACTTCGGCCTGAGCCCGGAGCAGGCGATCGGCCAGACCGCCCGCACCCTGTTTCCCGAACTCGAAGACCTCTGGGTGGAGGATTTCACCCGGGTGGTGGATACCGGCCAGTCGTTCAGCTACGTGCGGCAATTCCAGGCCAACGGGCGCTGGTACGAAGGTCATGCGCACAAGGCCGGCGCGGAGAGCTTCCTGGTGCTGTTCCTGGATGTCACCGAACGCGAGCAGGCCGCCCAGGCGACCCGCGACGAAGAGCGCTATCGCCGCGCCCTGGCAGAACTGGGCGAAGGCTTCAGCCACCTCAACGACATCGAGGCGGTCACCGAGCTGGCCTGCACAGTGCTGGGCACCCTGCTGGACGCCCAGCGGGTGGGCTACGGCCTGGTGGACGCCGACGCCGAGACCATCAGCGTGGAACGCGACTGGACGATCCCGGCCGCCGGAAGCCTGATGGGCACCCTGAATTTCCGCGACTATGGCAGCTGCATCGAGGACTTCAAGCGCGGCGAGACCGTGGCCATCGAAGATGTGCGCGAGGATGCCCGCACCTGCCACAACCTCGCCGCCATGCAACGGCTGGACACCCGCGCCTTCGTCAGCACCCCGCTGTTCGAGCACGGCCATTTCGTCGCCCTGCTCTATGTCAGCGCCAGCCAACCGCGGTGCTGGACGTCGGCCGAAGTGCAATTCATCCGCGAGGTCGCCAATCGCACCCGCTCGGCGACGGCGCGGCTGACCGCTGAGCGCGCCCTGCGCGACAGCGAACTCAATCTGCGGCTGGTGGCCGACACCCTGCCCTGCCTGATCGCCTTCGTCGATCGCGAGCTTGTCTATCGCTTCGCCAACATCGAGGCGCCCAAGTGGTTCAAGGACGCTCCGGAAAGCATCCTGGGTCGCAGCATGGCCGAGGTCTTCGCGCCGGAGCTGTTCGCGGCCCGGCGTCCGGCCATCCAGGCCGCCCTGGACGGCACCCCGGCGCGGCTGGACCTGCCCTGGGCCTGGCCGGACGGCCGGCGACGCATCGCCGACATCCACTATCGTCCGCGACGCGATGCGCGCGGGGCGGTGGACGGCTTCTATGTCTTCGCCCAGGACGTCACCGCCCAGCGCGACGCCCAGACGCTGATCCAGGCGCAGAATCTCAGCCTCAGCCAGGAGGTCCAGGCGCGCACCGCCGAGCGCGACCGGCTCTGGGCGCTCAGCGAGGATCTGCTGCTGACCGCCGATTTCAACGGGCAGCTCCTGCGGGTGAGTCCCTCCTGGTCGCGCGGCCTGGGCTATTCCGAAGCCGAGTTGCTCAGCCGCCCCTACCGGGAACTCATCCATCCCGACGATCTGCCAGGGGTGCTGGTGGCACTGGACGAACTGCGCCGCAGCGGCCTGCCGGCGCGGGTGGAAAATCGCGTGCTGGCGGCGGACGGCAGCTGGCGCTGGCTGTCCTGGACGCTGTCGATGGACACCGAACAGGATCGCCTCACCGGCGCCGGGCGCGACATCACCCGGGAACGGGACGCCGCGGAGACCCAGGCGCTGCTGGAAGAGCAGTTGCGCCAGTCGCAGAAGATGGAAGCGGTCGGCCAGCTCACCGGCGGCCTGGCTCATGATTTCAACAACCTGCTCGCCGGCATCGTCGGCAGTCTGGATCTGCTCACGGTGCGCATCGGCCAGGGCCGGCTGAACAATCTCGAGCGCTACACCACCGCCGCCCAGGGCGCCGCCATCCGCGCCGCCGCCCTGACCCACCGGCTGCTGGCCTTTTCCCGGCGGCAGACGCTGGATCCCAAGCCCACCGACGTCAATCGCCTGGTGGCCGGCATGGAAGACCTGATCCGTCGCACGGTGGGTCCGGCGATCCAGATCGAAGTGGTGGCCAGCAGCGAGCTGTGGTCGACCCTGGTCGATCCGCCGCAACTGGAAAACGCCCTGCTCAACCTCTGCATCAATGCCCGCGACGCCATGCCCGAGGGCGGTCGGATCTTCATCGAGACCGCCAATCGGGCGCTGGATGCGCGCATGGCCCGGGTCCGCGACCTGGAAGCGGGCGAATACATCGCCCTCTCGGTGACCGACAACGGCTGCGGCATGCCGCCCGAGGTGATCGCCAAGGCCTTCGATCCCTTCTTCACCACCAAGCCGATCGGGGTGGGCACGGGGCTGGGCCTGTCGATGATCTACGGTTTCGTGCGCCAGTCCGGCGGCCAGGCGCGCATCCATTCCCAGGTCGATCAGGGCACCAGCGTCACCCTCTTCCTGCCACGCCATCGCGAAGCGGCCACCGGCGTCGACCTCGCCGCCAGCCAGCCGACCCTGCCACGCCAGGGCCACGGCGAGACGGTGCTGGTGGTGGATGACGAACCCACGGTACGGATGCTGGTGGTGGAGGTGCTGGAGGAACTGGGCTACGCCGCCCTGGAGGCGGCGGATGCCAGCTCCGGCTTGCGCCTGCTGGAATCCGACGTGCGCATCGACCTGCTGATCAGCGACGTCGGCCTGCCCGGCGGCATGAACGGTCGCCAGATGGCCGACGCCGCCCGCCAGCGCCGCCCAGGCCTCAAGGTGCTGTTCATCACCGGCTACGCCGAGAACGCCGTGGTCGGCAACGGCCACCTGGAGCCCGGCATGCACGTGATGACCAAGCCCTTCGCCATGGACGCCCTGGCGGTGCGCATCCGCGATCTGATCGAAGGGACCTGAGGTCAGCGTCGGAGTGGATCATCCCTCACCCCAGCCCTCTCCCGGAGGGAGAGGGGGCGGTTGGGAGGCGTAGGGTGGATAGCGGCGTAGCCTTATCCACGAATGGCGGGAAGGTTCGCCCAGTGGAAAACGCTGCGCGGTTTTCCACGCTACGCCAGGACATCGGCTGGATCGCGGCCATGGGCCGCTCCTACGGGAAGCGGTCGCGCCAGGCTCGACCGCCCCTCTCCCCTGGGAGAGGGCTGGGGTGAAGGCGCTCCAGCGCAGAGGTATCCCCTCCGTTGGGCTTCGCTGCGCTCAACCCAACCTACGTGGCCGTAGTGTGGATAACGGCGTAGCCTTATCCACGAATGGCGGGAAGGTTCGCCCAGTGGAAAACGCTGCGCGGTTTTCCACGCTACGCCAGGACATCGGCTGGATCGCGGCCATGGGCCGCTCCTACGGGAAGCGGTCGCGCCAGGCTTGACCGCCCCCTCTCCCTCTGGGAGAGGGCTGGGGTGAGGGCGCTCCAGCGCGGAGGTATCCCTCCGTTGGCCTTCGCTGCGCTCAACCCAACCTACGCGGCCGATCTCGGCCGTAGTGTGGATAACGGCGCAGCCTTATCCACGGATGGAGCAGGGCTTGCCCAGCGGAAAACGCTGCGCGGTTTTCCACGCTACGGTGACTTGGCCAAGACGCCCGAACCACACGCCGCGCCAGGCTCGACCGCCCCCTCTCCCCCTGGGAGAGGGTTGGGGTGAGGGCGCTCCAGCGCGGAGGTATCCCCGCTGTTGGCCTTCGCTGCGCTCAACCCAACCTACTCTGCCGGTACCCGTACCCAGCCTTCCATCAGGCGCCGGGCGCTGCGGCTCATGCTGGCCTTTTCCACCTGCCAGACGCCGCCGACCTCGCGCGCCCGGGCGCCGACCGCCACGGTGCCGGCGGTATGGCCTATGCGGACCTGGCGGCCGTCCAGGTCGCCGGTCAGGGTGTGGACCAGGGTCCCCGGCAGCGCCGCGGCCACCGCCACGGCGACCGCGCCGGTGCCGGGGATGGCGTGGTGCAGCTTGCCCATGGAGATCATCCGCGCGATGACGTCGAGTTCCTCGGCCTGGACCTGCTTGCCACCCGCCACCCGGTAGGTCTGGGGTGGGGCGATCAGGCACAGCTTGGGCGTATGTGGCCGCTCCGCCGTGGCCTGGGCGGCGGTCGCGGCCAGCCCCATGGCCACCGCGCCCGCCGCGCGCAGAGCCTCCAGGCGCGCCAGCAGCGGCCCATCGCCGTTGACCTGCGCCTGGGTTTCGGTGCCGCTCAGGCCCAGGGTTTCGGCGCGCACGAAGACGGTAGGATTACCGGCATTGAGCAGGGTCACCGGCAGCCGGCCCAGTCCCGGGACGTCCAGTTCGTCGACCGCCCGCCCGGTGGGCAGCACACTGCCGTCGCTGCCCGCCGGATCGAGAAAGTCGAGCACCACCTCGGCGGCCGGAAAGGCCACGCCGTCGAAGCGAAAATCGCCCTCCTCCTGCACCTCGCCATTGGCCATGGGAACGTGGGCGAGGATGCGCTTGCCCAGGTTGGCCTGCCAGATGCGCACCCTGGCCAGGCCTTCGCGCGGCGCCTGGACCAGGCCCTCGCTGATGGCGAAGGGGCCGACGGCAGCGCTGAGATTGCCGCAGTTACCCGACCAGTCGATCACCGGGACCTCGATGGCCGGGGCGCCGAACAGATAGTCGACGTCACAGTCCGGGCGGCAGGACGGCGCGATCACCACCACCTTGCTGGTGCTGGAGGTGGCCCCGCCCAGGCCGTCGATCTGCTTGCCGTAGGGATCGGGGCTGCCGATCACCCGCAGCAGCAGCGCATCGCGCGCCGGACCGGCCGGCGGCAGGTCGCGGGCATGAAAGAACACGCCCTTGCTGGAACCGCCACGCATGTAGACGGCGGGGATACGCAGTTGCGGCATCAGAGGTCTCCGTCAGGTGCCTAGGCGAGATAGCGGCCGAACCAGCCCAGGGTGCGGTCCCAGGCCAGGCGCGCGGCGGCTTCGTCGTAGCGCGGGGTGGAATCGTTGTGGAAGCCATGGTTGGTGCCGGCATAGCGATGCACCTCATAGGTCTTGCCGGCCGCCTGGAGCGCCGCTTCGTAGGCGGCGGCGCCCTCGTTGATGCGCGGATCGTTCTCGGCGTAGTGGATCAGCAGCGGCGCCTTGATCGCGGCCACCTCCTCGGCGCGCGGCTGACGTCCATAGAAGGGCACGGCGGCAGCCAGTTCCGGGTAGGCCACGGCGGCCGCGTTGGCCACCCCGCCGCCATAGCAGAAGCCGGTGATGCCGACCTTGCCGGTGCTGAATTCGTGGCCCATCAGGGTTTCCACGGCGGCGAAGAAATCGTTCATCAGCCTTTCCGGATCGACCTGCTGCTGCAGTTCGCGACCCTTGTCGTCGTTGCCGGGATAGCCGCCCATGGCGGTCAGGCCATCCGGCGCCAGGGCCAGGTAGCCGGCCTTGGCCAGGCGCCGGGCGACGTCTTCGATATAGGGATTGAGGCCGCGATTCTCGTGGACCACCACCACCGCCGGCACCTTGCCGCTGGCCTTGGCCGGGCGCACCAGATAGCCACGGACGCGGCCATGGCCCTTGGGCGAGGGGTAGTAGACGTATTCGGCGATGATGTCCGGATCGGTGAACTCGACCTGGGTGGCCAGGGCATAGTTGGGCGTCAGGGCCGCCAGCACCCCGGTGGCCGACAGCCCCAGCACCGCGGCGCAGGCGCCGGCGCGGTCGAGGAAGTCGCGGCGGCTGATGCGACCGTGCACATAGAAGTCGTAGAGCTCGAGCAGTTCGGGCGAGAAATCCTTGGCGGTGAGACGAGTCATCGCGGCGCTCCTCTGGCGGGAAACGGGGCCGCCGGCCCGGTTGGGCGGGCGCCCCGATGGCTCCCGAGTGTGCCGCGAATCGTCTGACTAAGCTACCGTCCGCGCGCCCTCAACCGGACGCCTGCAGCTCCTGCAGGATGGCGATCAGCGCCTCGAAACTGACCGGCTTGTTCAGATGCCGGGCGAAACCCGCCGCCCGTGCCTTGTCGATGTCCAGCCGGGTGCCGTAGCCGGACAGCGCCACCGCCGGCGTGCCGACATTGCGATCGCCCGCCCGTATCTGGCGCAGGAATTCGTGGCCGTCCATCTCCGGCATGCCGATGTCGGAGAGGATGACGTCGAAATCCTGCGCCTGGGCCAGCGCCAGGCCGCTCTGGGAGTCGGTCGCGGCGGTGACCAGGATGCCCTCCTCTTCGAGCAGCAGTTGCAGGGTCTCGACGATATCGGGGGAGTCGTCCACCAGCAGCACCCGCAGCCCGACGACGGAATGGCCTTCCGCCTGCGCCTCGTCCAGCTGGCGTTCGTCATCCTGGCACAGCGGCAGCCAGACGCTGAAGCGCGCGCCCAGGCCAAGGCCCTCGGAATGGGCTTCGATGCGCCCGCCATGGGCCTCCACCAGCTGCTTGACCAGCGCCAGGCCGATGCCCAGGCCATGCTGGGCGCGAGCGGTGTATTTCATTTCCGCCTGGCCGAACATGTCGAACACCCGCGGCAGGAAATCCGCTGCTATGCCCTGCCCGGTATCGGTGACGTCCAGCCGCGCCTCGTCGCCGTCCACCCCCAGGCTGATCTCCACCTGGCCGCCGGCCGGGGTGAACTTGATGGCGTTGTTGAGCAGATTCCAGACGATCTGGCCAATGCGGGTGGCATCCGCCTGGACATGCAGCGGCGTCTCCGGCAGCCGGGTGCAACTCACCTCCACCTCGCCTGCCAGCGGACGAATCACGTCGGCGATCTCGCGCAGCTGCTGGGCCAGGTCCAGACTCCGGCGCTCCAGCTTGAGCTTGCCGGTACGGATGCGCGACAGGTCGAGCAGGTCATCGATGATCTGCGCCTGGCTGCGCACCGCGCGCTGAATGGCCTCGGTAGCACGGCGCGCCAGGGGTACCTCGCGCAGCACCGGCGAACGGGTCAGCAGCTCGCTGTTGAGCTGGATGAGATTGAGCGGGTGCTTGAGTTCATGGGACATCACCGCGAAGAACTCGTCCTTGAGCTTGCCCAGCGCCTGACTCTGAGCCAGGTGGTTGGCCGTTTCACTGGCGCGTACGTGATCGGCGGTGGCATCCCGGGCGATCTTGGCGTAGCCCTCACCGCCAGAGGCGTTGCTCATACGGCTGAGCACCCCGGTGCAGTACAACCGGCTGCCGTCCTTGCGTCTCAGCCAGCGTTCGTCGTGGGCGACGCCCGCTTCCCGGGCCTGGCGCATCTCGGCGTCCGGTACCTGGGCGGCGACGTCTTCCGGGGTGAAGATCAGGCCCATTGGCTGGCCCAGGGCCTCGCGCTCGCTGTAGCCGAACAGCCGGGTGGCCCCGCCGTTCCAGCTGTTGATGATGCCGGCGGCATCCAGGGTGACGATGGCGTAGTCCTGGATGTTCTGCGCCACCAGGCGCATGTTTTCCTCGCCGGCGCGGGCGCGATCCTGGGCCAGGCGCCGGTCGGTGATGTCGATGAAGGTCAGCACCGCGCCCTCGATGCGATCCTCGGCGGTGCGATAGGGCAGCAGTCGCGCCAAATACCAGCGCTCGTCCTGGCTGCGCACCTCGCGCTCGATCAGCCGGAGCGATTCGAAGACCTGGTTGGCGTCGGCGGCCAGCTCGGGATAGTCCAGCCGATGGGTGATGTCGAGCAGCGAACGCCCGGTATCGCTGACGATCATGTTGAAGATGCTCACCGCGCGCGGGGTGAATCTCTTGATGCGCATGCCGCGATCGACGAACACCGTGGCGATGTCGGTGGAGGTGATGAGGTTCTGCAGATCGTCGTTGATCTTGCCGGTTTCCTCGATCTTGGACTTGAGCTCGTAGTTGACGGTGATCAGTTCCTCGTTGATCGATTGCAGTTCTTCCTTGCTGGTCTCCAGTTCCTCGGTGGCCGACCGCAATTCCTCGTTGATCGCCTGCAGCTCTTCGTTGGACGCCTTGAGCTCCTCGGTAGAGGTCTCGGACTGCTCGATGGTCAGCTGCAACTGCTCCTTGGTGCGCTGCAGCTCGGCCTCCAGCTGGGTGAGCACGCTGTCCTTGGCCTCGGTGTGATCGCCGCCGGCGTCGGTGCTCATGACGTCTTCGACTTCATCGAAGAGCACCAGCATGTAGTCGGTACTGGTGTCGCTGTCGCGGAAGGGGCGCACCACCATGTTGATGTAGTAGCTGCGGTCGTCGCGCTGGATATGCACGCGACGCGCCTCGACGCTCTTGTTGCTCTGCAACGCCTGGAACAGTGCCGTACGCAGCTCCAGGCGCAGTTCCTCCAGCACCAGCGCTGGCAGGCTGTAGCTGGGCTCGCCGCCGACGTAGCGCAGAAAGCGCCCGGCCCGCTCGGACATGTGCACGATATTGGATTCGCGGTCGACGATGATGCTCGGCGGCGCGTACTGCTCCAGTACCCGCTGATGCACCTCGGCGAAGGAGACCTTCTTGCGCCGGCCGACCTGGTGCGGCGGCAGGCGCACGCTGTGCATGCCCGGATTGAGGTTGAGCAGCGGCGTGGGCCGCACCACGCTGGTGGTGTGCTTGGCGCGGTAGATGCGGTTCTTCTTGTCCACCGTGGCGAACAGACTGCTCTGCACGTCGGCCGACTCGGAGCTGCCGAGGAACAGATAGCCACCCGGCTTGAGGGCGAAATGGAAGGTGTGCAGGATCTCGGCCTGCACCTCGCGATCCAGATAGATCAGCAGGTTGCGGCAGCTGATGAGATCCAGGCGGGAAAACGGCGGATCGCTGAGCAGGTTGTGCTGGGCGAACAGCACCTTCTCGCGCAGCTCCTTTTTCACCCGGTACTGATTCTGCTCCTTGAGCAGGTGCTGGCGCAGGCGCGCGGGGGCGACGTCGGTGACGATGGAGCCCGGATAGACGCCATGCCGGGCCACCGCCAGGGCATGCTCGTCGAGATCGGTGGCGAACACCTGCAGCCGGGCGCCGGACTGGCGCAACTCGGCCTGTTCGGTCAGCAGCATGGCCAGCGAATAGGCTTCCTCGCCACTGGAACAGGCGGCGCTCCAGACGCGCAATTCCTGGTCGTCTTCGTTGACCGGCAGGTGCTCGAACAACTCCGGAATGACATCGCGTTCCAGGGCCTCGAAGGCCTCGCGATCGCGAAAGAAGTTGGTCACGCCGATGAGCATGTCCTTGAGCAGCGCCGGCGTCTCTTCCGGATGCTCATGGAGAAAGCCGGCATAGGCCGGCATGTCGGCGATGGCGTTGACCTGCATGCGCCGCTCCACCCGGCGCAGCACCGTGGCGGTCTTGTACTGCTTGAAATTGTGTCCGGTGCGGGTGCGCAGCAGGGTGAGGATGTCGCGTAGCGCCAGCTGCATGGCCTTGCTGGACGGACCGGGCACCCGGGACTCATAGTCCAGCTGGCGCAATTCGCTCTGGCTCAGGCTGCTGATGGTGGTGGCCAGTTCCAGCAGCTTCTGCGGCATCTCCACCACGGGCAGGATGAAATCCACGGCGCCCGCGGCGATGGCGCTGCTGGGCATGGAGTCGAATTCGGCATCTTCCGGCGCCTGGGCCAGGGTCACCCCGCCCTGCTCCTTGATCCGCCCCAGGCCCACGGCACCATCGGCGCCGTTGCCCGAGAGGACGATGGCCACGGCATGGGTCCGGTGCACATCGGCCAGGGTGCGAAAGAACAGATCCACCGCCACATGATCGCCCTGGGGGCGTTCCGCTGGACTCAGGCGCAGATAGCCATCGTTCATGGTCAGGTCATGGCCTGGCGGAATCACATAGACATGCTCGGCCTGGATGGGCACCGGCTGGGTGACCTGATGCACCGGCAGGCGGGTAGCGCGCTGCAGGATCTGGTCAAGGTTGCTCTGGTGTTCCCGCGACAGGTGCATCACCACCACGAAGGCCATGCCGCAGTCGGCCGGCAGGGCTTCGAAGAAGCGCAGCAGGGCCTGGATCCCCCCGGCGGAAGCCCCGATTCCCACCACCGGAAACGGCAGATCACTGGGGGTCAGGTGCTTGGAACTGTTGGGTTTGGCCACATCTGCCTGTTTGCTCATCTATCCGCCGTCAGAAAATCCGCAAGAAATCGTGATCGCCGCACCTGCACCGATCCAGCCAGGCCCTCCTCCCTTTCGCCCGGAAAAGGCCTGCCGCCGGCCGAGTATAACGAGCGCACGCCAAAGGGGCGGCCCTCATCCTGCCGCAAGAAGGCGTGGATCGGGGTGTACCGCCTGAATGGGACTGACGAGCGTCGGGCAAGTGCGAGCGAAACGCGGGAAAGGGGCGGGGTGAGGGTGTCCCACGCTCGGCCATTGGCTACACCGGAAACTACGCGTGGATGAGGCTGCGCCGTCATCCACCCTACGCAGGACCCACCCCCCACGCCGATTCGCCCCCTCTCCCGCCTGCGGGAGAGGGCGGGGGTGAGGGTGCTTCAGGCGGCGCGAGTGGCCACGTCAGGAAGCACGCGTGGATAAGGCTGCGCCGTTATCCACCCTACGCCGAACCCACTACCCATGCCGATCCGCCCCCTCTCCCGCCTGCGGGAGAGGGCTGGGGTGAGAGTGCTCCAAGCTACGCGATTGGCCCCGCCGGAAACTACGCGTGGATGAGGCTGCGCCGTCATCCACCCTACGCAGGACCCACCACCCACGCCGATCCGCCCCCTCTCCCGCCTGCGAAAGAGGGCTGGGGTGAGGGAGGGTGTTCCAGGCTACGCGAGTGGCCACACCGGAAACTACGCGTGGATGAGTTGCGCCGTTATCCGCCCTACGCGGCAACATCACTCCAGCCCCCCTAGAACAACCCCATCTGCTGATCCAACAGCCGGTCGAAGCGGTCGCCGACGAAGGGCAGGATGGCGTCGGCCACAGGGGCCAGCTGGCGCTGCACGTAGTGGTCGTAGTCCGGCGGCGCATGGGGCAACTCGACCGGTTCGGCGCCGGCGGTGGTGATCAGGTAGCTGATCCAGCCGCCACGGCGAAAGCGGCTGCGGCGTCCCAGGCGGGCGCCTTCCGCCTCCAGCAGGCGCGCCGCGCGGACCTGCGGCGAGAGGTTGCTCTGGTATTCCTCCAGCGGCCGGCGCAGGCGCTTGCGATAGACCAGCAGGTCGTCGAAGTCGCCGGCGCGGGTACGGGCGACGAAGTCGCGCACATAGTCCTCATGGGGCTCGCCGGTGAAGATGCGCAGGTAGAGCTCGCGCTGGAAGCGCTGGGCCAGCGGCGACCAGTCACTGCGTACCGTCTCCAGGCCCTTGAACACCAGTTCCGGCTGACCGTCCGTCCCGGGTCGCAGCCCGGCGTATCTTTTCTTGCTGCCCTCCTCCGCGCCGCGGATGGTGGGCATGAGAAAGCGGCTGAAGTGGGTCTCGTATTGCAGCTCCAGGTGGCTTTCCAGCCCCAGCTCGGTCTGCAGCTGCGCGCGCCAGTAGGCGTTGACCGCCGCCACCAGGTCGCGACCGATGCGCTCGGCCTCGGCCTCTTGGTGAGCGCGGCCGAGCCAGACGAAGGTGGAATCGGTGTCGCCATAGATCACCCGATGGCCACGCGCCTCGATCAGCTCGCGGGTCTGGTGCATCACCGCATGACCGCGCAGGGTGATGGACGAGGCCAGGCGGTGATCGAAGAAGCGGCAGTGCGGGGTGCCCAGCACGCCATAGAAGCTGTTCATGATGATCTTCAGCGCCTGGGCCAGGGGCGCATTGCCGGCGCGCTTGGCCGCATCGCGCCCCTCCCAGACCCGCGCCACCATCTCCGGCAGGCAGTGCCGGGTGCGATGGAAGCGCGCGCCGCGAAAGCCCGGTACCGTCTCCGCCTCGGGCAGCGCCAGGCCCTCCACCAGGCCCACCGGATCGATGAGAAAGGTGCGGATCAGCGAGGGATAGAGACTCTTGTAATCCAGCACCAGCACCGAGTCGTAGAGCCCGGGCCGCGAATCCATGACGAAGCCGCCCGGGCTGGCCTCGGGCGGCTGGGCGCCGAGATTGGGCGCGACGAAACCCTGGCGGTGCATCAGCGGCAGATAGAGGTGGTAGAAGGCGGCGATGGAGGCGCCATGCCGCTCCAGCGGCAAGCCGGTGACGCTGGCCCGCTCCAGCAGGAAGCGCAGCAGGCCGGTCTTCTCGAAGATGCGGGTGACCAGCTCGCCGTCCACCAGGTTGTAGCGCGCCAGGGCGCTCTTCTCGCCGGCGAACATGCGATTGATCGAGGCCATGCGGTCGTGGGGATTGTCGATGGCCTTGCCCTCGCCCAGCAGGGTGCGGCTGACGTTCTCCAGGCTGTAGGAGGGAAACACCCAGGTCGCCGACTTGAGCGCCTCCACCCCATCGATGATCGGCCGCCCGGCCAGTAGGGCGTGGAAGGGCCGGCCCTGGCCGCCGGGTTCGTAGCGATCGTCCTCGACGGCGCCGCGGCCCAGGTGCAGGGTCACGCCCAGTTTGCGCGCGTGCTCGTGGAGCACGCGGATGTCGAATTGCAGCACGTTCCAGCCGATGATGACGTCGGGATCATGACGCGCCATCCAGGCATTGAGGCGTTCGAGCAGGGTGGCGCGGTCGGCGACATATTCCAGGTCGAAGTCCACCGCGGCATCTTCCCCGGTAGGCGGGCCGAGCATGTACACCTGGCGCTGGCCGCAGCCGTGCAGGCCGATGCTGTAGAGCTCGCCGCGCTCGCTGGTCTCGATATCCAGCGACAGGGTGCGCAGCGTGGGGCGGTAGTCGGGATCCGGCCGCAAGGGCGCGCCGTCGGCGGTGGGCAGCGTCACCGGCGCGGTGATGAAGCGCTCCATGAGAAAGCGATCCGCCGGGGCGATATCCGTCTCGTAGACGTCGATGCCGGCGGCGGGGAGGCGCTGCTCCAGTTCGCGTAGGGTGCGATAGCGCGGCGCATAGAGCCCCAGGACGGGGCGCCGCTGGAAGTCCTGCAGCGCCAGCTCGCGGATCTCCACCCCGGCCGGCAGCAGGCGCTCTATGTCCGCCCGTCGTGCGGCCGGGGCAAAGGCCACCGCCTGTTGCCCCGGCACCCGCAGCTGGTGCGGACCGCTGTCGGTGGCGAACCAGAACACCAGCTCCATCCCGGTGGAAGTCTCGCGCCAGAGGCGTGTCAGCAAGAAACCCTGGACGGCGGCCAAAGCGGTGGCGCTCCTCGACATGGATGAAAGACCCATTCTCGCAAGGCCAGCCGATACAGGCGACCTCGGCGCGCCCGGTGGTCCGCTCGTCGCCCCCGCCGAATAGCCTGTGTCCTGTGGCGATGATCTTGCATCGAATGCCCACACCCGTCGTAGAGCCGACTGTTCGGCGCCTGGGCGCACCCTAGCTTTCAGTTGTCAGGCCGTGTCATGAATCCGTTGTCGTCGTCGTTTCCCACCGCTGCCGCACCCCGCTACAACGCCCAGCAAGCGCGCGTGCGCGAGCAGGCGCGTCGCTGGCTGGAACAGGACGTCCTGGTGCTGGATACCGAGGCGACCGGCCTGGGCGAGGATGCCCAGCTGATCGAGGTGGCGGTCATGACCCTCAGTGGCCGGGTGCTGCTCGATACCCTGGTCCGCCCAGGCATCGCCGTACCGCGCGAGGCGACCCTGATCCACGGCCTGACCGACGCCCACCTGGCCCAGGCGCCGCGCTTTCCCGAGGTGTTCGCCACCCTCTGGCCGCTGCTGCGGGGCCGCACCGTGCTGGCCTATGGCATGGCCTTCGACTATCGCCTGCTGGCGCACAATGCCCGCCTCCACGGCCAGGCCCTGCCGCCGGAACTGGAGCGCGAGACGCCGCCGGTGCAACTGGTGGATGGCACCCGCCTGCACTGCCTGATGCAGCTCTATGCGCACTTCTGGCAGGAGCCGAGTCTGGACAGCCGCAGCCAGGATGGCTGGCGCCGCAAGTCCCTGGCCATGGCCGCCCGCCAGCAGGGCGTCGTGGTCCAGGAAACCCATCGCGCCCTGCCCGATTGCCGACTCAAGGCCGCCCTGGTGCAGGCGCTGGCCGGGGAGGCACCGGCCACCTGGCAGGGCCTGCAGGCGCTGGCGGGCTAGCCGAGCGGCAAGGTACCGGCTGGCAGACAGGCTAACGCTGCGCGACTTGCCATACTGGAGTCGTCATCCCGCCCGAGGTCCCGCCATGAAAGCCGTCGTCTACGAAGCCTTTTCCGCGCCACCCCGCCTGTGCACGGTGCCGGACCCCACTCCCGAAGCCCATGGCGTGGTGCTCAGGGTCATGGCCACCGGCGTCTGCCGCAGTGACTGGCACGGCTGGGTCGGCCATGACAGCGACATCGAATTGCCCCATGTGCCGGGCCACGAACTGGCCGGCGTGGTCGAGGCGGTGGGCAGGGACGTGACCCTCTGGCGCGTCGGCGACCGGGTGACGGTGCCCTTCGTCGGTGGCTGCGGCGCCTGTCCGCAGTGCCATGCCGGCCACCAGCAGGTCTGCGATCACCAGTTCCAGCCCGGCTTCACTCACTGGGGATCCTTCGCCCAGTACGTCGGCATCCACCAGGCCGATCTCAATCTGGTCGCCCTGCCCGAGCAACTGGACTTCGCCACCGCGGCCAGCCTGGGCTGCCGTTTCGTGACGGCCTTTCGCGCGGTGGTCGATCAGGGCCGGGTCAGCGCCGGCCAGTGGGTCGCGGTGCACGGCTGCGGTGGCGTCGGCCTCTCGGCGATCATGATCGCCCGCGCCCTGGGCGCCCAGGTGGTGGCCATCGACATCACCGCCGACAAGCTGGCCCTGGCGCGTCGCCTCGGCGCGGTGGCGACGATCGATGCCACCCAGGTGGCCAGCGTGCCCGAGGCGGTGCAAGAACTGACCGGCGGCGGTGCGCACCTCTCCCTCGATGCCCTCGGCCATCCCATCACCTGCTGCAATTCCATCGCCTGCCTGCGCAAGCGCGGCAAGCACGTCCAGGTCGGACTGCTGCTGGGTGACCAGGCGACCCCGGCGCTGCCGATGAACCTGGTGATCGCCCGGGAACTGGAGATCCTCGGCAGCCACGGCATGCAGGCCCATCGCTACGACGTGCTGATGGCCATGCTGCGCCAGGGCACCCTGGCGCCGGAGAAACTGATCGGCCGCGAGATCAGCCTGGCCGAATCCGGCGCGGCGCTGATGCACATGGACAGGTTCGAAGGCACCGGGGTGACCGTCATCACCCGCTTCGACTAGTCCGGGCTAGTCGGCCTCCGCCGCCTGCAACACCCAGCGCAGGCCCTGCAGGTCCTCGGCGGACAGGATCTCGCGCAGGCGGCAGAGGCGATAGTGAACGCGGGTGTTCATGGCCACCCACTCCAGGTCCTGGCGGGTGGGCTGGGCGACGAAGTATTCGCCATAGCGCTCGTCCAGCCCGGCCATGCGGTACTGGCCCTTGAGCGGCAGATAGATCTGGTTGTTCATCTCCCAGCGACTGGCGCTGCAGCCATGGAAGCGCACCTTGTCGCCAAAGGTGGACAGCTGGGTGCGAAAATCGGTGGTGGCATTGCCGGCACTGGTCTTGAACTGGCTGGCGATCACGCTGAAGACGATGCCTTCCGGCGAAGGCGCGCCCCGCCATTCGATGACCCGGCGATTGAGCGCCGTGTCGAATCCATCGGTGAAGATACCGGCGGCCTGCGCCGTGAGCGTTGGCAGGGTCAAGGCACCCAGCAACGCCATCATTGTTTTCAAAACGAGCTCCTGGTGATGACCCCGGCGTCTAGCCTGAGGCAGCAGGCCGAGGCGGCAAAGGGCCAGCTTCAGACTTTGGAGACCCGATTGGCTGAAAGGTGCCCCCGCCGGTCCGGATAAGCGGTATCTTTCACAGTCTAGCGACGAGCCCGCCTCGTCCACCCCCTTGAACCGTCGCCGGCGAGGCGTACGGCCCGACCACGAAACGACCGGCCAAGCCGCCGGAGAGCACTGCGAGGATCTATGAGCGCTGCGGACATCGATTGGAAGACCCTCGGTTTCGACTACATCAAGACCGACTTCCGCTATATCGCCACCTATCGCAACGGCAGCTGGGGACCCGGCGAGCTGACTCGCGACAACCAGCTGCACATCAGCGAAGGCTCCACGGCCATCCACTACGGCCAGCAGTGCTTCGAAGGCCTCAAGGCCTATCGCTGCCAGGACGGCTCCATCAACCTGTTCCGCCCCGACCGCAACGCCGCGCGCATGCACAAGAGCTGCGCCCGCCTGCTGATGCCGCCGGTCCCCACCGAGATGTTCATCGACGCCTGCCAGCAGGTGGTCAAGGCCAACGAGGCCTGGATCCCGCCGTACGGCACCGGTGGCGCCTTCTACCTGCGCCCCTTCGTCATCGGCGTGGGTGACAACATCGGCGTACGCACCGCCCCCGAATTCCACTTCGTGGTGTTCGGCATCCCGGTCGGCGCCTACTTCAAGGGCGGCATGACCCCGCACAACTTCGTCATCTCCAGCTACGACCGGGCCGCGCCCCAGGGCACCGGCGCCGCCAAGGTCGGTGGCAACTACGCCGCCAGCCTGATGCCCGGCGCCCAGGCCAAGGCCGAAGGCTTCGCCGACTGCATCTACCTGGACCCCCTGACCCATCGCAAGATCGAGGAAGTCGGCTCGGCTAACTTCTTCGCCATCACCGGCGACGGCAAGTTCGTCACCCCGCGCTCCGAGTCGGTGCTGCCGGGCGTGACCCGCATGTCGCTGATGGACCTGGCGCGCGAGCGGCTGAACCTGGAAGTGGTCGAGGGCGACGTCCATATCGACCAGCTCGACCAGTTCGTCGAAGCCGGCGCCTGCGGCACCGCGGCGGTCATCACCCCCATCGGCGGCATCCAGTACGGCGAGAAGCTGCACGTCTTCCACAGCCTGACCGAAGTCGGCCCGGTGACGCGCAAGCTGTACGAAGAACTGACCGGCATCCAGACCGGCGACAAGCCGGCGCCGGAGGGTTGGATCGTCAAGGTCTGACTCGCGGTTGGTTTGGTTTGAAGAAGGCGCCTCAGGGCGCCTTTTTCATTGGACAAGGGGTTGGCGGTAGGTTGGGTTGAGCGCAAGCGAAGCCCAACGCTACGGTGCTACAGGCTTGGCTTTGTCGGTGCCTTGGCTGCTTATCGAGTGCGTTGACGGTTTTGATTTCGCCCACCCGGGCGAGTCACTTTTGCCAATCCCGGCAAAAGTAACCAAAAACGCTTGCCCCGGACATCCGGCCCTCCGCTGCGCTCCGGGTCCGCTCACGCCAGCGCCGCTCCGGGGTCGGCCTACACGGGCCGTCCATGGCCCGTTAGGCCTCTCGCCGCATCCATGCGGCTCGACCCACTCCACGACACTGGCGTTCGCCCTCCTGAACGGGGCGATTCACGTGCCTGATGCTTTGGGTGCAAACCGGTAGGGTGGACAACGGCGCAGCCTTGTCCACGCGTTAAGCGTTACTCCCTCAGTGGAAAACGCTGCGCGGTTTTCCACGCTACAACCTGTGAACACCCAAGTATCAGGCTTGCGTCCCGTCCCCGTCAGTGAGGCCGAGTGCAGGCGTTGCGCAGGGGGATGCGAGGCAGGACGCCGAGCAAGGCGCGAGGGGCAGGAGGCCCCTTCGTGCCGTGCCCCCGGAGCGGCGCCGGAGCGCGGGGACCCGGAGCGCAGCGAAGGGCCGAAACGTGGGGACAAGCGTTTTTGGTTACTTTTTTGGCGTTTGAAAAAAGTGACTCGCCCGGGTGGGCGAAACAGCAACCATCAGCAAACCACGATAATAAGCCAGTACAACAGCTCAAACCCAAAGCCTTGGGCTTCGCCTGCGCTCAACCAAACCCACACAGCCGCCCTCCCCTACACCCCCTCCCGCCGCCGCAGGATGGCGCGGGCGCCGATGAACAGCACCGCCACGCAGATCGCCGCTGCGAAGAACCACCGCTTCGACACATGATGCTCGGCGAAGAAGTCGCGCAGGATCTCGCCCACCGCATAGCCGATGCCGGTCATGACGAAGCCCCAGAGCAACGCGCCGATGATGTTGTAGAACAGGAAGCGCCGTGGGCGTACGCCGCTGGCGCCGATCAGCAGCGGGCCGATCAGGCGGAAGCCGTAGGCGAAGCGGATGCCGATGATCCACAGCGCCTCGTGGCGATGGATGCGGCTGCGCAGCCAGTCGATGCGTGCCTGCTGGCGCTTGAAGCGACCGAGGATGCGATCGCCGTAGCGACGCCCCAGAAAGAACAGCGTCTGGTCACCGATGAAGCCGCCCAGGGCCACGCAGACCGCCGTGAGCGGAAACAGCAGATAGCCGTGGCGGGCGGCGATGCCGGCCAGGATGGCCACGCCATCGCCCTCGATCAGGGCGCCCAGCACGGCGGCGCCGTAGCCGTAGTTGCTGATGACCTCGCTGTCGATCATGGCGCGTCCCTAGAGACCGAGGATGGTCAGCATGATGAAGGTGCCGAACAGCACGAAGTGGGTCATGCCCTCGATGGCGTTGGTCTCGCCGTCGTTGAGGTTGATGGCGGCGACGATCAGGGTCACGGCCATCATCACCGTCTGCACCGGGGTCATGGCCATCTGGATGGGCTGGCCATTGAACAGGGCGATGGCCTCCACCACCGGTACGGTGAGGATGACGGTGGACAGGCTGGCGCCCAGGGCGATGTTGATCACCGACTGCATGCGATTGGCCATGGCCGCGCGCAGGGCCGTGAGGATCTCGGGACTGGCGGAGATCACCGCCACCACCAGGGCAGGCACCAGGGCCGGCACGGCCAGGCCTTCCAGACCGGTATCCAGCGACTTGGACATCACCTCGGCCAGGGCCCCGGTGGCGACGATGCCGACGATCAAGAGGCCGATGGACAGCGCCGAGCTGCTCTCGCCATGGCCGCCTGCCTCGCCCTGCCCTTCCACGGCCGGGCGCTTGCGCTTCTTCTCTGGGTAGCTGTAGCTGAAGAAGTAGCTGTGTGGACCGGTCTGCATGCGCAGGAACAGCGCATAGAGCAGCGCCATGGCGCCGATGGTGAAGAAGGAATAGACGTGCCACTGGGCCGTGGGGATGAACTCCGGCACCAGCATGGAGATGCTCACCGCGGTCATGATCATCACGCCGTAGCTGCGGCTGGAATCGTCGTTGTAGGGCTGCTCGCCGTGCTTGAGGCCGCCGAGCAGCGCCGCGAGGCCGATGATGCCGTTCATGTCCAGCATCACCGCGGCGTAGATGGTGTCGCGGGCCAGGGTCGGCGAGTGGTCGTGGCTCATCATGATCGCCAGGATGATCACCTCCACCAGCACGGCGGAAAGGGTCAGGATCATGGTGCCGTAGGGATCGCCGACCTTTTCCGCCAGCAATTCGGCGTGGTGGGCGACGCGCATGGCCGCGCAGATGATGGCGGCGATCAGGCCGCCGGCGGCGACCAGCGCCAGGGTCTGGCCACCGCCGAGCAGCGCGTGTTCGAACACATAGGCCAGCACCGTGGCACCGATGGCGACCAGCAGCAGGGTTTCGTCTTTGAGGGCGGCGAGCATGGAAAAGGCGTCCTTGGTTGAGCAATGCCTTGTTACGACCGCCATAGACGGCAAAACGCTCGCACCGCGATACGCCCCTGCCCTGATCGCCCGCGCGGCGGCCCCTCAGCCGACCCGGGCGCGTGGCGCCAGACGCTTCCACACCGCCTTGGTGCCGGTGGCGCAGACCTGGCGATAGCCCAGGGCGTGACGCTCGACCAGGTACCAGGACACCACCGCCAGCGGGAGGGTGATGCCGATGGAAAGGATCACCATGGTCCAGGCCTCGATGCCGGGGATCACCGCCGCCAGGGTCTGCTGCACCGGAAAGGAGTAGATGTAGAGGCCATAGGAATAGTCGCCCACCTCGTTGAAGGCGCGGATGCGCCCGGCCGGCACGAAGGCGAGATAGAGCAGTACGTAGCCCAGCACCAGGTTATAGACCAGAAAGAAGCTGTCACGGTCGGGCGTGGCCACCGCCAGCAGCGCCACGGCGGCGGCGAAGAGCGCGCGCGACAGCGGGATGTAGGCGCGCAGCACATAGAAGGCGCCACCGAGAAAGAACATCTGGAACAGCCGCAGCAGATGGGATTCGCTGGCGAAGAAGTAGTGGGCGAACAGCTTGAACAGGGCGGCGCCCACGGCGAACAGCAGGATGGCGCGCTGGAAGTGGCGGCTGTCCAGGCGCAGCCAGAGCACGGCCAACCAGAGCAGCGCCAGCGCGCCGTACATGCCTACCTCGAAGGGCAGCGTCCACAGCGAGCCATTGACGATGGCCTGCAGCGGATTGCCCTCGAACAGCCCGGGCAGGTCGAACTCGGCGCCGGCGATCAGGCCGGTGTTCTTGAACAGATAGAACCAGGTCTGGGGATCGCTCAGATAATCCTGCAGGGGCGCCCGGGTCAGCCAGGCGCCGAGGCCGAGCACCGTCAGCACCAGCATCACCAGCAGCCCAGGTACCACGCGCAGGGCGCGACCCCAGACGAAGTCGATGATGTCGGCCCGGCTGAGCAGGCTCTTGGTGACCAGGAAACCGCTGGTGATGAAGAAGATGTCGACCGCGATGTCGCCCAGGGTCATGCCCAGGCTCTCGCGTCCGGGCTCCGCCGTGGGGGTGCCACTGGAGATGGCGAAGCTGTGGCTGAAGACCACGGCGAGCGCCGCGATCATGCGAATCAGATTGAGATTGTTGTTCTTGCCGCCAACATGATCCTGAACGGTCTGCACGGATACCTCACGCGTGGTGTTTGGAGCCATGCGTCCCGATTGTAGTCAGATCCAGACCCGATGCAGGCGTTATGGCCTTTTGCTGGCCCAAAGCGTGGAATGCTGGGAATTTCTGACCGACGAAGCCACCGTACATCGGTCGGCGGGAACCCGGACGGCTGCGGAAAACCGGGCAAAGCGTGCGACAATCGTCCATCTTTTCCTGATTCAAGCTATCCCGAGGATCCCATGTACGACTGGCTCAACGCCCTGCCCAAGGCCGAACTGCACCTGCACCTGGAAGGCACCCTGGAGCCCGAGTTGCTGTTCAAGCTGGCCGAGCGCCATGGCGTCGCCCTGCCCTGGGGTGATGTCGAAGCCCTGCGCGCCGCCTACAACTTCGGCAATCTGCAGGAATTCCTCGACCTCTATTACGCCGGTGCCGACGTGCTGCGCACCGAGCAGGACTTCTACGACCTGACCTGGGCCTATCTGCTCAAGTGCAAGGAACAGAACGTCATCCACACCGAACCCTTCTTCGATCCTCAGACCCACACCGATCGCGGCATTCCCTTCGAGGTGGTGGTGCGCGGCATCACCCAGGCGCTGAGCGACGGTGAGAAGCAGCTGGGCGTGACCAGCGGGCTGATCCTGAGCTTTCTGCGGCACCTGTCCGAAGACGCCGCCCAGGCCACCCTGGACCAGGCGCTGCCGTTCCGCGACCACTTCGTCGCCGTCGGCCTGGACAGCTCGGAAAAGGGGCATCCGCCGAGCAAGTTCAAGCGCGTCTTCGCCCGTGCCCGCGCCGAAGGCTTTCCGGCCGTCGCCCACGCCGGCGAGGAAGGTCCGCCGGAGTACATCTGGGAAGCCCTCGACCAGCTCGGCGTGGTGCGGATCGACCACGGCGTGCGCGCCTTCGAGGACGAGCGCCTGATGGCTCGCCTGGTCGACCAGCAGATCCCGCTCACCGTCTGCCCGCTGTCCAACACCAAGCTCTGCGTGTTCGACGACATGAGCCAGCACACCATCCTCAAGATGCTCGACCGCGGCCTCAAGGTCACCGTCAACTCGGATGACCCGGCCTACTTCGGCGGCTACGTCACCGAGAACTTCATGGCCCTGCACGAAGGCCTGGGCATGACCCAGGAACAGGCCCGGCGCCTGGCGCAGAACAGCCTCGACGCCCGCCTGGTGAAATGAGCATGAGCCTGACCGCTGCCGAGATTTCCTACTACGAACGCTTCGCCGAGCGCCTGGCCGATGCCGCCGCCGTGGCCATCCAGCCCTACTTCCGCGCCCAGCTGGCGGTGGACGACAAGGGCGACGCGGCCGTCGCCGGGCGTCGCTACGATCCGGTGACCATCGCCGACAAGGCCGCCGAACGAGTCATGCGCGAACTCATCCAGGCCGAGCACCCGGATCACGGCATCCTCGGTGAAGAAGAGGAAAACGTCGCCGGCAGCAGTCCCCTGAGCTGGGTGCTCGACCCCATCGACGGCACCCGCGCCTTCATCACCGGCCTGCCGCTGTGGGGCACCCTGGTGGCGCTCAACGACGGCAGCCGCCCGGTGATCGGGGTGATGAACCAGCCTTTCACCGGCGAACGCTACCTGGGCACCCCGGCCGGCGCCTGGCGCAACGGCGCGGCCCTGCGCACCCGCCCCTGCGCCAGCCTGGCCCAGGCCCGGCTGATGTGCACCAGCCGCGACATCTTCGACACCCCCGAGCGCCTGGCGGCCTTCGACGCCGTGGCCGCCGAGGTGCAGCTGGCCCGCTTCGGCGGCGACTGCTACGCCTACTGCATGCTGGCCTCGGGCTTCGTCGACGTCATCATCGAGGCGGGCCTGCAGCCCTACGACGTCCAGGCGCTGATCCCCATCATCGAAGGCGCCGGCGGCCGCATGACCGCCTGGGACGGCGGCGATGCCCAGCAGGGCGGCGCCATCCTCGCCTGCGGTGATCCGAAGTTGCATGCGCTGTTGGTGGAGCGGTTGCAGCACCTGGCCTGAGGCTTGGCAGACGGATTCGTAGGTTGGGTTGAGCGGAGCGAAGCCCAACACGGAGTCTGCCGTGATGTCTTGGCTTATCAGTGCCCTATTTGCTTATCGAGTGCTCGGATGGCTTTTGTTTCGCCCCCTCGGGCGAGTCACTTTTGCCAGTCGCGGCTGCGCGCCCCGGACAAAAGTATGCAAAAACGCATGCCTCACGTTCGGCCCTTCGCTCCGGCGGCGCTCTAGGGGCACGGCACGAAGGGGTGTCCTGCCTCGCACCTCCCTCCGCAACACCTGCACTCGGCCTCACTGACGGGGACGGGAGGCCAGCCTGAGACTACGGTGTTTACAGGCAAAGTCAGAGCGATTCGTAGCGTGGAAAACCGCGCAGCGTTTTCCACTGAGGGAGTAAGGCCTATCGCGTGGACAAGGCTGCGCCGTTGTCCACCCTACCGGTTTGCACCCAAGGCATCAGGCTAGCGAATCGCCCCGTTCAGGAGGGCGAACGCCAGTGTCGTGGAGTGGGTCGAGCCGCATGGATGCGGCGAGAGGTCCAGTGGGCCATGGACGGCCCATCTGGACCGACCCCGGAACGGCGCTGGCGTGAGCGCACCCGAAGCGAAGCGGAGGGCCGGATGCCCGGGGTAAGCGTTTTTGCTTACTTTTTTGCGGGGCGCGCAGCCGCGACTGAAAAAAGTGAGTCGCCCGGGTGGGCGAAACAAAAACCTTCAAAGCGCTCGATAACCAGCCCTGGCACCAATACCAGCCATCGCGGCCATGGGCCGCTCCTACAGGCCCAACCCAAGCCTGTAGGAGCGGCCCAAGGCCGCGATCGCCCCCCGCTACCCCCTTAAGCCCCCTCTAAGCCAACTCCCGTATACCGGCAGGATTCCGCCAAGAGTCCCTGCCGTGCTCCCCTCCTCTTCCACCGCCTCCCCCAGAGCCGCACAGCTGGAGCGGGCCTTGCTGCTCGGCTGCCTGGCCGCCTACCTGCTCGCCGGCCTGTTCGGTCGTGGTCTGTGGAAGGCCGACGAACCCTATTCCTTCGGCATGGTGTGGAATTTCCTCACCACCCCGGACTGGCTGGTGCCCCGAGTCGGCACCGCGCCCTTCATGGAAAAGCCGCCGCTGATGTACTGGACCGGCGCCTTGACCGCGCGACTGGCCACGCCCTGGCTGAGTGCGCCCGACGGCGCGCGGCTGGCGGTGCTGGGCTGGATGCTGGTGACCCTGGCCGCCCTCGCCTGGCTGACCGAGCGGCTGCTGCCCGGCCGCCGGCGCGAGGCCGTGCTCGCCCTGCTGGGCATGCTCGGGGTGGTGCAGCACAGTCATCTGCTGATCGCCGACGTGCCCCAGCTGGCCGGCGCCACCCTGGGCCTTGCCGGGCTGGCCGCGCAGCTGCACGACAACCGCCATCCCTGGCGCCGTGGCCTACTGTTTGGCAGCGGCCTGGGCATCGCCTTCATGAGCAAGGGCCTGCTGGTCCCCGGGGTGCTGGGCCTCACCGGACTGCTTTGTGCGCTCTGCTGGCCGCGGCGGCTGGTCGAGCCGGAAGGACGGCACTGGCTGCTCGCCGCCAGCCTGGCCGCCCTGCCCTGGCTGCTGGTCTGGCCGGCGCTGCTCTGGCACCGGTCGCCGGAGCTGTTCCATACCTGGCTGTGGACCAACAACATCGGCCGCTTCTTCGGCCTGGAGGCGCGCAACAGCGATACCGATGGCCTGGCCTCCAGCCTGGCGGATTTGCTGGCGCTGTCCTTTCCCACCGGGCTGATCCTGCTGGGCGCCACGCTCTGGCAGCTGTATCGCCGCGGCGGCAGCCCGCTGAAGCGCCTGGGTCGGCATCCGGGACTGGCCACGGTGGTGCTCTATGCCATCGTCTGCCTGGCGGTCCTGCTCAAGTCGGCGGTGTTCCGCAGCCTCTATCTGCTGCCGCTGTTTCCGGCCCTGGCGCTGCTGGCGGCGCGGCTGCAGCCTCCGCCCGCGCTCGCCGCCCTCGGGCGCACCCTCGGCCTGGCCTTCTGGACGCCGATCATCGTCTTGCTGACCTTGGGCGGTTTCGGCCTGGCGCTGGGCTGGCCGCTGCCCTGGCCAGCGCTGGTCCGGGACCATCTGCCGCTCGCTGAACGACTGCCGGTCGGCCTGCTGGCCTGGACCCTCGCCGCGCTGGCGTTGCTCGGCTGGGGCCTGGCACTAGGACTGCACAGACGCCTGGCACCCGGCAGTCTCTGGTTCGTCGGCCTCACCGTGAGCTGGAGTCTGGCCAACAGCCTCTGGCTGCCCTGGGTCGACCTGGGCAACAGCTATGCCCGGCCCTTCACCGAGTTGCAGCGGGTGCTGCCACGGACGGATTGCGTGGCCAGCTACGGCCTGGGCGAGTCGGAGCGTTCCATGCTGCACGTCTACGGCGGCTACCCACCATTGGAGCTGACCGCGCTGCGTCAGGCGCCCTGCCAGGTGCTGGTGGTACAGGACGAATGGCACGAAGCCGTGGCGGTACCGCCGGGCTGGCAGTTGCTCTGGCAGGGCGCGCGGCCCGGCAATCTCAAGGAGCGCTTCCGCGCCTTCATGGTGTCGCCGCGGGTGCCCTGAGGTGTTGGATGCTCAAGCCAACCTACGGCGCCCCCGACGCAGGTTGGGTTGAGACGGCTCCATCGTCGAAGCCCAACGGACCGCGATCAGGAGTCGCTGCCATCACCCCAGGCCGAGAGCAGATCCTGGGATTCCATCACCAGCCCCAGATGCAGGGAGACCATGCTCAGCGCCGCTCGCTCCAGGCTTTCATTGGTCCCTCGTACCAGGTCGCGCAGGACGATGACGCGATAGGTGCGGTTGCTGGCATCGAAGGCGGTGTTGAGCACGCAGCAGTCGGTGAAGCCGCCATCCAGCACCACGGTGGTGATGCGCTGGTTGCGCAGCAGGAAGTCCAGGTCGGTGGGATAGAAGGCCGACAGCCGCCGCTTGTTTTCCACCCGCAGATCCTCGGGCAGCACCTCGGTGAGCAACTCGGTCCAAGGCGAGCCTTCCAGGGCATGGGCGTCGGCATTGGGAATCGGCCCGACGTGCAGCGGAAAGGTCCGTCGCCAGGCCGCGGGAATGCCGCCCAGGTCATCGGCGCCATTGGCGCGCAGTACCGACTTCACATGGACGATGCGCACGCCCAGGGCGCGGGCCTGGCGGTGGAAGGCATCCACCGGCGCCACCAGATCGCGGGCGCGGGGCGCCGGGCAGGGGCAATCCGGCGAGGCGTCCAGGTGGCCGCGGTGCAGATCGATGGACAGCACCGCCGTGGTGCTCGGGTCCAGGTAGTCGGCGAAGTCCGTCCGCGCCAGCAGCCGGGGTTCCTCATAGACGAAAGCACGCAGGTTCATCGACGCTCCTCGCGGACATAGGCTTCGCCCAGGGCGCCGGGTTGGCTCAGGCGGTCACGCCCGGCCAGGGCGACCCAGATCATCACGCCCAGGGTGACGGCATAGGGCGCCATCAGGATGAAGTATTGCGACAGCCGCACCCCGGCGGCGGCCAGCTGGGGAATCAGCGCCTCGATGCAGCCGAACAGCAGCGCCCCGGCCAGGGCGCGCCAGGGCGACCAGCGGGCGAAGATCACCAGGGCTACGGCGATCCAGCCACGGCCGCCGGTCATCTCGGCGATCCACAGCTTGGTGCTGAGCACGGCGATATAGCCGCCGGCGAGACCCACCAGCGCCGCGCCGGCGAGGATCGCCAGCAGTCGATAGCCGGCCACCGAGAGACCGGCGGCATCGGCCGCCTGGGGATTCTCGCCCACCGCCCGCAGGCGCAGGCCGGGGGTGGTGCGTTCGAGCCAGGCGATGACGGCGAGAAAGATCAACGGAGTCAGGTAGACCAGCAGGTTCTGCTGGAATAGACGCCCCACCAGCGGCAGCTCCGACAGCGGCCAGAGCGCCAGCGCCGGCAGGCCGGCCACCGGCTGGTTGGTCCAGCCCCAGAGGGTACCGAGCAGGCCGGTGAGGCCCTGGCAGAAGAACACCAGGGTCAGGCCGGCGATCACCTGGTTGATGCGCAGCCAGATCACCATGACCGCGAACAGCAGCGAGACCAGCGCCGCCGCGCCCATGGCCGCCAGCAGCGCCAGGCCGGCATTGCCCAGGGCCAGTTGCGCGCCGATGCCGAACAGGGCGCCGACCAGCATCAGGCCCTCGGCATGCAGGGCCAGCACCCCGGATCTTTCCGTGAGGATCAGCCCCAGCGCCGCCAGGGCGTAGGGTATGGCGAAGTCGGGGACGTTACCCAGCCAGCTGGCGAGCAGGTTCAAGCGGCACCTCCCTGGCTGCGTCTGAGCCGATGGCGGATGAAGAAATCCGAGGACGCCACGCAGATGACGATCAGCGCCTGGATCAGCTGCACCATGGCGAAGGGGATCTGGTAGAACACCTGCAGATTGCGCCCTGCGACGAACAGGGTCGCCACCAGGAAGGCCACCACGGCGGCGGCCAGGGGGTTGTTGCGCGCTAGGAAGGCGATGAGGATCCCGGAGAAGCCATAGCCCTGGTAGAAGGACTGGGTCAGCCGCCCCTCCTGCCCGGCCGCCACCACGAAGCCGGCCAGCCCGGCCAGGGCGCCGGAGGCCAGCACCGTGGCGAGGATGGTGGTGCGCACCGGCACCCCCACGGCGCCGGCCACCCGCGGATTGGCGTCGACGAATCTCAGGTAGAGCCCGGCCCGGCTCAGGGCCACGAACCACCAGGCCAGCACCGCCACCAAGAGCGCCAGGGGCACCGCCAGGCTCAGCCCGGGCAGCAACTCCGGCAGCCGCTCGAAGGGGCGGAACAGCGGCGAATAGGGAAAGGCGTCGCGCGGGTCCTTCCAGGGACCGAACACCAGGTGCAGCAGGAAGTTGGCGGCGATGTAGTTGAGCATCAGCGAGGCGATGATCTCGTTCACCCCCAGGCGCAGCTTGAGCAGCAAGGGCGCCAGTGCCCAGAGCAGACCGCCGAGCAGCGCCGCCACCAGCATCAGCGGCAGGCGCAGGGCCTCCGGACCGATCTCGAACAGCGACACCGCCGTGGCGCCGATGGCCCCCCAGATCATCTGGCCTTCCAGGCCCAGGTTCCAGAAGCGCGCGCGAAAGGCCAGGCAGCCGGCCAGGCCGACCAGGATCACCGGCGCGGCCTGGAACAGGGTGGCCTGCAGACTCTGGGCATCGAACAGGGTGGCGACCACGAATTCGTTGAGCAACTCGCCGGCCGGCACCCCGGCCAGGACCAGGATCGCAGCCGACAGGCCCAGGCCCAAGAGCAGCGCCAGGCCGAGGATCAGCGCCTGCCAGGGCCAGGCCAGCTGCTGGCGGATCTCCAGGGTGTAGCGCCGGCTGAACAGCGGTTGCCGTGGTCGCGGGCCATCGACCGGGGAAAGCGGAGCACTCAGGGGTTCAAGCATGATTCACCATGGCATGGCCGATCGCCTGGCGATCGGCGGGTCGCTGGAATTCGGCGACGAGGCGTCCGGCGCTCATCACCCCGATGCGATCAGCGAGGGCCAGCACCTCGTCCAGGTCTTCGCTGATCAACAACACCGCGGCGCCGGCCTCGCGGGCAGCCAGCAGCCGTGCCTGCACCTCGGCACCGGCACGCACGTCGAGGCCACGGCTGGGGCTGTGGGCCAGCACCAGCCGCGGTTCGCGGCCGAACTCCCGGGCGATCACCAGCTTCTGGGCGTTGCCGCCGGAGAGCAGCGCCGCCTTCTGCCGCACCGAGCGCACGCCCTGAACATCGAATTGCGTGACCGCCGCCTGGGTCGCCGCTTCCTGGGCGCGTCTATCCAGGCGGGCGAAACCACCGAAGCGACCGCTGTGCACCGCACCGATGGCGAAGTTGTCGGCCACCGACAGGGAGCCGGCCAGGGCACTGCCATAGCGGTCGGCGGGAATGGCGGCGATGCGCAGGTCGCGGCGGCGGGCGCTGGCAGCCGCGGCCAGGTCGCCGAAGCCCTCCAGCCGCACCTCGCCTTCGTAGGGCTGCGGCAGTCCCATCAGCACATCGGCCAGTTCACCCTGGCCGTTGCCGCCGACGCCGGCGATGCCATAGATCTCGCCAGCGCGCAGTTCCAGATCGATGCCATCCAGGGCGCGCCGCCCGCCGCGTTCCGGGGTGCGCAGGCCGCGCACCCTGAGCAGCGGTGCCCCGGCAGCACGGCGCGGGGTATCGGCCAGCGGCTGGGCGTCCCCCACGGTAAGGCGTACCAGTTCGTCCACCGACACCTCGGCGGGGTCCAGGCTGCGCAGGGTGCGACCGCCGCGCATCACCGTGAGGCGGTCGGCGTAGGTCAGGGCGTCCTGCATGCGATGGGTCACCAGCACCACCGCCGCGCCCTCCGCCGCCAGGGCGCGCAGGGTCTGCAACAGCCGCTCGCCTTCGCCATCGGTAAGCACCGCGGTGGGTTCGTCGAGGATGAGGATGCGCGCCCCGGCCAGTAGCACCTTGAGGATTTCCACCCGCTGCTGCTCGGCGATGGACAGCTCCGCCACCCGCTGCTCCGGGCGGATGGCGAAGCCCAGGGCGGCGGCCTGCTGGCGAATACGCTCGCTGATCTCGGCCAGGCGCCGGCGATGGCTACCCTCCCCCGCCGGCAGGCCGAGCAGGACGTTCTCCGCCACACTGAAGGGTCGCACCAGCTTGAAGTGCTGGTGGACCATGCCGATGTGCAAGCGGGCGGCGTCCGCCGGACCGCGTAGCCGCACCAGGTTGTCGTCCACCAGGAGCTCACCGGTCTCCGGCGCATAGAGGCCGGCGGCGATGTTCATCAGCGTCGACTTGCCCGCGCCGTTCTCGCCGAGCAGCGCATGCACCTCGCCCCAGCGCACCAGGAAATCCGCCTGCTGCAGCGCCTGGAAGCCATCGAAGGTCTTGCCGACGCCGCGCAGTTGCAGGGCGTTGTGTCTTTTCATGCTGGTCGGCCTTTATCCAGGGATCGCCTCCGTGGAAAACGCTGCGCGGTTTTCCACCCTACTCAGGCATCAGCTCCGGTGCCGGGCCTCGAGAGACCCGGCACCCAGAGGTGAACCGCTACTTCTGCGTCGTCACGCCCTGGACGAACCAGTCCATCTGCCACAGCGCCGGGTCGGACAGCACCTGGCCGGCGGGGACGCGCTCCTTGCCGTCGCGATCATTCAGGGGACCGGCGTAGATCTGCTTGCCCTTGAGCAGGGCCTCGCGCTCGGCCAGGATCTTCTCCTGGGCCGCCTTGGGCACGGCATCGCCGAAGCCGGCGATGTCGGTGCCGCCGTCGGCCATGGACACCAGGGCACCGTTGGGCGCGGGTTTCCAGTGGCCGGCGATCACGCGCTTGAGCTCGGGCACCAGGAAGCGATCCCAGACCCACACCGAGGAACAGAGGGTGGCCTTGGGCGCGAACTGGCGCATGTCGCGGTGGTGGCCGGTACCATACACGCCGCGCTCCTGGGCGACGATCTGCGGCGTGGGGGTGTCCACGTGCTGGCCGATGACGTCGGCGCCCTGGTCGATCAGGGCGGCCGCCGCGGCGCGCTCCTTGACCGGATCGTTCCAGCTGCCGGTATAGATCACCGTGAGGGTGGCGTTGGGATTCATCTGCCGGGCGCCTAGCTCGTAGGCGTTGATGGTCCAGTTCACCACGCCGAAAGGATTGGCAGCGACGAAGCCCAGCTTGCCGGTCTTGGAGGCCGCGCCCGCGGCCATGCCGCAGAGGTACTGGCTCTCGTAGGTACGACCGTAGAAGGATTCCAGGTTGCGCCCGTTGGTGGTGCCCGAGGCGTTGAGGAAGGCCACCTCGGGATACTGGTCGGCCAGTTGCTTGAAGGTGTCGGAATAGCCGAAGGCGGTACCGATGACGATGTTGGCGCCGCGCTTGATGAAGCGCTCGGCCGCCGGGCGGATGGCCGAGGCGGTCTCCGGCACGTTTTCCACGAACTGGATCTTCAGGCCCAGTTCCTTCTCGATCTTGACCCGCGCCTCGTCCATGGCCTGGGTCCAGCCGCCGTCGTTCTTGGCGGTGAAATACAGCATGGCGATCTTCGGCTCGCCCTTGAGGGTGAAGCCCTCGTCGTCCGCCCGTGCCACGCTGCCCAGCCCTACCAGCGCCAGCACGCACGCCACTCTTCCCAGCCATCTGCTCAGCATCGTCTCGTCCTTAGTCTTGTCTACAACATGTGGTTGATACGGAACACGTTGCCTTCCGGGTCCAGCAGCACCGCCTGGTACCAGTGGTAGTAGGTTTCGTAGGGCGCCTTCAGCAGCCGGGCGCCAGCGGCCTCGGCCACCGGCACCAGCCGGTCCACCTCGGCGCGGCTGTCCACCTCCAGGTTGAGCAGGAAGCGGCAGCCTTCACTGCCGGCGAATTCGCCCAGCCCCAGCAGTTCATAGGCTTCCGGCGCATTGAAGCCGATGGCGGTCTTGCCGGTGTCCAGGCCGCGAAAGATCGGCGAGCGGATCGCCTCGATCTCCGGGAAGCCGAACACCCGCTGGTAGAAGCCGCTCAGGGCCACCACGTCCTGGGCGAAGACGTTGACGTAGGAAAGACTCGGCATCAGGCCACCCGCACGCCGGTCTGGGTACCGCCAAAGGTGGTCTGCTTGACGAACTTGGATCTCAGGTGGTCGCCCGAGGTGATGGGCGCATGGCGCGGCGGCGTGCCGGGCGTGGCGCAACCGGGCAGGCATTCGATGAGGGTGTCGTAGTTGGGCTGGTGGAAGAACACCAGGGACTGGCGGCGGGTGTCGCAACCGGCATCCGCCGGTGGATTCACCACCCGGTGCAGGGTCGAGACCCAGCGGTCGTTGGTCCACTGCATCATCAGGTCGCCGATGTTGACCACGAAGCTGCCCGGCACCTTGGGCACGTCCACCCACTCGCCGTCGGCATTGCGCACCTGCAGGCCACCGGGGGCGTCGTCGGGACGGACGATGGTCAGGCTGCCGTAGTCGGTATGGGCACCGGCGCGCAGCTGGCCAGGCAGCGCCGCCTGCTTCTGGTGGGGATAGCAGAGGGTGCGGAACATGCTGATGTGGCGATCGATGCGGCTGTCGAAGTAGGTCTCCGGCAAGTCCAGCCCCAGGGCGAAGAGCCGCATCAGGGTGCGCGCCAGATCGCTCATGGCGGCGAAATACTCTGCATAGGCCTGGCGAAAGCCGGGAATGGCCGCGGGCCAGACATTGGGCGCGAAGTGCGGCCCGGCTTCGGGACCGCGGTAGTAGGCCGTCTCCGGGACATCCAGCGGCCCGATGGAAAAGGATTCCTTGAGATCCCCCGGCGCCGCCTCCTCCAGGCTGTAGGACAGACTTTCCTCGGCCACTGCGCTGTAGCCGCGTACCTGATCCGGGCGCGGTCGATCGGCCTTGCGTTTCTCGGCCAGCGGCAGGTCGAAGAAGGCCCGCGACAGGCGCGAAACGCGCTCGACCAATTCGTCGGGCACCTGATGGTGGGTGATGACCAGAAAGCCGATGTCGCGGCAGGCCTGGTCGACGGCCTTGGCCACCGCCTGCTTGCCGGCGGTCGAGCCTGCGAAATAGGGGGCCAGATCGATGATGGGAACACTGGACAGCGACATGACGGACCTCACGAGTGGGACGGAAGGAGACAGCGCGACGCACGTTCACCGGGCAGGACGGCAGCAGGGAAATTGCAACCGTTGTGCCATCTTTGGACCATTTGGTAAAAACTATAAAAGCCAATCAAAACAGCGGGTTGAGGGAGAAAGTCAGGATCCGCTGCTGGTGCGCTGCACCTCGAACGGTCAGCGTGCACCGGGGTGGCGCCTGGGGATGCGGTCAGGGCTGACAGGGAAGGCTTTGGGGTGTCGGATCGGCGTGGCGGTGTTGGGCTTCGCTGCGCTCAACCCAACCTACGGCGGTCATGGGTTGGGTTGAGACGGCTCCCTCGTCGAAGCCCGACAGCCCCCGCTAGGCCAGCTCGTGATAACGCCGGTCGAAGTACAGCAGTCCGCCTTCGCCACCCGGCTCGGCCACCCCCAGCACCTCGCAGAGCAACAGGTCGTGGCTGCCCACCGACTGCACCCCGGCGATGCGGCAATCGCAGGCCACCAGGGCGCCGTCCAGCACCGGCGCACCGGTGGCGAGGCGGGTCCAGCGCGCCGCGGCGAAACGTTCGGCCATGGCGGTCTTGCCGCCGAAGAGGTTGGCCAGCGCCTGCTGGCCGGCGGCCAGGACGTTGACGCAGAGCACGCCGTTGGCGCTGAAGGCCGGATGCACCGAGGCGCCGCGGTTGAGGCAGACCAGCAGGGTCGCCGGGCTGTCGCTGACGCTGCATACGGCGGTGGCGGTAAAGCCGGCCGGGCCGGCCGGACCATCGGTGGTGACCAGATTGACCGCGGCGCCCAGGCGCGCCATGGCCCCACGGAAGAGGTCGCGTTCGACCGGGGCGGCGGGCGTCGTGGCAGGCGGCAAGGCATGGGCAACGGACATGGCGCTATTCCTCGGAAGATTGGCTGAGATAGTCGAGCACCACCCGGTCGAAAGTGGCGGGGTCGGTGACGCTGGAGGCATGGCCGCCCCACTCCAGCAATTCGAAGCTGGCCTGGGGCAGGCCCGTGGCCAGGCGCTGGGACGAGGTCCAGGGCACCAGCACATCGTCGCGGTTGGCCAGCACCAGGGTCGGCACCTCGATCCGCGCCAGTTCGGCGTCCACGTCGAAAGCCAGCAGGGCGCCGATGCGCCGCAGGACATTGGCCTCACCGGGGAAGTGCGCCAGGGCATGGGCCTCGTCGGCGGCCAGGCGCTCGCCGTGTTCGGCGATCCAGGTGGCCGGATAGAGAAAGATCGCCTGGGCCTGGACATAGGCCGCGGCGCCGCTGTCGCGCAGCAGCCGTTGACGCAGGGCGAAGCAGCGCCCGGTGTGCGGATTGGGCCGGCTCCAGGCATTGACCAGCACCTGGCGGCGGATCAGGCCCGGGCGCAGCAGGTTGGCCTGCAGGCCCACCAGGCCACCCAGCGCATGGCCCATGAACAGACAGCGGTCGAGTTCCAGGCGATCAGCCAGCGCCAGCAGGTCCTCGGCCATATGCTGGATGCGGTAGTCCGCCGGCAACTCGGCCGGGCTCTTGCCGGTGCCGGTCTGGTCATAGACCACCACCCGGAATCTTTCGCCGAGGGTCGCCAGCTGCGGCGCCCAGAAGGCCCCGGCGCCGCCCAGCCCGGAGCTGAGCAGCAGGGTCTCGGCCGCCGGATCCTGGCGGCCATGGAGTTCGAAGTGCATGGGCGGTCCTTGAAGGTTGGGTGGTTGAGGCGGCCCTCACCCCAGCTCTCTCCCAGAGGGAGAGGGGCTAGACGGAGCGCGGCCTAGCCGACATGGGCGATGCTGGCGATCTCGATCAGGGCGTCGGGCTTCACCAGGCCGCACTGGATGCAGTAGCGCGCCGGCTTCTCGCCGGGAAAGAATTCGGCGTACACCGCATTGATGGCGGCGTAGTTCGCCCAGTCGGTGAGCATGATCATGTTGAAGGTGACGTCGGCCATGGTGCCGCCGGCCGCCTCCACCACGCCCTGGATGGTGGTGAGCACATGGCGTGCCTGGGCCGCGGCGTCGCCGACGTGGACCACGTTGTTCTGGGCATCGAACGGCAGAGTGCCGGAGACATAGAGCACCCCATCGGCCAGGCTGCCAGGCACGAAGGGGGCGATGGGGGTACCGGTACCGGCGGGGATCACGGCTTGCTTGGGCATGGTGGCTCAGTCCTTGGCGAAGGTGGTGTGGAAGTCGGCGCAGCTGGCGACCCAGCCGAAGAAGGTCTCGATGTTGAACAGCGCGGCCTCGTGGGCCGAACGGGGCCCGGCCTGGTGGCAGGCGTCGTGCAGACAGACGCCGAAGTATTCGAGGAAGAAGCCGTCCCTCAGGGTCGACTCCACGCAGACGTTGGTGGCGACGCCGACGAACACCAGGTTGCGGATGCCACGGGCGCGCAGCAGGCTGTCCAGGTGGGTGTTGTAGAAGCCGCTGTAGCGGGTCTTGGGCACCACCAGGTCGGCGGCGGCCGGCTGCAGCCGATCCACCAGGGCATAGTCCCAGCCACCCTTGGCCAGCAGCTGCCCCTGCAATTCGGGTCGCTTGCGCATGGTCTTGAGGGCATTGGACTTGTGCCAGTTGGGCGAACCCGGCCCGCCCGCCTCGCGATACTCCGGATCCCAGCCATTCTGGAACCAGACCACCTGAATGCCCGCGCCGCGGGCGGTCTCCACCACGGCGGCGACGTTCTCGATCACCGGGCCGGTGGCCGAGACGTCGAAGCCGGCCAGATCCAGATAGCCGCCCTGGCTGGCGTAGGCGTTCTGCATGTCCACCACGATCAGGGCGGTCTCGCTGGCCTTGAGCCGCACAGGTTCGGGACGCGCCGGCAGCGTCACGGCTTCGGCGTCGTCGGCAGGCAGGGCATAGCCCGCCAGGGTTTCCACAGCGTTCATCAGGCACTCTCCTTGAGCAGATCGACGTGACGGCGGCTCTGCATCAGCGGCTGGATGCGCTCGCCGAAGTCGGTCACGCCCTGGACGAAGTCATCGAAGGTCAGCAGCACCCCGCTGGCCCCGGGTACCTCGGCGATCTCGTCGAGCATCCGTGCCACGCTGGCGAAGGAGCCCACCAGGGTGCCCATGTTGATGTTCACCGCCGAGGTCGGATCAGCCATCTGCCGCACGTTGGTGTCGCTGCCGGACTTGGTGTCGGCGGCCGCCTGGGCGCCCAGCCAGGCGATGGCCTCCTCGTCGGCCCCGGCCTTGTAGTGCTCCCACTTGGCGCGAGCGGCCTCGTCGGTCTCGGCGGCGATGATCATGAATAGGGCGATGGAGGAGACCTCGCGCCCGGTCTTGGCGGTGGCGGCCTGCAGCCGCTCCACCGCCGGGGCGAAGGCCTTGGGCGTGTTGACGCCCTTGCCGAAGACGAAGCTGTAGTCGGCGTGTTCGGCGGCGAAGGCCAGGCCGGCATCGCTCGCCCCGGCGCAGACGATCTCCATGGGTGCCTGGGGCTGCGGACTGACCCGGCAGTCTTCCATGCGGAAGTGCGCGCCCTGGAAGTCCGACTGGCCGGTGCCCCAGAGATCGCGCAGCACCTGGGCGTATTCACCGAGGTATTGATAGCGACTGGCAAAGAACTCATCGCCTGGCCAGAGCCCCATCTGGCTGTATTCGGGCTTTTGCCAGCCGGTGACCAGGTTGACGCCGAAGCGGCCACCGGAAATGCAGTCGATGGTGGCGGCCATGCGCGCGACGATGGCCGGCGGCAGGGTCAGGGTCGCGGCGGTGGCGAACAGCTTGATGCGCGAGGTCACCGCCGCCAGCCCGGCCATGAGGGTGAAGGACTCCAGGTTGTGGTCCCAGAATTCGGTCTTACCGCCGAAGCCGCGCAGCTTGATCATCGACAGGGCGAAGTCGAAGCCGTAGTGCTCGGCACGCTGCACGATCTCGCGATTCAGCTCGAAGGTGGGCCGGTACTGGGGCGCGTTTTCCGACAGCAGCCAGCCGTTGTTGCCGATGGGAATGAAGACACCGATGTTCATCGCTCGCACTCTCCCGCAGTCAGGAATCGAAGCGCATCCAGATGCGCCGTTGCTGCAGGATCGGAGCAGAAAGCTTGCCAAGTCTTGAAAGTTCAAGCCAATCAAACACTTGGGATCTATTCGAGAATAAAACTGGACCATTTGGTCCAGATTAGAGCACCTAGTTTGTGCAAGACGCCCGAATCCGGGGCATGCAGGCTGGCGCGTCATGCTAGAGTTCGGAGACCGGCGCGCTACCCTTCGGGGTCTGCCGATGATTCGTCACCAGGACGGTGCGAAGCTCAACGACCGCGCCTGCAGCCGGCCCGCGTCAGATGTCCAAGAAGGCCCAAGGAGCAGTTCGTGAGTCAGGCCAGTGATCTTCCGCCACGCAAGTCCCGCCAACCCAGCCCTGCCGCCCAGCAACGCCGGCAGCGCCAGATAGAAGCCAAGCGCGCCCAGATCCTCAGCGCGGCGCTCGATATCTTTTCCCGCTTCGGTCTGCACGGCGCCAGTCTGGATCAGGTGGCGCTGCAGGCGGACGTCTCCAAGACCAACCTGCTCTACTATTTCAGCAACAAGGAAGAGCTCTATGTCGCCGTGCTGCGTCAGCTGCTGGCGACCTGGCTGAATCCCCTGCGCACCTTCAGCGAAGAGCAAGAACCCCTCGACGCCCTGCGCGGCTATCTGCGCCAGAAGCTGGAGATGTCCCGCGACTATCCCGCCGAGTCCCGGCTGTTCTGCCTGGAGATGGTCCAGGGCGCACCGCTGCTGCTGCCCGAATTGCAGGGCAGCCTGCACGACCTGATGGACGAGAAGACCCGGGTGATCCGCACCTGGATCGCCGCCGGCAAGCTGGCCCCGGTGGATCCGCACCACCTGATCTTCAGCATCTGGGCCATCACCCAGCACTATGCAGACTTCCGGGTGCAGGTGCAGACCCTGTGCGGCCGCTCGCTGAAGGATCCGCTGTTCTTCGACGAGGTCCTGCAGGGCCTGGAGACGCTGATCATCGACGGGCTCAGGCCCCGCGCCGGCGGCCCGGCCTAGGCCGCCAGGAAGAACTCGGCGAACAACTCGCTCAGCCTCGGCCAGAGCGGTGCCGGCAGGTCATGGGCCATGTCCGGTATCAGCTCGAAGCGGGCGCCGGGAATGGCCCGCGCCACGGCGCGACCACAGGCCGGACGCAGCAAGGGATCCCGCGCGCCGTGCACCACCAGGGTCGGCGCCTGGATGCGGCGGGCGAAGGGCCGCAGATCGCCGCTGCCGAGCAGGGCGAACAACTGCCGCTGCACCCCCTCCACATCCACCCCGCGCGCCAGGATACGCTGCACCAGTCGTTCCAGATCGGCCTCGCTCTGGCGATACCTCGGACTCTCGATACCGCGCAGCAGGGCCTTCTGCCGGGCGAGCGCCGCCTCCGCCGGCAGATCGGCCGGCGGCCGCAGCAGCAGGCTGCCCAGCAGCTTGAACGAGGGTGGCGGCAACAGCGGCTGATTGGTCGACGAGAACAGGATGCCCAGCCGCGCGACCCGCTGAGGCCATTGAGCGGCGAGGATCTGGGCGATCATGCCGCCCATGGAGCCACCCAGTACGAAGGCGCGTTCCAGCCCCAGGTGATCGAGCAGCCCGACCGCATCGGCGGCCATGGCTTCCAGGCGATAGGGCACCGCGCTGGGCTTGCCCAGTTGCGCCCGCCCCAGCACCGGCCACAGTGAAGGCGGCCGTCCACCCGGCCAGCTCAGCCGCGAGGACTGGCCGACGTCGCGATTGTCGAAACGAATCACCCGCAGGCCCCGGCGCACCAGGGCCTCGCAGAAGCCTTCCGGCCAGAGCAGCAACTGGGCGCCAAAGCCCATGATCAGCAGCAGCGCCGGATCGGCGGGATCGCCCCAGTCCTCATAGGCCAGCTCGAGGGCGCCGACCCGGGCGCGACCTTCACGTATGTCCATGGCTCCCTCGCGAAATGGCTAAAGGGCCATGCTACCCCAAGGTCGTACCCGCGAAAGCGGCAGAACCGGGCGGTCACGCAGCGCTGCTGCGCTATGCTCGGACAGACCTCTTCCAGAGACCTTCGCCATGTCCGCAGCGCCCCTGGTTTACCACCTGACCGACGAAGCACGCGAAGACCTGCGCCAGGCCATCGCCGCGCCGCTGAGGCGCTACAACGACAGCCAGGCGGGCCCGAGCGGTTACCGGGCCCTGGTCATCAGCCTGACCCGTGGCGGCGAAGCCCTCGGCGGCCTCTGGGGCTACACCAGCTATGGCTGGCTCTATGTGCAGTTGCTGGCGGTGGAGGAAGCCGCCCGCGGCCAGGGCGCCGGCCGCGAATTGCTGCGGCGCGCCGAGGCCGAAGCCCTGGCCCGCGGTTGCCACGGCGCCTGGCTCGACACCCACGAATTCCAGGCCCGCGGCTTCTACGAACGCCTGGGCTACGAGGTATTCGGCGAGCTGGCGGACTATCCGCCGGGCTTCGCGCGGTATTTCCTGCGCAAGGCGCTGTGCCCGACGCCCGCCGTCGGCACTAGCGCTGGCCCTGACTGAGGGCGCTGAGGCGGGTCGAGAGTCCCTGCATCTCCTGGCCGAGCTGACGCAGCGCACCGGCGTCGCGGGCGCCCTCCTCGCTCGCCGCATGGATACGCACCGCCAGTTCATTGATTTCCTGGGTCACGTGGCTCTGCTCCTGGGCGGCCACGGCGATCTGCTGAGCGCGCTCGACGATGCCATCGAAGCTGTCGACGGTCCCGCTCAGGGTGCCGGCCACGACGGTCGCCTCTCGGACGGCGACTTCGGTACGCTGCACCCCGGCCTGCATGGTGGCCACGGCGGCGCTCGACGCCTGGCGCAGGCTGGCGATCATCCCCTGGATTTCGTTGGCGGACGCCTGGGTCCGCCCGGCCAGCGTGCGCACCTCGTCGGCGACCACGGCGAAGCCGCGTCCCTGTTCACCTGCCCGGGCCGCCTCGATGGCGGCGTTGAGGGCCAGCAGGTTGGTCTGTTCGGAGATCGACTTGATCACGTCCAGCACGCCGCCGACCCGCTCGATGTCCTCGCCCAGATGGGTGATGGCGGTGGCAGCGCCACCGATCTCCTGGGCCAGCCCCTGCATGGAGTCGGTGTTGCGCGCCATCTGGCTCTGGCCGGTGTGCACCGTGCCGAGCGAAGCGCGGGCCACGTCCGAGCAGTCGGTGGTGTTGCGCGCCACCTCGCCGGCGCTGGCCGACATCTCGGTGATGGCCGTCGCCAGCAGGGTGTTGTCTTCGCGCTGCTTTTCCGCCCGATCGGCCAGGCCATGGGAGAGTTGCGCCAGCTCGGTCGCCTGGCCCTGCAGCAGCGAGGCGTCGGCGGCGATCCGGCGGAGCATCTCGCGCAGCGAGCCGGCATAGCGATTGACCGCGCCGCGCAAGCGGCCGATTTCGTCGGCACGCCGGATGTCCAGTTCGCTCGCGTTGGCACCGTCCTGGCCCAGGCGCTCGATCTGCAGGGTGGTCTCTTCCAGCTGGGCCAGCAGGCGACGGCCGGCGAGCCAGGCTATGCCCAGCAGCAGTGCCAGGAGCGGCAACAGCAAGAGCAGCATCTGGCTGGTCAGGCGCGTGGCCAGGCCGGTGACCTGAGCTTCGGGCGTGACCAGACCGACCTGCCAGCCGGTCGCATCCATCGGCACCAGGGTGACGTAAGCGGCGCCATCGAGCTGGCGGTCGTGAGGGAGGTACAGGGTGCGGTTGCCCGTTTGGCCGAGGGCATCCGCCACCGCCTTGAACGAGGCCTCACCCGCGATCACGTCGTTCAGCGTCGGCAGGCCCTTGGCACCCTTGATCCCAGGGAAATAGAGCAGATTGCCACTGCGATCGACGGCGAAGGCATAGCCACCGGTCACGCCACCCTGGCGTTCGAGGAAGGCGGCGAGACCATCGAGCTTGAGGTCCAGCGTCGCCACGCCGGCGAAGGCGTTCTGTTGGCGATAGGGCACGCTGCAGGTGGTCATGGCGACCTGGCTGACCGGGTCCTGGTAGGCGTCGGACCAGACGCACCGTCCCGCGGTGGCCGCCTTGGCATCGCGATACCAGGATTCGTCGCGATAGGCCGAGGTCTGGGGCGCATTGTAGTCGTCCGAGTACTCCAGGCCGCCGGCGCCGTTGCGAGCCCAGAAGAAGCTGCGGCGGTCGACCCCCGGGGTGAAGGCGGCGGGTTCCGGCCAGAGGCCGCCGCCGGCGATAGCCTGGTCGCCGTGGCTGTCGATGAGCCTTGGCAGGACGGCCTTCACCAGCCCTTCGTCATGGGGCAGCGTCTCGCCCAGATCCGCCAGGGCCACGCTGGTCCCTTCGATACGCGCCAGCTGCAGGGCGAGTTGCCGTGCGATGGCGGTGGCCGACTGTTCGGCCGCGGCCGTCCCGGCGGCCACCAGTTGCGGTTTACCACCAAAGGCCATCACGGCGTAGACGCCGATGGCGGTGAGCCCCAGCAGGCAAAGCACGCCCAGGGTCATGCGCCCGGCGATGCGGGTGGGTATCAGAGTCATACGGCGGCTCCAGAAGGTTGCCAGGGGGAATGGCCAGTATTACGGCCGGGACGGCGGTCAATTGAGCGAAGCGATATCCCCGCGCGGGATACCGCCGATGAACGGCGGGCAATCAGCCCGCGGTGAGGAAGTTGCCGATCCGGGCGTTGTCCTGCCCACCTTCCAGCAGCGGCACCTCGGCTTCGTCCTTGAGTTGCACGCCGGAGAGCTTGCGGCGATCCGCTTCGCGCATCAGGTAGAGCAGCTTGTGCGCCGCCAAGCCATAGGCCAGGCCCTCCAGGCGCACGTTGGAGATGCAGTTGCGATAGGCGTCGTTGAGGCCCGGGCGCGGGCCGTAGGTGAAGTAGAGGCCGAGGCTGTCGGGCGAACTCAGACCGGGGCGCTCGCCGATCAGCATCACCAGCAGACGCGCCTTGAGCAGCCCGCCGATCTCGTCGCCCACCGCTACCCGCCCCTGCTCCACCAAGGTCACCGGCGCCCAGCGCCAGCCCTCGGCCCCGGCCTGGTCGGCGAGGCGCTCCAGGAACGGCAGCGCATGGCGATGCACCGCCAAGGCCGAGAGGCCATCGGCAATGACCACGGCGACGTCGAAGCCCACGGGATGCTCGGCGGCATAGGCCTGTAGCTCACGCGCGGATTCCTCGGACAGCCTGCGGCCTAGATCCGGCCGCTGCAGATAGGTGTGGCGATCCGGCGCGGCGCTCTTGAGCACCAGGGTCTCGCGACCCTGGGCGGCCAGGCCTTCGCGCAACGCCTGATGATCGAAAGCCAGGTGCACCGCATCGCGGGCCTGGGCGTGGGCGGCCTGGAAGTCCAGCTGGGCCGACGTCGGCAGGCTGGTGCCGGCGCGGCCCAGGGCGATGCGCGCCGGGGTCAGGCGCCGCAATTCGGCCCAGGGGTCGGGGCGGGCGGTGTCGTTGGGGTTCATGAGCGACTCCTGAACGATTCGGTATCTAAGCTATCGCGGCCATGGGCCGCTCCTACGGGTACAGAGGGAGTTTGTAGGAGCGGCCCATGGCCGCGATCCTCCCTACAACTGCGCCAGCGCCCGCTGGAATGGCGCCGGCAAGCCTTCGCCGAGGCGGAAGCGGCCGTCCTCCAGCCGCAGGATGCCCAGTCGGTCGAGCCAGGCGGCGAATTCCGGGGCGGGCTGCAGGCCCAGCACCTGGCGGGCGTAGAGGGCGTCGTGGAAGGAGGTGGTCTGGTAGTTGAGCATCACGTCGTCCGACCCGGGGATGCCCATGATGAAGTTGATGCCCGCCGCGCCCAGCAGGGTCAGCAGCATGTCCATGTCGTCCTGGTCGGCCTCGGCATGGTTGGTGTAGCAGATGTCGCAGCCCATGGGCACGCCGAGCAGCTTGCCGCAGAAGTGATCCTCCAGCCCGGCGCGGATGATCTGCTTGCCATTGTAGAGGTACTCGGGGCCGATGAAGCCGACCACGGTGTTGACCAGCAGCGGCTTGAATTTCCGCGCCACGGCGTAGGCGCGCACCTCGCAGGTCTGCTGGTCGACGCCGTGGTGGGCGCCGGCGGAGAGGGCACTGCCCTGCCCCGTCTCGAAATACATGAGGTTGTCGCCCAGGGTGCCGCGGCGTTGCGACAGCCCGGCCTCGTAGCCTTCCTGCAACAGCGCCAGGCTGATGCCGAAGCTTTCGTTGGCGCCCTGGGTGCCGGCGATGGACTGGAACACCAGGTCCACCGGCGCACCCCGCTCGATGGCGGCGATGCTGGTGGTGACGTGGGTCAGCACGCAGGACTGGGTGGGAATCTCGTAGCGCTGGATCACGGCGTCGAGCATCTTCAGCAGTTCGCAGATACCACTGGTGCTGTCGGTGGCCGGATTGATGCCGATCACCGCATCGCCGTTGCCATAGAGCAGGCCGTCGAGGACGCTGGCGGCGATGCCGGCCGGATCGTCGGTGGGGTGATTGGGCTGCAGCCGGGTCGACAGCCGTCCACGCAGGCCGATGGTGTTGCGAAAGCGGGTCACCACCCGGACCTTTTGCGCCACCAGGATCAGGTCCTGGATACGCATGATCTTGGACACCGCGGCGACCATCTCCGGGGTCAGCCCCGGAGCCAGGGCGGCAAGACTCGTCTCGTCGGCCACCGGCCCCAGCAGCCAGTCGCGGAAGCCGCCCACGGTGAGGTGGGCGACCGGCGCGAAGGCCTGGGCATCGTGGCTGTCGAGGATCAGCCGGGTGACCTCGTCGGCCTCGTAGGGGATCACCGCCTCGCTGAGAAAGTGCTTGAGCGGCACCTCGGCCAGCGCCATCTGCGCCGCCACCCGCTCCACGTCGCTGCTGGCGGCGACCCCGGCCAGGACATCCCCGGATCGCGCCGGGGTGGCCTTGGCCAGCAGTTCCTTGAGATCGGCGAAGCGCCAGGTCTGGCCACCCACGCTGTGCTGGAAACCGCTCATGCTACCTCCTCGGGTTGCGCTGCGCAGAGCCTGTTCAAAGGCTCGCGAGCTAGAGACAAACAAGGCGAAAAATGGCTGAGGAAGCGGAGTTTACGAGTGGTAAATGAGCATTCCGAAGCCATTTTCAACGCCGTTTGGCCGACGCGCAGCAGACTTTCAACAGGCTCTCAGGCCTCGCCAAAGGCAGCGTCAGGAGCGATGTCGCTCTGCCTACGGCTGAGACCGCAGACCAGCGCGCCTATCACCATCAGCATCACGAAGACGCTGGCGATCACCGGGTTGTACCAGACCATGGCGATCAGGCAGACCACCGCCAGCACCAGGGCGATGGCCGGCACCACCGGATAGCCGGGGGCGCGGAAGGTGCGCTCCAGGTTCGGCTCGCTGCGCCGCAGCTTGAACAGGCTGAGCATGCTCATGATGTACATGACGATGGCGCCGAACACGCTCATGGTGATCATGGCGGCGGTCAGGGTCAGGCCCTGCAGGCTGATCACACCGTCGCTGAAGATGGCGGCGATGCCCACCACGCCACCGGCCAGCACCGCGCGGTGCGGGGTCTGGAAGCGCGACAGCTTGGCTAGGCCATGGGGCAGGAAGCCGGCGCGGGCCAGGGCGAAGAACTGCCGGGAATAGCCGAGGATGATGCCGTGGAAGCTGGCCACCAGGCCGAACAGGCCGATGCCCACCAGCAGGTGCAGCCACATCGAGCCCTCGCCCACCACGCCCTTCATCGCCTGGGGCAGCGGATCGTTGATGTTGGACAGGGCGCGCCAGTCACCCACGCCGCCGGCAAAGATCATCACGCCGATGGCCAGGGTCACCAGGGTGAGGATACCGGCGATGTAGGCCTTGGGAATGGTCCGCTTGGGGTCCTTGGCTTCCTCGGCGGCCATGGCCGCGCCCTCGATGGCGAGAAAGAACCAGATGGCGAAGGGAATGGCGGCGAACATGCCGCCCACCGCGGCCAGGGAGAACTGGTCCTGCCCGGCCCAGCCGCCGCTGGTGAAGTTGGTCAGGCTGAAGCCCGGCGCCACCACCCCCATGAAGATCAGCAGCTCGATCACCGCCAGCACCGTGACCACCAGTTCGAAGGTGGCGGCGATGCTCACCCCGAGGATGTTCAGGGTCATGAAGATGAAGTAGGCCGCCACCGCGCAGAGCTTGGGATCGAGGGTGGGAAACTGCACGTTGAGGTAGGCGCCGATGGCCATGGCGATGGCCGGTGGGGCGAAGACGAATTCGATCAGGGTGGCGATGCCGGCGATGGTGCCGCCCATGGGGCCGAAGGCGCGCCGGCTGTAGGCGAAGGGCCCGCCGGCGTGGGGAATGGCGGTGGTGAGCTCGGTGAAGCTGAAGATGAAGCAGGTATACATCACCGCAACCACCAGCGCGGTGATCAGAAAGCCCAGGGTCCCGGCGACGCCCCAGCCGTAGCTCCAGCCGAAGTATTCCCCGGAGATCACCAGCCCCACGGCGATGCCCCAGAGGTGCAGGGTGCCGAGGGTCGGCTTGAGTTTCTCGTTGGTCATGACAGGCCACTCCCCTTGTAGCGACGTGATCCGGATGGGTCACCGCGATCCCGCGATGCCCGGCTTTTTCGAGCTTAAACAGCTCGGGGCCGTGGCGACTTGACCGCTCGGCACGGTCGCTGTGACCCCGGGTCAAGTCGGCGTTACCCCTCTTCCCAGGGTGCTACCCGAGACCGCACCAGCCTGGTGCGATGCCTGACCACCCGCCCCGCGATGAGGCACGCCAAGACGCCCAATAGCGTGAAGCCCTCGGCGTTCCCGCCCCGATGGAGGACCGCTTTCCGCCCCGGGGCACAGCCTTTGCTTCATTCATGCCGATCCCCTCCCTGGACCCGCACCATGCCCCTGGCCGCCTCCGGCTTCGCCGCCCTGACCTCACCGTCGCGCAACCTTGGCGTGCTCTCCGCCGCCGCCAGCGGACTGGACGCCGTCATCACCAGCCATGGTGGCGATGTCGATCGCATCTTCGGCACTGCCGGCATCGACCCCGAACAGCTGCAGCACCCCACCCTGAGCCTGGGGTTGGGCAACTACTGCCGGGTCCTGGAGGAAGCCGCCGCCCAGTCCGGCTGCGACAATTTCGGCCTGCACTACGGCGGCCAATTCAAACCGCAGATGCTCGGCCTGCTGGGCTACGTGGGGCTCTGCTCGCCCACCGCCGAAGCGGCCCTGCAGAATTTCGCCGCCGCCTTTCCCTTTCACCAGCACAGCACCCTGATCCAGCTGGTGGACGCCGGTGACTGCTGGCGCTTCGACTACCAGGTGCGCCACGGCGCCATCGTCGCCCGCCGCCAGGACGCCGAGCTGACCCTGGGCATGCTGCTCAACCTCTTGCGCCATGTGCTCGGGCCCACCTGGGCGCCGCGCGCGGTGCAATTCGAACATCCGCGCCCCGAAGGCTGGCACGAGCACCGCCGGCTGTTCGACGCGCCAGTCAGCTTCGGCCAGCCCTGCAATGCCATGCTGGTGCCCAAGGCCGACCTGCGCGGCCGCGCCATGCCCGACCACGATCCGCTGCTCCTCTTGGTGGTGCAGGACGCCATCCGCCAACTCGGCCAGCGGCTGCCACAGATGGAACTGCTCGAAGAGGTCCGCGCCTCGGTGCGCCTGGCGTTGCCCCTGGGCGAGCCCAGCCTGGAGTCCATCGCCCAGCGTCTGGACCTTTCCACCAGCCAGCTGCAACGCCGCCTGCGCGACCAGGGCGCGAGTTTCTCGGCGCTGGTCGAGGGCGTCCGCCGCGACCTGGCGCAGCATTACCTGCGACAGCGGCTGCCGGTCACCGACCTGGCGCCGCTGCTGGGCTATTCGGAGACCAGCGCCTTTTCGCGGGCGTTTCGGCGGTGGTTTCAGGTGAGTCCGCGGCAGTGGCGGGGGATTTCTTAAAATGGCGTGGGGAAAAGAGCCACGAACGCCGGCTGACGTAGGTTGGCGCTGAGCGTAGCGAAGCCCAACAAGGTGGGGTTGCGGCTCTGTGTTATGGGTGCCATAGCTGTTTATCTAGCTTTGCTGGTACTTCTTGTTTCGCCCCCTCGGGCGAGTCACTTTTGCCAATCGCCGCAAAAGTAACCAAAAACGCTTGCCCCACCATCCGGCCTTTCGCTTCGCTCCAGGTCCGCTCACGCCAGCGCCGCTCCGGGGTCGGCCTACACGGGCCGTCCATGGCCCGTTAGGCCTCTCGCCGCATCCCTGCGGCTCGACCCACTCCACGACACTGGCGTTCGCCCTCCTGAACGGGGCGATTCGCCAGCCTGAAAATATTGGTTGAACAGCCACAAAAGCCCGTAGCCCGTAGCCCGTAGCCCGTAGCCCGTAGCGTGGACAACGGCGAAGCCTTGTCCACTGATGGCTTAGGTGCCCACCAGTGGAAAACGCTATGCGGTTTTCCACGCTACAGATCCTGTGAACACCCAGGCATCAGGCTGGCGCCCCGCCCCGTCAGTGAGGCCAAGTGCAGGTGTCGCGGAGGGGGATGCGAGGCAGGACGCCGAGCAAGGCGCGAGGGGCAGGAGGCCCCTTCGTACCGTGCCCCCCGGAGCGGCACCGGAGTGAGGGGACCTGGAGCGAAGCGGAGGGCCGAAACGTGGGGCAAGCGTTTTTGGTTACTTTTTTGGCGACTGCAAAAAGTAACTCGCCCGGGTGGGCGAAACAAAACCATCAACAGACCTCGATAAGCAGCTAGAGCACTGGTAAACCGAGGCATCACGGCCAACCTCCGCAACGTTGGGCTTCGCTCCACTCAGCGCCAACCTACCGAAGCGGTGAAGGTGATGCGCCCGAGCGGGCGAAACAAAAACCATCAAAGCACTCGGTAATCAGCCAAACACCCCCACCATACCTAGCCGAAAGCCAACCTCTGCCCACTCGGTCAGATTCTTGCAAGGCGCTCCCCAAACAGCCCCAACCAGAACAACGACCACCCGATGACCTCTGCCCTGCCCCCTGCCCTTTTCACCCCCGCCTGGCTGGCGCGCCTGGAGCTGGCCTATGCCCGCCAGGGCGACTGGACCCGGCCGACCACCCGCCGCCACCTCGGCCCCTTGCGGGTGCAGAAACACCTGCACGCCGAAGGTCCCGAGGTCTGCCAGCACATCGTCGTGCATCCACCGGGGGGCATCGCCGGGGGTGATCGGCTGGACATCGACGTCAGCGTCGGCGAAAACGCCTGGGCCCAGCTCACCAGCCCCGGCGCAGCCAAGTGGTATCGCGCCGACAGCGCCGCCCACCAGCAGGTCGAGCTGCGCGTCGCCGCCGGTGCCACCCTGGAATGGCTACCCCAGGAGACCATCGTCTTCGCCGGTGCCCAGGCCCACCTCGCTACCCGCATCGAGCTGGAGGGCGATGCCCGCCTCTGCTACTGGGACATCGTCGCCCTGGGTCGTCCGGCCAGCGCCGAGCGCTTCACCGACGGCCTGTTTCAGGCCCATCTGGACATCCGTCGCGACGGCACCCCGCTGTGGCACGAGCGCCAGCGCCTGGTCGGCGCGGATCGCCTGCTGGACTCGCCCATCGGCCTCGCCGGTCAGCCGGTGTTCGCTACCCTGCTGCTCACCGGCACCCTGGACGCCGACACCCTGGAGCGCTGCCGCGAACTCGACCTGCCGGTGCGCGGCGACCTGACCCAACTGCCGGGCCTGGTGGTCGCTCGCTGCCTGGCCGCCGAGTCGCTGCAGGCCCGCGCCTGGCTGATCGCGGTCTGGCGCCTGCTGCGCCCCGCCCTGCTCGGCCGTATCGCCGTCCCGCCGCGAATCTGGAGTACCTGATATCTTCGTGATCGCGGCCATGGGCCGCTCCTACAGGGAAGCGCAGAATTGTAGGAGCGGCCCATGGCCGCGATGTCCTTCGCCAAAGAGAACACCCATGGACCTGACGCCCCGCGAGAAAGACAAACTGCTCATCTTCACCGCCGGCCTGGTGGCCGAACGCCGCCTGGCGCGTGGGGTGAAGCTCAACTACCCGGAAGCCATGGCGCTGATCTCCGCCGCCCTGCTCGAAGGCGCCCGTGACGGTCGCACCGTGGCCGAGCTGATGCACTACGGCACCACCCTGCTGACCCGTGACCAGGTGATGGAAGGCGTCCCGGAAATGATCCCGGAGATCCAGGTGGAAGCCACCTTTCCCGATGGCACCAAGCTGGTCACCGTCCACCAGCCGATCGCCTAGGGAGTCCGCCATGAGTCTGATCGTCCGCGACGCCACCCCTGCCGACCTGCCGGCCGTGCTGCACATCTACAACGACGCCGTCAGCAACACCACGGCGATCTGGAACGAGACCCCGGTGGACCTGGCCAACCGCCAGGCCTGGTTCGACCTGCGCGCCACCCAGGGCTACCCCATCCTGGTCGCCGAGAACGCCGAAGGCACGGTGGTGGGCTATGCCTCCTTTGGTGACTGGCGCCCATTCGAAGGCTTTCGCCATACCGTCGAGCACTCGGTCTATATCCATCCCGACCAGCGCGGCCAGGGCATCGGTCCGCGGCTGATGACGGTGCTCATCGAACGCGCCCGCGCCTGCGACAAGCACGTGATGGTGGCCGCCATCGAGAGCGGCAACCAGGCCTCCATCCGCCTGCACGAGCGACTGGGCTTTATCACCACCGGGCAGATGCCCCAGGTCGGCACCAAGTTTGGTCGCTGGCTCGACCTCACCTTCATGCAACTGATGCTGGAGCAGCGCCCATGATCCCCGGCGAATACCAGATCCAGGACGGCGACATCGAACTCAACGCCGGCCGCCGCACCCTCAGCCTGACCGTCGCCAACAGCGGCGACCGGCCGATCCAGGTGGGCTCCCACTACCACTTCCACGAAACCAACGACGCCCTGGTGTTCGACCGCGCCCTGGCGCGCGGCATGCGCCTGAATATCGCCGCCGGCACCGCCGTGCGCTTCGAGCCGGGCCAGAGTCGCGAGGTGGAACTGGTCGAGCTGGCCGGCCTGCGTACCGTCTACGGCTTCGCCGGGCGGGTGATGGGCAAGTTGTAGCGGCAAGCGCCCTCACCCCAACCCTCTCCCGCAGGGAGAGGGGGCTAAAAGCAGACATCGAGCTCCCGCCCTTCCCCCTCCCTCCGGGGGAGGGGAAGGGTGAAGGCCAACCAGAACACCCAGCCTCCCAGGAACGGCTCCCTGCGAGGCAACAGGACGACACCCGCCCTCCCCCTCTCCCTCCGGGAGAGGGCCGGGGTGAGGGCCAACCAGAACGCCCAGCTTCCCAGGGACGACGCCCTGCGAGGCAACAGGATGCCACCCGCCCTTCCCCTTCTCCCTCCGGGAGAGGGTCGGGGTGAGGGCAAACCAGAATACCCAGCTTCCCAGGGACGACTCCCTGAGAGGCAACAGGATGCCACCCGCTCCTCCCCCTCTCCCTCCGGGAGAGGGTCGGGGTGAGGGCCAACCGGACCACCTTTATTCGGGATTCACACCTATGAAAATCTCCCGCCAAGCCTATGCCGACATGTTCGGCCCCACCACCGGTGACCGGGTGCGCCTGGCCGACACCGAGCTCTGGATCGAGGTCGAAGAAGACCACACCGTCTACGGCGAAGAAGTGAAGTTCGGCGGCGGCAAGGTCATCCGCGACGGCATGGGCCAGAGCCAGCTGCTCGCGGCCGAGGTGGTGGATACCGTCATCACCAATGCGCTGATCGTCGACCACTGGGGCATCGTCAAGGCCGACGTCGGCCTCAAGCACGGCCGCATCCATGCCATCGGCAAGGCCGGCAACCCGGACATCCAGCCGGGTGTCAGCGTGCCCATCGGCGCCGCCACCGAGGTCATCGCCGGTGAAGGCATGATCCTCACCGCCGGCGGGATCGATTCCCACATCCACTTCATCTGCCCGCAGCAGATCGAAGAGGCGCTCATGAGCGGCACCACCACCATGATCGGCGGCGGCACCGGGCCGGCCACCGGCACCTATGCCACCACCGTGACCCCCGGTCCCTGGCACATGGCGCAGATGCTCAAGGCCGCCGACGCCTTCCCGATGAACATCGGCTTCACCGGCAAGGGCAACGCCAGCCTGCCGGGTCCGCTGGAGGAGCAGGTCCGCGCTGGCGCCATCGGCTTGAAACTGCACGAGGACTGGGGCACCACCCCCGCCGCCATCGACAACTGCCTGGCGGTGGCCGATCGCTTCGACATCCAGGTGGCCATCCACACCGACACCCTCAACGAATCCGGCTTCGTCGAGACCACCCTGGGCGCCTTCAAGGGTCGCACCATCCACACCTATCACACCGAAGGTGCCGGGGGCGGCCACGCGCCGGACATCATCAAGGCCTGCGGCTTCCCCAACGTGCTGCCCAGTTCCACCAACCCGACGCGGCCCTTCACCAAGAACACCATCGACGAGCACCTGGACATGCTCATGGTCTGCCACCACCTGGACCCGAGCATCGCCGAGGACGTGGCCTTCGCCGAGAGTCGCATCCGCCGCGAGACCATCGCCGCCGAGGACATCCTCCACGACCTCGGCGCCTTCGCCATGATCAGCTCCGACAGCCAGGCCATGGGCCGCGTCGGCGAGGTCATCACCCGCACCTGGCAGACCGCCGACAAGATGAAGAAGCAGCGCGGCCCGCTGCCCGAAGACGCCGCCGGCAACGACAACTTCCGGGTCAAGCGCTACATCGCCAAGTACACCATCAACCCGGCGATCACCCATGGCATCAGCCACGAGGTGGGCTCCATCGAAGTGGGCAAGTTCGCCGACCTGGTGCTCTGGCGCCCGGCGTTCTTTGGCGTCAAGCCGACGCTGATCCTCAAGGGCGGCGCCATCGCGGCGAGTCTGATGGGCGACGCCAACGCCTCCATCCCCACCCCGCAACCGGTGCACTACCGCCCCATGTTCGGCAGCTACGCCGGCATGCTCCATGACACCAGTCTGACCTTCATCAGCCAGGCCGCCTTCGAGGCCGGGGTGCCGGAGCAACTGGAGCTGAAGAAGCGCATCGGCGTGGTCAAGGGCTGCCGCACCGCGCAGAAGAGCGACCTCATCCACAACGGTTATCTGCCGACCATCGAGGTCGATCCGCAGAACTACCAGGTCAAGGCCGACGGCCAGCTGCTCTGGTGCGAACCGGCCGAGGTGCTGCCGATGGCGCAGCGGTATTTCCTGTTCTAACCAGGCACAGGAAATGTTGGGCTTCGCTTTCGCTCAACCCAACCTACGGACTCAGCCGCGACTGATCGGCGCCGCTGGCGCTTCGGCCCGGTCGTCGCGGTCGTAGGCGGCCTTGTCCAGCTGGCCCATCCAGCGCGCGGTCAGGGTGCCGGCGGTCATGGAGCCGTTGACGTTGAGGGCGGTGCGGCCCATGTCGATCAGGGGTTCGATGGACACCAGCAGCGCCACCAGGGTGACCGGCAGGCCGAGGGCCGGCAGCACGATCAGAGCGGCGAAGGTGGCGCCGCCGCCCACGCCGGCCACGCCCGCCGAACTCAGGGTGACGATGCCCACCAGGGTGGCGATCCACAGCGGATCGAAGGGGTTGATACCCAGGGTCGGGGCGACCATCACCGCCAGCATCGCCGGATAGAGACCAGCGCAGCCGTTCTGGCCGATGGTGGCGCCAAAGGAGGCGGCGAAGCTGGCGATGGCCGGCGGTACGCCGAGGCGCTCGGTCTGGGCCTCGATGTTCAGCGGGATGGTCGCCGCGCTGGAGCGGCTGGTGAAGGCGAAGCTCAGCACCGGCCAGACCTTGGGAAAGAAGCGCGCCGGCGACAGGCCGCTCAGGGTCAGCAGCAGCGCATGGACGCCAAAGAGGATGGCCAGGCCCAGGTAGGAGGCGATCAGGAAGGTGCCCAGCTTGAGCACGTCCTGGGGACTGGCGGTGGCGACCATCTTGGTCATCAGCGCCAGCACGCCATAGGGGGTGAGTTGCAGCAGCAGGCGCACCAGCTTCATCACCCAGGCCTGGAGCACGTCGATGCCGGCCAGCACCTTCTCGCCGCGCACCGGATCGTCACGCTGCAGGCGCAGGGCGGCGACGCCGAGGAAGGCGGCGAAGATCACCACGCTGATGATGGAGGTGGGATTGGCGCCGGACAGATCGGCGAAGGGGTTCTTCGGAATGAAGGACAGCAGCAGCTGCGGCACCGACAGATCCGCCACCTTGCCGACATAGCTGTTCTGCAGGGCGGTCAGGCGCGCGGTCTCCTGGGCGCCCTGCACCAGGCCTTCGGCGCTCAGGCCGAACAGCCAGGTCACCAGCACCCCGACCAGGGCGGCGATGGCGGTGGTGAACAGCAGGGTGCCCAGGGTCAGCAGGCTGATGCGCCCCATGGAAGAGGCTTCGCGCAGCCGCGCCACGGCGGCCAGGATGGAGGCGAACACCAGCGGCATGATGCTCATCTGCAGCAGCTGCACATAGCCGTTGCCGACCAGGTTGAACCAGCCGATGGAGGTCTTGAGCACAGGGGCGTCATGCCCGTAGACGAGTTGCAGCACCAGGCCGAAGGCCACGCCCAGGGCGAGACCGATGAAGACGCGCACGGCCAGGCTCCAGCCGGTGTTGCGGGTACGCGCCAGCAGACCGAGCAGCACGGCGAAGGCGACGAGGTTGAGGACGAGAGGCAGATTCACACGAGGTCTCCGATACGGCGCCCGACGCGGCCGCCGGACGAAAAGGCGGCGATGGTAGCAGCTCGGGCCGACTCGGCTTAGATCGAGGCGCTATCACCTGATAACCCTGGGACCTTGGGAGGAGCGGTTCTATCGCCGGGGCGAACGGTATTTCCGCCGGGCCTGGCACTGCTAGAGTGCGCCCCGTCGGGAAACGATGCCCGACGCTGCCAACCCAAAAAGGAGTGACTCCATGCAACGTTTCGCCAAGCTCGCCGCTTCCTTCGCCCTCGCCGCCGCCGTCGCCGGCTGCACCGGCACCGCGATGAAGACGCAAAATCTGGATCCGTCGCAGTACACCGTCGTCGGTCATGGCGAGGGCAAGGCCACCGGTCTCATGATCCTGGGCTTCATCCCGGTCCAGCAGAACGACCGCTTCGTGCGCGCCCAGCAGGCCGCCATCAAGTCCCGCGGCGGCGATGCCCTGATCAATGCCCAGGTGCAGGAAAACTGGTTCTGGGCCTATGTCCTGAACGGCTACACCACCACCGTTTCCGGCGACGTGGTCAAGCTCAAGCGCTGAGCCCCGCCCGACCGACAGGCGCCGCCCATGGAGGCGGCGTTTTTGCGCTAGGCTGGTCGCTTCTTTCCGAGGAGCCGACCATGACCGCGACCCTGATGAAACTCCCGCTGCAATCCATCGATGGCGAAACCCTGACCCTGGAACGCTACCTGGGCAAGGTGCTGCTGGTGGTGAACGTCGCCTCCAAGTGCGGCCTGACCAGCCAGTACGAGGGGCTGGAACGCCTCTATGAGGCCCAGCGCGAACGCGGCCTGGAAGTGCTCGGCTTTCCCGCCAACAACTTCAAGCAGCAGGAGCCCGGCAGCGACGCCGAGATCAAGGAATTCTGCACCCTGACCTATGGCGTGCAATTCCCTATGTTCGCCAAGCTCAGTGTGGTGGGTGAAGACAAGCATCCGCTCTATGAAGAACTCACCCGTGCCCAGCCCGAGGCGACCGGTGACGGTCCCTTCCGTGAACGCATGGTGAGCCGTGGCGGCAGCCCCAATCCCAAGCCCGAGGTGCTGTGGAATTTCGAGAAATTCCTGATCGGGCGCAATGGCGAGGTGGTGGGGCGCTTCGCGCCGGATGTGACGGCGGATGATCCGCGGTTGGTGAAGGCGATTGAGAAGGAATTGGCGAAGGGCTGAGGGCTTGAGTGTTCACCAGAGCTGTAGCGTGGAAAACCGCGCAGCGTTTTCCGCTGGCAGTAGCTTGACTACCGAATAGGGGCAACGTCTTTATCGCGGCCATGGGCCGCTCCTACGGGATCTTCCGATTGCTGTAGGAGCGGTCCATGACCGCGATTCCAATAGCTCAAGGACGACGTCTGAGCTTGATCGCCGACAGTGGACAAGGCTTCGCCGTTGTCCACGCTACGGGTTACGGGTTATTCAACCAATAATTTCAGGCTGGCGAATCGCCCATTCAGCAGGGCGAACGCCAGGGTCGTGGAGTGGGTCGAGCCGCATGGATGCGGCGAGAGGTCCAGTGGGCCATGGACGGCCCATCTGGACCGACCCCGGAACGGCGCTGGCGTGAGCGGACCTGGAGCGAAGCGAAAGGCCGGATGGTGGGGCAAGCGTTTTTGGTTACTTTTTTGCGGGGCGCGCAGCCGCGATTGCAAAAAGTAACTCGCCCGGGTGGGCGAAACAAAAACTCTCCAAGCACTCAATAAGCAGCCATGGCACCTACTAAACAAGCGTGAGCCCTGCAACGTTGGGCCTCGCTAACGCTCAACCCAATCTCCAGGCGTCTTCTGCTCAAGAGGTCGGATTGCGACGGTCGACCGCCACAACCCAACCTTCTCCTTACCCGCGCTGCAACACCCCGCGCATGGAGCCGAAATGCCCCGGGAAGGAGCAGAAGAAGGTGTATTCCTTGCCGGCTTCCAGGGCCCCGGTATCGAAGGTCACGGAATCCTTCTCGCCACCACCCAACATCTTGGTATGGGCGATGATGCGTTCGTCGCCCTCGGGCAGATAGCCCTTGGCTTCGCCCGCATTCATGCCGGCGGCGTCGACGGCCGAGGCGTCGGTGGAGCGGGTCAGCACCCAGTTATGGCCCATGACGTTCTTGGGCAGGCTGCCGTTGTGGATCAACTCCACGGTAAAGGTCTTGCACGAGGCCGGGACCTGGATGGAAGCGCGGCTGTAGGTCATCTGGTCGCCGGCTTCGATCTGGGTGGTACAGCTGTCGGCGGCCCAGGCGCCGGTACTTCCCAGGGCGAACAGCGCGGCGGCGAAAAACGTGGATTTCATGAACCCTCCGGATGCGTGAAAGTCGCCAGTCAGACCGATGCGAGGGTGGCGGGTTCCAGCGGCCATGGCAAGGGAGCGGCTTCGCTCTATCGCCTCCATCGAAACCTTTGCCAGGTCGCTGGGCCTTACCTCTGGGTACTATCCCTTCATCACCCGCCAGCCAAGGACGCCCGCCATGACCCTTACCGCCCTGCTGCACGAGTTGTTTGCCAGCTATGCCCAGGCCGCCAGCGGCAATGCGCCGGAAGAGGCTTTCCTCGCGCGATGACGGTGCTTTGATCACGGGTGACGGGCAGCTAGGCTAGGCGTTTTGCCTGCCTAGGAGTCCCCATGTCGCTGAAAACCGTCTGTGTCTTCTGTGGTGCCAAGCCCGGCGCCTCACCGGTCTTTGCCGAAGCGGCCGCACACCTCGGGCGGACCCTCGCCGAGCGCGGCCTCACCCTGGTCTACGGCGGTGGCAAGGTCGGCCTGATGGGCGTGGTCGCCGATGCCGCCCTGGCCGCCGGTGGCGAAGTCATCGGCATCATTCCCCAGAGTCTCAAGACCGCCGAGCTGGGCCATACCGGTTGCACCCGCCTGGAAGTGGTCGACGGCATGCATGCGCGCAAGGCGCGGATGGCGGAGTTGGCCGATGCCTTCATCGCCCTCCCCGGCGGCCTGGGCACCCTGGAAGAACTCTTCGAGGTCTGGACCTGGGGCCAGCTCGGCTATCACGCCAAGCCGATGGGCCTGCTGGAGGTCGACGGCTTCTATGCCCAGCTGGAGGGCTTCCTCGATCACCTGGTCGCCCAGGGCTTCGTCGCCGCGCCGCACCGCGCCATGCTGCAGGTGGAGGCTTCGCCAACCGCCCTGCTAGACGCCCTCGCCGCCTGGCAGCCCACGGTGCCGCCGCGCTGGGCCGAACCGGCACCCCGCTAGCGCCGCTACACCGCCCGTCCCGGGTCTCGAACCCTCGCCGCTTGTGGCCTGTCGGTACTGACAGGCCCGCAAAAGTCACACGAGCGACGAGGATTCTTTCATGACCGATTTTCCCAAAGCCCCGATGCCCGAACAGCAGCAAGCCGTTCCCGGCCTGCAATCGCGCATGAATCCGGTCCCGGATTGCGGTGAGCAAAGCTACAAGGGTTCCGGCCGTCTGGCCGGCAAGAAGGCGCTGATCACCGGTGGCGACAGCGGCATCGGCCGCGCCGTGGCCATCGCCTTCGCCCGCGAGGGCGCCGACGTCGCCATCAGCTACCTGAACGAGCACGAAGACGCCGAGGACACCGCCCGCCTGGTGCGTGAAGCCGGCCGCGAGGCCCTGCTGCTGCCGGGTTGCCTGTCCCAGCGCGAGCAGTGCCTGGCGGTGGTGGACAAGACCGTGGCGGCCTTTGGCCGGATCGATGTGCTGGTCAACAACGCCGCCTTCCAGATGACCCACGAGACCCTCGACGAGATTCCCGACGACGAGTGGGTCTACACCTTCGATGTGAACATCACCGCCATGTTTCGCATCACCCAGGCCGCGGTGAAGCATATGGGCCAGGGTGGCTCCATCATCAACACCACCTCGGTGAATTCGGACATGCCGCGGCCGACGCTGCTGGCCTATGCCACCACCAAGGGCGCCATCGCCAACTTCACCGCGGGCCTGGCGCAACTGCTTGGCGAAAAGGGCATCCGCGCCAACAGCGTGGCCCCCGGCCCCGTCTGGACCCCGCTGATCCCGGCCACCATGCCGCCGGAGCAGGTCAAGGAATTCGGTGGCAACACCCCGCTCGGCCGCCCCGGCCAGCCGGTGGAACTGGCGCCGGTCTACGTGATGCTGGCCTCCGACGAATCCAGCTACACCTCGGGCGCGCGCATCGCCGTCACCGGCGGCAAGCCGATTCTCTGAGTGTTCTCTGCCCCGGCCCGGGCCGGGGCGCCTTTCTTGCCGCTGGAGTCCCCCGATGCTCGGCCAACCCCTGCGCCTTTCCACCCCCTTGCGCACCCATGTGTTCGGCGGTCACGAGATCGCCGAGCGCCTCGGCAAGCGTGGCCTGCCCCCGGGCCGCATCGCCGAGACCTGGGAAATCAGCGACGTACCGGGCAGCAGTGCCACGGTGCTCGACGGTCCCCTCGCCGGCCAGAGCCTGCATGACGTGGTGCAGGCCTATCCCGAACAACTGGTCGCGCCCGGCTGGCAGGGTCCCTGGTTTCCCCTGCTGACCAAGTTCATCGACGGCAGCGGGCGCCTGCCGGTGCACCTGCACGCCGATGACGCCACCGCCCGGCGCCTGGAATGCCAGCCCAACGGCAAGACCGAGGCCTGGCACATCCTCTGGGCCGAACCGGGCGCCACCGCCCTGGTGGGCCTCAAGCCCGGCCAGAGTCGCGAGCGCGTGCGCGACGCCCTGCTGCGGCAGGACTACGACGCCGTCATGCGGCGCCTGCCGGTGCGCGCCGGCGAGACCTTCTTCATCCCCGGCGGCACCCTGCATAGCTTCGGTCCCGGCACCCTGATCTACGAGATCGAGCAGACCTCGGACATCCAGCAGCAGGCCATGCCCTGGCGGATGACCGATGGCGAGCCGCTGCCCCATGCCGACTGGCGCGCCGGCATTGAGGCCCTGCTGGACGAACTGGATCTGAACGCCGATCCGCGGGTCACCCCCGGTCTGCGCCTGCCCCTGGGCGATGGGCACGACCGCCTGCTGTGCACCGCCTGCCGGCACTTCGCCCTGGAACGCTGGCGGCTGGCCGGCGCCGGCGCGCCGCCGCTGGACTATGGCTTCTCCAGCGCCCGCCTGCTGAGCAACGTCGGGCGCCCGGTACGGCTGGAGGCGCCTGGCTGGAGCGGCATGCTCGGCGCCGCCGAATCCCTGCTGCTACCGGCCGCGCTCGGCGAAGTCCGCCTGAGCGGCCCGGCCGACCTGCTGATCGGCTACGTGCCGGATCTGCACCAGGACATCCAGGCGCCCCTGGCCGCCGCCGGCTACGGCCCTGCGGTCATGGCCGACCTGGGTATCGAATGTTCTTCCTGAACTGCAAGCTCACTGACCTTCAAGGAGTCCCCATGAGCGATTATCCCAAGCCCCCGCTGAAACCCCAACCCCAGACCTTTCCCGGCTCCGAAGCGCGCATGGATCCGCTGCCCGACAGCGGCGCCGCAACCTATCGCGGCTCGGGTCGCCTCAAGGGCAAGGCGGCGCTGATCACCGGTGCCGACAGCGGTATCGGCCGCGCCGTGGCCATCGCCTTCGCCCGTGAGGGCGCCGATGTCGCCATCGCCTACCTGGACGAGCACGAGGATGCCCAGGAGACCGCCCGCCTGGTCACCGAGGCCGGGCGCCAGGCCGTCCTGCTGCCCGGCGATCTGGTCGACCGCCAGACCTGCCTGGACGTGGTGCAGAAAACCGTCGAGGCTTTTGGCCGCATCGACGTGCTGGTCAACAACGCCGCCTTCCAGCAGGTGCGCGACAGTCTCGACGAGATTCCCGACGAGGAATGGGTGCATACCTTCAACGTGAACATCCACGCCATGTTCCGCATCACCCAGGCGGCGGTGAAGCACATGCCGCGCGGCGGCTCCATCATCAACACCGCCTCGATCAACGCCGACATCGCCCCGCCGACCCTGCTGGCCTATTCGGCGACCAAGGGCGCCATCGCCAACTTCACCGCGGGCCTGGCGCAACTGCTCGGCGACAAGGGTATCCGCGCCAACAGCGTGGCCCCCGGCCCGATCTGGACGCCGCTGATCGTCAGCACCATGAAGCCCGACGAACCTGAGCAATTCGGCGCCAGTACCCCTCTTGGTCGCGCCGGCCAGCCGGTGGAGCTGGCCCCGGCCTATGTGCTGCTGGCCTCGGACGAAGGCAGCTACATCTCCGGCGCAATGCTGCCGGTGACGGGCGGGATGCCGGTGCTCTAAGGGTTTTGGCTGGGGTGAATGGGTTTGCCCTCACCCCGGCCCTCTCCCCGAGGGAGAGGGGTTAAGTCCGTAGGTTGGGTTGAGCGCAGCGAAGCCCGACGTGAGGTATCTGGCAGCGTTGGGCTTCGACGATGAAGCCGTCTCAACCCAACCTACGAGGCTTGCCCTCTCTCCGAGAGAAGATTGCTCGGGTAGCCGCGTGGAAAACGCTACGCGGTTTTCCACCCTACGAATCCAGGCAGCGACTGGAGACCTCGGTCAGACGCCCCCTCTCCCCCTGGGAGAGGGCCGGGGTGAGGGTCGCCTGGAGGTCCTACGGCTGCAGGTAGCGCACCATGGCATCGCCGATCATGGTCTTGTGGCGGCGCAGCACCGCCGGTTCTTCCATGTCGATGTCGTGGATGCGGCCGAAGGTGTGGCGGTTGGAGACGCGGTAGAAGCAGAACGAACACATCAGCAGGTGCACGTCCACCGCGTCCAGCCCGTTGCGGATCTCGCCGCTGGCTTCGCCGCGGGCGAGGATGCGGCGCAGGGCTTCCAGCGCCGAGGAGTTGAGGCTGGAGATGGTCTCGGACTGGGCCAGATGGCGACCGCGGTGGATGTTCTCGATGCTCACCACGCGGATGAAGTCGTCGTGACTGCGGTGATGCTCGAAAAGGAATTCCGCCAGGGTGCGGATCGCCTCCAGTGGCGGCAGGCGGTCCAGCGGCAGTTCGGCCTCGTTGCCGCGCACGTCGCTGTAGAGCTTTTCCAGCACCGTCAGGTAGAGCTGCTCCTTGCTGCCGAAGTAGTAGTAGATCATCCGCTTGGAGGTGTGGGTGCGCTCGGCGATGGCGTCCACCCGCGCGCCGCTCAGGCCCAGGTCGGCGAACTCGGCCACGGCGGCGGCGAGGATGGCCTGGCGGGTCTTCTCGGGATTGTTCTTGCGCGGGGTACGCAGCGTGGGCGCGAGCGCCGGGGTGTCCTGCATCGGGCTGACTCTTGTCGGAGGAGAGGCGCGGGCACCCCGGGGTGCCCGCCTGGCTCAGAATTCCAGGGGCGCCGGGCGACCCTGGCGCGCCTGGAGCATGGCCGCCAGGCGGACCGGGCTGTTGGCGGCGCCGTAGCCACTGTAATCCTTGCGCTGCAGGATTTCGAAAAAGAAGCGGTCGGCGAAGGACTCGGTGTAGACGTGGAACAGCTCGCCGCCCTGGGCATCGCGGTCGTAGAGGACGTTGTAGTAGGCCAGCCGACTGAGGAAGTCGTCGTCGAAATCGAAGCGCGCCCCCAGGTCGTCGTAGTAGTTCATCGGGATCTCCAGCAGGGGCACCCCGGCGGCCTTGGCCTGCTCCACCGCCTGGAAGATGTCCTGGCAGGCGAAGGCGATGTGGTGCACACCCGAGCCGCGATAACTGGACAGCGCCCGGGCGATGGCGGTGTTGCGATTCTCCGAGATGTTCAGCGCCAGGCGCACGCTGCTCTCGCGATTCTTCAGGGCGCGACTCTTGACCAGGCCATAGGGGTCCGGGACCACCACCTCGTCGTCGGCGCTGAAATCGAACAGGCTCTTGTAGAACAGCACCCAGCTGTCCAGGGCATCGGCCGGCAGGGCGATGGCCACGTGGTCGACGTGCGTCAGGCCGAGGCCGCCGCTGGCGCCGGCGCTGACGTCGAAGTCGGTGTCATAGAGACTGCGGCCGTCGGCGCCACGATCGGCGAGATAGATCAGGCTGCCATCGGGCGCCCGCACCGCCGGGATCTCCCGCTCGTTGGGACCGACCAGGCCGCGATAGGGCTGCGCCCGGTACTGCTGGGCGCGCTCCAGGGCGGCCTGGCTGTCCGGCACGCGCAGGGCCATGGCGCACAGCGAGGGGCCGTGGGCCTCGAAGAAGTTGTGGCCGAAGGAATAGGGTTCGGCATTGAGCACCAGGTTGATCTCGCCCTGGCGCAGCAGGGTGACGTTCTTGGAGCGGTGCCGGCCGGCCCGGGCAAAGCCCAGTTTGCCTAGCCAGCCCGCCAGGTCGGCGCCATGGCCGTCGTCCACGGCGAATTCGAGGAATTCGGTGCCCTCCAGGCGCGGCGCCTCGGGCGGGGCGAACAGCGGCGCTGCCACCGGGCTCTCTTCGCGCTGCAGTCGCGCGGCGGTCTGCTCCTCCAGGTAGAGCAGGGACCTCAGGCCATCGGCGGCGGTGGCGCGGGTCTGGGCGGCGCGGAAGCCGTCGTTGAAGATCTCCAGTGACAGCGGCCCCTGGTAGCCGGTCTGCAGGATGGGCGCGAGGAAACCGGCCAGGTCGAATTCGCCCTGCCCCGGGAAGCAGCGGAAATGCCGACTCCACTCCAGCACGTCCATCTGCAGCACGGGCGCATCGGCCATCTGCACGAAAAAGATCTTGTCCCCCGGGATCTGCGCGATGCCCGCCGGATCACCACCAATGGACAGGGTGTGGAAGCTGTCGAGCAGCACGCCGAGATTGGGATGATCGACCGCCTTCACCAGCCGCCAGACCTGCTGCCAGGTGTTGACGTGACGCCCCCAGGCGAGGGCTTCGTAGCCGATGCGCAGGCCACGCGGGGCGGCGCGCTCGGCCAGCAGCTGCAGGTCGTCGGCGATCAGGCGCTCGTCGCCGAGGCTGTCGGCGGCGGTGTTGCTGCACACCAGGATGAGGTCGGTGCCCAGCTCCTGCATGAGGTCGAACTTGCGCTCGGCGCGGTCGAGATTGCGCTGCAGCCGCTCGCGGCGATTGCCTTCGAAGTCGCGGAACGGCTGGAACAGAGTGATCGCCAGCCCCAGGTCCTGGGCGCGCTGGCGGATCTCCCGCGGACTGGCACCGGAATACAGCAGGTCGTTCTCGAAGATCTCCACACCGTCGAAGCCCGCCGCGGCGATGGCCTCGAGCTTTTCGGTCAGGGTGCCGCTGATGGATACGGTCGCGATGGAACGCTGCATGCCGGTGCTCCTGTGTTGAACGGCCACTCCGCGGGCTGGGCCAGGGCGGGGTGACACGGATCTGTCGGGTCTGGTGCCGATTATTCGTGGCGCCCGGCGACCCAACAATGGATTATGTACGAACCGGTTAGTTTCTGTTCGCTGATCGAACAGTTGGGCTTCCGGCGAATTGACCAGTCCCGTTAGCGCCTCGCACTATGATCTTAGAGCCCAGCGCTCGTCGCTTCCGCCGCGTCGACCATAACAAGACAAACAAGAGTGTGCGTCCATGCCCCAGCTATCCACGTTATCCTGCGTCCCCCGTCTCGTCTGCAGCCCTACCACGCGCAGCCGGCGACGGCCAGGCTAGGTCCTCCCGTCCTTTCCATCTTCGGCTCCCGCGACCCGAGCGAGTTCGTGCGCGGCGCTGAAACCCTCCTGGCCTGACAATAAAATTCCGGAGACAACCATGGCCACTACCGCCTCCCCCACCCCCGGCTCCCAAGCCAAGAAAGCCACTGCCAGCGGCTGGATCGGCTCGGCGCTGGAATACTACGACTTCTTCATCTACGCCCAGGCGGCGGCGCTGATCTTCCCGCAGATCTTCTTCCCCTCCAGCGATCCCAAGATGGCCATCGTCGCCTCCCTCGCCACCTATGGCGTGGGCTATCTGGCCCGTCCGGTCGGTGCCTTCGTGCTCGGTCACTGGGGCGATACCCGCGGCCGCAAGAACGTCCTGCTGCTGTGCATGTTCCTCATGGGCATCGCCACCATGGCCGTGGGCCTGCTGCCCACCTACCACCAGATCGGTATCCTCGCGCCCATCCTGCTGGTGGTGCTGCGCCTGATCCAGGGGTTCGCCGTGGCCGGCGAGATCTCCGGGGCCAGCTCCATGGTGCTCGAACACGCCCCCTTCGGCCGGCGTGGCTACTATGCGAGCTTTACCCTGCAGGGCGTCCAGGCCGGCCAGGTGATGGCCGCGGCGATCTTCCTGCCGCTGGCCTACTTCATGCCCGCCGACGCCTTCAACAGCTGGGGCTGGCGCATTCCCTTCCTGCTCAGCGCCTTCGTCCTGCTGGCCGGTTTCATCATCCGCCGCGAGGTCCATGAGACGCCCGCCTTCGTCAAGGAAGAAGCCAAGACCGAGACCGCCAGCGTGGCCCGGCGCTCGCCCATCGGCGAAGCCCTGAGCACCAGCTGGAAGGCCATGATCCTGGTCGCGCTGATGGCGCTGATGAACGTCATCCCGGTGGTGGCCACCATCTTTGGCGCCGCCTATGCGGTGCAGCCGGCCTACGGCATCGGCTTCGACAAGAGCGTCTACCTGTGGATACCGGTGGTGGGCAACATCGTCGCCGTGCTGGTGATCCCCTTCGTCGGCAACCTCTCCGATCGCATCGGCCGCCGGCCGACCATGATCGGCGGCGCCCTGGGTTCGGGTCTGCTGGCCTTCGGTTACCTCTACGCCATCAGCATCCACAACCTGCCGCTGGCCTTCGTCATGTCGCTGCTGATGTGGGGCGTGGTCTACCAGGGCTACAACGCCGTGTTCCCGAGCTTCTACCCGGAGCAGTTCCAGACCCGCTATCGCGTCTCGGCCATGGCCATCGCCCAGAACATCGGCACCATGTTCACCGCCATGCTGCCGGCGCTGTTCACCCTGGTCGCCCCGCCTGGCACCGAGAACATCTGGCTGGTGGTCGGCGGCCTGGCCTTCGGCGTGACCTGCCTGTCGGCCCTGGCGGCCTACCTGTCGCCGGAGACCTACCGGGTGCCCATGAGCGACCTGGGCAAGCCAGGCGCCCTGCAGATGGACAAGCACTCCTACGACACGGCCCGCCAGGACAGCCTCAAGGCCAGCGTCTGACCCCTCGCGAGCCCTCGCCTGGCGAGGGCTCCGCCCTGCTACCTTGGTAGCCTTGCCGCAAGACATACGTTGTCATATAACTACTCAGCCGAACGCCTCGGTCGCTGCTTTCCGATAATTCAAATAAGAAAGGAATCCCCCATGTCGCCTGCACCCTCCTAGCCGTCCCTCGCCTCACCGCCCGACCCGCCCTCGTCAGATGCCGCCCCCGCGCCGGCAGGGCACCCCTTACCTACAAGAACAAGGAACACCATGAGCACTCGACTCGCTTCCGGCCGGCTCGCCCGTGCCTGCGCCGCCCTTGCCGCCCTCGCCAGCACCACGCCGCTGTGGGCCGCGGACGGCTTCATCGAAGGCACCAAGGCCAATCTCAACCTGCGCAACTTCTACTTCAATCGCAACTTCGTCGATCCGGCCTACACCGCGCAGAACAAGGCCGAGGAATGGACCCAGAGCTTCATCTTCGGCCTGACCTCCGGCTACACCCAGGGGCCGGTGGGCTTCGGCATCGATGCCCTGGGGCTCTATTCGGTCAAGCTCGACGGTGGCGCCGGCACCTATGGCACCCAGCTGCTGCCGATCCATGCCGGCAACGAGCCGGCCAAGGATTTCGGGCGCCTGGCGGTGGCCGCCAAGGCCAAGGTCTCCAAGACCGATATCAAGGTCGGCGAGTGGTTCGCCGTGCTGCCGATCCTCAGGTCCGACGACGGCCGCTCGCTGCCGCAGACCTTCCAGGGCGCGCAGATCCACTCCACCGAGATCCAGAACCTGGAACTCTGGGGCGGCCAGATGCGGCAGAACAGCCCGCGCAACGACGCCAGCATGGAAGACATGTTCATGCAGGGCCGCGCCAATGCCACCTCCGACCGCTTCAACTTCGTCGGTGGCGAATACAGGTTCAACGAGAAGCGTACCCAGATCGGCCTCTGGTACGCCCAGCTCGAAGACATCTACCACCAGAAATTCATCAACCTGATCCACTACCAGCCGCTGGGCAGCTGGACCCTGGGCGCCAACCTCGGCTACTTCATCGGCGACGACGACGGTTCGGCCCGCGCCGGTGCCCTGGACAACCGCACCGCCTATGCGCTGCTCTCGGCCAAGCAGGGCGGCGGCACCTTCTATGTCGGCCTGCAGCGCGTCAGTGGCGACAGCGCCTGGATGAGGGTCAACGGCACCAGCGGCGGCACCCTGGCCAACGACAGCTACAACTCCAGCTACGACAACGCGCGGGAACGCTCCTGGCAGGTGCGCTACGACCACAACTTCGCCGCCTTCGGCGTGCCGGGTCTGACCCTGATGAATCGCTACCTCAGCGGCGACAACGTGCACACCGGCAGCATCACCGACGGCAAGGAATGGGGTCGCGAATCCGAGGTGCAATACGAAGTGCAGAGCGGGCCGCTGAAGAAGCTGCTGATCCGCTGGCGCAACTCCAGCATGAGACGCGACTACAGTGCCAGCGGCTCCTTCGACGAGAACCGCATCATCCTCAACTACCCGATCTCGGTGCTGTAGGGCGCCGGTTCGCGGCTGGGCGGGTGGCCGTTCCGCCCGCCCAGCCGACCGCTGTCGCTTGCCCGGATCGCCCAGGCCTTATACTGTACAAAGATACAGCCAAGAGGCCTCGACATGACCCAGCCCCAGCGCCCGCCACGGGGTCGTGGCACCGCCAGCAATCCTCACAATCGCTTTGCCGCCACCCGAAGCGAGGCCGAGCACGATGGCTGGTACGAGGAAGCCACCCCGCTGACCTTTACCACCGCCGTCCGCCAGGAAACGGCCAAGACGGTGATCAGCCGCAACCAGTCGCCGGACGTCGGCTTTGATCGCTCGGTGAATCCCTATCGCGGCTGCGAGCATGGCTGCATCTACTGTTTCGCCCGCCCCTCCCACGCCTACTGGGACCTCTCGCCCGGCATCGATTTCGAGACCCAGCTGATCGCCAAGACCAATCTGGCCGAGCGGCTGGAGGCGGAGCTGAGCAAGCCGGGCTACCAGCCGCAGCCCATAGCCCTGGGCATCAACACCGACGGCTACCAGCCCATCGAGCGGCAATACCAGCTGACGCGCCAGGCGCTGGAGATCCTGCTGCGCTATCGCCATCCGGTGACCCTCATCACCAAGAGCGCGCTGATCCTGCGCGACCTGGATCTGCTGGTGCAGCTGGCCGAGCGCAACCTGGTGCGGGTGGCCTTCAGCCTCACCACGCTGGATGATGACCTCAAGCGCATCCTCGAACCCCGCACCGCGGCGCCCCAGGCCCGGCTGCGCGCCATGCGCACCCTGCACGAGCACGGGGTGCCGGTGAGCGCCCTGCTGGCGCCGATGATTCCCATGATCAACGACCATGAACTCGAAGCCTTGCTGGAGGCGGCCCGCGACCACGGCGCCCGCTCGGCCGGCTACACGCTGTTGCGGCTGCCGCTGGAGATCGTCGAGCTGTTCGAGGAATGGCTGCAGACGCACTTCCCCGAGCGTGCTGCCCATGTGATGAGCTTGATCCGGCAGTCGCGCGGCGGCAAGAACTACGACAGTCGCTTCGGCATCCGCATGAAGGGCGAAGGCCAGTTCGCCGAGCTCCTGGCCCAGCGCTTTCGCCTGGCACGCCGCCGCTTCGGCCTGGAGCGCCGCGAGGGCGAAGGCCTGGACTGCAGCCAGTTCGCCCCGCCGGGAGAGCAGCTGGGGTTGTTTTAGCACGGGTGCAGAACGGGGTGCTCCCTCACCCCAACCCTCTCCCAAAGGGAGAGGGGGAAAAGCGCCGCAGCCCCTCACCCCAGCCCTCTCCCAAGGGGAGAGGGGAAAAGCGGCGGCGCACGCCTCGTAGGTCGGGTTGAGCGCAGCCAAGCCCAACGGCGTGGCCTCCCTCACCCAGCCCTCGCCATCCAGCTGCTAGGCTAAACGGCTGTGCCTATCTCTGGAGTCGCCATGACCGCCCCTACCCCGCTCACGCCGGCCCAGGCCGTTGCCGCCGGTATCGACTTCGCCGAACTCAAGGTCGATGCCAGCGGCCTCTACTGGAGTCAGTACGATCCCACCGATGGCGCCACCCGCCTCTGGGTCCGCGAGGCCGGCGCCGCGCCGCGCTGCCTCACGCCGGCGGGGTTCAGCCTGCGCAGCAAGGTCTACGAATACGGCGGCGGCGCCCTCTGCCTGGGCGATCAGGGACCGCTGTTCGTCAATGAAGCCGACCAGGCGGTCTATCGCCAGCCGCGTGACGGCGGCGCGCCCGAATGGCTGGCCGGAGGCGAGGCCTGGCGCTACGGCGATCTGCACTGGGATGGTGTCCGGCAGCAGGTGCTGGCGGTCGAGGAGGATCGCCGCGAGCAGCCGCCGCGCCATCGCCTGGTCGCCTTGAGTGCCGGTGGCGCACGCCAGGTGCTGGCCGAGGGTGCGGATTTCTATGCCGCACCGCGCACCAGCGCCGACGGGAGCCGCCTGGCCTGGATCGAGTGGGACAGGCCCCACCAGCCCTGGACCTGCACCCGGCTGCTGACGGCGACGCTGGACGCCGAGGGACGTCCCGGTGCGCCCACCGTGGTGTCGGCCGATCCCGAGGAGTCGCTGCAACAGCCGCTGTTCGATAGCGAGCAGCGGCTCTGGGCACTGAGCGATCGCCAGGGCTGGTGGCAGCCCTGGTGCGAGTCCGCGGCGGGCTTCGCGCCCCAGGAGGCGCCTGCGGCGGATCATGCCGCCGCGCCCTGGCAACTGGGCGGCGCCAGCTGGTTGCCGACGGCGGAAGGCTGGCTGGCGACCTGGCAGGAAGACGGCTTCGGCGTGCTCGGCGAGCGCCGGGCAGCGGGCGAGACCCGCCGCCTGGCCGCGGACTTCAGCCGTTTCCGCGGGCTGGCCCTGGACGACAGCCATTGCTACTGCATCGCTGCGGCGCCCACGCGCCCCTCGGCGGTGCTGACCATCGATCGCCGGAGCGGCGCGGTGGAGATCGTCACCGGCGGCGTCGCGCCCCTGGGCGACAGCGCCATCGTCGCCCCCCAGCCGCTGAGCTATCCCAGTGGCGACGGCCAGGCCCAGGGCTTTCTCTATCTGCCGGAGCGGCACGGCGAGGGCCCGCCGCCGCTGCTGGTCAGCATCCACGGCGGTCCCACCTCCTGCACCTATCCGGTGTTCGATGCGCGCATCCAGTTCTGGGTGCGCCAGGGCTTCGCCGTGGCCGATCTCAACTATCGCGGCAGCAGCGGCCACGGCCGGGCCTACCGCCAGGCGCTGCACCTGCGCTGGGGCGAGGTGGACGTCGAGGACGCCTGCGCGGTGGTCGACCACCTGGGCGCCCAGGGCCTGGTGGATCCGACACGGGCCTTTATCCGTGGCGGCAGCGCCGGTGGCTACACGGTGCTCTGCGCCCTGGCCTTCCGCGACGTCTTTCGCGCCGGCGCCAGCCTCTATGGCGTCAGCGATCCCCTGGCGCTGGCCAAGGCCACCCACAAGTTCGAGGCCGACTACCTGGACTGGCTGATCGGCGATCCCGAGGCCGATCGCGCGCGCTACGAGGCACGGACGCCGCTGCTGCATGCCGAGGGCATCCAGGCGCCGGTGATCTTTCTGCAGGGCCTCAAGGACGCCGTGGTGGTCCCCGCCCAGACCGACGCCATGGCGGCCGCGCTGGAGGCGCGTGGCATACCGGTGGTGGTCAGGCGCTATCCCGACGAAGGCCATGGCTTTCGCCGAGCGGCCAACCAGGCGGATGCCCTGGAACAGGAAGCCGCCTTCTATCGCCGCTGGCTATGACGGCGGCGCGCTCAGAAAGTCGGTCCAGGCCGACGCTGAGCGCGCCTGGCCCGTATAGAATGGCGCTTTAGCCGTCGAGTTCTTGCATGCCCTTCGTTCGCCGCGGTATCGAAAGCATCGTCTCCACCTGGCTGGCAGGCCTGCTGCTGCTCCTGCCACTGGTGCTGACCCTGGCGCTGATCGGCTGGATCGTCAGTTTCCTCAATGGCCTGATCGGCCCCAACACCACCCTGGGCCGGTTGTTCGTGGCGGTCGGTCATCCCTTCGTCGGCAATTCCATGGCGGCCTATGGCCTCGGCACCCTGCTGCTGCTGGTGCTGCTCTATCCGCTGGGGCTGGCGGTCAAGCTGGGCCTGCGTCGGCCGCTGGGCTGGTTCGCCGACATGACCTTTCGCCGCATTCCGGTGGTGGGCAAGCTGTATGGCATGGCCGAGCGCTTCGTCGAGTTGCTCGATCGCAAGGAAGGCGGGGCGGACATCCGCGCCATGAGTCCGGTGTGGTGCTTCTTCGGGGGTCAGGGCGTGGCGGTGCTGGCACTGCTGCCCAATCCGGCGGTGATCGACATCGAGGGTCGTCACTATCACGCCGTGCTGGTGCCTTCGGCGCCGGTTCCCGTGGGGGGCGGCCTGCTCTATGTCCCGGTGGACTGGGTGAAGCCGGCGGACATGGGCATCGACATGTTCACCAGCATCTATGTCTCCATGGGCATCACCCTGCCGCCAGTGGTCAAGGATCGCCAGGTGGAATTCATTCCCCTGGAAGAAGCCGTGCGCCGCCAGCAGGAAAACGGGACGGCCGAGGAGCCGCCCCGCCAGCCTCGATAAGGATTTGCTAAAAGGTCGCCGAGCGAAGGTCAGGCAAGGCAAAAACCAGCGAGGAAGCGGAGTTTACAAATAGTAAATGAGCATTCCGAGCTGGTTTTTAACGCAGCATCACCGAGCGCAGGCACTTTTTAACCTTAGTTCTGCACCGCCTGGACCGAGCCCCCATCCACGCGCAGGTTGCTGCCGTTGATGAAGGAAGCACGCTCGGACACCAGCAAGGCAATGGCCGCGGCCACCTCTTCCACCTTGCCGCGGCGCTTCTGCACGATGCCGGGCCGCTCTTCGTCGAGAAAGCTTTCGATGGCTTCTTCGAAGGAGACGCCCTTTTCCTCGGCGCGCTTTTCCATCATGCCGTCGGTCATGCCGGTCTCGATGAAGGCGGGGGACACGGTGTTGCACAGCACGCCGTGGGCCGCTTCCTTGTACGACAGGTTCTTGATGAAGGCGGCCAGGGCCGCCTTGGCCACGTTGTAGACGGCCTCCTCCCAATAGGGTTGGACGGCGTTTTCCGAGGTGATGCAGACGAAGCGACCCCAGCCGCGCTTGCGCATGCGCGGAATGGCGGCGCGACCTACGCGCACGGCGGAAAAGAAGTCGGTGGCCCAGGCTTCCTCGTAGTCGGCATCGGCCAGTTCCAGGGGATCGCCCTTGGCGCCGGTGACGCCGGCGGTGTGCACCACGATGTCGATCTGGCCGAAGCGGGATTCGCCCTGCTCCACCAGCCGGTCCACCGCGGCCTGGTCGGTCATGTCGGCCGCGATCAGCAGCGTATCGCCCGGCAGGCCCTTGGCCGCCTCTTCCAGCTTGCCCTGCTCCAGGTCGGAGAGCACCAGCTTGACGCCCTCCTCGGCCAGCAGCTTCGCCGTGGCCAGACCCATGCCACCGCTGGCACCCGTGATAAGGGCGACGCGCCCCTTGATTCCCAGATCCATACCGACCTCGCTCGCAGATTTTTTCAATGCCGTGATCCGGCGTCTCTGATTCCGACTCGCCACGAGGCGCCGTTGCGCTTACCGTTCGGCGGAAAGCGCAACGGCAGCCCGGTCTGCCGGTCCAGATAGGCAAGACCCCTGGGAAGTTCAAGATGCACGCACCCCGCCTGCCCCTGACCCTCTTTCACGACGGCGCCTGCCCGCTGTGCGCCCGCGAGATCGCCTGGCTGCGGCGCCATGCCGACCCCGGCCAACTGCGCCTGGTGGACCTGGCCGCGCCGGACTACCCGAACCAGGCGCCGGTCGATGCGCCACCGCGCCAGGCCATGCTCGATCTGCTGCACGCCCGGGATGCCGACGGCCGCTGGTTCAAGGGTCTGGACGCCACCTACTGGAGCTGGCGCACCGCCGGCCTCGGCCACTGGGCGCGGCCGCTGGCCTGGCGGCCGTTGCGGCCCCTGCTGGAACTGGGCTATCGCCTGTTCCTCAAGCTGCGCCCGGGTCTGACCTGGCTGCCCCATCCCGAGGGCAGTCGGCGGTGCCAGGATGACGTCTGCACCCTGGACGAGCCGCGCGACCGCTCGCGCCGGGGCTGACGCCGCCACTAGCTCGCATCCGCTTCGGTCCCGCAGACGCGCGGGCCCACCCTGCTGGCATCCGGCCAGGGTTCGCCTGCAGGCGCGTCTCGGCTAAACTGCGCGGCTGCTCGCGTTACGGATCCTGACATGTCTGCTGCTCTACCCGCCCGCGCCCTGGGCCTCGACTTCGGTACCTCCAACTCCACCGCCGGCTGGTTCAGGCCCTCGGGCGAGGTCCTGCTGCCCCTCGAAGAGGGCAAGGCCACCCTGCCCTCGGTGATCTTCTTCAACGCCGAGGAGCGCCGTCCGGCCTATGGCCGCCAGGCGCTGCACGAATACCTGGAAGGCTACGAGGGGCGTCTGCTGCGCTCGCTCAAGAGTCTGCTCGGCTCCAACCTGCTCAAGGGCGAGACCAGCATCCTCGGCAGTGCCCTGCCCTTCACCGAGGTGCTCGGCCTGTTTCTCGGCACACTCAAGCAGCGCGCCGAACAGCAGGCCGATCGCCCCTTCGACGCCGTGGTGATGGGCCGTCCGGTGCACTTCGTCGATGACGATCCGGTCGCCGACCAGGAAGCCGAGGACACCCTGGCCGCCGTGGCGCGCCAGGTGGGCTTCAGCGACATCTCCTTCCAGTTCGAACCCCTCGCCGCCGCCTTCGACTACGAGCGCAGCATCGAACGCGAGGAACTGGTGCTGATCGTCGACATCGGCGGTGGTACCTCGGACTTCTCCCTGGTGCGCCTGGCACCGGAGCGCCGTGCCCTGGCCGATCGCGCCGGCGACATCCTCGCCACCGGCGGCGTGCACGTCGGCGGTACCGACTTCGACCGCCAGCTGAGTCTGGAAGGGGTCATGCCGCTGCTGGGCTACGGCAGCGCCATGAAGAGCGGCGCCACCATGCCCACCAGCCACTACATCAACCTGGCGACCTGGCACACCATCAACGCCGTCTATGCCAAGAAGAGCGTGCTGGCCCTGCGCGACATGAGATACGACGCCCAGGACACCCGCTGCATGGATCGCCTGTTCAAGCTGATCGAACAGCGCGCCGGCCACTGGCTGGCGATCCAGGTGGAAGACGCCAAGATCGCCCTGACCGACGACTGGCGCCGCACCCTGCGCCTGGATCGCATCGAGACCGGCCTGGCCGCGGATCTGGAACGGCCGCTGTTCGACGCCGCCATCGCCCTGCAACTGGAACGCCTGAGCCGTGGCGTGGACGACCTGCTGGCCCGCGCCGATCTGGATCCGGCGCGGGTCGACAGCCTGTTCTTCACCGGCGGCTCCAGCGGCATCCCGGCGCTGCGCCAGGCCCTCGCCAGGCGCTTCCCCGGCGCCCGCCTGGTGGACGGCGACCGCTTCGGCAACATCGGCAACGGCCTGGCCATCGAGGCCTTCAAGCGCTACGGCTGAGTCCTTCGATACTGTTGGGGCCGGCGTCGACTCCGCATCAGGCTCGCTTGCCGGCCGCGCTCCGCCGCGATCTCGCTACCGCGAGCCAAGCCGCCGAGACCCCGAAGTAGCAGGCACCGAAAGCCACATAAGGCGTCACGCTGGAAACATCCAGCGGGACACCGTCAGCTGCCTGCTTCACGAAGAATCCGCCCGCCAGGGCGGATTGAGCGCCACTCAGGATCATCGCCCACTGGCCAGCGGACGTCCGCCAGCGTCGTACCGCCACCGCCAGCTGGAAAAGCCCAGCGGCCATGGCCCAGACCCCGAACACCCCGATCGCGGCGCCCACGCCAGACGTCAGTGCCAGCCCTATCGCCACCGCGACGCCCAGACTGACGACGGCGTTGAGCCGCTGCCCAGCGTTGTGCCGCAGTCCGCCGCTCTGGTGGGCATCGAGGACGTTCGCCAGGGCATCCCACGCAGGGTAGAGGACGAGCAGGAGCGGCCCCGCCCAAGCCGTCGCGTGGCCAAGGGCGAGGGCCAGCGCGATCCACAGCAGCGCAACCGCCGCCCTGAGCAAATAGTAGCGTTGCAGCCAGGGGCTGCCGGTCGAAGCGCCTAAGGCATGACTCATGGAGTACTCCAGCGGTGTTCATCCAGGGAACGGCAAAAAGGCTTGCCGAGAAAAGCAGCCACTCACCGGGCGAAACGGCCCCGGCCCCCCGGCGATGAGCAGGCCGCCCAGGCGGGTCGGGCAACGGGGGGATCGAGATGATCCGCGCGGTGCGTGGAAGGGTCGGGGGCCACGCAGCCCCGCCTGGATCTATCAGTCGAAGTCGGTAGGCAGGGCGATGTCGCGCCAGGTCGCCATATCAGCGCGCAGCGCCTGCGACTTGCGCTCCGCGATGTCGTAGGCGACCGGTCCGAGCGGCAGATGCAAGGGTGGCTCGGTCGCCATGACGGCCTGCACTATCACCGCGGCAGCCTTGCGCGGATCGCCGGCCTGTTTGCCGTCGTTGCTGTCCCGGTAGGCACGTCGTCGCCCGGCCGTGTCGGCATAGGCCGGGATCACCCGATTCGCCATGGCGATGGAGCGCCCGAGAAAATCGGTGCGAAACGGCCCGGGCTCGACGATGGTCACGCGGATTCCGAAGGGTTCCACTTCCTTGGCCAGCGACTCGGAAAATCCCTCGACAGCAAACTTGCTCGCGCTGTAGTAGCCGGAACCCGGTCCTCCCGAGAGCCCTGCCCCGGATGAGAGGTTGACGATGCGGCCGCCGCCGCGTCGCCGCAGGGCAGGCAATGCCAGGCGGGTCGTTTCGATCAGACCGAATACATTCACCTCGAATACCGGCCGGTATTCGCTGGGCTCGGCCTCCTCCACGGCACCGATGAAGCCTATCCCGGCGTTGTTGACCAAGACATCGAGACCGCCGAATTCCCGCTCGGCATAGGCAATCGCGGCAGCCACCGAGGCGGGCTTGGTGACGTCCAGCTGCACGGCCCTCAGGTTCTCCGGGAATTGCCGAACCAGGGGTTGCAACAGGGCGGGATCGCGAGCCGTTGCGACGACTTTGTCGCCACGCGCGGCGGCCATGGCCGCAATATGGCCGCCAAGACCGCTCGAGCAACCGGTAATAAGCCAGGTCTTTCTCATGCTGTTCTCCTCGCGCGGTGAAAGGCGCTGTTCAGTCTGCATCGCAGGCCCCTCGCGTGGCGGTCGCCGGAGCGCTCGGCCAGCTCAAAACGGCCGCTAGCGCCAAGGCCCCGCCCATCGTCAGGGCGGCAGCGGAAAAGGCCATCTGCACCTCTCTTCCGCCAGCACCATCGGGGGCGAGGGCGAAAAACAGGCCGCCAATGAGCGCCACCGCCAGGGCGGCGCTGATCTGCAGGGTGGCATTCGTCAAGCCGGCGGCGAGTCCGGCCAGGCTCGGTGCCACCTGGTCCGCGTTCACCCTCACCAAGGCCGGAAGCGCTATGCCCTGCCCCAGGCCGATCAACAGCAGCGGCACCGGCAGCCAGGAGGGCAGGCCCGCCAGCGCGGCCGCCAACAGCAGGCCCATGACCTCCAGGGCCATGCCGAAGGCGGCGGTGCGTGCCCCCAGCCGCTGGGCAAGATGCGGACTGCAGAGGGGCCCGAAGAGGAAACCGATCCCCAGCGGCAGGATCGCCCACCCCGCAGCCAGGGCTCCATGCCCCAGACCGGCCTGCTGGTAGACGGCGAAAACGAGAAAGAAAGGCGCCAGGGCATAGAACAGGAAGGTCGCCAGGAGGCTGCGTCTCAGCCGGGGGGCGGCAAGCAGGGAAGGCAGCACCAGGGGCGTCTCGCCGGCCGCCTCCTTGCGTTGTTCGTAGCGCCAGAAGGTGATCAGCAATCCGCCACTGACGACGAGCAGGGGGAGCGACCACCAGGGCCAGTGCAGGCGTGGCCCCTCGACCAGGGGCACCACCAGCGCCAACAGCCCCGCCGCGAGCAGGCCGGCACCCATGACATCCAGCCGGCCCGGTTGCGGGGCCCGGCTCTCGCGCAGCGCAACCAGCGCGGCCGGCAGGGCGCAGAGAATGACGGGAAGATTGATGAGGAAGATGCTGCGCCAGCCCAGTCCGAAGGGATTGGCCTCGATCAGCACCCCGCTCAGGACCTGGCCCAGCACAGCGGCGAGTCCGAAGGTCGCGCCGTACAGGCCGAGCGCCCGATTCTTCTCTTCTGCCGGAAAGGTCGCATGGATCAGGGCCATGGACTGCGGCGCCATGATGGCCGCCGCTACCCCCTGCAGCAGCCGCCCGGCGATCAGCACAGCTGGCGTTGGCGCGAACCCGCATAGCGCGGAGGCGATACCGAAGCCGAGCATGCCGCCCAGATAGACACGCTTGCGGCCGAACATGTCACCCAGGCGACCGCCCAGGATCAGAGTGACCGCATAGGCCGTCGCATAGACGGATACCACCAGCTGGGCCAGATCCGACGAGGTAGCGAAGTCGCGACGGATCACCGGCAGCGCCACATTGACGATGAAGAAGTCGAGCGGTGGCAGTAGCGTACCCACCAGCAGCACGCCCAGCGCGAACCAGCGACGGCTATCGGGCTGGGCCATGGGAAGGGATGAGCTCATGACTTTTACCTTTAATCGGGCTGATCCGCGCGCGTTGCCGGCGCGCGGCGGGTTGATGCAGCGATTTCTTGAAAAGCGCGGCCACAGCTGGCAGGAGCGTGCCCGCGAGCGGTTGGCAAGCGGCCGACCGCTGTCGGCGCGGCAGGGGCCACCGCCTGGTCTAGCGCATGCCGCCGGAGCCGAAGAGAGTTTCGCCGGTCACCCAGCGGGCATCGTCGGACGCCAGGAAGGCGACGATGGGGGCGATATCCCCTACCTGGCCGATACGGCCGAGCGGGGTGCGGGCCTCGTTCCAGGCCTGGAATTCCGCGCCGAGGGCGCCGGCGGTCTGGGTGCCCTCGGTGTCGATGAGGCCAGGATTGACGGCATTCACGCGGATACCACGAGGGCCCAGCTCGCGGGCGAGCACACCCGTGATAGCATCGAGCGCACCCTTGGTGCCGCTGTAGACGGCGCTTTCCGCCGGCAGGACGCTGGTGACATTCGAGCTGACGTTGATGATGCTGCTGCCGGCGCCCAGGTAGGGGCTGGCGGCGCTTATCAGCTGCAAGGGCCCGAGCACATTGATGTCGAATTGCAGCCGATACAGGTCTGCCGTGGTGTCCTCGATCCTGGCGAATCGATAGACGCCGGCATTGTTCACCAGGATATCCAGGCGCCCGAAGTGCTCGCGGGCCGCCTCTACCAAGGCCTCCATATCGGCCCGCTGGCGGACGTCGGCGCGTAGCGCGATGGCCGTACCCCCTGCGGTCTCGATGTCCGCCAGGATGGCATCCGCCCCGTCCTTGCCGGACGCATAGCTAATGACGACCTTGGCACCGTCCGCCGCCAGTTGCCGGGCAATACCCGCACCGATGCCTTTGGAGGCACCCGTTATAATCGCAACCCTATCTAGCAATCTGCTCATATCTGCTCACCTGCACAGCGCCAGTTCGAACATGCCTGGCTGAAGCCAACGGATCTACGTCGATGTGAGCTGTCATGGTCACCCCTACGATATTGTTTGGGGACTGCCTTTCCTGCATATTTGATGTTCATTTTTGTACGCAGGTACGCCATGGAATGGAGCGATGTACGGATCTTTCTGGCAGTCGCCCGGGGCGGTTCCTATGGCTCGGCCGCGCGAGCCTTGGGAATCAGCCACCCAACGGTAGGTCGACGGATCAAAACGCTCGAAGATGAAGCCGGACAGGCGCTGCTACGGCGCACCCGCGAGGGCCTGATCCTGACGAATTCGGGAGATACCGTATTCGCCCTGGCCGAGCCCATGGAAGCCTCGGCCCTGGCGATGGAGCGGCGCCTGGCAGGTAATCACCAGCGCCTGGAGGGAATCCTGCGCATCTCTTCGGCGGACTGGTTCGCCGGCTATGTGCTGGCGCCGGTCCTGGCCGACCTGACCCGGCGGCACCCTGCCGTGGTACCCGAGGTCATCGCCAGTTATCGACTGCTGGATCTCTCCCGACGCGATGCGGACGTGGCCTTTCGCCTGGTGCCCTTCAGCGAACCGGATATCGTGCAGCGCCGTTTCCTGAGGATGCCCTACGGCCTCTACGGCTCCGCAGAGACGGCGCTAGCGGTGCAGGAGGATACGGCTGCGGTCGGGCTGATCCTCATGAACAGCGCGCAATCGCATTTTCCCGATGTCGCCTGGTTGCTCGAGCGGCTGCCGGACTCGCCACGGGCCTTCACCAGTACCAGTCGAACCGTTCAGGCGCAGATGTGCCGGCGTGGCCTGGGGGTGGCCGTCCTGCCCCGCCCGCTCGGCGATGCGACCGCCGGACTGCAGCTCATCGAGCGCTTCGGCAGTCCTCCATCACGGGATATCTGGGTGGGCTATCACCAGGACCTGCGCCACATGGACAGGCTGCGGGCGTTGCTGGATATCGCCGAGGAGCTATTGGGACCGGCGCACTAGGCTGGCCTGCCGGATAGCCGGCCGTCGCCCCTATCGCCTGGGCCCTGGGCGATAGGGGTACGCACTCGATCAGGCGCCGAAGGCGCCGTCGATGGTGTGCATGGCGCCGGTGACGAAGCCGGCCTCGGGGCCGGCCAGCCAGGCGACCATGCCGGCCACCTCGTCGGCGCTGCCGTGGCGCTTGATCGCCAGGAAGCTGTGCATCAGCTCCTTCATGGGGCCATCCGCCGGATTCATCTCGGTATCGATGGGACCCGGCTGCACCACGTTGACGGTGATGCCGCGCGGACCAAGGTCCCGTGCCAGACCGCGGGCGAGACCCTGCAGGGCCGACTTGCTCATGGCATAGGCGGCCAGGCCGGGCAGTGGCATGCGATCGCCATTCACCGAGCCGATGACGAGGATCCGCCCGCCCGCCGGCATCTGCCGCGCGGCTTCCACGGCCGCGTGATAGGGCGCCTGCACATTGATGCTGAACAGGCGATCGACGGCGTCCGGATCCTGTTCCAGGGCATCGCCGAACAGCGCCACGCCGGAATTCACCACCAGCACGTCCAGCGGACCACAGGCGCGCACCCGGGCGATCACCGCGTCGCGGTCGGCGCTGTCGGTCAGCTCGGCGGTGCTACCGGTTTCCGCCGCCAGGGCCTGGGCGGCGTCCCTGGAACTGGCATAGGTGAAGGTCACCTGGGCGCCATCGGTGGCGAAGCGCCGCACGATGGCCGCGCCTATGCCGCGACTGCCGCCCAGCACCAAGACCTTTTTGCCTGCGAAATTGCTCATGAGTCAGCCTCCTGATTAATGTAGTGAGTGCTACAATAATCTTCTCCCGTCCGCTGTCAAAGTATTTTTGTAATGAGCACTACAAATAAAACCGCAACCCGTGGGCGGCCCCGCCGCTTCGATCCGGACGAGGCCATCGTCCAGGCCCAGCGCCTGTTCCATGAAAAGGGCTATGACGGGGTGAGCGTCGCCGACCTGACCCAGGCGCTCGGCATCAGGCCGCCGAGCTTCTATGCGGCCTTCGGCAGCAAGCTGGAGCTGTACCAGCGGGTGCTCGAACGCTACATCTCGACGGGCGCCGTGCTGCTGCACGAGATCCTGGACGGCGAACAGTCCCTGGCGGTAGCGCTCACCCGAGTGCTGGAAGAGGCGGCGCGCAGCTATGTAGCCGACCCCAGCTCGACCGGCTGCCTGGTGCTGGAGGGCACCCATTCCGACGATCCCCAGGCCCGTGCGGCAGCCGACCGACACCACCAGACGGCCCAGGCGCTTATCCGCACTCATATCGCCGGTCGCCAGCCGCAGCGTGCGCAGGAGCTGGCCGACTTCGTCATCACCACCATGGCCGGACTCTCCGCCAGCGCGCGGCATGGGCAGAGCCTGGAGCGGTTGCTGGCCAGCGCGCGCCTGGCGGGCCTGGCGCTGACCCAGGCCCTTCATGCGGAGACGTGACGCGGCGCTGGCGCCTTATTCCCCGGCGATGAACAGCGGATTGAAGCCGCTGCGGGCATAGCGCCCTTCTTCGGCCAGGGCGAAGTCCAGCGGCAGGCTGGCGAGGTCGTCGGCCAGGGGCTCGGCGCCCAGGTTGAAGCTCTTGCTGACCAGTTTGAGGTAGCTGTCGCAGCTGTCGCAGGTCTCGGCCTGGGCGGCCAGGGGCGTCTTGCCGGCGTCGTCTTCCAGGGCCAGATAGCGCACCTGGGCGCTGGTATTGCAGCAGCTGCACTTGCTGCGCTCCAGGTGCCACTCGGTGGCGCAGAGGCTGCAATGCAGGTAGCGCACGTTGTCGCGATCGCGGTCGGCGTGGACGATGCTGGCCAGCGGCGGCGCCGCGCAGGTCGGGCACAGCACCCGGCTGGCGTCGCCATGGCGCTGGGGCGGTTGCGGCAGGCCCAGGGCCAGGCGCACCCAGGCCACCTGCAGGGCAGCGCCCACCAGCGGCAGCAGCCCCCGGACCTCTGGGGCGCCGGGCTCCTGAGCGAGCAACTGCTCGGCGAGCCGTTGACGCTCGGTCGCCGGCAAGGCGGCCAGCTGTTCGAGCACTGGCCGCTGACGCGCGGCGATGCGCAGTTCCAGGTTGGCCAGCAGCGCCTCCAGATCGCCCTGCCAGTCCAGATCCCGCAGCAGAGCCTGCCCTTGCAGCGGCGGCATGCCGTGCTCCAAGGCCAGGCTGAAGGCATCCGGCGCCGGTTGCCAGCTGGGCTGGCGCTCCTGCAGGACGGCCTCCTGGGCCTGGACCAGCAGGGCCATGAAGCCGAGGAAGTCGCCCAGCTCGGGGCTGCGCTCGGCCAGTTCGCGCAGGCGGCGGGCGCGACGGGCGAACAGCTGGCGATCGGGCAGGACCACCGGTGGCGGATTGAGGATGCCGGTGGGCGAGGTGCCGTACTGATGCATCAGGGGGTCCCCTTGTCGGGCATGCGGTGTTCATCCAGGGGGCGCTCGCCCCGCTCGCCGCCTTCGCGGCGCTCCTGCTCGACGATCTCGTCGTACCACAGCCGGTGGTGATGCTTGGCCCAGGCGCGGCTGACGCGGCCCTGGGTCATGGCGCGGAAGGAGCCCTTCACCCAGATCGCCGAATAGACGTGGATGATCAGGGTGACGATGGCGACGAAGGCGACATAGGCGTGCACCAGGCTGGAAAAGCGCAGCCAGCCACGCGGCAGGATGTCGGCGAAATACGGCCGCCAGATGAAGAAGCCACTGAGCAGCAGCGCCGGCACCGACAGCAGCATCACCCAGTACACCAGCTTCTGCCCCGGGTTGTTGGCGCCGATGGGCGGTGCCAGCTCGTCGCGGTTGGCGAGGACGTCGCCGATGCGCCGCACCCAGGCCACGTCGTGGCGCTTGAACAGGTTGACCTTGAAGAAGCGCACCGCCATGACCACGAAGCCCAGGCTCATGGCCACCCCGATGAAGGGGTGCAGGATGCGCGTCATGGTCGGCCCGCCGAACAGCGCCGTGAGGTCGAAGAAGAACGGGTGGAAGAAGGCCAGGCCGCTCAGGGTCAGGCAGACGAAGGTGAAGGCGATGAACCAGTGATTCAGCCGGCTGAAGGTGGTGTAGCGCAGGATGCCGCGCTTGTTGTCCGACGGCGTGGTCATGGCCGATCCTCCTCGCGCGCGGCGTGGCGCTCTGCCTCGTCCGGGGATTCCTCGGGTTCTTCCTTGGGTCCCTTGGTCAGGTAGTGGGCGATGCCGGCGATGGCGGTGACGCCCAGCAGCGCCGACATGATCGGCTTGGTCACGCCCTTCCACAGGCTGACCATGGGGCTGATCTGCGGATCGGCCGGCAGGTGGGTGTAGAGCTCCGGCTTGTCGGCATGCTGCAGCACGTACATCACATGGGTGCCGCCCACCCCGGCCGGATCGTAGAGGCCGGCGCCGGGAAAGCCGCGGTCATGCAGCTGGCCGACGCGCATCTGGGCGTGTTCGGTCATGTCCTCCTTGGTACCGAACATGATCGCCCCGGTCGGGCAGGACTTGACGCAGGCCGGCTCCAGGCCGTGGTAGACGCGGTCGGAACAGAGGGTGCACTTGTAGGCCTTCTGGTCCTTCTTGGAGATGCGCGGCACGTCGAAGGGGCAGCCCGAGACGCAATAGCCGCAGCCGATGCAGTGCTCGGAATTGAAGTCGACGATGCCGTTGGCGTACTGCACGATGGCCCCCGGCGCCGGGCAGGCCTTGAGGCAGCCCGGCTCGGCGCAGTGCATGCAGTTGTCCTTGCGGATCAGCCACTCCAGGTTGCCCTTCTCGTTGACGTATTCGTCGAATCTCATCACCTGGAAGGTCTCCGGGGTGAGGTCCGGCGGATTGTTGTAGGTACCGTTGCAATGCCCGACCTCGTCGCGCAGGTCGTTCCATTCCGAACAGGCCACCTGGCAGGCCTTGCAGCCGATGCAGCGCGACACGTCGATCAGCTTGGCCACCGCTTCCACCCCGCCGATGCGGGTGTGGGGCGACTCCTCGGAGGTGGCCGAGCGTGCGACGATGTTCTGGAAGTTGACTTGATCGCCTCTCATAGAACCTCCCTCAGACCTTTTCCACGTTCACCAGGAACGACTTGAATTCCGGTGTCTGGGTATTGGCGTCGCCCACGTAGGGGGTCAGGGTGTTGGTGAGGAATCCGGGGCGGGTGACGCCCTTGAAGCCCCAGTGGATGGGGATGCCGATGTGGTGCACGGTGCGCCCCTCCACCTGCAGCCCGTGCATGCGCTTGGTCACCACCGCCACCGCCTTGATGTAGCCGCGCTTGGAGCTGACCTTGACCCAGTCGCCGGCCTTGATGCCGAGTTCGGTCGCCAGGTCCTCGCCGATCTCGACGAACTTCTCCGGCTGGGCGATGGCGTTGAGCCGCGCATGGGTGGTCCAGAAGTGGAAGTGCTCGGTCAGCCGGTAGGTGGTGGCCGCATAGGGGAATTCCTCGCGGGTACCCAGCCGCGCCCGATCGCCCGGGAAGATCCGCGCCGCCGGGTTGTTCTTGGCGCGCGGGTTGTCCGGGTGCAGCGGGTTGTGGTCCAGCGGCGACTCGAAGGGCTCGTAGTGCTCCGGGAAGGGCCCCTCGGCCAGCAGGCTGCCGCCAAAGAAATGCGCGACGCCCTCCTGGTTGAGGATGAAGGGCCCGGCCTTGGCCGAGGGTGGCGAGGTCCAGGGGAAGTCGGGGATGTCGGCGCCGGCCCAGCGTTCGCCGTTCCACCAGATCAGCCGCTTCTCCGGCGCCCAGGAGGTGCCATCCGGCCGGGCGCCGGCGCGGTTGTAGAGGATGCGGCGATTGAGCGGCCAGGACCAGGCCCAGCCCAGGGTCATGCCGATGTTGTAGGGATCGGCGTTGTCGCGCCGATCCATGTTGTTGCCCTGGCGGTTGTAGGAGCCCGAATAGATCCAGCAGCCGCAGGTGGTGCTGCCGTCGTCGGCGAGGAAGCCGAAGTCGTCGAGCAGTTCGCCGCGCTTGTGGGAAATGGTCCCGTTCGGCCCGGGCAGGTCGGCCAGGGCGCGACCGTTGTATTCCTGGGCGATGTCCTCTGGATTGGGCTCCTCCGGATTGCTGTAGGGCCAGGTGAGATTGAGGATGGGATCGGGGAAGGCGCCGCCCTCGTCGCGATACATCTGCTGCAGGCGATGGAACAGCCCGGCGAGGATGGCCACGTCCGGCCGCGATTCGCCCGGCGGCGGCGCGGCGCGCCAGTGCCACTGCAGCCAGCGCGAGCTGTTGACGATGGCGCCGTTCTCCTCGGCGAAGCAGGTGGTGGGCAGGCGGAACACCTCGGTCTGGATCTGGCTCGGATCCACGTCGTTGAGTTCGCCGTGGTTCTGCCAGAATTCGGCGGTCTCGATGGCCAGCGGATCCATCACCACCAGGTACTTGAGCTTGCTCAGCGCCTGGCTGACCTTGTTCTTGTCCGGGAAGGAGGCCAGCGGGTTGAAGCCCTGGCAGAAGTAGCCGGTGATCTCGCCGTGGTGCATGCGCTCGAAGGTGTGCAGGACGTCGTAGAGCGGCTCGCTGAGCTTGGGCAGCCAGTCGTAGCACCAGTCGTTGTCCTTGGTCGCCGCCTCGGAAAACCAGGCCTTCATCAGGCTGACGTGGAAGCGCTCGTAGTACTTCCAGTAGGAGACCTCGCCCTCGCGCAGGGGCTGCTTGGCCCGCCGCTTGATGTAGTCGCGGTATTCCTGTTCCTCGTGGGAGGCCAGGTAGAGATAGCCCGGCAGCTGGTTGGAGAGCAGGCCCAGGTCAGTCAGCCCCTGGATGTTGGAGTGGCCGCGCAGGGCGTTGACCCCGCCGCCGAGCATGCCGATGTTGCCCAGCAGCAGTTGCACCATGGAGGCGGTGCGGATGATCTGGGCGCCGATGGAATGCTGGGTCCAGCCCAGGGCGTAGAGGATGCTCATGGTGCGCTCGGGGCGCGCCGTCTCGGCGATCATGTCCCAGGTGGTCTGGATCTGCTCGCGCGGCATGCCGCAGACGCGCTCCACCAGCTCGATGGTGTAGCGGCTGTAGTGCGCCTTCATCAACTGGTAGACGCAGCGCGGGTGCTGCAGGGTCGGGTCTTCCTTCACCATGCCGCGCTCGTCGAATTCGTAGCTCCAGCTGGATTTCTCGTAGGCGCGACGCTTGTCTTCGCCGAAGCCGGAGAAGAGACCGTCGTGGAAGCCGAAGTCTTCCTTCACGATGAGGGCGACGTCGGTGTAGGCCCTTACGTACTCATGCTGGATCTGGTCCGTGGTGAGCAGGAAGTTGATCAGCCCGCCCAGGTAGACGATGTCGGTCCCGGTGCGGATATAGGCGTGGTAGTCCGCCACCGCCGAGGTCCGGGTGAAGCGCGGATCGATGGTGATCAGCTTGGCGTTGTTCTTTTCCTTGGCCTCCACCATCCAGCGAAAGCCCACCGGGTGCGCCTCGGCCGAGTTGCCGCCCATGGACAGGATGAGATTGGCGTTGCGGATGTCGACCCAGTGATTGGTCATGGCACCGCGGCCGAACGAAGGGGCAAGACCTGCCACCGTCGGTCCGTGTCACACGCGCGCCTGGTTGTCGATCGCCAGCATGCCGAGGCTGCGGATCACCTTCTGGGTGAGGTACGCGGTCTCGTTGGAACAGGCCGAGGCCGCCAGGAAGCCGGTGGTGATCCAGTGATTGACCAGGTGGCCATCGGCGTCATGGGTGACGAAGTTCTTGTCTCTGTCCTCCTTCATGTAGCGGGCGATGCGGTCCAGCGCCTCGTTCCAGCTGATGCGCTTCCACTCGTTGCTGCCCGGCTCGCGCACCTCGGGGTGGGAGAGGCGCGATTCGCTCTTGATGAAGTCCAGCACCCCGGCGCCTTTGGGACAGAGGGAACCGCGACTGACCGGATGATCCGGATCGCCTTCGACGTGGTAGATGTCGCTGACGGTGTTGATGCCGCCATCGCCGCGGCTGTAGAGCAGCATGCCGCAACCCACCGAGCAGTAGGTGCAGGTGTTGCGCGTCACCTTGGCGGCAGCGAGCTTGTAGTAGCGGATGGACGCCAGTGCCGGTTCCGGGGCGAAGCCGAGCATGGCCATGCTCGAGGTGGCGACCCCCGCCGTACTGAGTTTGAGAAAGTTGCGGCGCGATACCTTGATCGACATTTCTTGGGTAACTCCAGGCACATCACGGTAGGACTTCGTCCTGACCCGGGCCTGGCAGTTCGAGCGAAGCGTCGTCTTTCTTCGTCGAAAAATCATTCAAAATCAGTGTTTTAGCGAAGCGGCAAGAGGACCTGGCAGGGTCTGCGGCAGGGCCTGGCGGCGGCTGCGACCTTTCGTCCGATGGCCGCCCCGGCTGACCGCCGCGCGCCGCTGGAGTAAGGTGACGGCCTTCATCGCATCTTCGAGAGAGTCTGTCCCATGTCGCTGGAAATCGTCGACCATCCCGCCCTGGAAGTGACCGGTCTGCTGTTCGAGCCTGGCCAGGGCGAAGACATCGCCGCCCTCTGGCGGCGCTTCGCCGACCGCGCCGGGGAGATCACCGGGCGCGAGGGCGCGGCCGAATGGTATGGCCTGAGCTGGCGCCAGGCCGGCGCCATGCACTACCTGGCCGCGGTGGCCACGGCGCCGGGCGCCCCACTGCCCGCCGGCATGGTGCGCCAGGAACTGCCGGAAGGCCGCTACGCCCGCTACGTGCACCTGGGCACCGCGCCCAGCGTGGCCAAGAGCCTCGGCCGGCTGTTCGCCGAGCTGCTGCCGGCGCGCGGCCTGCAACCCCGTCCCGGCGCCTGCTTCGAGCACTACACCGAGGCCTTCACCGGGGTGGATGCCCAGGATTCGCAGATCTACATCTTCGTGCCGGTCTTCTGAAGGCCACTCGCCGCAGCGCGGACAGGACGTTCGTCAGCTGCGGCTTGCCTCCCGGCATAACCCTTTCCAAGCTGGGGATATCGACCGCAACCCCAGGTGCACGATGTCCCTGCCCGAGCTCCAGTCCTTTATCGCCCGGCACGAGCGGATCTTTCTGCTCACCGGTGCCGGTTGCAGCACCGATTCCGGCATTCCCGACTACCGCGACCGCGACGGCGCCTGGAAGCGCCCGCAACCGGTCACCCTGCAGGCCTTTGTCGGTGACGAATTGTTGCGCCGCCGCTACTGGGCCCGCAGCCTGATCGGCTGGCCGCGTTTCTGCCAGGCGCGGCCCAACGCCACCCACCAGGCCCTGGCGGCCCTGGAGCGGCGCGGCCAGGTGGAGATGCTGCTGACCCAGAACGTCGATCGGCTGCACCAGGCCGCCGGCAGCGAGGCGGTGATCGACCTGCACGGGCGCCTCGACCAGATCCGCTGCCTGGGTTGCGAGCTGCGCCTGCCGCGCCAGGAATTCCAGCAGTGGCTGGGCGAACTCAATGGCGACTGGCTGCAGCTGGACGCGGCTACCGCGCCGGATGGCGATGCCGATCTGGAAGGCGTGGACTTCATGAGTTTTCGCGTGCCGGACTGCCCGCGCTGCGGCGCCCTGCTCAAGCCGGACGTGGTGTTCTTTGGCGAGCACGTGCCCGGTGCGCGGGTGGAGCGCGCCTTCGCCCACCTGGGCCGCGCCGATGCGCTGCTGGTGGTGGGCTCGTCGCTGATGGTCTATTCCGGCTTTCGCTTCGCCCAGGCCGCGGCTCGCGCCGGCCTGCCCATCGCCGCCCTGGGCTATGGCCGCACCCGCGCGGACGACCTGCTCGCGCTCAAGGTGGAAGCCTCCTGCGCCCAGGCACTGGCCTTTCTGCTGGAGTATCCCGGGGCGGCGCCGGCGCTTAGGCCGGCACTTGCCGAGGCCGTGGCGCCCGGCCCAGGTGCATCAGCGGACGCTCGATCCAGCGGTAGCTGAGCATCGACAGCAGGCAGGCGAGCACCAGCACCGGTGGCAGCAGGGCCATGAAGCCGACCGTACCCAGGACCTCGACCGACCCCAGGTTGAGCAGGGTGAAGAGGCCATAGAGCAGCAGGCCATGGGTGAGGTAGAGGCTGTAGCTGATCTCGCCCAGCACCTTGAGGCCGCGACTGCGCAGGAGGCCGAAGAGGTCGTTGCCGGCGGCCATGGCGGCGAAGGGCAAGGCCAGCGCCAGCATCTGCCTGAGGTTGTAGTCCGGCTGGGTCATGGCATAGGCCACCAGCGCCAGCGACAGCGCGGCCACCAGGGGCGTGCGCAAACGTGCCAGCAACGCCGGCCGATGGACCTTGACGAACACCGGCAGGAATCCCAGCAGGAACAGCAGGCCGAAGCGCGCGCCCAGCACGTGGTAGTGATAGCCGGCGGCGACCAGGCCGCCCACCAGCAGCGCCGAGACCAGCAACGGCAGGCCGAAGCCACGACGATTGAACAGCGCGGCGATGAGCGGAAGGGCCAGGTAGAACAGCGCCTCGTAGCGCAGCGTCCAGTGGGCGCCGGCGGTCATCCAGCCGCTCTCCTCCAGGCCGTTGAGACTGAAGCCGGAAAACAGCTCCCAGCTGAGCAGCTCGAGCATGAAGCGCTGGCCGTCGGCGATGACGAAGTGGGTGCGGATCAGGGTGAAGAGCACCACCACGGCCACCACGCAGAGATACAGCGGCATCACCCGCAGCACCCGCGAACGGAGCAGCTCGCCCCAGTCCGGCGTGCGGCGATAGACCTTTCCGAAGAACAGGTAGCCGGTGATCATGAAGAACAGCGAGACCGGTACCACGCCCATGTTGTAGAGCAGGTCGCTGTCGGGTTCGCGCCACTGGCCCTCGGCCTTGAGGTGATAGGTCAGCACGAAATGCAGGCAGACCACGGCGGTGGCGAGGATGCCGCGCAGGGCATCCAGCGGCGAGGAGCGCGCCAGGGTCTCCTCGGTCAGCAGCGGGCTGCGGCGCAGGGCGAAAGCCAGCAGCACCAGGGTGCCCAGGTAGAGGGCGATGGGGAGAGCGACGTCAGTCATATCCGTGACCTTCTTGACAGGAACCGGCAAAGACCCGCCCCCAGACCACCGGAGCGGTCGCCGGAGCGAGCGAGAGAAAAGCGCGACAGCCGGGCACGCTACCGCGCGGTACGCGACCGAGGGCAGGAGGGCCGGAGCGAAGAGGGAAAGCAGGGAGCGGAAGGATCCGCCCATCTCAGGAAAGCCCGAGAATGCCCATCAGACAAGTCTTGTTACAGGCGTTCCCTGAGCGATCGAAGGTAAAACAGGCTCTGGCACTGGCTATAGCAGAGATCTACCGCTTGTCGGTTAGGCATCCAACTGATCGTTTGAGGCATGGTAGTGCTGGATGATTGCTGCCTTTTAAGCTTCAATTGCAGCCTAAAAGGCAGCAATAAGGTTTTCGATGTCACTCGCGTCCGTCCTTTTTCCCGACTATCGCCGCAAGGTCTTGGCGCTGCTGCTGCTCCATCCGGATAGTAGCTATCACCAGCGTGAAATCGCGCGATTGACCGAGACCCAGTCCGGTACCCTCAGCCGCGAACTCGTCAAGTTAGTCTCGGCGGGTCTGGCCGTGAAAACGCGCGTGGGTAATCAGCAGCACTACCGTGCCAATCCGGACTGCCCGATCTTCGAAGAGCTGGCGAGCATTCTGCGCAAGACCAGTGGCCTTACCGACATCCTGGCCGAGGCATTGGGCCCTGTTGCAGACCGGATAGAAGCAGCTTTCGTCTTCGGCTCGATGGCCAGCGGCAAGGCGAACAGTGGAAGCGATATAGACCTCATGATCCTGGGCACCGTGACCTTCGGTGAAGTAGTGGCGGCCCTTTACCCCTGCCAGGAAAGGCTTGGCCGCGAGATCAATCCCAAGGTATACCGGCAAGAGGAATGGCAGAAGCTGTTGGCGGAAGGGGGAGCCTTCGTCACGGATCTGCTAGAAAAGCCCAAGCTGTTCGTCATAGGCGACGCTGGCGAACTGTCACAAGGATGGACAGATGACCCTGGATAATTTGATTGGCAAACGTCTCGAAGCGATTACGCCGGATTCGGCAGGTATCCGGCGCCTGCTGGAGGCAGCGCAGCGTAGCCTGACGGACGCCCGCCTGCCGACGCTGAGCAGTGAAAGCCGCTTCGATCTGGCCTACAAGGCGATCATGCAGGGCGCCAATGCAGCGCTTCAGGCCAATGGCTATCGCACCCTGACCAGTCGCCCTGGCCATCATCAGACCATGATCCAGTCCTTGCCCCGGACCATAGGTCTCGCTACGCCAACGATGCTGGTACTGGACACCCTGCGGAAGCAACGCAATGTCATCGACTACTCGGGCGACTTGGTCAGCGACTCGATGGCCGAAGAGGCATTACGGCAGGCTGAAACCCTGCTCCAGCAGATCGTACTATGGCTGGAGCAACAACGACCCGACCTGCTGCCGGGTCGCGAGCCCTGACGGCGCTCGCGACCCGGCAGCATTCCTTACTCAGGGCGCCAGTGCCCGCGCCACCACCGGGTAGTGATCCCACACCTGGCCGTCCGCCATGGAGCGCAGCAGCTTGACGTATTCGGCGTGGGACCAGGCCAGCGGCGTCGCCGAATCGGTGCCCTGCCCCTTGGTGTAGCCGTGGCGCCGGTTGTCGCCCACGCCGTCCCAGACCTGCTCGGGCAGCATCAGGCCGGCGTTGGCGAACAGTTCCAGGCCACGGACGTAGGTGTCGCGCAGTTTGCCGAGCGCCGCCGCATCCGGCTTGCCCTGCAGGACCAGGCGCGCCAGCTCGTAGTGCCCGCGCTCACCGGTGAAGATCGGCCAGACCCGGCCGCGCAGTCCGGAGTTGGGCACCGGCTGCTCGGTGGCCGGGAAGTTGATGCCGGAGCTTTCGCTCTCGCCATAGCCGTCGTTGCCGTAGCGGCGCCAGCCGGGGAAGGTGCCCTGCACTCCCGGGTACTGGAAGCTGTACTTGACCCGCAGATTCTCCGGCAGGCCCTCGTCGTCCAGCACCGCCAGGCTCTTCTGCACCAGGGGATCGCCGGCCGGTCGCACGCCGTAGCGCACCAGTTCGAGGAAACCGGCGTCCAGCACCTGGTCCTCCGGCAGGCCCGGGCGGCTGTTGTTGTCCACCAGCTTGCCCTTGTCGTTGGGATCCTCGTTCTGGGTGATGCGCAGGTAGTAGTTGCCGGCGCCCAGGCTGCCCTGGGTGGTGGCCATGGTCTTTTCCACCTGGCTCGAATAGCGCCGCGCGGTGTCGCGGTAGCGACTGGCATTGGCCTCGTCGCCGGCATGGCGCGCCAGTTCGCTGGCCGTGGCGAGACCGGCGATCACCGCCGCGGTGGTGGACGGCGAATAGCCCCACTGCTCTTCCCAGCGCTCCTGCTGGGTCTGCGGCGGCTTGACCTGCCAGGTGTTCCAGCCCAGGTTGACCTGGCTGTCGCGGGCGAGGAAATCCGCCGCGGGCCGGAGCATATCGCGATACCAGCGATCGATCTCGGCGTCGCCCAGCAGGCCGCCTTGCCAGAGGCGGTAGCCGAGCATGATCGGCATGGCGGTCTGGTCCAGTTGCACGCCCACCCATTCGATGGTGCCGTCGACGTGGGTCTTCTGTAGGAACCAGCCGGTGGCGCCCGGGGCGCGGACCTCGTCGCCCTGCTTCTGCTGGTGGATGAAGGCGGAGCTGTCGGCCGGCTTGCGCGCGGTGTTGGCGTCCACCTGCACCTGCTTGAGGTAGCTGAAGGCGACCTTGGGCGTCTGCCGGTCGCCCAGCGCCAGCAGCGCCATGGCGCACTGGTAGAAGTCCCGCGGCCAGACCGCCTTGTAGCCGGTGGTGCCCTTGGCGGCCGGCACCGTCTCGCCCCAGGGGTTGGACAGCGAAGCGATCAGGGCGCCAGCGTGGGTCTTGTCTTCCTGGGCCTTGAGCACCAGGGCGCTGGCGTTGAGCAGCTTGCCGCCGTCGCCGGCCTGGGCCTGCAGGCGCGGCAGCTGATCGAGACTGTCCAGGTAGTCCTGCCAGCCGATGGCGTCGCCCTCGCCGTTGTAGTGGGCCAGCACCTTCTGATAGCCGCGGGCCAGGGTGGCATCGGCCGCCGCCTCGGCCTGGCGCGGATTGGCGCCAAAGCCCACCACCACGTCCAGGGTGGTCTCGGCGCCCTTGAGCGGCAGCTTGGCCAGCATGGCGACATTGCCGGCCTGGTCGCCGGTGCTGCTGTAGAGCTGGGTCAGCTTGCCGTTGCGGCGCAGGTCGTCGAGGCCGTCGGAGCCGCCGACGAAACCCACGGTGGGCGTCTGCAGGGGCTGGCTGGCCTTGACCACCAGGGCGTGCTCGCCTTCGCTGGCGTAGAGCACCGCGCCCTTCACCGCCGCGCGATCATGGCTGCCGCTGTTGGCCAGCGCCGGATCGACATAGAGATAGGGCTGGATGCGCGGATCCTGGCTGCGAAAGATGACGCGCATGACCAGGGTGTCCTGGTCCGGGTCGGTGAAGACGTGCTTCTCGATCTCGTAGCGGCCCTGGCGGTCGCGATTGACGATTCGGTAGGCCAGGGAAGTCGGCCGGCCGGCGCTATCGGTGGCCAGGTATTCGATGCGGCTGTCGGTGTCGTCGCGCTCCAGGTGGGTGAAGTCGGGGCCGCGGATCACCAGTTGCATCTCGCGCAGCTGCGCCTCGTGGATGAGGCCCTGCATGGTCTCGGTGACCACGCCCTGGGCCAGGGAGAACCAGACCCGCGAGACGCGTCCGGTACTGGCCTGGTCATTGTAGGCGCCATCGCGATAGGCCTCGTAGCTGGTGCCGATGCCGGTCTTGCCGGAATAGGACCAGAAGGGTGCGGCGCCGGGGGCGCCCGGGGCTTCCAGGGCAGACGCCAGGGGCGTCAGGAGAAAACTGGCGGAACAGAGCAGCGGACGGACGAAGCGGACGGGCATGGGCAGGCGGGCCTTGTTGTGGTTGTGCCGAAAGTCGCATGGCAGAGGGCCTGCTGGCCCTCCCCGTCCGTAAGCCTAGTCGGATTTTGGCCGGCTGCTGGCTAGCCTTCGTCGCGCGCCGGTGGCCGGGCCTGCGGCAGATGCCCGGCCAGAGGCGAATCCGGCGCCAGCAGCGAGGTGCGGATGACGTGCAGGTAGCTGGCGATGCGCCGCAGCGGCGAGCGGTCAAAGTCGCCGGGATTGGGCTCCAGGTGGCGCTGGGCCTGGTGCGCCAGCAGGATGGCCTGGTCCACCGCGCCCAGGGCGCGGGCCAGGTTGGCGGCATCGGGCTGGCGAGCCAGCCGCACCAGCGCCCGACCCAGGGCGCGGATCGCCAGGCGCCAGGCGCGCTGTTCGCGATACCAGGGCAAGGGCGGCAGCGTGGCCTGTTCCAGGCGCAACTCGATGATGGCGTGGCCCAGTTCCAGGCTGAGAAAGGTCCAGCGCAGCAGCTGCCGCTGCACCAGCGGCTGGCCCACGGTGAGCACCTGCACCTGGTTGAGCAGATCGCGCAGGCCGGAATCGAAGCGGCCACTCAGGCCGGCCAGGGGCGCGCCTATGGCGTGGACCAGGCGCTCGCGCAGGGCAGCCTCCAGCCGCCGCCAGACCCAGGGCTGGCTGGGCGGCAGCAGCACGCTGACGGCCACCACCGCCACGCCGCAGGCCACGAGGTAAGCCAGGTAGGTGTTGCAGAAGAGATCGGCGTCGTAGCGCGGCAGATTGCCCGGCAGGGCCGCCGAGCAGAACCAGACCATCAACCCGGTGCCATAGCCGGCCAGGCGTGGCCGGGTGATCAGCCAGGCGCCGGCGGTGAATACCGGCGCCAGCACCAGCAGCAACAGCGCGAAGCCGTCGATCCAGGGCAGCACCTGGAATTGCAGCAGCCCGCCGGCCAGGGCCCCGACCAGGGTGCCACCGGCCAGTTGCAGGCAATAGCGGTGCGGATCGGCCGAGGTGGAGGCCAGCGCCGAGATCAGCGCCGCCGCCAGGGTGCAGGCCGCGCCGCTCGGCCAGGCGGTCTCGATCCAGAACAGCCCTACGCCCAGCACCACCAGGGCGCTGCGCACCCCGGCCATCCAGGCCACCGCGCGACTGGCGAGCGGCGTGAAGGTCTCGCGCGTCTTGGGCGCGGTGCTGGTCGGCAGGTCCAGCTCCAGCTGGGTATTCAGCAGCAGATGCAGATCCTCGGCGAAGCGATAGAGCAATTCGGCGGCGGTGTCGTAGTCGAGCCGGTCGACCTCGGCCGCAGGCGCCGTGCGAGCCAGTTGCTGACGACCGGCGCGGATCGCCGCCATCAAGGTTTCGCGCTCCGCGGCCAGGCGCTCGTTGAGCCGGCGCAGATCACGCTCTTCCGGTAGTCGGCCCAGGCTCGGTGCCAGGGCGGCGGCGATCAGTTCCAGGGCAGGCGCCAGGGCCTGACGCACCGCCGGCGGCCGCTCGGCCAGGCGCGCCAGCAACTGGTAAAGGGCATGAAAGCGGGTGTTGAGCAGCATGAGCCGATTGCCCAGGGCCGCCAGGCGCCCGCTGCGCCGCCGCAGATAGGGCTCTTCGAAGACGCTGGCGCTGCGCAGGCTCTCGAAGCCCACGGAATCGGCGGCGAAGCGAGCGCTGAGCGCGGCGAAGCGTTCGGCCTCGAGGCGGCCGAGCAGGCCGTCATGGGCCATGGCGAGGAAGTCACGCAGGCGCTGCGCCAGGGTGCGGCGCAGCACGCCGCGGGTGGTCTGCGGCAGGATCGCCACGCTCACCACCCCGGCGCAGCAGATGCCCAGGGCGATCTCCAGCAGACGCCAGATCGCCTGCAAGAAGGCGCCCTGGGGCTCGGCCACCGCCGGCAGCCCGACCAGGCAGGCGGTATAGCCGGCCAGCAGAAAGGCATAGCTGCGAAAGTCGCGATAGCGCGCCGCCCCGCGGGTGCAATAGCCGATCCACAGCACCAGGGCGCCGAGCAGCAGGACCCGCTCCTGGGCGAACAGGGCGATGGCGGCCACGGTAAAGCTCAGGCCGGCCAGGCTGCCGAGGATGCGATAGAAACTCTTGGCCAGCACCTGGCCGCTCTGCGGCTGTAGGACGATGAAGACGGTGACCAGCACGGTGCTCGGTTGCGGCAGTTCCAGGCGATAGGCCAGCCACAGGGCCAGGGCCGCGGCCAGCAGTGCCTTGGCGATGAAGGCCCAGGTCTGGCCGTCGGTGCGGGCCCATTCGCGGCCGGCGCGGCGCCAGGCATTCAGGCTGGGCCAGCGTTGGCGCGGAATGGAGCGGGCGGGCCGCAGGGGCAACGGCGAAGCGAGGGGCATGCTGGGCAACGACGGGATCGACGGGAGGGGGCGAGACGCAGCGCCTCGGCGGCCATTCTAGGAAGCCGGGTCCACCCCGATTAAGCCGGGTGCGACAGCAAAGAGCGTTAACCAACGGGCGGGTAATGGCCCACAATGGCCCTTTCCACCGCCCTGCCCCGTCCATGGATCATCTCTTCAATCTGCGCGCCTTCGCCTGCGTGGCCCAGACCGGCAGCTTCACCGCCGCCGCGCGCCAGCTGGAACTCACCACCGCCTATGTGTCGCGGGCGGTCAGCCAGCTGGAGCAGCACCTGCAGACCCGGCTGCTGCACCGCACCACCCGCCAGTTGCGCCTGACCGAGGCCGGCGAACGCTACCTGGTGCGCTGCCAGCGCATCCTCGCCGACCTCGACGAAGCCGATGCCGAGGCTCGTCATGCCCTGGCCGTGCCGCGCGGGCGGCTGCGCATCCACACCATGACCGGCCTCGGCCAGCACTACCTGATCCAGAGTCTGGCCAGCTATGGCGAGCGCTATCCCGAGGTCGACCTGGATCTGCAACTGACCAACACCTTCACCGACATCCTCAAGGAAGGCTACGACCTGTCGCTGATCCTCGCCGACGGCCTGCCGGACTCGGCCTTCCATTCGGCGCGCCTGGGCAGCACCCACAGCGTGCTCTGCGCGGCGCCCGCCTACCTGGAACGCCAGGGCCGACCGACCAACCCGGCGGAGCTGACCGGGCACCGCTGCCTGCGGCTGGTCAATCGCGCTATGGCGCCGGATCGCTGGTTGCTGGAAGGACCCGAGGGCCTGGCCGAGGTGGCGGTGGATCGACCGCCCTTCCAGGTCAACACCGCCGACGCCCTGGCCGAAGCCGTGGCCAGCGGCCTGGGCATCGGTGCCCTGCCGCTGTACGCCGCGGTCGAGGGTCTGACCAGTGGCCGTCTGCAACGGGTGCTGCCCGGGCACCGGCTCTATGCCCTGGACATCCATGCGCTCTATCCCTCGCGGCGCTTTCTCGACGCCAAGATCCGCACCCTGGTGGACCACCTGCGCGAGACCCTGCCGGCGCTACTGGAGCGCGACCGGCAGCGGGTGGAAGGCAGCGCCTAGAGGCGTTGCTCGGGGAGCATCCGTTCCAGCGTCCCGTCCCGGCGGATCGCCACATGCCAGACCACCGCCGCCACGTGCAGCAGCACCAGGCCATAGACGGCGAACTGACCGGCCTCATGAATGCGATTGGCAAGGATGCCGAGGGCTTCATGACGGGGAAAACCCGGCAGGGAAAACAGCCCGAACACCGGCACCGGCTGGCCCTGGCCGGCCATCAGGTAGCCGGTCACCGGCATCAGCAGCAGCACGGCATAGAGTAGGCCGTGATTGAGACCGGCGAGCAGCCGCAGCAGGCGCCCGTCGCGGGGATTGGCCGGCGGCGCCGGATGCCGCCAGCGCCAGGTCAGGCGAATCAGGATCAGCAGGAACACCGAGATCCCGGTGGATTCGTGCAGCAGGTACCAGAGGGTGCGCACCGGCCCGGGCGGAAAGTTTTCCGCCACCCAGACGAAGGGCAAGAGCAGGCACAGCAGGGCGACGGTCAGCCAGTGCAGCGCCTGGGCGAAGCCGGTATAGCGGGCGATGGCCATGGGCGATGCTCCGTAGCGGACGAACCTCGATAGTGCCCCAGGCGCAGCGGCAGCGCCGCTACGCCTGGAGACCGTCCGTCAGAGATGGATCAAGGCAGCCAGCGCCAGCAGCAGCGCCGGGATCATCACCACGGCGCCCAGCTTGAGGAATTGCCAGAAGCTCACCGACAGCCCTTCGCGGCGCAGCGCGGCCAGCCATAGCAGGGTCGCCAGGGAACCGGTGATGGACAGGTTGGGGCCGAGGTCGATGCCGATCAGCACGACACCGGCGATCTTTTCCGAGACATGGGCGGCCTGCACCGCCGCCCCGGCCAGCAGCCCGGCCGGCAGGTTGTTGACCAGGTTGCTGCCAAAGGCCACCAGCAACCCGGCGCCCCAGGCGGCGCGCTCCGGGGTCGCCTGGGCGGCGGCCTGCAGCTGATTGGCCAGCGCCTGCAGCACCCCGGTGGTCTCCAGGGCCTCCACCAGGACGAACAGCCCGGCCACCAGCGGCAGCACGCCCCAGGAGATGTGCTTGAGCAACTCCAGGCCGCCGCCGCGCTTGCAGGCCACCACCACCAGGAAGGTGGCGAAGCCGGCCAGGAAGGTCGGCAGACCCAGCTCCAGATCCAGCGCCGAGGCGCCGAGCAGCACCAGGATGGTCAGGATCAGGCCGCAGCCGGCGATGCGTCCGGTGGTGGGCAGCGCGTCCACTGCGCCCCCTTCGGACAGCTGCTCGGCGCGCAGGACCTTGGCCTGGGTCGCCCAGAGGGTGAGGAAGGTCGCGGCGATGGCCAGGATCGACGGCACCGTGAACAGCGCCAGCCAGCGGCTCAGCTCGGGCATATGCTCGGCGAAGACCACCAGGTTGGCCGGGTTGGAGATCGGCAACACGAAACTCGCCGCGTTGGCGATGAAGGCGCAGGAAAACAGATAGGGCAGCGGATTCTTCACCTTCGCCGCGCGGGTGGCGTAGTAGACCGCCGGGGTCAGCACCACGGCGCAGGCGTCGTTGGAAAGAAACACCGTGACCAGGATACCGACGCCATAGACCAGCGCGAACAGCCGCAGCGCCGAACCCTTCGCCGCGCGCACCGCGTGGCCGGCGACCCAGTCGAACAGCCCTTCCTTGCGGGCGATCTCGGCCAGCAGCATCATGCCGATAAGGAACAGATAGACGTCGGTGCCCTTGGCGATGCCGTGCCAGACGCCGTCCAGCGGCAACAGGCCGAACAGCGCCAGCAGCACGGCACCGGCCACGGCGAACAGCGCCTCCGGCAGACCGAAGGGCCGCGAGACCACCCCGAGGGTGGCCAGGGCGGCGATGACCCACGTCAGGACGTGGGGAGTGGTGACGATGGACCCCATGAAAGCGCTGTTCCTTCTAGTCGAGTCGCGAGGTCGGCGCTGCCGACCTCACCATTTGCGGCCATTGCGATTGGGTCCCAATTGGGTCCCCAGCACGCCCTTGGCCTGCCATTCACCCAGTTGGGTGCGATCCGAACCCCAGTCGGCCGGCGCCGCCAGCGGCCGGTGACCGCCGTCCAGGTCGAGCCGGTCGATATCTTCGCCGCCGCGAGAGTCCCTGACCCGCACCTGCAACCGCCGCGTCCCTTCCGGCACTGACCGATCGCCCTGGTAGCGACCCTTGCCCAACGGCTGCAGCGGCCACCAGGGGCCGTCGTCGCACTGCCATTCGCAGGCGGAGAGGTCGGCGTCGCCCAGCACCAGCACTCGGCACTCGTGACCCTCGGCCACGCCAGCGCCGTTCAGGCGGGGATCGCCAGGCGCGGTGATCTGCACCCAGGGCCAGGTGTCGGGCAATTCGCGAAAGCGCCAGCTCACCGCCGGACCGTCCAGGGTGACCAGCGCGAATCCTACACCGCCTTCCTCGATCTGGCCGGTGGATCTGCAGGCGGCATAGAGCACGCCGCCGTCGTGGGCCAGTTCGTTGTAGTGGGTATGGCCGATCTCCACCAGGCGCACCGGGCCCTCGTGCAGCAGCCGCGCCACCCGCTCGGCTTCGCCGGGCCCCTGCAGGTCCGCCGGATAGCTGTGCATGAAGACCACGCAGCGCTGCTCCCGCCGGGTCGCCTCGTGCAACTCCTGCTCCAGCCACTGCAGCTGCTCGCTACCAAGGCGGAAATCCGGCCCGCCGGTGCCCGGTCCGCACATGTCGAGGAACAGGCAACGCACGCCGCCCACCTCCTTTGAATACGGCAGTTGCGGCACCTGCAACTCGGCATAGAAGGGGTCGAGATCGCCGCCCTCCATGTCGTGGTCGCCGGTGATCACCGTTACCGGCAGCGAAAAGTCGTCCAGCAGCCGCCTGAGCAGCCGATACTGCTCCGCAGTGCCGTTGTCGGCGTTGTCCCCGGGCAGATAGACGAAATCCAGTTCGGTGCGCTCGCGCAGGCGCTGCAGGAGGGTCTGCAGGTCCCGGGCGTTGTCGGCCTCGGCGGTGGTCAGGTGCAGATCGCCGATATGGGCGAAGGCGAGAAAATCATCCTGGCGTGCCATCTCAGCCTCCCACCACAGTACCGGTGGAACGCGCCGCCTCTCCGGCAACGTGCTCGTCGCGGGTCTCCGGCATCAGCAGCAGATAAAGCACGAAGCCCACCGCGGCGATGGCGGCCAGGGTGGTGAAGGCCGCCGCATAGCCGAAGCGGACGATGATGATCCCGGCGATGGTGGCGCTGATCGCCGCACCCAGCCCCTGGGCGGTGGCGATGGCGCCCTGGCTGACGTTGAAGCGTCCGCTGCCGCGGGTCAGGTCGGCGACGATCACCGGCATCAGGGCGCCATAGATCCCGGCGCCGATGCCATCGAGCAGCTGCACCGCCACCAGGTAGTAGGGGCTGTCAGAAAAAGTGTAGAGCACACCGCGGATCGCCAGCACCGCGAAGGCGAAGAGAAAGATCGGCTTGCGCCCGAAGACGTCGGCCTTGCGCCCCACCAGGATGGCCACCGGCACCATCACGCACTGGGCGGCGACGATGCAGACGGCCACCAGCGAGGTGGCGCTGTCCTTGCCGACGATATGGGTCAGCTGCTGACCGACCGAGGTCAGCATGGCGGCATTGGCCAGGTGGAAGATGGCGGCCAGCAGCGCCAGCAGCTGCAGCTTGCGATTGGCCAGCAGCGCCTGCCAGGCCGACACCGGCTTGGCATCGCGGGCGCCGTTTTCCTCGCCCAGTCCCTGGGCCAGGTCATCGTCGATCTCGTCCTGGGGTACGCGGACGATGGCGACGATGGAGGCCGCCGCGAGCAACGCCATCAGCCAGAACACCACGGTGGGACCGAAGAAATAGGCCAGGCCACCGGCCAGGGCCGCCGAGACGGCGTTGCCGGCGTGGTTGAAGCCCTCGTTGCGGCCGATGTGCTTGGTGAAGGCCTTGGGGCCGACGATGCCCAGGGTGATGGCCGCCAGCGCCGGGGCGAAGATGGCCGCCGCGGCGTGGGCCAGCGACTGGGTGGCCGCCACCACATAGAAGTTGGAGACGAAGGGCAGCAGCACGCTGCAGATCGTCACCACCAGGGCGGCGACGCCGACCATGAGGCGCTTGTGGCGGGTGCGGTCGATCAGGGCGCCGGCCGGGGTCTGGGCGATCAGCCCGGCGATGCCGGCCAGGGTCATGATGAAACCGGCGGTGGCCTCGTTCCAGCCCTCCCCCGGACCGCGCACGGCGATCAGGTAGATGGCGAGGTAGGGCCCCAGGCCGTCGCGGACGTCGGCCAGGGTGAAGTTCAGGGCATCCAGGGCATGGCGCGCGCGGCGCGAGGGTTCGGCGCTGGCCCCGGCGGTCGGGAGACGGGTTTCGGACATGAGCGGGCATCCGTAGCGAGATATAGGTCGCGGGACGCAGGTCCCACGGCACCTCTCGCCCCGGCCCGCCAGCGACCCATGGCAAGCGCCGCTGGGCCCCAGCCAACCACCGCTGCCAGGGGAGATTGCAAAATGTGACCGGAACGAAGCGGCGCTAGTGCCGTGCCCTCACGAAAGAAATGCCTCTGGCGCGGGACTTTCCGCACGTTTTCCGTCCCACCTGCCCCGCACTCCCCGGCTGACGCCGCCGGTCAGGCCACCCGTCGGCTCGGTGCGGCGTCGGCCTCGGGCTGGGCCAGGGCCACCGCACTGCCCTCTTCGCTGCGCGGCCGCAGCATCGACAGCAGGTTGGCCTCGATGGTGGCGCACAGCTTGTCCATGGTGATCTGATGCTGGCTGTCGGCGAAGGGCGCCTGCAGATCGCTGCCGATGCGCTCCAGGGCCAGCAGCATGAAGCCGACCACGGTGGACACCAGCGGGGTGAACCAGCCGAGGGTGGAGACCAGGCCCAGCGGCATGGCGATGCAGAACAGGAAACTGAACAGCTGCGGAAAGCAGACGTAGGGATAGGGCAAGGGGGTGTTGGCGATACGCTCCATGCCGCCCTGCCAGTTGGACATGTCCACCAGGGTCTCTTCCAGCCGCGCCAGGCGGATGCTGTCCAGCCGGCCCTGGCGGTATTCGCTGGCGATCAGCTCGGCGGTGCCGGCGAGGATGTCGTTGGCGAAGTTGAGGCTGCCTTCGGCCAGCGCCAGTTCATGACGGGCCAGATAGGGCGCGGCCGCCTGGGCCGGATCCTGACGCTTGAGCTGGGCGCGCAGGGCATGCAGATAGCCCATGTGCCGACGCAGGAGCACCGCCTTGACCCGATTCTGCGCCTTGCCCTGGTCGTCGATCAGGGTCAGCACCTGGCGGCCGAAGCTGCGCGAGCTGTTGACCATGGCGCCCCACAGGGTGCGGGCCTCCCACCAGCGGGCATAGGCGCTGCTGTTGCGAAAGCTGATCAGCACCACCAGCGCCGAGCACAGCAGGGTCAGGGGCGTCAGCGGCAGGTCGAAGCGATCGTCGACGAACAGCATGGCGTCCACCGTCACCGCCACATCCCACAGCAGCAGACCGAACAGCGACCAGCCGACATAGCTGAAGGTGGTGCGCAGGAACTGGATCTTCTTCTGGATGGAATGGAGCTGGATCGGACTGGACATCTGCTACTCCCGGCGACGCGGATTCTCGATTCGCGGTTGCCCTGGCCGTCCTGTCGTCACGCCGCGAGCCGTCGAGCCCGTCACCGTTTCCCCTCCCTGAGAATGCAACCTGTTCGCGAGACTAGTCGGCGGTCCTTAAGTCAAACTTAATCTGGAGCGACGGGCGGATCATGGCAAAGTGCCGTGTTAGAGCCTTCGGCAAAGGCCCCGACGCCTCTACCAGAAGCCTTCCCATTCACCTGACCACTGATCGGCCGTACGTCCGCGCCACTCGTCCGGGTTGGCGAAAATGTGAGCGATCCTGCAACCGCTCCTGTAGTCGTGTCCCTGATGGCTCGCATAGCCAGCAGCGCTTTTGGGACGGCCAGCGCCCTCGTCGCCGGGGGTGCCGTGCCATAATCCGGACACCTTCGCCGTCCCAGATGCCTGCATGTCCAGAATTGTGAAAGCGAGCCTCGTGCTGCTCGTGCTCTTGGCCCTCTACAGTCTGCTCGGATTCCTGGTCGGACCGCGCCTCGCCCTGCACTACCTCAACCAGACGCTTGCCGAGCGCCTCACCCAGCCGGCCAGTCTGCAGGCGCTGAGGTTCAATCCCTTCACCCTGCAGCTGCACGCCGAAAAGCTGCTGATCGGCCCGACTGAGCATCCTGTAATCGCCGCCGAAGGCTTCTCGGCCGACCTGCAGTGGGACAGCCTCTGGCGGCGCACCCTGCACCTGACCGAGGTGCGCCTCGACCAGCCCCAGGTCGATCTGCGCATCGCCAAGGGCGGCCAGGTCAATCTGGCCCAGCTCTGGCGCAGCGAGCCCGCTACCCCCGTCACGCCGACGCCGGCCGCCACGGAGCCCGGCCAACCCTTCCCGGTGCACATCGAGCGCATCGCCCTGGTCGGGGGCCGCCTGCATTTCCTCGACGCCCAGGGCGCCCAGCCGGTGGAAGCCACCTTCACCCCCCTGGATGCCACCCTGCAGGAGTTCCGCACCCGCAGCGGCGACACCCCCGGCCAGCTGGCACTGACCGCCACCACCGCCCAGGGCGGCCAGCTCACCTGGAAAGGCAGCCTGGATCTCTTGCCGCTGCGCAGCGAAGGCGACCTGACCCTCAAGGGCGTCAGCCTTGCGCCCTGGTGGCCCTATGTGCGTAACCAGTTGCCACTGGCACTGGGCAAGGGGCGGCTGGAAGCCAGCGCCCACTACCGCCTGGACCTGAGCAAGACGCTGCAACTGCAACTCAGCCAGGGCCGCCTGGCGCTGAACGACGTCGCCGTGCAGGCGGTGAATGCCGAACCCAAGGCCAGCTTCAAGCACCTGGCCGCCGAGGGCATCGCCCTGGATCTGCAAAAGCGCGAGGTCAGCATCGCCCGCCTGCGCGGCAACGGCCTGGATGCCTGGGGCAATCGCGAGCAGGATGGCAGTCTCGACTGGCAGAGGCTGTTCCCCGCCAGCGACGCCCCGAGCAGCGGCGGCCCGGGCTGGCGCGTGCGCCTCGACGACGCCCAGCTCAGCGACAACCAGCTGCACCTGGTGGACCGCGTGCCCCAGGAGCCGGCCAGTCTCTACTTCAGTGGCCTGGACCTGGCCGTGAAAGGCTTCGACAGCGCCGGCAGCAAGCCCTTCGACCTGGCGCTCAAGACCACCCTGGGTGATCGCGGGCGCATCACCGCCGATGGCCAGCTGGCGCTGACACCGTTGCAGGGCAGCTTCGACATCGGCATCGACGAACTCAACCTGCGCCAGGCCCAGCCCTATCTCAGCCCCTATGTGCGCCTGGAGATCCGCAGCGGCCAGTTGGCCAGCCGGCTCAAGGTGGCCCTGGCCCCGGGCGAACCCCTGGGCCTCACCGTCAGCGGCGCGGCGCAGGTCACCCAGGTGCATGTGCTCGATACCCTGCACCAGCAGGACTTCATGCGCTGGCAGCGGCTGGACGTGCAGGGCATCGCCTTCGAACTGGGCAAGCGGCTGGTGATCGACAGGATCGACCTGGAAAAGCCCTATGGCACCCTGGTGATCAACGAGGACCTCAGCAACAACTTCAGCGCCCTGCTGGTCCCCCAGCCGAAAACCGAGTCGAAGGACAGCTCGCCACCGCTGCAGATCCGCATCGGCGGGGTGAGCATCAGGGACGGCAGCGCCGACTTCGCCGACAACAGCTTGAAGCCCGGCTTCGCCACCAACATCCAGTCCCTGGAAGGCGGCATCGGCACCCTGGACACCGCCGCCTCCAAGCCGGCCGACATCCACCTCGCCGGCAAGGTCGATCGCTTCGCCCCGGTGGAGATCAAGGGCCGCCTCGATCCCCTCGATCCCCTGCAGCAGCTGGACGTGACCGCCTATTTCCGCCAGGTCGAACTCACCACCCTGTCGCCCTATACCGGCAAGTTCGCCGGCTACGCGGTGCGCAAGGGGCGCCTCGACCTGGATCTGCAATACCGCATCGACGACGGCAAACTGCAGGCGCAGAACCACGTGGTGCTCGACCAGCTGGAACTGGGCGAGCGGGTGGACAGCAAGGACGCCGTGGACCTGCCGGTGCGCCTGGCGGTGGCCCTGCTCAAGGACAGCCACGGTCGCATCGACCTGCGCCTGCCGGTGGCGGGCAATCTCGCCGACCCCAATTTCAGCGTCATGCCGGTGGTCTGGCAGACCCTGCGCAATGTGCTCAGCCGCGCCGTCCAGGCGCCCTTCCGCATGCTGGCTGGACTGGTCGGCGGGCACGAGGCGGATCTCAGCGCCATCGACTTCGCCCCCGGCAGCACCAGCCTCTCGGCCCAGGCCCGCGGCGAGCTGGACAAGCTGGCCGCGGCCCTGCGCCAGCGGCCGCAGCTGACGGTGGAGGTCAAGGGGCATGCCGGCGCCGCCAGCGACGGGCGCGCCCTGGCCGCCAGCCAGCTGGAAAAGGACTTCCAGACCCAGTACTTCAACCTGCTGCAGCGTCGCGGCGACAAGGTCCCGGCCGATCCCAGCCAGTTGCAGGTGCCCGCCGACATGCGCGCGCCCCTGCTGGAAGGCCTGTACCGCCTGCGACTGCAGGCGCAACCGCCGCAGGAATGGGATAGTCTTGACGATGCCACCCGCACGGCGCGCCTGCGCCAGGCGGTGCTCGAAGCCTGGAGCGGCAACGACGGCCTCCTGCGCAGCCTGGCCCAGCAGCGCGCGGGCGCCATCAAGACCTACCTGGTGGACACGGCGAAACTGGACGCCCAGCGGGTCTATCTGCTGGACGTCAGCACTCAAGCCCAATCCGGCGAATCGCCCACGGCCGCGCAGTTGCAGCTCGGGGTGCTCTGACCGGTCAGGAGACCCCCATGCGTTGCCTGCTCGCCGCCTTCACCCTGCTGGTCGCCACCGGCGCCGCCGCCGATTCCATGAGGTGCGGCAACGCCCTGGTCAGCCGGGGTGATCGCGCCTTCGAAGTGCTGCAGAAATGCGGCGAACCCGCCCATCGCGACCTGGTGGGCTACGAACTGGGCCGCAACGAACGCCGCGAGGCGGTGATCGAAGAATGGGTGTACGGCCCGAAGAACGGCGCCAACTACATCCTCACCTTCGAAGCCAACCGCCTCTCTCGCATCGAGTTCCAGCGCCAATGAACCTGCGCCCCCTGCTGTTGCTGCTCCTGCTCGCCACCGGCACCAGTCAGGCCGCGTCGCTGCGCTGCGGCAGCGCCCTGGTCTCCACCGGCTCCACCACCCACGAGGTCCGCGGCAAGTGCGGCGATCCGCTGAGCGTCACGCCGCTGGGCGAACGCCAGGTCACCGATGGCTACGGCTATCGCCAGGTGGAATTCGTCGAGGAATGGGCCTATGGCCCCTGGAACGGCATGCTGTACTTCCTCACCTTCCGCGGCGGCCGCCTGGACCAGGTGGACAGCAAGAGAGCCAACTGAGGCTTGCCTTGTGAGATTCGCGTGGACGAGGCGGCGCCGTCGTCCACCCTACAGCTCGTAGCGTGGAAAACCGCGCAGCGTTTTCCACTGAAGCGTCGTAGTCACCCAGGTTGGGTTGAGACGGCTCCATCGTCGAAGCCCAACGGGGATGTTCAATCCTGTGCACCGTTGGGCTTCGCTGCGCTCAACCCAACCTACGGCTCAACCCGGCAGCCTCGCTCAGTAGCGTGGAAAACCGCAGAGCGTTTTCCACTGACAAGGCCAACTTCGCTGCAGTCCATGCACTGCACGTAACCGCCCCCTCTCCCCTTGGGAGAGGGCTGGGGTGAGGGAAGCATCGTAGGTTGGTTTGAGCGCCAGCGAAGCCCGACACCACCCAAGGCCCAGCCCCGCCGTTGAGCCCCGAGCCACGGAAACCAGGCCGCGCCAACCCTCACTCCTCCCGCAGATGAACCCCCAACCCCGTCCGCCCCGGCGCCAGCTCGGGCTTCAGGGTCAGCGCAGGAATCTCGTATTCCCCGCCATTCTGTCGCCGGAACGCCAGGGGCGTGTCCGTGGCCAGCCCATCCAGCCGTGCCCCATAGGCCTGGCACAGCCGCTCGAAGGCGACCGCGTCGACCTTGCTCGTGCGATAGACCGGAAACGGCGGCAGCACGCTGAAACCGGGATAGAAGAGGATGCCGTGCTGGATGGGAAAGAGGATGTCGTCCAGGCCGCCGTTGATCCCACGCGCGCTGTAGTGTGATTCCCAGCCGCCACAGGTCACCACCAGCATGGCGCGCTTGCCGGCCAGGGTGCCTTCGCCGTAGCGATCGCCCCAGTGGCTATCGCTGTGCTCGCCCACCCCATAGGCGAAGCCGCAGGCATAGACCCGCTCCACCCAGCCCTTGAGGATGGCCGGCAGGGAAAACCACCACAGCGGAAATTGCAGGATCAGCACATCGGCCCATAGCAGCTTGGCCTGCTCGGCGGCGATATCCGCCGGTTGTCCACCACTGGCATAGGCGCGCTGGGAATCGAGGACCGCATCGAAACGCTCGCCGGATGCCAGGTGCGGGGCGTCCGCGACATCCAGGGTGGCCTTCCAACCCATGGCATAGAGATCGGAGACCTGGACCTCATGGCCGGCCGCCTGCAGATGGGCCACGGCGAAGTCGCGCAGCGCGCCGTTGAGCGACTGGGGTTCGGGATGGGCGTAGACCAGCAGGACCTTCATGGTGATCACCTCGTGAGAAAGAGGTGCCTAGACTAGAAGCGGTCGCGCTATGCTGAAAATGAATTGCCGAAACAGCAGCCATTGCCATGCACAATAGCTTAAGGCGCCTCGACCTCAATCTGCTGGTCACCCTCGACGCCTTGCTCGCCGAACTCAACGTGACCCGCGCCGCACGCCGGCTCAACCTGGCGCAGCCTACCGTCAGCCTGCAACTCGGCCGACTGCGCCAGGTGCTCGAAGATCCCCTGCTCTTGCCGGGTCCCCGCGGCATGCGCCCCACGGCGCGTGCCGAGGCCCTGCGCGAGCCGTTGCGCCAGGCACTGGCTGCGCTGGAAGACGCCCTGGCACCGGCCGCCCCCTTCGAACCGGCCCGCGCCGAGCGAACCTGGCGCATCGCCGCCAGCGACCATAGTGCAACCACCCTGCTCACCCCACTGCTGGCTGACCTGCGTCAGCAGGCGCCCGGTATCCGCCTGGCGCTGCTGGACAAGAAGCCAGCGTTGCTCGCGGAACAGCTGGAGGGGGATCACCTGGACCTGGCACTGGATGTGGCCGATACCGCCGCAGCGGGTCTGCGCCAGCGTCTGCTGTTCACCGAACACTATCTGCTGGCGGGCCGGCGCGGCCATCCGGCCCTGCAGCAACCTGTGTCCCTGGACACCTTCTGCCAACTGGATCAGGCGCTGGTCTCGCCGAGCGGCGGCGGCTTCGCCAGCGTCACCGATCGGTTGCTGGCGGAACAGGGCCGCGCGCGGCGGGTGGTGCTGTCGGTGCCCCACTTCGCCACCCTGGCCAGTGTCCTGCTGGTCAGCGATCTGGTGGCCCTGCTGCCCGCCCAGATCGCCCTGAATCATCCCGGCCTGCAGGTCCAGCCGTCACCCCTGGCCATCCCGGGCTTCGACATGCTGCTGCTCTGGCCCGAACGCCTGCACCGCGATCCCGCCCATGCCTGGCTGCGCGAACGGATCGTCGCCAGCCTCGTGAGCCAAACGCCGGCCTGACCAATCGACTCTTTGCATGAAGGGCATACAGCGAGTTGGCTGTTGCTCCCCCGCCCTGGCCCGGCATTCTTGGTCACCTCAGACGAACGCGGCACGACCGCCCGCAGTCGCATGTTGCGTCACTGTCCCTTCCGGAGCCCGCCATGGCCAAGCTACGCCTCTTCACCTCGCCGTCCGCCTTCCCCAACCCGCAACGGCTGCGGCTGTTCATCCATGAAAAGGGCATCGCCGATCAGTTCGAGGAGGTCATCCTGAAGATGGCGCCCGAAGGCGAGCAACGCCAGTGGCAGCACCTCAAGCGCAATCCCTGGGGCGAGACCCCGACCCTGGAACTGGCCGAAGGCGGCTACCTGGCCGAGAGCGCGGCCATCGCCCGCTATCTGGACAACAGCCATCCCGGGCGCAAGGTCATGGGCGAAACGCCGCTGGAGCAGGGCCAGGACGCCATGTGGAACGACCGCATCTTCGTCCATGTGCTCTATCGCATCGTGACCATGTTCCATGTGCAGCACGAAGGCCTCGGCCACAAGCTCGAGCTGACCCATAACCCGCAATGGGGCGAGCATTGCCGCAAGGAAGCCCTGATGCACGCCGCGCTGGTGGATCGGCACTTGGCCGACGGGCGCGAATGGCTGCTGGGCGGCGCAGCGCCGACCTTCGCCGACATCACCCTGTGCACCGCCATCGCCTTTTCCAAGTTCCCCACCAACCAGACGCCGCTGGACGAGCGCTTCGAGCACCTGGCGGCCTTCTGGGCGCGCTGGCAGCAGCGCGACAGCTTCCGTGCGGCCTATGCCGATGGCCACAGCGGACTGGACGAACTGGCGGCCCTGGCGCACGGCTGACTCCGCTGCAACCGCGCTCCTCCCCGGCTCAAGGCCCCGTAGCGTGGAAAACGGCGCAGCCTTTTCCACTGTCCTGACCGCCAGCCACCCCTCTCCCCTCTAGGAGAGGGCTGCACGCCCCCGCCCCGCTAGCCCAGCCGCTCGCGCAATACCGCCAGGGCCTCCTCCGGGCCCCCGACGACGATGCTGGCCGGCACCGCCAGCATCAGATTGAGCGGCAGGCCGAACTCCTCCAGCGTCCAGCCATCACGGTCCAGCAGCCCCTTGCCCACCCACTCGGGATGGCGGGCGCGAATCCGCTCGGCCAGGCTGCCCGCTTCCGGCACATGGCCGACCACCGGCTTGCCCAGGGCGACGGCGTAGCCCACCTCGAAACAGGTGCCGCTGTCGGGCTCGGCGCCGCGAAAGAAGTCCAGGCTGGCCAGGACGCCATCGGCCTGCCTGATCAGCGCCAGATTCGCCCGATAGATCCAGGCGGCCTGCGCCCCCGGCTCGGTCAGCTCCGGGGGAATGGCATTGTCCAGTGGAAACAGGCCCGTGCAGCCGTGACGGGCGCACAGTGCCTTGAGCGCCTCGCCTTGGGCGACGGCGTCGGGACGAAAGACCTCGGGGCCGGCAAGATAGATACGGGGTGGCATGGCAGGACCTCGCGAAAAGCGCCAGTGTAGAGGGTGGGTACTACCTCGTCTGCCTGACAAGGTTTCGTGATCGCCATGCCACTCGTGCTCCCGGCACGACCGTTTACGCAATAACCAATCCGCCCGCCCCCGCTTGTATACGTTTTGAAAGCTAGACCTTTTAAGATCGGCGCACCTTGAGAGCCTGACTCCCCCGCTGTCCGGAATCGGCTCGCCTCCTGGGCATGCTCGCTTCGGTGTCGCCTGATGTCTGGCCGTTTTCTGCTGACCGTTCACCTCAATCGACTGATCAATGCCTTGCTGGTGGTGACCTCGCTCGCCACTGCCTGCGGCATGGCCCTGCTCGTGCGGCAGGCCCATGAGAATTCGACAGGCATGCGCCTGACCCGGGATCAGTTGCCGGTCTACGCAGAGGCGCTGCGGTTGGTGGAAGCCGTCTCCGCCGAGCGTGGCCCGACCAATGCCCTGCTCGGCGGTCGTGGTGGCGATAGCCGTGAGCTGGCGCGCGCCCGAGCCCTGAGCGATCAGCGCTTCGCTCGTCTGCAAGACCTGCTGCAGGACTGCCAGCAATGCAGCGTGACCGCCGAGCAGGCGGCAAACGGCTATCAGGCGCTGCTGCAGGCGCGTGCCCGGGTCGACCAGCGCCTCTGGGCGACACCGGACGATCCCGCGCCCCAGGACATCGCCACCCTGGTCCAGGGCATGTTCCGCGCCCTCGACAGCAACTTCATCACCGCCGACCTCACCCTGCACGACCTCATCCAGCGCAGCCCGGCCGTGGCCATCTACCTGGTCAATGCCAAGCTGGCCGCGCGCCTGCGCGACACCGCCGGACGCCTGGGCTCGCTGCTGACCCCCGCACTGCAGGCGCAGCGCCTGCCCAGCGGCGCGGAACAGGTCCAGTTGCTGCAGACCCAGGGCCGCATCAACCAGCTGATGGACCTCCTGCGCAGCAATCTCAATCTGGCCCCCGGTCGCCCCGAACGCGATCGTTTCGTGCAGGTGCAGGAGCGCTACCTGGGCGAAGGCCTGGACTGGTACCACCAGACCCTCGCCGCCCTGGCGACCGGCACGGCGCCCAGTGCGGCCAGCTTCGCCCGGGGCTATGTCCCGACCATGGTCAGCATCCTGGAGTTGCGCGACGAAGCCCTGAGCCTGGCCCGCGAGGAAGCCGACGCCCTGGCCCGCGAGGCCCAGCTGCGGCTGCTGCTGACCATCGCCGCGGCGGTGGGCATCCTGCTGGCGCTGGGCACCGGCCTGCTGCTGCTCAAGCAGCGCCTGCTGACGCCGCTGCTGGCCAATACCCAGCGGCTGCTCAGCCTCAGCCGGCGCGCCCGACCGCTGGGGACGGTGGCCGAAGACGATCCGCGCACCCTGTTCGCCGCCTTCGCCCAGTTGGAGGACGAACTGCTGCAGGCCGACCGACTCCGCCAGGAGCGTGACGCCCTGATCGCCGAACTGGGCATCCGCGCGGAGACCGACTACCTCACCGGCCTGGCCAATCGCCGCGCCTTCGAACGCGAACTGGCGCAGGGGGTGACCAGCACGCCCGGGCAGTTGGCGGCGATCGCCTTCGATGTCGATCACTTCAAGCGCATCAACGACACCTACGGCCATGCCGCCGGCGATCTGCTGCTGCAGCAGCTGGCGCAGCGCTGCCGCGAGCTCTTGCGCCCTGGCGACCGCATCGCCCGGATCGGTGGCGAGGAATTCGCCGTGCTCGCCGACGTGGCCCAACCGGCCGACGCCCTGGCACTGGCCGAGCGCCTGCGCCAGGGCATCGCCGCGACGCCCTTCGCCGTCGGCCCGACCGAGGCGCTGCCGGTCACCGCCAGCTTCGGCGTGGCGGTGACGCCGCGCCTGGCGGAAGGCGTCCCGGTCCGCTTGCTGGCGCAAGCCGATGCCGCCCTCTACCGGGCCAAGCATCGCGGGCGCAATTGCAGCGAGATCGCCGAACTCGGCTAAGCCAGCGTCGCCAGCGACCGCGGCAGCGCCTCGTCGAGCAGTCGGCAGGCGGCTTCGCCCACGCGCCGTACGCCCTCCTCGATCCCTGGACGCTGGGCCTGGGCATAGTTCAGGCGCAGACAGTTACGGTACTTGCCCGAGGCGGAAAAGATGCTGCCGCAGGCGATCTGCACGCTCTGGGCGAGCAACTCGCGATTGAGTCGATGGCTGTCGCAGGCCTCGGGCAACTCGACCCATAGCAGGAAGCTGCCCTGAGGCTGGCTGACCCGGGTACCGGCGGGAAAGTAGCGCTGCACCCAGGCGCTCATCAGGTCGCGATTGCGCTGGTACTGGGCGCGCATGCGCCGGACGTGCACGGTGTAGTGACCGGCGGCGATGAATTCGGCGATGGCCAGTTGCGGCTGGGGCGCGGTGCAGCCGGTGCCTATGTACTTGAGGTGCAGGATGCGCTCGGCATAGCGCCCGGGCGCCACCCAGCCGACCCTCAGACCCGGCGCCAGGGTCTTGGAAAAGGAACTGCAGAGCACCACCCGGTCGTCTTCGTCGAAGGCCTTGAGCGCCCGGCCCCGGGGATAGCTGTAGAGCAGGTCGCCGTAGACATCGTCCTCGATCACCGCCAGGTCATGCTTGCGCGCCAACGCCACCAGCTGGCGCTTGTTCGCCTCGGGCATGCAGTAGCCCAGGGGGTTGTTGCAGCTGGGGGTGAGCTGGATGGCCCGCACCGGCCACTGCTCCAGGGCCAGCTCCAGCGCCGGCAGGCTGATGCCGGTGCGCGGATCGGTAGGTATCTCCAGCGCCTTGAGCCCCTGGCCCTTGAGGGTCTGCATCACCCCGTGAAAGGTCGGCGAATCCACCGCGACGATGTCGCCCTCCTGGCAGGTGGCGCGCAGGGCGATGGCCAGCGCCTCGTGGGCGCCACTGGTGATGACGATGTCATCGGCGGTGAGCACGCAGCCGGCGTCCAGCTGCAGCCGCGCCACCTGTTCGCGCAGCGCCGCCACGCCCTGGATGCTGTCGTAGGACAGCCCAGCATTGCCCGGCCGCCGCGCCAGGCGTGCCATGCCGGCGAGCAAGGGGGCCAGGGTCGGCGCCTCGGTATCCGGCAGGCCGCGGCCGAGTTGCACCCGCACCGAATCCGGGGTGGAGGTCATCAGCTCCCGCACCGGTTCCCAGCCGGACACCTCCACCGGCCAGCGCGCCGGCCGGGTCACCCGCGGCAATTCGATGGCGCGTCGCTCCAAGCGGACGAAATAGCCGGACTTGGGCCGGGGCTCCACTAGGCCGCGGTCTTCCAGCAGCCGATAGGCCTGCTGCACCGTGGCCAGACTGACCCCGTGCTCCTGGGCCAGGGCGCGCACCGACGGCAGGCGTTCGCCCGGTCGGTAGAGGCCCTGCTCGATACGGCGGCCGAGGGCATCGGCCAACAGCTGATAGCGATTCATGCCCGGACTATAGCGGCGCAGACAGGCATCGCGCGCCATACAGATGGCCACGCCGTGCACCATACAGCTGAGCGCTGTAAGGCAGCTGTATGGCGGACAACCCATCGGCCTGGATCTGCCCCTGAAGCGGCTGGCGGCGGAGCATGGAGACAGCCCAGGAGAGACGCCATGCCCAGAGACCCCAGCCTTCACGACCAGACGCGCGCCAGCGGTTGCTGGCTGCTGTTCCAGCGCCAGCTGACCACCCGCCGCGTCCTGCCGGAGCTTACCGACCGGGAACTGGCCGATGTCGGCCTGGACCGCCATACCGCCCTGCGCGAGGCCCGGCGCCCCTGGTGGCGACTGCTGCTGGAGGCCTGGCGTCAGTCCGGCAGGCGCGACAGTCGCGCGGCCCAGTCCGCCACTGGCGATGGCAGCTCCGGATGCCAGAGTCTGCGCCAGACCACCGCCAGCTGTTCGCGGCCCCCTCGCTCGCGCGGCCACAACGACGGCTCGGCGACCAGTCGCCAACCGCTCGCCTCCCGCTGAGCCAGGACGAAACGAAAACTGTGGTAGCCGGTGGCGCCCAGGCGCAGATCGGTCACCACCAGGTCGTTGCCCAGGCGGTCGTAACGCAGCCAGTCATCGGTGAACCAGCGCAGCCGCTGCTCGGCCGGCGAATCGGCGAGGATCGGCGCCAGTTCGCCACCCCGTGGCAGCGGGATCAAGGTGGGTGGGCGATCGTCGAACAGTCCCACCCAGGTCTCCCGGTAGCGCTCGGGTCCGTCATCCACCATGACCCGCCAGAGCAGGCTGGTGAACGGCAGCGGCGCGCTGAACAGGCGGGCACCCGCCTGCCCCTGGGCCGCCAGTACCTGGCGCACCTGGCGCTCGGCGGCGTACTTGGCCACCAGGGTCCAGCCCAGATAGACGGTGGACAACGCCAGCGCCGCCACGGCCAGCCGCGGCGAGCGTCCGCGCGGGCCGATCAGCAGCCCGGCCAGCACCGCCGCCAGCAGCGGCAGGGTATAGAGCGGATCGATGATGAAGACGCTGGACCAGGCCACCGGGGTCGTCGGCAGCGGCCAGAACAACTGGGTGCCATAGGTGGTGAAGGCATCCAGCAAGGGATGGGTGACCAGCACCAGCCAGAGCGTCAGGAACAGGCGTCCCTGGCTGTAGCCGGGATCGCGCCAGCGACCGCAGATCCCCGTCAGCAACAGCGCCAGTCCGGTCAGCACGAACAGCGAATGGCTAAAGCCGCGGTGATAGGTCATCTCCTTGACCGCATCGCCGTAGTCGATGACCACGTCGAGATCCGGCAGGGTGGCCAGGGTGGCGCCATAGAGGATGGCGCGCCGCCCCTGCCAGCGACCCAGGAGTGCGGTCTGGACGGTGGCGCCGAGCACGGCCTGGGTCAGCGAATCCACCGGTCAGAGCTCCCGGGCGAAGTCGAGCATCAGTCGCGCCAGGGCCTGGGGCGTCTGCAGCGGCATCAGGTGGCCGGCGCCGGGAATGACCTCCAGGCGGCTGTTGGGAAAGGCCGCCAGGGTGGTGCGGCGCTGCTCTTCCGGCCCCGGCACCTGCTGGTCGTCGGCGCCGCAGACCAGCAGCACCGGATAGTCCAGGGTATCGATCCGCTCGCTCCAGTCCTCGCGACTGCCGTGATCGACCCAGGCGCGCCAGGCCTGCAGATTCAGCCGCTGGGCATCGGCGATCACCACCTCGCGGATGGCATCGGGCAGGCGGTGGGCGCTGGATTCGTCGACGAAGGCCTCGGCCTCCGCCCGGCTCTTGCCATAGGCGCGCTGGGCATCGCGATCCGCCTCGCTCATGGGCTGCGGTCCGGGCGGCGAAGGCGCCACCAGGATCAGCCCGACCAGATAGTCCGGTCGCCGCGCCGCCAGCACCACCGCCACCTTGCCGGTCATCGAATGGCCGACCAGGATGCAACGCGTAAGACCCAGGGCGCGGATGCTGGCATCCACCTGATCGGCCATCTCGGCCACGCTGTAGCCCTCGACCGCGGCGGCGTCGCCGAAGCCCGGCGTATTGAGCGCCACGCAGCGGTGTTCGCCATCCAGGTAGGGGGCGGTGGGAAACCAGGTGCGGTGCGAGCCACCGAGAAAATGCATGAGCACGAAGGTGGGCGAACCGCTGCCCTGCTGGCTGTGGGGAAGCATGGAAAATCCTCGGTGCGGGGCTGAAGGCACTCCTCAGATGGAGAGGTGGGCATCGCGCTAAGTTCCGCTTCGCTCGAGGCCCGGCAACCCGGGCCGCGCCGGCCGGTCTCACCAGAACCGCCCCCTTGCCAGGAGTCCACCATGGCCGATCTGTCGCGCTTTCCCATCACCCACCGCTGGCCGGCTCGGCATCCCGAGCGCCTGCAACTCTATTCGCTGCCCACGCCCAACGGCGTCAAGGTCGCCATCCTGCTGGAAGAACTCGGCCTGCCCTACGAGGTGCATCGCATCGACTTCGGTAAGGACGACCAGCACACCGCGGAATTCCTCTCCCTGAGCCCCAACAACAAGATCCCCGCCCTCCTCGACCCCGACGGCCCTGGCGGCGAACCCCTGGGGCTGTTCGAATCCGGCGCCATCCTGCTCTATCTCGCGGAAAAGACCGGGCGCCTGCTGCCGGAGGATCCGGCGCGGCGCTACCAGGCCATCCAGTGGCTGATGTTCCAGATGGGCGGCATCGGCCCCATGTTCGGCCAGCTCGGCTTCTTCACCAAATTCGCCGGCAAGGACATCGAGGACCCCCGCCCCCGCGAGCGTTATGTAGCCGAAGCCCGGCGCCTGCTCGGCGTGCTGGATGGCCAGCTCAAGGGCCGCGCCTGGATCCTGGGCGAGGACTACAGCCTCGTCGACATCCCCACCTTCCCCTGGATCCGCGCCCTGCTGGAGGTCTACCAGGTGGCCGACCTGATCGGCTTCCACGACTTCCCCGAGGTGCGTCGCGCCCTCGACGCCTTCCTCGCCCGCCCGGCGGTGCAACGCGGCCTGCAGATCCCGGCAGCGCCCTGATGCCGGGCGACGTCGAGCTGGGGCTGCGCCAGTGGCTGGAAATCGGCCCGGCGTTCACGCACCGGAAGACTGCTTCGGCCCTAGCGCAACTGACTGTCCTTGCTCGCCCGCCGGTTGTAGCCGCCGGCGCGTTGGTCTTCGGCGTCCTGCTCGGATTGGCAGCGGATGCACAGGCGCACGCCCGGTACCACTTGGCGGCGTGCTTCGGGGATGGCGTCGCCGCATTCCTCGCAATGGGTGAGGCTCGCGCCCCGATGCAGACGGCTGCGGGCGCGCTGCACCGCATCGTCCACCGTGCTGTCGATCTGTTCCTGAACCGCGCCGTCTCCGGCCCAACCATTGGCCATGACTGATCTCCCAGTGCGTTGCCCTGATAGCCATTGGAAGCGCCGCGCGCGCAGTTGTTCGCTGCCGAGCCGCGTCCGCTCGTCGTGGCGGCGCCTGTTGCCGCTGCTGATGCTGGGCATGGCGCTGACGGGCTGTGCCAGCCGCGACCTGCTGCGCCAGGTCACGACCGGGCTCTGCGTGCCCAATGCCCGGCTCACCGGTCTGGCGGCGCCCTGTCGCCAGGTGGTGGCGGATCCCGGCTTCGCCATGCTGCGCGCGCCGGGTGAGCGACAGCATTTCATTCTGGTCCCGCTGCGGCCTCTGCGCGGGCTGGAAAGTCCGGCGCTGTGGCAGCCCGGCCAACCCAACTGGTTCGGTCTGGCCTGGCGCCAGCGCTGGTACCTGAGCGCCTGGGGCCGGGCGCCGGTGGCGGACGAGCGGATCGCCCTGGCCCTCAATGCCCCCAGCGGGCGTAGCCAGGATCAGCTGCATGTGCACCTGGCCTGTCTGCGGCCCGAAGTACGCGCGCAGCTCTGGCAGCTGGCGCCCGCTCTGGACGAACACTGGCACGCGCTGCCAAAGGCGCTGGCGGGCAGTCTTTATCAGGCGCGGCGGCTAAGCGAAACCCAGTTGCTGGCCGTGGATTTCTTCCAGGCCCTGGCCAACCGGCCGCCCTATCCGCTGCCGGATCCACGGCTGTCACTGGCGGTGGTGGCCTTGCCGAGCCGGGACGCCAGCCGCCAGTTCCTGTTGCTGGCCGGTCGCGCGGGCAGCCAGCCGGGCGACCAGGGTTCGGCGGAACGATTGCTGGCGGCGGACTGCCAGGGAACGACCGCGGCCCCGGCGACTCAATAGCGCCAGCGCGCCAGGAGCCCCCATGCCGCAGGAATTCCAAGACCTCTTCGACTTCATCGATCAGCTGCTCGCCTGGTCCGACTTCTATCTCAAGTCCGGCCTGTTGCTCTGCGGGGTAGGCATGGTGGCCGGCGCGATCGCCTGGAAACGCTGGTGGGGCAAGGCGCTGGCCTTTGGCTGCGCCGGCCTGGGCGCGCTCGCGGCCCTGAGTCTGGATCTGCTCCATCGGCTCTGAACCGCCGCTGCAAGATCCTGAACGGCTTTGCCGCTTTTACCGCCTACCCCATGGCGGCAAGATGACACTGGCCGTCGCTTTCCGCCGCCAAAGCTTGAACTGCTTCACCGTCTCGAACAGAGGGCGCTACGGGTTGGCGGATAGATCGCGGCGGCTTGCTAGGGTACTGCCCCACAATAATCCGGCTTGTTCATCACGGCCTTCATCTTTTCAGCTCATGCATACAGACCCGATCATGCCCATGTCCCCATCTCGCCTGCTGTCCCGCCTACCGCATCTCGGCCTCTGCCTGGCTGCCTCCCTCGCTTCCCTGGCCGGCACCGCCGTGGCCCAGGAAGGCACTGCCCGCTGGGTCAGCGACAGCCTGACCACCTATGTCCGCAGTGGTCCCACCGATGGCTATCGCATCGTCGGCACCCTCAAGTCCGGGCAGAAGGTCGAGCTGATCAGCACCCAGGGCGACTACAGCCAGGTGCGCGGCGAAGGTGGCAGCACCGTCTGGATCCCCAATGCCGACCTGCAGGCCAAGCCCGGCCAGGCCGAGCGCCTGCCACAGCTGGAACAGCAGGTGGCCGAATTGAGCGGCCAGCTCAAGACCATCGACGACAGCTGGAAGAATCGCGTCCAGGGCATGCAGGAGACCCTGGATTCGCGCAAGAAGCAGATCGACGAACTGGAGAGCCGCCGCAAGGACCTCGACGCCCAGCTCACCCAGGCCCAGTCCGAACTGCGCAGCACCCAGGCCAAGCTCGGCAACGAGAACAAGCAGGCGCTGATGCAGTACATGGTCTATGGCGGCAGCATCGCCGGCGCCGGCCTGCTGGCCGGTCTGATCCTGCCGTCCATGACCCGGGGTCGCAAGAAGAACGACCGCTGGTTCTAGACGTCGGGGCCAGCCCTTCTCGCGGCTGGGCGGAACCCGGGGTCACGGGGCATGCCTCAGAAAGGCAGCGCTTCTGCTACCGTGGCCCGACGCCTCCTGTCCAGACGAGCCCCCATGCCCGACACCTCCCGCATTCGCATCCAGCAGGTCGAGACCCTTTCCGCCGACTGGGGCCTGCTGAAGAAGACCACCTTCGACTACCTGCGCCGCGACGGCAGCTGGCAACGCCAGACCCGCGAGACCTACGACCGCGGCAACGGCGCCACCATCCTGCTGTACGACCGCGAGCGGCGCACCGTGCTGCTGATCCGCCAGTTCCGCCTGCCGACCCTGGGCAACGGCCTGGACGACGGCCTGCTGGTGGAGACCCCCGCCGGCCTGCTCGACGCGGCCGCCCCCGAAGCGCGCATCAAGGCCGAGGTCGAGGAAGAGACCGGCTATCGCCTGGACAACGTCCAGCACCTGTTCGACGCCTTCATGAGTCCCGGCTCGGTGACCGAGTTGTTGCACTTCTTCGCCGGTGAATACCGCGCCGACCAACGCATCGCCGACGGCGGTGGACTGCACGAGGAAGGCGAGGACATCGAGCTGCTGGAACTGCCCTTCGACGAGGCCCTGGCCATGGCCCGCGACGGCAGGCTGCTGGATGGCAAGACCATCATGCTGCTGCAGTACGCGGCGCTCTACCTGCTGCCGCGCTAGTCCATGGAGCGGATCCGCAGCCGTATCGAGCAACAGGTGATGAGCCTTACCGGACTGGCCCTGGGCGAGGTCGACTACGAGCAACCACCGGGCGACCCTGGGTTGTTCGGGCCTGGCAGCGTGCCCTGGCGGGTGCACAGCGACTTCACCTGCATGCTGATCGGTGGCATCGCCGCCCTGCTCATGCAGACCCTGCACCCGCTGGCCCTGGCCGGGGTCTGGGACCATTCGAAATTTCGCGAAGACATGCTCGGCCGCCTGCGGCGTACCGGTCAGTTCATCGCCGCCACCACCTTTGGCAGCCGCGGCGATGCCGAGCGACTGATCGCCCGGGTCAAGGCCATCCACCGGCATATCCGGGGCCAGGCCGCCGACGGCCGCCCCTACAGCGCCGAAGACCCGGCGCTGCTGACCTGGGTCCATGTGGCCGAGGTCAGTCACTTCCTGGCGGCCTATCTGCGCTATTTCGATCCCCGACTGCCGGGCACCGAACAGGATCGCTACTACGCCGAAATCGCTCTGGTCGCCGAACGCCTGGGCGCGACCGACGTGCCCCGCTCCCGGGCGGAGATAGCCGCCTACTACCAGGCGATCCGCCCGCAGCTGGTGTGCGACGAACGCAGCCGCGAGGTCTGCCGAGTGCTGTTGCAGGCGCCCGCGCCCAGCGCCCTGGCCAAGCCCTTCGGCGCCTTGATGATGCGGGCCGGCATCGACCTCTTGCCCGACTGGGCTAGCGCGGAGCTGGGTTTCCACCAGGGTCCGCTGCAACGGCAGCTGATTCGCACGGGCATAGGCGCCACCGCCCCGGTGCTGCGCTGGGCCGTGCGCAACGGCTCCTCGCATCGCGCCAGACGGCGGATGGGGATCGAGGGCTGAGGCAGGTGGGGTCGGGACGACTCCATCGTCGAAGCCCGACAGCCCGAGGTACGTCAAGGCACTCGAGCGACCCCCTCTCCCCCTGGGAGAGGGCTGGGGCGAGGGCGCGCCTCGCGACGAAGCCCCAGTGGAAAAGGCTGCGCCGTTTTCCACGCTACGGCGCTGCTTGGATAGCCCCCTCTCCCCCTGGGAGAGGGCTGGGGTGAGGGCGCCCCTCGAGACGAAGCCCCAGTGGAAAAGGCTGCGCCGTTTTCCACGCTACGGCGCTACTTGGATAGCCCCCCTCTCCCCCTGGGAGAGGGTTGGGGTGAGGGCGCGCCTCGCGGCGAAGCCCCAGTGGAAAAGGCTGCGCCGTTTTCCACGCTACGGCGCTGCTTGGATAGACCCCTCTCCCCCTGGGAGAGGGCTGGGGCGAGGGCGCCCCTCGCGACGAAGCCCCAGTGGAAAAGGCTGCGCCGTTTTCCACGCTACGGCGCTACCACACACCTGAGACAGGCCTATCGCTGATCGCGGCCGTGCCGGTGCGCCGTAGCGACTGCTCCTACAGATCGGTTTGCTACCTGTAGGAGCGGCCCATGGCCGCGATAAGGCAAATACCGTCAGGAGCGGGTCGTCAGAGCCACAATGCCCGTAGCCAAATCCGCCCTACAGCATCCGCACCTTGATCGACCGCCCCTTGATCTTGCCCTCGCTCAGGCGCTGCAGCGCCTGGCGGGCGATGTCTCTTTCCACGGCGACATAGGCCTGGTTGTCGAACAGGGTGATCTTGCCGATCTTGGCGCCGGGCAGGCCGGCGTCGCCGGTCAGGGCGCCGAGGATGTCTCCGGGGCGCAGCTTGTCCTTCTTGCCGGCCGCCAGGGCCAGGGTGTGCATGGCCGGTACCAGCGGCTCCGGGGTGTCGCGCAGGGCGCCAAGGGGCTGCCAGTCCAGCGGCGAGCCCTGCTGCACCTCGATGGCCTGGGCGCGACTGGCTTCGGCCGGCGCCACCAAGGACAGCGCCAGGCCCTGCTCACCCGCCCGACCGCTGCGACCGATGCGGTGCACGTGCACCGCCGGATCGCGGGACAGCTCCACGTTGATCACGGCCTCCAGGCCGGCGACGTCGATGCCGCGGGCCGCCACGTCGGTGGCCACCAGCACGCAGAGACTACGGTTGGCGAACATCGCCAGCACCTGGTCGCGCTCGCGCTGCTCCAGGTCGCCATGCAGGGCGGCCGCGGAGATGCGCTGGGCATGCAGCGCCTCGACCACCTCCTGGCACTGCTGGCGGGTCTGGCAGAAGGCCACGGCACTGGCCGGGCGATGGTGCCGGAGCAGGCGCACCACGGCGGCCAGGCGATCCTGGGCGGCGATCTCGTAGAAGCGCTGGCGGATCTGGGTCTCGCTGTGCTGACTCTCGACGCTGATGCGCAGCGGCGCCCGCAGATAGTCCTGGGCCAGGCGCTCGATGCCTTCCGGATAGGTCGCCGAGAACAGCAGCGTCTGCCGCCGTGCCGGCGTCTGGCTGAGGATGTCGGCGATGGCGTCGATGAAGCCCATGTCGAGCATGCGATCGGCTTCGTCGAGCACCGCGACGTTGAGGCCGTCCAGCACCAGAGTGCCCTTGCGCAGGTGCTCCTGCACCCGCCCCGGGGTGCCGACGATCACCTGGGCGCCATGCTCCAGGGAAGCGATCTGCGGCCCCAGCGGCATGCCGCCACAGAGGGTCAGGATCTTCATGTTGGGCGTGGTGCGCGCCAGGCGACGCAGTTCGCGGGCCACCTGGTCCGCCAGTTCGCGGGTCGGACAGAGCACCAGCGCCTGACAGCCGAAATAGCGCGGATTGAGTCCCGTCAGCAAGCCGATGCCAAAGGCCGCCGTCTTGCCCGAACCGGTCTTGGCCTGGGCGATGAGGTCCTGGCCCTTGAGGATGATGGGCAGGCTGGCCGCCTGGATGGGCGTCATGCTCAGGTAGCCGAGTTCGGCCAGATTGGCCTGCATGGCCTCGGCCAGCGGCAGGGAATCGAAGGATGAGGGCACGGGAGTCCTGTGAAACGGCTGGTAAAGGTTTACCAGTTTAGCAGAAGGGTACCGGCTCTCCTGCGAATGGACGCTGGATGAGGGCCTACCTATGCTAAGGGGTACGACAACTCAAGGAAGCTTCACCATGTTCGACCGGCCTGTGCTCTATACCCACCCCATGTCGCGCGGACGCATCGTGCGCTGGCTGCTGGAGGAGCTCGGACAACCCTACGAGGTGCAACGGGTCGACTACGGGCCGGCGATGAAATCCCCGGCCTATCGCGCCATCAACCCCATGGGCAAGGTGCCGGCGCTGCGCCATGGCGCAGCCGTGGTGACCGAGACCGCCGCCATCTGCGCCTATCTCGCCGACGCCTTTCCCACCGCGGGGCTCGCGCCTCCACTGAGCGATCCGGCGCGCGGTGCCTACTACCGCTGGCTGTTCTTCGCTGCCGGTCCGCTGGAGGCGGCCACCACCAACCAGGCGCTGGGCGTCGTCTTGCCCGAGGATCCGCAGAAGCGCGGCGCGGTGGGCTATGGCAGCCTCGCCGAGGTGCTCGACACCCTCGACGCCGTCCTGGCCCCCGGTGAATACTTGGTGGACGACCGCTTCACCGCCGCCGACGTCTATGTCGGTGCCCATCTCGCCTGGGGCATGGCCTTCGGCACCATCGAGAAGCGCCCCCACTTCGAGCGCTATGTCGCCGGGCTGGTGTCCCGCCCGGCGGCGGTACGCGCTCGCGAACTCGACGACGCCGAGCTCGCCACGCTCAACTGAGCCGCGTTACAGCTCCACCGGTCCGCGCGGATGGTGCAACGGGCAGCCGTTGCGCTCGCTGCGAAACTGCGACGACATCTCGTAGGCCGGTTGCCGCGATCTCATGATGCCGCCCAGCGGGCGGTGCGCAGCCAGGCCATGCCAGGGACTGAACACCATGCCGTCGTCCACTTCGCGCGAGCGCGCCTCGTTCCAGGCCGGCTGCGGCTGGACCTCCAGGCGCGCCACGGTCACATAGGGACTGAGGTCTTCCGGCCAGACCACCGAGGCGTCCTCGATGGGTGTCCGCTCGATATCGACGCCCAGCTGCACGCGGATCTCCCAGACGCCGCCGTGCCGGGCGAAATGGGCATTGACCGCCTCGCGCAGGCCGTCGGGCTTGCCGTTGACCTCGACCGGCGCGTCGGTCAGGGCGGTCAGCTCGGGCGCCACCGGGACCACGCTGAGCTTGGCGAAATAGGGGCCGTAGAGAAAGGGCACCATGGTGTAGAAGGTTTCGCCGAGCGGATGGGTCTCCGGGTGGCCCCCCAGGCTCTTCAGCGTCGGACTTTCGCCGCCAAAGGCTTCCACCACCTTCTCGGTGCCGCGCAGCACCGCTGACGCCACCTTCTTCAGGCCCTCACCGCGGTCGGTGGTCCTGGCCAGCAGCTTGAGCGTCTTGAGAAAGGTCTTGGGATCCGGCGCGGTAAAGGCCGGGGCGTTCTGCATGACGAAATCCTGGGTCACCTGGCCTTCGCTACCGGGCAGGCGCTCGCCCGGCACGTCGATCAGCTTGAGCGCCAGACCCCGCGGGGTGGAAACGCTGTCGGCCAGGATGTCGCCCGGATTGGTCGAGAATCTCAGCACCGCTGCATAGCTGCCCGGCACGGCGAAGGCACCCTGGGCATAAGCCGGCGGCAAGCCGCCCAGCACCGTCACTCGACCCGTGAGCAGGCCATGGCTCTTGGCGTGCACGCTGCGGATGGCATGGCCGCCGTTGGCGTAGGTGGTCTCGGTAATGTCTCTCATGGCCGCGACCATCTCGCGAACGGTTTCGGCTTCATCATCCGGCACCTGTTCGAAGGCGGGCTGGAACGGCAGCGGGTGGACAGCGGTAGGCGTGGTCATCACGGGACTCCTCGGGCGCCGTCATTCGGATGAGACGGTCAACCGATAGACCGCTATCGCGCTAACGACGTTCGAGCGCTGGCCACCCCGCCGACACGAGGTCACTGTCGACAGCCGCTCGGGAACGGCCCCGCCCAGAGGGGTTCGATATCTCCACACCCACCCCGGAGAGCCACCATGAGCGACGCCAACCAGAAGACCTACGACAATCCCAGCAACACCCCGCCGCCCGAAGAGCTGCCCTATGCGGACATGGAGCCGGAAGAGTTTCCGGACGATCCGGACGTGGCCGGCGAGACCGAATCGGGCACTCCTGGCTAGCCATGCCCTGACCCGCGGACGACAGCCTGAGCGGCGTCCGCGACACTTTGTGACCGGCCGGTTTGACGGGCGCTCAAGGCGCCGCGAAGATGGGCAGGCGTCTGCCGTGTCGAGTCCCCCATGCTTTCCACCAAGGTACCCTTGCTTCTGCGTAGCCTGATCGGTCGGCTGGTGCGTATCGCCATCGCCTCCGGCGTGACCTACCAGACCTTCGATCGCCTGCTGCGCCAGACCTACTTCGAGGTCGCCCAGGATTTCGAACCGCTGCGCGACAAGCCCAATTCCGACAGCCGTATCTCGGTGCTGACCGGCCTGCCGCGCCGCGAGGTCCGCGCCCTGCGCGAGGCCAGCCCGGAACGTACGCCCTGCACGCCAAGCCTGGAATGGCAGGTGCTCAGCGCCTGGACCTCACGATTGGATCTGCTCGATGCCGAGGGCAATCTGCGCCCCCTCCCCCGCACTCAGCGCCGTGGCGGCGAACAGAGTTTCGACGCCCTGGTCGCCAGCGTCGGCAGCGACGTGCGCGCCCGCACCGTGCTGGATGAATGGCTGCGCAAGGGCTATGCCCGCCTGGACGAGGAAGACCGGGTGGTGCTCACCCCCCGCTCGCTACTGCGCGGCACCGAGAGCCAGGAAGGCGCAGGGCGGCTGCTGGCCCATTTCACCGGCGACCTGCTGGCCGGCTTCGAGCGCCTCTACCTGCAGGACCGCGCCGCGCCGGACTTCACCTTTCACGTGGTCTACGGCCACAACCTGACCGAGGATTCCACGCTCAGCCTCTATCGCACCGCCTACGACGAATCCATGCACCTGCTCAACCGCCTCAACCGCCTGGTGGTCGAACACGAAGCCCGCGACGCCGGCAAGGCCGACGCCACCCAGCGGGTCACCCTGGGCTTCGGCGGCTATCGCGTGGAACAGGACAGGGATGCCGGCCTGGTACAGGGACGGGAGGATTAGCGCCAGCAGTCACTGGGATCACCCCTCGATACCTTTTTGACGCCTTGAGCGTTAAGTATCAGATTGCCACAGGAATCTTTTTCCTGACTGCCCTTGGGCAGTGCGGTCAGCACATAGGGACCATCACTGCTATAGCCAGCACTACCAGCAGCGCTGGTTAAAATCGTCAGTTCGTAGTACCCGCTGCTGGAGAACACTCTGTCACTGCCGGGGTTGGTCTTTGTATTGACAATGTTTAGGTCTTTTACCTTCGCCGGATAGGCATTGTTCTGCGCATAGAAGCGCTCCATCCGTGCCGCCGCCTCGTTGAGCAGTGCCTGCCCCTCGCTGCGGTTGGAGCGCAGCACAGAGGTCTGATAAGTCGGATAGGCAATGGCTGCCAGGATGCCAACAATCGCCACGACGACCATCAGTTCGATCAGGGTAAAGCCTCGTGCTCGCATCGCTACCTCAGAGATCGGGAATCTGATTGAAGAAGGTACGCCAGGTCTGACGTGCGGGTGTTATGCCTGACACCCATACTCAAACTGCCAGGCCACGTTGCTGCGCTTTAGGCAAACGCTTTGCCTAGCAGCATGCTGGGCCTCACGCTCGATTGGACCACTACCACACACCAGATTCTCAGCTTGCGCAAAGCTCGGCGACCGGCAGCCAAGCCAACACAAAAAGCCGTAGGAATAAGGACCTAGCCTTTCGTGCCCATAGCCTAACGATAGGTAATGGCGTTCGAATCGCAAGGATTCTTGCTGGAGAGAAACCTGCACGCCGACAAGCCCGATCTTGAGACCTGCTGAGACTCAAGGACATGGATGAGTCGGTGTGGGGATGCAGCACGGACAATCCGTACGAACGGCATCCGCCCTCTTTGCCCCACACGCTTGATTCTTCCACGCCTGCAATATCCTCTGCGATTTGCTTCTCTCGTCCTTGCCTGACCCTATCCCATCACCAAGGTCTTACTACTACGCCACAGAAGCGTAAAAACGGCCTGACTTTCAGCCCACAACTGATTTGATTGAACGAACAAATAATAAACTGATATTTAAATTGAAAGAACGAACAATCAAAAACAATTAGAACTACCAACTTCTCATTCAAGCCAGATAACGCCCGACACAACTAGCCAAACACCGTGCGATTGTTCTAAAACAGTAAAGATCCTATCTGGAGCAGCCGTCACGCCTGGCTTGCAGCCCCTGGATACAAAAGCGAAAGAGCCACTTCCAATCCGCACGACGAAATAGCGAAGCGCCTGCTTCCATCGACGGGCCGCAACTCTTCACCCTCGGACGCCGCGCCGAGTTGGCGCCGTAACGCCTCTGCTTTCATCTACCGACAATGACAAGGCCGCTATGCACGACTCGAAGAAAATCGATTATTCGCTGAATACCGCCGACACTTCCGCACCGCACTCCGCGCTGGACAATGCCGCCATCATTTCCGCCTACCGGCGCTGGGCCAATGTCTATGATCGGGTGTTCGGCGGCGTTTCCGCCCCCGGTCGCAAGCGTGCGGTGGCGGCGGTCAACGCCCTGGCGGGTACCCGGGTGCTGGAAGTGGGCGTCGGGACGGGGCTGGCCCTGCCCCACTATGGCGCCGACAAGCGCGTCACCGGGATCGATCTCTCGCCCGACATGCTGGCCAAGGCCCGGGAGCGAGTCATTCGCGACGACATCACCACGGTGGACGCCCTGCTCGAAGCCAATGCCGAGGAAACCGGCCTGCCCACCGGCTCCTTCGATATCGCCGTGGCCATGTTCGTGGCCTCCGTGGTGCCCAATCCGCGCAAGCTGATGCAGGAGATGCGCCGGGTGGTGAAGCCGGGAGGTCACCTCTTGCTGGTCAATCACTTCCAGGCCGAGAGCGGCCTGCGGCTGCTTGCGGAAAAGGCCTTGGCACCGGCCTCGCGCAAGCTCGGTTGGCACCCGGACTTCGCCATGGACTCCATCCTCTCCCGCGAAGACCTGCGCCGCGCCAGTCGCAGCAGCGTGCCGCCCTTCGGGCTGTTCACCCTAGTGCAGCTGACCAACGACTGATGGCCACTCCACCCGACAGCTACTCCACACGATAGCCACGCCCCGCCAGGCAGGCCGCCAGCGCCTGGCGGAAGCGCGGGGTGAGGTAGGGATCGCCGACCGCGCCGGGTCGTTCGGGATCGAAGCCCGACTCCCCGGCGGCGTAGCGCCGGCAGTCGTAGCGATCCGTGGCGTAGCGCTGCGGCGACTGCCCCTGCATAGGATAGGCGGTGACGTCATAGGCATCGTAGTCCGTTCCGGCAGGCGCTGCCGTCGTGGCCGGCACGGCCGCCACGGTGGGATCGGCGACGGTGACGAAGCCGCCGCCCGGATCGGTGCGGTAATAGCTGCCCGCGGCGAAGTAGTAGGTGGTGCCGCCCATCCACAGGGTCTCGGCGAAGGCCGGCAGGACGCTGACCCGTACCCCGGTCGGTGGCAGGGTCACCACATAGCGCGGCCCCTGGGGTCGATACCAGTAGCCATCGGCATAGTAGTACTGGCTGTCGCGGTACCAGACGCGGGTGAAGCCGGCCGGCACGCCCGGCACCTCGAAGCCCGGACGCCACTGGGGATTGGTGCCCCAGCCCGGACGCGGACCGGCCCACTGGGGATCCCGCTCCGGACGCGGTGGCGGCGGCGGCGGGTAGTTCCGTCCCGGTTGGTCGGGCGCCGGCATCATATATCCCGGGCGCGGCAAGGGAACGGGGCGATCCTGCCAGGCCGGCTGATAGCCCGGCCGCGGTGGCGGGGGGTCGTTGCGCTCCCAGCGCTCCAGCGCCGGACCATTGCCGCGCCCAGGACCGTCGCCACGCCCGGGCGGCCCCCCATTCCAGTCACCCTGGCCACCGCCCTGCCAGCGCCCGGCGTTGCCGGCGGGGGCGATCGGCGGCTGGGCCCCGGCTGGCGGGGTCACGTAGCCGCCGCCGAGGCGATAGTTGTTGTCGGCCCAGGCGGGCGCGGCGTTCCACAGGGAAACGCCGAAAAGGACGAGCGCACACAGCACGGCAGGCGATTTCATCGCACGGCTCCACGAGGGGATGATCCAGAGTACCCCAAGGCTTGGACCCTGCCCCAGCCTGGCCGTTAGCCGCGCGCCCCTCTGCCATCGACTGGCCGCCACAGACTGCCGAGGACGAGCCGGGAAAGCCGGAGGCCGCAAGGTCGGAGCGGAGGCCCGGGCCTGAAATCTCCCAAGGCCGTGCAGGCATTCCCGGGTCGCTCCCTGGAGGCGGCGGGGAAGTTTCTGCCCCTCTGTCATCGCACTTCTAGCGGTCCGCTCGGGTCTATGGCCCCACGCAAGGAGGAAAACACATGTCGAAACACCATCATCACGTTGGCTGGTTCAAGCGCCGCCATGAGGTAAAACCGGACGACCTCACCATCGTCGACAATTCTCTGGTCAAGCGCGCCGTCGGCGCCGCCGCCCTCGGCAACGCCATGGAATGGTTCGACTTCGGCGTCTACGGCTACCTGGCCGTGACCCTGGGCAAGGTCTTCTTTCCCGATGGCGATGCCGCCGCCCAGCTGATCGCCACCTTCGCCACCTTTACCGTGGCCTTCCTGGTCCGCCCGATCGGCGGCATGGTCTTTGGCCCCCTGGGCGACAAGTACGGTCGCCAGAAGGTGCTGGCCCTGACCATGATCATGATGGCCCTGGGCACCTTCAGCATCGGCCTGATTCCCAGCTACGAGAGCATCGGCATCTGGGCACCGGCCCTGCTGTTGCTGGCGCGCGTGGTGCAGGGCTTCTCCACCGGGGGAGAATACGGCGGCGCAGCGACCTTCATCGCCGAATACGCCACCGACAAGACCCGCGGACGCATGGGCAGCTGGCTGGAATTCGGCACCCTGGCCGGCTATATCGCCGGCGCGGGAACGGTCACGGCGCTCACCGCGGCCCTGACCCAAGAACAGCTGCTCGACTGGGGTTGGCGGGTGCCCTTCTTTATCGCCGGCCCGCTCGGCCTGCTCGGCCTCTATATGCGCCTCAAGCTGGAAGAGACCCCGGCGTTCAAGGCCCACACCGAAGCCAACGAAGGCAAGGCCGCGGACGGTCCGGCGCACAGCCTGCGCGAGCTGTTCACCCTGCATCGCGTCGCCCTGCTCAAGTGCATCGGCCTGGTGCTGGTGTTCAACGTCACCGACTACATGCTGCTGACCTACATGCCCAGCTACCTGGCCGTGACCATGGGCTACGCCGAGACCAAGGGGCTGCTGCTGATCCTCATCGTCATGGTGGTGATGATGCCGCTCAACATCCTCGGCGGCTTCTTCAGCGACCGCCTGGGCCGCAAGCCGATGATCATCGGCGCCTGCCTGGCGATCCTGGTCCTGGCGATTCCCTGCCTCAAACTGATCGGCAGCGGCCACGACTGGCTGATCTTCCTCGGCCTGATGCTCCTGGGCGTGGCCCTGGCCTGCTTTACCAGCACCATGCCGTCCACCCTGCCGGCGCTGTTCTACACCCCGATCCGCTACAGCGCCCTGTCCATCGCCTTCAACATCTCGGTATCGCTGTTCGGGGGCACCACCCCGCTGGTCACTGCCTGGCTGGTGGAAAAGACCGGCGACCCCCTGGTGCCGGCCTACTACCTGATGGCCGCGGCCGTGATCGGCATCCTGACCATGCTCACCGTGCGCGAAACCGCCGGCAAACCCCTGCGCGGCTCGCCCCCCTCGGTGGCCAGCGAAGAGGAAGCAAAGGAATACCTTGCCAGCGACGCACCCCTGACCGTGGACAAGCAGCCGCCCGGGCAGGCGTAAGCCTGAAGGTCTGCTCGCGGCCATGGCGGTCCGCCGAGGCGGCCGCTCCTACAAGCATGGACTTTTGTAGGAGCGGCCCATGGCCGCGATCGAATAGCCTCCAAAGCAGCGGCCGCCATGGCCGCGATGCTCTTCCCACCCAACCTCCCCCAAACGCCCCCTCTCCCTCTGGGAGAGGGCCGGGGTGAGGGTGAGCCCAACGCCAAAACTTCCGCCCAAAAGAAAAGGGGAGACCTTGCGGCCTCCCCTTGAATTCGTTGTCCTCTCGCACCGCTCGTGACGGTGGCTGCGATCGACCAGGAATGGTGACCTGGGCGGGCCCGGGCGCGGCGGACGGGATACCGTCGTTGGCGATGCGAAAGGCCCTCCTGGGGCGCCTTCGTTGGACAGCTCTACCGGGCTATCGAAGTTGAGTTCAGCTTACGCCCCTGCTGCCAGCAGCGGGTTGCGTTGTACAGCTTCTTTCCCACCTCTTGCGCAATCCCTGGCCATAAACCTAGCATTGGGCGCAATCGGATAGCGCAAGGCATGCAAAATGGACAAACTCGATCGCTTCGATCTGAAAATCTTGGCAGAACTGCAGCGCGACGCGCGCCTCTCCAATCAGGAACTGGCTGAACGCATCGGCCTGTCGCCCTCACCCTGCTCGCGACGGGTCAAGCAACTGGAAGACAGTGGCTACATCACCCGCCAGGTCGCCCTGCTGGATCGCAAGAAACTCGGGCTGTCACTGACCGCCTTCGTGCTGATCGGCATGGACAGGCACACCCCCGAGCGCTTCGAGAACTTCCAGGGGATCATCGCCCAGTGTCCCGAGGTGCTGGAGTGCTGCCTGGTCACCGGCATGGATGCGGATTATCAGCTCAAGGTGGTGGTGCCCGACATGGAGCACTATCAGCAACTGCTGCTGGGTACCCTGACGCGCATCGAGGGGGTCTCCAGCGTGCGCTCGAGTTTCGTGCTCAACCAGATCCTGGCCAGCACCGAGCTACCGCTCAACCATCTGCGGCCCTGAGCGCGGTGCGGCCTCGGCACCCGGGGCGAGAAAGCGCGGCAGCACCAGCATGTGGGGTACGGCGAAGGCCGCCAGCACGGCGAACAGCGCCCGGATGCCGGTGCGCTCCTGCAGCGCGAAGACCAGGCCACCGGCCAGGGTGAAGACGACCGCGCCCAGCAGGATCGGCCAGGTCAGCCACAGATAGGCCGTGAAGGTAGGCGCCCCCAGCAGCCGCTGGCGTACCCCGGTCTGGGGTGCGGCATGCAGCAGGTAGAAGCCCAGGGCGAAACCGACCAGAGGCGGCGCCAGCACCACGGCCAGCAGCGTGGCCGCCAGCCAGGGACAGCGGCGCTGCCAGGCGGCCAGCAGCAGCACCGGCAATGCCAGCGTCCCAGCCAGGACCAGCAGCCTGGCCAGCCACTCGGCCAACGCCGGAGCGGCATCCGGCCCCATGGCCAGCGCCAGTAGCCGGGCCACGGCCGTCTCGTGCAGCACCGCCGGACCACCCACGATGAACAGTCCCAGCGCCAGAGCACTGAGCCGATCGGCGAGGAGTTCGTCTTCATGGGCGAAATGCCAGATCGACAACAGCAGGAACAGCGGCAGCGCCAGCGTCCCCGCCAGTTGCCAGCAGAGCAGGCAGGCCAGAGCCGTCGCCAGGTAGCTGCCAAGAAAGGCGAGGCGCCGTGCGGAAGCGACCAGGCGTAGATCGCTTGCGCCATGCAGGAGCCCCAGCCCCAGGCCCACCAGCAGCGCGAAGGCCAGCTGCCCTGCCCCACCCGCCAGGCTGGCGAGCCCGGCGGCCGGCAGCAACAGCCATCCGCCGCGCCCGATGGCCGTCATGCTCAGACGCCAGACCGCGCCAGGGCCGTCTTGAGATTGCGCTCCGAGGTGAAGGCGTAGACCACCTTGGCCAGCACATCGAGAATCAGGAAGACCCAGACCGTGGCCGCATCACTCACCGCCCAGACACCCTCGGGTCCCACGGCGAAGACCACCGGATAGATCAGCCAGAGCACACTGAGAAAGCCGACGTTCTTGCGATAGGCCGCACCGATGGCGGCATGCTGCCCGGCCAGGGTCGCCAGCGGCTTCCACAGCAGATAGAGCACCCCGACGAAGGCCGCGCAGGACCAGGCGAAGAACACCCACTTGATGGTGCCGTAGGGCGCCAGAGAGGCGACCAGACCGGTCACGATCATCACCACGTCGAGAGTCACGATGGAGGCCACGAAACCGGCCTGGCCTTCCTGCTCGCGGGCACCTAGGTAGGCCGAGCTCACCACCCCGGCCAGCAGCAGCGGCGTGGTGAAGGTCCAGTCCAGGTAGCGGGCGACATAGGTGATGCTGCCGTCCGGCTTGATCAGGTTGCCGACCCCCAGGTACATGGCCAGATAGGCCGTGGCGGCGATGAAGGGCACGGCGGCATGGACCAGGGTGTGGCCACGCAGCGGACCGCGGTGGGCGCCCTTGGCATAGATGGCCAGGGAGGCGAGCGACATGATGACGAAGCCGATTAGCAGAGGGGTCGGACTCATGGGGTTCTCCAGGGGGATAATAGGTGCGCCGCGACGGACCAGGCCCTCTGGAGTAGGGGTTTCTCGGCGATCGCTGCGCTTAAGGTAGAGAAGCCGCCTTGTGAAATGGTTCAAAATGTTTCAGAGAGTCGCGAAGCGTCCTCCTCTTGATGGGAATCAAGACAACCTCGGCATCGCTCGGGCAGGCTGCGCCGTTTCTTGCTGACCCAGGAATCCGCATGCTGCCGGCCCAGAACGTGATGCTGAGCTACGGACGCTGCTGCGCCAGCCCCGCCTTCTTCGATGATTTCTACCAGCGCTTCCTGGCCAGCTCGCCCCGGGTGCGGGAGAAGTTCGTCCACACCGACATGGCCGCGCAAAAACTGCTGTTGCGCCACGGCATCATGAACCTGGTACTGGTGGCCCGCGGCATGCCCGCCACCAAACTGCGTCAACTCGGCGAAAGCCATTGCCGCGCACGACTGGACATAGGCCCTGAACTCTACGACCTCTGGGTCGACTGCCTGCTCGCTACCCTGGCCGAGCACGACCCGGACTTCTCTCCAGCGCTGCGCCAGGAATGGCGAGACGTGCTGGAGGCCGGGATCGCGGTGATGCGCAGCTATTACTGAGCGGACTGGGCCCTGTTGGGCTGCGCTGCGCTCAACCTACGCCCCCCTGCACCGTACTCGCCCCAAACACCCCCTCTCCCTCAGGGAGAGGGCCAGGGTGAGGGCAAACCCAAGCGTCTGAATTTGGACAAGGCATTAGGAACCGCTGCAATCTTCCTGCTCTATCCTCACCTCCTGACCAGCAACCGGAGGCCAAGCCGTGCGCAAGATCGTCCAGATTCAGGTACTGCCTGCCGATGCGGAATCGGCATCCAACCGGCTTTGCGCCCTTTGCGACGACGGTTCGCTGTGGTTGTGGGCTTCTCAGGCCGCCGACGGCTGGCAACCGCTGCCGCCGATCCCTGCTGCTTCTCCCGATGCGGTCGCCGATACGGTCAACAAACCCGCCCAGGCGGGCGCCCGGTGGACAGCCGAAGACGACACCGAGCTCGCGCAACTCTGGTACGAGGCCCAACTGGATGTCGCCCGTATCGCCGCACAGGTCCAGCGCAGCGAGGGCGCCATCGTGTCGCGGCTGGTCAAGCTCGACTTCTTCGCCTCGAGCGAAGACGCCCGTGCCGCCAATCGCCTGCGCCGCAAGACGCCGGTCGACTCGACACCGGACTAGGGCGAGCAAAGCGCCTGGTCGGGCAAGGCCGCTACTGCGCTGCGCTCATCAACAACCCCACAAACGCCTCCGCCTGCGGCGACACCTCATCCCGGCGCCTGAGCAACCACACCGCCGAGGTCGCCTCGGGATCGTCCAGTTCGCGATACACCAGCCCTTCCATCTGGGTGCGCTGATAGGTGGCGGGTAGCACGGTGACGCCGAGGCCGGCGGCGACCAGGCCGAGGATGATGAGGACTTCGCTGGCCTCCTGGACGATGCGCGGGGTGAAGCCAGCGCGGGCGGCGAGGCTGTGGAGCTGCTGGTAGAGACCGGTGCCGAAGCTGCGCGGGAAGTAGACGAAGGGCTCGTCGGCGAGGGCGGCCAGGGGCAGCGGGCCGCTGCCCTGCTGCGCCAGCGGATGGTCGTGGCGCAGGGCGACCACCAGGGGTTCGCGGAAGAGTTCGACCGCCACCAGGGCGTCGGGCAATTCGATGGGGCGGATCAGGCCGATCTGCAGGTTGCCGGCGAGCATGGCGTCGATCTGTTCGCGACTGCTCATCTCCTGCAGTTGCAGGCGCACCTCGGGATAGGCGCGGCGGTAGACGAACAGCGTCTTGGGGATGGTGGCGACGAAGGGCGAGGAGGCGCTGAAGCCCACCTGCAATTGCCCGGTCTCGCCGCGACCGGCGCGACGGACCCGTTCGGCGGCGCGTTCGCTGGCCAGGAGGATCTGCCGGGCTTCGTCGAGAAACAGCCGGCCGGCCTCGGTCAGGGCGACGCGTCGATTGGTGCGCTCCAGCAGGCGGGTGCCCAGTTCGCTTTCCAGGGCCTGGATCTGCTGGCTGAGCGGTGGCTGGGAGATGTTCAGGCGCTCGGCGGCGCGGCCGAAGTGCAGCTCTTCGGCCACCGCCACGAAATACCTCAGGTGGCGCAATTCCATACGTCTTCCATTGAGTCGTAGAACCTATCAATCGAGACGGACAATATATTGGATATATGGCAGCCACCAGCCTAGGGTGGTGAGATCAGACCTGTCCTGAGGTACCCGTGAACACGTCCCGGTCGTCCGCCACGCCATCCGCCCCCACCCTGACCACCCTGCCCGCCGCCAACGAAGCCCACCACGAACCGGACGTCTTCATCGAGAAGGGCACGCCGCAGTTCCTGCGCACCGCCCTGGCACTGTTCTGCGGCGGCTTCGCCACCTTCGCCCTGCTCTATTGCGTGCAGCCGCTGATGCCGATCTTTTCCCAGGCCTTCGGCCTCACCGCCGCGGCCAGCAGTCTGTCGCTGTCCCTGGCCACCGGGCTGATGGCCTGCGGCCTGCTGGTGACCGGACCGATCTCCGATGCAATCGGGCGCAAGTCGGTGATGGTCTATGCGCTGTTCGCCGCGGGCGCCTTCACCCTGCTCAGCGCCCTGATGCCCACCTGGGACGGCATCCTGGTGACCCGTGCGCTGGTCGGGCTGTCGCTGGCCGGGGTGGCGGCGGTGGCCATGACCTACCTGGCCGAGGAGGTGCACCCCGAGCACCTGGGCTATGCCATGGGCCTCTATATCAGTGGCAATGCCTTGGGCGGCATGTCGGGTCGGGTGATCAGCGGGGTGCTGGTGGACTTCGTCTCCTGGCGCATCGCCCTCGGCGCCCTGGGGGTTTTGGCACTGGTGGCGGCGCTGCTGTTCAAGCGCAGCCTGCCGGCGTCGAAGCGCTTCCAGCCACGACCGCTGCGACCGCGTAGCCTGCTCGCCGGCTATGCCCTGCACTTTCGCGACGCCGGCCTGCCCTGGCTGTTCCTGGAGGCCTTCCTGCTGATGGGCGCCTTCGTCACCCTGTTCAACTACATCGCCTATCGCCTGCTGGCCGAGCCCTATCATCTCAGCCAGGCCTGGATCGGCGTCCTCTCGCTGGTCTATCTCGCCGGTATCTACAGCTCGGCCAAGTTCGGCAGCCTGGCCGATCGCTTCGGTCGGCGACAGGTGTTCGCCGCGGCCATCGTGCTCAAGCTCGGCGGCCTGCTGCTGACCCTGTTCACCCCGCTGTGGCTGGTGCTGCCGGGGATGCTGCTGTTCACCTTCGGCTTCTTCGGCGCCCACTCGGTGGCCAGCAGCTGGGTGGGTCGGCGGGCGCGCCAGGCGCGAGGCCAGGCGTCGTCGCTCTATCTGTTCAGCTACTACGCCGGCTCCAGCGTGGCCGGGACTCTGGGTGGCTTCTGCTGGCACCTGGGTGGCTGGACCGGGGTCGGCCTGTTCATCGGCGCCCTGCTGCTGGCGGCCCTGGCCGTGGCGATTCGGCTGTCGCGATTGCAGCCGCTGCCGGCGGCCTGATCGCGGGCCGCGGCGGCTTTTGGCAGGAGGAAATTCCTCTGGAGCCGCCGGGAAGGCCATGATCGCGATAACCTTCAGCGACAGCTTCGCCTTTACCTTCATTCCTGTCCCGCAAATCGGGGTTGGCGCTGCCGCTCGTCGCACGGAGCGGCGTTTCACTCCCTGAAAAGGGGCTCTCTACCTCCCGCCACGCTAGCCTGTCTCTGGCTTGGCGGCGCGACTGTCACCTCTTCGCAAAGTTCAGACAAATGTTTGCCTAGGGTGGGAGCCGCTTGGATAATGCGCGCCGAACGCTGCAATACCCTGCTCATCAGGGATAGATGAAACGGCAAGCACGTAAGGCTCCGGGGTAGATTCGGCTGTGAACATGCACTTCCAGATTAGCGATTGGCGCGCCTGGGCACCTGGTCTTGGCGACCAGGACGCCTGGCGGCAGTGGTGCGCCGCGCCCTGGCGTCCGGCGGACGACGGCAGCCAGCCCGATGCCAGCTTCCTGCCGGCCATGCAGCGGCGCCGCCTGAGCCGGCTGGCGCGCATGACCTTCCAGGTCGCCTGGCCGCTGGCCGACGCCCATGGCGAGCCGCTGCCGCTGATCTTCGCCTCGCGCCATGGCGAGACCCCGCGCACCCTGGCCATTCTCCAGGAGCTGGCCCGCGGCGAGCCGCTCTCGCCGACCCAGTTCAGCCTCTCGGTGCACAACGCCATCATCGGCCAGTGGTCGATCCTGCGCGGCGACCACAGCGAGATGAACGCCCTGGCCACCGGTCGCGACGGCCTCGAACACGCCGTACTGGAGGCCTGCACCCTGCTCGCCGAAGGCGCCAGCGGCGTGCTGGTGGTGATCGCCGAGGAGGCCCCGCCGACCCTCTATGCCCCCCAGATCGACGACGTCCCCTTTCCCTATGCCGTGGGCCTGCTGCTGACCCCGGGCGGCAGCCATGGCCTGAGCGGTGCGCCGGCTCCGGCGGAGGCCGCGACCAGCGCCTGGCCCCACGCCCTGGAGTTGCTGCGCCTGCTGGAAGCGCCTGGCGCCCTGCACCTCGCCTATGCCGGACGCGCCTGGCACTGGCAGGCGGAGACCCGCGGATGAGCGGCCGCCTGGACTACGGCTACCGCCTGCTGGCCACGGGGCTCAACTTCGTGGTGTTCGGCTGCGGCGCCCTGGTCTTTCGCCTGCTGATCCTGCCGCTGCTGCTGGCGCTGCCGGGCACTCCCCTGCGCCGCCGCCAGCGCGCGCGGCGGGCCAATGCCCGGTTGTTCCGCTTCTTCGTCGCCTTCATGGTGCTGACCCGGGTGATGAATCTGCGCATCCAGGGCCGCGAGCGCCTGGGGCGTCCGGGCCAGCTGATCATCGCCAACCACCCCTCGCTGATCGACGTGGTGGTGCTCATCGGCCTGGTGCCCGACGCCAATTGCGTGGTCAAGCAGGGCCTCTGGCAGAACCCCTATCTCAAGCGGCAGATCCAGGCCGCCGGCTACATCAGCAACAACGGCAGCGCCGAGATGCTCGACGAAGCCGCCGACGCCCTGCGCGACGGCCAGACGCTGATCATCTTTCCCGAAGGCACTCGCACCACCCCCGGCGAGCCGCCGCGCTTCCATCGCGGCGCCGCGGCCATCGCCCTGCGCGGCGCCCGCTGCATCACCCCGGTGATCATCCGGGTGGTGCCCAGCACCCTGACCAAGGCCACGCCCTGGTATCGCATCCCCTCCCGGCGCTTCGACTTCCAGCTGGACGTCGGCGCCGACATCGATCCCTCCACCTTCGCCGGGCGGCCATTGCCGCTGGCGTCGCGTGAACTCAACGACCAGCTACACCAGCTCTACCTGAAGGAAACCGGCAACCATGACTGATCTCAATCTCGAGCTCAAAGGCCTGATCATCGAGGCACTCGGCCTCGAGGACGTCACCGTCGACGACATCGGCGACGACCAGATCCTGTTCGGCGACGGCCTGGGTCTGGATTCGGTGGACGCTCTGGAGCTGGGCCTGGCGATCCAGAAGCGCTACGGCATCCGCATCGACGCCGAAGCCAAGGACACCCGCACCCATTTCGCCAGCGTCAACGCCCTTGCGGCCTTTGTCGCCGCCCAGCGCGCCGCCTGAGGAGATCGCCATGCAAAGCCGTGAAGCCATCTTCGAGACCCTGCGCAGCGCCCTGGTCGAACTCTTCGAACTGGAGCCCGAGCGGGTGACCCTGGAGGCCAACCTCTACGAGGACCTGGAGATCGACAGCATCGACGCCGTCGACCTGATCGACCACCTGCGCCGCCAGACCGGCCACAAGATCGCCGCCGAGCAATTCCGCCAGGTGCGCACCGTGGGCGACGTGGTCGAGGCCGTCCATCGCATCAGCCAGGCGGACGCCTGATCCGCCGCTTATGAGTGCCCTGCCTTCCCGCTCTCCCCTGGGCCTGGTCGCCAGTGCCCTGCTGCTCCTGCTCGGCCTGGCCTATCCCTTCGCCGTCTACTTCGGCCTGCAGCACCTCTCGCCGCGCCTCTTCGCCGCCGGCCTAGGCGCCCTCTGGGGCCTGCGCCTGCTGCAACCCGGTCTCAACGGCCTGCAGCGCGGCACCGCCCTGGTCGCCCTGTGCTTCTGCCTGCTGCTGGCCCTGAGCGACGCCGCCGTCCTGCTGCGCTGGTATCCGGTGCTGCTCAGCCTCTTCCTGCTGGCGGTGTTCGGCCTGAGCCTGCTGCGCGGCCAGCCGCTGATCGAGCGCCTGGCGCGGCTGCGCGAACCCGAGTTGCCGCCGCGCGCGGTGCGCTATACCCGCCGGGTGACCCAGGTCTGGTGCCTGTTCTTTCTGTTCAACGCACTGACCGCCGCCGGCCTGGCGCTGTGGGCGCCACTGGCCTGGTGGACGCTCTATACCGGCGTCATCGCCTATGGCCTGATGGGCCTGCTGTTCGCCGGCGAATGGCTGGTCCGCCAGCGCGTGCGGAGGCTGCCATGACCTTTTCCCCCCTCGCCGAATTGCTCGCGCCCGCGAGTCCGCTGGACCTGGTGCTCAGGCAGCGCGCCCTGCGGCTGGCGGCCGCCTTCCAGAACGCCGGTCTCAGGCGCCTGGCCTTGCACCTGGACGATGCCGAAGACCTGGCCTGCGCCCTGCTCGGCGCCTGGCGCGCCGGGGTCGAGGTGATCCTGCCGGCGGATGCCCAGCCCGCCACCCGCGCGCGCCTGGCGCCGACGCTCGATGCCTGGCTCGACGACCTCGACGGCTGGACCGCGGCCGAACCCCTGAAGCCCGCCCGGCTCGATCTGCAGGCGCCGCTGCTGACCCTGAGCACCTCGGGCTCCAGCGGTGAACCCAAACTCATCGCCAAGCAGCTGTTCCAGCTGGCCAACGAGGTCGCCGCCCTGGAGCGCCTCTGGGGCGCGTCCCTTGGCGCGGCGACCGTCCTTGGCAGCGTCTCCACCCAGCACATATATGGCCTGCTCTTCCGGGTGCTCTGGCCGCTCTGCGCCGGGCGGCCCTTCGCCCGCCAGGCGCTGCCCTTCACCGAGGAATTGCAGCGCGAGACCGCCGCCCTGTCGCGCCAGGGCCGGCGCGCGGTGTGGATCAGCAGCCCGGCATTGCTCAAGCGCCTGGGCGAGAATCTCGACGATGCCGTCCTCGGCCAGGTGGTGCAGGTATTCTCTTCTGGCGGCGTGCTGCCAGGCGCGGCCGCCAAGGCCTGTCAGCAACGCTTCGGTCGTTATCCCACCGAGGTCTATGGCAGCTCCGAGACCGGCGGCATCGCCTGGCGGAGAGGCCCGCAACCCTGGCAGGCCTTTGCCGACATCGAGCTGGGCCAGGATGCCGAGGGCGCCCTCTGGCTGACCTCGCCCTACCTGCCCCAGGGCGTGCGCGAGCAGACCATGGACGACGTGCGCCTGCTGGGCGACGGCCGCTTCGAGTTGCTCGGCCGCCTGGATCGCATCGTCAAGCTGGAAGAGAAACGCATCGCCCTGCCAGCCCTCGAAGCGCGGCTGCTCGGCCATCCCGCCATCGCCGATGTCCGCCTGGGCGTGGTGCAGCAGGGCCGCGCCCTGCTCGGCGCCCTGGTCGCCCTGAGCGAGCGCGGTCTGCACCAGCTGCGCAACGGCGGTCGCCGCGCCCTGGTGGCCGAGCTGCGCGAACACCTGGTCGGCCATTGCGAGGCCATCGCCCTGCCGCGCCGCTGGCGCCTGCTGCTGGCGCTGCCCTATAGCGCCCAGGGCAAACTGGCCCAGGCCGAGGTGGAGCGCCTGCTGGCCCAGCCCCGGCCGGTGGAGATCGAGCCTCTCAGTGTCGAGCAGACCGCAGATGGCTGGCGGCTGGAGCTGGAAGTCGCGCCGGACCTGGCGTTCTTTTCCGGCCACTTCCCCACGGCGCCGGTGGTGCCCGGGGTGGTCCAGGTGGGCTGGGCCCAGCGCCTGGCGCGCCAGCACCTGGCCCTACCGGCGGACTTCGCCGGGATGGAGGTGCTGAAATTCCAGCAGCTGCTGCGCCCCGGCGATCGGGTGACCCTGACCTTCCATTTCGACGCCAGCCGCAGCAAGTTGCACTTCGCCTTTCGCCAGGGTACGGCGGCTTGCTCGTCCGGGCGCATCCTGCTCAAGGAGGCGCGGTCTTGAGCTTTCGTGCCTGCGCGGTGATCCCGGTGTTCGACCACGAGCACGCTCTGCCGTTGGTGGTCCAGGCGCTGCGCCAGCGCGCCCTGCCCTGCGTGCTGGTGGACGACGCCTCCAGTCCCGCCTGCGCCCAGGTGATGGACGAGCTGGCCACGCAACCCGACATCCACCTGCTGCGCCTGCCGGTCAACCAGGGCAAGGGCGGCGCGGTGATGGCCGGCCTCGCCGAGGCGCAGCGCCTGGGCTTCAGCCATGCGCTGCAGGTGGACGCCGACGGCCAGCACGACCTGGCCGACGTGGCCGCCTTTCTCGCCGAGGCCCAGGCTTATCCAGACGCGCTGATCTGCGGCTATCCGCAATTCGACGACTCGGTGCCCAAGGGCCGGCTCTATGCCCGCTACCTCACCCATGTCTGGGTCTGGATCAACAGCCTGTCGCTGGAGATCCGCGACAGCATGTGCGGCTTTCGCGTCTATCCGCTGGCACCCACCCTGGCGGTGATCCGCGCCGGCGGTCTGGGCAAGCGCATGGATTTCGACCCGGAGATCCTGGTGCGTCTGGCCTGGCGCGAGCAGCCCATGCGCTGGCGTCCGACCCGGGTGCACTATCCGCTGGATGGCCGCTCGCACTTTCGCCTCTGGCAGGACAACGTGCTGATCTCGCGCATGCACACCCGGCTGTTCTTCGGCATGCTGCTGCGCGCGCCGCGCCTGCTCTGGCGCCGGGTGCGCGGATGAGCGGCCACTGGGCGCAGCAGCGCGAGCGCGGCAGCCCCGTGCTGATGCGCCTCACCGCCTGGCTGGCGCGGCATCTGGGCCGCCGCGCCATCGCCCCGCTGCTGCGGTTGATCGTGCTGTACTTCTTTCTGTTCGGCGCCCGCGCCCGCCGTGGCATCCGCGAGTACCAGCAGCGCCTGGCCGACTGGAGCGGTCGTCCCGAGCTGCAGCCCAGCTGGCGCAGCGGCTATGCCCAGTTCATGGCCTTCGCCGAAGCCCTGCTGGACAAGCTCGATGCCTGGAACGGCCGTCTCGGCCTGGATCAGGTGCAGTTGCACGACCCGGACCAGGTGCACGGCCGCATGCACGGGCCGCGCGGCGAGATCCTGGTCACCGCCCACCTGGGCAACCTCGAAGTCTGTCGCGCCCTGGCCCAGCTGGGGCGGCGGGTACGCCTCAACGTGCTGGTGCACACCCGCCACGCCGAGGCCTTCAATCGCCTGCTGGAAGAAGCCGGCGCCAGCGACCTGCGGCTGATCCAGGTCAGCGAGCTGGACCCGGCGGTGATGCTGCAGCTGAGCGAGCGCCTGGAGCGCGGCGAGTGGCTGGCCATCGCCGGCGACCGGGTGCCGCTGCATGGCGGGCGCACCGTGGCGGTGGATTTTCTCGGCGCCCCGGCGCCCTTCCCCCAGGGGCCCTGGCTGCTGGCCCACCTGCTGCGCTGCCCGACCAACCTGCTGTTCTGCCTGCGCGAAGCCGACGGCTACCACCTCTACCTGGAAGACTTCGCCCCGGCGCCAAGCTGGCGCCGCCAGGAGCGCGCCGCCGGCATCCAGGGCCTGGCCCAGGCCTATGCCGAGCGCCTCGCCGCCCATTGCCTCAAGGCGCCGCGGCAGTGGTTCAACTTCTATCCCTTCTGGAGTCGCGATGAACGCTAGTGTGCGCTTTGGTAGCCAGGCCCTCGCCCTCGAAGACCTGGTCGCCCTGGCCGAGGGCCGGGCCCGGGCCGACCTGCAGGACGATGCGGCCTTTCGCGACGGCATCGCCCGCGGCGCGCGCTTCGTCGAGTCGCTGCTGGCCCGCGAGGGCTCGGTCTACGGCATCACCACCGGCTATGGCGACTCCTGCGTGGTCGCCGTGCCCTTGGCCCAGGTCGAGGCCCTGCCACGCCAGCTCTATACCTTCCACGGCTGCGGCCTAGGGCGCCACCTGGATCCGGCGGCGACCCGCGCGGTGCTGGCGGCGCGGCTGCAGTCGCTGTGCCAAGGGGTTTCCGGGGTGCGCGTCGAATTGCTCGAACGCCTCACCGCCTTCCTGCGCGAAGACATCCTGCCGCGGATCCCCGAAGAGGGTTCGGTGGGCGCCAGTGGCGATCTCACCCCGCTGTCCTACGTCGCCGCCGCCCTCTGCGGCGAGCGCCAGGTGCTCTGGCGCAACGAGGTGCGGGACGCCGCCGACGTCCACGCCGAACTGGGCTGGACGCCCCTGGTGCTCCGGCCCAAGGAAGCCCTGGCGCTGATGAACGGTACCGCGGTGATGACCGGCCTGGCCTGCCTGGCCTTCGCCCGCGCCGAGTACCTGCTGCGCCTGGCGACCCGCATCACTGCCCTCAACGTGGTGGCCCTGGCCGGCAATCCCGAGCACTTCGACCAGCGCCTGTTCGCCGCCAAGCCCCATCCGGGCCAGGGCCAAGTCGCCGCCTGGCTGCGCGCGGACCTGGCCGCCGAAGGTCCGGCCGCGCCGCTGCACCGCCTGCAGGACAGGTATTCGCTGCGCTGCGCGCCCCATGTGCTGGGGGTGCTGGCCGACAGCCTGCCATGGCTGCGCCAGTTCATCGAGACCGAACTCAACAGCGCCAACGACAATCCGCTGATCGACGCCGAGGACGAGCGGGTGCTGCATGGCGGCCACTTCTATGGCGGCCACATCGCCTGCGCCATGGACAGCCTCAAGACCCTGGTGGCCAACGTCGCCGACCTGCTCGACCGCCAGCTCGCCCTGCTGGTGGACGCGCGCTACAACCACGGCCTGCCGGGTAATCTCTCCGGCGCACCGGCCGAACGCGCCATGCTCAACCACGGCTTCAAGGCGGTGCAGATCGGCGCCAGCGCCTGGACCGCCGAGGCGCTCAAGGGCACCCTGCCCGCCAGCGTCTTTTCCCGCTCCACCGAATGCCACAACCAGGACAAGGTCAGCATGGGCACCATCGCCGCCCGCGACGCCCTGCGCGTGCTGGAGCTCACCGAACAGGTGGCCGCCGCCACCCTGCTGGCTGCCCAGCAGGGCGTCTGGCTCAGGCGCCAGCAGGGCGTGGAGCCGCCCGCACCGCTGGCCGCCATGCACCGCGACCTGGGCGAGACCTTTGCGCCGCTGATCGAAGACCGCGCCCTGGAGGCCGAATTGCGCCAGACCCTGACCCTGATCCGCGCCCGCCACTGGAGGCTCTATGCGTAAGACCGGTGCCCTGCAGGTCGAGGTGGAGATGCAGATCCCCTTCTTCGACGTCGACATGATGGAAATCGCCTGGCACGGCCATTACGTCAAATACCTGGAAGTGGCGCGCTGCGCCCTGCTCGACCGCCTGGGCCACAACTACCTGCAGATGCGCGAATCCGGCTATGGCTGGCCGGTGATCGACCTGCAGATCCGCTACATCCGTCCCCTGCTGTTCCAGCAGCGCGTGCGGGTAAAGGCCGATCTGGTGGAGTGGGAGAACCGCCTCAAGCTCAACTACCTGATCAGCGATGCCGCCACCGGCGAGCGCCTGACCCGCGCCAGCACCGTGCAGGTGGCCGTGGACATGGCCAGCCGCGAGATGCAGCTGGCTTCGCCCAGGGTCTTCATCGACGCCGTGGAGAGGGCCCTGGCATGCGCACGCTGATCGCTCTGCTGCTCATCCTCGCCGCCCCCCTGGCCCAGGCCTTCGATCTCGACGACCTGGCCACCCAGCTGGCGCGTCCGGCCGCGGTCACGGGCAGCTTCGTCCAGCAACGCTATCTGCGCGCCCTGCCGCAGCCGCTCACCAGCAGCGGCCACTTCACCCTGGCCCGCGGCCTGGGCCTGCTCTGGCGGCTGGAGAAGCCGCTGACCCAGACCTATCGCATCACCCCCGGCGCCATCGCCAAAGAGACCCCCGCCGGCTGGACGCCGCTGCCCGGCAGCGACCTGGCCGCGCGCCAGAGTGCGCTGTTCCTCGCCGTGCTCGGCGGCGATCGCAGCGGCCTGGAGCGCGACTTCGAACTGGCCCTGAGCGGTGACGCCCGCCACTGGCAGCTGCGCCTGACCCCGCGCGGCGCCCTGCTCAAGCAGGTGTTCGACGGCATCCTCATCCAGGGTGGTGAGCTGGTGGAGCAGGTGGAGATCCGCGAGACCCAGGGTGATCGCAGCCTGCTCAGGCTCGACGGTCAGGCCCGCGACGCCCTCTCCGCCGACCAGCGCGCGGCCTTCCAGTGATCCGCCTGCAGCGCCCCTTCCTGCTGTTCCTCTTCGCCCTGCTGGCGCTCAGCGCCTGGCAGTGGCGGCACGGTCCGCCGGTGGCCGCCGATCTGCTGGCACTGCTGCCCCAGGGCGCCGGTGATGCCCTGACCCTGCAGGCCGAGGCGCGCATGGCCGAGCCGCTCAATCGCGAGGTGCTGCTGCTGGTGGGCCATCCCCAGCGCGAGCGACTGCCGGCCCTGGCCGAGCGCCTGGGCCAGGCCTGGTCGCGGGAGCCGCTGTTCGAAAGGGTGCAGTGGCAACTCACCCCTGACCTGCCCGGCCTGCGCCAGCAACTCCTGGCCAGTCGCCTGGCGCTGGCACCGGGGCCAGCGCGCGACGAGCTGATCAAGACGCCCGACGCCTATCTGCAAGCACGCGCCGCGGCCCTCTTCGATCCCTTCGCCGGCGCCGGTGCCCTGCCACTGGAGCAGGACTGGTTCGGCCTCGGCCTGCTGCTGCAGCGCCAGCTCACCCCGGCCAGCAAGGTGCAATTCGACGCCGGCAGCGGCCTCTTGCTGACCCAGGGCGACGGCCTGAGCTGGGCGCTGATCCGCGCCCGCACCCGCGCCGATGCCTTCGACTTCGATGCCCCGCCGCAGGTGGAAGCCCTGATCGAGGCCGCGCGCCGCGAGGTAGTGGCCGACGGCGGTCAGCTGCTGGCCGCCAGCGGCCTGAGATATGCCGCTGGCGGCCAGGCCACCGCCAGTCGCGAGATGTCGCTGATCGGCGGCCTCGCCACCTTCGGTACCCTGGCCCTGCTGCTGGGGCTGTTCCGCCGCTGGCGGGTGCTGCTCAGCCTCTTGGCGGTGGGCGTGGCCCTCTTGGCCGGCAGCGCCGCCTGCGTGCTGCTGTTCGGCCAGATCAACGCCCTCACCCTGATCCTTGGCGCCAGCCTGACCGGGGTGGCCGCCGATTATCCGCTGCACTATCTCAGCAAGAGCTGGAAGGGCGGTCCCTGGGACGCCACGGCCATCCTGCGCGAGACCCTGCCCGGTCTGTCCCTCAGCCTGGCCACCAACCTGCTCGGTTATCTGGCGCTGGCCTGCACGCCCTTTCCGGCGCTGACCCAGGTGGCGGTGTTTTCCGCCGCCGGCCTGATCGGCGCCTACCTCACCACCCTCTGCCTGCTGCCAGCCTGGTGGCAGCGCCTGGACCTGGCACCGCCTGCCGCGCCGCTGCGCGTCATGCAACGGCTGCTCGAGCTGCGCCTGCGCCTGCTGGGCCGCACCGGCAGCCTGCCGCTGCTCTTGGCCCTGCTGGCCTTTTGCGGCGCCGGTGTCTGGCAGCTGCACCTGCAGAACGACCTGCGCCTCTGGCTCGGCCAGGACCCGACATTGACCCGCGAAGCCCAGGCCATCGCCCGTCTCACCGGCCTGCAACCCACCAGCCAGTTCTTCCTGGTGCGTGGCGCCGATGCCGACCAGGTGCTGGAGCGCCAGACCGCCCTGGGCCAGCGCCTCGACGCCCTGGTCAGCGCCGGCCAGCTGCAGGGCTATCGTGCGCTCAGCGGTCTGCTCGCTCCCGCCGCGGCCCAGGCCGAATTGCGCCAGGCCCTGGCCGGTTGGGGCGAACGCCTGCAACCGCTGCTGGCCGTGGGTATCCCGGCGGAGGCGCTGGAGGCCGAGCTCAAGCAACTGCAGCAGCTGCCCGACCTGAGTCTCGACCAGGCGCTGGCCGGCCCCCTGGGCGAACCCTGGCGACCGCTCTGGCTGGGCCGCACGACCGAGGGCGGCGCGGCCGGCCTGGTCAGCCTGCAAGGCCTGGGCAACGCCGAGGTGCTACAGACGCAGGCCGAGGGCCTGCCCGGCGTGCAACTGGTGGATCGCCTGGGCGAATTGCGCGGACTGTTCGTCCACACCCAGCGCCTGGCGGTGGAACTCAAGCTGCTGGCCTCGGGCGCCATCTTTCTCCTGCTGCTCTGGGCCTTCGGCCGCCGCGCGGCGCTGCGCATCGTCTGCCTGCCGCTGCTGGCGGCCCTGGCGGCCCTGGCCTGCCTGGGCTGGCTGGGTCAGCCGCTGACCCTGTTCAGCCTCTTCGCCCTGCTGCTCATCACCGCCATCGGCGTGGATTACGCCATCCTCATGCACGAGGCCATCGGCGGTGCGGCGGTCAGTCTGCTCGGCGGCCTGCTGTCCGGCGTCGGCAGCTGGCTATCCTTTGGCCTGCTGATGCTCAGCAGCACCCCGGCCATCGCCAACTTCGGCCTGGCCATCAGCCTGGGCCTGGTGTTCAGCTTTCTGCTGGCGCCCTGGGCCTCGCCCCCCGTCTCCCACGAAAAGGACCTTCGTCATGGTTGAACATCATCCCCTGATCGTCATCGGTGCCGGCCCGGCGGGCGCCGTGGTCGCCGCCCTGCTCAAGCGCCGCGGCCATCCGGTGCTGGTGCTGGAAGCACAGCACTTTCCGCGCTTTTCCATCGGCGAGAGCCTGCTCTCCCACAGCCTGGACTTCGTCGAGGAAGCCGGGATGCTGCCCGCGGTCGAAGCCGCCGGCTTCCAGACCAAGATCGGCGCGGCCTTCGCCTGGGGCGAGCGCTACACCGACTTCGACTTCCGCGACACCTATAGTGGTGGCCGCAGCACCTTCCAGGTCCAGCGCGGCCCCTTCGACAAGATCCTGGCCGACGACGCCGCACGCCAGGGGGTTACGATCCGCTACGGTCAGCGCGTCACCGCCGTGACCCTGGGTGAAGATGGCGAAAGGACCCAACTCGAGGTGCAGGGCGACGACGGCCAGGCCTATGCGCTGACCACCGACTTCCTGCTCGACGCCAGCGGCTACGGCCGGGTGCTGCCCCGCCTGCTGGATCTGGAGGCGCCTTCGGACTTCCCCGTGCGCCGCGCCCTTTTCACCCATGTCGAGGATCGCATCGACGATCCCGGCTTCGACCGCCAGCGCATCCTCATCACCACCCATCCGACCCTGCGGGACGTCTGGTTCTGGACCATTCCCTTCAGCGACGGCCGCACCTCGATCGGGGTGGTCGCCGCCGCCGAGCGCTATGCCGGACGCGCCGCCGATCTCGCCACCTGTCTGCGCGACTGGGTGGCCGAGACCCCGAGCCTGGCCCGGGTGCTGCACAATGCGGTCTGGGATACGCCGGTGCGCGAACTGGGTGGCTACGCCGCCAACGTCAAGCGCCTGCACGGCCCCGGCTTCGCCCTGCTGGGCAACGCCGCCGAGTTTCTCGACCCGGTGTTTTCCTCGGGCGTGACCATCGCCCTGCGCTCGGCCAGCCTGGCCGCACCGCTGGTGGATCGCCAGCTGCGCGGCGAGTCGGTGGACTGGGAGGCCGAATTCGCCCGGCCGCTCAAGGCGGGCGTCGATACGTTCCGTGCCTATGTGGAGGGCTGGTACGATGGCAGCTTCCAGGACGTCATCTATTTCGAACACGCCGATCCCGAGATCAAGCGCATGATCTGCGCCATTCTCGCCGGCTACGCCTGGGACGTTCGCAACCCCTTCGTCAAGGAGCCCCGGCGGCGCCTGCGCCTGCTCGTCGAGCTCTGTCAGCTGAATTCGGCCCATCCTGCATGACCCTGCCCCGTCCGTTCGTCTTCGCGCTGGCCTGCCTGCTGCTGCTCGCCGCCTGCGCCAGCCAGCCGCCGCTGCCCAGCAGTCCGCCGCCGCTGGCGCGTGCCCTGGTCTACCAGGTGGAGCGCCAGACCGCCGAGGGCAGCGACGCCCTGCTGCTGGCCATCCAGCCGGAAGGCGCCGCCCTGCGCTTTTCGCTGTTCGATCCCCTTGGCGTGCCCCAGGCGCGCCAGCAACTGATCGACGGCGCCTGGCACGCCGACGGCCTCTTGCCGCCCAATCCCCGGGCGCGCACCTTCTTCAGCGTGCTGCTGTTCGCCCTGACCCCGACCGACCAGTTGCCAGGGGCCTATGCCGCGGGCGACTGGCAGAGGGCCGCCGACGGCAGCCGCACCCTCAAGGACTGGCAGGTGCGCTATCCCGCCACCGACCGCCTGGAGCTGCAGGCGCCGGATGGGTCCAGCTATCACCTGGCGCTCTTGCCGGAGTCCGCGCCTTGAGCGCCTACCTGAATGCCCTGGGCCTGCTCTGCGCCCTGGGCCAGGGCAAGGCCGAGGTGGCCCGTGGCCTGTTCGCCGGTGATACGGCCGGCATGCAGCCTACGGCGGGCTGGATTCCCGAGCGCCAGCCGCCGGTGGGTACCGTCACCGCGCCGCTGCCAGCCTGGCCGCTGGAGTGGACACCTTTTTTCAGCCGCAACAACCAGCTGCTGCTGGCGGCCCTGGCCGAGATCGAACCCCAGGTGCGCCAGGCCATCGAGCGCCACGGCCCGGCGCGTATCGGCGTGGTGCTGGGCACCAGCACCTCGGGCATCCACGAGGCCAGCCTGGGCATCGCCGTGCACCAGCGCAGCGGCCAGTTGCCCGAGGGCTATCAGTACGCCCAGCAGGAACTGGTGGCGCCAGCGGACTTCCTCGCCCGCTACCTGGGCCTGAGCGGCCCCTGCTACGGCCTTTCCACCGCCTGCACCAGCAGCGCCCGCGCCCTGCTCAGCGCCCGGCGGCTGCTGGTCCAGGGCCATTGCGACGCCGTGCTCTGCGGCGGGGTCGACAGCCTCTGCGGCCTGACCCTGAACGGCTTCGCCGCCCTCGAAGCGGTCAGCGAATCGCTGTGCAATCCCTTCTCGGTCAATCGCTGCGGCATCAACATCGGCGAGGGGGCGGCGCTGTTTCTGCTGACTCGCGAACCCGGCCCCATCGCCCTGCTCGGCGGCGGCGCCAGTTCCGATGCCCACCATATCTCCGCCCCCGATCCCAGTGGGCGCGGCGCCATCCAGGCCATGCAGGCGGCCCTGCGCGCCAGCGGCCTGCAACCGGAGGACATCGGCTATCTCAACCTGCACGGCACCGCCACGCCGCACAACGACGCCATGGAAAGCCAGGCCACCCACCAGGTGTTTCCGGCCGGGGTGCCCTGCTCCTCCACCAAGCCGCTGACCGGCCATACCCTCGGCGCCGCCGGCGCCCTGGAAGCCGCCTTCGCCTGGCTGACCCTGGACCCGCAGCTCAATCCCGCTGGCCAGTTGCCGCCGCAGCGCTGGGACGGCCAGGCCGATCCGGCCCTGCCACGGCTGGCGCTGACGGATGCCGACAGCCGCCTGGACGGTCGCCGCCACGCCATGAGCAACAGCTTCGCCTTTGGCGGCAGCAACGTCAGCCTCATCCTCGGAGCCACGCCATGATCCCCTGGACCCTCGCCGAGCTGGTGCCCCACGCCGGCGACATGCTGCTGATCGACGAGATCCTCGCCTGTGACGAGAGCGGCATCGAGACCCGCCTGGTGGTCAGGCCCGGCCTCTTCACCGATGCCGCGGGCGCCCTGCCGGCCTGGATCGGCGTGGAACTGATGGCCCAGAGCGTGGCCGCCTTCGCCGGCTGCCAGGCGCGCCGTCGCGGCGAGGCCCCGGCCCTGGGCTTTCTGCTCGGCACCCGCCAGTTCGCCTGCGACGTGCCGGCCTTTCCCGCTGGTGGCGAATTGCGCATCCGCGCCCAGCCGGCGCTGGAAAACGACGATGGCATGGCCATCTTCGACTGCCACCTGCAGGGCCCTGGCTGCCAGGCCAGCGCCCGCCTGAACGTCTATCGTCCACCCCAGGTGGATCTGTACCTAGAGGAGCCCGCGCCATGAGCGTCGCCCCCGCTCCGGTCCTGGTGACCGGTTCCAGCCGCGGCCTGGGCCGCGCCATCGCCCTGCGCCTGGCCGCCGCCGGCCATGACCTGGTGCTGCACTGCCGCAGCCGCCGCGAGGAAGCCGAGGCGGTGCGCGCCGAGGTCGAGGCCCTGGGCCGCAACGCCCGGGTGCTGCAATTCGACGTCGGCGACCGCGCCGCCTGCGCCGCCATCCTGGAGGCCGACACCGAGGCCCACGGCGGCTACTACGGGGTGGTCTGCAACGCCGGCCTGACCCGCGACGGCGCCTTTCCGGCGCTGACCGGCGAGGACTGGGATGTGGTCCTGCGCACCAACCTCGACGGCTTCTACAACGTGCTGCACCCGGTGGTCATGCCGATGATCCGCCGCCGCGCGCCGGGGCGCATCGTCTGCATCACCTCGGTCTCCGGGCTGATCGGCAATCGCGGCCAGGTCAACTACAGCGCCTCCAAGGCCGGCCTGATCGGCGCCGCCAAGGCCCTGGCCGTGGAGCTGGCCAAGCGCAAGATCACCGTCAACTGCGTGGCCCCGGGGCTGATCGACACCGAGATCCTCGACGAGCACGTCCCCGTGGAGAAGATCCTCGAGATGATCCCGGCCGGGCGCATGGGCACCCCCGAGGAGGTGGCCCACGCCGTGGCCTTCCTGCTCGCCCCCGAGGCCGGCTACATCACCCGCCAGGTGCTGGCGGTCAACGGAGGACTGTGCTGATGAGCGCGCGCCGCGTCGTGATCACCGGGATGGCCGGCGTCACCGCCCTGGGCAGTGACTGGCCGACCATCCGCGACCATTTCCTCGCCGGCCACAGCGGCATCCGCCGCATGGACGCCTGGGATCGCTACACCGAGATGAATACCCGTCTGGGCGGCCCCATCGTCGACTTCCAGGTGCCGGGCCACTGGACCCGCAAGCAGTTGCGCAGCATGGGGCGGGTGTCCCAGCTGGCGGTGGCCGCCGGCGAGCGCGCCCTGGCCGATGCGGGGCTGCTGGACGACGCCCGCATCACCGACGGCCGCATGGGCGTGGCCTGCGGCTCCTCCACCGGCAGCACCGACGACATCAAGGCCCTGGCCAACATGCTGCTCAGCGACGCCGCGGTAGGCCTCAACGCCAACACCTATGTGCGCATGATGCCGCACACGGCGGCCGCCAACCTGAGTCTGTTCTTTGGTCTCAAGGGTCGGCTGATCCCCACCTCCAGCGCCTGCACCAGCGGCAGCCAGGGCATCGGCTACGCCTACGAGGCCATCAAGTTCGGGCGCCTGCCGCTGATGCTGGCCGGCGGCGCCGAAGAACTCTGTCCCAGCGAGGCCATGGTCTTCGACACCCTCTATGCCACCAGCCTGCGCAACGACGCCCCCCAGACCTCGCCGCGTCCCTACGACCGCAGTCGCGACGGCCTGGTGATCGGCGAAGGCGCCGGCATCCTGGTACTGGAAGAACTGGAACACGCCCGGGCGCGGGGTGCGCACATCCATGCCGAGATCGTCGGCTTCGGCAGCAACGCCGATGGCCAGCACTCCACCCGCCCCGAGCAGGCCACCATGCAACGCGCCATGGAGCTGGCCCTGGAAGACGCCGGGCTGACCCCGGACGCCATCGGCTACGTCAACGGCCACGGCACCGCCACCGAACAGGGCGACATCGCCGAGACCCGCGCCACCCAGGCGCTGTTCGGCGCCCGCATGCCCATCAGCTCGCAGAAGAGCTACCTGGGCCATACCCTGGGTGCCTGCGGCGCCCTGGAATCCTGGTTCAGCATCGCCATGATGAACGAGGAGCTGTTCGTGCCCACCCTCAACCTCGACGAACTGGATCCCCAGTGCGGCGAGCTGGACTATCTGCGTGGCGGGCCACGCGCGCTGCGCACGGACCATGTGATGAACAACAATTTCGCCTTTGGCGGGGTGAACACCTCGCTGATCTTCCGCCGCTGGTCCTGATGACCCTATCCCGAGGTATGCCCATGTTGCGTCGCCTGCTGCTCGTCTCCGCTCTGCTGTTCCTGGCGGCCTGCACCCGCGCGCCCCTGGTGACGCCCCAGGAGGTCTTTCCGGCGGATCGGGTGGAGAACGCCGCCGATGTCCGCCGCGCCATCGTCGATACCCTGGAACGTCGTGGCTGGAGCGTCGGCCAGGAGAGCCCCGGCCTGGTGGTCGCCAGCATCGTGGTGCGCGATCGCCACCAGGCCTGGGTCGACATCCCCTACAGCACCAAGGGCTACCAGATCCGCTACCGCGACAGCGCCGGCCTCGACTACGACGGCGAGCGCATCCATCGCAACTACAACAAATGGGTCCAGCTGCTCGACGCCGACATCCGCCGGCAACTGCAGTTGCCGGCCCCCGCAGCCGCCGCGGAGTGACCATCCGCGGTCTGCGCGATAGCACAGAACGCCGGTCCCGCGGCTGACGGAGCGGGCGTTCTGGGTTAAACAGTCATCCCCACCACCACAAGGAAGTCACCATGCGTATCCTCACCTCCACCCTCGCCCTCACCCTGAGCCTGGCCGCGCTGCTGCCCGGCGCCGCCCAGGCCCGCGACACCACCCTGCAACTGCCCTTCGCCGAAGTCGTCCAGGAAGCCCTGGCCGCCAAGCGCCTGGATGGCAGCGTGAAGTTCTACCTGGCCGGCAATCCGGTGCCGGGCAAGGCCACGGTGGTCAACTCCAGCATCACCACCAATCAGAAGACCAACGCCTTCAACAAGACCGACGAGGTCGCCTGCCGCTGGGTGCTGCAATCGGCGCTGATCCGCCTGCAGGAAGCGGCCAAGGCCGCCGGTGCCAATGCGGTCACCGACATCACCAGCTACTACAAGAAGAACGAGTGGAGCGATCCCACCCGCTACGAGTGCCACGCCGGCGCCCTCATGGCCGGGGTCGCCCTCAAGGGCAAACTGGTCATCCTCAAGTAGATCGGAACGGCGGCGCGTCTGGGTGGGTCTGTCTAGAAACCCGCCCCGAGGCCGCCGCCATGCCCATGTTTCGCGTCCACTACCGCAAGGACGGCGAGTCCCGCCAGCTCGACCTCGAGCATCCGCAGGCCAGTCTCGCCCCGCACGAAGCCGCCCTGGCCGTGCTGGAACAGCTGCGCGCCGACGCCGAGAACAGCCTGGCGCTGCCGCCCGCCGATGCACCCGCCGCGGCCATCCTGCGCCAGGCGGAGGTGCATGGATTGACGGATATCCGATTGGAGCCGCTGGCTTCGTAGGTTGGTGTCGAGCGTCTGGCGCGTGGTCATCCTCACCCAACCCTCTCCCGCAGGGAGAAGGGGCGGTTGGGCTCCGCAGCGCGTAGCGCGGAAAACCGCGCAGCGTTTTCCACTTTTTGCGCCAAATACCAATCGCGGCCATGGGCCGCTCCTACAGGCTTGACCGTAGGAGCGGCCGCATCGGCGGACCGCCATGGCCGCGATCAATTGCGCTTACCCGTAGCGTGGAAAACGGCGCAGCCTTTTCCGCAGACGAGCCGCGGTGCCAACGGTGGATAAGACTGCGCCGTTATCCACCCTACCCGTAGCTTGGCGCTGGGCGCCGCAAAGTCCAGCAGGTGGCAGCTTCCGGTATGGGGCTACACTCACCCCAGCCCTCTCCCCGAGGGAGAGGGGGCCGTCTGGTCCAGCGTGGGCTTGTGGGCGCATCGCGGCCATGGCGGTCCGCCGCTGCGGTCGCGCCTACAAGAACATCATTCCCTGTAGGAGCGGCCCATGGCCGCGATCATCGCCGTAGCGTGGATAAGGCTGCGCCGTTGTCCACCCTACCTGCAGCGAAGCCCAACACCACCGGACCTCAGCCCAGGAACAACCGGTACGCCGGATTCTCCGTCTCGTCCCAGTAGCGATAGCCGATGGCATCCAGGGTCGCCAGCAGCTCGGGCCGCTCGGCCTCGCTGGCCTCCAGCCCCGCGAACACCCGGCCGTCCGCCGCGCCGTGGTTGCGGTAGTGGAACATGCTGATGTTCCAGCGCCCGCCCAGGCGTTCGAGAAAGTCGAACAGCGCCCCGGGGCGCTCGGGGAATTCGAAGCGGAACACCTGCTCCTGGCCGACCCGCGCAGCGTGGCCGCCCACGGTGTGGCGGATATGCAGCTTGGCCAGCTCGTTGTCGGTCAGGTCCAGCACCGGAAAACCCTGGTCGCGCAGGCCCTGGATGAGGGCGTCACGCGGATCGCGCTGAGGATGGGTCTGGACGCCGACGAAGATATGGGCCTCTTCGCCAGTGTGGTAGCGGTAGTTGAATTCGGTGATCTGCCGCCGGCCGAGTGCCTCACAGAAGGCGCGGAAGCTGCCCGGTCGCTCGGGGATGGTCACGGCGATGATGGCTTCGCGCTGCTCGCCCAGTTCGGCGCGCTCGGCCACGTGTCTCAGGCGGTCGAAATTGATGTTGGCGCCGGAGTCGATGGCCACCAGCACCTGACCGCCACTGCCTTCCCGCTCGGCGTATTTCTTGATCCCCGCCACGCCCAGGGCGCCGGACGGCTCGGTGATGGAGCGGGTGTCGTCGTAGATGTCCTTGATCGCCGCGCAGATCTCATCCGAGCTGACGGTGATCACCTCGTCGACATAACGGCGGCAGATCTCGAAGGTGTGGTGGCCGATCTGGGCCACGGCCACGCCGTCGGCGAACAGCCCCACCCGCGGCAGCACCACCCGCTCACCGGCGGCCATGGCCTGCTGCAGGCAGTTGGAATCGTCCGGTTCGACACCGATGATCCTGATCTCGGGGCGCAGGTATTTCACATAGGCGGCAACCCCGGCGATCAGGCCACCACCGCCCACGGGGACGAAGATGGCATCCAGCCGACCAGGATGCTGGCGCAGGATCTCCATGGCCACGGTGCCCTGGCCGGCGATGACATCAGGATCGTCATAGGGCGGGACGAAGGTGTAGCCCTGCTCCTCGACCAGGCGCAGCGCCTCGGCCAGGGCCTCGGGAAAGGCGTCGCCGTGCAGCACCACCTCGCCGCCGCGCGATTGCACGCCGATGACCTTGAGCTCGGGCGTGGTGCGCGGCATCACGATGATCGCCCGCACCCCCAGTTCGCGGGCCGCCAGGGACAGGCCCTGGGCGTGGTTGCCGGCGCTGGCGGTGATGACGCCACGGGCCTTTTCGCTGGCCGAAAGGCTGGCCAGCTTGGTGTAGGCACCACGGATCTTGAAGGAGAACACCGGCTGCAGGTCTTCGCGCTTGAGCAGCACCTGGCAGCCCAGTCGTTCGGACAGCGCCCGCGCCGGTTGCAGGGGCGTTTCGATGGCCACGTCGTAGACGGGGGCGAGCAGGGTCTTCTTCACATAGTGTTCGAGCATCGGCGGAGCGATCCGGTGGGTGCGGCGGGGGCGAAAAGTCTACTACGGGCACCTCCGGGTGGGTTAGCCAGGCCGTCCGAGCGGCTATAATCGGCGACCCTCCACCCGTTTTCGCGGATACCCCCATGAATCAGGACCAGCTCAAGCAGGCCGTCGCCCAGGCCGCGGTCGACCTCATCCTCCCCCAGCTCTCCCGCGACAGCGTGGTCGGCGTGGGCACCGGCTCGACCGCCAACTTCTTCATCGACCTGCTGGCCAAGCACAAGCTGGAGTTCGATGGCGCCGTGGCCAGTTCCCAGGCCACCGCCGACCGGTTGAAAAGCCATGGCATCACCGTCTATGACCTCAACGGTGTCAGCGACCTTGAATTCTATGTGGACGGCGCCGACGAAGCCGACGGCCACCTCAATCTGATCAAGGGCGGCGGCGCGGCCCTGACCCGCGAGAAGATCGTCGCCGCCGTAGCACGCAAGTTCATCTGCATCGCCGACGTCAGCAAGCGCGTCGACGTCCTCGGCGAATTCCCGCTGCCGGTGGAAGTCATCCCCATGGCCCGCAGCCACGTGGCCCGCGAGCTGGTGAAGCTGGGCGGTGATCCCGAGTACCGCGACGGCGTGGTGACCGACAACGGCAACGTCATCCTCGATGTGCACAATATGCACATCGTCGATCCGGTGGGCCTGGAAGCCAGGATCAACAACATCGTCGGCGTGGTCGCCAACGGCCTCTTCGCCGCCCGCCCGGCGGACGTGCTGCTCTTGGGCACCGCCCAGGGCGTGGAGCGGCTGGAGCGCAGCTGAGCCACCCGTAGCGTGGAAAACCGCGCCAGCGTTTTCCACAGGTGAGCTCATGCACGGCCAGTGGATAAGGCTGCGCCGTTATCCACGCTACGGCGTTTATCGCGGCCATGGCGGTCCGCCGATGCGGCCGCTCCTACAAAAGCACGATATACCTGTAGGAGCGGTCGCTACGGCGCACCGGCATGGCCGCGATCATAGACACCACCTCACAAAAAAGCCCCGGTCAGGCGAACCCGACCGGGGCTTTTTCATGCCGCCTGACGGCTTAGAACAGCACGCGGCAGCGGATGGTGCCCTTGACGTTCTGCAGCTTTTCCTGGGCCAGGTCGGAATACTCGGCGTCGACGTCGATCACCACGTAGCCGACCTTCTCGTCGGTCTGCAGGTACTGACCGGAGATGTTGATGCCGCTCTCGGAGAAGACGCGGTTGATCTCCGACAGCACGCCCGGCACGTTCTGGTGGATGTGCAGCAGGCGGTGCTTGCCCGGGTGCGACGGCAGGGCCACTTCGGGGAAGTTGACCGAGGACACCGAGGTACCGTTGTCGCTGTACTTGACCAGCTTCTCGGCCACTTCCAGGCCGATGTTGGCCTGGGCCTCGGCGGTGGAGCCACCGATGTGCGGGGTCAGGATGACATTGTCCAGGCCACGCAGCGGCGAGACGAATTCGTCGTTGTTGGAGCGCGGCTCCACCGGGAAGACGTCGATGGCGGCGCCGATCAGGTGCTCGTCCTTGATGGCGGCGGCCAGGGCGTCGAGGTCGACCACGGTGCCGCGGGCGGCGTTGATCAGAATGCCGCCCTTCTTGATCGCGCGGATCTCGCGCTCGCCGATCATCAGCTGGGTGGCGGGGGTTTCCGGTACGTGCAGGGTGACGATGTCGCTCATGCCGAGCAGTTCGGTCAGGGAGCCGACCTGCTGGGCGTTGCCCAGGGGCAGTTTGGTGATGACGTCATAGAAGAACACCTGCATGCCCAGGCCCTCGGCCAGGACCGACAGCTGGGTGCCGATGGACCCGTAGCCGATGATGCCCAGCTTCTTGCCGCGGATCTCGAAGGAGTTGGCCGCGCTCTTGATCCAGCCGCCGCGGTGGCAGGAGGCGTTCTTGGCCGGGATGCCGCGCAGCAGCAGGATGGCCTCGGCCAGCACCAGCTCGGCCACCGAACGGGTGTTGGAATAGGGGGCGTTGAACACGGCGATGCCGCGCTCGCGGGCGGCCTGCAGGTCGACCTGGTTGGTGCCGATGCAGAAGCAGCCGACGGCGACCAGCTTCTTGGCGCAGTCGAACACCTCTTCGGTGAGCTGGGTGCGCGAGCGGATGCCGATGAAGTGGGCGTCGGCGATCTTTTCCTTGAGCTGGGCATCCGGCAGAGAGCTGGTGACGTACTCGATGTTGCTGTAACCCGCGGACTTGAGGATATCCACGGCGGACTGGTGGACGCCTTCCAGGAGAAGGAAGCGGATCTTGCTCTTGTCGAGGGAAGTCTTGCTCATCTGCGTTGAATCCAGAGTGTCCAGGGAGAAGGATGCCGGCGCGGCGCAGGCCAGGTCAGCCAGCGGCAAAGGGGTCGCTATCTTAGCATGAGCCACCGGATGCAGGTCCGGTTGCGACCTGAAGCTTTCTCAGGGCGACCATGAGCGCCTTGCGACCAGGACCGCGCCGCGGCCTCCGCTTTTGGTTAAGATCGCCAGCAGACGCCACTCACCAGGAGCACAAGATGGCCTACCAGCACCAGTACCTCGATGGCACCAAGATCCACTTCCCCCTGGGCAAGGTCGTCTGCATCGGCCGCAACTACGCCGAGCACGCCAAGGAGCTGAACAACCCGGTTCCCACCGAGCCCCTGCTGTTCATCAAGCCGGCCAGCTGCGTGGTGCCGGTGGCCGAGGGTTTCGCCATCCCCACCGATCAGGGTTCGGTGCACTACGAGGCCGAGATCGCCGTGCTGATCGGCAAGCCGCTGTCGAAGAAGCCGTCGGCCGAGGAAGTGCGCGATGCCATCTCCGGCTTCGCTCCCTCCCTGGACCTGACCCTCAGGGACGTGCAGAGCCGCCTCAAGGAAAAGGGCTATCCCTGGGAGATCGCCAAGAGCTTCGACGGCGCCTGCGTGCTCGCGCCCTTCGTGCCGGGCGATGCCTTCGAGGACCTGGCCGACATCCCGGTGCGCCTGACCATCAACGGCGAAGTGCGCCAGGACGGCAACAGTCGCGACATGCTCAACCCCATCCTGCCGCTGATCCAGACCATCGCCGGGCATTTCTCCCTGCAACCGGGCGACGTCATCCTCACCGGCACGCCGGTAGGTGTCGGACCTCTCAACGTGGGCGATGACCTGGTACTGGAGCTGCCGGACGTTAGCCGCTTCGAAACGCGCGTGCTATAACCCCGCCACCCACCGTCGCCTGGCCGGTGCCTGGCGACGGTGTGTCGGCACGGCCGCGACGCTCTAACAAGAAGCCGTCCGAGCCCGCATGTCCAGACTCCTCCGCCTCATCCTGTCGCGCCTCCTCCCCGCCTTCGTTTTGCTGGTGCTGATCGTCCTCACCTTCGTCTGGCACTGGAACGACCGGGCGCTGCTCTGGTGGCAGGAATACCGCACGCCGCCGGAAGTGCGCGCCCAGGCGGTCTGGCTGCCGGACTACCAGGCGGTGATCCAGGGCAAGCCGCTGCCGGGTCTGGCCGAGGCCGAGACCTCCGACCTCACCTACGATCCCCGTACCCGCACCCTCTTCGCCGTTACCGGCAGCACCCCCTATCTGGTGCAACTGAGCCTGACCGGCGACATCCTCAGACGCATCCCGATCCGCAACGTCTCCAACCTCGAAGGGGTGACCGCTCTGGAAGACGGGCGTCTGGCCATCGTCGACGAGCGCCAGCGGCGGCTATCGCTGTTCCAGCTGGCCGACGACGCCCGCGAACTGGACGCCAACACCTTCGAACACCACGACCTGGGCTTTCCCGACGCCGGCAACAAGGGCTTCGAAGGCATCGCCTGGGATCCGCGGCACCAGCGACTGATCCTCAGCAAGGAACGCGATCCGGCCGCCCTCTTCACCCTGGCCAGCGACGGCCGCGGCGTCTCCGGCAGCCTGCAGCCCTTTGCGCTCAAGCAGCTGGTGATCGACTATTCCGCGGTGGCGGTCGATCCGCGTACCGGCCACCTGCTGGCGCTGTCCGACCAGTCCCACACCCTGGTGGAGATGACCGCGGACGGCCAGCCGGTCAGCTTCATCAGCCTCAGAAGCGGCCTGCACGGTCTCAAGGCGACCATGGAGCAACCGGAAGGCGTGGCCCTCGACGAAGCCGGCAATCTCTACATGATTGGTGAACCCAATCTCTTCCACGTGTTTCACAAGGTGTCCGGCGCGGCGCAATGAGCGCCTATTCAGCTTGAATTCAGGGTCGCGCCCTTAGGCTGCGCGGCATTACCGCCTCAGGACCCTGTCGATGTTCCCGCTGTTTTCCCCTCGCACCCTGGGTGCCCTGCTGGGCGGGGCCCTGCTGCTGGCCCTGACCCTGGTGGCCCAGCAGCACCGGCTGTTCGAGCGGCTCTGGTTCAACGTCCAGAGCCAGCTCCAGGCCGAAAGCCGCCAGGCCCGCTCGCTGTGGCTGCCGGGCTACCGGGTCACCGTCGAGGCCAGGCCCATCGGCGACGGCATCACCGACGTCTCGGCGCTGAGCTTCGACCCCGACCGCCGCACCCTGGTCAGCGTCACCAACAAGCCGGCGCGCTTTCTCGAACTGGACCTGGACGGCCGCCTGCTGCGCCAGGTGGAGCTCAGGGGCTTCAGCGATCCGGAGGCCATCGAGTACATCGCCCCCGGCGTCTACATGATCAGCGAAGAGCGCCGCCAGCGCCTGGTGCGGGTACGGATTGGCGCCGACACCCGGGTGGTGGACATCGACGACCGCCAGGTCAGCCACCCCTTCAGCCTCAGCGACGTGCAAAGCGACAACCGCGGCAACGAAGGCCTGGCCTACGACGCGGCGCGCGAGCGCTTCTTCGTCGCCAAGGAAAGCGATCCGGTGCGCATCTACGAGATCGAAGGTCTCGGCAGCGAAGCCTTCGAAGGCCTGCAGGCGCTGTCGCTGCGCACGGATCCGCAACGCGATCGCCGCCTGTTCGTGCGCGATCTCTCCAGCCTGCAATTCGACCCCGGCACCGGCCACCTGCTGGCGCTCTCGGATCAGTCGCGGCTGGTGCTGGAGCTGGACGACGACGGCAAGCCGATCAGCTCGCTGTCACTGCTGCGCGGCCAGCACGGCCTGAGCCGCAGCGTGCCCCAGGCCGAAGGCGTGGCCATGGACGACCAGGGCCGGCTGTATGTGGTCAGCGAGCCGAATCTGTTCTATCGGTTCGAGAAGCCGTGAGGTAGAGGCTCATCGCGGCCATGCCGGTGCGCCGTAGCGACCGCTCCTACAGGTGTTTCCTGATCCGTAGAAGCGGCCCATGGTCGCGATCAGTTCCTGGCCTTCCCTCACCCGGAGAGGGGTGGTTCCGCGCTAGCGGATGGCCTGGCGACAATGGAGCGAATCCGCCTTTGGCGCTAAAAACGAACGCCTGCTCCAACAGCCCCCTCTCCCCTCGGGAAAGGGGCGGGGTGAGGGCGCGCCTGGCACCTGATCTCCATGTGGAAAAGGCTGCGCCGTTTTCCACGCTACGCAGCCGGTGTTGAGCGCAGCGAAGCCCAACGGGCTGGAGTGGTTTCACCCTCACCCCAGCCCTCTCCCTGAGGGAGAGGGGGTGGTTCCGCGCTAGCGGATGGCCTGGCGACAATGGAGAGAATCTGCCTTTGGCGCTGGCAACGAACGCCTGCTCGAACAGCCCCCTCTCCCCTTGGGAGAGGGGGTGGTTCCGCGCTAGTGGATGGCGTGACGACAATGGAGCGAATCTGCCTTTGACGCTGGCAACGAACGCCTGCTCGAACAACCCCCTCTCCCACTGGGAGAGGGTTGGGGTGAGGGCGCGCTTGGCACCTGATCTCCATGTGGAAAAGGCTGCGCCGTTTTCCACGCTACGCAGCCGGTGTTGAGCGCAGCGAAGCCCAACAGGCGGGAGCGGCTCGACCCTCACCCCAGCCCTCTCCCCTTAGAGAGAGGGTCATCCAGCGCAGAGTGCGGCTCCCGAGCTCTTCTACTCTCCCTGCTCGAACAACTCCTCCAGATAGCGCCGCGCATTGGCCACATAGACCTGGGCATTGGCTGCCAGCTGTGCCTGCTGGGCTTCGCTGAGGGCGCGGACCACCTTGGCCGGCGAGCCGAGCACCAGGGAGCCGTCGGGGATCACCGCGTTCTCGGTAACCAGGGCATTGGCGCCCACCAGGCAGTTGCGCCCGATGCGCGCGCCGTTGAGCACCACGGCGTGGATGCCGATCAGGCTGCCGTCGCCGATCTCGCAGCCATGCAGCATGGCTTGGTGGCCAACGGTGACGCCGCGCCCCAGGGTCAGCGGCGAGCCGGGATCGGTGTGCAGCACGGCGCCGTCCTGCACATTGCTGTCCGGGCCGATGTGGATCAGCTCGTTGTCGCCACGCAGCACCGCGCCGAACCAGACGCTGGCACCCTCGTCCAGGCGTACCTTGCCGATCACCGCGGCGGTGGGCGCGACCCAGCTCTGTGGATGGGCCTCGACCCGCTGTTCTCCCAGGCGGTATTTCATGGTGTCGCTCCTCGTATTGTTGTCGTTGGCGGAACGCCCGATTGTTCGCCAGCGCGGGGCCTGGGCGCAATCGACGCCGACAGGAGCCCCAGCGTTGTTGCAAGTCATTCTCGATAGCGAAAGAATGCCAGGGGAACCTAAGCCCGCCCGACTGCGACGAATGACCACGGCCAGAACGCTGGGAAAGGCCCTCGGCCTTTGCAAAGCTGGCGGCCGCTGACCGCACCGTCCTTGTAACCGCAGCGTCAGCCGTCCCGGCCCAGGCCGGTTTCCCGAGACCACCGGAATCTGCGAGCGCCCGATGCGTACCACCTGGAAATTCCTGCTGCCCCTCGCCGTCACCGGACTGCTGGCGCTGCTGCCGGCTCCCGACGGCCTGCCCGTTCATGCCTGGCTGTACTTCGCCCTGTTCGCCGGCGTGGTGGTGGGGCTGATCCTCGAGCCCCTGCCCGGCGCGGTGATCGGCCTGATCGGCGTGGCCCTGGCGGCCCTGCTGGCGCCCTGGGTGCTGTTCAGTCCGGCGCAACTGGCCACCCCCGGCTTCCGGGCGCCCCAGGAGGCGCTGAAATGGGGCCTGGCGGGCTTTTCCAACAACACCGTCTGGCTGATCTTCAGTGCCTTCATGTTCGCCCTGGGCTACGAGAAGACCGGACTCGGGCGGCGCATCGCCCTGCTGCTGGTCAAGGCCATGGGTCGGCGGACCCTGACCCTGGGCTATGCGGTGATGCTAGCGGACCTGGCCCTGGCGCCCTTCACCCCGTCCAACACCGCACGCAGCGGCGGCACCGTCTACCCGGTGATCCGCAATCTGCCGTTGCTCTACGATTCCAAGCCCAACGACCCCAGCGCGCGGCGCATCGGCTCCTACCTGATGTGGGTGGCGATCTCCTCCACCTGCGTCACCAGCACCCTCTTCCTCACCGCCCTGGCGCCCAACCTGCTGGCCGCCGCCCTGATCGAGAAGACCGCCCAGGTGCACATCAGCTGGGGCCAGTGGTTCATCGCCGCCGCGCCCATGGGCATCCTCCTGCTGGCCCTGCTGCCGCTGCTGGCCTACTGGCTGTATCCGCCGGAGATCAAGCGCAACGACCAGGTGCCGCTGTGGGCGGCCAAGGAACTGGCCGCACTCGGCCCGCTGACGCGCGACGAAAAGCTGCTGCTGGCCCTGGTGATCGGTGCCCTGGCGCTGTGGATCTTCGGTGCCGCCTGGGCCGATCCGGCGCTGGTGGGCATCCTGGTGATCGTGCTGATGTTGCTGCTCAAGGTCATCACCTGGAACGACGCCCTGGGCAACAAGGCCGCCTGGAACACCTTCGCCTGGTTCGCCACCCTGGTGGCCCTGGCCGACGGCCTGACCCGGGTCGGCTTCGTCGCCTGGTTCGGCCAGTGGGTCGCCGGCCATCTGGGCGGCTTCCATGCCGGCACCGCCATGGTGGTGCTGGTGGTGGTCTTCTTTCTCGCCCACTACCTCTTCGCCAGCTCCACCGCCCACACGACCGCGCTGCTGCCGGTGATGCTGGCCGCCGGCATGGGCATTCCCGGCATCGACCTGCCGGTGTTCGCCCTGCTGCTGGGTACCTCCCTGGGGCTGATGGGCATCATCACCCCCTACGGCACCGGACCGAGTCCCGTGTACTACGGCAGCGGCTACCTGCCCAGCGCCGACTACTGGCGGCTGGGGACGATCTTCGGGGCGCTGTTCCTGCTGGTGCTGCTGGGGATCGGGGTGCCGTGGATCATGATGGTGGCGTGAGGGGTAGCTGGGCGTTCGGTGCCCAACGCCTGGGTCGTGGTGATCCGGGCGGATCGGCGTAGGTTGGGTTGAGCGATAGCGAGGCCCAACGGTGCGGCGGTTGCCGTGATGCCTCGGTTTATCGGCGCCCTGGCTGCTTATCGAGTGCTCAGATGGCTTTTGTTTCGCCCACCCGGGCGACTCATTTTTGCCAATCGCGGCTACGCGCCCCGGACAAAAGTAAGCAAAAACGCTTGCCCCGACCATCCGGCCCTCCGCTGCGCTGCGGGTGACTCGCGTCGCTCACCTTTCGGGCCAGCCTACAGCTGTTACTTCACTGCGCTACGTTTCGCTCACACCAGCGCCGTTCCGGGGTCGTTCCAGATGGGCCGTCCTTGGCCCACAGGACCTCTCGCCGCATCCATGCGGCTCGACCCACTCCACGACACTGGCGTTCGCCCTTCTGAACGGGGCGGTTTCGCGCGCCTGAAAGTTTTAGTTGAAGAGCCATAACCGTCCGTAGCGTGGACAACGGCGAAGCCTTATCCACTGGTCCCGACTAAGCTCACTTGTAGAAAACGCCGTTACGACCTGACACCGGAAATCGCGGCCATGGGCCGCTCCTACGGGATATCCGACTTCTGTAGGAGCGGCCCATGGCCGCGATAAAGACGTGGTTTTCACGCTACAGATCTTGTGAACACTGGAGTCCTAGGCTGGCGCCCCGTCCCCGTCCCCGTCAGTGAGGCCGAGTTCCGGTGTCGTGGCGGGGGTTGCGAGGCAGGACGCCGAGCAAGGCGCGAGGGGCAGGAGGCCCCTTCGTGCCGTGCCCCTGCCACGGCGCCGGAGCGAGGGGACCCGGAGCGCAGCGGAGGGCCGAAACGTGGGGACAAGCGTTTTTGGTTACTTTTTTGGCGAATGCAAAAAGTAACTCGCCCGGGTGGGCGAAACAAAAGCCCTCAGAGCACTCGATAAACAGCTAGGGCACCCATACCCCTAATCCGTTGGGCTTCGCTACCGCTCAACCCAACCTACAGCCCCCCCATCCCCTCCTCCAAAATTTCCCCTCCCACCCGACCTTTTGCTTAGGGACCTAAGCATCCCTTCGGCGTAGAATCCACATTCTTAGTGTGCTTTCGATAACACCCGCAGAGGTCGTCATGTCCCACCGTATTCGCCATCCCGGTTTCGCCGCCAAGCGCCAGAGCGCCGAGCAGGCCTCGCAGTTCATTCGTCACGGCATGACCGTGGGCATGAGCGGCTTCACCGGGGCCGGTTATCCCAAGGCCGTGCCCGGTGCCCTGGCCCAGCGCATCACCGCCAGTCACGGCGCCGGCGAGCCCTTTCGCATCAAGGTGCTGACCGGCGCGTCCACCGCACCGGAGCTGGACGGCGCCCTGGCGCGGGTCGATGGCATCGAGTTGCGGGTGCCCTTCCAGTCCGATCCGGAGCTCCGTAGCCGCATCAACGCTGGCGGCCTGGACTACATGGACATCCACCTGGGCCAGCTGGCGGAAAAGGTCCGCTATGGCTTCTTCGGCAAGATCGACGTGGCCGTGGTGGAGATCGCCGCCATTCGCGAAGACGGGCTGCTGGTGCCCTCCTCCTCGGTGGGCAACAACAAGACCTGGCTGGACATGGCCGATGCGGTGATCCTCGAGGTCAATCGCTGGCAGCCCGACGCCCTGGACGGCATGCACGACATCTACACCGACGGCGCCCTGCCGCCCCACCGCACGCCGATTCCACTGGCGCACCCCGGCGACCGCATCGGCTCGCCCTATCTCGAGGTGCCGCTGGACAAGGTGGTGGCCGTGGTGGAGACCGACGCCCCCGACCGCAACAGCCCGTTCAAGGCGCCGGACGCCGCCTCCCAGGCCATCGCCACGCACCTGCTGGACTTCCTCCGCTTCGAAGTCCGCCAGGGGCGCATCCCGGCCAATCTGCTGCCCATCCAGTCGGGGGTCGGCAACATCGCCAACGCCTTCATGCAGGGCCTGGCCGAGAGCGAGTTCGAGGGGCTGACCGCCTTCACCGAGGTGATCCAGGACGGCATGCTGGAACTGCTCATCAGCGGCAAGATGGAGCTGGCCTCGGCCACCTCCTTCTCCCTGAGCCCGGCGGGCATCGAGCGCTTCGTCGAGCACGCCGAGTCCTTGCGCAAGCGCATCATCCTGCGCCAGCAGGGGGTCAGCAATCACCCGGAACTGGTGCGGCGGCTGGGCTGCATCGCCCTGAACGGCATGCTCGAAGCCGACCTCTATGGCAACGTCAACTCCACTCACCAGATGGGCACGGGGATGATGAACGGCATCGGCGGCTCCGGCGACTTCGCCCGCAACGCCTATCTGTCGGTGTTCATGGCGCCGAGCACCGCCAAGAACGGGCTGATCTCGACCCTGGTGCCCATGGTCAGCCACGTCGACCACACCGAGCACGATGTCTCGGTGATCGTCACCGACCAGGGCCTGGCCGACCTGCGCATGCTCAGTCCCAAGCAGCGCGCCCGGGCCATCCTCGAGCACTGCGTGCACCCGAGTTTCCGTCCGGCGCTGGCGGATTACTTCGAGCGCGCCCTGGCCGGCAGCCATGGCAAGCACACCCCGCACCTGCTGCCCGAGGCGCTGGCCTGGCACGAGCGCTACCTGGTCACCGGCAGCATGCTCGGCCCCGCCGCCCAGGAAGCCCACGACTGAAAGGCAAGGCGCCCGAGGCCTCTCGGGCGCCCTTTCGCTCCGCCATCCCTGCCGTCCGTCGCCCATCTGCAACTAATTGTGACTTTTTGCCAGCGCGCTGTGTAAAAAGCTGCCTTGTCGGATTCCCAGCCGACATTCCGGGTGATAAAAGACGTGAAATCTCTGAGCAATGTCCTTGATCTGCAAGGGGCATTGCCGTTCGCGGTTGTTCTAACCCCGCCCCCTTTTCGAGAGCTGCCACCGTGAAGATCTGTCATCAACTTGCCGGCCTGTTGCTGGCTGGCTTGGTCGGGCTGAGTCCGGCCGTCCTGGCCCAGACCCCACCGAAGGTCAAGGCCGCGGCCGCCGCCACCGCCCAGCGCCTGGCCTCGAACCACGCCCTGGTCGTCGACCTCAAGACCAACCAGGTACTGTTTTCCCAGAATCCCGACCAGGTCGCCCCCATCGCTTCGGTGACCAAGCTGATGACCGCCATGGTGGTGCTCGATGCCCGGCTGCCGCTGGAGCAGACCATCGACATCGACATCAGCGAGAATCCGGCCATGCGCGGCATCTTCTCGCGGGTGCGCCTGGGCAGCCAGCTGACCCGCCGCGACATGCTGCAACTGGCGCTGATGTCCTCGGAAAACCGCGCCGCCACCAGCCTCGCCCACCACTATCCGGGTGGCCAGCGGGCCTTCGTCGCCGCCATGAATGCCAAGGCCCGCGCCCTGGGCATGAGAAACACCCGCTACGCCGAACCCACCGGCCTGTCGCCGCTGAACGTCTCCACCGCGCGTGACCTGGTCACCCTGCTCAAGGCCACCGAGCACTATCCGCTGCTCGGCCAGCTCAGCACCACCCCGGAAAAGACCCAGGCCTTCCACAATCCCAACTATGTGCTGGGCTTTCGCAACACCAACCACCTGGTCTACAACGCCGACTGGAGCGTGCAGCTGACCAAGACCGGCTACACCGACAAGGCCGGTCACTGCCTGGTGATGCGCACCGTGATGGCCGGTCGTCCGGTGGCCTTCGTGGTGATGGACGCCTTTGGCAAGTTCACCCACATGGCCGACGCCACCCGCGTCCGCCGCTGGCTGGAAACCGGCGCGCTGAGCCCCCTGCCGGGCGCGCCCAAGGCCGGTCGCAGCACGGTACTGGCGCGGCAGTGACGCCCGCCTGAGCAGGTCCCGAAGCCGCGTCTCGACGCGGCTTTTTCTTGCCCGGCGCCTTTCCGCGGGTCGGATACCGGGCGCCGCGCCTGGCGGGATCGGCGGCGGACGACAATAGTTGTCTCAAGCGCTGGAGACCGCAGTACCGGCACGCCCCCACGCCAAGAGGTGTCCCGATGAAGCCCACCCTGTCGCGTCGCCAAGTCCTGCAGTGCGCCTGCTGCCTGCCGCTGGCCGCCGCCCTGGCACCTATGACCCTGCCCGCCCTGGCGGCCCCGACCAAGGCCCACACCACCCTCACCGCCGAGCAGGCCCTGCAACGGCTGATCGACGGCAACCAGGGCTTCATGGACGACCAGCCGCTGCACGGGGAAACCAATCGCGACCGGCGCCTGGCGATCGCCAAGGGCCAGACGCCCTTCTGCGTGCTGGTGTCCTGCTCGGATTCGCGGGTCTCGCCGGAGCTGCTGTTCGGGCGCGGCCTGGGCGAGCTGTTTATCGTGCGCAACGCCGGCAATACCCTGGACACCACCGCCCTGGGCTCGGTGGAGTACGCCATCAGCCAGCTGGGGGTGCCGCTGATCGTGGTGATGGGCCACGAGAAGTGCGGCGCGGTGGAGGCCGCGGTGGCGGTGGTGGAGCAGAACGCCCTCTATCCCGGTGCCATCGGCGCCATGATCGAACCCATCCTGCCGGCGGTGCTCAGCGCCCGGGTCGGCAATCCGCCGGATCTGCTGGAAGCGGCGGTGCGCAGCAACGTGCAACGCACGGTCAGGCGGCTGCGCGCAGCCTCCGAACCGACCCTGCTCGCGCCGCAACAGAAGGGCCAGGTCAAGGTGGTGGGCGCCTACTACACCCTGGAAAACGGCCACGTGGATTTCTTCGACGTCTGAGGCGGGCACCCCCGGCGTCAGCCGCGGTCTAGGGCTGTATCCCCTGCCTGGAACGCCCCATGAGCAAAGACGCGATCGCCCACGAGTACTACGAGACCGTCACCGGCCGCTGCTGGCTGGATGACGTGCGCGAATGGCGCCGCCTGCAGGCCGAAGCCCAGGCCGCCGCGGATCGCTACCTGGCCTGCCCGGAGGATCTCGAGGCACCCGAACGCCTGCGCCTGGAACAGACCTGGCGCGCCAGCAACGAAGAGGCCGGCGCCTTCTGGCAGCGCATGTGGTCGAATCTGGATCGTCAGTGAGGGGTAGAGGTCTCAGCCAGCGCTGGTGAGCAGCGCCAGCAGGCCTTCGGGTACCAGCCGACAGCTGTCGTCGAAGGAATCGAGTGAGCGCCAGGTAGCCATGAAGGCTTCACCATCGCTCTCCTGACCGGGCAGCTCCGCCTGCGCATAATGCTGCCGATCAACAAATTCGGCGGCGTAGACCAGCACCACCTCGTGGCCCGGCCGTCCCGCGTAGCTGAACAGCGACTCCAGAGTGCCCAGCAGCCTGACCTCGGTCAGCTCGGCGCCCAGCTCTTCGTGGATCTCGCGGCGCACCGCCGCCTGGCTGGTTTCGCCGAACTCCACGCCACCGCCCAGGGGCCGACAGAAGCGTTGGCCATCATGCGGATCCTGCGTCTCACGCACCAGGATGCGGTCGTCCTGACGCAGGATGCAGAGCGCCAGGACGCGGATCTGACCGCCCATTACACCAGCCCTTCCGCCTTCAGTTCGCTCTTGAGATAGGCGTAGTACACCGGCGCCGCCACCAGCCCGGGCAGGCCGAAGGCCGCCTCGAACACCAGCATGGCCACCAGCAATTCCCAGGAGCGGGCGCTGATCTGGCCGCCGACGATGCGGGCGTTGAGGAAATATTCCAGCTTGTGGATGGCGATCAGGTAGCCCAGCGCCGCCACCGCGACCCAGATCGACAGCGACAGGCCGGCGATGAAGATCAGGGTGTTGGACATCAGGTTGCCTATCACCGGCAGCAGGCCGAGGATGAAGGTGAGGATCACCAGGGTCTTGGCCAGCGGCAGGTGGACATCGAACAGCGGCAATACACCAAGCAGGAAGATGCCGGTCAGGGTGGTGTTGAGCAGCGAGATCTTGATCTGGGCGAAGACGATGTTGCGAAAGGCCTGGGCCACCAGGCCGAGGCGCACCAGCAGCGCGCCGGACAGCGGCCGCAGGCGCTCGGGATCGGGGGTGGGCTGCAGGGCGACGATGGCGCCGAGGATCATGCCGATCAGCACGATGACAAAGGTCCGCGCCGCATCGCGACCGAACAGCTGCAGTTGCGCCACATGGGCGCGCACCCATTCCACCAGCTCCTGCTTCATGCTGTCGGCGTTGGCCGGCAGGTAGGCGTCCAGCGAGGGCGGCAACTGGGCGCGAGCGCGCTCGGTGAGCACCATGAACTTGTCCAGCAGCCGTCCGGGGTTCTGCACCTCCTGGATGATGAAGCTGGTGAACCAGACGAAGAACAGCGTCAGCAGGCTCACTACCAGGGTGCCGAGCAGGGCCACGGCGAGCCAGCGCGCGCCGCCGCCGGGCAGATGACGCTGCAGACGCCCGGCCAGGGTGTTGACCAGTTCGTACACCAGCAACCCGGCCAGCAGGCTGGGCAGGAGCTTGAGCGGGAGAACCAGATAGAGCGCGGTGAAGACGATGATCCAGCTGGCCAAGATGGCCTGGCGTTGCGTGAAGGCGTACATAGATTACCGGCGGCAGAATCCCTGCCCGCAGTCTGACAGTCTGCCGCCTCGCCGCCCAGCCTAGTGTGGTGTTTCAAAAGTTATCTACGCAATTTTGCCGGCGCTTTTTGTCCTTGGACGTCGTTGCCCCTCCTCGCCATAGCCCTGCTATGACTCGTCCCGGCGCCTCGCCCAAGAACAAAAATCACTCGCCAATTCTTGCGCGAACTTCTGAAACACCACACTGGACCACGAAGAAAGCCCGGACCTCTGTTACCCGGCGTTACCCGAGCGGGTGCTTCGGCACCCCTCGCCTCAGCCGGCCAGTTCCGCGGCGCAGACCCGGGCGCGGCCCTGGTGCTTGGCCGCATAGAGCTGGGCATCGGCGGCAGTGATCAGGGCGGCCGGATCGACGGCGGTGGGCGGCAGCGCCGTGGCCACGCCCAGACTCAGGGTGACGTAACCGGTCACCGAGGAATAGCCATGGGTCAGGCGCTGGTCGCGCACCTGCTGCAGCAGTCGCTCGGCGACCTGGGTGGCGCCTTCCAGATCGGTGCCCGGCAGCAGGCAGCCGAATTCCTCGCCGCCATAGCGCGCCAGCAGGTCGTAGGGGCGGAACAGCCCCTGCCCCAGTGCCTGGGCTACCTGGCGCAGGCACTGGTCGCCGGCCAGGTGGCCATAGTGGTCGTTGTAGGCCTTGAAGTGATCGATATCCATGAGAATCAGCGAAAAGGGCGTGCCTTCGCGCTGACTCTGGCGCCAGCCGCGCAGCAAGGCCTCGTCGAACTGGCGGCGATTGGGGACGCCGGTGAGGCCATCGACCAGGGCGATGCTGCGCAGGGCGTCGCGCTGCGCCTTGAGGGTCAGCTGGGTGCGCACCCGGGCGCGGACGATGACCGGATTGATCGGCTTGCTGATGAAATCCACCGCGCCCAGCTCCAGGCCGGTCACCTCTTCGTCGGGGCCCTCCTGGCCGGTGACGAAGATCACCGGGATGGCGGCGGTGGCCGGATCGGCCTGCAACCGGCGCAGGACCTCGTGACCGTCGAGCTGGGGCATCATCACGTCGAGCAGGATCAGGTCCGGCTGCTGGGTCAGGGCCAGTTGCAGGGCCTGGGCGCCACTGGTGGCCATCAGCGTCTCGCAATCCTGGCGAAAGAGTTCGTGGAGGATGCGGATGTTCAGCGGTTGGTCGTCGACGATCAGCAGTTTGGGTTTGCTGCGCCGTCCGGCGGCCTCGGCGGTCGGCGGAGTCATAGGGCTTCCTTCAGGTCAGGCAGGGTGGTGAGCGCCGCGGCGAAGTCGAGGGTCTCGACCTGGGCGCGCAAGAGGTCGTAGCGCACCTGGGCTTCGGCGCGGCAGTGCACGGGCAGCTCGGCGATCAGCGCCAGGGCGTCGAGATTGCCCTGGCTGAGCAACTCTTCGAGTTCGTTCAGGCGTGCGCGCCAGTCCACCTGGGTGTCGGTGGGGGTGGCGGCTGTGGTTTCGGCAATGACGGGCGGCGGCAGGACCTCGGCCAGGGCACCGCGCAATTCGCCGAGGGCTTCGTCGAGCAGTTGTCGCAGGGTCGTCAATTCCACCGCCACCTCCGTGGGGACACCTGCTCCGGCCTTGCCGGCGCGTTCGCCCTCGGCGGCGCGCGCGGCCAGGCGCTGGGCACCCATGGTGCCGGCGCTGCCCTTGAGGGAGTGTAGTACCGCCACCGCCGCCTCGCTGTCGGCGGTATGCCAGGCCTGGGCGAGCCTTTCCAGCAGGCCGGCGGAATCCTCGGCGAAGCGTTCCAGCAGCGAGCCGAACAACCGGGCATCGCCGCCAAAGCGGCGCAGGACGATGCTCAGGGGCTCCACCTGGCGATCCTCGATGACCGGGGCGGCAGCGGGCGCGGCGCTCACCTCCTGGCCGGTCAGGCGCCGCAGACGGGCGACCAGCAATTCCAGGTCGATGGGCTTGCCGATATGGTCGTCCATGCCGGCGGCCAGGCAGGCGTCGCGATCGGTGTGGGAGGCGTTGGCGGTCATCGCCAGGATCGGCAGGGTGCGGAAGCGCCCGTCGGCGCGGATGCGGCGGGTGGCTTCCAGGCCGTCGATGTCGGGCATCTGCATGTCCATGATGACCACGTCCAGCGGCGCGCCGGAAAGCACCCGCTCGACGCCTTCCAGGCCACCTTCGGCCAGTTCCACCTGGGCGCCCTGGGCCAGCAGCAGCTCGGCGGCCACCTGGCGGTTGAGGGCGTTATCTTCCACCACCAGCAGGCGCAGGCCGGCCAGGCGATGGCTTTCGTCGACCACCGCGGCGGCGTGCACGCCGGCCGGGATCTCCGCGCCCAGAGCGCGCTCCACCACCTCGACGATCTGCGCCGGGGTCACCGGCTTGGTCAGGTAGTCGTCGAAGGGCGCATCGTCGCTCTGCTGGGCCTCGGTAAGGAAGTCGCGACCGAAGCCGGTGAGCATGATGACCTTCGGTCGGTGGTCGGCCTGCCGCTCACGCAGCTGCCGGGCCGCCAGCAGGCCATCGCCGTCGGGCATGCGCCAGTCCATCAGCACCGCCTCATAGGGCTGTGCCTGCTGCTGGGCCTGGGCGACCCGCGCCAGGGCGGCGGCGCCGCTGGTGACCAGATCCACCTGCCAGCCGAGAGCCGCCAGGGTCTCCACCAGCACCTCGCCAACCAGGGTGTTGTCGTCGGCCAGCAGCACCCGTCGGCGTACCGGCGCCAGCTGGGCCTCGCCCTGGCTATCCACCGCCAGGGCGGCATCGAACCAGAAGCGGCTGCCCACGCCCAGTTCGCTTTCCACCTGCAGCTGGCCATCCATCAGCTCCACCAGGCGCTTGCAGATGGCCAGGCCCAGCCCGGTACCACCGAAGCGCCGGCTGATCGACGCCTCGGCCTGGGTGAAGCCCTGGAACAGCTGTTCCTGCTGGGCCGGACTGATACCGATGCCGGTGTCCTGCACCGAGAATTCCAGGCGCAGCTGACCGTCCGCTCGCGACAGCTGGCGCACGCTGACCAGTACCTGTCCCGCCTCGGTGAACTTGAGGGCGTTGCCGGCCAGATTGATGAGGATCTGCTGCAGGCGCAGGCTGTCGCCGATCAGGGCGGTGGGCAGCCCGGCGTCCAGGTGGTAGTTGATCTCGACGTTCTTCTCGCCGCTGTTGCCCGAGAGCACCACGCCCAGGTTGCGCAGCACCTGCTCCAGGCTGAAGGGATGGACATCCAGCTGCAGCTTGCCGGCTTCGATCTTGGAGTAGTCCAGCACGTCGTTGAGCAGCCCCAGCAGCGAACGCGCCGCCTGCTGGGCCTTGGTCAGATAGTCGCCCTGGCGCGCGTCGAGCGCGGTGCGTTGCAGCAGCTGCAGCATGCCCAGCACGGCATTCATCGGCGTACGGATCTCGTGGCTCATGTTGGCCAGGAAGGACGACTTGGCCTGGCTGGCCAGGTCGGCGCGGGTGCGCTCCTCGCGCAGCCGGTGCTCCAGCTCCAGCTGTTCGGTGATGTCGCGGTTGATGCCCACCACCCGCAGCACCCGGCCGCGCGGATCCCGCTCGGTGCGGGCGCCGGCGATGATGTGGCGCAGCGAGCCGTCCTGACGGCGCACGCGGAACACCGGATCGAACACCGCGCGCCCGGCCATGGCGGCGCCCAGGCGCTCTTCGGCGCTGGCCAGGTCGTCGGGGTGCACGCGGCAGCGCCAGTCGTTGTAGGTGATGCCGGCGGCGCGCTGGGCATCGGTCCACTCGTAGAGTTCGAACATCCGGTCGTTGCACTGCACCTGGCCGGTGTCGGGCTGCCAGCACCAGATGCCCAGCTGGGCGACGTCGGCGGCCATGGTCAACTGGTCGCGGGCCTGCAGCAGCGCCTGGCGCTGGCGACTCTGCTCGGTGATGTCGGCGATGATGGCCACCGCCAGGCGCTCGCCGTCGGTCCACATCACCCCCAGGCTCAGGGTGAGGGGGAAGACGCTGCCATCCGCGCGGCGCCCTTCCATCTCCTGGCCCTGCGGGCTGGCCTGGTCGTCGGGGATCTCCTGCGGGCAGCTGAACAGCGCTTCGTAGCCGGCCAGGTAGCCGGGGATCAGCCGGCGGACCGGTTGCCCCACCACCTCGGCGGCGCGATAGCCGAAGATGCGCTCGCCGGCCGGGTTGAAGGAGCGCACCAGGCCCTGGCTGTCGACGGTGACGATGGGGCTGACCGCGGTGTCCAGGATCGCCCGGGTCAGGGCCAGGCTGGCCGCCAGTTCCTGCTCGGCGGCCTTGCGTTCGGTGACGTCCGAGGCGATGCCCAGGTAGCCGCTGATCTGCCCGCCGGCGTCGCGCATGGTGGTCACCACCAGGCTGACGTCGCGGTGCTCGCCGTCGCGGCGGACGAAGGTCCACTCGCGGGCGTCGGCGCCGGTGCGCTCGGAGCGCTCCACCAGCACGCGAAAGCCGGCGACCGGCAGGCCGTACTCGGCTTCCAGGGCCGCACCCTGGGTGGCCAGTTCTTCCGGCAGATGGAGGTCACTGGCGTGCCAGCGCCCCACCACCTCCTCGGCGCGATAGCCGAGCAGCCGCTCGGCGCCCTCGTTGAACAGGGTGATCAGGCCGTCGCGGTCGGTGGCGATGATGCCCACCTCGGAGGCCGCGCGCAGCACGTCGCCGAGCAGGCGGTTGGTCTGGCTGAGTTCGGCGGTGCGCTGGGCCACCTGCTCTTCCAGGCGGGCGTTGAGCGCCAGGATCTCGGCCTGGGCGGCCTTCTGCAGCGAGATGTCACGCACCGTCTTGGAGGCGCCGACCACTCGGCCGTCACGGCCACGCATGGGCGAGACGCTGACCAGCACATCGATCAGGTGACCGTCGCGGTGCTGGCGACGGGTCTCGAAGTGCGGCACCGGCTCGCCTCGGCCGATGCGTTCGAGTACCCACCACTCCTCGTGTTCCAGTTCGGTGGGCACCACCAGATCGAGCAGGCGCTGGCCCACGGCTTCGCTGGCCGGATAGCCGAACAGCTCTTCCGCCGCGTGGTTCCAGCTCAGTACCACGCCGTTGAGGTCCTTGCTGATGATGCCGTCGGAGGAGCTTTCCACCACCGCGGTGAGGTTGGCCTGGTCCTGCTGATACTGGCGCCGCCGCTGGCGCGTGGTCAGCACGGCGAAGGTGAGGCCGGCAGCCAGCAGGCTGACCAGCTTGCCGACCAGATGGACCAGCGGCACCGAAACCAGGTGCTGGGCGGCGACGAAGGTCGGGGTGGCGGTGAATGCCAGCTGCCATTGCCGGCCATAGACCTCCTGCACCAGCCGTCGCTCGGACAGCCCTTCGGCCTCCTGCTCGTCCTCGCCCTGGCGATAGAACAGGCTGGGCGCCTCGGGAACGGTCACGTCGCTCAGGCGGATGATGACGCCGGGGATGTTCAGGCGCAGGCTACCGAACATTTCCTCGATGCTCAGGGGCACATAGGACCACCCCAGGGTTGCCGCCTCGCGGGCGGCCGGCTCGACCGGAGGGCGTCCGCCCTGGTAGATCGGCAGCAGCATCAGAAAGCCGGGCTCCGGCGGCGAGGAAGCCTGCAGCTGCAACGGACCGGTGAGGTGGATGTCGGCGTGCCGCATGGACAGCACGGCGGCCTCGCGGCGGATGGGATCGGACGCCGCGTCCATGCCGATGGCCTTCAGATTGCGCCAGGCGGGCTCCAGGTACTGGACGACATAGCGATCGCCTGCGTGAGGGACGAAGGGATGGATGGTGAACTCGGGCGCGCCATCGGCACGGGCCTTGGCAAGAAAGGCGGCCTCCTCGCCCTCAGGCACGCGGCGGATGAAGCCGACGCCGCGGGCACCGCGAAACTCCTGGCCCAGGTCGTGGACCCGCCCGTAATCGCCGAGCAGCTCGCGCGACAGACCGCCCCCGGCGACCACCACCACATCGCGCATGCCGATCAGGCTGTATTCGTAGATGCGCAGCCGGTCCAGCACCTGATCGCGAACGTCGTCGGCGACGTCGTCGAGGGCGCTGCGCACCTGCTGATCGTTGCGCTCGGTCAGATGGCGCATGGTCAGGCTGGTCAGCAGGACGCCGAACAGAAAGACGCCGAGACTCCAGCGTACGCGAGAGGATTTGCACAGCCTGCTGAACATGGAGCCCCTGGTGGCAAAAGGTGCCACGCCGTTGGTTAGGCGGTGCCAGGAGCGGGAAGCGCGAACGGAACGGGGCCTCCACCAGACCTGGCGGTAACAGCTAGCCCATCGGCGGGAAAAAAGGCTTTCTTGATACCGCGGATCGGCCGCCGGGCTGAAGCGCAGCGGCGGGTGCGTGCAAAGCGGCAGTCCAGAGCAAGTTCACGCGCTAATTAGTTTTACTGTTTCTGACGAGTGGTCGAGGAAAGATCGGCATTCACGCAAGTCTTCCTGACCTTCCGGACAGCAAAAAGGGAGAGCCGACCTGACGTCGACTCTCCCTTTTAGCGGACTTTTCGCGCGAATCAGATGCGGAAGCCACCCACCAGGCGCTGCAGGCGACCGGCCTCGGCTTCCAGGGCGGTACAGGCCGCCAGGGTGGCCTGGAGGTTGTCGACGCCCTGCTGATTCAGCAGGTTGATCTCGCTGATGTCCATGTTCAGGGTCTCTACCACCGAGGTCTGCTCCTCGGTCGCCGTCGCGACGGACTGGTTCTGGCCGTCGATCTCGCCGATGCGCTCGGTCACGCTGCCCAGCCGCTCGCCGGCGCTCTTGGCCACCTGCATGCTGTGGGCGCTCTGCCGCTGGCTTTCCTGCATCAGGGCCACGGCGTCGCGCGAGCCGGTCTGCAGCTCCTCGATCATCTGCTGGATCTGCTGCGCCGAACTCTGGGTACGGCTGGCCAGGGAACGCACCTCGTCGGCCACCACGGCGAAACCACGCCCGGCCTCACCGGCCCGCGCCGCCTCGATGGCGGCGTTGAGCGCCAGCAGGTTGGTCTGCTCGGAGATGCCGCGGATGACTTCGAGGATCTGGCCGATGTTGGCGGTCTTGCCGTTGAGCGCTTCGATATGCTCGCAACTGGTGCCGATCTTGCTCGACAGTGCCTGCATGGCGTGCAGGGCTTCGTCGAGCACCTCGCGGCCCTCTTCGCCCTGGGCACGCGCCGTGCTGGCCTCGCCGGAGGCATGGGCGGCATTGCGGGCGATCTCCTGGGCGGCGGCGCCCAATTCGTTGATCGCCGCGGCCACGCTGGTGGTGCGCTGGGCCTGGAGGTCCGACTGCTGCATGGACGATTGCGAAGACTCCAGCACGCGCCGAGTGCTCTGATTCAGCTCGCAAGTGGTCTGGGCCACGTCACGGATCGAGGTGTGGATGCGCGCCACGAACTTGTTGAAGGCCTCGGCCAGGGCGCCGAATTCGTCCTGCGCCTGTACGGGCAGGCGGCGGGTCAGGTCGCCCTCGCCTTCGGCGATGTCGGCCATGGCGCGGGTCAGGTCATGCAGCGGGCGCAGCAGGACGCGGATCAGCAGCCCCAGCAGCAGGATGATGGCGATCACCGCCACCACGGTGGCGACGATGGCCAGGTTGCGGGCCTGGGTCACCGGGGCATAGGCCTTGGCCTGGTCGATGGACAGGCCCAGGTACCACTTGACCGAGGGCAGGCCATTGACCGGGGTGAAGCTCACCAGGCGGTCGCTGCCATTCTGGGTGACGGCGTGCAGACCGGGCTGCAGGGATGGGGTCTGCTCGGGGAAGACGTCCTTGAGGGTCTTGAGCACCTGCTCGGGATGGCTGCTGACCAGCACCTTGCCGTCGCCGTCGACCAGGAAGGCTTCGCCGAGGCCGCCGACGTTGAGCGAGGTGATGATTTCCACCAGCGCCGAGAGGTTGAGGTCACCGGCCACCACGCCGGCCAGCTGGCCGTCACGCTGCAGCGGGGTAGCGATGGTCACGCCTAGCTGGCCGGAGGAGGCGAAGATATAGGGCGGGGTCAGCACCGTGGTGCCGGCGGCGGTGGCGGCCGCGTACCAGGGCCGCTTGCGCGGGTCGTAGCCGGCCGGCAGGCTGCGCAGCGGACGGGTGGTGTAGGTGCCATCCACTTCGCCCAGGTAGGTGGAATCGAAGGTGCCCGTGTAGATCTTCTGGTCCAGCAGACCGACCAGGCCTTCGGGCGAACGATCGCGCGCCAGGGTCTGGGCTTCGCCTTCGATGAGCTTGACCCGCGCGTCCAGCCAGTAGGCGATGTTGCCGGCGGTGACCCGCCCGGTTTCCGCGAGGTTGGCACTCAGGCTCTGGTCGATGGCCTGGCGTTGCAGATAGGCATTGAAACCGGCGGAAGCGGCCAGCGCGGTGGTGATCACCAGCGCCGCGACCAGCAGGATCTTGTGGCTGAATTTCAGGTGTCGCTTCATACAGGTCTGCGTCCGTAGCTAGGGAGCCATGCCGGATTCAGGGCATGGCTATCGCACTATTTATCGGGCATTACTCAGACTACTTGAGCGTAGCGGCGACCTATTGCAGCCAACCGCTCTAGATCCGGAAGCCGCCCACCAGCCGTTGCAGACGCCCGGCTTCGGCTTCCAGGGCGGTACAGGCCGCCAGGGTGGCCTGGAGGTTGTCGACGCCCTGCTGGTTCAGCAGGTTGATCTCGCTGATGTCCATGTTCAGGGTCTCCACCACCGAGGTCTGTTCCTCGGTCGCCGTCGCGACGGACTGGTTCTGGCCGTCGATCTCGCCGATGCGCTCGGTCACGCTGCCCAGGCGCTCGCCGGCGCGCTTGGCCACCTGCATGCTGTGGGCGCTCTGCCGCTGGCTTTCCTGCATCAGGGCCACGGCGTCGCGCGAACCGCTCTGCAGCTCCTCGATCATCTGCTGGATCTGCTGCGCCGAACTCTGGGTACGGCTGGCCAGGGAACGCACCTCGTCGGCCACCACGGCGAAACCACGCCCGGCCTCACCGGCCCGCGCCGCCTCGATGGCGGCGTTGAGCGCCAGCAGGTTGGTCTGCTCGGAGATGCCGCGGATGACCTCGAGGATCTGGCCGATATTGGCGGTCTTGCCGTTGAGCGCTTCGATATGCTCGCAACTGGTGCCGATCTTGCTCGACAGTGCCTGCATGGCGTGCAGGGCTTCGTCGAGCACCTCGCGGCCCTCTTCGCCCTGGGCGCGCGCCGTGCTGGCCTCGCCGGAGGCATGGGCGGCGTTGCGGGCGATCTCCTGGGCGGCGGCGCCCAGTTCGTTGATCGCCGCGGCCACGCTGGTGGTGCGCTGGGCCTGGATGTCGGACTGCTGCATGGACGACTGCGAGGCCTCCAGCACCCGGCGGGTGCCCTGGTTGAGTTCGCCGGTGCTCTGGGCCACGTCGCGGATCGAGGTGTGGATGCGCGCCACGAAGTGGTTGAAGGCTTCGGCCAGGGCGCCGAATTCGTCGCGGGACTGCACCGGCAGGCGGCGGGTCAGATCGCCCTCGCCTTCGGCGATGTCGTCCATGGCGCGGGTCAGGTCATGCAGCGGGCGCAGCAGGACGCGGATGAGGAAGCCCAGCAGCAGGATGATGGCGAACACCGCCACCAGGGTGGCGACGATGGCCAGGTTGCGCGCCTGGGTCACCGGGGCATAGGCCTTGGCCTGGTCGATGGACAGGGCCAGATACCACTTGACCGAGGGCAGGCCCGCGACCGGGGTAAAGCTCACCAGCCGCTCGCTGCCGTTCTGCAGGACGTGATGGAAGCCCGGGGCCAGGGTCGGGGTCTGCTCCGGGAAGACCTCCTTAAGCGATTTCAGCACCTGGTCGGCGTGGCTGCTGACCAGGATCTTGCCGTCGCCGTCCACCAGGAAGGCTTCGCCCAGACCGCCGGCGTCCAGCGAGGTGATCATCTTCATCAGGCTGTCCATCACCAGGTCGCCGGCCACCACGCCGATCAGCTTGCCGTTCTGCAGGACCGGCGCGGCAATGGTGATGCACAGAAAGCTCTGCGGCGGCGCGGTCAGGTAGGGCTCGGTGAGGATGGGACCGCCGGCGCTGACCGCGGCCTTGTACCAGTCGCGCTGGCGGGCATCGTAACCGGCCTCCATGGGGGTATGGGGGCGGTCGGTGAAGGTGCCGTCGACCTCTCCCAGGTAGGTGGAATCGAAGTTGCTCGTGTAGAGCTTCTCTTCCAGCAGGCCCACCACGTTGGCCGGGCTGCTGTCGCGGCTGAGCGCCTGGGCCTGGCTGTCGATCAGCTTGACCCGCGCGTCCAGCCAGTAGGCGATGTTGCCGGCGGTGATGCGGCCGATCTCGCCCAGCGAGGCTTCGAGACTCTGGGTGATGGCCTGGCGCTGCAGATAGGCGTTGAAGCTGGCGAAGCCGGCCAGGGCCAGGGTCACCACCAGGGCGGCCGCCAGCAGGATCTTGTGGCTGAATTGGAGCGAGCGTTTCATGGTTACCACACGTAAGACTTGGGGAGTGGGCGGCCGCTCTCCTCGCACATACTTATTGCGATAGGCATCGAGAGGGCAAATCGACCGGGGACGGTCGAGGCCGCACTATTACGCATAAATCCGACTTTTAGCTGGCGCCAACCGATAAACGTTCTCACAACGCCGATGTCTGGGCGGCGTGCCCTACAGCAGGCTGAAACCTTTCAGCAGTAGCAACCCCAGATTGGTGGTCAGCATCCCGCCCAGGGTACTGAGCACCACGATGGTCGCTGCCAGCTGGGCATTGCTGCCGGCGGCGCGGGCCATGACGAAACTCGACGCCGCCGTCGGGCAACCGAGGTAGAGAAAGAGAATGCCCAGCGCCGGTCCCTGGATGCCCAGCGCCAGGGCGCCCAGCACGCCCAGCAGCGGAATCCAGACGATCTTCCACAGGCTGGCGCCCACCGCCAGACCGCTGCTCTCGCGCAGCGAGGCCAGCGATAGGGTGGCGCCGATGCACATCAGCGCCAGCGGCAGGGTGAGCCCGGCGAAATAGCGCGCCGAGGTGTCCAGCCAGCGCGGCAATTGCCATTGGAAATAGGCGAAGGGAATCGCCAGCAGGATGCCAATGATCAGTGGATTGCCGAGGATGCTGCGCAGCAGGGTGCGCCAGTTGGCCTCCAGGTGCGGACTGTAGAGCGCCAGCACGATGGCCGAGAGCACGTTGTAGAAGAGGATGACCATGCCGGCCATGATCCCGCCCACCGACAGCCCATAGTCGCCGTACTGGGTCGCCGCCAGGGCCAGGCCGACGATGCCGCAGTTGCCGCGAAAGGCGCCCTGCACATAGACCCCGCGATCGGCATGGGGACAGCGCCAGATCGCCCAGCCCCAGGCGGCCAGGAAACTCACCACCGTGGCCAGAGCGAAATAGCCCAGCAGCAGCGGCTGCAGCGCCTCGCCGAGATCGGCCTTGAGGATGCCGAGAAACAGCAGGGTCGGCATGGTGGCGCGAAACACCAGGGCCGAGGCGGTGTTGATGAAGGGGGTGTCGATCCAGCCCAGCCGCTTGAGCACGCAGCCCAGCAGCACCAGGGCGAAGACCGGGGCGGTGACGTCGAAGGTCGCCTGGACCAGGGCAAGCACGTCGGACATGGCGGAGGGCATCGCGGAAACGGCTCGCGATGGTAGCAGGCACGGCGCGCCACGGGGCCCTTCCTTCCGTCATCGCGAAGTGACATCAGTCAATGCTTAGCTTACTATCTACCCGCCCGATTCAGACGACGCCCCCGATCCATCCCCCGCTTCGCCTCAGCGCGACCGCTCTAACTTCCTGCCAGGGAAGCCGGCGAAGGGGTGGAACAATAAGACAGACAACAGGTTCAGACGTAGCAGACGACAGATCCGCATGCGGTTCCGATTTGCGATGTCGTCGATCGAGTCGAAGTCTCTTTTCACGATTGCATTGCGAGCGCTGCCATGACTGTCACTTCCAACGCGAGACCGGGAGGCCTGCCTGCCAGGTTACTCGGCATCCTGTTCATCCTCCTGGGCCTGGCCCTCTTGGGGCTGGGCATCAAACTGGCCACCCTCGGGGGCTCCCTGTACTACCTCGGCGGCGGCGTGCTGCTTGCCCTGAGTGGTTACCTGCTGTGCATCCGGCGGGCCAGCGGGGTCTGGGTCTATGCCTTCTTCCTGGTGATGTCCACCGCCTGGGCCGTACTGGAAGTCCAGTTCGACTGGTGGCAGCTGGTGCCGCGCCTGGCGCTCTGGTTCGTCCTTGGCCTGGTGCTCCTGATCCCGGTGTTCCGCCGTCCGCTGGACAGCCGCAGCGGCGGCCTGCCGCTGGTCGGCTCCCTGGTGATCGCTGCGGTCGTCGCCCTGGTCGCCCAGTTCGTCAACTACAACCGTCTGGACGGTGACCTGGGCCGCGACACCGCCGGCACCCAGAGCGCCGCGCCGACCGCCGCCGATGGCGACTGGCCGTCCTATGGCCGCACCGCCTTCGGTGATCGCTACTCGCCGCTCAAGCAGATCGACGTCAACAACGTGAAGGAGCTGCAACCGGCCTGGACCTTCCGTACCGGCGACATCCCCGGCCCGAACGATCCCCAGGAGACCACCGCGGAAAACACCCCGCTCAAGGTCAACGGCAAGCTCTATGTCTGCACGCCGCACAGCCAGGTGATCGCCGTGGATCCCGACAGCGGCAAGGAAATCTGGCGCTTCGATCCCAAGCTGAGCACTCAGCACGCCGACAGCTTCAAGGGCTGGGCGCACATGACCTGCCGCGGCGTGGCCTACCACGACGACGCCACCTATGCCGGCACCACCACCGCGGGCCAGAGCCCGGCCACCGGCAGCGCCGTCCCGGTCGACGAGCAGAGCACCCCGGCCGCCAGCAGCTGCCCGCGCCGCCTGTTCCTGCCCACCGCCGACACCCGCCTGATCGCCATCAACGCCGACACCGGCAAGGTGTGCAGCGACTTCGGCGACAACGGCCAGGTCGACCTGACCGCCAACATGGGCAGCTTCACGCCCGGCGGCTACTACTCCACCTCGCCGCCGGCGGTGACCCGCAACCTGGTGATCATCGGTGGCCACGTCACCGACAACGTCTCCACCGACGAGCCGTCCGGCGTGATCCGCGCCTACGACGTGCACACCGGCAAGCTGGTGTGGAACTGGGACAGCGGCAATCCGGACGCCACCGCGCCCATCGCCGCCGACGGCATCTACACCCGCAACTCGCCCAACATGTGGTCGATGATGGCCGTCGACGAAAAGGTCGGCATGGTCTATCTGCCCATGGGCAACCAGATGCCCGACCAGTGGGGCGGTGACCGTACCCCGGCCTCCGAGAAGTACAGCGCCGGCGTGGTCGCCCTCGACATCGCCACCGGCAAGGTGCGCTGGAACTATCAGTTCACCCACCATGACCTCTGGGACATGGACGTGGGCGGTCAGCCGACCCTGGTGGACATCAAGACCGAAGGCGGCGTGAAACCCGCGCTGATGGCCTCGACCAAGCAGGGCAGCATCTATGTGCTGGACCGCACCAACGGTCAGCCCATCTACCCGATCACCGAAACCCCGGTGCCCCAGGGCGCGGTGGAAGGCGACCACACCTCGCCGACCCAGCCGGTCTCCTCGGTCAACCTGGCCGCGCCGACCCTCAAGGAAAGCGACATGTGGGGCGGTACGCCCTTCGACCAGGCGCTGTGCCGCATCGCCTTCCGCGAGCACCGCTACGAGGGCATCTACACCCCGCCGTCCACCCAGGGCTCGATCGTCTACCCGGGTAACTTCGGCGTGTTCGACTGGGGCGGCATCTCGGTCGATCCGGTGCGTCAGATCGCCTTCCTCAACCCCAGCTACATGGCCTTCACCTCCAAGCTGGTACCGCGTGAAGAGATCGCCAACCAGCCGGCGCGCAAGAGCGAGACCGAGGGCATCCAGCCCAACAAGGGCGCGCCCTACGGCGTGATCCTGTCGGCCTTCCTGTCGCCCCTGGGCCTGCCCTGCCAAGCACCCGCCTGGGGCTACGTGGCGGGTCTCGACCTGACCACCGGCAAGCTGGTCTACAAGCACAAGAACGGCACCGTGCGCGACAACTCGCCGGTTCCGCTGCCCCTGCCCATGGGTGTGCCCAGCCTGGGCGGCACCGTCACCACTGCTGGTGGCGTGGCCTTCCTGAGCGGCACCCTGGACCAGTACCTGCGCGCCTATGACGTGAAGAACGGCAAGGAACTGTGGAAAGGCCGCCTGCCGGCCGGTGGCCAGACCACCCCCATGACCTACACCGGCAAGGACGGTCGCCAGTACGTGCTGGTCTATGCCGGCGGCCATGGCTCGCTGGGCACCAAGCAGGGTGACTACGTGATGGCCTTCGCCCTGCCCGAGAAGAAGTAAGGGCGCCCGCGCCCGAGCTCCCCTCTCCTTCGGGAGAGGGTCCGGGGCGAGGATGCTTCGAGCATTTTTGACATCCTGTTGGAATCCCCCTCGCCCCACCCCGAAATCCCGGCCCAGCCGGGATTTTTTTCGCCTGGATTTTTTCTTTCCATGAAAAGAGCTTTGCTCCTTCCGGAAGGGAACGGGGACGAGAGCCCCCTGGCACCCAGGGCTCCAGTGGAAAAGGCTGCGCCGTTTTCCACGCTACGGTGTCGAGACCGCGCAGCGAACTCCCCCTCTCCCCTTGGGAGAGGGTTGGGGAGAGGGCCGGGGTGAGGGCAAACCCGCTCCATCCCCTCCACCCGACTCGGTTAAGCTACCCCCATGCCCACCTCCACCCCCCTCCATCGCCGGCTGCGCCTGGCCAACGGCCTGGCCGTCGCCCTGCTGCACGACCCCGAGCTGCCCCAGGCCGCCGCCCTGGTGCGCATCGGCGCCGGCAGTCACCAGGCGCCGCGGGCCTTTCCGGGGCTGGCGCACTTTCTCGAACACCTGTTCTTTCTCGGCAGCCGGCGCTATCCGGCGGCGGACGGCCTGATGCCACTGGTGCAGCGCCTCGGCGGCGAACTCAACGCCAGCACTCGCGAGACCACCACCGACTTCTTTTTCGCCCTGGCCCCCGAGCACCTGGCCGCCGGGCTCGCCCGGTTGCTGGACATGCTCGCCGCGCCCCTGCTGGCAGCCGACGCCCAGCGCCGCGAGCGCGAGGTGCTGCACGCCGAGTTCATCGCCTGGTCACGCAGCGCCGATACCCGCCGCGACCTGGCCCTGGCCGCCGGCCTGCCCGCCGACCATCCGGCCGCCGGCTTCCATGCCGGCAACCGTTACAGCCTGCCGCTGCAGAGCTCAACCTTCCAGGCCGCCCTGCGCGACTTCCAGCGCCAGCACTACCGGGCCGACAATGCACTGCTGGTGCTGGCCGGGCCGCAACCGCTGGCCGAATTGGCCGACCTGGCCCGGGAACAGGGCGCCCTGCTGCCCCCTGGCCAGGCGCCCAGCTCCATAACGCCCCAAGCGCTCCCGGCTGCAGGCGAACGCTGGCAGACCACCGCCACAACGCCCCCGACGCTGGCCGTGCAATTCGCCCTCGACGATCTGCCACCCGGCAGCTGGGAAGCGACGGAGTTGCTGGAAACCCTGCTGCTCGGCGACCATCCCGGCGGCCTGCCCGCCCTCCTGCGCCAAGCGGGCCAGGCCGAACGACTGAGCCTCGCCTGGCCCTATCGCCAGGCCCGCCAGGGCCTGCTCCGGCTGGATCTGGTGCCCGGCCCCCAGGCCAGCCCGAGCCACCTGACCGGCCTCCTGTGCCCCTGGCTGGACGCCCTGCGCCAGACGCCCCTTGCCGCACTGCAGCAGGGCCACGCCGAACGCACCCAGCGCCTCTGGGCCACCCTACCCGCCCTGGCACTGGCAAGGCGCCTAGGTGAACGCCTCTGGCTGGATCGGCCAGGAAACGCCTGGCCACAACCGGCGCTCTCCCCGGCCGCCCAGGCCGCCTGGCCCCGGCTGCTCGCGCAACTGGTCCCGCAGCGCCTCAGCGGTTTCGCCGCCGGCCTGGTCGACTCCCCGTGCACAACAGCTCCCGTCGCCGTCCCCTTTGCCCTCCCTCCGATCAATCCTTTGCTCGCCGATCCCGTCACGCCGAGCGCCCCGACGAGGCAGTTCTGGCCGATCAGCCAGGCCCTCGCCCCCCAGCGGCGCGAAGGCCTGCTGTTTTTGCGCTGGCAATGGCCGGGACCGGCACCGGTCGCGCCCGACGTCCGGGTACTGGGCACGCTGCCCCGGCTGGCCGCCGAAGCGGGCGTCACCCTGCGCTGGAGTCCGCCCGGGGCACCTTGGGAATTGCGGCTACAGGGCTGGGCCATGGCGCTGCCGGCGGTGCTGGAGCAGGCGCTCGGCCGCCTGACGAACGCGCTGGACCTTTCCCAGCCGCTCCCCGCAGCCTCGATCGAGCCCATGCTGATCCGCCAGTTGCTCAAGGTCCTGCCCGAGCGACTAAATGCGGTCATGCCGCTGACTAGCAATGAAGCAGACCCGCGCTGGCAGGCCCTGGCCTGCGGCCTGCCCCAGGCGGCGCAGGCGTCCCTGGCCGTCCTCACGCCGCCACCTCAGCCCCGGGCAGAGCCGCTGGGCGAAACGCCGGGCTGCACCGGTCGCCACTGGCACCACGAACCCAGCGCCGATGCCCAGCAGGCGCTGCTGCTGTTCTGTCCGCAACCCGATGCGCGCCCCGCTACCGAAGCGGCCTGGCGACTGCTCGCAGCGCGCCTGCAAGGACCGCTGTTCCAGCGCCTGCGCAGCGAGCGACAACTGGGCTATGCGGTGTTTTCCGCCTATCGCCTGCTGGGCGATCACGGCGGCCTGCTGATCGGCGTGCAGTCGCCCCAGGCCCGGGCAGCGGAGATCCTCGCGGAAATCGAAGGCTGCCTGGCCGACAGCCTCAAGGCGGTGCAGGCCGAGGCCACGACGCTGGCAGAAGACATCCGTCAGCTGGGGCGCGACTTCAGCCCCGCCACCCCTCAGCGCGCCGCCCTGGCCGAGCGACTCTGGTGGGGCTTCCAGCGCAGCGGGGCGCTGGATCTCGCGCCCCTGCAGCAGGCCCTCGCCGCCCTGGATGACGGGGCTCTGCAGCAGGCCTGGCAACAACTCACCGCCAGCGACGCGCCGCGCTTCGCCCTGGCCAATGCCCGCGCGCCATCCGGCTGGATGTCATAGCTTTCAACACTTTCCCGGGAGCGTCGGCCGGCCTTGGCGGTCAATCTGTTGCAGGATCGGTAAGACAGTTATGTCCGCCGGACCGCCAGCGATTCGTCGCGGCAAAAACCCTTAGCTAGGTAACATTTGTTAGACTTGACGACCGGATCCTTCCGGCTTTCGCAGTCAAAAGAGGAGACCTCCCATGTGGACCAAGCCTGCTTACACTGACCTGCGCATCGGCTTCGAAGTCACCATGTACTTCGCCAACCGTTGATGCGCCCCACGCCCCGGTTCGCCGGGGCGTACTTTTTCCAGGTTTAGCCTTTCCCATGCATATCCAGATTCTCGGCTCCGCCGCCGGCGGTGGCTTTCCCCAGTGGAACTGCAATTGCGTCAATTGCGACGGCTTCCGCAAGGGCACCCTCAGGGCCCAGGCCCGTACCCAGTCTTCCATCGCCCTGTCCGACGACGGGGTGAACTGGATCCTGTGCAACGCCTCGCCCGACATCCGCGCCCAGCTGGCCGGCTTCGCCCCGCTGCAACCGGCGCGGGCCCTGCGTGACACCGGCATCCGCGCCATCGTCCTGCTGGACAGCCAGATCGACCACACCACCGGCCTGCTCAGCCTGCGCGAAGGCTGCCCCCACGAGGTCTGGTGCACCGAGATGGTCCACCAGGACCTCACCACCGGCTTTCCGCTGTTCAACATGCTCGAACACTGGAACGGCGGGCTCAGCTGGCAGCCCATCGCCCTGAGCGGCAGCTTCACCATCCCGGCCTGTCCGAATCTGGAATTCACGCCCTTCCCGCTGCGCAGCGCCGCGCCGCCCTATTCGCCCCATCGCCACGATCCGCACCCGGGCGACAACCTGGGGCTGCTGGTCCACGACCGACGCACCGGCGGCAAGCTGTTCTATGCCCCGGGCCTGGGCCAGCCGGACGCCGCCCTGCTGGAGCTGATGGGCCAGGCCGACTGCCTGCTGGTGGACGGCACCCTCTGGACCGACGACGAGATGCAGCGTCGCGGCGTGGGCACCCGCACCGGCACCGAGATGGGCCACCTGCCGCAGAGCGGCCCCGGCGGCATGCTGGAGGTGCTGGCCGGCTTCGAGCGCCAGCGCAAGGTGCTGATCCACATCAACAACACCAATCCGATCCTGGACGAAGACTCCCCCGAGCGCGCCATCGTCGCGCGCCAGGGCGTGGAAGTCGCCTGGGACGGCATGTCCATCGAGTTGTGAACGCCATGCCCGACGCCCTTACGCCCGCCGAATTCGAAGCCGCCCTGCGCGCCAAGGGCGAGCTCTACCACATCCACCACCCCTATCACGTGGCCATGTACCAGGGCCGCGCCAGCCGCGAGCAGATCCAGGGCTGGGTGGCCAACCGCTTCTACTACCAGGTCAACATCCCGCTCAAGGACGCCGCCATCCTGGCCAACTGCCCGGATCGCGAGATCCGTCGCGAATGGGTGCAGCGCATCCTCGACCACGATGGCGAGCCCGGCAGCGAAGGCGGCATCGAGGCCTGGCTGCGCCTGGCCGAGGCCACCGGCCTGGATCGCGAGCAGGTGCTCTCCCAGGAACTGGTGCTGCCCGGGGTGCGCTTCGCAGTGGACGCCTACGTCAACTTCGCCCGTCGCGCCTCCTGGCAGGAAGCCGCCAGCAGCTCCCTGACCGAACTGTTCGCGCCGCAGATCCACCAGTCGCGCCTGGACGCCTGGCCGACCCACTATCCCTGGATCGATCCGGCCGGCTACGAGTACTTCCGCACCCGCCTGGGCCAGGCCCGCCGCGACGTCGAGCACGGTCTGCAGATCACCCTGCAGCACTACACAACCTGGGAGTCCCAGCAGCGCATGCTGGAGATCCTGCAGTTCAAGCTGGACATCCTCTGGACCATGCTCGACGCCATGAGCATGGCCTACGAACTGCACCGCCCGCCCTATCACAGCGTCACCGCCGAGCGCCGCTGGCACCGAGGAATCGACCTATGAGCTTCGACCGCACCCAGGTGCCGCGCTGGCGCCCCGGCTATCGCTTCCAGTTCGAGCCGGCGCAGGACGCCCATGTGCTGCTCTATCCCGAGGGCATGATCAAGCTCAACGACAGCGCCGCCGCCATCGGCGAGCTGATCGACGGCCAGCGTGACGTGGCCGCCATCATCGCCGTCCTCGACGAACGCTTCCCCGGCGTGCCCGAGCTGGGCGCCGACGTCGAACAATTCATGGAGGTCGCTCGTGCAGAGCACTGGCTCCTGCTCGGCTAAGCCTTATTCGAGAAGTCGCCGAGCGAAGGTTAGGCAAGGCAGAAACCCGCGAGGAAGCGGAGTTTACAAATGGTAAATGAGCATTCCGAGCGGGTTTCTAACGCTGCATCACCGAGCGCAGGCACTTCTCAATTGCCTGGAGTGCCCATGCAACTCCCGCAGCCACCGGCGATAGGCAAGCACAACGTCGGCCTGCCGCTGTGGCTGCTGGCCGAGGTCACCTATCGCTGTCCGCTGCAGTGCCCCTATTGCTCCAATCCCCTGGACTTCGCCGCCCAGGGTCGTGAGCTGACCACCGAACAGTGGTTCAAGGTGATGGCCGAGGCGCGGGAGATGGGCGCCGCCCAGATCGGCTTTTCCGGCGGCGAGCCCCTGGTGCGCCAGGACCTCGCCGAACTGATCCGCGAGGCGCGCCGGCTGGGCTACTACACCAACCTCATCACCTCCGGCATCGGCCTCACCGAGGCGCGCATCGCCGAATTCAAGGAAGCCGGCCTGGACCATATCCAGATCAGCTTCCAGGCCAGCGATGAACAGGTGAACAACCTGCTGGCCGGCTCCAGGAAGGCCTTCGCCCAGAAGCTGGCCATGGCCAAGGCGGTCAAGGCCCATGGCTATCCCATGGTGCTCAACTTCGTCACCCACAGGCACAACATCGATCGCATCGACCAGATCATCGACCTCTGCCTGGCCCTGGAAGCCGACTTCGTCGAACTCGCCACCTGCCAGTTCTACGGCTGGGCCGAGCGCAATCGCGCCGGTCTCCTGCCGACCAGGGCCCAACTGGAGCGCGCCGAAGGCATCACCAATGACTACCGCGCGCGCCTCAAGGCCGAGAACCACCCCTGCAAGCTGATCTTCGTCACCCCGGACTACTACGAAGAGCGCCCCAAGGCCTGCATGGACGGCTGGGGCAAGCTGTTCCTGACCATCACGCCGGACGGCACCGCCCTGCCCTGCCACGGCGCCCGGCAGATGCCCATCGCCTTCCCCAACGTGAAGGAGCAGGACCTCAGGCACATCTGGTACGACTCCTTCGGCTTCAACGTCTACCGCGGCTACGACTGGATGCCCGAGCCCTGCCGCTCCTGCGACGAGAAGGAAAAGGACTACGGCGGCTGCCGCTGCCAGGCCTTCATGCTCACCGGCGATGCACGCAACGCCGACCCGGTCTGCGCCAAGTCCCCGCACCACGACCTCATCCTCGCCGCCCGCCAGGAAGCCGAGACCGCGACCCAGCGGATCGAAGATCTGCACTTCAGGAACGAGCGCAACTCGCGGCTGATCGCCAAGGCCTAGGGCCGGCGGCGGCGCCAGGCACGCCAAGGTCGCCGCTGGAATCCAGGTCCCCGCGCCAAGGCGCAGGCTAGCGACGGGACTCACCACCCACGGCTCCGAGGCGTTTGCCTCCCGGCCGGGCAGTGACCATACTGCCCGGCCGGACCTTTTCCCCCGCCTCGTCATGCCTTCGATACGCCCGCTGCGTCCCGCCGACCTCCCGGCCGTCCTCGCCATCCAGGCGGCCAACTACCCCGCCGACCTGCTCGAAGACCACGCCTTCTACGCCAATCGCCTGGAGCTCGCCCCGGAACACTGCTGGGCGGCCCTGGACGCCGAGGCGCGGCTGCAGGGCTATCTGATCGCCTATCCCTGGGACGACGGCCTGCCACCGGTGCTGGGCGCCCGCCTGGAGCAGCTGCCGGGCGCGGCCTCGACCTGGTTCCTGCACGACTGCGCCGTGCATCCCGCCGCCCAGGGCCAGGGCGTGGCCGGGCGGCTCTATCGCCACGCCAAGGGCCAGGCCCGACGCGCCCGCCTGCGCCAGGGGCGGCTGGTGTCGCTGTCCAACGCCATCGGCTACTGGCAGCGCCATCACTATCACCCGGTTCCGGCCGACGCCGCGCTCGAGGCCAAGCTGGCCGGCTATGGCGCCGGCGCCTGCCTGATGCAGCGCACCCTCGATACGCCGGACAGCGACAAAGCGTAAAACCTGCAAATCTAAATGCAAGTATTTCGCTTTCGCCTTAACATGACCTAGCCCAGGAGGGCCTCCGCTGCCCGGCGCTCTGGCGCGGGTATCTTGATCGCCGCTACAAGGAATCCCTGATGAACATCGCTCCAGCGTCTTCGGCCAAGGGCCGGCGCGTCTTTTCCGTCACCCTGCTGGCCGCCCTGCTGGCGCTGGGCGGGCAAGCCGCCCAGGCGCGCTCCAGCTTCGAAGCCCCCGATCCGGACTACCACGGCGAGATCAAGGCCAGTCCCGTCACCGGCACCGCCATCCTGGCCGGCAGCGAGGTCGCGCTGGACGGCCGTGGCTTCACCCCCGGTCAGCAGATCACCCTGTCGCGCGGTGGCGTGGCGCTCAACCCCGACGCCGCCTATGTGGCCGACGCCCAGGGCAACTTCAAGGCGACCCTGCGCATCCCCGAAGACGCCACACCCGGCCAGCACCCCATCGTCATCAGCACCGCCCAGCCCTCGGGCGCCGCGGTCTTCCCGCTCAAGGTCTCGCCGGTGGTGCCGCTGTCCGGCGCCGAGGCCTATAGCCTCACCGCGGTCAAACTGGTCCCCGGCCTCTACCAGGTGGACAGCAGCGCCAAGACCGGCGCCCTCTTCGTCACATCGGCCGTGGGCCGCCCGCCGGTCAAGGTCTCGCAGCTGCTCAAGCTCGATCCCAAGGACCTGTCCATCCAGCGCCAGATCACCCCGGCCGCCGCCCCGGGCGAGGACGCCGGTGTCTACGCCGTCTACGGCGTGGGCGTGGACGATCGCAACGGCACCGTCTGGACCACCAATACCCGGCAGAACACCGTGGCGGTCTATCGCCAGAGCGACCTGGGCCTGGTCAAGCAATTCGAACCCGGCCTCGTGCCCCATGCCCACACCGTGGTGGTCGACGAGAAACTCGACCGCGCCTTCGCCTCGGCGGCCATGACCCCGGACATCGTCAGCTTCGACGCCAAGACCCCGGCCGTGCGCAAGCACATCGCCATCGAATCGGGCGTGCGCGGCGAGCAGTTCGCCGTGGTCGGCATGCACCTGGACCCGGCGGTGCACAAGCTCTACGCCGTCAGCCTCAAGACCAACGAAGCCGCGGTGATCGACGCCAAGACCGAGCAGGTCGAGAAGGTCTTCCCGATCCAGGGCGCCAAGACCCCCATGGGCGTGGCCCACGATCCCCAGACCGATCGCCTGTTCATCACCGCCCAGGGCAGCGACAACCTGCTGATCGTCGACGCCAAGACCGGCAAGACCCTGCACAACGTCACCACCGGTGCCGGGGCGCTGAACGTGGCCTTCGACCCGGTCAAGCGCCTGGCCTACGTGACCAACCGTGGCGCTGGCACCCTGACCGTGGTCGACCCGGACGGCACCATCAAGGCCAACCTGGAACTGGGCACCTACCCCAACCACGCGGTGGTGGATGGCAAGGGCGTGGTCTACGCAGTCAACAAGGCCAAGGGGCAGGATGATGCCGAGGGGGATCGGATTACGCGGGTAGTGGCCAAGTAAGGGGCCTGAGGCCCTGTGGCTGGGCAGGGCTGCCTTCGTACAGAGCGACTGCCCTATCGCGGTCATGGACCGCTCCTACAGTTTCAAACTCCTGCTGTAGGAGCGGTCCATGACCGCGATAAGGGCATGATTTCAGCCTTGAACTGCGCGCCGTGCAGGTGCCCTGGCTGTTTATTGAGTTCTGCTGATGCCCCTGGTTTCGCCTGGCCGGCGACTCACTTTTCTTTGCTTGCGGATCGCCGCCCGGTGCAAAGAAAAGTAAGCAAAAGAAAGCACACCCCAACAGTTCGGCCTCACTGACGGGGACGGAGCGCCAGCCTGAGGCTTCCGTATTCAGAAGATTCGTAGCGTGGAAAACCGCGCAGCGTTTTCCACTTACGGAGTAACGCTTAACACGTGGACAAGGCTGCGCCGTTGTCCACCCTACCGGTTTGCACCCACGGCATCAGGCGCATGAATCGCCCCGTTCAGCAGGGCGAACGCCAGCGTCGTGGAGTGGGTCGAGCCGCAGGGATGCGGCGAGAGGTCCAGTGGGCCAGGGACGGCCCATCTGGAAAGACCCCGGAACGGCGCTGGTGTGAGCGGACCCGGAGCGAAGCGGAGGGCCGGATGATCGGGGCAAGCGTTTTTGCTTACTTTTTTGGCGACTGCAAAAAGTGAGTCGCCCGGGTGGGCGAAACAAGAACCTTCAAAGCACTCGATAACCAGCCCTGGCACCCAATAGCACAGGCGTTGGGCTTCGCTAACGCTCAACCCAACCTACGCCCAACAACCAACGCCCGCCAAATCCAACCCGGCGGGCATCATCCAAACAGGGGCCAAAGGGGGGAAACTCACCCCTCCAGCGACTCCACCCCCAACTCATCCCACACCGCCTCCGCCAGATGGAAGGTGGCATTGGCCGCCGGGATGCCGCAGTAGATGGCGCTCTGCATGATCAGCTCCTTGAGCTCCTCCCGCGTCACCCCGTTGCTGCGGGCGGCGCGCAGGTGCAGGCGCAATTCGCCTTCGCGATTCATGCCGATCAGCATGGCGATGGTGATCAGGCTGCGGGTGTGCCGCGGCAGACCCGGGCGGGTCCAGATATCGCCCCAGGCGTGGCGGGTGATCATCTCCTGGAATTCTTCGTTGAAGGGGGTCAGCTTTTCCAGGCTGCGATCGACGTGGGCGTCGCCCAGCACCGCGCGGCGGACCTGCATGCCGGCTTCGTAACGTTCTCTTTCGTCCAAGATCGACTCCTTCAGGCGCTGAGAAAGGCCAGCACGCGCTGGGTAAAGGCAGTGCCCATCTGCACGTTGGACAGGTGGGCGGCGGGAAACTCGACGTACTCGGCGCCGGGGATGCGTTCCTGCAGGAAGCGCCCGTCGGCCGGGGTGGTCACGGCGTCGTGGGTGCCGGCGACGATCAGCGTCGGGGCCTGGATGGCGTCCAGCACCTCGCGGAAGTCGGCGTCGCGTACCGCCGCGCAGTTGGCGGCATAGCCCTGGGGCGAGGTGCCGGCGAGCATGGCGACGATGCGGTCGACCCGATCCGGTTTGGCGCTGGAGAAATCGGGGGTGAACCAGCGGCCGATGGAGGCGTCGCGCAGGTCGCGCATGGCCTGCTCGCCGCCGGCTTCGACGGTCTGGATGCGGGTATTCCACACCTCGGGGGTGCCGATCTTGGCGCCGGTGTTGCACAGCACCAGGCGGGTGACCCGCTCGGGGGCGTTGATGCCCAGCCACTGGCCGATGGAGCCACCCATGGACAGGCCACAGAAGGCGAAGCGGTCGATACCCAGGGCGTCGGCCAGGGCCAGGACGTCACGGCCGTTCTGATCCATGCGATAGGGGCCGGGCGTCACCAGGGAGGCGCCGTGACCGCGGGTGTCGTAGCGCAGCAGGCGAAAGCGCTCGCTGAAGGCGGCGGCCTGGTCGTCCCACATGGCCAGGTTGGTGCCCAGGGAATTGGACAGGATCAGCACGGGGGCGCCCTCGGGGCCCTCCAGCCGGTAGTTCAGGTCGCCATCGGCGAGACGTACGCTGGGCATCAGGCAGTCCTCTTTTCTAGGGATGGGAAAGCAGGGTCTGGTGTTCGGCCAGGGCGCGGGCCACCCAGGCCCGGGCCTGGCCCTGGTAATGGGCGGGGTCCAGCAGGCGATCCAGCTCGGCGCTGGAGAGTTCGGCGGTGACCTCGGGGGTATCGCCGAGCACCAGACGCAGATGGCGACCCTCCTGGACGGCGCGCTTGCAGCTCTGCTCCACCAGGTGGTGAGCGGCCTCGCGCCCCAGGCGTCCGGCGAGGGCGATGCTGACCGCCTCGGCCAGCACCAGGCCGTGGGTCAACTCCAGATTGGCCTGCATGCGCGCGGCATCCACCTCCAGCCCGGCGACGATGGCCTGGGCCTGCTGCAGGGCGCCGGAGACCAGGCAGAACAGCTCCGGCAGGGTTTCCCATTCGGCATGCCAGAGTCCCAGGCTGCGCTCGTGCTCCTGGGGCATGGCGGAAAACAGGGTGCTGACCAGACCCGGCGCGCGGGTGGCAGCGGCGATCAGCACCGCGGCGCCGACCGGATTGCGTTTGTGCGGCATGGTGGAGGAGCCACCCTTGCCCGGCGCCGAAGGCTCGAACACCTCGGCGGCCTCGGTCTGCATCAGCAGCGACAGATCGCGCCCGAGCTTGCCCAGGCTGCCGGCCACCAGGCCCAGCCAGGCGCCGACCTCGACCAGGCGATCGCGCTGGGTGTGCCAGGGTTGCTCCGGCAGGCTCAGCCCCAGCTCGCGGGCCAGGGCCTCGGCCACCGGCAGGGCGTCAGCGCCCAGGGCGGCCAGGCTGCCCGAGGCGCCGCCGAATTGCAGCACCAGCACCCGCGGCCGTAGTTCGGCCAGGCGCTGGCGGTGCCGGGTGATGGCGCCCAGCACCCCGGCCAGTTTCATGCCCAGGGTCACGGGCGTCGCGTGCTGCAACCAGGTCCGGCCGGCCAGTACGGTACCGGCATGGCGCTCGGCCTGGGTGGCCAGGGCCTCGGCCAGTTGCGCCAGATCGGCGTCCAGCAGGTCCAGCGCCTGGCGAATTTGCAGCACCAGGCCGCTGTCCATGGCGTCCTGGCTGGTGGCACCGCGGTGCACATGGCGCTCGGCCTCGGGGTCCTGGGCGGCGATCTGCCGGCCCAGGGCCTTGACCAGCGGTATGGCGGAATTGCCGGCGCTGACCACCGCCCGGGCCAGCTCGGCCGCGTCATAGCGCTCGGCGCGGCAGGCGGCGGCGATGGGCGCCACCGCCGTCTGGGGGATTACCCCCACCGCCGCCTCGGCGCGCGCCAGGGCCGCTTCGAAGTCCAGCATGCCCTGCAGTCGCCCCTGGTCACAGAACACCGCGCGCATGGCGGCCTGGGTGAAGTAGGCGTCGAACAGCAGGTTGGACATGGGGACTCCTCGGGGCTCAGTGGTCGTGATGCAGGTAGGTGGCCTGCCGCGGCAATCTCAGGCTGACCAGGAAGGCCACCGCCAGCATCACCGAGACATAGATGTAGAAGACTTCTTCATGCCCCTGGGTCTTGAAGCTCAGGGCGACGAATTCCGCCGAGCCGCCAAAGACCGCGTTGGCCACCGCATAGGACAGGCCCACGCCCAGGGCGCGTACTTCCGGCGGGAACATCTCTGCCTTCACCAGGCCGCTGATGGAGGTGTAGAGGCTGATGATGGCCATCGCCAGGCAGATCAGCAGGAAGGCCACGAAGGGACTCTGGACGCTGGCCAGCGCGGTGAGGATCGGCCAGGTGCAGACCGTGCCCAGGCCACCGAACAGCAGCATGGAGGCGCGCCGGCCGATGCGGTCGGAGAGCATGCCGAACAGCGGTTGCATGAGCATGAACACCAGCAGGGCGCAGGTCATCACGGCACTGGCGGTCTTGGCGTCCATGCCGCTGGTGTTGACCAGATACTTCTGCATGTAGGTGGTGAAGGTATAGAAGATCAGCGAGCCGCCGGCGGTGTAGCCGAGCACGGTGAAGAAGGCCGCCTTGTGGTGCTTGAACAGGCCGCTCAGGGTACCGGCTTCCTTGTTGGCGCGGGTCTCGGCGGTGGTGGTCTCTTCCAGCGAGCGCCGCAGGAACAGCGAGATCACCGCGGCGGCGGCGCCGACCAGGAAGGGAATCCGCCAGCCCCAGGCACGCAGGTCGGCGTCGCTCAGCACCTGCTGCAGGATGACCACCACCAGCACCGCCAGCAGCTGGCCGCCGATCAAGGTGACGTACTGGAAGGAGGCGAAGAAGCCGCGCTGGCCACGCAGCGCCACCTCGCTCATGTAGGTGGCGGTGGTGCCGTATTCACCGCCCACCGAGATGCCTTGCAGCAGCCGCGCGAGCAGCAGCAGGGCCGGCGCCGCGACGCCGATGCTGGCATAGGTGGGCAGGCAGGCGATGGCCAGGGAGCCGGCGCCCATCATCAGGATGGAGATGACCATGGAGGTGCGCCGGCCGTACTTGTCGGCGATGCGCCCGAAGATCCAGCCGCCCAGGGGCCGCATCAGGAAGCCCGCGGCAAAGACGCCGGCGGTGCTCAGCAACTGCACGGTGGGATCGCTCTTGGGGAAGAAGGCGGCGGCGAAGTAGATGGAACAGAAGGCGTAGACGTAGAAGTCGAACCATTCCACCAGGTTGCCGGACGAGGCGCCGACGATGGCGAAGATGCGCTTCTTGCGCTCCTCGAAGCTGTAATGCGGGTGAGTGCTCATGGAGATCCTTAATTATAGGTATGGATGGACGGAGGACAGCCTACCGCCATCGGACCAGGAGAGACACACGCGGTTACAGGAGGTGTGGGCATGGGGTAGATTGGGTTTCAGTGATTTGCTGTAGCGGAGGCATTCGATAGAGGTCTATATCGCGGCCATGGGCCGCTCCTACAGTGTCATGCTTTTGTAGGAGCGGCCCATGGCCGCGATGGCCCCAGCGACAAAGCCTCAGATCCCGTCCACTCGCTCCACCGCCAGCGCCAACCCCTGGCCGACGCCCACGCACATGGTGGCGAGACCCAGGCGGCCGCCGGTCCTCTGCAGGTGGTGCACCGCGGTGAGCACCAGGCGGTTGCCGCTCATGCCCAGGGGATGACCCAGGGCGATGGCGCCGCCGTTGGGATTGACCTTGGGACTGTCGTCGGCCACGCCCAGCTCGCGCAAGACGGCCAGGCCCTGGGCAGCGAAGGCTTCGTTGAGTTCGATGACGTCGAAGGCGTCGATGGACAGGTCCAGTTGCTTGAGCAGCTTGCGCACCGCCGGGGTCGGGCCGACGCCCATGATGCGCGGCGCCACCCCGCCACTGGCCATGCCCAGCACCTTGGCCCGCGGCGTCAGGCCGTGCTTTTTAACGGCCTCCGCCGAGGCCAGGATGATGGCCGAGGCGCCGTCGTTGAGGCCCGAGGCGTTGCCGGCGGTCACGGACTTATCCGGGCCGTTGACCGGCTTCAATTTGGCCAGGCCTTCGGCGGTGGTGTCCGCACGCGGATGCTCGTCGCGCTCGACCACCACGTCACCCTTCTTGCCCTTGATCGTCACCGGGACGATTTCCTCGGCGTAGTAACCGGATTCCTCGGCCGCGGCGGCGCGCTGCTGGCTGCGCAGGCCGAAGGCGTCCTGGTCGGCGCGGCTGACGCCATAGTCGGCGGCTACGTTGTCGCCGGTGACCGGCATGCTGTCGACGCCATAGGCCTCTTTCATTGCCGGATTGACGAAGCGCCAGCCCAGGGTGGTGTCTTCCAGTTTCTGGCCGCGGCCAAAGGCGCTGTCGGCCTTGCCCATCACATAGGGCGCGCGGGTCATGGATTCCACCCCGGCGGCGATCACCAGCTCCATCTCGCCCAGGGCGATGGCGCGGTAGGCCTGGCCCACCGCTTCCATGCCCGAGGCGCAGAGGCGATTGAGGGTCACGCCCGGCACCGTTTCCGGCAGTCCCGACAGCAGCACCGCCATGCGTGCCACGTTGCGATTGTCTTCGCCAGCCTGGTTGGCGCAGCCCATGAACACCTCGTCCACGGCGGACCAGTCCACCTGGGGATTACGCTCCTGCAGTGCCTTGAGCGGAATGGCCGCCAGGTCATCGGCGCGTACCGCCGAGAGACCGCCGTTGAGCCGGCCGATGGGGGTGCGGATGGCGTCGCAGATATAGACGGGGCGACTCATTCCTCACCTCCCTTCTGGCCGCCGTGAGCCGCCGTGGTGCGGGCCTGCAGATCGCGCAGGGCCTCGAGTTCGGTGGCGGTCGGCGCCTCGGTGGTGGCGACCTGATCGGCGAAGCGGAGGGCCCAGCCGGTGGCGGCCACCACCTGCTCGCGGGTCACCCCGGGATGCAGGGCGGTCACCACGAATTCGTTCGTGCCGGCTTCCGGCTCCATGATGCAGAGGTCGGTGATGATGGCGGTCGGGCCCTTGCCCGGCAGCCCCAGTTGCTGGCGGTGATCGCCGCCCTCGCCAAAGCCCACCGAGGTGATGAAGGCCAGCTTGTCGACGAAACTGCGGTGCGACTGCTTGAGAATGATCAGCACCTCCTTGGCCGAACCGGCGATCTCCGGCGCGCCGCCGGCGCCCGGCAGGCGCACCTTGGGCTGGTGGTAGTCGCCGATCACCGTGGTGTTGATGTTGCCGAAGCGGTCGACCTGGGCCGCGCCGAGGAAGCCGACGTCGATGCGCCCGCCCTGCAGCCAGTAGCGGAAGATCTCGCCGGTGGGCACCACGGTGTCGGCGGTCTCGGCCAGTTCGCCGTCGCCGATGGACAGCGGCAGCACCGAGGGCTTGGCGCCGATGGGACCGGATTCGTAGATCAGCACCACATCCGGCGCATGGGTCAGGCGCGCGAGATTCGCCGCGGTGGACGGCAAGCCGATGCCGACAAAGCAGACGCTGCCATTGCCGAGGCGGCGCGCGGCGGCCACGGTCATCATTTCATTGGTGGTGAAGTCGCTCATGGTTCAGGCCTCCGCAGCCAGCTTCGCCTGGAAGGCGGCGAAGTCCGCGGTACCGCGGATGTAGGTGTCGATCCACTGGGTAAAGGTGTCGCGATCGCGGGCGATCGGATCCCAGGCCTGGTAGAAGCGGTTGTCGCGCTCGTAGTAGCCGTGGGCATAGGACGGATGCGCCCCGCCGGGCACCACGCAGACGGCGCTCAAAGCCCAGGTCGGCAGCACGCAGGCGTTCATCGGTGCCTGGAGGTCGTCGACGATCTCCTCCACGGTGACGATGCAGCGCTGGGCGGCCAGCGCCGCTTCCTTCTGCACGCCGAGGATGCCTTGGATCAGCACGTTGCCCTGGCGGTCGGCCTTCTGCGCATGGATGACGGTGACGTCCGGGCGCACGCTGGGCACCGCGGCGAGCTGCTCGCCGGTAAAGGGACAGGCGATGAACTTGATGTCCGGATTGACCTTGGCCAGGTCCGAGCCCTGGTAGCCGCGCAGGACGGCGAACGGCAGGTTGGAGGCACCGGCGACATAGGCATTGGCCAGGGCCGCGTGGCTGTGCTCGGAAATCTCCAGCGGGTGCGGCCAGCCCTTTTCCACCGCATCGCGCAGCCGGTGCAGGGAGCCGACACCTGGGTTGCCACCCCAGGAAAAGATCAGCCGCTTGGCGCAGCCGGCACCGATCAGCAGGTCGTAGACCAGGTCGGGGGTCATGCGCACCAGGGTCAGGTCGCGCCGATTCTGGCGGATCAGCTCGTGGGCGGCGGCGGTCGGAATGAGATGGGTGAAGCCTTCGAGGGCGACGGTCTCGCCATCGTGGACGAAGCGCTGGATGGCTTCGCTCAGGGACAGGATCTGGGCCATGGATTGTCGACTCGCGTCTTTGTTGTCGGCGCCGCCCGGTGCGGCGGTCTGGGGTCAGACTACAAAGCCCCATCGGCGCAAACAATCCGATAATCGACTAACAGTTCGATTATCGAACAGCATCGTTCCGCAGGCGGGCGACCGCTTCGCTGCGCAGCGCGGCGTCGTAGCGGCTACACTGCCCTGCCCTTACCCAGAGCCCTGCCGATGTCCGACAAGCCCCGCCCCTCCCTGGAAGGGATCACCCTCGAAGCCCTGCTCACCCGCCTGGTGGAGCATCACGGCTGGGAAGAACTTGGGCGGCGCATCCCGCTGCGCTGCTTCACCCATGAGCCCTCCATCAAGTCCAGCCTGACCTTCCTGCGCCGCACGCCCTGGGCACGGGAAAAGGTCGAACAGCTCTATCGGCGCTTGCCCAAACAGGGTTGAGCCTGGCCCGGTATAGGTTGGGTTGAGACGGCTCCACCGTCGAAGCCCAACGAGCCAGAGCCGAACCCGGGCACCGTTGGGCTTCGCTGCGCTCAATCCAAACTACGACGCCTGTTCCTGCCGGAACACCAGCACCTTGAGTCCGCCCTCGGGATCCTCGTCGGCGAATTCCGGTGGATTGGCCAGGCGCTCGACGAAGGCCAGTCCGGGGGCTTCCTGGGCCATGCCAGCGATGAGGAAATCCGCGCCCACGCCGGGGTCGTTGACGCAGGCCAGCACCCGGCCGCCGGGGGTGAGCAGTTCGGGCAGGCGGCGCAGGATGCGGGCGTAGTCCTTGGTCAGGGCGAAGCTGCCCTGCTGGAAGCTGGGCGGATCGACGATCACCAGGTCATAGGGCCCCAGCTTGCGTACCTTGCCCCAGGACTTGAACAGTTCGTGGCCGAGAAAGCTGACCTTGCCCAGGTCATGGCCATTGAGTCGGTGATTCTCTCGGCCGCGGGTCAGGGGCCCGCGGGCCATGTCCAGATTGACCACCTGGGCCGCGCCGCCGGCCAGGGCGGCCACCGAGAAGCCGCAGGTGTAGGCGAACAGATTGAGGATGCGCAGGCCGGCGGCCTGCTCGCGCACCCAGCGGCGGCCCAGGCGCATGTCGAGGAACAGCCCCATGTTCTGGTGGCGGGTGAGGTCCAGGCCGAACTTCAGGCCGTCCTCGTGGATGACATGCTCGCCCACCGGCGCGCCGATCAGCGCCTCGCTGGCGGCATCCAGGCGATAGCGATGCTGCAGCAGGAGACTACGGGCACCGCTGGCCATCCACACCGGGGTCACGCCCAGGGCGGTCAGGGTGGCGCGCAGGGCCTCCAACTCGGCCGCGGGCAATTCGCGAAACAACCCCACCCGCACCACGCCTTCCAGCCAGTCGACGGTGAGTTGCTCCAGCCCCGGCAGCAGCCGGCCACGTCCATGCACCAGTCGGCGTGCCTCGGCGGGCGGCGAAGCGAGGGCGGTAAGCAGGAGCTCGGAGAGGCGGGCAAGGGTGGCGGTATTCATGGGCGGTCACGACGGCAAAGGAGCGGCATGCTACGGCAAAAGCGCCGGCCCCGCCTCCCGCGGCGAGTGCGGTAACCGTCTGCCGGCGCCTCGGCGCGGACACCCGGGCCGGACGTCGCCAGCGAACCGACCAGCCCGATGAAAATATGTCTCAGGCGGTAACGACTCGCAGTTGTATCCACTTTGTAACCCGCTCTAGAATCCGCCCCCCCAACCCCAGGACGATAACAATGCGCCGGCTGGTCCCTGCTCTCTATCTGCTGCCCCTCTGTGCCCTCCCCCTCGCCGGTCATGCTCAGGAGCAGGCGGAAGACTCGCCCCAGGCGCTGTCCGATCTCACCATCGTCGGCGCGGCCGAATCGCCCACCGGTCCGGTACAGGGCTACAAGGCAGAGCGTTCCAGCAGTGCGACCCGCACCGACACCCCGCTGCACGAGACGCCCCAGTCGGTGAGCGTGGTCTCCCGCGAGGCCCTCGACGACCTCTCCGCCACCCGCCTGCAGCAGGCGCTGGACCAGGCCGGCGGCGTCGGCCGTGGCAACAACTTCGGCGGTCAGGGCCTGACCAGCTACACGGTGCGCGGCTTCACCAGCTCCGAATATTTCCGCAACGGCTTCCCCATGAATCGCGGCTATCCCAGCGCGCCGGATGCCGCCACCCTGGAGCGGGTCGAGGTCCTGCGCGGCCCGGCGGCGACCCTCTATGGCCGCAGCGATCCGGGCGGCACCTTCAACGTGGTCACCAAGCAGCCGCTGGGCGAGCGCAAGACCACCCTCGGCAGCCAGTTCACCGACCAGGGCCTGCGGCGCGGCACCCTGGACACCACCGGCCCGGTGGATGAAGACGGCCGCCTGGCCTATCGCCTCAACCTGATCGCCGAAGGCGGCGACAGCTTCCGCGACGATGTCGAGCACGAGCGCTACGAAGTGGCCCCGGTGCTGAGCTGGCAGGCCACCGACGCCACCCTTATCACCTTCGAGGCGGACATCATCCGCAGCAACGCCCCGCTGGACCGCGGCCGCACCAACTACCTGACCCAGCGCGCCGAAGCCAGTCGCTCCACCAATGCCTGGGAAAAGGGCACCACCAACCTGCTGCACAACGACAGCGAGGCCTATCAGCTGCGCTTCGAGCACCAGTTGAACGACGCCTGGACCCTGGCCGGCGGCTTCCAGTACCTCGACGGCAGCCTCAAGGGCAATGCCGTGGAAGCCAACGGCGTGCAGGCCGACGGCGTGACCCTGGGTCGCAACTTCAACTACCGCAAGCTGGAGTGGAGCGATCGCGACCTGCAGCTGAATCTGACCGGTCGCTTCGACACCTTCGGCCTCGGCCATACCCTGATCACCGGGATCGAGGTGGAAGACTACGACTATCAGTCGATCATCCAGCGCTCCCCCGGCGGCGCCGGGGTCTATGCGGTCAACCTGGTCGATCCGGTCCTCGGCCAGCCGCGCCCGGCCCTGACCCGTACGCCCACCCACGACCACGAGACCCTCAAGACCTGGGCCGCCTTCGTGCAGGACCAGATCGCCCTCACCGAGCGCTTCAAGGTGCTGGGTGGCGTGCGCCTGGAGCGCTTCGAGCACGACTACGACAACTTCGTCGCCGGTGGTCAGAGCTGGTCCAATGCCGACAACGCCGTTACCCCGCGCCTGGGCGTCAGCTATGACCTCACCCCGGAATTGGCCCTCTACGCCAGCGCCTCCAAGTCGTTCAAGCCCAACACCGGCGCGGCGCGCCTGGGCGGCGGTTTCGACCCCGAGGAAGGCAAGGCCTACGAACTGGGCATGAAGTGGGCGGCGCTGGACGGCCGCCTCAGCGTCGACACGGCGATCTTCCACACGGTCAAGGAAAACGTCCTGACCCTGGACCCCGTCGATCCGAATTTCAACGTCGCCGCCGGCGAGGTACGCAGCCGCGGCTTCGAAGTCAACGTGACCGGCGACCTGACGCCCAACTGGCGCATCCTCGGGGGCTACGCCTTCACCGACGCCGAGGTCACCAAGGACAACACCCTGGCCCGCGGCACCCGCCTGACCAACATTCCGCGCAATGCCGTCAACCTGCTCAACGTCTACGAATTCCACGACGGCGTGCTGCGCGGCCTGGGGCTGGGCGCCAACCTCAAGTATGTGGGCGAACGCGAAGGCCAGAAGACCGCAGTCAGCGACTACACGATGGACAGCTACACGGTCACCGACCTGCTGAGCTTCTACAAGGTCGACGAGCACCTGCGGCTGAACCTGGACGTGCGCAACGTCTTCAACAAGGGCTACGACGAGAGCTCCTGGAACGCCTACAGCTATCCGGGCGAGCCGCGTACGGTGCAGGCCGGTTTCACCTACACCTTCTAAAAGCACCCAACAAAACTACTGCGCGTCCGCCAGGCGGGCGCGTGCAGTGCTCGGAGTCCTCATGTACTGCTTGTACACTGCGGCTCCTGCGCGCCGCGCGCACCCGCCTGACAGCCGCTCGCTACGTTTTGTTAGCCGCTTTATGGCTCTCTAGAGTCAGGCCTCGCTGAAGGCCTGACCGGTCAACGGCTGCACCACCGGGCGGCCCTGCCGGTCGTGGAGGATGTCCACCGCCACGCCGTAGGTGGCTTCCAGCAGGTCGGCGGTGACGATGGCGGCGGGTCGGCCGGCGGCCAGCAGGCCACCGTTGACCAGCACCAGCAGCGAATCGGCGTACTGGCAGGCCAGGTTGAGGTCGTGCAGCACCACCACGGTCACCCGCTGGTGCAGGCGGGTCTCGTGGCGCACGCGATCGAGCAGGTTGATCTGGTGCCGCAGATCCAGGGCGCTGACCGGTTCGTCCAGCAGCATCACCTCGGGTTCGCGCATCAGCACCTGGGCAAAGAACACCAGTTGCCGCTGACCGCCACTCAGGGCGCCCAGCTGGCGCGAGGCCAGATGGCCGATGCCCACCTCGTCGAGCTTGCCCAGCGCCCGTTCCAGCAGCTCATCGTCCAGGTGCAGGGTCAGCCGTTCCAAGCTGCCCATGGCCACCGTCTCCAGCACCGACAGCACCGCCTCGGCATGGGAATCCTGGGGCATGTAGGCCACGCCCTGGCGCCAGCCGTCCCGCTGACCACGTAGCGAAGCCCCCGCCACCAGCCGCCTGGCGCCGCGCTCGATCTGGCCGGCCGCCAGCGGCAGATCACCGGCCAGGGCGCGCAGCAGGGTGGTCTTGCCGGTGCCATTGGGGCCGAGGATCACATGCACCTGCCCCGCGTGCAGCTCGGTGCAGAGTCCGGAGATGACGGTGCGGTCGCCGCGCTTCAGCGCGAGGTCCTGGAGGCGGATCATGGGCTGGACCTGCGGGGGGCGAAGATGAGCCAGAGCAGAAAGGGCACCCCGACGATGGCGGTGACGATGCCCACCGGAAACAGCGCCCCGGGCAGGATCGACTTGGACAGCACCGAGGCGAAGGATAGCATCAGGGCGCCGCAGATCGCCGACAGTGGCAGCAGGAAGCGCTGATCCTCGCCCACCTGCCAGCGGGCGATATGGGGCGCGACCAGGCCGACGAAGCCGATCACCCCGACGAAGCTGGTGGCCGTGGCGGTCATCACCGCCACCAGGATCAGCACCTTGAGGCGCAGCCGGCGGATATTTACGCCGAGGCTCTCGGCCCGTGCCTCGCCCAGCCGCAGGGCGGCCAGCTTCCAGGCATCGCGCAGGAGCAGGAGGCAGCACAGCAGGGTCACCCCGGCGACGATGGCCAGGGTGGTCCAGGTGGCGCGACCGAGGCTGCCGAACAGCCAGAAAAGGATCTGCTGCGACAGCTCCGGCGAGGAGAGGAATTGCACCAGCGACAGCAGCGACTGGAAGAGGAACAGCAGGGCGATGCCGCCGAGGATGATGGTGTCGCTGCCGGTGCGCTTGAGCGAGGCCAGGGCGAAGAGAAACAGCGCCGCCAGCATGGCGAAGGCGAAGGCGCCCAGCGGCATCCCGATCAGCGCACCCAGGCCGAAGCTGCCCAGCGCCAGGCTGAGGGCGGCGCCACAACCGGCGGCGGCGGCCATGCCCAGGGTGTAGGGGCTGGCCATGGGGTTGTTGAGCAGCGTCTGCATCTGCGCCCCGCCCGCACCGAGGGCGGCGCCCACCGCCAGGGCCATCAACGCCACCGGCAGGCGCAGGTCGCGGACGATGGCGTCGGTCATCGGCTGCCGCTCGCCGAGCCCGGTCAGCGACTTGAGCACTTCCAGCGGCGAGAGCAGCGACGGCCCGGTGGCGATGTCCAGCACCAGACCCGCCAGGGTCAGCAGCAGAAACACCCCGCAGGCCCGCCAGCGGCGGCGCTCGCGGGCGCGTTGCTCGGCGATGGCGTTGCCGTGGCTGGCGTTCGCGGCCTCGCTCATGGCGTCAGGCCTATGGCAAAGGTGCCCTCGGGCTGGATCGGCATGTAGCGGCGGTAGTACTCGCGGTAGTTGGCCATCGGATCCACGTCCTGGAACAGATCCGGATAGAGCTGCTTGGCGATGAATTGCAGCATGGCGAAGTCTTCCAGGCTGCGCGAGGCGCCTTGGTAGACGCCATAGAGACGCCCGTCGCGGATCGCCGGCAGATTGGCCCAGCCCGGTCGCTGCATGAAGGCGCGCAGGTGGCTGCGGGCGTCGTCGGCGGTGACCCCGGGGCCCATGGGCAAGGCGGAGGGATTGCTGTTGTCCTCGCGCCCGGAGATGAAGATGACCTCCGGCTGGGCCAGGAGCACCTGCTCCGGATTCATCACCCCCCACCACTGGATGAAGGGCGCGGCGATGTTGTCGCCACCGGCCAGGGTGACCATGGCGCCCCACATGTTGCGGCCATAGGTGAAGGAGTATTCGGCCGGGCCCTTGTTGCCGAACTCGGCATAGACCCGCGGTTTCGGGCGATGAGCCGCCGCGATGCGGGTCTGGATGTCCTGCACCACCTTGGCGTAGAAGTCGGCCAGCTCGTTGGCGCGCGCCTCCTGGCCGGTGATCACCCCGAGCAGGCGGGTGGACGCCAGGTGGCGCTCCAGGGTCTGGGCGTTGTAGTCGATCGCCACCACCGGGATGCCGAGCTGTTCCAGGCGCTTGACCTCGCTGTCCAGCGCCTGGAATTGCCAGGCGGCCAGGACCACCAGATCCGGCTTGAGGGCGAGCACCTTTTCCACGGAGAAACTGTTGTTTTCCGTCTCGCCCACATCGGGAAGGCTGGCCAGGGAAGGTCGGTGGGCGACGTTGAGCGCCCAGTTGGCCGGCACCTTGCGCTCCCAGGCGCCACGGGAGACACCGACCACGGCGTCGAAGGCCTGCTCGCCACCGACCGCCAGGTAGTCGCCATAGTGGAAGCCCAGCACCACTCGCTTGGCCGGCGCCTCGATGGTCACCGTGCGCCCGAGGACGTCGGTCACCTGCCGGGTCTCGGCAAAGGCCGGTGCAATCAGAAAGCAAGCGATAAGCGTTACCAGCCGGACAGCCCACTGTCCGCTGCGAGCGAAACCTTTCATGGAACCCCTTGGACGTCTGCACCCGCTCTAGACGGGTGACTGCGGCGCATGCAAAGGGTGCAACTTTACGCGGTGGCAGCGCCTGCGCCTAGCGCCCGCCACGCTCCCAGAGCCCGCTTATAATCTCGCGAGCTAGAGCTAAACAAGGCGAAGGCCCTAGGAAACGGAGTTAGCCACGGTAAGTGAGCATTCCGACCGGGCTGGCGACCCAGGGCCTTTTCAACGCAGTTTGGCCGACGCGCAGCAGATTAGGAGCGGGCTCTCAGGTCGCGTCGGCGTGACTGACCACCCCCTTGATCAACACCGCCAGGGCCGCGAGACCCGCCGGCAGGAGCAGCGCGGTGAGCACCTGGGTGAAGGTCCAGCCCAGGCCCAGCAGGGTCGCACCCATCCAGGCGCCGGTGATGGCGCCGAAGCGGCCGATGCCGAGCATCCAGGACACCCCGGTGGCGCGGCCGTGGGTCGGATAGTACCGCGCCGCCAGCGAGGGCATGGCCGACTGGGCGCCGTTGATGCACATGCCGGCCACCAGTACCAGGGTGGCGACCAGGGCGACCTGGCCCAGGCTCTGGCCGACGCAATAGGCGAAGACGCCGGCCAGGACATAGAACAGGCCGATCACCTTGTGCGGGTTGAATCTGTCCATGGCCCAGCCGACGAACACCGCGCTGAGCACCCCGCCGAACTGGAACAGCGCGCCGATCAGGGCGGCCTGCTCCAGGCTGGCGCCGGCGTCGCGCATCAGCGTCGGCAGCCAGCTGGTGAGCAGGTAGACGATCACCAGGCCCATGAAATAGGTCAGCCACAGCAGCAGGGTGCCGGCGCTGTAGCTGCGGTTGAAGATCACCGCGAAGACGTTGCCGGTCTTGACCGACTTCTGCTCGGGCACCACGAAGTGCCGCGCCTCGGCGGCTTCGCGGCCGATGGGCGCCAGCACCCGGCGGATGCGCTCGGCGCTCTTGCCGTGCACCACCAGATAGCGCGCCGATTCCGGCAGCCAGAGCAGCAGCACCACGGCCAGCGCCAGGGGCAGCACGCCGCCCAGCACCAGCAGGCTGTGCCAGCCGTAGGCCGGGATCATCCAGGCCGAGACGAAGCCGCCGCCGGCCATGCCCAGGTTGAAGCCGCAGAACATGCTGGTCACCAGCAGCGACTTGAGGCGCTCGGGGGTGTATTCCGAGAGCAGCGTGGTGGCGTTGGGCATGGCGGCGCCCAGGCCCAGCCCGGTGAGGAATCTCAGGATCACCAGCTGTTCGAGGTTGCTGCTGAAGGCCGACAGCAGGCTGAAGCCGCCAAAGATGAAGGTGGCGACCACCAGCACGCCCTTGCGACCGAAGCGATCGGCCAGCGGCCCGGAACCCAGGGCGCCAAAGACCATGCCGCCCAGCGCGGCGCTCATCACCGGCCCCAGGCTGGCCCGCGGGATGTTCCATTCCACCGACAGCGCCGGGGCGATGAAGCCCATGGCCGCGGTGTCGAGGCCGTCGAGAAAGACGATGAGAAAGCACAGGGCGACGATGCGCCACTGGTAGGCGGACAGCGCCTGGCGATTGATGAACTGCTGGACGTCCAGGGTGCCGGCTGTCGCCGTGGCCAAGGAATCGGCCAGGGGCACGGCGCCCGCGAGGGTGTGCGTCATGGTGGTCTGCTCGTGTTGTTGTTATCGGCGTGTTGCGCCACTGCGCCGACGTTAAGCCCAACCCCAGACAGCTGACAATTCGATTATCGGCGATATGGCCGATAATCGACCGGATTCGCTAGTGAAACAGCCGGGTGCTCAATTCCTGGCTGGCGGCCAGCAGCACCGGCAGGAAGCGCGTCTCCAGTTCCTGACGACTGACCCGACTGGCGTGGGTGCCGACGTTGAGCGACGCCAGCACCTGGCCGGCGGCGTCTCTCAGGGGCACCGCCAGGGATCTCAGCCCCACCTCCAGCTCCTGGTCGACGATGACGTAGCCCTGCTGGCGCACCTGGCCCAGGCACTCGATGAGCGCCGGCGGCTGATAGAGGGTACGGCTGGTCTTGGCCTGCAGATCGGCGTGTTCCAGATAGTCGTGCAGGGCGGCATCGTCCAGGGCGGCGAGCAGGATGCGGCCCATGGAGGTGCAATAGGCCGGCAGCCGGCTACCGACGCTGAGGTCCACCGAGATCAGCCGCTGCGGCGTGGCCGAGCGGGCGATATAGAGGATCTCGTCGCCTTCCAGGGTGGCCATGGAGCAGGCCTCGTGCAGTTGCTCGCTCAGGCGATCGAGCACCGGCTGGGCGGTGACCGCCAGCGGCGTCGACGACAGATAGGCGTGCCCCAGGGTCAGCACCTTGGGCAGCAGCGAATAGGTGCGCCCATCGGTGGTGACATAGCCCAGTTTCATCAGGGTGTGCAGGCAGCGACGCACCGCGGCGCGGGGGATCTCGGTGCGATGGCTGATCTGGGCGATGGTCAGCTGGCGCTTGCGCTCTTGGAAGGCGTGGATGACCGCCAGGCCGCGGGCCAGGGAGGTCATGAAATTCGGGTCGCCGGTGAAGGCTTCGATGCGCTTGGCCGGCGAGGCGATGATGGGCGGCGCGGCCAGTGGCGGCAGGCCGGTGGCGTGAGCGGTGCGGTTATCGTCCATCGACCCTATCCTCGGCAGGCTTTTGATCGATTATCGAGCGAGGGGGCGATTATCGCAATCGCATTTCTGCCGACACCCGCAGACGCGCAGGGGCCTCCAGGTGCATGCTGAGGCTTCCCGCCCAGCCGCCTGGATGCCTGTCGATGAAGACCCTGGAAGATCATCTCAGCCAGTACGCGAGCTACCACCGCGATCCGCGCAATATCGCCAGCCACTTCCCCGGCATCCTGCTGATCGTGCTGGCGGTGGCCATCCTGCTGTCCCGACCGGTCTTTACCTTGGCCGGCTGGCCGCTGTCACCCGCGGTGCCGGTGGCCGGTGCGGTGGCGCTCTTCTATCTGCGCCTGGATCGGCCGCTGGGGCTGCTGATGAGCGTCCTGCTCGCGCTCGCCCTCTGGCTGGGCGCCGCGCTGGCGGCCCAGACCACGGGTGTCTGGCTGGCCTGGGGGCTGGGTCTGTTCCTGGTCGGCTGGGCCATCCAGTTCGTCGGCCACCACTACGAGGGGCGCAAGCCGGCCTTTCTCGACGACCTGGCCGGCCTGGCCATCGGTCCGCTGTTCATCGCCACCGAAGCCGTCTTCTGGCTGGGCGGTCGCCAGCAGCTCAGGCAGGCGATCGAAGAACGGGCCGGCCCGGTGCGGCGCCGTCAGCCCAGTCGATAGCGGATCGACGGCCGACCGTCGGGACCGTCCAGCGTCACCTGCGCCCTCACCCCCCAGACCTGCTGGATCAGCGCGGCCGTCAGCACCTCGCCGGGGGCGCCTTCGGCGACCAGGCGGCCGTCGCGCAGCACCGCCAGGCGATCGCAGAACAGCGCGGCCAGGTTGAGGTCGTGGATGGCCAGCACGCAGGTTGCCGGCAGGCGGCGGACCAGGTCGAGGATCTCCAGCTGGTGCTGGATATCGAGGTGGTTGGTGGGTTCGTCCAGCAGCAGTTCGCTGGGCTCCTGGGCCAGGGCACGGGCGATCTGGGCGCGCTGGCGCTCGCCGCCGGAGAGGCTGTGCCAGCGCCGTGCCGCCTTGTCGACCAGGCCGACCTGGGCCAGGGCGCGCTGGCAAACCTCGGCGTCGCGCGCGCTCCAGGCATCGAGCAGGCCGCGATGGGGCGTGCGCCCCAGGCGCACCACCTCGGCCACCGAGAGATCGGCTTCGGTACCGGCCTGCTGCTCCACCAAGGCGACCCGGCGCGCCAGGTCGCGCCGGCGCAACTCGGCCAGCGGCGTCCCGTCGAGACTGACCCTACCCTCCTCCGGCCGCCGCAGCCCGGCCAGCAGCCGCAGCAGACTGGACTTGCCCGAGCCATTGGGGCCGAGCAGTCCGAGCACCCCGCCCGGCGGCACCGCGAGGGTTACCCCGGCGAGGATCGGCTGCCCGCCGGCGCTCCAGGCCACGTCGCGCGCAGCGAGGCTCATCGGACCTCCCGTGCGCGATAGAGGATGAAGGCGAAGGCCGGGGCACCGACCAGGGCGGTGACCACGCCGATGGGCAGGGTCTGCTTGGCCACCAGGGTGCGGGCGACGATGTCGGCCAGCACCATGAACAGCGCGCCGATCAGGGCGCAGGTGGGCAGCAGCCGGCCATGCCCCGGACCGACCAGGAAACGCGCCACATGGGGGATCACCAGGCCGACGAAGCCCACCGCGCCCACCAGGCTGACCAGGCAGGCGGTGATCAGGCCGGTGACGGCCAGCAGCAGCAGGCGCAGCGGTCCCACCGCCACCCCGAGGCTGGCGGCGGCGTCTTCGCCAAAGGCGAAGGCATCCAGCGCCCGGGCGCAGGCCAGGCACACCAGCAGCCCGGCGAGCACCACCCCGGCGGCCAGCCAGACATCCGGCCAGCGCACCCCGGCCAGGCTGCCGAGCAGCCAGAACATCACGCTGCGCGCCTGCTCGGCATTGGCCGCGGTGGCAACGATATAGGCGGTCAGGGCATTGAACAGCTGGGAAGCCGCCACCCCGGCGAGGATGATGCGGGTACTGCCGCCGCTGCCGAGAAAGGGCAGCACCACGGCGAAGGCCAGCACCGCGCCGAGAAAGGCGCCCAGGGAGACACCAAGCACCCCGCCGCCGACGCCCAGCAGCATCACCAGCACCGCGCCGGTGGAGGCGCCGGCCGATAGGCCGAGCACATAGGGCTCGGCCAGGGCGTTGCGCAGCAGCGCCTGGAGGATGGCCCCCGAGACCGCCAGGCCCGCACCGCAGCAGGCGGCCACCAGGGCGCGACTGAGGCGGTATTCCCAGACGATGCCCTGGACGATGCGCTCCACCGGATAGGGCCCCAGGCCGAGGCCGTTGGCGATGGCCTGCAGACTGGTCAGGGGCGCGATGGGCATCTCGCCGAAGGACGCCGCCAGCACCACGCTCGCCGCCAGCGCCAGCACCGCGGCCAGGCCCAGCAGCCAGCGCCAGGGCCGGGCGCCTTCGGCCGCGAGGGGCAGACTCATGGTTGCGGCTTGGCCAGGTCGGCGGCCAGGGTCTCGACGCTGTCCACCACCCGCAGCGAGGGATTGAGGGTCGGGGCGTCCACCACCAGCAGATGATTCTCGCGTACCGCGCGCAATTCGCGGGTCAGGGGATCGCTGCGCAGGAAGGCCAGCTTCTTGTCCACGTCATCGGCCGGGTAGAGACGCCGGTCCATGCGCGCCACGACGATATAGTCAGGGTCCAGGCTGGCGATGCGCTCCCAGCTCACCGCCGGCCATTCCTCGGCGCTGTCGACCACGTTGCGCAGGCCCAAGGCCCGGGCGATCCAGGCCGGCGCACCGAGGTTGCCGGCGACCCAGGGATCCCCTTCCAGCCGCGGACTGGAAAACCAGAACAGCACCGAGCGGCCCTGCACCCCGGCGGCTTTGGCCTGCTCGCCCGCGGCGGCGATACGGCGGTCCAGGTCGGCGACGAGGCGCTCGCCGGCCGGCTGCACATCGAGGATGGCCGCCAGCTCGCGGGCTTCACGGGTCACCAGCTGCATGTCGAAGGGCGCGCTGCGGCTGCCGTCGCTATTGGAGTCGGCGGTCACCGCCTTGCCCTCGCAATCGCTGGGCGCCACATAGGCGGCGATGCCCAGCTTGGCGAAGCGCGGGAAGTCCGCCACCTCGCCACCGGGGCCGACGTGATAGGTGTACTGGGCCGCGACCAGGTCCGGCCGGGTGCCGACCACGGCCTCGAAGCTAGGGGCGTTGTCGGCCAGCCGCGGAATGCCCTTGCCCGCCGCCTGCAGGTCCGCGGGCAAGCCGCCGAACCAGACACCGGTGCCCACCAGCCGCGCGCCCACGCCCAGGCGCAAGAGCAACTCGGTGCTGGCCTGACCGAGGCTGACCAGCCGCTGGGGCGCGCGCTCGAAGACCAGCTCACGACCGCAGTTGTGCACGGTCAGCGGATAGGCGGTGGCCGCCTGGGTGGTGAGAGAGGCAGCGGACAACAGGCCGGCGGCGAGCAGCGGCAGAAGACGGCGAAACATGGACTCTCCTTGGGATGACGCGTCCCTGGTAGCTAATTGACGTCCCCTGGCAAGGTCTGGCTCGCTTCTCGCGAAGCTCACAGTGGCGCGACCGCGCCGGAGTTGCACCGGCTTCCCACCAAGGGATGTAAAGGGTCGCCGAGGGTGAACCAGCGGCGACGGGGATTCAAGCACTAAATGTTACTTTATAACAATTCCGGATCGTACCAGCGCGGCGTATAGACCCACTCACCGCCATCGGCCCGCTTGAAACGCCGGGTATGGCTGGAGCCGAGGATCACCAGAGTGCGCGAATCCACCATGTCGCTGCGCAGCGCGCCGAGGCTGGTGTATTCGAGACCGCCACCGGGACGGCCGACGTCGCGGCCGAGGATCACTGGGGTGTTTGCCGGACGGCAGCTGCGCAGGACGTCCAGCGCTCGCTCCAGCTGATGCGGTCGGGCCTTGGAGATGGGGTTGTAGAAGGCCATGGCCAGGTCCGCCGCGGCGGCCTGGCGCAGGCGCTGCTCGATCACCGCCCAGGGCTTGAGGTTGTCGGACAGGGAGATCAGGCAGAAGTCGTGGCCCAGGGGCGCGCCGGCCAGGGCGGCGCTGGCCATGGCCGCGGTGATGCCCGGCAGGATCTCCAGCTCCACCGCTGCCCAGCGCGGATCGTCGGCGCCTTCCAGCACCTCCAGCACCGCGGCGGCCATGGCGAAGACGCCCGGATCGCCGGACGACACCATCACCACCTGGCGCCCGCTGGCGGCCAGTTCGAAGGCATGGCGGGCGCGCTGCAATTCTTCGCGGTTGTCGCTGGCATGGGCCAGTTGATCCGGGCGCAAGGGGCCGGCCATCTGCAAGTAGGTGCCGTAGCCGAGCACGTCCTGGGCCTGGTCCAGGGCGCGGCGCACCACCGGTGCCATGAGCTCCGCCGCGCCGGGGCCGAGGCCCACCACGCTGAGGCGCCCGCGGCGCTGGCCGAGGTCCTCGGCGTCCAGCGGGCGGTCATGCAGGTGCAGGGCGAGGCCCTGGGCCTGGGCCCGTGCCACCGACGCCCGGGCGAAGTCCGGGGTGCGGGTGTCGACGAATCTCAGGGGTACGGCCAGCGTCTGGCTCAGTTCGGCGAGGCCGGGCGCGGCCATGTCTTCCGCCCGCGCCAGCAGCAGCGCCACGGCGCCCGGCGCATAGCCGCCGCTGGCGAGCAGCGCGGTGACGGCGGCGGCCGTGGCATCGGCGCGTACCGCCACCAGCACAGCGCGGGGATGGATCAGCAGGGTGTGGTCGTCGGCGCTGGTCAGTGGCGAGACCAGGATGCGCTGCCGCGCCGCGGGATCGCGGGCCAAGGGTACCGCGTCCAGCCAGGGCGCCTCGCCCTCGATGCGTACCGGGGCGCCGGCCAGCAGATCGGCCACCCGGTGCTTGGCCACGTCGACGTCGGCCAGGGCATAGCCGGCCGGCGGATCGAGCAGGCAGGTGCCGAATCTCAGCTCGCCACTGGTGGTGATGGCCGGGGCCACGCCCAGCAGCGTACCGAGCTGACGAGCCAGGCGATTGGCGCCGGCCAGGCCGCCCAGCAGCGGCACCACGGCGCTGCCGTCTTCGGCCACCGCCAATACGGGTGGCTCGGCGGTCTTGTCGTCCAGCAAGGACGCCAGGCTGCGGATGACGATGCCGGCGGCGCAGAGCACCAGCAGCGGGCGCTGTTGCCGATAGAGCTCGCGCAGGTGATCGCCAACGTTCGTATAGCTGACGTCGCCCTCGGCCCGCCCGGCCAGGCCGTGCACCAGGCTGCCCGGCAGGCCGGCCTGCAAGCGGCGAGCGGTGGCCAGGGCGCCGGGGCCGAGGATGACGATGGCCGGGCTCAACCCTTCCATTTCACCCCCGGCACCACCACCAGCGAGAAATACGGCGAGGCCATGGGGTCGACGTCGTCCAGCGCGACGATGCGCTGGTTGTCCATGGTGGCGCGCTCGATGTAGCGGGCGCGCTCGTCCAGGCCCAGCTCACGCAGCACCTGGCGCACCTTTTCGAAGTTGCGCCCCAGCTTCATCACCACGGCGGCGTCGGCGCTGGCGAGGCGCGCCTTGAGCTCTTCCGCGGAGAGCACCCCGGAGAGCACCGTGAGAGTCTGGTTGCGATAGACCAGCGGCAGGCCGAGCATGGCTACGCCGCCAAGCATCGAGCAGACCCCCGGCACCACCTGGGCCTCGTAGCGTTCGGCCAGGCGGTCGTGCAGATACATGTAGGAGCCGTAGAAGAAGGGATCGCCCTCGCAGATCACCGCCACGTCGCGGCCGGCGTCCAGATGATCGGCCACCTGGGCGGCGGCGGTGTCGTAGAAGTCGGCGATCACCGTCTCGTAGGACAGTGGCGGCGCCAGCTTCTCGGTGGTCACCGGATAGACCAGCGGCAGGCGCTGCTGGCCGTCCAGCAGATAACCCTCGATGACGCCATAGGCATTGCCGCCCTGGCCCGCGTTGGCCTTGGCCTTGGCGACGAAATAGGCCACCACCGGCGCGCCCTGCAGCAGGCGCAGGGCCTTGAGGGTGATGAGTTCCGGATCGCCGGGGCCGACGCCCAGGCCGAGCAGGCGGCCGGCCATCACTCCACCTCCGTGGCCAGGGCATTGACCGCCGCGGCGGCCATGGCGCTGCCACCACGGCGGCCGCGGACGATGACGTAGGGCACGCCGCGGCTGTCGGCGGCCAGGGCGTCCTTGGACTCCATCGCCCCGACGAAGCCCACCGGCATGCCGAGGATCAGCGCCGGCCTGGGCGCCCCGGCGTCGAGCATTTCCAGCAGATAGAACAGCGCGGTGGGGGCATTGCCGATCACCACCACGCTGCCGGCCAGATGCGGCCGCCAGCGCTCCAGGGCCACCGCCGAGCGGGTGTTGCCCTGGGCCACGGCCAGTTCGCGGATGCCCTCGTCGTGCAGGGTGCAGATCACCTGATTATTCGCTGGCAAGCGGGTGCGGGTGACGCCCTCGGCGACCATGCGCGCATCGCAGAGGATGGGCGCGCCGGCCGCCAGGGCTTCGCGCCCGGCCGCCCCGGCCCCCGGGGAAAAGGCCAGGTCCTGGACCACGTCGACCATGCCGCAGGCGTGGATCACCCGCACGGCGAGCTTTTCCAGGTCGGCGGGGATGGCCGAGAGATCGGCTTCGGCGCGGATGGTGGCGAAGGATTGGCGATAGATCGCCTGGCCGTCGCGTTCGTATTCAAGCATCACTGGGACTCCGGGCCAGCCAGGCGGCGGCCTCGTCGAGGGACAAATGGGTGGCGCGCCGCCGGCCCGGACCGGGCTGGGTGGCGTCGCGCACGAAGAGGTCATAGCGACCGGGGGCCATCGCCAGCAGGGTGTGGGGTGCCTGTCCGGCCAGGGCGCAGCTGCGCGGGCAACCGGAGAGGTGCACCTCGACGCCGGCCGGCAGCCGCTCGGCCAGGCGCAGGGCATCGCCCTTGGTGTCGGCCCGGCCCTTGGCGCAGCCCTGACTGCCGGTACAGGCGACCAGCCGGGCCAGGGGCGCGGCGGGATCGGTGGTCAGATCCAGTAGTTTCAGCGCTGCGAGCAGCTCGGGGGCCTGTTCGACCGGCACATCCGGCAGCAGCAGGCCCTGCCAGGGGGTGAGGTGCAGGTCGCCATTGCCGTGGCGCTCGGCCAGGTCGGCGACCGCAGCCAGGCTCGTTGCCGGCAGGCGGCCCAGGGCGGGTTGGGCGCCGATCCAGTTGAAGCCGGCTTGGCGCTGCTGATGGCTACCCAGGCGCAGCGCGGCGTCGGCCGGCGCGCGGGCGGTTACCGGTGTTGGCAGCAGGTCCAACCCCGCCAGCAATTCCGCGACCGGGCGCTGCGCCAGCAGCTGGCGCATGCGGTGCTGCTCGGGACCGGCCAGGTCGAGGAAGCGATGCAGCAGCCGCGTGATGGTCGCCACCTCCTGGCCCGGGGCGATCAGCCCAACCGGCCTGTCCAGCGGGGTACCGGCCAGGCCAAGGACGTAGCCCTCGGCGCGAGCCGACAGCCAGACATCGTGGGGATGGTCGAGCCGGGCCAGGGCTTCGCCGCCGTCCAGTTGCAGGGCGAACTTGGCCGACAGCCCATGCAGGCGGCGGTCGCCTTCCAGCAGGGCGAGCAATTCGGCGGCCAGGGGACGAACGTCGCGCAGCTGCTGCGGATCCCTGCCGGCAGACGGGCTGAGCAGCAGATTGCGCACGTCATCGGCGGCGGGATCGCTGGGACCGAGGTCGGCGGCCTGCAGCTCGGCCACCAGGGCAGCGGCGCCGTCCTGGCGTACACCACGCAATTGCAGGTTGGCTCTGTTGGTCAGCTCCAGAACCCCGCTCGCCCAGCGCGCGCTGGCGGCGGCGATGGCCCGCGCCTGGGCTGACGTCAGCCGGCCCCCCGGCAACTTCACCCGGCACAGGCCGCCATCGCGCGCGGGCACGATGCGCAGCAGCCCCGGACAGGCCGAAGGCCGCGGGACGAGGGCGGAAGGAGACGGAGGATTCACGGCGGAAGGTCGGGCTGAACGGGGAAAGACGTTATTATGCCCGCTTTGCCCGACCCCTTGAAAACGCCCGGTCGGCTGACGTTCGATGAGGTGTGTTCATGATCCCCTGGCTGACCGTGGTGGGTATCGGCGAAGACGGCTACCCCGGCCTCGGCAAGCAGGCCCGCCGCGCCCTGCTGGAGGCGGCGGTCGTCATTGGCGGTCCACGCCAGCTGGCGCTGCTGCCACCCTGCATCCGCGCCAGCCGCGAGCCCTGGCCGCAGCCCTTCGCCCTGGCCCCGGTCCTGGGCCGGCGCGGCACCCCGGTCTGCGTGCTGGCCAGCGGCGATCCCATGCTGTTCGGCGTCGGCGCGAGCCTGGCGCGCCAGCTGTCGGCCGACGAGCTGCAGGTGCTACCGGCGCCCTCCTCCTATTCCCTGGCCGCGGCTCGCCTCGGCTGGCCGCTGCAGGACATCACCCTGCTGTCGGTGGTGGCCCGCCCCCTGGCCGCCGTGGTGCGCCATCTGCACCCGGGCGCCCGCCTGCTGGTATTGAGCAACGACGGCCACAGCCCTGCGGCCCTGGCCGCGCTGCTGGTGGACCAGGGCTTCGGCGCCAGCCAGCTGCAGGTGCTGGAGCACCTGGGCGGCCCTCTGGAGCGCCGGATCGCCGGTCGCGCCCGGGACTGGTCGCTGGCGGAAGCGGCGGCGCTCAACCTGGTGGCCATCGAGGTCCTGAGCGAGACCGGGGAGACGGGTCTGCCGCTCACCCCCGGTCTGCCGGACAGCGCCTATCGCCACGACGGCCAGTTGACCAAGCGAGACGTGCGCGCCGTGACGCTGGCGCGCCTGGCGCCGCGCCCCGGCGAACTGCTGTGGGACGTGGGCGCCGGCTGCGGCTCCATCGGCATCGAATGGGCGCGCAGCCATCCCGGCTGCCGGGTGCTGGCCATCGAGGCCGACGCCGGTCGCCAGGCGCATATCCTCCACAATCGCGACCAACTCGGCGCCCCGGCGCTGCACCTGGTGGCCGGCCAGGCGCCCGAGGCCCTGGCCGGTCTGGCCACCCCGGACGCCATCTTCATCGGCGGCGGCCTCACCGCGCCGGGGGTGCTGGACGCCTGCTGGGACGCCTTGCGTCCCGGCGGTCGCCTGGTCGCCAATGCCGTGACCCTGCAGACCGAGGCCGCCCTGGTAGCCTTTCGCGAACGCCACGGCGGCGACCTGACCCGCCTGCAGGTAGCCCAGGCCCAGCCGCTGGGCGCCTTCGACACCTGGCGTGCGGCGCTGCCTATCACCTTGCTGGACGTGGTGAAGCCGTGACTGGCCGGCGCTCGTCAAAAGTAGAAAGGGTGATTGGGTGTGCCTCCCTCATCCCTGAAGACCATGAGCGGCGCCTTGCCCCCTCACCCCAGCCCTCTCCCCGTAGGGGCGAGGGGGCGGTTAGGCGTGCCTCCTTCACCCCTGAAGACGGTGAGCTGCGCCTTGCCCCCTCACCCCAACCCTCTCCCCGCAGGGGAGAGGGGGCGGTTGGGTGGGGGCCTGGGAGTCTGGTGTACGGGCTGACGCCAGCTGTTCTGCTCGACAGCGAGACTTGCCCTCCGCCTCAAGGACTCACCCCCAGGCACCGCCTTTCCCCCCCTCTCCCTTGGGGAGAGGGGCCGGAGGTGAGGGCGCGCCATGCATGACGAAGCCGCCGCCGCTCCTGGGGAAGACCGCCCATGAAGATCCTTCTGCTCGGCGGCACCACCGAAGCCCTGGCCATCGCCCGCACGCTGCCGGCCGAGGCCCTCTACAGCCTCGCCGGTCTCGGTCGGGTGCCCCAGGACCTGCCCTGCCAGGTGCGGGTCGGCGGCTACGGCGGCGCCGCGGGGCTGGCCGCCTTTCTCCACAGTGAAGGCATCGAGTTGCTGCTGGACGCCACCCATCCCTACGCCGCCCGGATCAGCCACAACGCCGGCCTGGCCGCGGCCCAGTCCGGTATCCCCTGCTGGGCCCTGCGCCGCCCCGGCTGGCAGGCCGGTCCCGACGACGACTGGCGCGAGGTGGCCGACTGGAGCGAACTCCAGACCACCCTGGCGCCCTTCACCCGCCCCTTCTTCACCCTGGGTCGCGAACCCCTGGAGCACCTCGCGGTAATCCCGCCCCACCAGTTCTGGACCCTGCGCCTGCTCGACGCCCATCCCGGCCACGCACGGGCGCGGATCATCGCTGACCGTGGCCCCTTCGCCCTGGAGGCCGAGCGCCTGCTGTTCGCCCAAGGCGACTTCGATGTGCTGATCAGCAAGAACAGTGGCAGCGCCGCCACCCAGCCCAAGTTGCAGGTGGCCCGCGAGCGGGGTCTGCCGGTGCTGATCCTGCGCCGCCCCGAGTTGCCCTGCGTCGATCGTGAATTCGCCAGCGTCGCCGACCTGCTCGCCGCCCTGGCCGAGGAAACCCCATGACCGTTCATTTCATCGGCGCCGGCCCCGGCGATCCCGACCTCATCACCGTCAAGGGCCAGCGGCTGATCCGCCAGTGCCCGGTGATCCTCTATGCCGGCTCCCTGGTGCCGCCCGCGGTGCTGGAAGGTCACCAGGCCGAGACGGTGATCGACACCGCCCACCTGGACCTGGATGCCATCGTCGGCCATCTGGCCGCCGCCCATGCCCGCGGCCAGGACGTGGCCCGGGTGCACTCTGGCGATCCTTCGCTGTACGGCGCCATCGGCGAACAGATCCGCCGCCTGCAGGCGCTGGGCGTTCCCTACGAGATCGTGCCCGGCGTCACCGCCACCGCCGCCTGCGCCGCCCTGCTGGGTTGCGAGCTGACCCTGCCCGGGGTCAGCCAGACGGTGATCCTGACCCGCTACGCCAGCCGCACGGCCATGCCGGAAGGCGAGGCGCTGGCCGACCTGGCGCGCCATCGCGCGACCCTGGCCATCCACCTCGGCGTCGGCCAGCTGGAGCGCATCGTCGCCGACCTCCTGCCGCACTACGGCCCCGGCTGCCCGGTGGCGATCGTCCACCGCGCCAGCTGGCCGGACCAGGACAGCGTCCGGGGCACCCTGGCCGACATCGTCGAACGGGCGCGGGACAAGGATTTCCGCCGCACCGCGCTGATCCTGGTTGGCGAGGTGCTGGCGCCAGGGGATTTCAGCGATTCCAAGCTCTATCGGCAGGGGCCGGGGTAGTCATCAAATGCCTTTATCGCGGCCATGCCGGTGCGCCGTAGCGACCGCTCCTACGGTTACATCGGAGCCTGTAGGAGCGGCCCATGGCCGCGATAAAACACCCCTACCCTAGAGAGAAATGACGGCGATTTCCGGAGCTCAATACCCCGCCCCACCCTCGCCACCGCTGACGATGGCCACGCCCGAGCTGGTCCCCAGGCGGGTCGCGCCGGCGTCCAGCATGGCCTGGGCGGTGGCGCGGTCACGCACGCCGCCGGAGGCTTTCACGCCCATTTCCGGACCCACCTCTTCGCGCATCAGGCGGACATCGTCCAGGGTCGCGCCGCCATGGCCGAAACCGGTCGAGGTCTTGACGAAGGCGACGCCGAGGTCGCGACAGATCCGGCAGGCCTGGCGCTTCTGCTCATCGTCGAGCAGACCGGTCTCCAGGATCACCTTGAGCGGCACCGCGCCACAGGCGGCCTGCACCGCGGCGATATCGGCGGACACCTCCTCCAGCAGGCCATCCTTGAGCCAGCCGAGGTTGAGCACCATGTCGATCTCCCCGGCCCCGGCGGCGATGGCCTGCTCGGCCTCAAAGGCCTTGGCCGCGCTCAGCCCGGCGCCGAGCGGAAAGCCCACCACCGCGCAGACCTTGACCGCACTGCCGGCCAGTTGCGCCGCGGCATGGGGGACCTGGGCGGAATTCACGCACACCGAATAGAAGCCATGGGTGCGCGCCTCCTGGCACAGGCGGTCGATCTGGGCGCGGCGGGCGTCGGCGGCGAGCAGGGTGTGGTCGATGGTCTTGGCGAGTTCGCCGGGTTCAAGCTGCATGGGGCCTCCTCAGGCACGGGTAGCGTATGATCGGATCAGAATTCTTGGTTGGTGCGGCCTGCACCTCTAGTCGGACTCCCCTAGCGCACCCCTCATGGATAGCAAGAAAGCCGCTCGGCTCAAGCTGATGCACCAGGCGCTGCAGGATCAGCACGCCATTCACCTGCGCGAGATGGCCCAGCTGCTGGGTGTCTCGGAAATGACCCTGAGACGCGACCTGCGGCTCCCGCCGGACGGCCTGCGCCTGCTCGGCGGTCATGTCACCCGCGATGTCGGCGGCAGCGAGGCGCCCGGCTACCAGGTGGTGGAACAGGACCTGCGCCAGGTCGAGGAAAAGCGTCGCATCGGTCGGCTGGCCGCGGCGCAGATCCGCGCCGGCGACACCGTCTTCCTCGATTGCGGGACCACCACGCCCTTCGTGGTGGACTTCATTCCCGATGACCTGGAATTCACCGCCGTCTGCCATTCGCTCAATGTGCTGCTCAAGCTGCAGCAGAAGGTCAACTGCACCCTGGTGGTCTGCGGCGGCACCTTCCAGCGCAAGAACCAGATCTTCGAGAGTCGCCTGGAGACCGGGGTGCTCGATGGCGTGCGCCTCACCCATGCCTTCGTCTCGGCGGCCGGGGTGAGCGCGGACTTTGGCGTCACCTGCTTCAACTTCAACGAGGTCGAGGTCAAGCAGAAGGTCCTGCGCCAGGCCCAGCAGCGGCTGCTGCTGGTCGACCATACCAAGTTCGACGTGGTGCGCGCCGCGCATTTCGCGGCGCTCGGCGACTTCGATCTGGTGGTCAGTGACGGACGCATTCCGCGCAGCTATCGCGAGCGGATCGAGGCGAACGGCGCGCAACTGCTTACCTGATCCGCGCCGGGTCGGCCAGGCGCGTCAGCAGCGCCTCGCGCTCGGCGGCGGCGAGATAGCCGGTCCGGACGCTGAAGGCGCGACGCTCTCCCGGTTGCAGCTGCTGCACCTGCCCCTTGGTCGTCTCGGCCAGATAGCCCTCCGGTTCGCAGGTCGCCGGCAGCACGAAGGCCGCCACCTGCTGATCGGGGTTGTGCAGCACCCAGCGCGTGGCATGGGGCAAGTCCTGCGGGCGATAGGCCGTGTAGAAGGCGGCGCCGCCCGGATGCTCCAGCAGGAAATGCGCCTCCCCCGCCGCGTCGGTCCCCGGCGCATCGATGAAACTGACGATCTCCGGCTGGTAGCGCGCCGGCGCATCCAGCACCCGCAGTCGCTCGGGGTCTTCCGCCAGTGCGGCGATGAAGGCCTGCCAGTCGGCGGTCGGCCGCACATGGGCCGGCACGCTGGTGCGCACCCGGGTGCGGGCCACCCCGAGCGGCTCATGGAAGCGTCCGCCGGGCACATAGGCGTAGTTCATGTGCGCCATGTACATCAGGTCCATGGGCTGGCCGGCCTGGTTTTCCACCTCCAGGCCCAGTTCGAACACCGCGCTGTCCGCTCTCAGGGTCACGCGGGGCTGGGCGCGATAGCGATCGCCGAAGCCCATGGCGTAGTCGTGGCGGCCGCCCAGGCGCAGGAAATCGCCCTCCGCGTCCTGGCCCAGTTCCAGCCAGGCCTCGTCCAGCGGCGCGCAGGGCAGCTCGCCGTGCAACTCGTGGCTGTCCTCCGGCGCCGGGCAGCCGTTGCGCAGCACCCCGGCGTGGAACATGAAGCAGCCATAGGTCTCGATGATCCGCCGGGTCGGCCGCGGCTGGTCGAACAGCCCCGGCATGGTCAGGCGGCAGCCGTCGAAGCTGGCGTCCCAGATCATCTGCCCCTGGTAGGGCAGCACCACCAGGCGGCCACGACGATTCTCCAGCGCCAGGGCGCGCACCCCGGAGGGATAGGTCCAGGCGCGCACCTGGAAGGCATCGCTGGCGAGCAGGGTGCGCTCGTCGGCGGTGAATTGCTCAGGCTGCAGGGGCAGGCGTACGGACATGACGGCGCCCTCCTCAGGCGGTCTGGGCGGCGCCCACCGGCAGCCGTTCGCTGGCCGGGTGACGCAGGCAATAGAGGGCGTAGGCGACGATCACCGTAAAGCACAGCAGCGGCACCGAATAGGCCAGCTGCATGTTGCCGCCGGTGTAGTCCGACAGCAGGCCCTGGAAGATCGGGATCACCCCGCCGCCGACGATGCTCATCACCAGCAGCGAGCCGCCGAATTCGGTGTCCCGGCCGATGCCGTCGACGGTCAGGCCATAGATGGTCGGCCAGCAGGGGCCAAGGAAAATGCTCACGCCCACGGCGGCGTACACCGCGGTGATGTTGGGCACCAGGATGGTGTAGGCCAGCAGCGCGATGCACAGCACCCCGTAGACGCCCAGCACCTTGGCCGGATGCCAGCGGCGCATCAGCAGGTTGGCGATCAGCTTGCCGACGAAATAGGCGGCGAAGGTGGTGAGCAGGAACCAGGAGGCGCTGCGCTCGTTCATGCCGCCGAGTTGCATGGCCAGGCGGATGGTAAAGCTCCAGACGCCGACCTGGGCGCCGACGTAGAGGAATTGCGCCAGCACGCCAAAGACGAAGCGCGGATTGCGTCGCAGCCGACCCAGGCTGGCGGCGACGCCGTCGCCCTCGCTGCGTACGCGCTCGTTGCCCTTGCAGGCCGGATAGCGGGTGCAGGCGATCAGCACGAAGATCAGCACCAGCACGCCGATCATCCACTGGTAGGGCGTCAGGGTGGCCTGGATCATCTGCAACTGCTGGGCGGCGGCCTCGGCGGGATTCATCTGCAGCAGCTGCGCCTGGCTGGCGTCACCCTCCTTGAACATCACGAAACTGCCGACATAGACCCCGGTCATGGCGCCGAAGGGGTGGAAGGTCTGGGAGATGTTCAGCCGACGGGTGCCGGTCTCGCGCGGCCCGAGCAGGGTCGAATAGGTGTTGCAGGCGGTCTCCAGAAAGGACAGCCCGGCGGCGATCACGAACAGCGCCAGCAGGAACATGCCGTACTTGGCCATGGAGGCGGCGGGAAAGAACAGCAGGCAGCCGACCATGTAGAGGAACAGGCCGAAGAGGATGGTCGTCTTGTAGCTGAAGCGCCGCACCATCAGCGCGGCCGGCAGGGCCAGGAAGAAATAGCCGAGATAGAAGGCCGACTGGACGAAGGCGGTCTGGAAGTCACTGAGCAGGAAGGCCTTCTTGAAGTGGGCGATGAGCACGTCGTTCATGCTCGCCGCCGCGGCCCAGAGGGCGAAGATGCAGCACAGCAGGATGAAGGCGAACCACGGCGTGCGGTTCAGGTAGTAGCCGTCGGCGCTGGGCCGCAGGGGTGACTGGCTCATTGTTGTTCTCCGTAGGGTGCCAGGGTGGGGGATCGCCGACCTTGCGTCAGAGGTCCAGGGAAGCGAGGTAGTCTTCGAATGCCGCCGCCTCGGGATAGGAGGTCTGGGTGCCGCGCCCGGTGACCGACAGCGCCGAATAGGCCACTGCCCGCTGCATGGCCTCCCGCAGGCCCAGGCCCTGGACGCGGCCGTGGGCGAAGCAGCCGATGAAGGCATCGCCGGCGCCGGTGGTGTCGATGGCCGCCACCCGCTGGCCGGGCAGGCTGAATTCGCCCTCCTCGCCCACGTACAGCGCGCCCGCGGCGCCCAGGGTGACCACCACGTGCCGGATGCCGCGACCGGCCAATACCCGCGCGGCGGCGAAGGCGCTGTCGCGATCCGCCACCGGCAGGCCGCTGACCAGGGCCAGCTCGGTCTCGTTGGGGACGAAGTAGTCCAGCCGGGCGAGGTGCGCGGCGCTCAGGTCGGCCACCGCTGGCGCCGGATTGAGCAGCACCGGGATCCCCAGGCGCTGACCGCAGTCGATGGCGGCATAGACGGTCTCCAGGGCGATCTCCAGTTGCAGCACGATCAGCGCGCAGTCGCGCAGATCGGCTTCCGCGGCCTGGATGTCGGCCGGACCGAGGGCGGCGTTGGCGCCCTTCACGATGAGGATGCTGTTGTGCGAATCGGGCTGCACGAAGATCGGCGCCACGCCGCTGGAGCGCCCGGGCGCGCGGGTCACGTGGCGGGTGTCGATGCCGAAGCGGCGGAAGTTGGCCAGGGTGTTGTCGGCGAAGAGGTCGTCGCCGACCTTGGTCACCATCAGCACCTCGCTGCCCAGCTTGGCCGCGGCGACCGCCTGGTTGGCGCCCTTGCCGCCACAGCCGAGGGCGAAGTCCGGCGCTTCCAGCGTCTCGCCCTGGACAGGCAGTCGCTCGATATAGGTGATGAGATCGACCATGTTGCTGCCGATGACCGCGATTTTGCCCATGCCGAGCGCGCCTCCGTTTTTCTTGATGTTATTAAATTAACGGTTTTTGTTAATTTTCCATCATAGATACTGCAACTCGGGGCGCAGCTCAAGCGCCGGTGATCGTCCACGGACGACAGCGGGCGTCCAACGCTCAAGGCTGGGAGCTGCGACACACGAAATGCGAGAAACGGAGAGATCGGACGGCGGTGCGGTACGACAGCGGGAAGCGGCGCACCGGGGACCCGGTGCGCGCGGGGCGGATCAGTGGAAGAGTTCGGCGATGAACACGGCGCCGATGAAGGTGCCGAAGCCGGCGGTCAGGGAGACCACCACGATGCGCCAGCCCAGCCGGCGAAAGGCCGGGATGTCCTTGGCGATGGACAGGCCGGCGAAGGCCAGCATGGGCGTGATCACCGCCAACACGCCGACGCTGTTGGCGGCGGCGGTGATCTGCGGTGCCAGCGGGCACCAGGGCGAGGTCAGGAACATGGCCACCAGCGACACCCAGCACACCGCCGGCACCTTGCGGCGGAACAGCTGGCAGAGCAGCTCGCCGACGACGGCCGCGCCGATCATCAGCGCCACCGCGATGAGGGCGGCAGCCGGCAGCGTCTTGGTCGCCACGAAGGTGCCCAGCAGGGCCAGGCCGGCCGCGGCGAACCAGGCACTCAGGCGTCCCGACCAGCCCAGCTCCACCGGCTCGTCCACCACCGTCTGGTCTACCGCGCTCTGGGCGAAGGAGGCCTTGGTCGTCCGGCCGATACGCGGCTCCAGCACCCGATAGCCCCAGACCGCCAGCGGCAGGGAGATGAATAGGGTGAAATAGGTACCCAGGGTGGTGGTGATGAGGTTGGCCGCGGCGGCCAGCGCCATGACCTCCTTGGCCACCTCGGGGGTCTGCTGGGCCGCCACCGCACCGGCCGCGGCGGCCATGATGCTGCCCGAGCCGATGCCGGCGCCCATGGCCAGGGAATAGGGGTGGAAGATGTTGAGGCTAGCGATGAAGCCGGCGACGATGGCCATGAACACCGCACCGATCAGGGTGCCGGTGAGGTACTCGGCGAGCACGCCGCGGCCTTCCGGGGAGTCCATGCCGTAGCGTTCGCCGATGATCGCCAGGCTCGGTTCGCGCCCCACGGAGAAGGTGGCGCCGATGGCCTCGCGCTTGATGCCCAGCAGCAGCGCCACGGGCAGGCCGAGCAGGATGGTGCCGACGAAATGGCCCAGCTCCTGGAAGGCCAGCGCCCAGCCGGCGGCGATCACCGTGGGCAGGGAACCGCCCACCACCAGGCCGAGCTTGGCGATGAAGATCAGCAAGGCGTACTGCAGGATGGCCGCCGAGCGCACCTGGGCGCTGCGGTTGACGCTCAGGCCCTGCGGCAGTCGCGTGCTGGCCAGGCCAATGGCGGCGCCCAGCAGCAGCGCCCAGATCATCGGCAACAGCACCACCTTGCCCGGGCCCAGCGGGATGCTGACCGAGCCGATCAGCTCGGCGATCAGCAGCACCAGCGCCGCCCAGAAATAGAGTTTCACGGTATCGCTGACAGCTCGGTCCTGGCCCACGGCCAGCGTCGGATTGGCGCTCATTCTTCCCCCTGCGGCCCGCTCGCGGGCTCGGTTGTTGGTATGGTTGGCAGTCGCGAGCGGCGAAGCCCGCTGGGCAGAAAAGGGCTCCGCGAGGGAGCACGACCCGGTCGTTCTGGAGGTCTGGTCGAGGTCGCACGGCTGGCGTGCCGGAGGCTGGAAACCCGCCGCGGACAGGGTCTCGCGCGGGGCTTTGCGCCGTTCCGGGGCTCTGCGTCGTGGGCCTCGGCCAGGCCGGGGCGGCCGTGGTCTTGGCCCGAGTATGGACAGCGCCCTGTTCTCTCTCCAATACTGGAAATGGCCTTTTCCGTTGCCTTTACGAGAACACACGGATGCGTGGAATTCACGAACAACGCTTGCACTATTTCGTCGAGGCGGTGCGGCTGGGCAGCGTGCGCGCCGCCGCCGACGCCCTCGATATCGCCCCGTCCGCGGTCAGCCGGCAGATCGCCCAGGTCGAGGCGGAACTGGGCGTCGACCTGATCGAGCGCCACCGCCGCGGCATCACCCCGACCGAGGCCGGGCGCCTGGTGCTGGATTACTTCCGCCAGCGTCAGACCCAGCTCGATGGGCTGAGAGACGCCATCGCCGATCTGCAGGGGCTGCGCACCGGTCGCGTGGTGCTGGCCATCGGCGAAGGCTTCATCGGCGACCTGTCGCGCAGCCTGGGCGACTTTTCCGCGCGGCATCCGGAGATTGAGGTCAGGGTCAACGTGGTGGGCACCAACGAGGTGATTCGCCAGGTGATGGAAGACGAGGCGCAACTGGGGCTGGTGTTCAATCCGCCGCGCGATCCGCACCTGCGGGTGCATGGCAGCCGCGGGCAGCCGCTCTATGCCATGGTGGCGCCGGACCATCCGCTGGCCGCGACCCAGGGCCCCGTGACCCTGACGGAGCTGGGCCAGCATCGCCTGGCGCTGCCGGACATCTCCTACGGCATCCGCCAGATGCTCGACGCCGTGGAGCAGGCCGCCGGCCAGCGCCTGGCGCCGACCCTGACCTGCAACACCTTCGCCCTGCTCAAGCACTATGCCCAGCAGGGCGGCGTCACCCTCCTGCCGCTGTTCGCCGCGACCCAGGAACTGGATAGCGGCGCCTTGCGCGCCCTGCCCCTGGCCGATCCCGGCTTCGCCCGTGCCCACGTCGAACTGGTCACCCGCCTGGGCCGCAAGCTCAGCCGCGCCGCGGACGAGTTGCGGACCAGCCTGGTGCAGCAGATGACCGCCTTTCGCTGAGCGCCTGCCCAAAGCCAGCTGCGCGTCGGCCAAACTGCGTTGAAAAGGCCTTCGGAATGCTCATTTACCATGAGTAAACTCCGCTTCCTCAGGCCTTTTCGCCTTGCTTGACTCTAGCTCGCAAGCCTTTGAGCAGACGCTAAGGCGTCTCAGGCGGGCAGTTCCTGGCGCACCAGCTCGGCCCACAACCGTACGGCCGGTTCGATGATGGCGTCGTTGAAGTCATAGGCCGGGTTGTGCAGCGGCGCCGAGGGCTGGGCGCCGTCGACCCCCAGCCAGAGATAGGCGCCGGGACGCGCCGCCAGCATGAAGGCGAAGTCCTCGGAGGCCATGGATGGCGGTACGCCGTCGCTGACCCGCTCGGCACCAAAGGCCCTTACCGCCGCCTCACGCACCCGCGCGGCCTGGGCCGGATGGTTCTGGGTCACGGGATAGCCGCGGGTGAATTCCAGTTCGCCGCGCACGCCCTGGGCCAGCGGCGCCTGGGCGACGATCTCGCCGATCAGCCGCTCCACCTCGGCGCGCACCGCGCCGTCCAGGCAACGCACCGTGCCCCGGAGTCGCGCCACCTCGGGGATGACGTTGATCGCCTCTCCCGCTTCCATCATGGTCACGCTGACCACCGCCGACGCCAGTGGCGAGATCCGCCGGGCGACGATGGTCTGCAACTGCAGGATCAGGTCCGCCGCGGCGACGATGGGATCGCGGCCGCGCTCGGGCATGGCCGCGTGGCAGCCCTTGCCGGTCAGGGTGATGGCGAAGGTGTCCAGCGAAGCCATCATGGCGCCCGGGTTGACCACCACCTGCCCGGCCGGCAGCCCCGGCCAGTTGTGCAAGCCGTAGATGGCGTCCATCGGAAACCGTTCGAACAGGCCGTCCTCGATCATCTTCTGGGCGCCGCCGAGATTCTCTTCGGCGGGCTGGAAGACGAAGTAGAGGGTGCCGCGAAAATCGCGGTTCTCACTCAGGTGGCGCGCAGTGGCCAGCAGGATGGCGGTGTGGCCGTCATGGCCGCAGGCATGCATGCGCCCGGCGGCGGTGGAACGATGGGGGACGTCCCCCACCTCCTGCATCGGCAGGGCGTCCATGTCGGCGCGCAGCCCCAGACTGGGTCCCTCGCCCTGGCGCAACACCCCGACCACGCCGGTGCCGCCGAGGCCACGATGGACCTCCAGGCCGAAGCCCTCGAGCAATTCGGCGACCCGCGCCGCGGTACGGTGCTCGGCGAAACCCAGTTCGGGATGGGCGTGGAAATCGCGACGCCAGCTACGGGCGTCGTCCAGCAGCGCTTGGTGAATGGTCATGGGCTACTCCAGGCTGGCGCCGTAGCCGAAGCCGGCGGCGGGGACGGCGGCGGTTTCCACCCAGACGCTCTTCACCTCGCTGTATTCGCGCAGGGCGTCGAGGCCGGAGGAGCGACCGTAGCCGCTCTCGCCATAGCCGCCGAAGGGCGAGCTGACGTGGATGGTCTTGTAGCCGTTGACCCAGAAGGTGCCGGCGCGCACGCCACGGGCCACCCGGTGGGCGCGCCCGACATCGCGGGTCCAGACCGCGCCGGCCAGGCCGAAGCGACTGTCGTTGGCGATGCGGATGGCGTCGGCCTCGTCCTTGAAGGGAATGGCCACCACCACCGGCCCGAAGATCTCTTCCTGGGCGCAGCTCAGGCCATTGTGACCGGCCAGCACCGTGGGATTGACGTAGTAGCCGGTCCCGGCGGGCAGCGGTTCGACGCCATTGGCGACATGCCGCGCGCCCTCGCCCAGGGCCCCTTCCACCATGGTGCGCACATGGGCGAATTGCTTGGCGTTGTGGATCGGACCGATCTGGGTCTCGGGATCGCTCGGGTCACCCACCTTGAACTGGCTGGCGGCGCGGGCCACCGCCTGAATGAAGCGCTCGTAGATGGATTCCTGCACCAGCAGTCGCGAACCCGAGACGCAGCTCTGGCCGGCGCCGGAAAAGATCGCCGCCTGGGCACCGCGCACAGCCAGGTCCAGGTCGGCGTCTTCGAAGACGATGTTGGCCGACTTGCCACCCAGCTCCAGCACCACCGGGATGCAGCGCTGGGCCGCGGCGGCGGCGATGTGCCGGCCGGTGGCCGGCGAGCCGACAAAGACCACCTTGCGGATGTCGGCGTGGGCGATCACCTGCTGGCCCACGGTATGCCCCTGGCCGGCGAGCACGTTGACCAGGCCCTTGGGCGCGCCGGCGCGTTCCACCAACACGCCGAGCAGCAGCGAGGTCACCGGGGTCAGCTCGGAGGGCTTGAGGATCACCGCGTTACCGGCGGTGATGGCCGGGGCGATCTGCCAGCCGCCGGTGAAGATGGGCGCGTTCCAGGGGGTGATCTGCAGCACCGTGCCCAGGGGTTCGTAGGTCACGTAGTTGAGATGACTGGTGGGCACCGGGATGACTTCGCCGTGCAGCTTGTCGGCCCAGCCGGCGTAGTACTCGAACATCTCGGCGACCTTGAGCACCTCGACGCGGGCATCACGGATCGGCTTGTTGGCGGTCTGGGATTCCAGTTGCGCCAAAACCTCGGCTTCCTCGCGGATCAGGGCGCCAACCCGGTAGATGATGCGCCCGCGCGCCTGGGCGGTCAGGGCGCGCCATTCCTCGCGCGCCCGGCGGGCGGCGGTATCGGCGCGCTCGACCACGGCCAGGTCGGCGTCGGGGTAGCTGTAGGCGGGGCTGTCGTCATGGGCGTTGCGCACGGTGATCCGCTCGCCGCTGCCGTCGACGAAGGTGCCGTCCACAAAGCTGGCGACCTGCTGGCGGTCGCCCCAGAAGGGCTTGAGCAATTCCAGTGTCTTGGCGTTCATCATGATCATTCCCCCTTGCCGAACAGGTCTTCGCTGGTACGTCGTGCGATGGCGCAGAAATCCTCGCCATCGGCCAGGGTCTCGGCGCTGGCCTTCCAGGCCTGGGCCGTAGCCGCGGCCAGTGGCAGGTCGAGGCCGAGTTCGGCGATGAGCTGCTGGGCCAGGCCCACGTCCTTGCGCATCAGGCCCATGGTGAAGCCGGAGTCGTAGGCCTTGTTCAGCACCCAGGTGGGGAACATGCCCTGGCTGGCGGCGCTGCGCCCGGAACCGGCGTTGATGCCTTCGAGCAGCTTTTCCGGGGCGACGCCGGCACGGGCGGCCATGGTCACCGCCTCGGCGGTGGTGATCAGGTGCGCCGCGGCCAGGAGGTTGTTGGCGATCTTGGCGATGTTGCCGGCGCCCACGGCGCCGATATGCACCCGGGTCGCGCTCATGGCTTCCAGCGCCGGCAGCGCCTTGGCCAGGGCCGCCTCGCTGCCGCCGATCACCATGGTCATGGTGCCGGCCGCGGCACCGGCGGGGCCGCCGGAAACCGGGGCATCGAGGAAGTCGGCGCCGACCTCGGCGAAGGCCGCCGCCACCCGGCGACTGGTCTCCGGGGTGGAGGTGGTGGTGTCGACCACCACGGTGCCCGGTCGCACGCGGCTGACCAGACCCGCCTCGCCCAGGCACACGGCCTCGACATGCTCGGCCTTGGGCAGCGACAGCACGATGACGTCGCTGCTGGCGGCCAGGGCCGCCAGGTCGCCGGCGATGGCCACGCCCTGGGCGGCGACCCGCTCGCAGGCGGCGCTGGAAGGATCCAGTCCGGTGACGGTCACGCCCTTGCGCGCCAGGGTGATCGCCATGTTGCCGCCCATGTTGCCGAGTCCGATGACCCCGACCTGCCTGCCCATGCCTTGTTCCTCTGCTTCGAATTGGCGGTGACCGACCCGGTGGCCGGCCCCTTGGCGATCGAGTATGGGAGGCCCCAGGCATCACCACCAATACGGCATTCGGACTTTCATGTTGCGCAAAAGGCAACGTGAGCCAAAGGCACCAGCATCGTGCAAAGGCGCGATTCAAGGGCACTGCCCAGCCCCAGACTGGTGCAGGGCGACCGACCGCGAAGTCACCGCCGAGGCCGAGGCGCCAGTCCCTATGCGTCTCGCCGACGCCTGGCACAGTTCCTGAAAAGGCGCCCTGGCTGGCCAGCAGTCCAGCCCAACAACAGCGCACGTTCGCTTAGGAGCCTTTCGCATGAAGCGCCGCCCACTACTGAAGACCACCCTTGCCGCGTCCGCTCTGCTCATGAGCGGTCTGTTTCCCTGGAGTGCCGCCCACGCCGCGGACACCATCAAGGTCGGTATCCTGCATTCGCTGTCCGGCACCATGGCCATCTCCGAGACCTCGCTCAAGGACATGGCGCTGATGACCATCGACGAGATCAACGCCAAGGGCGGGGTACTGGGCAAGAAGCTGGAACCGGTGGTAGTGGATCCGGCCTCCAACTGGCCGCTGTTCGCCGAGAAGGCCCGTCAGCTGGTGACCCAGGACAAGGTCGCGGTCACCTTCGGCTGCTGGACCTCGGTCTCGCGCAAATCGGTCCTGCCGGTCTATGAAGAACTCAACGGCCTGCTGTTCTACCCGGTGCAGTACGAAGGCGAAGAGATGTCGCCCAACGTCTTCTACACCGGCGCGGCGCCGAACCAGCAGGCCATCCCGGCAGTGGAATACCTGATGAGCGAAGAGGGCGGCGCCGCCAAGCGCTTCTTCCTGCTGGGCACCGATTACGTCTATCCGCGCACCACCAACAAGATTCTGCGCTCCTTCCTGCACAGCAAGGGCGTGCAGGACAAGGACATCGAAGAGGTCTACACCCCCTTCGGCCACAGCGATTACCAGACCATCGTCGCCAACATCAAGAAGTTCTCCGCCGGCGGCAAGACCGCGGTGGTCTCCACCATCAACGGCGACTCCAACGTGCCCTTCTACAAGGAACTGGGCAACCAGGGCCTGAAGGCCACCGACGTGCCGGTAGTGGCCTTCTCGGTGGGCGAGGAAGAACTGCGCGGCATCGACACCAAGCCGCTGGTGGGCCAGCTGGCCGCCTGGAACTACTTCGAGTCGCTGGATAACCCGGTGAACAAGAAGTTCGTCGAGGCCTGGAAGGCCTACGCCAAGGCCAAGAACCTGCCCAACTACCAGACCGCCGTGACCAACGACCCCATGGAAGCCACCTACATCGGCATCCACATGTGGGCCCAGGCGGTGGAAAAGGCCGGCAGCACCGACGTCGACAAGGTGCGCAAGGCCATGGCCGGCCAGACCTTCGCCGCGCCGGACGGCTACACCGTGAAGATGGACGAGAAGAACCATCACCTGCACAAGCCGGTGATGATCGGCGAGGTCCAGGACGACGGCCAGTTCAACGTCGTCTGGCAGACCGAGGGCCCGGTCCGCGCCCAGCCCTGGAGCCCCTACATCCCCGGCAACGACAAGAAATCCGACGAACCGGTGAAGAGCGGCCAGTAACGGCCCGCCCTCACTCCCGGCCCCTCACTCCGAGGGAAGGGGAGCGAAGCCTGCAAGGTGGCACCTCGCTCTTGCCCCCTCTCCCCCCGGGAGAGGGTTGGGGTGAGGGCAACAGGCGCACCGAAGCCAACAGTTCTTCCTCTCTCTTTGGCAGAGGGCCGGGGTAAAGGCAAAAGGCGCTCCAAGGCCAACAGCTCTTCCCCCGCTCTTCTAGGGAGAGGGCCAAGGCGCTACCCGCCAGAACCGGAAGCGCCCGCAACAGCAACGCTCCGCTCCGCCCCCTCTCCCCCTGGGAGAGGGCCGGGGTGAGGGCCCGCCAGCGCACCCGGCCAGACCGCCGGACGCCGGCACCAGAAACGAGGCCACGCCCGCCCTCTCCCGGGAGACGCCGGGCAGGAGCCTTTACCCACCCACGAGGCCGAGTATGTCCCTACGCCTTTTTCTACTGCCCCTGCTGTTGCTGCTCATGGGCACCGCCCAGGCCGGCCCCGCCGCCGACCTGGCCGCCGCCAGCGCCAACGACCAGGCCAAACTCCTCCAGGACTGGGCCGCCGCGCCCGATCCCGCCCAGCTCCCGGTGCTCCAGGCACTGCAGGACGGCCGCTTCTATGTCGATGAAGACAAGCGGCCCTTCTACAAGACCGGCGACAGCTACAGCGCCGCCGAAGGCGACGCCACCCCTCCCACCGGCACACCCAAGCCGGTACGCCTGAACAACCGTCTGCGCATCCTCATCGGCGCCGCCCAGGCCAGCGGCGGGCTGCTGTCGCCCGATGCCAGCGTACGCCTGGCCGCCGCCCAGGCCCTGCGCCAGGAGGCCAAGCCCGAGCAGCGTGCCTTCCTGGAAAAGCGCCTGCAGAACGAAGCCGACAAGGACGTCAAAGGCGCCCTTGCCGCCGCCCTGGCCAATCTGCAGCTGACCGACCCCGATCCCGCCGTGCGCCTGGCCGCGGTACGGCTGCTCGGCGAATCCGGTGAGCCCCAGGCCAAGACCCGCCTGCAGGCCCTGCTCGACCCGGCCGTGGAAGCCAACGAAGACGTCCGCAAGGCCGCTGCCACCGGCCTTGCCCAGGTGGACCGCAAGCTGCTGCTGGGCGACCTGCTCGGCCAGGCCTTCACCGGGTTATCGCTCGGCTCCATCCTGCTGCTGGCCGCTCTGGGTCTGGCCATCACCTATGGCCTGCTCGGCGTCATCAACATGGCCCACGGCGAGATGCTGATGCTCGGCGCCTACAGCACCTATGTGGTGCAGCTGACCCTGCAACGCCTGGCGCCCGAATGGCTGGCCTGGTATCCGCTGCTGGCGCTGCCGGTGGCCTTCGCCGTCACCGCCGCCATCGGCATGGCGCTGGAGCGCACCGTGATCCGCCATCTCTATGGCCGACCGCTGGAGACCCTGCTGGCGACCTGGGGCATCAGCCTGATGCTGATCCAGGCGGTGCGGGTGCTGTTCGGCGCCCAGAACGTCGAGGTGGCCAACCCGGCCTGGCTGTCCGGCGGCATCCAGGTGCTGCCCAACCTGCTCCTGCCGTGGAACCGGGTGATCATCCTCGGCTTCGTGGTCTTCGTGCTGATCCTCACCTGGACCCTGCTGAACAAGACCCGTCTGGGCCTCAACGTGCGCGCCGTGACCCAGAACCGCAACATGGCCGCCTGCTGCGGCGTCCCCACCGGGCGCATCGACATGCTCGCCTTCGGCCTCGGTTCCGGCATCGCCGGCCTCGGCGGCGTGGCCCTGTCGCAGATCGGCAACGTCGGTCCGGACCTTGGCCAGAGCTACATCATCGACTCCTTCCTGGTGGTGGTGCTCGGCGGCGTCGGCCAACTGGCCGGCAGCGTGCTGGCAGCCTTCGGCCTGGGCATCGTCAACAAGATCCTCGAACCCCAGATCGGCGCCGTGCTGGGCAAGATCCTCATCCTCGGCCTGATCATCCTGTTCATCCAGAAGCGGCCCCAGGGCCTGTTCGCCCTCAAGGGGAGGGTCATCGATTGAACCAGCCACTCGCGCTTACCGCTGTGCAGAAGGCCGGCCCGCGCCTGAGCCTGGCCGTGCTCGGCCTTGCCCTCGCCGTGCTGATCGCCCTGCCGCTCTTGTCCCTGCTGCCGGCCGACAACCCCTTCCAGGTCTCGGCCTACACCCTCACTCTGGTGGGCAAGATCCTCTGCTACGCCATCGTCGCCCTGGCGCTGGACCTGGTCTGGGGGTACGCCGGGATGCTCTCCCTCGGCCACGGGCTGTTCTTTGCCCTGGGCGGCTACGCCATGGGCATGTACCTGATGCGCCAGGCCGCCGGTGACGGTCTGCCGCCGTTCATGAGCTTTCTCTCCTGGACCCGCTATCCCTGGTTCTGGGCCGGCACCGACCACTTCCTCTGGGCGCTGTGCCTGGCGGTGCTGGCCCCCGGTCTGCTGGCCCTGGCGTTTGGCTTCTTCGCCTTCCGTTCGAAGATCAAGGGCGTCTACTTCTCGATCATGACCCAGGCGCTGACCTTTGCCGGCATGCTGCTGTTCTTTCGCAACGAGACCGGCTTCGGCGGCAACAACGGCTTCACCGGCTTCACCACCCTGCTGGGCTTTCCGGTCGCCGCCCAGGGCACCCGGGCGGTGCTCTTCCTGCTCACCGTGGCCCTGCTGGTGGCCAGCCTCTGGCTAGGCTGGCGCCTGGCGCAGAGCAAGTTCGGCCGCATCCTCACGGCGATCCGCGACGCCGAGAACCGGGTGACCTTCTGCGGCTACGATCCGCGCGGCTTCAAGCTGTTCGTCTGGGTGCTCTCGGCGGTGCTCTGCGGCCTGGCCGGGGCGCTCTACGTACCCCAGGTGGGCATCATCAACCCCAGCGAGATGGCCCCCACCAACTCCATCGAAGCGGCCATCTGGGTCGCCCTCGGCGGACGCGGCAGCCTGATCGGCCCGGTGCTCGGCGCCGGCATCGTCAACGGTGCCAAGAGCTGGTTCACCGTGGCCTTCCCGGAATACTGGCTGTTCTTTCTCGGCGCCCTGTTCATCGTCGTCACCCTCTATCTGCCGCGTGGCGTGATCGGCCTCATCAAGAAGGAGCGCGACGCATGAAAGCCGCCCCCGTACCTCCCACCGCCGCGGAAGTGCTCGATGCCGGCATTGGCGCGGAAGCCAGCGGTCTCGGCCATCGCGCCGGCACGGGCCTGGATACCCGCCACGGCACCATCCTCAGCCTGGAAGGCATCGAGGTCAGCTTCGATGGCTTCAAGGCCCTGCGCGACCTCAACCTCTACATCGGCGTCGGCGAATTGCGCTGCATCATCGGCCCCAACGGCGCCGGCAAGACCACCATGATGGACGTCATCACCGGCAAGACGCGCCCCGACCGCGGCAGCGCCTGGTTCGGCGAGACCCTGGACCTGACCCGCCTGCAACCGGTGGAAATCGCCCAGGCCGGCATCGGTCGCAAGTTCCAGAAGCCCACGGTGTTCGAGGCCCTGACGGTCTGGGAAAACCTCGAGCTGGCGCAACGGACCGACAAGTCGGTCTGGGCCAGCCTGCGCGCGCGCCTCTCCGGCGAACAGCGCGACCGCTTGGAAGAGGTGCTCACCACCATCCGCCTGCAGGAATCCCGCGGCCGTACCGCTGGCCTGCTCTCCCACGGTCAGAAGCAATTCCTCGAGATCGGCATGCTGCTGGTGCAGGAGCCGCAACTACTGCTGCTCGACGAACCCGTCGCCGGCATGACCGATGCCGAGACCGAATTCACCGCCGAGTTGTTCAAGTCGCTGGTGCCCAGGCACTCGCTGATGGTGGTGGAGCACGATATGGGCTTCGTCGGCAGCATCGCCGACCACGTCACCGTGCTGCACCAGGGCCACGTCCTCGCCGAAGGCTCGCTGGACCAGGTCCAGGCCAACGACCAGGTGATCGAGGTGTATCTGGGGCGCTAGCGCCCCTGACTTGAGAATGCGCATCGCGGCCATGGCCACGAGCGGCACCCTATCCGTAGGAGCGGCCCATGGCCGCGATAGAACCTTCCCGAGGCCCCCATGCTCCAGGTCAACGAACTCCATCAGTACTACGGCGGCAGCCACATCCTGCGTGGCCTGTCCTTCGACGCCCCCATCGGCGAGGTCACCAGCCTGCTCGGCCGCAACGGCGTCGGCAAGACCACCCTGCTGCGCTGCCTCATGGGCCTGATCCCGGCCAAGCGCGGCAGCGTCACCTGGGAAGGCCAGGACATCACCAGTCGCAAGCCGCACCAGCGCGTGCAATCCGGCATCGCCTACGTGCCCCAGGGCCGCGAGATCTTTCCGCGCCTCACCGTCGAGGAAAATCTGCTCATGGGCCTGTCACGCTTTCCCGCCCGGGAGGCCCGCGAGGTGCCCGAGTCCATCTATGAGCTCTTCCCCGTGCTGCGGCAAATGCGCCAGCGCCGCGGCGGTGACCTCTCCGGCGGCCAGCAGCAGCAACTGGCCATCGGCCGCGCCCTGGCCAGCCGCCCGCGGCTGCTGATCCTCGACGAACCCACCGAAGGCATCCAGCCCTCGGTGATCAAGGAGATCGGCACCGTCATCGCCCACCTCGCCAAGCGTGGCGACATGGCCATTCTGCTGGTGGAGCAGTTCTACGACTTCGCCAGCGAACTGGCCGACGGCTATCTGGTGATGTCCCGTGGCGAGATCGTCCAGCGCGGTCGCGGCGCTGACATGGAGGCCGAAGGGGTACGGGGACTGGTGGCGATCTGAGCCACCAAGGTCGATAATCGAACGCTTCCGCGACCTGCTCGGCCGCCCGCCCGTTCGCCTCGATTGACGAAATTAACCGACTGGTACATTTTCTCTCCAGCGCCGGGCAGCGCCTGCCCGGCAAGACCCCAAGAGAGAAGGCTGTCATGTCCTCCCGTCGCATCCTGGTCCTCAACGGACCCAACCTCAACCTGCTCGGCACCCGCGAACCCGCCACCTACGGCCACGAGACCCTGGCCGACGTCGCCCGGCTGTGTGCCGAGACCGGCGCCGCCGAGGGGTACGAGGTGGATTTCCGCCAGACCAACCACGAAGGCGAATTGCTCGACTGGATCCACGCGGCCCGCGGCGCCTATGCCGGGGTGGTGATCAATCCCGCCGCCTGGACCCACACCTCGGTGGCCCTGCGCGATGCCCTGGTGGCCAGCGAGTTGCCGGTCTACGAGGTGCACCTGTCCAACGTGCATCGCCGCGAAGCCTTCCGTCACCATTCCTATGTCTCGGGCATTGCCGTCGGCGTCATCTGCGGCCTCGGCAGCCAGGGGTATCGCGCCGCCATCAGCGCCCTCATCGCCCACCAGGGAAACTAACGCCATGACCGCACCCAAATCCGTTCTCGCCGGCCTCATCGGCGCCGGCATCCAGGCTTCGCTGACGCCCGCCATGCACGAACGCGAAGGCGACGCCCAGGGCCTCAGATACCTCTACCGCCTGATCGACCTGGACGTGCTCGGCCTCTCCGCCGACGCCCTGCCCGAGCTGCTGCAGGCCGCCCAGCGCACCGGCTTCACCGGTCTCAACATCACCTTTCCCTGCAAGCAGGCGATCATCCCGCTGCTCGACGACCTCTCCCCCGAGGCGCGCGGCATCGGCGCGGTGAACACCGTGGTGCTGGCCGACGGCCGCACCGTGGGCCACAACACCGACTGCCTGGGCTTCGCCGAAGGCTTTCGCCGCGGCCTGCCGGACGTGGCCAAGCGGCTGGTAGTGCAGTTGGGCGCTGGCGGCGCCGGCAGCGCCGTGGCCCACGCCCTACTCGCCGAGGGGGTGGACCAGCTGTTCATCTTCGACGTCGAGGCCGAGCGCGCCCAGGCGCTGGTGGACAACCTGACCCGCCACTTCGGCCCCGGGCGCGCCGCGGTCGGCACCGACCGGGCCGCCGCGGTAGCCGCCGCCGATGGCCTGGTCAACACCTCGCCGGTGGGCATGGCCAAGCTGCCCGGCATGCCGCTGCCGGCCGAGTTGCTGCACCCCGGCCTGTGGGTCGCCGAGATCATCTATTTCCCGCTGGAAACCGAACTGCTGCGCCAGGCCCGCGCCCTCGGCTGCCGCACCCTGGACGGCGGCACCATGGCCGTGTTCCAGGCGGTCAAGGCCTTCGAACTCTTCAGCGGCCGTAGCGCCAACGCCGACCGCATGCAGGGCCACTTCGCCGAATTGCGCGGTTGATAGCACGTTTGATCGCGGCCATGGGCCGCTCCTACAGGCTCCGATATGCCCCGTAGGAGCGGCCCATGGCCGCGATAATTTCCGCGCAACCATCTACAGCCACACCGCATCCCAAAACGAATAATCACCCGCCCGCTTTACCAGCCCCGCCCTTAGCGGATTGGCGACGATGTACCGGGCCACCGCCTGCACATCCTCTTCGGCTCGTAGCGCATGGTCATGATAGGCCGGCGCCCACACAGCCCCTTTGGTATTGCGGATCGCATTGACCCGACGCGCGCTTGCCGACTTCAGGCGCAGGACCAACTCTTCCAGGCTGAAACACTCACCCAGCGAAACCAGCCAGTGAACGTGATCCGGCATCAACACCCAGGCAAGCAGCCTGGCGTCATCGAGCAAACGAGGGTCGTTGAAGGCACGAGCCGCCGTGCACGCCAAATGGAAATCGGCGAACAGTGCCTGACGTTCCACGGTCGTGGTGGTAAGGAGATACAGCTGGCCAGGCAGAGAAACCCGGCCCCTGCGTAGCGCCGCATGACGTGATGACATCGCTCGTCCTTGAGTGATGAAGACAATTCAAGATCTTAATCGCGGCCATGGCGGTCCGCCGATGCGGCCGCTCCTACAAAAGCATCGCTCTCTGTGGGAGCGGCCCATGGCCGCGATAGAACCCTACCGCGGCATGTTCGGCTGGCGCCGCGACTTCTTGCGCGGACCGCCCTTGGCGTAGCCGGCGGCCTGGCCTTCCTGGCCCTTGTCCCAGGCCTTGCTGCCGTCGCTGGCGCGGGGCGGCAGGCCGTTGTGCTGGGTCAGGATGCGTCCGCCGCCGTTACCGGCCTTCTTGCTGCCCACCGGGGTGGAATTCTTGCGTCGCGCGCTCTGGTAACCGGTGTCGCCCACCGGCTGGGTGGCCGGGATCAGCTGGTGCTTGCCCGGCCCGATCAGGTCGGCACGGCCCATCTCCTTGAGCGCCTCGCGCAGCATCGGCCAGCCCTTGGGATCGTGGTAACGCAGGAAGGCCTTGTGCAGGCGGCGCTGCTGGTCGCTCTTGACGATGGTCACGCCATCGCTCTTGTAGGTGACCTTGCGCAGCGGATTCTTGCCCGAGTGGTACATGGCCGTGGCGGTGGCCATCGGCGAGGGATAGAAGGCCTGCACCTGGTCCGCACGGAAGCCGTTGCGCTTGAGCCAGAGGGCGAGGTTCATCATGTCCTCGTCCGTGGTACCCGGATGCGCGGCGATGAAGTACGGGATCAGGTACTGCTCCTTGCCCGCCTCCTTGGTGTACTTCTCGAACATCTGCTTGAAGCGGTCGTAGCTGCCGATGCCGGGCTTCATCATCTTGTCCAGCGGACCGCGCTCGGTGTGCTCGGGCGCGATCTTCAGGTAACCGCCGACATGGTGGGTGACCAGTTCCTTGACGTACTCGGGCGATTCCACGGCCAGGTCGTATCTCAGCCCCGAGGCGATCAGGATCTTCTTCACCCCCGGCAGCGCCCGCGCCTTGCGGTAGAGCTCGATCAAGGACGAGTGATCGGTGTTGAGGTTCTCGCAGATGCCGGGGAACACGCACGAAGGCTTGCGGCAGTGGCGCTCGATCTCCGGATCCTTGCAGGCGATGCGGTACATGTTGGCGGTCGGGCCGCCCAGGTCCGAAACCACGCCGGTGAAGCCCGGCACCTTGTCGCGCATCTCCTCGATCTCGCGGATGATCGAGTCATGGGAGCGATTCTGGATGATCCGGCCTTCGTGTTCGGTGATGGAGCAGAAGGTGCAGCCACCAAAGCAGCCACGCATGATGTTCACCGAGAAACGGATCATCTCGTAGGCCGGGATCTTTTCCTTGCCATAGGCCGGGTGCGGCACGCGCGCATAGGGCATGCCGAACACGTAGTCCATTTCCTCGGTGGTCATGGGGATGGGCGGCGGCGTGAACCAGACGTCCACGTCGCCATGCCGCTGCACCAGCGCCCGGGCGTTGCCCGGGTTGGTCTCCAGGTGCAGCACCCGGTTGGCGTGGGCATAGAGCACCGGGTCGTTGCGGACCTTCTCGAAGGACGGCAGGCGGATCACCGTCTTGTCGCGGGTCATGCGCGGGCTTTCCAGCAACTGCACCACCTTGGCTTCGTTGGGATCCTCAACCTCACCCTTGGCTTGCTCGATGGCGCAGGCCTCGGTGTCCTGGGTGTTCACATAGGGATTGATGATCTTGTCGACGCGACCGGGACGGTCGATGCGGGTCGAGTCGACCTCGAACCAGCCCTCGGGCGTATCGCGACGGATGAAGGCGGTGCCGCGCACATCGGTGATGGACTCGACGCGCTCGCCACGCGACAGGCGCTGGGCGATCTCCACCACCCCCCGCTCGGCGTTGCCATAGAGCAGGATGTCGGCGGTGGCGTCCATCAGGATCGAGCGGCGGACCTTGTCCTGCCAGTAGTCGTAGTGGGCGATCCGGCGCAGCGAGGCCTCGATGCCGCCGAGCACGATCGGCACGTGGCTGTAGGCCTCCTTGCAGCGCTGGCTGTAGACCAGGCTGGCGCGATCCGGTCGCTTGCCGGCGACGTTGCCCGGGGTATAGGCATCGTCGGACCGGACCTTCTTGTCCGCGGTGTAGCGGTTGATCATGGAGTCCATGTTGCCCGCGGCCACCCCGAAGAACAGATTCGGCTCGCCGAGCTTCATGAAGTCGTCCTTCGACTGCCAGTCCGGCTGGGCGATGATGCCCACGCGGAAGCCCTGGGCCTCCAGCAGCCGGCCGATGATGGCCATGCCAAAGGACGGATGATCGACGTAGGCGTCCCCGGTGACGATGATGATGTCGCAGCTGTCCCAGCCGAGTTGCTCCATCTCCGCCCGACTCATGGGCAGGAAGGGTGCAGGACCAAAGCACTCGGCCCAGTATTTCGGATAGTCGAACAGCGGCGTGGCGGCTTGCATGGCAGCTTCCGGGAAAGGGGGGTTTTTAGGAGGGCGCGAAGAATAGCACAAAAAATGACCAGTTCAGCCCCCGGACATCGATTGCCTTTGGCTATCGACGGTGGCTCTGGACCCGCCCTCACCCCAACCCTCTCCCCGGGGGAGAGGGGGCAAAAGCACACCGCGCAGCTATTCGTCCCCCTCTCCCTTGGGGAGAGGGTCGGGGCTAGGGAAGCCCATCGGCAATGCCCTTCAGCCGTAGGGTGGATAACGGCGCAGCCTTGTCCACGCGTAGCTGCCCCCTTCTCCCCAGAGAGGACCGAGGAACGCTACCCAACGGCAGCATGCTCTTCCCCCTCGCCCTCCGGGAGAGGGACGGAGTGAGGGAAAGTCCACTCAGCGGCCCAACTCGACAGGAGTGCTACCATAGCCGCCCGCTCCCCTTCACCACCGAGACGCCCCCGTCCATGTCCCAGCCCCAACCCGCCGCCGGCCAGTTGCAGCGCGGCCTGAAGAATCGTCATATACAGCTGATCGCCCTCGGCGGAGCCATCGGCACCGGTCTGTTCCTCGGCTCGGCCGGGGTGCTGAAATCCGCCGGTCCGGCGATGATCCTCGGCTACGCCATCGCCGGCTTCATCGCCTTCCTGATCATGCGCCAGCTCGGCGAGATGATCGTCGAGGAACCCGTCGCCGGCTCCTTCAGCCACTTCGCCAGTCGCTACTGGGGCCGCTTCCCGGGCTTTCTCTCCGGCTGGAACTACTGGGTGCTCTATGTGCTGGTGGGCATGTCGGAACTCACCGCAGTGGGCAAGTACGTGCAGTACTGGTGGCCCGAGGTGCCGACCTGGGCCAGCGCCCTGGTGTTCTTCGTGCTGGTCAACGCCATCAACCTGTTCAACGTGAAGGCCTTTGGCGAGACCGAATTCTGGTTCGCGCTGATCAAGGTGGTGGCCATCCTCGGCATGATGGCCTTCGGGCTCTGGCTGCTGGTCAGTGGCAGCGGCGGTCCCGAGGCCTCGGTGAGCAATCTCTGGAGTCATGGCGGCTTCTTGCCCAATGGCTGGAGCGGTCTGTTCGCCGTGCTGGCGATCATCATGTTCTCCTTTGGCGGCCTGGAACTGGTGGGCATCACCGCCGCCGAAGCCGACCAGCCGCGCAGCGTGATCCCCAAGGCCATCAACCAGGTGGTCTGGCGCATCCTGATCTTCTATGTCGGCGCCCTGACCATCCTCTTGTCGCTGCATCCCTGGGACGAACTGGTGCGCAGCATCGGCGCCGGCGGTGACGACTACGCCGGCAGTCCCTTCGTGCAGACCTTCGCCCTGCTCGGCAGCGACACCGCCGCTCACCTGCTCAACTTCGTGGTACTGACCGCGGCGCTGTCGGTCTACAACAGCGGCGTCTACTGCACCAGCCGCATGCTCTACGGCCTGGCGGAACAGGGCGACGCCCCGCGCGCCCTGCTGCGCACCAATCGCCGTGGCGTGCCGCTGCTGGGCATCGCGGTGTCCTCGGCGGTGACCCTGCTCTGCGTGGTGGTCAACTACCTGCTGCCGCAGAATGCCCTGGAGCTGCTGATGTCGCTGGTGGTGGCCTCGCTGGTGATCGCCTGGGCGCTGATCAGCCTGACCCACCTGAAATTCCGCGCCGCCCAGCGCCAGGCCGGGCGCACCTCGCACTTCCCGGCCTTCTGGTCGCCCTTCGCCAACTGGCTGTGCCTGGCCTTCGTCGGCATGATCCTGGTGCTGATGCTGCGCATCCCCGGCATCGCCGTCTCGGTCTATGCCATCCCGGTCTGGCTGGCCTTCCTGTTCCTCTGCTACCGGCTGCGCCGCGGCTGATCGCTACGGGTAGTTGGGCTGAGCGCAAGCGAAGCCCAACACCTGGGGTAGGCACCGCTCGTTGGGCTTCGACGATGGAGCCGTCTCAGCCCAACCTACCTCCCTACTCGAACGGCACCCAGGGCCTTTGCGGCTTCATGATGATGCAGCCGTCCTCGCCCACCGCCCAGATGTCGTAGAAGCGATTGTCCACCAGTCGCGTGGCGGCACCGGGCACGGCCACCCGCTGGGTGCAGCTGTCGCTGTCGGCATCGTCGATCACCCCCAGATCCAGCAGGCGTTCGGCGATCATGAAGTTGCCCGGCGACAGGCCGAGGATGAAGGGCAGGACCGGCACCTGCTCGAAGGTCTTCTGCGCCAGCGGCAGCCAGGCCACCTCCAGCGGACCTCCGGTCCAGAGCAGCCGCTTGAGCGGCCGCAGCTCCGGAAGGCTGCTGAGGTCATGGTGCAGTTCCTGGACGAAACCGCGCTCGAAGGTCTTTTGCGCCGAGAGCACCTGGCCATAGGCATAGGCCAGCGACAGCATCCACAGCACGGGCAGCACCAGCAGCCAGGTCAGCCGTGGCTGGAGGCGCTCCAGCAGGTCGTGGGCCAGCAGCAGGGCCAGGGTCAGGATGACCGCCAGGCCCATCAGGGTGCGCGCCTCGAGGATGAAATCGCTGAACAGCAGGGTGATGCCGGCCACGCAGGCGGCCAGCACCGGCAGCGTCGCGCCGTACAGCAGCAGGGGCAGCAGCGCCCGGCGGCCATAGGCGCGGGCATAGGTCAGGCCGCCCAGGCCATAGCCGATCGCCGCCAGCCCACCAAACAGCCACCACAGCCAGAGATTGCCGGGGGTGACCAGCAGGCCGACGCTCTGCAGTACCTCGCCCAGCCGATGCCAGAGCTCGGGCAGCACCTGGCCACCCACACCGGCGTGTCGCGTGGTCGCCATCAGCTGATAGGCGGTGAGAGAGTAGAGGGCGCAACCCAGCAGCAACTGCAGGCCCTGGCGCAGCACCAGCCGCAGGGCCTGCGCCGGGGCCTCGCGGCGTTGCACGGCGCGGATGAACTCCAGGCAGCAGAGGCCGACGAAGACATTGAGGGCCACCTGGTAGAAGGCGATGGCCGCCGCCAGCAGCGCCGCCGGCACCAGCAGCGCCAGCACGGTGTGACGACTGCGAAAGATCGCCGCATAGATCACCGCCACCAGACTCAGGGCCATGGTCGGGCCATCGTACTGGTAGGTCAGGTTGCCCAGCCAGAACGGCGAGAACCACAGCGGCAGCAGGGCCAGGCACTGGGTCGGTCGCGGCGCGCCGAAGCAGTGGCGGGCCAGATCGGTCAGGGCCCAGGTCGCGGCGGCGCAGGCGATCAGCAGCGGCAGGGGGAAGAGGTTGAGGGTACTGCCGCTGAAGGTCAGCAGCCGGTAGAAGACCTCGGTGAGCACCCGCCCCTGCTGGCGCCACTCCGGGCCGTTCTCCAGCTGGATGCGCCAGTTGTCATCGACATAGGGAAAGTCGACCAGGATGAAGGGCAGGACGAACAGCAGCAGTGCGGAAAAGAACAGCGCCCGGGTCTGCACCGGGGTGAGCGTCTGGGGCATGGCGGCGGATCCGGATCCGGCTTCGACGGGAGACGCAGCCGCCACCACCCGAAGCGATAGCGGCGCCGGCTGCGTGGGGTCAGTCCTGCAGGGCCAGCTGGCAGATACGCTCGCAGAGTTCGTCGAAGTCGATGCCCATGGCCGCGGCCGATTGCGGCAGCAGACTGGTGGCGGTCATGCCCGGCAGCGTGTTGACCTCCAGACACCAGAGCCGTCCCTCGGCGTCCAGGCGGAAGTCGGCGCGACTGTAGCCGTCGAGCTTGAGCGCCCGATGCGCGGCCAGGGCCAGCCGGCGCGCTTCCTCGGCGATCTCCGCGGAGACCTCGGCCGGAAAGACTTCCACAGCGCCCTTGGGCTGGTATTTGCTGGTGTAGTCGAACACGCCACTCTGGCCGAGGACGATCTCGCCCACCGCCAGTGGCTGGTCGCCCAGTACGCCCACGGTCAGCTCGCGCCCGGCGACGAAGCGCTCGATCATCACCTCGCGGTCATAGCGCAGCGCCAGCTCGATGGCCGGTTGCAGGTCCTCGGCGCGGTTGACCTTGCTCAGGCCCACGGTGGAACCCTGCTGGCTGGGTTTGACGATCACCGGAAAGCCCAGGGTGTCGGCCACGGTCGCGGCATCCACCGGCGCCATCAGCCAGTCGGCGGTGGGTACGCCAGCGGCCCGGAACAGCCGCTTGCTGAGGTCCTTGTCCATGGCCACGGCGCTGCCCACCCGGCCGCTGCCGGTGTAGCGCAACTCGGCCAGGTCGAGCAGGGTCTGCAGGGTGCCGTTCTCGCCGGTCCCGCCGTGCAGGGCGAGGAACAGCAGATCCTGGTCGCCCAGCTGGGCACGGCTGAGCACCGCGCCGGCATCCTGGCCGCGCATCCGCACCAGGGCGGTCCGCTCCGGCGGTTCGAGGCCGACGCGGGCTTCCAGCAGGGCGCGCTCGGCGTCTTCATCGAGCAGCCCCAGGGCGGTATCCACGGTCACCACCTGATGCCCACGCCGGCGCAGCGCCGCCACCACCTGGGCACCGCTGGCGATTGACACGTCGCGTTCTTCGCTGGTGCCGCCGAGCAGGACCGCGATCTTCAGCTTGTCCTTGACCATCATTCGTCCTCGAAAACGTAGCTGCCGGGCGCGAGATTCTCGAACCGGGTGTATTTGCCGATGAAGGCCAGCCGCGTGGTACCGATCGGACCGTTACGCTGCTTGCCGATGATGATTTCCGCCACGCCCTTGTACTCGGTCTCCGGGTGGTACACCTCGTCCCGGTAGACGAACATGATGACGTCGGCGTCCTGCTCGATGGCGCCCGATTCGCGCAGGTCGGAGTTCACCGGACGCTTGTTCGGCCGCTGTTCCAGCGATCGGTTGAGCTGGGAGAGCGCCACCACCGGGCAGTTGAATTCCTTGGCCAGGCCCTTGAGCGAGCGGGAGATCTCGGAAATCTCGTTGGTGCGGTTCTCGCCGCTGCTGCCACCGATCTGCATCAGCTGCAGGTAGTCCACCATGATCAGCGCCAGGTCGCCGTGCTCGCGCACCAGGCGCCGGGTGCGGGCGCGCATTTCCGAGGGACTGATGCCGGCGGTATCGTCGATGAACAGCTTGCGGTCGTTGAGCAGATTGACCGCCGAGGTCAGCCGCGGCCAGTCATCGTCGTCCAGCTTGCCGGAGCGCACCTTGGTCTGGTCGATGCGGCCGAGGGACGAGAGCATCCGCAGCACGATGGAGTCGGCGGGCATCTCCAGGGAGAACACCAGGACTGCCTTGTCGGTGCGCAGCACCGCGTTCTCCACCAGGTTCATGGCGAAGGTGGTCTTGCCCATGGAGGGACGGCCGGCGACGATGATCAGGTCGGCCGGCTGCAGGCCGCTGGTCTTCTCGTCCAGGTCGGCGAAGCCGGTGGACACGCCGGTGATGGCATCGCTGGAGTTGAACAGGGTATCGATGCGGTCGATGGCCTTGGTCAGGATGTCGTTGACCCCGACCGGCCCGCCGGACTTCGGCCGCGCCTCGGCGATCTCGAAGATCTTGCGCTCGGCTTCGTCGAGCAGCTCGTTGGCGCCGCGGCCTTCCGGGTTGTAGGCGCTGTCGGCGATGTCGGCGCTGATGCCGATCAGCTGGCGCAGGGTGGCCCGTTCGCGGACGATCTGCGCATAGGCCTTGATGTTGGCCACCGAGGGGGTGTTCTTGGCCAGCTCGGCCAGATAGGCCAGGCCGCCCACCTGGGGCAGCTGACCTTCGTTGTCCAGCTGTTCGGACAGGGTCACCACGTCGAACGGCTGGTTGCGCTCGGCCAGACGGGCCACGGCGCGAAAGATGAGTCTGTGGTCGTGGCGATAGAAGTCGCCATCGGACACCTGATCGAGCACGCGCTCCCAGGCGTTGTTGTCCAGCATCAGACCACCCAGCACGGCCTGTTCGGCCTCGATGGAATGCGGCGGGACCTTGAGGGCAGCGGTCTGCAGATCGTACTGCTCGGGCAGGGAAATCTCGTTCATGCGCAGGTCTTGGGCCCCCATTGCGGGCGGCGAAATGATTTTCGATAGGGCAGAAAAGACAAAGGGCACGTCACTGCCTTGGCAATGACGTGCCCGATTGTCGACAGACCGGCGCCGGGGCGCAAGTCCGCCAGTCAGGCGACGGCGCGCTTATTCAGCGACGACGACGACCTTGACGGTAGCTTCGACGTCGGTGTGCAGGTGCACTTCGACATCGTATTCGCCAACGCTGCGCAGGGCGCCGTTGGGCAGGCGAACTTCGCTCTTGTCCAGCTCAACGCCGGCGGCGCTGACGGCTTCAGCGATGTCGCGGGTGCCGATGGAACCGAACAGCTTGCCTTCGTCGCCGGAGTTGGCGGCGATGGTAACGGTCAGGTCGGCCAGCTTGGCGGCACGGGCATCAGCCTCGGCCTTCTTCTCGGCAGCCTGCTTCTCGAGCTCGGCGCGACGAGCTTCGAAAGCCTCGACGTTGGCAGCGGTGGCTGCGGTGGCCTTGCCCTGCGGCAGCAGGAAGTTACGGGCGTAACCGCCCTTGACGTTCACTTTGTCGCCCAGGTTGCCCAGGTTGGCGATCTTTTCCAGCAGGATGACATCCATTGAGTCTTTCCTCTTAACTTTTAACCTTCACCGTCCGCGGGCCCCTGCGGCTCTTGCGCGGACCGCCCACGGAAATCGAACACGCTATCGATCACAGCCAGAATCACCAACAACGGATAGATCAGCTGCCCGAACAGCAACAGCGTCACGTACAGCCCTACCAGCCAGAATCCTGCCAGGCGCTTGGCCGCCACCAGCCCGTGCAGCAGGGCGATGCCGGCAAAGGCCAGCGGCACGCTGCACAGCGGGGTCAGCAGGCCAAGCCCGCTGCCCAGGTTCGGCGCCAGCACCAGCAGGGCCAGGAGGCCGAGCGCGATGGCCGGACGCAGACGCAGGGCGCGAAATTCGCGACCGAACCCCTGGGGGTTGTACAGCGCCGCCTGCCAGTAGCGCCCGAGCATCAGGCACAGCAGGCAGGTGATCTGGAAGAACGCCGCCATCAGACCGGTCAGCACGGGCAGCAGCAACTGCTGCAACTGCGCCTGCTTTTCCGGCGGCAGCTGCGCCGCGCTCGGGCCCAACACCTGGGGCAGCAGCCGACGGATTTCCTCCGCCAGTTGCGCGATGCCCTCGGCATAGACCTGGCCCAGCACCAGGGCGAAGACCAGCCCCAGGGGGACACTGGCCAACAGCACCCGGGTCCAGGACAGACTCTGGCGCAAGATGGCCGCCAGCAGCGTCGAACCCAGCAACACCAGCACGATGCTGGCATCACCCAGATACAGCCAGAACAGCGCTGGCAACAGGGCCCAGACCAGCACCCCGGCCGCCGCGGCAGGTCCCCGGCGCAACAGCACCAGGCTGCCACCGGCAGCGGTCATCCAGTACAGCAGCGGCACGACTGCACCCAGCACCACCACGAGGGTGGCTTGAGTACGGCCGCGCATGATGAACTCAGCCAGAGGCCGCATGCCGTGTTTATCCGTTATTCGTGATCAGGCGTCGATCAACGACCGTGGCTGTCGGTGTAGGGCAGCAGGGCCAGGTAACGGGCACGCTTGATGGCGGTACCCAGCTGACGCTGGTACTTGGCCTTGGTGCCAGTGATACGGCTCGGGACGATCTTGCCGGTTTCGGAGACGTAGGCCTTCAGGGTGTTGAGATCCTTGTAGTCGATCTCTTTCACGCCTTCGGCGGTGAAACGGCAGAACTTACGACGACGGAAGAAACGTGCCATGACAATGATTCCTCGCTAGATCCAGATTACTCGGCGCTGTCGGCGTCGTCGGAGTTGCCTTCGGCGGACTCGGACTCGGACTCGGCAGGACGCTCGCGACGCTCGCGACGCTCGTTGCGGTTTTCTTCGGCCTTGAGCATCTCGGACTGACCGGTGACGGCCTCGTCACGGCGCAGGATCATGTTGCGGATCACGGCGTCGTTGTAGCGGAAGTTGTCTTCCAGCTCGGCCAGGGCCTTGGCACTGCACTCGATGTTCATGAGTACATAGTGAGCCTTGTGAACGTTGTCGATGGCGTAAGCCAGCTGACGACGGCCCCAGTCTTCCAGGCGATGGACTTTGCCACCGTCTTCTTCGATAGCCTTGGTGTAGCGCTCGACCATGCCGCCCACCTGTTCGCTCTGGTCCGGATGAACCAGGAACACGACTTCGTAATGACGCATTTAATGCTCCTTACGGGTTGCAGCCTGCCGCGGAAACGCGGTCAGACAAGGAGTGAATAGTTCGGATGACTTGCCCTGCGGAATGCGGACGCACTCCGGGCAAGGGGCAACATTCTAGAGAAGGGCGCCGGGGGGCGCAACCGCAGGCATGACCGACGCGACCGCCGGGCAGCCCCAGGCACTCAGCGTTGCACGTCGGCCAGGGCCTGGCGGATCTTGTTCAGGTCATAGGGCTTGATCAGCACCCCGACCCGCGCCTCCATCCCCGGCTCGCGCTCGAAGGCATAACCCGAGGCGACCACGATGCGCAGCGTCGGATCCATCGCCAGGGCGCGGCGGGTCAACTCGATGCCGGACATGCCGCCCAGCCCGATATCGGTGAACAGCACATCGTGTTCGCGTTGCGGCAGCAACTCGAGGGCGGCCTCCGCCGAGGCGACGGCCGTAACCTGGTGGTCCAGCTCCTCGATGACTTCGGTGGTCAGCATGCGCAGCGTGGCATCGTCTTCGACGAGCAGCACTCGCAAGCCTACCGGCTCCTGGATCTCCTGACTCACGCGGGCGTCCTCTTGTTGACAGGCCTCGCCCCGGCATTCCCGGAGCGAGGCCGATATTCTGCGCACTGCAGCGCGATTCGTATAGTGCGATACGCGCTGCGTCGGTACCCAGACGTTTCTTAGCGCGGGCTAGCTGGGCGCAGAGGCGCGTCTTTGACGCACGGCCTCGAACAGGCAGACCCCGGTCGCCACCGAAACGTTGAGACTGCTGACACTGCCGGCCATGGGCAGCCGGGCCAGATGATCACAATGCTCGCGGGTCAGTCGGCGCATGCCCTTGCCCTCGGCCCCCATGACCACCACGGTCGGCCCACTCATGTCGACGTCATAGATCTCCTGGGTCGCCTCACCGGCAGTCCCGACGATCCACAGGCCACGCTTCTGCAGCTTTTCCAGAGTCCGCGCCAGGTTGGTGACGGCCACCAGCGGCAGCACCTCGGCGGCCCCACAGGCGACCTTGCGCACCACGGCGGTCAGGGTGGCCGACTTGTCCTTGGGCACGATCACCGCCAGGGCTCCGGCGGCATCGGCGCTGCGCAGGCAGGCGCCGAGGTTGTGCGGATCGGTCACGCCATCGAGCACCAGCAGCAGCGGCGGACCTTCGGCCCGATCGAGCAACTCCTCGAGCATGGCCTCGCCCCAGACCTGGCTGGGGCTGACCTGGGCCACCACGCCCTGGTGCACGCCCTCGGCCAGCTCGTCGAGCAGCGCCCGCGGCTTGGTTTCCACCGCCAGGCGCTGACCGGCAGCCAGCTCCAGCAGGGCCTCCACCCGCGGCTCACGCCGCCCTTCGGCGATCCAGAGCTGCTTCACCCGCCGCGGGTGGAAGCGCAGCAGCGCTTCCACGGCGTGGATACCGTAGACGGTTTCCAGCTGGCTCATGCGTCATCCTTGGGGCGCGCCTGGCCCTTGCGATGCGGCTTCTTGGCCTTGGCCTTGGTCCTGCTCTTGGCCGCGGCCTGGGCCTGGCCTTCGACCTTGGGCTTGGCAGCCGACTTCTTCTTGGCAGCAGCGGCCTTGGCCTTCTTGACCTTGGCTTCCACCGCAGCGGCGCCTTCGGCAGCAGCACCCTGCGCCTGACGCTTCGCCGGAGCGGTACGCGCCTTGGCCGTGGCACTGGCCTTGCCCTTGGCAGCCTTGCCCTGGGCCGTGGTCTGCCCCTGGGCGCCGGCCTTGTCCTGACCGCCGGACTTGCCCTTGGCCTTGGGCTTGCCGCCCTCGACCTTGGCTTCCGCCAGCAGCGCCTGCTTCACCGCGCGACTGCGCTTGACGTCGGTATTGCCCAGCAGCTTGTCGGCCTGCTCCAGCAACTCCGGCGACACCGAGGTGGCCGGGGCTTCCGGCGTCGGGGCGACGGCCTGATCTTCCGCTGCCGGCGCCTCGCGGCGGCGACCGCGACTGTCACGCTTGCGGCGCGGCTCGCGCTCTTCACGGACCCGCGGCGCGCCGGCCGAGGCCGGCAGCACGAAGTCGATCTTGCGCTCGTCCAGGTCGACCCGAGCCACCACCACCTCGATGGGATCGCCCAGGCGATAGCTGCGCCCGCTGCGCTCGCCGGAGAGGCGATGATGGACGCTGTCGAAATGGTAGTAGTCGTCCGGCAGCGCGGTGACGTGCACCAGGCCCTCGACAAAGACCTCGGACAGTTCGACGAACAGGCCGAAGCCGGTCACCGCGGTGATGACGCCGGCATAGGTCTCGCCGACGCGATCCTTCATGAACTCGCACTTGAGCCAGTTGGACACGTCACGCGTGGCCTCGTCGGCGCGGCGCTCGGTCATGGAGCACTGCTCACCGAGCTGATCCAGGCGCAACTCGTCATAGGGATAGATGCGCGCCTTGGCCATGCTCGTCGCGCCTGCGCGCTTGACGTGCTTGGTCTCCAGCTTGGAGCGGATGACGCTGCGGATCGCCCGGTGTACCAGCAGATCCGGATAACGCCGGATCGGCGAGGTGAAATGGGTGTAGGCCTCGTAGTTGAGACCGAAGTGACCGTTGTTGTCCGGGCTGTAGACCGCCTGACTCAGGGATCTGAGCATCACCGTCTGGATCAGCCGGAAATCCGGCCGCTCACGGATCTGCTGCAGCAGCGCCTGGTAGTCCGACGGCACCGGATTGGCCTTGCCCTTGGTCAGCGACAGACCCATCTCACCGAGGAACTGGCGCAGATTGGTCTGCTTTTCCAGCGGCGGCGCCTCGTGCACCCGGTAGAGGGCCGGCACCTTGTGCTTTTCGAGGAACTTGGCGGTGGCCACGTTGGCGCACAGCATGCACTCCTCGATCAGCTTGTGGGCATCGTTGCGCTGGGTCGGACGGATCTCCGAGATCTTGCGGTCGGCGCCAAAGACGATGCGCGTTTCCTGGGTCTCGAAATCGATGGCACCGCGCACATGACGAGCGGCCAGCAGCACCTTGTACAGGCTGTAGAGCTGCTCCAGGTGCGGCACCACGTCGCCGAGCTGCTTGCGCAACTGCTTGCCTTCGGCCGACTTGGGCTGTTCAAGCACCGCCGAGACCTTGTTGTAGGTCAGACGGGCATGGGAGTGGATGACCGCTTCGTAGAACTGGTAGCCGGTCATGCGCCCGGAAGCGGCGATGGTCATCTCGCAGACCATGGCCAGGCGATCGACCTGGGGATTGAGTGAACAGAGGCCGTTGGAGAGCGCCTCCGGCAGCATGGGAATCACCCGCTCGGGAAAATACACCGAGTTGCCGCGCTTTTCCGCCTCGGCATCCAGCGCCGAGCCGACCTTGACGTAGTGGGAGACGTCGGCGATGGCCACGTACAGCCGCCAGCCGCCGGACTTCTTGGCCTCGGCATAGACGGCATCGTCGAAGTCGCGAGCATCTTCGCCATCGATGGTCACGAAGGGCAGCTGGCGCAGATCGATGCGCTTCTGCTTGTCCTTCTCCTCCACCTCGGGCTTGAGCTTGGCAGCCTCCTTCTCGACGGCCTTGGGCCATTCGTTGGGGATGTCGTAGCTGCGCAGGGCGACCTCGATCTCCATGCCCGGTGCCATGTAGTCGCCCAGGATCTCGACCACTTCGCCCTGGGCCTGGCGGAAGGTGGTGGGCCACTCGTCGATGCGCACCTGCACGAACTGGCCGTGAGCGGCGCCGCCGTGCTTGCCCTCGGGCACCAGCACCTGCTGACCGATCTTGGGATTGTCCGGCACCACGTAGGCCAGGCCGCTCTCCTGGAAGAAGCGCCCGACCAGCGACTCGTGCGCCCGGGTGACCACCTCGACCAGGCCGCCTTCGCGACGACCGCGCCGATCATGGCCGGCGACCCGCGCCAGGGCGATGTCGCCATCGAACACCAGGCGCATCTGCGCCGGGCTGAGGAAGAGGTCGTCGCTGCCGTCGTCGGGGATCAGGAAGCCGAAGCCATCGCGATGGCCGGCGATGCGGCCACGCACCAGGTCCAGCTTGTCGATGGGCGCATAGGCACCGCGGCGGGTGTAGATCACCTGACCGTCGCGCTCCATTGCACGCATGCGGCGCCGCAAGGCTTCGAGCTGGTCCTCGGTGACGAGACCGAATTCTTCGGCGAGCTGTGGCCGTGTGGCCGGGGCGCCGCGATCGGCGAGATGAGCCAGAATGAGTTCGCGACTCGGAATGGGGTTATCGTACTTTTCCGCTTCCCGGGCGGCCTCGGGATCGAGGGATTGCCAATCGGCCATCAGTCTGGGGTTACCTTCTGTGTCTTGGTTCGGTAGGAACTGCCATGGCGCCTATTGAAACGTGAAAACCACGCAATAGTTAGCCTGGCATGCTCAATAAAATATTTTTCACAGCAGGGGTTTACAAGCAAACGCCCCCTGAGTAAAGTGCCGCCCCACGACGCCGTGAGCAATCACGACGCCGGAGATGAGCAATCATCGCCTTGAGTGCCCAGGTGGCGGAA
>NZ_JASNRF010000001.1:487310-1567310 GCF_030175875.1 Pseudomonas sp. HR1
GGCGGAATTGGTAGACGCACTAGGTTCAGGTCCTAGCGGTGGCAACACCGTGGAAGTTCGAGTCTTCTCCTGGGCACCACTCATTATAGTCGATCGATTTGCAGATCGGTCGACGAAAAGCCGGCACTAGCCGGTTTTTTAATCCTGAAACCCGCAAGGGTGACGGGAAGCGACCAGAAGTCGCACTGCAGGCCCAGGTGGCGGAATTGGTAGACGCACTAGGTTCAGGTCCTAGCGGTGGCAACACCGTGGAAGTTCGAGTCTTCTCCTGGGCACCAATACCAAGCGGACGATCCCGGATCGGACGCAACAGAAAAAACCGGCTTCGGCCGGTTTTTTCTTGCCTGCGAAAAGGCGTGGGGCCCTCCCCTACGCCTTGAACTGCCCCAGACTGCCGCGCAACTGGGCGGCCAGCTCCGCCAGAGTCCGACTGCTGTGCGCAGTGGCCGCCACCGATTCGGCTGCGCGCAGCGTCTCGCCATGGATGACCTCGACCCGCTGGCGTACCGCCGCGGCGCCCTCTGCCTGACGCTGGGCCGCCTGGGCAGCCGTGGTCATGCTGGCATGCACCTGATCCACGGCGCGGTGGACATCCTGCTGGATGCGCTTGCTGTCGCGCAGCACCGCCAGCCCGCTGCCGGCCTGCTGGCGCGCCGCGCCTATGGCGGCGACAGCTTCGCGCGCGCCTTCCTGCAGACCGGCGATGTGGGTCCGGATGCTGCCGGTGGATTCCTGGGTCTTGCTGGCCAGCGCCCGCACCTCGTCGGCGACCACCGCAAAGCCACGTCCGCTCTCGCCGGCCCGGGCCGCTTCGATGGCTGCATTGAGCGCCAGCAGGTTGGTCTGCTCGGCGATGCCGCGGATCACGTCCAGCACCACCTCGATCTGCTCACTTTGCGCGGCCAGCCGCTCGATCACCTGGGCGCCGGACTCGACCTGGGTCACCAGCCCCTCGATACCTTCGGCCACCTCGGTGGCGATGCGGGCGTTGCTCTGGGTGGAACTGCGAATGGCCTCCACCTGCTGCAGGGCGCCCTGCATGGCCTGACTTTCGCCCTGGGCTTCCGCGGCGATACCGGACAAGGCCTCCAGACTGCGCGCCACCTCTTCGCGTTGGCGCAACGCCGCCGCTTCGGCGGTGGCACTGCTGCCGGCCAAACCGCGGATTTCCTCGCCGGTACGCGCCGCGACGCCATGGGCCTCGCCCACCAGCGGCTGCAGCTTGGCCAGGAAGCGATCGACCGCGCCACCCAGCGCCTGGATCTCATCGCCCTGCCCCAGCTGCAGGCGACGCGTGAGATCCCCCTCCCCGGCTGCCAGATCGTCCAGCGCCCGCTGCAGCACGCCGATCCGCCGCAGCACCCGGCGCCCCAGCACCAGCGCCACGGCCACGACCATCACCACGCCGACCCCGATCAGCCCCAGGGCGATCTGCCAGCGCAGCGCGCCCGCCAGGGTGGCGACCGTTTCACCGGCATTGCGACTCATGGCCAGGGCAGCCTGGCGCGTGCCTTCCAGGCGCGTCGCCAGGGTCGCCGCACTGCCCTTGGCCGCGGCCGTCACGCTGCTGGAGACCAGACCGCCGGCATCGTCGATCAGGGTCTTGAAGCTCTTGTCCAGGGCCGCGCCGGTGCGCTCGATGGTCTGGGTGGAAAAGCCCACCACCACCTTGCCGATCTCGACGCCATTGGGACTGATGGAAGCCTCCACGCGATAGACCGAAGGATCCCGCGTCGCGGCATCCAGCACCTTGGCCAGGGCGCCCTCGCCCTGGCCCACGGCGAGCAGGCGGGCCACGCGCTCGTCCTGGCGATTGAGATAGCGGGTCAGATTCTGGCCCTGGGCGTCCTGGAAGACCACGAAGAGCACCTCGGGATTGCCTTGCGCCCGCCGCGCCAGGTCGGAAAGGGCCGGCACATCGGCGTCCCACATCGCCTTGGGCGCGACGCCCGCAAGCAGCTCGGCCAGATTCTGCGCATTGCTCTTGAGGGTAGCGGCCAGGGTCTCACCCACCTGCTGCCGCTCGCGCGCCAGGCGCTGCGCAAGCCCCTCGGCCAGCCGCGCACGGGTCTGCCCCGCCAGTTCGGCAAGACTGCCATCCACCTCGCCCCCGGCCTGGCGCAGGGTGTCGGCGAGCTGCTCGGACTCGCCGGACAGGCGGGTGGCCAGGCCTGACTGCAGCCCCTTCACCGCATCCTGGGTCAGCCACAGCGCCAGGGCTACCTGGAGCATGACCGCGAGCAAAAGACTGATGAATACCGGCAGCAACAGGCGACTGCGCAGCAGCGACAAGAGAAACGACATGGAGGTCTCCAGCGACAAGGGACATTTACAGGCTGTCGGCCAGCTCGAGGGGAGCTGGAGGCTCAGCGGTAAATAGTCATAGCAATATGCTGGCCATTTCGGACCAGCGGCCGTCCCCGGCCTACCAGCGTCTCTCGCCCGCCAGAAATGGAAAAGCCCCGCGGGGCGGGGCTTTTCCGGCTGCATCCTTTTAGCGCATCAGGCGAAAGGATGGCGCAGCACGATGGTTTCCTTGCGATCCGGACCGGTCGAGACGATGTCGATCGGCGCCTCGACCAGCTCGGCGATGCGGCGGATGTAAGCCTGGGCGTTGGCCGGGAGCGCCTCGAGACTCTGGGCACCCACGGTGGATTCGCTCCAGCCCGGCATCTCTTCGTAGACCGGCTGCAGACCGATGTAGCTGTCGGCGTCGGTGGGCGCCTCGGTCAGCAGGTTGCCGGCGGCATCCTTGTAACCGGTGCAGATGCGCACGGTTTCCAGACCGTCGAGCACGTCCAGCTTGGTCAGGCACAGACCGGAGATGCTGTTGATCTCGATGGAGCGACGCAGGATGACGGCATCGAACCAGCCGCAACGGCGCGGACGGCCGGTCACGGAGCCGAATTCGTGGCCCTGCTTGGCCAGGTAGGCACCGGTTTCGTCGAACAGCTCGGTCGGGAAGGGACCGGAGCCGACGCGGGTGGTGTAGGCCTTGGTGATGCCGAGGATGTAGTCCAGGTACAGCGGACCCACGCCGGAACCGGTCGCCACGCCACCGGCGGTGGTGTTGGAGCTGGTGACGAAGGGATAGGTGCCGTGGTCGATGTCCAGCAGGGTGCCCTGGGCGCCTTCGAACATCAGGTTCTCACCGGCCTTGCGCAGCTCGTGCAGACGGCTGACGACGTCCATGACCAGCGGCTGCATGACCTTGGCATGTTCCATGGCCTCGTCGTAGGTCTTCTGGAAGTCCACCGGCGGCTCGTTGAAGTAGTTCTGCAGGACGAAGTTGTGGTAGTCCAGCACTTCCTTGAGCTTGACGGCGAAACGCTCGGGGTGGAACAGATCGCCGACGCGCAGACCGCGACGGGCGATCTTGTCTTCATAGGCCGGGCCGATGCCGCGACCGGTGGTGCCGATCTTGGCTTCGCCGCGCGCCTTCTCGCGCGCCTGATCCAGGGCCACGTGATAGGGCAGGATCAGCGAGCAGGCCGAGCTGATGCGCAGGCGCTCGCGCACCGGCACGCCGCGGGCTTCCAGCTCGCCGACTTCCTTGAACAGGGCTTCCGGCGAGAGCACCACGCCATTGCCGATCAGGCACTGGGTGTCGGCGCGCAGGATGCCCGAGGGAATCAGCCGCAGGATGGTCTTCTGACCATCGATGACCAGCGTGTGGCCGGCGTTGTGACCGCCTTGATAACGCACCACGGCAGCGGCCTGGTCGGTCAGCAGGTCCACGATCTTGCCCTTGCCCTCATCACCCCACTGGGTGCCCAGGACGACGACGTTCTTACCCATAACCTTATCCCCTGTCAGGAAGATTTCTGTCGGCCAGGCCGACGATGCTCACGTTCACCCGGATGCCAGATCCGGTGTTTAGGAATTCAAGGGCACCACGACCCAGGCGCCCTGCTGCTCGATCAGCCGGCGATCGCAGCCCGAGCTGTGCAGCTGGTCCGCGTCGTCATGAGCGGTGGCCTGGACCACCCGCTCGCCCGCGGCACGCAATTCGCGCACGGCCTGCCAGAGCACCGGCGCATCGCCCGCCGGCGCCCAGATGCCGCGGCGCGGTTCGTCGAGCACGGCGGTGCCCAGCTCGACGAGGGTCTTGAGATCGGTGGAAAAGCCGGTGGCCGGACGCGAACGGCCGAAGTCGGCGCCGATGTTGTCATAGCGACCACCCTGGGCGATGGATTGCCCGGTGCCCGGTACGAAGGCGGCGAAGACCACCCCGGTGTGGTAGTGATAACCGCGCAACTCGCCCAGATCGAAATACAGCGGCACGCCCGGGAAACGCCCCTTGAGCGAATCGGCCAGGGCGATCAGCTCGTCCAGTGCCTGCAGGACGCCCGCGGGCGCACCCGCCAGGCGCTGCCGCGCCTGCTCGAGCACCGTGGCATCGCCACTGAGTTCGACCAGCGCCCGCAGCCAGCCGCGCTCGGCGGCGGGCAGGTCGGCGGTCAATTCGGCGATCTCGTCGACCGCCTTGCGCTGCAAGGCATCGAACAGCTGCTGCTCGCTGGCGCCGGAGACGCCGGCCGCCTGGCACAGCCCGCGATAGATGCCCACATGCCCCAGATCCATGTGGACGTCGGGCACCTGGGCCTGCTCGAGCACGTCGAGCATCAGGCTGATGACTTCCAGATCCCCTTCGCTGCCGGGCACGCCATAGAGCTCGGCGCCGACCTGGATCGGGCTGCGCGAGGTGGACAGGGCACGGGGACGGGTATGCAGCACGCTGCCGGCATAGCACAGTCGGCTCGGACCGCTCTGCTTGAGGCTATGGGCCTCCATGCGCGCCACCTGGGGCGTGATGTCGGAGCGGAAGCCCATGAGGCGGCCGGAATTGGGATCGGTCACCTTGAAGGTGCGCAGTTCCAGTTCCTTGGCCGCGCCGGTGAGCAGCGATTCCAGGAATTCCAGGTGCGGGGTGATGACGAACTCGTAGCCCCAGCAATGGAACAGTTCCAGCACCCGACGCCGAGCGCCTTCGATGCGCGCCGCGTCGGGCGGCAGGATTTCCTCGATACCGTCAGGCAGCAGCCAGCGGTCTACCGTAGCCATTAGGCCTCTTCTCCATGTCATGGATCGGCACGCGGCTGCCGAGGTCGGCGCAGTGGATTCCTGGAGAATCCTGCCGCCGGATCGAGCCGCTCTGCCGTGGATTGCTACCCGGATCAGCCAGGGCGTCGCCCTTCCACGGGTTTCGTACGGACGCAAAAAAGCCGGGGATGGCCCCGGCTGATTCATGATAACACGAAAAAATCGGCGATCGGGGATGAACGACGAGCGAAGCCTAGGCGCCGTTCATCCCTGACCTCACTGCCCCGGACTCTGGAAATACTTGAAGAAATCGCTCTTCGGATCCAGCACCAGGACGTCGCTCTTGCTGGAGAAGCTGGAGCGATAGGCCTGCAGGCTGCGATAGAAGGAGAAGAACGCCGGATTCTTCGAGTAGGCCTGGGAATACACCTGGGCCGCCTGGGCATCACCTTCACCGCGGGCCTGTTCGGCCTGACGATAGGCTTCGGCCAGCAGCACGCGGCGCTGACGATCGGCGTCGGCACGGATGCCTTCAGCCAGTTCGCGACCCTTGGCGCGATGCTCGCGGGCTTCCCGCTCGCGCTCGGTGCTCATCCGCTCATAGACGCTGCGACTGACTTCCTTGGGCAGGTCGATGGCCTTGACGCGCACGTCCAGCACCTCGATACCCAGCTCTTGGTTGGCCATCTTGTTCAGCGCCGCGGTCAGCGAACCGACCATGGCATCCCGCTCACCGGACACCACCTCGTGCAGGGTGCGACGACCGAACTGGTCACGCAGCCCAGCCTCCAGGCGGCGCAGCAGTCGCTCGTCGGCGATCTGCTTGAGACCCGAGGTCGCGGTGTAGTAGCGATCGGCATTGAAGATGCGCCACTTGGCGTAGGCATCCACCATCACCGCCTTCTTTTCCAGGGTCAGGAAACGCTGCGTCGGGGTATCCAGGGTCTGCAGGCGGGCATCGAACTTGCGCACCCGGTTGACGTAGGGAATCTTGAAGTGCAGGCCGGGCTCCAGATTGGGCTCGACCACACGACCGAAGCGCAGCATCACCGCCCGCTCGGTCTCCTTCACCACGAACAGACTGCTCCAGGCGGCAAGACCCAGAACGACCACGACGATCAGCGCGGCCAGCGATTTATTGCTCATCAGCGGCTCTCCCTCGTACGCGCTTCGGTGGACTGCGGCAGATTGCGAATGACCGAGGCCGCCGTATCGCTCGACGCCGCCGGGGCAGCGCCACTGCTGATCGCCGAGGTCGGTGCCGGGGCACGGTTCTGCATCAGCTTGTCGAGCGGCAGATAGAGCAGGTTCTGGCCGGCCTGACCGGTGACCATGACCTTGCTCGCCTGACCGAGCACTTCCTGCATCGTCTCGATGTACAGACGCTCGCGGGTCAGCTGCGGATTGGCCGCGTACTGGACCGCCAGCTGGCTGAAGCGCGAGGCATCACCCTGGGCCCGGGCGACGACTTCGTCGCGATAGCCGTTGGCTTCCTCGATGATGCGCTGGGCAGCACCGCGGGCCTCGGGGATCACGCCGTTGGCATAGGCTTCGGCCTGGTTCTTCTCGCGCTGCTCGTCTTCACGGGCACGGATCACGTCGTCGAAGGCTTCCTGAACTTCACGCGGCGCCGAGGCGCTCTGGATGTTCACCTGGGTCACGGTGATGCCGGTCCCGTAGGTATCGAGGAAGCGCTGCAGACGTTCGCGGACGTTGGTGGCGACCTGCTCGCGGCCGTCGGTCAGCAACTGGTCCATGGTCGAGGAGCCGGCCACGTGGCGCACGGCGCTGTCGGTCGCCTGCTGCAGGCTGACCTCGGGCTGGTCGACGTTGAGGACGAAGTCCTTGAGATTGGTGATGCGGTACTGGACGGTCAGCGGCACCTCGACGATGTTCTCGTCCTGGGTCAGCATGGCGCCCTGCTTGCTGTAGGCCCGCTCACGGGTGACATTTTCCTGGTACTTGGTCTCGAAGGGCGGGAAGTAGATGTTCAGGCCGGGCCCTACCGTCTCATGGTATTTGCCCAGGCGCAGCACCACCGCCTGCTCCTGCTCGTCCACGACGTAGACGGCGTTGTACAGCCAGAGAGCGCCGACCAGCAGCACGCCCAGCAGCAGCAAACCCTTGCCACCACCCGAGCCGAAGCTGTCGCCGCCGCTGCCGCCGGAGCGCTTCTTGCCGCCGACCAGGCGGTTGATGCGGTCCTGAAACTTACGCAAGGCTTCGTCGAGATCCGGCGGCCCCTTGCGTCCACCATTGCCGCCACCGTTGTTGTTGCGGCCGCCCCAGGGGTCTTGATTGTTCGAGTTGCCACCGGGCTCGTTCCAAGCCATAGCGCTCTCCCTACTGATAACGCGAAAACGCGCCGAAATGGCGCGCCGACCAATGCTACCGGATGGTCCCTGCCCGAACAAAAGCGCCGAGCGGGGGTTTATTGCAAAACATGTTGCTGGATAAAGACTTCCGGTTCTTCACCGGCCCGGCTGAGCAGTCGATTGAGTTCGGCGCGGGGTACTCGTACAGACAACAGGATGTTGCCTTCGTCATCATGATCGTCCTGGCGAACCACGCCCAGCTCGAACAGCTGGGCCCGCAGCCGGGCATGCCGCTGGGGCAGGCGCAGCACCCCGACGAAAAGATCTTCGCCGAGCAGTTCGGCCACGGCCTGACCGACCAGCTCCAGACCACGGCCTTCGCGCGCCGAGACCCAGACCCGGATCGGCCGTCCGGTTTCATCGTCGCGCTGGATATGCGGCTCGACCCCGTCGAGCAGATCGAGCTTGTTGTAGACCTCCAACATCGGCAGCTCGTCGGCACCGATTTCGTGCAGCACCGCCTCGACCTGCTCGATCTGCAGCTGGCGATCGTCCTCGTGGGCATCGATCACGTGCAGCAGCAGGTCGGAGTTGCTGGATTCCTCCAGGGTCGCCCGGAAGGCCTCCACTAGCTTGTGCGGCAGATGGCGGATGAAGCCCACGGTATCGGCCAGCACGATCGGCCCCAGGTCCGGCAATTCCAGACGGCGCAGGGTGGGATCGAGGGTGGCGAACAGCAGGTTGGCCGCGTAGACGCCGGATTCAGTGAGGCTGTTGAACAGGGTGGACTTGCCGGCGTTGGTGTAGCCGACCAGGGACACCGAGGGAATCTCGGCACGCCGGCGACCGCGCCGGGCCTGCTCGCGCTGGCTGCGCACCTTGTCCAGGCGCTGGCGGATCTGGCGGATGCGGATCCGCAGGAGACGACGGTCGGTTTCGAGCTGGGTTTCACCCGGACCACGCAGACCGATGCCGCCCTTCTGGCGCTCGAGGTGGGTCCAGCCGCGCACCAGCCGGGTGCTCATGTGCTCGAGCTGGGCGAGTTCCACCTGCAGCTTGCCCTCGTGGGTCCGGGCGCGCTGGGCGAAGATGTCGAGAATGAGGCCCGTGCGATCGAGGACGCGGCACTCGAAGGCTTTTTCGAGGTTGCGTTCCTGACTGGGCGTGAGGTCATGGTTGAAGATGACCAGATCGGCGGCATGGGCGTGCACCTGATCGTGCAACTCTTCGACCTTGCCGGTACCGATGAGATAACGCGCCGTCGGCTGGCTGCGGGTCACCGTGACGAACGCCACGGTCTCCGCACCCGCCGATCGCGCGAGTTCGAGGAACTCCTGAGGATCTTCGCGCGCCTCGGGATGCAGGCCTTCCAAATGGACCAGAATGGCCCGCTCACCACCTTCGTGACGCTCGAAGAACAACAGGGCGCTCCTCTCGTTATTTATTCGCTATCCGACTCGCTCGTCTCGGAGCTGGGCAGACGGACCGGGCGGCTCGGCACCACGGTGGAGATTGCATGCTTGTAGACCATCTGGCTGACGGTGTTCTTGAGCAGAATCACGAACTGGTCGAAGGACTCGATCTGACCCTGCAGCTTGATACCGTTGACGAGATAGATGGAAACCGGAACGCGCTCTTTACGCAGGGTGTTCAGGTAAGGGTCTTGTAGCGAATGCCCTTTTGACATCGTGTCGCTCTCCTAAGGAAATGAAAATACCGATCTGGCGACATGCCAGTTTCCGCTGCCCACCATGGACACGCGGACAAAAACGATTCAGCTGCGGGGCGATATGGTGTCACCGGCCAGGCATTTCAAGATCCGCGGCAGATTGTCACAAGCCAGGCTGTCGAAGGTGTGTGCGGCGGGCCAGCCACGCAACCAGGTCAACTGCCGCTTCGCCAACTGCCGCGTCGCCGCAACGCCACGCGCCACCATCTCTTCCCGCGTGCAACCCCCTTCCAGGAACTCCCACACCTGACGATAGCCTACGGATCGCATGGACGGCAGACCAGGATGCAAATCGGGACGTTCCCGCAAGGCTGAGACTTCGTCGATGAAGCCCTGTTCCAGCATCAGGCTGAAGCGCTCGGCGATACGCGCATGGAGCACCTCACGCCGGCCGGGCGCCAGGATCAATTGGGCCACAGTATAGGGTAATTGCGTCTGGGGCGCCCCGTTCGAATCGGCATTGGCGCGCAATTGCAGCGCGCGGTGCTCGGTCATCGACTGGCCGCTGACGCGATACACCTCGAGCGCACGCAGGAGGCGCTGGGGATCGTTGGGATGGATGCGCGCGGCCGATACCGGATCGACCTCGGCCAATTGCCGGTGGATCTCGCCCCAGCCGGCCGTGGCCGCCAGCGCCTCGATCTCGGCCCGCACCTCGGCGTCGGCACCGGGCATGTCAGCCAGGCCTTCGAGCAGGGCCCTGAAGTAGAGCATGGTGCCACCCACCAGCAGCGGGATTCGTCCGGCCGCGGTGATCTCGGCCATGGCCGCCAGGGCATCGGTGCGAAATTCGGCGGCGGAATAGCTCTCCGCAGGGTCGCGGATGTCCACCAGCCGGTGCGGATGGGCGGCCAGCAGCTCGGCGCTGGGCTTGGCGGTGCCTATGTCCATGCCGCGATAGATGAGCGCCGAATCCACGCTGATCAGCTCGATGGGCAGCAGCCGCGCCAGCTCGATGGCGAGATCGGTCTTGCCGGAGGCGGTCGGCCCCATGAGAAAGATGGCGGGCGGCAGAGGGGCGGTCATTGCGGATTCTCGAAGGGGCGCCGCACGCGGCGCGGCGGGCGGTCAGCGGCCGCGCAGGAAGAGTTTATCCAGGTCGTCCAGGCTGAGCTGGGCCCAGGTGGGACGACCGTGGTTGCACTGGCCGCTGCGCTCGGTGGTTTCCATGTCGCGCAGCAGGGCATTCATTTCCGGCAGGGTCAGCCGCCGGTTGGCCCGTACCGAGCCGTGGCAGGCCATGGTGCCGAGCAATTCGTTGAGGTGCGCCTGGATGCGATCGCTGGTGCCATAGTCCAGCAGGTCGGCGAGCACGTCCTGCACCAGCCGCGCCGCCTGGGCCTGCTTGAGCAGGGCGGGGATCTGGCGGATGGCGAGGGTCTCGGGACCCAGGCGCTGCAGTTCGAAGCCGAGGCGCTCGAACCACTGGCCATGCTCTTCGGCGCAGTCGGCCTCGCGCTCGCTGACGGCCAGGGACTCCGGCACCAAGAGCGGCTGGCCGCGCAGGCCTTCGCTGGCCATGGCCACCTTGAGTCGTTCGTAGGTGATGCGCTCGTGGGCGGCGTGCATGTCCACCAGGATCAGGCCCTGGGCGTTCTCGGCCAGGATGTAGATGCCCTTGAGCTGCGCCAGGGCATAGCCCAGCGGCGGCACGTCGCCCTGCTCCGCGGGCAGGGCCGCGGCCTCGGCACCCTCCGGCAGCGGCGCGAAGAAGGCCTTGTAGGCGCTCTGCACCTCGGCCACCGGCGCGCCGGCATAGGGCTGCGGGGCAGGACTGTAGTGCGCGGCACCACCCGAACCGCCGCCACCGGCGAAGGGCTGGGCCGGCGGCGCAGGGCTGTCGTGCAACACGGCGGCAGCCAGGCGCATCTCGCCCTGGGGGCCGAATTCACCGGCGGCCGGACCGCTCAGCGGCGTCGGTGCGGTGGGCGCCACCACGGCGAGCTGGTCATCCGGGCGGATGTCGCCAAGTGCCCGGTGCAGGGTGCCGTAGAGAAAGTCGTGCACCTGGCGGCTGTCGCGGAAGCGCACCTCGTGTTTGGTGGGGTGGACGTTGACGTCCACCGCCGCCGGATCCACTTCCAGGAACAGCACGAAGGCCGGGTGGCGCCCGCTGTAGAGGACGTCGCGATAGGCCTGGCGTACGGCATGGGCGACCAGCTTGTCGCGCACCATGCGGCCGTTGACGTAGAAGTACTGCAGATCCGCCTGGCTGCGCGAAAAGGTCGGCAGGCCGACCCAGCCCCAGAGGCGCAGGCCGTTGCGCTCGTGCTCCAGCGGCAGGGCCTGTTCGAGAAAGGCCGGACTGCAGACCGCGCCGACCCGCCGCCCCTGGCTCTGGGGATCGCCCGCCGGATGCAGAGCCAGCACGCTCTTACCGTTGTGTCTCAGATGGAAACCCACGTCGAAGCGCGCCAGCGCCAGGCGCCGCACCACTTCCTGCAGGTGATCGAATTCGGTCTTTTCGGCGCGCAGGAACTTGCGTCGCGCCGGGGTATTGAAGAACAGGTCGCGCACCTCCACCGAGGTGCCCTGGGGATGGGCGGCGGGCTGCACCCGCGGTTGCATCTCGCGGCCTTCGGTCTCCACCTGCCAGGCCTGGTCTTCGCCGCGAAAGCGCGAGGTCAGGGTGAGGCGCGACACCGAACTGACCGACGCCAGGGCCTCACCGCGAAAGCCCAGGCTGGTGACGCTTTCCAGTTCGTCCAGGTGATAGATCTTGCTGGTGGCATGGCGCGCCAGGGCCAGATGCAGGTCATCCGGCGGGATGCCATGGCCGTCGTCGCGGATGCGCAGCAGCTTGACCCCGCCCTGCTCCACCTCGATATCGATGCGCCGGGCCCCGGCGTCCAGGCTGTTCTCCAGCAGTTCCTTGGCCACCGAGGCGGGTCGTTCGACCACCTCGCCGGCGGCGATCTGGTTGGACAGCCGCGGGCTGAGCAGCTGGATGCGCCGGGGTTCAGTCATTGCTGGCCGCCAGTTCGTGGGTGGGGATGGTCAATACCTGGCCGGAGCGGATGCGATTGCCGCGCAGCCCATTGGCCGCCCGCAGGGTGGAGAGATCGACGTCATAGCGACGGGCGATGAGGCTTAGGCTTTCGCCGGGCTGCACCCGGTGCTGATCGAAGCCGCGCACGCTGCCGACCTTGTCGCCCCGCTGCTCGCGCTGCCAGGCCAGGTAGGTGCCGGGCGGCGGACGGTGCTGGAAGTACTGCACGATACCGGCCTGGATCTGCCGGGCGAGCAGCCCCTGGTGCGCCGGACTGGCCAGCTTGGCCGATTCGTTGGCATTGGTGATGAAGCCGGTTTCCACCAGGATCGAGGGGATGTCCGGCGACTTCAGCACCATGAAGCCGGCCTGCTCCACCCGCGTGTGCAAGAGCTTGGTGGCGCGCCCGACCTGGCTGAGGATGGTCTGGCCGACCTCCAGGCTGGAGGCCACGGTGGCGGTCATGGACAGGTCCATGAGCACTCCGGCGAGCATGGGATCCTTGTTGTCCAGCGCATCGGACACCCCGCCGATCTGGTCGGAGCGGTTTTCCGCATCGGCCAGCCAGCGCGCCGCCTCGGAGGTGGCGCCGCGCTGGGACAGGGCGAAGACGGTGACGCCCTCGGCGCTGGCACTGGGCGCCGAATCGGCGTGAATCGAAATGAACAGGTCGGCGCCCTTCTTGCGGGCGATGATCTGCCGCTGGCGCAACGGGATGAAGTAGTCGCTGGTGCGGGTCAGCTCGGCGCGAAAGCCCTTCTGCCGATTGAGATTGGCCTGCAACTGCTTGGCGATGGCCAGCACCACGTTCTTCTCGTACAACCGACCGCGACCGATGGCACCCGGGTCTTCGCCGCCGTGGCCGGGGTCGATCACCACCACCACGTCGCGCTTGCCGCTGGGGCTGGACGGCAGACGGGTCGCCGGCTGCGCCGGGGTCACCGGCGTGGCCGGCAGATTGGGCGTGACGGTGGCGGGAATGTCACTGGTGGCGGGATCGGTGCCCTGGTCGTAGAGGTCGACCACCAGGCGATTGCCGTATTCCTTGTTGGGCGCCAGGGTAAAGCTCTTGGGCGTCAGGGCACCCTTGGTGTCCAGCACCAGGCGCACCTCGCCCGGCGAACGCTGGGCCGCGCGCAGACCGGTGATGGGGGTGTTGCGCAGCGGCTTTTCGTTCAGCCCACCGTCGAGCTGCGCGCCGGACAGGTCGATGACGATGCGATCCGGGGCACTGAGGGTGAAGACGCTGGCCTTGACCGGGCCGGTCAGATCGAACACCAGACGGGTGTTGTCGGGCGCACGCCAGACGCGCATGCCCTTGATCTGGGTGGCGGCCAGCAGCTGACTGCTGAGAATCAACAACAACAGGCCGAGTCCCGACCTGAAAAAACGCTTGCGCATGCCTGCGACCGTATAGCTGGAGAACGAGGGATCGGCGCCTAGGGCGCGAGGGCGGCGCACCAGGCCTCGCCGTGAGCGCCATGACTAGTCAGGCGCAGATCACGGCCGTCGGCGCGTGGCGTAATGGTAATGTCCAGGTCCGGCTTTGGCAAAAAGCCCTGACCGCGCTCGGGCCATTCCACCAGGCACAAGGCCTCGGGTGTGAAGTAGTCGCGAATCCCCATGAATTCCAGTTCTTCCGGATCGGCCAGGCGATAGAGATCGAAGTGATAGACCGCGCCACTGGCCAGTTCGTAGGGCTCGACCAGGGTGAAGGTGGGACTCTTCACCGCCCCGGTGTGGCCGAGGCCACGCAGGATGCCCCGCGACAGGGTGGTCTTGCCGGCGCCCAGATCGCCGTGCAGATAGAGTACGCCACGACCGCCGCTGGCCTGGGCCAGGCGGGCACCCAGGGCGTACATGGCGTCTTCGTCGGCGGCGTGCAGGGTCAGTTCAGGCATGGCTGGAGTTCCTCGAGCAACTGGCGGGCGACCGGGGGCAGATCGCTGGCGGCGAGACCGCGGCCCTGGCGACCCAGCTCGGCGCCGGCGCGGCCGTGCAGCCAGGCGCCCAGGCAGGCGGCCTCGAAGGGGGCCAGCCCCTGCCCCAGCAGGGCGGCGATGATACCGGTGAGGATGTCCCCCAGGCCACCGGTAGCCATCGCCGGATGACCTTCGCCGCACAGTGCCATGCGACCGTCCGGATGGGCGATCAGGGTACCGAAGCCCTTGAGCAGCGCCACGCCGCCATAGCGCCGCGCCAGTTCGCGGGCGCTGCCGGGACGATCGGCCTCGATGTCCTTGATCGAGACCTCCAGCAGCCGTGCTGCCTCACCCGGATGGGGCGTCATCACCCAGGGCCCGCGCGGCGCCTGGACCACCCCGGCGGCCAGCAGATTGAGGGCATCGGCGTCCCAGACCTGGGCCGCGTCCAGCGTTGCGGCGGCACTGGCCAGGGCCTTGCCCCAGGCGCCCTGCCCCAGGCCCGGCCCGACCGCGAGCACATCGGCCTTCTTGGCCAGTTCCAGCACGGCGAAACTGGAATGCACCCCGGCGACCATGACTTCCGGCCGCCGCGCCAGCACCGCGGTGACATTGGAGGGCCGGGTCGCCAGGCTGAGCATGCCGGCGCCGCAGCGCAGCGCTGCCTCGCTAGTCATGATGGCTGCGCCACCGGTGCCTTCGTCGCCGCCGATCACCAGCAGATGGCCGTACTGCCCCTTGTGCGCATTGAGCGGGCGCCTGGCCAGCCGCGGCAGGTTGCCGGGCGCCAGGCGCTGGGCGGTGGCATGAGCGGGATTCTGCGGCTCCTCCATCAGCGGCTCGAACACCAGACTGCCGACATGGTCAGGCCCCTTGCCGGTGAACAGGCCGAGCTTGAGGCCGATGAAGGTGATGGTCAGATCGGCGCGCACCAGGGGGCCCGCCGCGGCGCCGGTGTCGGCATCCAGTCCGGAAGGAAGGTCGATGGCCACCACCGGCAGCTCGCTGGCGTTGATCCGTTCGATGGCCGCGGCATAGGGCTCGCGCGCCGCGCCCTTGAGTCCGGTGCCCAGCAGGGCATCGACCACCAGCCCCTCCAGCGGGGCATCCGTGCGCCAGGGCTGGATGTCCACGCCGGCGGCCAGGGCCTCGGCATGGGCCAGGGCAGCATCACCCTGGAGTCCGGTCGGATCGGCAAGGTGCCAGACCCGTGCCTGCCAGCCGGCCTTGCGCGCCAGCGCCGCGACCAGATAGCCGTCGCCGGCATTGTTGCCACCGCCGGCCAGCACGCAGAGGGCGCCGGCATGGGGCCAGCCGTGGCGCAAGGAGCGCCAGGCCGCGGCCGCCGCGCGTCTCATCAACTCGAGGCCGGGCAAACCGCCGGCGATCAGTTGGGCATCGAGATCCCGCACCTGCTGGGCGCTGTAGAGCTGGAACGGCAGTTCGTCGTGCATGCTGGGAAAGCCTCCGGAGTCTGGCAAAATAGGCGGCCCTCCTGCCTGTGCGTTCCCGTCGATGTCCGCTGTCGCTCTCGATCTCGCCGCCCTGGCCGACCTCATCAAGACCTGGGGTCGGGAATTGGGCTTTCAGCAGACCGGCATCGCCGGGCTGGATCTGGCACGTCACGAGGAACATCTGGAGCGCTGGCTGGCCGCCGGTTTCCACGGCGAGATGGACTATATGGCCGCGCACGGCAGCAAACGTTCGCGACCGGCCGAACTGGTCCCGGGCACCCTGAGGGTGATTTCCCTGCGGATGGATTACCTGCCCGGCGACACCCGCATGAGCGAACGCCTGGCCGACGGCGCGGCAGCCTATGTTTCGCGCTACGCCCTGGGCCGCGACTATCACAAGCTGATCCGCAAGCGCCTGCAGCACCTGGCCGAGCGCATCCAGGGCGAGATCGGCCCCTTCGGCTATCGCGCCTTCGTCGACAGTGCGCCGGTGCTGGAAAAGGCCATCGCCGAACAGGCCGGCCTGGGCTGGATCGGCAAGAACACCCTGGTGCTCAATCGCAAGGCCGGCAGCTGGTTCTTTCTCGGCGAACTCTTCGTCGACGTGCCGCTGCCGGTGGACGAACCCACCCCGCGTGACCACTGCGGCACCTGCCGCGCCTGCCTGGACATCTGCCCGACCCAGGCCTTCGTCGGCCCCTATCAGCTCGACGCCCGGCGCTGCATTTCCTACCTGACCATCGAGTTCAAGGGCAGCATTCCGCCGGAGCTGCGCCCCTTGATCGGCAACCGGGTCTTCGGCTGCGACGACTGCCAGCTGGTCTGCCCCTGGAACCGCTTCGCCAAGCCCACCGCCGAAGGCGATTTCCAGCCACGCCACAGCCTGGACAGCGCCAGCCTGGCCGAACTCTTTCGCTGGACCGAAGCCGAATTCCTCAGCCGCACCGAAGGCTCGCCGTTACGCCGCGCCGGTTACGAGCGCTGGCTGCGCAACCTGGCCGTGGGCCTGGGCAACGCCCCGACCAGCATCCCGGTGGTGGAAGCCCTGAAGCTGCAGCGCGAACACCCCTCCCCCCTGGTGCGCGAGCACGTGGAATGGGCGCTGCAGCGACACGCGGCCAGCTAGGCGCTCAGGGCCCTACCGTAGTGTAGGGGATGGGTGCCCACCAGCTGCCGTAGGGGACGCCGTACTTGTCGACATAGCGCTTGACCACCGGCGACAGCGGCCGGTACTTGCCGTTGGATTTGCCGCCATAGGGCCCCTTCGGCTCGATCTCGGCCTGGAGGGTCAGGACTTCGATGGGGTCGAGACAGGGGCCCATGATCCAGACCTTGACCACCCCGCCGGGCGCCAGGCCGATGGTGAGGTCCTTGCGATAATCCGAAGTGCGACCACTGACCGGACACTCGGCTGGCAGACGCTCGACCATCTTTTCCCTGGCCCAATCAGGAATGGTGAACAGCGCGTGATAGGTTTGGGGCTCGACCATGGATTGCCAGCGTAAGGAGACGACGTAAGGTAGGTCTAAGCCGGTTAGGGTACGGCCGGCACCGGAGCCAATCCTTTTAGGCCAGCCCTTGGCGGTAGCCGATAGGCTGGCTGGCTCACCCATGGCGACCACTCCCCCCATAGCATTGGGAAAGATGCGTCCACTGTTGTCGCCAATATTGGCCTGCTCCAGCCAGACCTCCATGTAGTTGGGCGCCAGAAAGCCCAGGTACCAGGCGTCATAGGGCAGCTTGTTCGCGGCGTCAGACTGACAACCTGCCAGGCCCAGTAGCAGGACGATAGATAGCAGCCAGCGACTCATCGCGGGTACCCCGCTTGGGGACGATTGGGATAGAGGCTGCGCCGACCATCGGCGGTAGGGGCATCGACGAAGATTGCATCCACATTGCCCAGGCCACTACCCACACGCGCATTCCAATGGGCGGATCTGTGCACATAGCGACTGAGCAGCAGACGATTTTCGGCCTGGCTCAGTGGCTCAGGCGCATGCGGACCGCCTGCCTGAAGCTTGCCGGCTATAGGAACCAGGTCGGCCGGCAAGCGCCACTCCGGATCCTCTTCGTCAAGAGCCATGAAGGGCACACCCTGGGCGCTGGCCAGACGGTGCATAATCCGCAGATAAACCAGGGATAGCTCTCCACGCACCTGCCGCTCCAGCCGTATCGCGGCGAAAACCTCGATTTCCGGCAGGTCGCCTCGGACGCGAGGTAACTCGAGGCGCCAGGTATCGATGCCGAGACGAGTGCTGGCTGAGTCGTACCAGGGCGCCCCTTGCAGGTGTCGTAACTCCAGTTCGGCCTGACGATAGCTCCAGGCCTGGTGGCTATCCGTGCCCTGGGGCTCACGGGAAGCCCTCGGCCGGGTCAATAGCAATCGTTCCTGTATCTCGGCAGGATAGCCGCCACCAATATCAGCGTGGGCACCAGGCAAGAGGATCTCTGCGTGTTCAGGTGCCACGCTGGTCAGGGCGAAGTTACGGCGGAATTCATGCTGGGCAGTCAATTGCACCACCTTGAGCGCGCAACCGGATGGTAAATAAAGATTGAGCCCAGGATTTACTGCATTGGCCGGACTGAAATCGCCCCGCAGCGGATCGGCGATCGCTGCCACGGTATCGAACAAACCGATAAAGTTGAGTCTTGCCCTGGCGCGCTGCCAGGAAAAACACGGCAACAGTCCTGTAGCTGCGATACCGCCATCCACCTTGAGCACTTCATTGGCGAAATGCCGCGCTGCGGCTGCTCCTCTGCTAAAACCAAAAAGATCGAAATCAATAGCTTCAACAGTTACGTTGGGATTGTTTCGTTTGAATTGGTCATAGCTTTCTCCAAAGGCTTTCGGGAACGTCTGAACACAAGCAAGGACGCCACTAGCTCCTAGGCCAGTACCCATTGAAAATAGGCTATCTGCCTGGCCGGCACGGGTGCCAATACCTTCAATGTATATACGAAGTGTGGCTGTTGACTCGTCGCCCTCGAGCACGCGTGTGGCATCGTTTTTATACAGTCTGAATAGCCGCGCGATATTCGTCTCCGCCCCGGCATAGCTGCCATCGGCACTCAGCATGAACTTCTCGCAATGCTCTGCGATGCTGCGCGCTTGATCCTGGCGAAACCCCTGCTCTTCCGCCCGGCAGGCGGCGCCGGTGGCGGCGTTGAAGAGGTTGTTGCCGGTACCGTCGAAGAAGACGCCGATGCGCAGGGTGATGCGCTGTTCCAGCGGGCGCTCCGCCTGTTCGGCGACTTCATCCCTGGCGACGGGCGCGCTGTCCGGGCGCTTGGCCGGTCCCTCGCTGCCCTGTCGCTCCCGGTCGCGCAGCGCCGAAGGCTTGCCCTGCCCCGGTGCCAGGCCGGTAGCACCTGCATGGCTTGCGCAGGTGCCCTTGGCCGCGCCGCCTGCGTCCAGGCCGATGATGACGGTGCCGGAACCACCGATCACCACGCCGCCATGGCTGGTGAGGCTGCCGAGCACCGCCGCAGGCCGGCCGTTGATCAGGACGTTGGGGATGACCGCGGCGCTCAGGGCCGCGCCACAGCCGCAGGCATGGCCGAGGGTCGCGGCGGGCAGGCCATCGAAGGTGACATCGGCGGAGCCCTGGACCAGGGCGGTGGAACCACATTTGGGGCAGGCGACGGCGTCGCCCAGGCGAGCAGCGGGCTTTCCAGACATGACCGATCTCCCTATCGGTAACTGGGGCCTGAAAAATGCCGCACAAAAGGCTCTAGGACAAGCCTTTCAGCGCGATACCGTGCAAATCGTCATGGCCTTAGCCGTGGGGATCGTCCGGATAGGTGAAGGTCGGCATCTGCCAGTTGAATCTCAGCGCCAGCAGGCGCAGCAGCAGCCCCGCGGCCAGGGTGATGAGCAGTGCCTGCTCTTCGCCGAGCCACGGGCGGCAGAGCAGGTAGCAGCCCGCAGAGAGTACCGCCACGCTGGCATAGAGCTCGCGCCTGAGGATCAGGGGTACGTCGTTGCAGAGGATGTCGCGCAGGATGCCGCCGCAGGTTCCGGTCAGGGTGCCGCTGACGATGACGATGGCCGGACTCAGGCCCATTTCCAGGGCCACCTGGCAGCCGATCACGGTAAAGGCCACCAGGCCCAGGGCATCGAGCACCAGGAACAACCGGCGCAGATAGCGCATGACCCGCGCGATGGCCACGGTGGCGAGGCCCGCGCCGACGGTGAGCGCGAGGTACTCCGGGTGCTTTACCCAGCCCAGCGGATAGTGCCCCAGCAGCACATCGCGCACCGAGCCGCCGCCCAGGGCGGTGACGCTGGCGATCAGCGCCACGCCGAACAGGTCCATGCCGCGGCGCCCCGCGGACAGGGCGCCGGTCATGGCTTCGGCAGTGATGGCGACCAGGTAGAGGATGGACAGCAGCACGGACGGGTGGCCGTCAGACCTTGATGAAGTGCTCGCGGTAGTGACGCAGCTCGGCGATGGAATCGCGGATGTCGTCCAGCGCCAGGTGGCTGCCGCTCTTCTTCACGCCGTCACGCACATGGGGTGCCCAGCGCGCGGCCAGTTCCTTGAGGGTGGAGACGTCCAGGTTGCGGTAGTGGAAGTAGGCTTCCAGCTCCGGCATGCGGCGATAGAGGAAGCGCCGGTCCTGGCAGATGCTGTTGCCGCAGATCGGCGATTTGCCCTTGGGCACCCATTGACGCAGGAACTCCAGGGTCAGGGCCTCGGCCTGGGCGGTGTCGACGGTGCTCTCGCGCACCCGCTGGGTCAGGCCCGAGCCGCCGTGCTGACGGGTATTCCACTCGTCCATGCCGGCCAGGATCTCGTCCGACTGGTGGATGGCCAGTACCGGGCCCTCGGCCAGCACATTGAGATCGCTGTCGGTGACGATGGTGGCCATCTCGATGATCACGTCCCGATCCGGATCCAGGCCGGTCATTTCCAGGTCGATCCAGATCAGGTGCTGAGGATTGGGGGCGGTCATGGTGAACTCCTTGATGATGGCACCAGTGTAGCAGCGCGCCTGCCGCGCACCTAACGGTGCCAGAGCAGCAGCCGGCTGCCGCGCAGGTCCCCTACCTCCAGCACCCGATCCGCCGGCTGGCCGGGAATCTCGAAGGTGTTGCTAATCAGCCAGCTGCCGGCGCGCTGCTCCGTGCGGGCCTTGTCACCCAGGCGTGGCATGGGCGCCGGCGAGAGAAAGCAGTAGACGACATCGAACTCGCCCAGCTCCACCCGCCAGAGATCGCGATAGCGCACCTGGCAATTGCGTCGCGGCAGGCAGCGCAGCCAGGCCAGGGCGAAGCTCAGCGGCGCCGTCTCCACGCCGACGAAGGTGGCCTGCGGAAAGCGCCTGGAAAGATCGACCAGGGTATCGCCCAGGCCGCAGCCCAGGTCGACGAAGCGAAAGGTCGGCTCGCGCTCGGCGAGCAGTTCGGCCAGCCGTTCGCGGGTCTGGCGGCCGGTGAGATAGAGCGGTACCCGCTCGCGCAGGCTGTTCCAGTTCAGCAGCAGGAGCAGCAGGAAGCCGAGCGCGGCGATGCCCGCCGAGAGCCCGCGACCGCTGACCAGATAGAGCGCCGGGGCGAACAGCAGATTGATGAAGACCCACCAGCGGGCGAGTCCCAGCAACTCGCCGAGCAGGGCCGCCAGTACCGCCTGCAGGCAGACCAGCGCCAGCAGCGAGGGGCGCTGGCCGGCGAAGCTGGCCCACAGGCGGATGCCGACGACGGCGACCACCAGGGCGGCCAGTTGCACCAGCACGGCCAGCAACAGCGGATAGCGCGAGGCGAGATGGGCCAGCATGGGGGCTCCGGAGCGACGAGGTACGCCAAGTTTAGGTAATCCGCGAGGGGCGGCCAATGCTAGACTCAGCGGTCCTGAAACCCGCGGACATCCCATGGCCAAACGCCACCTGACCCGTCGCCAGAGCTGGCGGATCGAGAAAATCCAGACCGAACGCGCCGCCCGCGCGGAAAAGCGCGAATCCAAGCTGATCGACGAGCTCGAGGGCGGCGATCTGGGCCCGGAGCAACAGGGCTTGGTGATCGCCCACTTCGGCGTTCAGGTGGAGGTCGAGGATGACGACGGCCAGCTGCAGCGCTGTCACCTGCGTGCCAACCTGCCGACCCTGGTCACCGGCGACCGGGTGGTGTTTCGCGCCAGCCTCCAGGGCAATGGCGTCATCGTCGCCCAGCTGCCGCGCCGCTCGGAAATCTGCCGGCCGGACATGCGCGGCCTGCTCAAGCCGGTGGCGGCCAACGTCGACCGCCTGGTGATCGTCTTCGCCCCGCTGCCCACGCCCCACGCCAACCTCATCGACCGCTACCTGGTGGCCGCCGAGCACGCCGGCATCCAGCCGCTGCTGCTGCTCAACAAGGCCGACCTGATCGACGAGCACAACGGCCCGGCGCTGGACGACCTGCTGGGCATCTACCGCGAACTGGACTATCCGCTGCTGGAGGTCTCGGCCCACAACGGCCTGAGCATGGACCAGCTCAAGAGTGCCCTGGACGAGCACGTCAGTGTCTTCGTCGGTCAGTCCGGGGTGGGCAAGTCGTCGCTGGTGAATGCCCTGCTGCCGGGCGTCGATACCCGCGTCGGCCCGCTGTCCGAGCTGACCAACAAGGGCACCCACACCACTACCACCGCCCGGCTCTTCCACTTTCCCGACGGCGGCGACCTGATCGACTCGCCCGGCATCCGCGAATTCGGCCTCAGTCACGTCAGCCGTGATGATGTCGAAGCCGGCTTCAAGGAATTCGGCGACTACCTGGGCCACTGCCGTTTCCGCGACTGCAAGCACGAGCGGGAGCCCGGTTGCGCCCTGCTCGCCGCCCTGGAGCGCGGCGACATCCATCCGCAGCGGATGGCCAGTTACCGGCATATCCTGGCTAGCCTCGAAGGCGAGTCGCGCTACTAGGCAAAACGCCGGGCAAGCCCGGCGTTTTCTTATATCAGTCGACGACCATCAGCCAAAGACGCGGAAGCGCTCGGCATCGTCCATGAAGCCCTTCTCGGGGAAGTCGCCTTCGTTGGAGCCGAAGGGCATCTGGGCGCGCAGGTGCCAGGTCTCCGGCAACTTCCACTCGGCGGCGGCCAGGGCGTCGGGCAGCGGATTGTAGTGCTGCAGGCTGGCGCCGATGCCGGCATTGGCCAGGGCCGTCCATACCGAGAACTGGGCGATGCCGCTGGCCTGCTCCGACCAGATGGGGAAGTTGTCGGCGTAGGCCGGATACTTGTCCTGCAGGCCGGCAATCACATGCCGATCCTCATAGAACAGCACGGTGCCGGCACCGGCCGCGAAGCTGTTGATCTTGCCTTCGGTGGCGGCGAAGGCGTCGGCCGGCACGATCTGCCGCAGCGCCTGCATGACGAAGCCCCAGAACTTGTCGCTCTCGGCGCCGAACAGGATCACCGCGCGCGAACTCTGCGAATTGAAGGCGGAGGGCGACAGCTTGACGGCCTCCTGGATCAGCGCGGTGACCTGGTCCTGGGCCAGCGGCAGATTCTTGCCCAGCGCGTACTGGCTGCGGCGGCGCTTGATGGTGTCGATAAAGGCGTTGCTCATCGGAAGGCTCCTGCAAGGGAATCGGAGATCGGGAGACCGCGCACGAGGGCGCAAGGTGCCCGATCCGTCATGAAACCCCTGCAGCTTAACCAGCCGTCTTCACGTCAACGGACGAAAAAACCGAACGCTAGCAGCGAATTTTCCTATCTATCAGCGCGACCGTTCAGGGCTTGCTCTGGATGACACCCGCATCGAAGGCATTGATCTGCTGCTTGAAGGCCGCGTTGTTGATGGGTTGCGCCAGGTTACCGGTGGCGCTGACGCCACCGCTGGAGACCCCGCTCCGGCTCGCCGCCGGGGCGGCGCCGGCCGCGGGCTTGGGTGCCTGGTTGCCGCCGGCGCGTCCCTCGATGGCCTGCTGGGCCTTCTTGGTCAGCACGATGATGTCGATGCGGCGGTTGACCGGATTGAGCGGATGCTCGCGATCGAAGGGGGCCGAGGAGGCATAGCCGACGATCCGCGCCACCTGCTCTTCCGGATAGCCACCGGCGATCAGCGCCCGGCGTGCGGCGTTGGCGCGACCGGCGGACAGCTCCCAGTTGCTGAAGTCACCCTTGCCGTTATAGCGCGCCGCATCGGTATGGCCGCTGATGCTGATTTTGTTCGGCACCTGGCGAATGGTGTCGGCCATGGCCAGCAGGATGTCCTCGAAATAGGACTTCAGCCGCGGACTGCCGGAGTCGAACATCGGCCGGTTCTCGGCATCGACGATCTGGATGCGCAGGCCGTCCTGGGTGATTTCCAGCAGGATCTGGTCCTTGAACTTCTGCAGCTCCGGATTCTGCTCGATCTTGTTCTGCAGCTCCTGCAACAACAGCTCCAGGCGCTCCTTGTCGACCTGCTCGGCGATCTTTTCCGCCTGGCTCGGATCCATCTTCGCCTGGCTGGCATCCTTCTGCTGCTGGGCGGCGGCGTCGTTTGGCTGGCGCTTGTCGGACGGATCGGGGGCCTGGGTGGGGTCAGGGGTGACGCGGTTGGAATCGTTGGGGTCGGCGCGCTCCTCCATGTCCGGGTTGACCTTGTTCTGGGTCGAATCCGGTTGCGCCTGGATCTCGGGATTCAGGGTGCGGTCGGGCGCCGGCGTCGGCGTACCGCCCAGGTCGATGACATAGGGGCTGGCGCTTTCGGTGAAGCCGATCGGATCCTGGAAGTAGCCGGCGATGGCCTTCTTCTGTTCCGGGGTGGCCGAGGACATCAGCCAGAGCACCAGGAAGAACGCCATCATGGCGGTGGCGAAGTCGGCGAAGGCGATCTTCCAGGCGCCGCCGTGGTGGCCGGCGGCGCTCTTCTTGACGCGCTTGACGATGATCGGCTGGTTGTTGTCCATCAGCTGCCCCGCATCGCCTGCTCGAGCTCACTGAAGGACGGCCGGTGCGCCGGGAACAGCACCTTGCGACCGAATTCCACGGCGACGGTGGGCGGCATGCCGCTGGCAGCGGCGACCAGGCAGGCCTTGATGGCCTCCAGCACATTGAGTTCTTCCTTGGCGTCGTGCTCCAGGCAGGTCGCCAGCGGTCCGAAGAAGCCGTAGGCCGCGAGAATACCGAGAAAGGTCCCCACCAGGGCCGCACCCACGTGGCCACCGATGGCCGCCTGGTCGCCCTCGCCGAGCATGCCCATGGTGATCACGATGCCCAGTACCGCGGCGACGATGCCGAAGCCGGGCAGGCCGTCGGCGACCCGCGACACGGCGTGGGAGGGGTGCTCCAGCTCTTCCTTGATGCCGGCCAGCTCCATGTCGAACAGGCCTTCCAGCTCGTGGGGGGCCATGTTGCCGGAGGACATCAGCCGCAGGTAGTCGGCGACGTAGGCGGTCATCCGCTCATCCTTGAGGATGTTCGGGTACTTGCTGAAGATCGGACTGGCCTTGGGGTCCTCGACGTCCGCCTCGATGGACATCATGCCCTCGCGCCGGCTCTTGTTGAGGATCTCGTAGAGCAGCTTCAGCACGTCCAGGTAGAAGGCGTGGGTGAAGCGATTGCCAAACATCTTCAGCGACTTCTTGAACACCTGCATGAAGGTGCTGCCCGGGTTGGCCTGCAGGAAGGCCCCCAGGGCGGCACCGCCGATGATCAGGACCTCGAGCGGCTGGATGATCGCAGCGATCTTGCCATGCGCGAGGATGTAGCCGCCGAGGACAGCCGCGAATATCACGATGATGCCGATGATTTTTGCCATGGTTGGGAATACTGTGTGCTAAGGAAAATTGAGCCGGGGAATCACCCTCACGCCCCCTTTATCGGACCCGGCGCCCCGGACTGAAGGCCTTTCATCAAATTTCAAGGCGACCGTCGTATGTCCAGCCGCCCGAACACCGTCGAAGACTGGGTCAAACACCTGGAAGGCGTGCGCCTGCCGGTGGCCACCGCCACCGCGGAGCGTCTGCGCCGCGCCCTGGCCGATGGCCGTCTGGCGTTGCATGAGATCGCCGAACGGCTCTGCGAGTCACCACCCCTGGCGCTGGCCCTGCTGCGCGAGGCCAATCGCGGCCATGCCAGCCTCGGCGATCCGGCCGCCAGTCTGGAAGCCGTGCTCGGCCGTGTCGGTCTCGGCCCGGCGGAGTACCTGATCGCCCGCCAGCCGACCCTGCCCGAGGAACGCCTGCCGCGTCCGCTGCGCCAGCTGTGCCTGGTCAGCCAGCACGCCATGACCCTGGGGCTGGGCCTGTTCGGGGTGCCCCTGGCGCGACTGTGGCCGGACATCCGTCTGGCCGCCCTGCTCTTTCTGGCGCCGCTCTGGCCGCTGGCGACCCGCTATCCGGAACTCTTCGAGGAATGGGAGCGACGGGTGCTGGGCGAAGGCGAACCGGCGATAAAGGTCGAGCGCGAGCTGCTCGGCGTGCCGGCGATCCGTCTGTGCCAGGCGCTGGCCCGCCACTGGCAGCTGCCCGAGTGGATCGTCGAAGGCTATCGGCTGCTGGACCAGGATCGCCGGCAACTGGTCAGGGCGCTGCACATCGCCCATGGCGACGATCCCCTCGAACAGCAGCAGCGCCTCGACGACGACCCCACTCTGCGGCGCTGGCTGACCCACCCCGGCAACACCATCCTCCTGGCCAATGGCCTGGCGCTGGCCAGCCACCATGCCTGGGACGGTCCCCACACCCTGCGCTGGCAACGCTTCAGCGCCCTCTACCTGCAACTGCCGCTGGCGCGGGTGCAGAGTCGCAGCCACGAACTGGCGGTGCAGGACGCCCAGCGCCATGCCCGGCCCGGCCTCTGGCACCCGGCCGAAGGCCTGGTCTGGCCGCCGGGCGAACGACGCCTCAAGCCGGTACCCCGGGTCCAGGTCGCCAGCGAGGGGCAGGCGCAGCGCTGGCGCGGACTCTGCGAGCAGTTGCTGCACACGCCCAGCGCCTTCGCCACCCTGCCCCAGCTGTTCGATTGCGCCCGCCAGGCGCTGGTGGCCTGCGGCCTGCCGCGGCTGCTGCTGCTGACCCCGGATCGCAACGGCCAGAAGGGCAATGTCCAGCTGCACCATGGCCTGGACGACGCCCCCGGCCTGCAACTGGACATCGCCAGCCATCCGCTGCTGGCCAAGCTGTTCGGCAGCCCCGGCCAGTTGCGCATCGATGACGGCAACCGCGCGCGTTTCGCACCGCACCTGCCCGCCGATCTGCGCCGGCTGTTCAGCAACGAACGGCTCTGGCTGCGCAGTCTGGGCTTTGGCGAGCGGGTGGTGCTGCTGGCGATCCTGGACAGCGAACTGCAGCCGGCGGATCCCCGTCGGACCGCGGCGCTGGACAAGACCTTCACCTGCATCGAGCGCGCCATCGGCACCTTCGCCAATCGTCCGCGGGTACGACCGACCTGACGCTGGCCGGTCAACCTCGGTACACTTCACCTTTGCTACGGACCGACGGGAAATCCGCGATGCCCTTTTCCGCCCTGCCCCTGGTGATCGAACCGGCCGATCTCGCGGCGCGCCTGGATGCGCCCGAACTCATCCTGGTGGATCTCTGCAGCGCCGCCCACTATGCCGAGGGCCATCTGCCCGGCGCGCGCCATGTCGCGCCCGCCCGCACCCAGCTGGGCAGCAAGCCGGCGCCCGGCCTGCTGCCGGCCCAGGCGGACCTGGAGCAGCTGTTCGGCGAACTGGGCCAGCGCGACGAAGCCGTCTACGTGGTCTATGACGACGAAGGCGGCGGTTGGGCCGGACGCTTCATCTGGCTGCTCGATGTCATCGGGCACGGCCACTATCACTACCTCAACGGCGGCCGCCAGGGCTGGATCGCCGCCGGCCTGCCGCTGAGCACCGCGGTGCCCGCGCCGGCCGGGGCACCGGTCGCCCTGACCCTGCACGAGGAACCCACCGCCAGCCGCGCCTATCTGCAGAGCCGGCTGGGCGCCGAGGATCTGGCCATCTGGGATGCCCGCGGCGCCGACGAATACCGCGGCGAAAAGGTGCTGACCGCCCGTGGTGGCCACATTCCCGGGGCGATCAACTTCGAGTGGACCGCCGGCATGGATCGCGAGCGCCAACTGCGCATCCGCGAGGACCTGGGCGCCGAACTCGAACGCCTGGGCATCACCCGCGACAAGGAAATCATCACCCACTGCCAGACCCATCACCGATCCGGCTTCACCTACCTCGCGGCCAAGGCCCTGGGCTATCCGCGGGTCAAAGCCTATGCCGGCTCCTGGGGCGAATGGGGCAACCACCCCGACACCCCCATCGAATGACTGCCAAGGACCTCCCATGAAACTGCAAGACCGACTGTTCATCCTCGCCCAGCACCTGCTGCCGCACCATCTGCTGTCGCGGGTGATCGGCGGCTTCGCCGAGTGCCGGGCGCCCTGGTTCAAGAATCTGCTGACCCGCTGGTTCGTCCGTCACTATGACGTCGACATGCGCCAGGCCCAGGTGGAAGACCCCACCGCCTACGAGAACTTCAACGCCTTCTTCACCCGCGCCCTCAAGCCCGGCGCCCGTCCGCTGCCGGCCGAAGACGGCGTGGTGGTGAGCCCGAGCGACGGCGCCATCAGCCAGCTCGGTCGCATCGAGCACGGCCGCATCTTCCAGGCCAAGGGCCACAGCTACAGCCTGCTGGAGCTGCTCGGCGGCGATGGCCTGCGCGCCGCGCCCTTCATGGGCGGCCATTTCGCCACCATCTACCTGTCGCCCAAGGACTACCACCGGGTGCACATGCCGCTCACCGGCACCTTGAAGGAGATGGTCTATGTGCCCGGCCGCATCTTTTCGGTCAACCAGCTCACCGCCGAGAACGTGCCCGAACTGTTCGCCCGCAACGAGCGGGTGGTCTGCATCTTCGATACCGCCGTGGGCCCCATGGCGGTCATCCTGGTCGGCGCCATGATCGTCGCCAGCATCGAGACGGTCTGGGCCGGCCTGGTCACGCCGCCCAAGCGCGAACTCAAGAGCTTTGCCTACGACGAGGCCGCCCGCGCGCCCATCACCCTGCGTACCGGCGACGAGCTGGGGCGCTTCAAGCTGGGCTCCACCGCCATCGTGCTGTTCGGCCCGGACGCGGTGAACTGGTCCGCTGAACTCGGCGCGTTGTCCACCGTCAACATGGGGCAACTGCTGGGGGTTCCGACCACGTCGGCCCCCTTGACCACCGTTTCCGAGCCAGGGCCTCTCGCCTAGATGCGCGGTTCATTGCCCATCGAACCAGGAGTGTGCGCGGCGAATGGATAGCAAAAGGCCACAGCTCATGTTGCGGGTACCGACGCCCGATCAGCGCAGCCTGACGTTTTGTGACGCCACCCCGGCCGGCCTCAAGCGCTGGCTGGAGCAATTGCCACGGGCCAAGCTGGGCGAATTCGCCCGGCTGCTCTATCAGGGCCTGCTGGAACTCAACCGGCTGATCTTGACGCCGGAAGCGCGCCTGCGCCTGCTCGAAGCCCTGCGCTCGGACGTGCAGCGGGTCTGCCAGCAGCTCGAACGTCATGTGCTCAACCAGGCCATCGTGCTCGACGAGCGCTCGCGCAAGGTGGCCAATCTCTGCCAGGCCCTGCAGAACCTGCTGGCCGCCGGCTACAAGCTGATCGTGGTCGAGGAAAGCGAGCGCGGCGAACGCAGCACCCTGCTGGCCACCGCCATCCAGCGCGCCCTGCGCGCGCTGCTCGGGCCGCTGATCCGCGCCGCCCAGCTCTATACCCCGGTGCACGACAACCTCTGGCTGGAGCTGCACCAGCTCTATCGGCTGGCAGTGACCACCGGCCTGCACAACCAGAAGATCCGCGACGAACTGCTGCCCGGCGACGGCAGCCAGACCATCACCCAGGCATATGGCGCCGCCCTGCTATTTGGCGCTGCGCGCTGCAACCAGCTGCGCCAGAGCCATATCGCCCAGCTGACGCTGCACCTGGACGACTGGGCCAGCCTGATCCGCCTGCAAGGGCCCGAACAGAACGGCACCCTGATGGTGGTGGCGCCGCAGATCGACGCCCCGCCGCGTTATCGTTCGCTGTTGCGTGAAGCCAATCTCAACGGTCTGCTCGGTCTTGCGCCGCAACAACTGGTGCAGGCCATCGAGGACTACTTGGCGCTGGCGCCGGAGCAGCGGCCGCGGGCGCGCCTGCCGGTGCACGGCGACCTGTCCCTGGATCTGCTGCAGCACCTGGTCGGCGCCTGGGGCCAGGAGGCGGACCGCGCCTTCCAGCGCATGCCCGGCCAGGGCCAGGTGCAGGTCTGCATCGGCATGAGCGCCCTGCACTACCAGCTCGCGGGGGGGCAGGTGTTCGCCGACACCCTGCGCCTGTCGGCGCAGGCCGTGCCGGACGCCTTTGCGCCCAAGCCCAAGGAAGACGTCTGGTCGCTGGCCTTCGATGCCGATACCCGCGCACCCGACGCGCTGGACTGGAGCGCCGAGTCCCTGGAAGAAATCCACTACGACGTCCTGCCCGGCGACGGCGAGGCGGCCAGTCCGGCCTTTCCGATCCATGCGGTGCAGGTGGTCAATCACAGTCCGGGCGGCTATTGCCTGAGCTGGAGCGGCGAGGTCCCCGAGCAGCTGCAGGCCGGCGAACTGCTCGGCGTGCGCCTGCCCGAGGATCACAACTGGGGCCCGGCGGTGGTGCGCTGGGTACGCCAGGTGCCCGGCAGCGGAACCCACATGGGCGTCGAACTGCTGGCCCCCACCGCACGGCCCTGCGGGCTGCAGCTGCTGCGCAAGGCCGAGCAGAACAGTCAGTACCTGCGTGCCCTGCTGCTGCCGGAGATCAAGGCCATCGACCAGGCGCCGACCCTGATCGCGCCGCGACTACCCTTTCAGGAGGGCAGCAAGGTGCAGATCAATCAGCAGGGCAACGAGCAGCGCGGCATGCTCGACCGGCGTCGCAGCATGACGGTCAGCTTCAGCGTCTTCGAATATCACCTGCTGGAACAGAGCGGTGCCAAGCCCAGCGGCGGCCCTGCCGGTGGTGGCGCCCGGCAGGAAGAAGACTTTGACTCGCTGTGGAAGTCTCTGTAGCTTCGATAAATCATCGTTATCGCCAGGGCGCGAATAGACCATGGCCGCCGAACACAGTGCGATCCGCCTGTTACTGCTCGAAGCATCGCAGAACGAGGCGGAACGCCTGGTCAGTCTGTTCCGCAATGCCGGACGGGCGACGCGGGCCCAGCGCCTGGCCGACCCTGCAGGTCTCGACGAACTGCTGTCCCAGTCCTGGGACCTCGCCATCCTCGCCCCGCCCTCTCCCGAGCTCGACAGCCTGAGCGCGCTGCGCCAGTTGCGTCGCCGCGTCCCCCAACTCGCCGTCATCCAGCGGGTGCCGCCGGACGATCCCGCAGCGGTGCTCGACGCCCTGCGCCTGGGCGCCCGCGATGGCATCGCCAGCGACAACGACGAGCACCTGTTGCTGGCCAGTCTGCGCGAACTCGGCAACCTGGCGGAACGCCACGAACGCCGGCGCCTGGAGCAGGCCCTGGCCGAGGCCGAACAGCGCTGCCAGCTGCTGCTGGCCAACGCCGTGGAGGCGGTCGCCTATGTCCACGACGGCCTGCATATCCACGTCAACTCGGCCTATGTGGAGCTGCTGGGCTATCCGTCCGCGGAAGACCTGGAGATCACGCCGCTGATGGATCTCATCGCCGCCGCCGACCAGCCGGCGCTGCGCGAAGCCTTCCGCCAGTTGCGCGACGACCCCAGCCCCCGCGAACTGGACTGCCGGTGCGTCCGCCAGGACGGCAGCACCCTCGGCGTGCGCCTGCGCCTGACGCCGGCCATCTACCTCGATGAACCCTGCGTGCAGCTGCACCTGCGCGAGGAACGCGCGGCCCCGGCCGCCGAGGCCCTCGAGGAACAGCTGCGCGAGGTGCGCTTCCAGGACACCCTCACCGGTCTGCTCAATCGCAGCCGCATGCTCGAACTGCTCGAAGACGCCCTGGAGCGCGCCCGACTCGGCGCGCCGGCCAGCTTCGCCTACCTGAGCATCGATCGCTATCCGACCCTGCTGGCGGAGCTGGGCATAGGTGCCATGGACGAGTTGCTGGTAGCCCTGGCCGAGCGCCTGCGCGAGCACTTCGGCACCCTGGTGACCCTCTCGCGCTTCGCCGATGATGCCTTTACCGCCCTCCTGCCGCAGGCGGCCGACGCCAGCCTGGACAGCGCCTTCGAGCGCCTGCTGGGTCGTCAGGAGCGGCAGCCGCTGACCCTGGCCGGGCGCACCCTGGCGATCAGCTATTCCATCGGCGTGGTCAGCCTGGACAACCACACCAAGAGCGCCGGTGATCTGGTGGACCGGGCGCACCGCTCCGCGCGCCAGGTCGCCCAGCGCGGCGGCAACGCCTGCAAACGCTACGATCCCCAGGAAGAGCTGGCCGCCGCCGCCAATCGCGGCAATCTGGTGGCCATGGTCAAGCAGGCCCTGCAGCAGAACGGCTTCCGCCTGCTGTTCCAGCCGGTGATCGGCCTGCGCGGCAGCAGCCACGAGTACTACGAGGCGCTGCTGCGGCTGGTCAATCCCCAGGGCGAAGAGGTCTCCCCGACCGAATTCGCCCGCACCGCCCGCGACAGCGGCCTGAGCGGCCAGATCGATCGCTGGGTGATCCAACAGGCGGTGCGTCAGCTGGGCGAACACCGCGCCCGCGGCCACGGTACCCGCATCTTCGTGCACCTCTCGGGCGCGACCCTGGGCGATCTGGAGTTGCTGCCCTGGCTGCGGGAAACCCTGCAGGGGCAACAGCTGGACGCCGAGGCGGTGATCTTCCAGCTCAGCGAAGAAGACCTGCTGGCCCAGCCGGAGCAGGCCCTGGCCATGGCGCAGCGCCTGCGCCGCCAGGGTCATCCGGTCACCCTGAGCGGCTTTGCCGCCGGCGATCCGCCCCTGGCGTCGCTGCGGCTGCTGGTACCGGATTACGTCAAGCTGTCGGGCAAGCTGATCAAGGATCTGGGACAGCCGGAGCACCAGGAGCGGCTCAAGGCCATGGTCGCCGAGTTGAGCGCCCAGAACGTCCAGACCATCGCGCCCTTCGTCGAGAGCGCCAGCGTGCTGGCCCAGCTCTGGCAGGTCGGGGTGCACTTCATCCAGGGCTACTACCTGCAGGAGCCCAGTCAGGCGATGGACTACGAATTCCACCCCGAGCACTAGGGCTCGGGGTGGCCGTCGAACGCGACCTCAGCCGCGGGTAAGCCGGTCTTCCACGCCGAGCAGATAGAGCACGCCATCCAGGCCCAGCACGCTCACCGACTGACGCGCGGACTGGCGCACCAGCGGCTTGGCGCGAAAGGCCACGCCCAGCCCAGCCAGGGTCAGCATCGGCAGGTCGTTGGCGCCGTCGCCCACGGCGATGGTCTGCTCCAGCGTCAGGCCTTCACGGCTGGCCAGTTCCTGCAGCAGATCGGCCTTGCGCTGGGCATCGACAATGGGCTCGACGGCGCGGCCGGTCAGCTTGCCGTCGACGATCTCCAGTTCGTTGGCATAGACGTAGTCGATGCCCAGACGTGCCTGCACCTGGCGGGCGAAATAGGTGAAGCCGCCGGAAAGGATGGCGGTCTTGTAGCCCAGCCGCTTCAACTCGGCAAACAGCCGCTCGGCGCCCTCGGTCAGGCGCAGCCCGGCACCGATGTCTTCCAGTACCTCTTCGGACAGGCCCTGCAGCAGCGCCATGCGCTCGGTGAAGCTGGCGCGGAAGTCGATCTCGCCACGCATGGCGCGCTCGGTGATGGCCGCCACCCGCTCGCCGATGCCGGCGGCCTTGGCCAGTTCATCGATGACCTCGGCCTGGATCAGGGTGCTGTCCATGTCGAACACCGCCAGGCGGCGATGCTGACGCGGCAGATCGTCAGGTTGCCAGCCGATGTCGGCCTGGCCTTCCTGGGCCAGCGCCAGCAGCCCCGCGCGCAGCGCCTGGGGCTCGTGCGGCTCGCCGGTGACGCGCAGCTCCAGGGCGGCGCGCGTGGTCGCGCCCGGCTCGCTCAGGGCGCGGATGGCATGGATGTTCAGGCCCTGCTCGCGGCACAGCGCGGCCAGGCGGGTCAGCGGCAGATCGGCCAGGGTACGACCCATCAGCGTCAGGACATGGGCTTCGCCGGTTTCCGGCGCCGGCTGCGCCAGGGGCGCCACCTGCAGGCCCAGGGCCTGCAGCGCCTGCTGCAACGCGGCGCCAGCACTTGCCGGGCTGACCAGCAGGGTCACGGCGGCACTGTTGTCCAGCCCCTGCTGCTGCAGCGATTCCAGCCGAGCACCGGCCGCGGCCAGGGCGCCGGTGAGAGCAGCCAACCAGTCGGCGGGCAGGATGCCCACGGCCTGGAGTCCGGTAACGTCTTGCATGGCGATCCCCTCGCGGAAAAGCGCGCAGTCTACCCTTTCGCCCCGACGGTGCCGAGCCATGGGCACCGGCTGGCGGCGGGAGTCCACCGCCGGCCTCTTTTGCGGGCGAAGCCCTGCATTCGCCGTTTTCGCACCCCAGGCGCGCTGGTTATACTGGCCGCACATTTTTTGTCCAAAGAAACGATTTCTGTGACCCGCCCCGCGACCGTCAAGCCCGATAATTTCTTCCTGCTGATCTACCGAGCCCTGCGCCAGCGTCGTGTGCCGGTGGCCTTGCGCATCGTTTCCCACAGCCTGCTGCTGGTGGCGGCCGCCCTGGTGATCTATGCCGGCATCATGAGCATGCAGTTTCGCCATGCCATGCAGCAGCAGGCCGACGCCGTCGGCCAGAGCCTGGTGACCCAGACCGCCAACTCCGCCGCCGAATTGCTGGTGGCCAACGACAACCTCAGTCTCAATGTGCTGCTGAGCAACCTGGCGCGCAATCCGCTGGTGGCCCATGCCGCGGTCTACAGCCCGGACAACCGGGTGCTGGCCGAATCCGGCACGCGCCCGAGCCAGGGCCTGCTGACCGCCACCGACGGCATCTACAGCACGCCGATCCGCTTCCAGGACGTCACCGCCGGCCAGGTGCGCCTGGCGCTGGACATGGACCAGTTCCAGCAGCCGATGATGATCAGCCTGCAGAACATGGGACTGCTGGGCCTCATCCTGCTGGCCCTGACGCTGATCCTCAGCCTGCGCCTCGGGCGCCAGCTGTCGACGCCGCTGCTGGAGCTGCGCGTCTGGCTGCGCGATCCCGATGACCCCGCCCCGGGCGCCGGGCGCCTCGACGAACTGGGCGACCTGGCCCGCCAGCTGCAGAGCCGCCTGGTACCGCCCAAGCCGCCCAAGGCGGAAGTGGCCGACGAAGACGACGATCCCTTCGCCGACGAGCAGGGTGGCCTGAGCGTCAAGCCGCCTGCGCGCAAGGCCGCCGCCAAACCGGCCGCGCGCAAGGCGCCCGTGGCGGACGCCGACAGCGAGCTGGACGCCGACGCCTTCGCCGAGCTGGTACCGGACTCCTTCACCGAGCCGCCGCCCACGCCCGCTCCGGTGGTGCCCACCGAACCCGATATCGTCACCTCCGCGGTGCTGGCCATCCAGCTCGGCGCCCAGGACCAGCTCAGCCGGCTGCCGCGCAGCCGCCTCGAACAGCTGCTGGAGCGCTATCGCGACTGCCTGCAGCAGGCCACCGAGCTCTATGACGGCGAACTCCACACCCTCAAGGACGGGGGCAGCCTGATCCTCTTCCACGAGCGCAGCGACGACGACGACTACCTGACCCGCGCGCTGTGCTGCGGCGAGATCATGCGTGCCCTGGGTCATGCGCTGCAGGTGGAAGTGGTTGGCAGCGGTGCAACCCTGCAGCTGCAACTGGGTCTGACGCAGGGCGAACGCCTCGCCGGCCTGGAGCTTGCCCAATTGCTGGAAAACACCACCGTGCGCAATGCCCAGGCGCTGAGTCGCCACAGTCGCAACCTGTTGCTGGTCGAGCAGAGCATCGCCGAGGACGAGCTGCTGCGTAAACGCGCCCGTATCCGCACCATCGCCAGCCCCGCCGGGGCCAGTTGCGTGGAACGTCTCCTGGAACCCTACTCCGCGACGCTGGAGCGTCATCTGGTCCGGCTCGAGGCGCGTTAAAGCGCCCACCCGACCCCACCTATGAGCGCCCTCCTGCCCCGTCTCGCCCTCGTTGCGCTGTTGCTGGCGGCCTGCGCTGCCCAGGCGGCGCCCAACGCGAGCAGCGTGCGACTGCCCGATGGCGGGGTCTATACCGGCGAGATCGTCAGCGGTCTGCTCAACGGCAGCGGGCGCATCGAGTGGCCCAACGGCAACTGGCTCAAGGGCCGCTTCAAGGACGGCCTGGCCGAGGGCCCCGGCGAACAGCAATTCGCCGACGGCACCTACTACCAGGGCACCTTTCGCCGCGGTCTCTACCATGGCCAGGGCAATCTGATCAGCAGCAGCGGCTGGGAGTACCACGGCAGCTTCGTCAACGGCCGCATGCAGGGCCAGGGCTCCAAGCTCGACAGCGACGGCACCCAGACCATCGGCACCTTCAACGACGGCCACCTCAACGGCGTCGGCCAGTGGCAGGAGCCGGGCGGCGATCGCTATGACGGCGAATTCGTCGACGACCAGTTCGAAGGCGCCGGCGTCTATCGCAGCGCCGGTGGCGATCTCTGGCGCGGGCGCTTCAGTGGCGGCGAGCTGACCGGCAACGGCGAATTCGTCGGCAGCGACAGCAGCCAGTACCGCGGCGCCTTCCGCAACTGGAAATTCGATGGCCAGGGCGTGCTCACCAACAGCGACGGCAGCGTCTATCGCGGCAACTTCGCCGATGGCGTCTATGCCGGCATGGGCGTCCTGACCCGCGCCGACGGCCAGGTGGAACGGGGCCTCTGGGAAGGCGGCAAGCGCATCCGTGACGATCAGGGCCAGTACATCGCCGATCCCCTGGAGCGCGCCCTGCTCGACCAGGGCAAGGTGCTCGACCAGGAATTGCAGCAGATCCCCGCCTCCACCCCCGCCACCGAACTCTATGGCCTGGTCCTGGCCGGTGACGGTGGCCAGGGCGTATTCCAGCGCGAGGCCAACTATGTGGCCAACTTCCTGACCACCACCTGGGGCGCCCGCGACGTCGTCCACCTGATCAACGCCAAGGACATCCGCAGCGACCATCCGCTGGCCACCCGCGAGAATCTCTACCAGAGCCTGCAGGCCCTGGCCCAGCGCACCGGTCCGGAAGACCTGATCCTCATCTACCTGACCAGCCACGGCTCGGCCGACCATCAGCTGGTGCTCTCCCAGCCGGGCTTGGATCTCTCCAGCCTGCCGGCGGCGGAGCTCGGCCGCCTGCTCGCGCCGCTGCGCGGACGCGACAAACTGATCATCGTCTCCAGCTGCTACAGCGGCGGCTTCATCCCGCAACTGCAGGACGACCATACCCTGGTGATGACCGCCTCCAAGGCCGATCGCACCTCCTTCGGTTGCACCGACGAAGCCGATTTCACCTACTTCGGCCGCGCCCTGTTCGCCGAGGCCTTCCAGCACACCGACGATCCCGAGCAGGCCTTCCAGCGCGCCCGCGACACCGTGTCGGTGCGCGAGAAGACCGAAGGCTTCGACCCGTCCGAGCCGCAGCTCTGGGCGCCGCCGGCCGTGCTGCAGAAGTGGCGCGCCTGGCGCGCGGGTCGCTGAGAACTGCCTTTGCCTTGGGGCTTTGACGAACAACCGGAACGCCTGAGGTCCAACCTGACATCAGCGGTCGCCGCTACAAGGAGAGCCCCGTGTACCTGACGCCTCAGCATGCCCTCATCGCCGGCGCCACTGGCCTGACCGGCGAACACCTGCTCGACCGCCTCCTCAACGAGCCGACGGTCCCCCGGGTGCTGGCGCCGACCCGTCGCCCGCTGGCGGAACACGCCCGGCTGGACAATCCGGTGGGTGACCTAAACAGCCTGCTGCCGACCCTGGAAGGCCCGCTGGATGTGGCCTTCTGCTGCCTGGGCACCACCATGAAGCAGGCCGGCTCCGAAGCCGCCTTTCGCGCCGTGGACTATGGCCTGCCCCTGGCGGTCGGCCAGCGCGCCCTGGAACTGGGCGCCCGTCACTACATCGTGGTCAGCGCCATCGGCGCCGATCCGCAATCCTCGATCTTCTACAACAAGGTCAAGGGCGAGCTGGAAGAAGCCCTGCGCGCCCAGGGCTGGACGCAACTGACCCTGGCCCGACCGTCGCTGCTGATCGGCCAGCGCCAGGAAGAACGCCTGGGCGAGCGCCTGGCCGCCCCCTTGTCGCAATGGCTGCCCGGCAAGTGGCACGGCATCGAAGCCGCCGTGCTGGCCCGCGCGCTATGGCGCCTGGCCTTGGAAGAAGGCAAGGGCGTGCGCGTGGTGGAATCGGACGAATTGCGCAAGCTGGGGCGATAGAGGCGTAGAGCCAGGGGCGGGGTTGCCGCCCTCGCGGTCATGGCGATCCGCCGATGCGGCCACTCCCCGCTCGGACAGCTCCCTCTCCCTCCGGGAGAGGGTTGGGGCGAGGGCACGCCTCACGACGAAGCCACCCGCGGAAAAGGCTGCGCCGTTTTCCACGCTACGGAGCCTGCACAAGACCCTCCTCGCTTGGATAAGCCCCCTCTCCCTCTGGGAGAGGGCTGGGGTGAGGGCGCGCTTCACGACGAACTCACCAGCGGAAAAGGCTGCGCCGTTTTCCACACTACCGAGCTATCACGCCCCTCAGGCCGGCTGGGCCAGCACCATCTGGTCGACCTCTTGCACCAGCCAGTCGTGCAGGGCGCGCAGGCGGGGATCGGCCAGGGCGCCCTGGGCATAGAGCAGCATGTACCTCTTGTGCGCCGGCACCGAACGGCCGAAGGGCGGCACCACCAGCACGCCTCGGGCCAGCTCGTCGGTGATCAGGGCGCGGCGGGCGATGGCCACCCCCATGCCGGCGATGGCCGCCTCTATGGTCAGGTGGTTGCGGTTGAAGGTATGACCCCGGCGCACATCCAGCGCCGGCGCGCCGATGCTGGCCAGATAGAATTCCCACTCGGCGTATTCGTAGCTGCCGCGCCAGGCGGTGATGTCGTGCAGCAGCGGATAGAACTCCAGGTCCTCCGGCCGCTCCAGCGGCGGTCGCCCCGCCAGCAGGCTGGGCGCGCAGACCGGGAATATCTCTTCCTCCATCAGCGGCGTCGAGGCCAGGCCCGGATAGCTGCCGTCGTTGAGGTCGATGGCCAGGTCGAATTCGCCTTCGCGCAGCGACCAGCTGCTGTCTTCGGCCACCAGCCGCAGTTGCAGGTCGGGAAAGCGCGCCTGCAGCCGCGGCAGTCGCGGCGTCAGCCACTTGCCCAGGAACGAAGGGATCGACCTGAGGCGCACCACGCCGCCGAACTGACCGGCGTTGAGACGGCGCAATTCGGCGTCGATCAGCCCATAGGCCTGATTCAGGGTGGTTGCCAGGCGCTGGCCTTCGGCGGTCAGCTCCAGGCCACGGGCCACGCGGTGAAACAGCTTGAAGCCCAGGCGCTCTTCCAGCTGGCGCATCTGCTGGCTGATGGCGCCAGGCGTCACGTGCAGCTCTTCGGCGCAGCGCGTGAAGGACAGGTGCCGGGCGGCGCAGGCAAAGACCTGCAACCAGGCCTGGGTTTGGGCGTTGAGGATCCGGCTCATCGATGAGTTCCGCTAAAGGATCGCTTAGAAGCTTTCGTTTGTGCGAGCTGAGGGCTTATCACCACTATGAGCCATCCGCCGGCAGCTTGTCTGGCGACCATTCAAGCTCAATCAGGGATTATCGTCATGGCCATCAGCGTCTTCGACCTGTTCAAAATCGGCGTGGGTCCGTCCAGTTCCCATACCGTGGGCCCGATGCGGGCCGGCGCCCTGTTCGCCCAGCGCCTGGTCGACGAAGGTCTGCTGGAACAGGTCAAGCGGGTCGAGGTACGCCTTTACGGATCGCTCTCGGCCACCGGCGTCGGCCATGGCACCGACCGCGCCACCCTGATCGGCCTCATGGGCGAATGGCCGGATCGCGTCGATCCCGCCGCCGTGGAGCCGCGCATCGAAGCCCTGCGCAACGAGCGCCAGCTGCTGCTGGCCGGGCGCCAGGCGATCCACTTCGACTGGCAGGAAGACCTGCTGCTCCTGGACGAGAGCCTGCCCTATCACCCCAATGCCATGACCCTGACCGCCTTTGGCGCCACTGGCGAGGTGGCCGAGGCGACCTACTATTCCATCGGTGGTGGCTTCGTGGTGGACGCCGCCCAGGCCGCCAGCGGCGTGCTGGACAACGACACCACCGAACTGCCCTACGATTTCTCCAGCGGCGCGGAGCTGCTGCAGCTGTGTCGCCGTCATGGCCTGGGCGTGGCCGAGCTGATGCTGGCCAACGAAAAGAGCTGGCGCTCCGAGGAAGAGATCCGCAGCGGCCTGCTGCGCATCTGGAGCGTGATGCGCGAATGCGTGCAGAACGGTCTCGCCAACGAGGGCATCCTGCCCGGCGGCCTCAAGGTGCGTCGCCGCGCCGCCCGCCTGCACCAAAGTCTGCAGGCCATCGGCAAGCCCAACGTCATCGGCTCCACGCTCTCCGCCATGGAATGGGTCAACCTCTTCGCCCTGGCGGTGAACGAGGAGAACGCCGCCGGCGGACGCATGGTCACCGCGCCCACCAACGGCGCGGCCGGGATCATCCCGGCGGTGCTGATGTACTACATGAAATTCAATCCCGACGCCTGCGACGACGACGTGGTGCGCTTCATGCTCGCCGCCGCCGCGGTCGGCATCCTGTGCAAGAAGAACGCCTCCATCTCCGGTGCCGAGGTGGGCTGCCAGGGCGAGGTCGGCTCGGCCTGCGCCATGGCCGCGGCCGGTCTGGCCGAGGTGCTGGGCGCCAGCCCGGCGCAGCTGGAAAACGCCGCCGAGATCGGCCTGGAGCACAACCTGGGACTGACCTGCGATCCGGTCGGCGGCCTGGTGCAGGTGCCCTGCATCGAGCGCAACGCCATCGCCGCGGTCAAGGCGATCAACGCCGCCCAGATGGCCCTGCGCGGCGACGGCGAGCACTTCATCTCCCTCGACCAGGTGATCCGCACCATGAAGGAAACCGGCGCGGACATGCACAGCAAGTACAAGGAAACCTCGCGCGGCGGCCTGGCCGTGACCTTCGTGGAGTGCTGAGTCAGCCTTGACGCGGGCGGTACGGATTGCCGAAAGTCGGGGTTTACCTGCACGGGAAGCCCCATGAGCCTCGACTCCGTCCGCCAGCACCTCGCCCGCATCGCTCCCGATCTCGAGATCCTCGAGGCCACCACCAGTACCGCGACCGTCACCCTGGCGGCGGCCGCCCACGGCGTGGAGCCGGGGCGGATCGCCAAGACCCTGGGGCTGAAAGTCGGGGAGCAGCAGTTGCTGTTGGTGGCTCGCGGCGATGCGCGCCTGGACAACCGCAAGCTCAAGGCCGCCTTCGGTGGCAAGGCCAAGCTGCTCGATGCCGCCACCGTGGAAGGCCTCACCGGGCATCCGGTGGGCGGCGTCTGCCCGTTCGGGCTGGCCACCCCGCTGCCGGTCTATTGCGACGAATCGCTGAAAGCCTTCGACGAGGTATTACCGGCTGCGGGTGCCATCCACAGCTGCGTGCGCCTCACCCCGGAGCGGCTGGCCGCCCTCAGCGAGGCGCGCTGGGTGGATGTCTGCGAGGTAGGCGATCAGCGCAGCTGATCGTTCTTTTCCACGTCGCGCCGATCCTTGTTCAGCACCACGCAGGCGTAGTAGCCGCCGCCGAGCAGGATGAGCGCGAGCAGACTGAAGAGAATCATGAAGATACCATCGTCCATGGCTGCCTCCGAGGGATGCCAGAAAGGGATGGATAAAGCTTAGGCCTCCCGCCGCCCGCGTTACAGCAGCAGGTAGACACATGAAAAACCGGATCAGATGGGGCCCTGCTCGCTATAGTGACGGTCTCCCCTGCCCTGGCCCTGCATGAAGCGCTACGAAAGATTCGCCGACCAGCTCGCCACCCTGATGACCCGCGGTGTCCTCGCCCCCGGCGAGCGGCTGCCCTCGGTACGCAGCGCCAGCCAGACCCATGGCATCAGCCCCTCCACGGTGTTCCAGGCCTATTACCTGCTGGAGAGTCGCGGGCTGATCGAGGCCCGCGAGCGGTCCGGCTATTTCGTCCGCGAACCGGCCCGGGCGCGCGACGCGGCGCCGCTGTTGGCGCCTCTGGAAGGCACCGAGGTCGCGGTGAGCGACCTGGTCTATTCGGTGCTGCAGTCGCTGCAGGATCCGGACATCGTGCCCTTCGGCTCGGCCTTTCCCAGCCCTGATCTCTTTCCCCTGGCGCGCCTGGCCCGCAGCATGGCCCACGGCCTGCGCGACCTGCCCGCCCAAGACCTCACCGCCTACGTCACCCCCGGTCATCCCGAGTTGCGCCGGCAGATCGCCCGGCGCTACGGCCTGGCCGGCATGCCGGAGGTCGGCGAAGAACTGGTGATCACCCACGGCGCCCTGGAGGCGCTGAATCTGGGACTGCAGAGCCTGACCCGTCCCGGCGATCTGGTGGCGGTGGAAAGCCCGGCCTTCTACGCCAGCCTGCAGGTGCTGGAGCGGCTGCAGCTCAAGGCGGTGGAGATTCCCGTCGATGCCGAGCGCGGGCTCAACCTGGACGCCCTGGAAGAAGCCCTGAGTCGCCTGCCGATCAAGGCCTGCTGGTTCATGAGCGGCCTGCAGAATCCCACCGGGGTCAGTCTCGACGATAGCGCCCAGCAGCGCCTCTATGGCCTGCTGCAACGCCATCAGGTCCCGCTGCTGGAAGACGATGTCTACGCCGAACTCTACAGCGGCAGCGAACCGCACCGCCCGGTCAAGCGCTTCGACCGCGACGGCCTGGTGCTGCACTGCGGCTCCTTTTCCAAGTGCCTGGCGCCCGGCTATCGCATCGGCTGGATCGCCGCCGGTCGCCAGGCCGGCGCCGTCGCGCGGTTGCGGCTGATGACCACCATCACCCCCTCGATGCCGGCCCAGGCCGCCCTGGCCGACTACCTCCAGCACGGCGGCTATGATCGCCACCTGCGTCGTCTGCGCCTGAGTCTTGATCGCCAGCGCCAGGCCATGCTGACTGCGGCGCGGCGCTACTTTCCCGCCGACACCCACGTCAGCCGGCCCCAGGGTGGCTACTTTCTCTGGTTCGAATTGCCCACCCGGGTGGACAGCCTGGCGCTCTACCGCCAGGCCCTCGCCGAAGGCATCAGCCTGGCGCCGGGCCCGATCTTTTCCGCGCAGCAGGGCTTTCGCCACTGCATCAGACTCAATTGCGGGCATCCCTGGGACGCCCGCAGCGAGGCGGCCATGGCCAGGCTCGGCGAGTTGCTGAAGGCGTTCTAGAGGCCGCCACGCACACTGCCGCGCCCACCGATGGCGGCCGGCAGGGACAGCGGCAGCAGCAGGGTGTCGAGCAGGGCGCTGGCAGGCAGGTCCAGCACCGGCCAGGCCGGTGCCTCGGCGCCAAAGCGCTCCCAAGCGCAACAGCCGCCCTGCAGGGCATAGAGATCCAGCCGGGTACCGGAATAGACTACCGGCGCGCCGGGCTTGGCGGCATCCAGGGTGCGCGCCGTGGCGCAGCCGCCGAGGACCAGGACAGTCGTCAGCAGCAGGCCGAGGCGCGCGACGGCCCTAGGTTCTATACGAAAACTGCCTGCGCTCGGTGATGCTGCGTTAAAAATCAGCTGGAATGCCAGCCCAGTCGGAATGCTCATTTACCATTCGCAAACTCGAGCGCGAGCCCGGTCCGCTTCCTCGCTGATTTTTGCCTTGCCTGATCTTCGCTCGGCGACTTTTCGTACAGAACCTAGTCATCGTTGCCGGACAGGTGATGTTCGCCCCAGCGCGGCAGCATGTCCTGGGGGATGCCCAGGGTGTTGAGGATGCGCGCCACCACGAAGTCCACCAGGTCGTCGAGGGTCTGCGGCTGGTGGTAGAAGCCCGGCGAGGCCGGCAGGATGGTCACGCCCAGGTTGGACAGCTTGAGCATGTTTTCCAGGTGGATGCTGGAGAACGGCGACTCGCGTGGCACCAGGATCAGTTGCCGCCGCTCCTTGAGGGCCACGTCGGCGGCGCGCTCGATGAGGTTGTTGCTGGCCCCGGTGGCGATGGCCGAGAGGGTGCCGGTGGAACAGGGGCAGACCACCATGGCCGCCGGAGCGCTGGAACCGGACGCCGGCGGCGCCATCCAGTCGCTCTGGCCGAACACCCGCACCTGGCCCGGTGCAGCGCCGGTGTATTCGGTGAGAAAGGCCTGCATGGCCTGGGGCTTGGGCGGCAGCACCACGTCGGTCTCGGTGGCCATCACCAGTTGCGCGGCCTTGGAGATGAGAAAGTGCACCTCGCGCTCCTCCTGCACCAGGCAGTCCAGCAGGCGCAGGCCGTACTGGGAGCCGGAGGCGCCGGTCAGCGCCAGGGTGATGCGTTCCGGGCCGGCCATCATGCCTGCTCCAGGGCGGCGGCCAGCTTGCCGTGCAGGCCGCCGAAGCCGCCGTTGCTCATGATTACCACGTGGGTGGGGCCGTCCAGCTCGGCCTGGACCCGGGTGATGATCGCCTCCAGGGAATCGCAGACCACGGCCGGTACGGCGCAGGCCTCGGCGGTGCCGGCCAGGTCCCAGCCCAGATTCGGCGGGGCGTACCAGATGACGCTGTCGGCGCCGGTGACGCTGGCCGGCAGGCCGTCACGGTGGGCGCCCAGCTTCATGGAATTGGAGCGCGGCTCGATGACGGCGATGATCCGCTCGCTGCCGACCCGGGCACGCAGCCCCTGCAGGGTGGTGGCGATGGCGGTGGGATGATGGGCGAAGTCGTCGTAGACGGTCACGCCGCGCACCTCGGCGACCTTTTCCATGCGCCGCTTCACGCTGCGGAATTCGCTCAGGGCCGCGACGCCCAGGCCGGGTACCACGCCGATATGACGGGCCGCCGCCAGGGTGGCCAGGGCATTGGCCACGTTGTGCTGGCCGGTCAGTTCCCAATTCACCGTGCCCTGCATCGCGCCGTCGAACAGCACCTCGAAGCGCGAGCCGTCCTCGGCCAGCAGGCGCGCCTGCCACTGGCCACCTGCGCCAGTGGTCTGCACCGGGGTCCAGCAACCCATCTCCAGCACCCGCACCAGGGCCGTTTCGGCAGTGGGGTGGATGACCAGGCCGCTGCTGGGGATGGTCCGCACCAGATGGTGGAACTGCCGCTCGATGGCTGCAAGATCCGGGAAGATGTCCGCGTGATCGTATTCCAGGTTGTTGAGGATGGTGGTCCGCGGCCGGTAGTGGACGAACTTGGACCTCTTGTCGAAGAAGGCGCTGTCGTATTCGTCGGCTTCCACCACGAAGAAGGGCGTGCCGCCCAGGCGCGCCGAGATGCCGAAATTCTGCGGCACCCCGCCGATGAGAAAGCCCGGACTCATGCCGGCGTGCTCCAGCACCCAGGCCAGCATGCTGGTGGTGGTGGTCTTGCCATGGGTGCCGGCGACCGCCAGTACCCAGCGGCCCTGCAGGACGTGCTCGGCCAGCCACTGGGGGCCGGAGACATAGGGCAAGCCCTTATCCAGCACGTATTCCACCGCCGGATTGCCGCGCGACAGGGCGTTGCCGATCACCACCAGGTCCGGCGCCGGATCCAGTTGGGCCGGATCGTAGCCCTGGGTCAGCTCGATGCCCTGGGCTTCCAGCTGGGTGCTCATGGGCGGATAGACGTTGGCGTCGGAGCCGGTCACGCGATGGCCGGCTTCCTTGGCCAGCACCGCGAGCGACCCCATGAAGGTGCCGCAGATACCGAGGATGTGGATGTGCATGACAGGCGGGCTCCGCTGCAGATTGAACGGCGGCAAGGTTAGCACGGGGGGCCGCGCCGCCGGAGCGATGGCCGTCGCGGATACCCGGCGCTGCGCCGGCCCCGGATGGCAGGATTTCGACTAGAGTGCGCAAGGCATCCCTGGCTTTGCGGATGCCCAAGTAGCCGTGGCTCCGTTCGCCCTGATAACAAGCACAAGAGGTCGACCATGCTGAAACACCTGCTGATCACCGCTGCAACTCTCTCCTTCGCCAGCCTGGCCCTGGCCGCCGCGCCGACCAAGGTCGCCGACACCGCCTTGGGCAAGGTGCTCGTCGACGGCAAGGGCATGACGCTCTACACCTTCGCCAAGGACAGCGCGGGCAAGTCCGCCTGCAACGGTCCCTGTGCCCAGAACTGGCCGCCCCTGAAGGCCGACGCCGGTGCCAAGGCGGCCGATGGCTACAGCCTGGTGACCCGCGACGACGGCAGCCAGCAATGGGCCTACCAGGGCAAGCCGCTGTATACCTGGGTCAAGGACAGCAAGCCGGGCGATACCACCGGGGATGGCGTCAATCAGGTCTGGCACGTGGCCAAGCCCTGATGCCGGGGCGCTGTCTGCCCCGTGCGGGCAGCGCCTTATCCAGCCAATGGTTTAATACTTCATAATCATTCATTTTTAATGATAAGCGAGCAGGCTTAGCCTGAGGGCCTTCCCTTTCAGGAGCCCGGCCATGCCGTTTTTCACCGCTGTCCCAGCGCAGGCCCTCAGACCCTTCAGGCAGCTCGACCGCCCCCTGGAGGTCATCCGCCAGTTCACCCCCAACTGGTTCGCCGTGACCATGGGCACTGGCGTGCTGGCCCTCGCTCTGGCCGCCTTTCCCTGGCAGCTTCCTAGGTTGCACGCCCTCGCCGAGGGGCTCTGGCTGCTCGCTGTGCTGTTGTTCTGCCTGTTCGCCGGGCTCTATGCCGCGCGCTGGCTGCTGTTCTTCGACGAGGCCCGCGAGATCTTCGCCCACGCCACCGTCTCGATGTCTATCGGCACCATCCCCATGGGCCTGGCCACGCTAATCAACGGCCTGCTGCTGTTCGGCCTGCCGCGCTGGGGCGCGGCGGTGCTGCCCCTGGCACTCGGCCTCTGGTGGCTGGATGTGGCCATGGCACTGGCTTGCGGGGTGCTGATCCCCTATCTGATGTTTACGCGCCAGGCGCATCGCATCGACCAGATGACCGCCGTCTGGCTGTTGCCGGTGGTAGCCGCGGAGGTGGCGGCGGCCAGTGGTGGCCTGCTGGTGCCGCATCTGGCGGCCGGCGAGCACTTCACCGTACTCGTCTCCAGCTATGTGCTCTGGGCCTATTCGGTGCCGGTCGCCCTCAGCCTGCTGGTGATCCTGCTGCTGCGCCTGGCGCTGCACAGGCTGCCGCCGGCCAGTATGGCGGCGTCGAGCTGGCTAGCGCTGGGTCCGATCGCCACCGGTGCCCTGGGTCTCCTGGTACTGGGCAGCGCGGCGCCCGCGGTGTTCGCCGCCCATGGCCTGGCCGGCATTGGCGAGATCGCCCGGGGCCTGGGCCTGCTGGGCGCGCTGCTGCTCTGGGGCCTGGGACTCTGGTGGCTGGCGCTGGCGGTGCTGGTGACCCAGCGTCAGGCCCGCGAGGGCATGCCCTTCAACCTGGGCTGGTGGGGCTTCACCTTTCCCCTGGGCGTCTATGCCCTGACCACCCTGCGCCTGGGAGAGGCCCTGGCGGCGCCCTTCTTCACCGGCCTGGGCGCCGCGCTGGTGGTGCTGCTGGCCCTGCTGTGGCTGCTGGTCGCCAGCCGCACCCTGGCCGGCGCCTACCGGGGCGGTCTGTTCGTCTCGCCCTGCATCGCCCACCTGTGCAAGAAGGTGCGCTAGAGCCTTTTCAAAGGCTCGCGAGCTAGAGACAAACAAGGCCTAGGCGGCCCCGCGAAAATAGCTGAGGAAGCGGATCGGACTCGCGCTCGAGTTTACAAAGAGTAAATGAGCATTCCGACGGGGCTGGCCTTCCAGGCCATTTTTAACGCCGTTTGGCCGACGCGCAGCAGACTTTGAACAGGCTCTCAGTCCTGGGGGCGCTGCAGGCCGTGTTGATGCAGCCAGCGATAGAGTGTGTTGCGACTCACCCCCAGGCGCTTGGCGGCACGGGTCATCTGCCAGTGGCAGTCGTCCAGCACCGCGCGCAGCTCCTCCCGGGCGCTGTCGACCGGCACCGCGCTGGACGGCAGGGGCAGCCGGGCGCCACGACATTCCGCCGGTAGCTCGTCCAGGCCGATATGGCCGTCTTCGCTCAGGGCCACCAGGGTGCGTAGCACGGTGCGCAACTGGCGGACGTTGCCGGGCCAGGGCTGGGCCAGCAGGCAGGCGCGCGCCGCCGGGTCGAGGCGGATCGACTCGCCACGCGCCTCTTCGGCCAGCAGCTGATCGAGCAATTCGCCACGGTCACTGCGTTCGCGCAGCGCCGGCAGGGTCACCACCAGGCCGCGCAGGCGATAGTAGAGGTCTTCGCGAAAGCTGCCGGCGGCCACCAGGGCTTCCAGATCGCGGTGACTGGCGCTGACCAGGCGCAGGTCCAGGGCCCGGGGCGCGCCGCCGCCGAGGGGGACCACCTGGCGCTCTTCCAGCACCCTGAGCAAGCGGGTCTGCAGCGCCAGCGGCATGTCGCCGATCTCGTCGAGAAAGAGGATGCCGCCATCGGCCTGCTGCAACTTGCCGGCCATGCCCTCCTTGCGCGCCCCGGTGAAACTGCCGCCGCGATAGCCGAACAGCTCGCTTTCGATCAGCGTCTCCGGGATGGCCGCGCAATTGAGAGCGACGAAAGCCTGGCCGGCGCGACTGCTGGCGCGGTGCAGGGCGCTGGCGAAGGCTTCCTTGCCGGTGCCGGTCTCGCCGTGCAGCAGCACCGGCACGTCGCGCTCCAGGACCCTGAGCGCCCGGCTGAAATCCCGCGCCAGGGCCGGATCGGCCAGGCAGATGCCGCTGGGCAGGGGCGCCTTGGGCACCGCCACCGAGGTGACCGGCCGTACCTGGGGACCGCGCACCAGGCCGTGGAAGCCCTGGCCCTGGCGGCCACGCAGCGCCCAGCAGGCGCTGGGTTGTGGACGGGCGCGCTCCAGCAGGTCGTCCTGCCGCAACTCGAACAGGCGCTCCATCCGCTGCCCCAGCACCGCGCTACGTGCCAGGCCCAGCAGCATCAGGGCGGTCTCGTTGGCGGCCTGGACGCGACCCTCGTCGTCGAAGGCCAGCAGTCCCTCGCTGAGCAGACCGACATAGGCCGCCTGGGCATGGAAGCGCAGCAGGTAGCCGTCGGCGTAGCGGTCGAGGAAGTAGCAACTCTCGATCAGCTTGGCCGAGAGATTGACCAGCGCCATGGTGTGGAACTGACCCTGGCGCGAGGCTTCCTGGCGGGCGGTGGAGACGTCCAGCACCGCCAGCAGTTCGCCGGCCGGATCGAAGACCGGACTGGCCGAGCAGGTCAGCTGGGTATGGCGACTGCGAAAGTGTTCGTCGCGATGGATGGTCAGCGCCTGGCGCTCCACCACGCAGGTGCCGATGCCGTTGGTGCCCTCGCAGGCCTCGCTCCAGTCGGCGCCCAGCCACAGCCCGGCCTGCTGGAAGGTCTCGCGCTCGGCCTCGGCGGTGACGCAATCGAGGATCAGCCCGCGGGCATCGGTGAGCAGCACGGCATGGCCGGCGCCGCCCAGTTGCTGGTGCAGGGCATTCATCTGCCCACGGGCGATCTGCAGGACCCGCTGCTTGCGCTGGCGATGCTCGTCGAAGCGGGCGCGCTCCAGCACCCAGGGCGCTACCGGAGCGGCCGGGTCGAGCTGGTGCTCGTCGAGACAGCGCCGCCAGGAGCGGGCGATGGCCGGATCGCTGGCCGGGCCGTCGAGGACGGCGCCGCGAGCGAGTTCGAGCACCTGGCTGGCATGACGATCGGACGGGGTGGCGGCCATTGTTGTTGTCCTCCGCGGGGGCGTCTGCGCGGCCCCCAGCATAGGCCAAATCGGTCGGACTGGGCACTCTGTCACCCCCAGGTGACAGGCTGTCACGCCAAGGGGTGACACCTCTGTCACAGTGACAGGGAGCGGCTTTCCCCGAGACAGGCCGCAAGGCCGCAACCATGCGGGTTCGCCCGACTTGGCCCGCACCTTGCTCAGGATCGGTGCGCCGCTTCATACAAGAACAAACAGGAGACCCACCATGCGCTACGCAGCTCCCGGCACCCAAGACGCCCTGCTGACCCTGCAGGCCCGCTACGGCAACTACATCGGCGGCGAATTCGTCGCTCCGGTGAAAGGCCAGTACTTCACCAACACCTCCCCGGTGAACGGCTCGGTGATCGGTGAATTCCCCCGCTCCGACGCCGCCGACATCGAGCGCGCCCTGGACGCCGCCCACGCCGCCGCCGATGCCTGGGGCCGCACCTCGGTGCAGGACCGCTCGCTGATCCTGCTCAAGATCGCCGACCGCATCGAACAGAATCTGGAAAAACTGGCCGTCGCCGAAACCTGGGACAACGGCAAGGCGGTGCGCGAGACGCTCAACGCCGACGTGCCCCTGGCAGCCGACCACTTCCGCTACTTCGCCGGCTGCATCCGCGCCCAGGAAGGCAGCGCCGCCGAGATCAACGACAAGACCGCCAGCTACCATTTCCACGAGCCATTGGGCGTGGTCGGCCAGATCATCCCCTGGAACTTCCCGCTGCTGATGGCCGCCTGGAAGCTCGCCCCGGCGCTGGCCGCCGGCAACTGCGTGGTGCTCAAGCCCGCCGAGCAGACCCCGCTGTCCATCACCCTGTTCGTCGAACTGGTCGGCGACCTGCTGCCGCCCGGCGTGCTCAACGTGGTGCAGGGCTATGGCAAGGAGGCCGGCGAGGCCCTGGCCACCAGCACCCGCATCGCCAAGATCGCCTTTACCGGCTCCACCCCGGTGGGTTCGCACATCCTCTCCTGCGCGGCCAAGAACATCATCCCGAGCACCGTGGAGCTGGGCGGCAAGTCGCCCAACATCTACTTCGAAGACATCATGCAGGCCGAGCCGAGCTTCATCGAGAAGGCCGCCGAGGGTCTGGTCCTGGGCTTCTTCAACCAGGGCGAGGTCTGCACCTGCCCCTCGCGCGCCCTGGTGCAGGAATCCATCTACGCCCCCTTCATGGAAGCGGTGATGAAGAAGATCGCCCAGATCAAGCGTGGCGATCCGCTGGACACCGACACCATGGTCGGCGCCCAGGCCTCCCAGCAGCAATTCGAGAAGATCGTCTCCTACCTGGAGATCGCCCGCGAGGAAGGCGCCGAATTCCTCACCGGCGGCAACGTCGAGAAGTTGCAGGGTGACCTGGCCAGCGGCTATTACATCCAGCCGACCCTGCTCAAGGGTCACAACAAGATGCGCGTCTTCCAGGAAGAGATCTTCGGCCCGGTGATCGGCGTCACCACCTTCAAGGACGAAGCCGAGGCCCTGGCCATCGCCAACGACACCGAGTTCGGCCTCGGCGCCGGCGTCTGGACCCGCGACATCAACCGCGCCTACCGCATGGGCCGGGGCATCAAGGCCGGTCGCGTCTGGACCAACTGCTACCACCTCTACCCCGCCCATGCCGCCTTCGGTGGCTACAAGAAATCCGGCGTCGGCCGGGAAACCCACAAGATGATGCTCGACCACTACCAGCAGACCAAGAATCTGCTGGTCAGCTACGACATCAATCCGCTGGGCTTCTTCTAGGAGCGACCGGCAGACCCCGGGGTACGGCCGCCACTGACTGTGCCCCGGGGCCAACGCCGCTCCGCGAAGACGACGCCTGGATCGCGCGCCTCAGCAGGACGTCGGGGCGCGCCTCCCGCCTGACCTGGATCAACACCCCCTCCCCGTGGGTGGCCGACGCTAGACGCAACGGCCGCCCGTGGTGGACAGGTGCGTCCCGGCGCAGGCCCCGTCTGGCTTCATCCACGCATCATGCCTCCATGAGGGACTCGTCATGCCCAAAACAATGAAAGCCGCTGTCGTCACCGCCTTTGGCAAACCCCTGGAATTCCGCGAAGTCGAGGTGCCGACCCCGGGTGCCGGCCAGGTGCTGGTCAAGATCGCCGCCAGCGGCGTCTGCCACACCGATCTGCACGCCGCCCAGGGCGATTGGCCGGTCAAGCCCAATCCGCCCTTCATCCCCGGCCACGAAGGCGTCGGCCATGTGGTGGCAGTAGGCGCGGGGGTCACCCACGTCAAGGAAGGCGACCGGGTCGGGGTGCCCTGGCTGTATTCCACCTGCGGCCACTGCGAACACTGCCTGGGCGGCTGGGAGACCCTCTGCGAATCCCAGCAGAACACCGGCTACTCGGTGAACGGCGGCTTCGCCGAATACACCCTGGCCGATGCCGGCTACGTCGGCCGCCTGCCGGACAACGTCGGCTTCGTCGAGATCGCGCCCATCCTCTGCGCCGGGGTCACCGTCTACAAGGGCCTGAAGATGACCGATACCAAGCCGGGCAACTGGGTGGTGATTTCCGGCATCGGCGGGCTTGGCCACATGGCGGTGCAGTACGCCCGGGCCATGGGCCTCAACGTGGCGGCGGTGGACGTGGATGACAAGAAGCTCGACCTCGCCCGCCGGCTGGGCGCCGAGGTCACGGTCAACGCCCGCGAGCAGGATCCGGCGGCCTACCTCAAGAAGGAGATCGGCGGCGCTCACGGCGCCCTGGTCACGGCGGTCTCGCCCAAGGCCTTCGAACAGGCCATCGGCATGACCCGCCGCGGCGGCACCATCGCCCTCAATGGCCTGCCGCCGGGCGATTTCCCGCTGTCGATCTTCGACATGGTGCTCAACGGCACCACGGTGCGCGGCTCCATCGTCGGCACCCGCCTGGACCTGCAGGAGGCGCTGGACTTTGCCGGCGAGGGCAAGGTCAAGGCCACGGTGAGCGCCGAACCGCTGGAGAACATCAATGACATCTTCGCCCGCATGCACGGCGGCGGCATCGAGGGTCGGGTGGTGATCGACATGGCGCTGAGCTGAGACCTGGCTCGCCACTCCCGCGCCCATCCGGGCGCGGGACTGAACCTTTGCCCTACCCTGACCTCTGAGCGGCTGGCGTTTTTTCCCGGCGCCGATCTCGACCAGGCCACAAAACCCGGTCCCGGCTGCCTTTATAATCGCCGCCGGACCCTCGCAACCACGGTAGGCACGCCCCATGGAATTCAACCCGATCGATCTGATCCTGCACCTCGACGTCTATCTCAGCGGGTTGGTCGCCCAGTACGGCACCTGGATCTACGCCATTCTCTTCGCCGTGATCTTCTGCGAGACGGGCCTGGTGGTCATGCCCTTCCTGCCCGGCGACTCCCTGCTGTTCATCGCCGGCGCGCTCTCCGCCCTCGGCGACATGGACCCCTATCTGCTGGCCGGACTGCTGATGTTCGCCGCGGTGGCGGGCGACAGCACCAACTACCTGATCGGCCGCTTCGCCGGCGACAAGCTGTTCAGCAACCCCCATTCCAAGGTGTTCCGCCGCGACTATCTGCTGCGCACCCAGGCCTTCTACGAGCACCATGGCGGCAAGACCATCACCCTGGCGCGCTTCCTGCCCATCATCCGCACCTTCGCCCCCTTCGTCGCCGGCGTCGGCCGCATGCACTATCCCTACTTCCTGGCGTACAGCGTGCTCGGCTCGCTGCTCTGGGTCGGCGGTCTGGTGAGCCTCGGCTACTTCTTCGGCAACGTGCCCTTCATCAAGCAGAATCTCACCCTGATGGTGCTGGCCATCATCGGCATCTCCCTGTTGCCGATGATCCTCGGCCTGATCAAGAGCCGGCGCGCCGCGGTCCAGAGCGGAGTCTGAGTCCTTGGGTTTCTGGCGCGCCTGGCGCGAGCGGCGCCTGCTTGCGCGGGTCGCCATCGCCGATGACCTCTGGGCGCGCCTGCGTCAGCGCCTGCCGATCCTCGATGGTCTGACCGTCGCGGAAGACGCCTGGCTGCGCGAGCACTGCGTGCTGTTTCTCGCCGAGAAGCGCCTGACCCTGCTCCAGGGCCTGGAACTGGACGACGGTGACCGCCTCTTGCTGGCCGCCCAGGCCCTGCTGCCCCTGCTGCACCTGCCGGAAGCGGCGCTCTATCCCAATGTCCGTGAGATCGTCGTCTACCCGGACGCCTTCGTCAGTCCCCAGCGCCATCGCGACGAGGGCGGTCTGGAGCACGAATGGGACGAGGAACGCGACGGCGAAGCCTGGGATCGCGGCCAGGTGGTGCTGGCCTGGCCCGGCATCCAGGCCAGTGGCGGCTGGGAGGCCTACAACCTGGTCATCCACGAATTCGCCCACCTCATCGACCTGCTCGCCGGCGGCCTGTGCAACGGCCAGCCACCGCTGCACCCTGGCATGCCCCAGGCGGCCTGGACCGGCGCCCTGCAGCACGCCTATGACGACCTCAATCGCCAGCTCGACGCCGATCCGGACGCCGAGACCGCGCTCGACCCCTATGCGGCGGAAAGCCCCGAGGAATTCTTCGCCGTCGCCTGCGAGTACTTCTTCAGCGCCCCCGACCTGCTCGGCGAACACTATCCGGCGGTCTACGCCCAGCTGCAGCAGCTGTTCCGCCAGGATCCGCGCCAGCGTCTCGCCGTCAGCCTGGCGAGCGTGCAACAGCCGACACCCCCGGGGTCCGAGGCTCGAACCCCGATCTGAAAGCGCCTATACTCCCGGCCACTTTTCCCAACCGACCAGAGGGACCCGTTCATGAGCTACAGCAAGATTCCCGCCGGCAAAGACCTGCCGAACGACATCTACGTCGCCATCGAGATTCCGGCCAACCACGCGCCGATCAAGTACGAGATCGACAAGGACAGCGACGCCCTCTTCGTCGACCGTTTCATGGCCACACCCATGTTCTACCCGGCCAACTACGGCTACATCCCCAACACCCTGGCCGACGATGGCGATCCCCTGGACGTGCTGGTCGTGACCCCCTACCCGGTCGCTCCCGGCGCCGTGATCCGCGCCCGTCCGGTCGGCGTGCTGCACATGACCGACGAAGCCGGCGGTGACGCCAAGCTGATCGCCGTCCCCCACGACAAGCTGAGCGTCCTGTACAAGGACGTGAAGGAATACACCGACCTGCCGGCCCTGCTGCTGGAGCAGATCAAGCACTTCTTCGAGAACTACAAGGATCTGGAGAAGGGCAAGTGGGTCAAGGTCGAGGGCTGGGGCGATGCCGACGCCGCCCGCGCCGAGATCACCAAGGCCGTGGCCGCCTACAAGGGCTGATCCACGCCGCTGTCGCAAAGCCCGGTTCGCCGGGCTTTTCTGTTTCCGGACGTCACAGCGGCCACGCCGGGCTTCCTATCCGGCGGCAAAGCGACTACCCTGCACCCCTCGTCGCCATCCGCGACCCTGCGCCGATCCGCCATCTGCCGATCGCCGCCGGAGGCCCCAGGCCTCTTTCTCATCTGCCCGGCAAGGGCAACCCGGGCGGGCCGGGCTCACCAAAAATCAGCTCAACCCGCCCTCGAAAGCCGGCCACAAGCCGGCTTTTTTGCGTCTGGGGTTCGAGCGCACTGACGACCGGCACCGAGTTCTGGTATCCACCAAAAGGCAAGCCAGAGCCCTTCGTTGCCAGCGCAGCCTCCGGCTTCTCCCTTCACGCCTGGTCGCAAGAAACTCAGACGGGGCGCCCAGGGTCGACCGGGGACGAAGTTTGTCCCGAGCCACCGTCATGTCCCGTCGTCTGCGCCTGCCTCTTTATATTCTCATCGGCCTGGTCGTCCTGCTGCTGTGCCTGCACTTGGCCGCGCCCCTGCTGATCCGTCACTACCTCAACGACAAGCTGGCGGACATGGGCGACTACCGCGGCCAGGTGACCGACGTGGACCTGGCCTGGTGGCGCGGCGCCTATCGCATCGAGGGGCTGGAGATCGTCAAGGTCAACGGCAAGGTGCCGGTGCCCTTTCTCAAGGCGCCCAGCATCGACATCGCGGTGAGCTGGCGCTCGCTGTGGCGGGACCATGCCATCGTCGGACGCATCCTCTTCGATCGCCCCGAACTCAACTTCGTCGACGGCGGCGCGCGCAAGGAACAGTCACAGACCGGTGAAGGCACCGACTGGCAGGACCAGGTCGACAAGCTGATCTCCATCACCCTCGACGAGGTGCGGGTGGTCAATGGACGGGTGACCTTCCGCAACTTCAACTCCAGGCCCCAGGTGAATCTGGCGGCCACCGACGTCAATGCCAGCCTCTTCAACCTGACCAACGCCGCCGACGCCCAGGGCGAACGCATCGCCCACTTCGAAGGCAAGGCCGCCGTGCTCGGCAGCGCGCCGCTGGAAGCCAGTGCCCGCTTCGATCCCTTCAAGGACTTCACCGACTTCGACTTCCGTCTGCGCGTGACCGACATCGACCTGCCCAAGCTCAACGACTTCGCCCGTGCCTATGGCAAGTTCGATTTCCGCGCCGGCAGCGGTGACGTGGTGGTCGAAGCCAAGGCGGTGGATGGCCGGCTCAGCGGCTACGTCAAACCCCTGATGAAGAACGTCGATATCTTCGACTGGCAGCAGGACGTCGAGAATCGCAACAAGAACGCCCTGGAAAGCGCCTGGGAAGCCGTGGTCGGCACGGCCCAGACGCTGCTGAAGAACCAGCCCCGCGACCAGTTCGCCACCCGGGTGGATCTCTCCGGCAGCGTGAAGGATCAGGATATCAGCCCGCTGCAGGCCTTCTTCAATATCCTGCGCAACGCCTTCGTGCGGGCCTTCAGCGCCCGCTACGACGCGGATTGAGGTCCGGCGTCTTGTGCCCGGGCTTCGTAGCGTGGAAAACCGCGCAGCGTTTTCCACTGATAGGCCCCAGTGCCAATCGCGGCCATGGGCCGCTCCTACAGGCTCAGGTATGACCGTAGGTACGAGGTAGGAGCGGCCCATGGCCGCGATTTGGCGATACTCCAATCTCCGGAATTGACCACATTTGCGGACCGCCATGGCCGCGATCCCTCTGACTCGGTCTATCCAATGAACAACCGATACGCCGGATTCTCCGTCTCGTCCCAGTAGCGATAGCCGATGGCATCCAGGGTCGCCAGCAGCTCGGGCCGCTCGGCCTGGCTGGCCTCCAGCCCCGCGAACACCCGCCCATCCGCCGCGCCGTGGTTGCGGTAGTGGAACATGCTGATGTTCCAGCGCCCGCCCAGGCGGTCGAGGAAATCGAACAGCGCTCGGGGCCGCTCGGGGAATTCAAAGCGGAACACCTGCTCCTGGCCGACCCGCGGCGCATGGCCGCCCACGGTGTGGCGGATATGCAGCTTGGCCAGTTCGTTGTCGGTCAGGTCCAGCACCGGGAAGCCCTGGTCGCGCAGGCCCTGGATCAGGGCGTCACGCGGATCGCGCTGGGGATGGGTCTGGACGCCGACGAAGATATGGGCCTCTTCGCCTGTGTGGTAGCGGTAGTTGAATTCGGTGATCTGCCGCCGGCCCAGGGCCTCGCAGAAGGCGCGGAAGCTGCCCGGCCGCTCGGGGATGGTCACGGCGATGATGGCTTCGCGCTGCTCGCCCAATTCGGCGCGCTCGGCCACGTGCCGCAGCCGGTCGAAGTTGATATTGGCACCCGAATCGATGGCCACCAGCACCTGGCCGCCGGAGCCTTCCCGCTCGGCGTATTTCTTGATCCCGGCCACGCCCAGGGCGCCGGCCGGTTCGGTGATGGAGCGGGTGTCGTCGTAGATGTCCTTGATCGCTGCGCAAATCTCGTCGGAGCTGACGGTGATCACCTCGTCGACATGGCGCCGGCAGATCTCGAAGGTGTGATGGCCGATCTGGGCCACGGCCACGCCGTCGGCGAACAGCCCGACTCGCGGCAGCACCACGCGCTCATCGGCGGCCATGGCCTGCTGCAGGCAGTTGGAATCGTCCGGCTCGACACCGATGACCTTGATCTCGGGCCGCAGGTATTTCACGTAGGCCGCGATGCCGGCGATCAGGCCGCCGCCGCCCACCGGGACGAAGATGGCGTCCAGGCGTCCCGGATGCTGGCGCAGGATCTCCATGGCCACGGTACCCTGGCCGGCGATGACGTCGGGATCGTCATAGGGCGGTACGAAGGTATAGCCCTGCTCCTCGACCAGGCGCAGAGCCTCGGCCAGGGCATCGGGAAAGGCGTCGCCATGCAGCACCACCTCGCCACCGCGGGATTGCACGCCGATGACCTTGAGCTCGGGGGTGGTCCGCGGCATGACGATGATCGCCCGCACGCCCAGCTCACGAGCCGCCAGGGCCAGGCCCTGGGCGTGGTTGCCGGCGCTGGCGGCGATGACGCCGCGGGCCTTTTCGCTGGCCGAGAGGCTGGCCAGCTTGGTGTAGGCGCCGCGGATCTTGAAGGAGAACACCGGCTGCAGGTCTTCGCGCTTGAGCAGCACCTGGCAACCCAGCCGCTCGGACAGCGCCCGTGCCGGTTGCAGGGGCGTTTCGATCGCCACGTCGTAGACGGGGGCTTCGAGGATCTTGCGGGCATAGCGCTGCAAGAGATCGGTGGCGGGTTCCTGGGCGGTCATGGCGGGCTCCTGGGGTGTTTCATCGGGGCCCAGGAGTCAGAAAGTACAAACCCGCCTCTCGGGCGGGTCTGGTTGCGCAGCTAACGCTGTCCCGCCATCAGGTAATGGCGGTAATAATGCTGGGGCGTTGGTGGCTGCGCGTTTTCATGACCGCTACCCTAGGGCCTGGCCGGGCATGGCGTCAAGCGGCGCCGATGGCTGTGGCACAATGGCCGACCCATTGCCCCCTTCCCGCGACCCGATCGCCTCTGTCGAGAATCCCGATGGCCCGCAAGAAAGCTCCCGACTTCGAACAATCCCTGGCCGAGTTGCAGACCCTGGTGGAACGCCTGGAAAGTGGCGAGCTGTCCCTGGAGGACTCCCTCGGCGCCTTCGAACAGGGCATCCGCCTGACCCGCGAATGCCAGGGCGCCCTGGCCCAGGCCGAGCAGAAGGTGCAGATCCTGCTGGAAAAGGACGGCGAACTCAGCGCCGCGCCCTTCGCCCCGGTCGGGGACGACGCATGATCGAGGCCTACCAGCAACGCTGCCAGACCCGCGTCGACACAGCCCTCGCCCCGCTCTTCACCGCCCCGCGCGCCGAACTCGCCCGACTCTATGCGGCCATGGCCTACAGCGTCATGGGCGGCGGCAAGCGGGTGCGGCCGCTGCTGGTCTATGCCGCCTGCGAAGCCCTGGGCGGCGATCCGGCACGCGCTGACCAGGCCGCCTGCGCGGTGGAGCTGATCCACGCCTATTCCCTGGTCCACGACGACCTGCCGGCCATGGACGACGACGACCTGCGCCGCGGCCGGCCCACCACCCACAAGGCCTATGACGAGGCCTGCGCCATCCTTGCCGGCGACGGCCTGCAGACCCTGGCCTTCGAGACCCTGCTGGCGGCGCCCCAGGACGCCGCGGTGCGGCTGGAGATGGTCGCGGTGCTGGCGCGGGCCAGCGGCCCGGCGGGCATGGTCGGCGGCCAGGCCATCGACCTGGAATCGGTCGGCCGGCGCATCGACCAGCCGGCGCTGGAGACCATGCACCTGCACAAGACCGGCGCCCTGATCGCCGCCAGCGTGCAACTCGGCGCCCTGGCCAGCGAAGCCGCCGGTGCCGGCGAGCGTGAGGCTCTGGGACGCTATGCCGAGGCCATCGGCCTGGCCTTCCAGGTCTGGGACGACGTGCTCGACATCGAAAGCGATACCCAGACCCTGGGCAAACGCCAGGGAGCCGATCTCGCCCGCGAAAAACCGACCTACCCGGCGCTGCTCGGCCTGGACGCGGCCAAGGCCTATGCCCTGGAGCTGCGCGACACCGCCCTGGCCGCCATCGAGGCCCTGGGCGAGCCCGCCGAACCCCTGCGCGCCCTGGCCCGCTACATCGTCGCAAGACGTAGCTAGCCGCATCCCGGCGGAAAAACTCGTGACCCGGGCCGCATTTGCCCCCGGGTCCGTTGTCACAGGGGCATAACAAGACGCCCTGTCCGCTGTTGGGATGCCACGCGGGCATCGGGTAAACTGCCTAATTCTCTGCGCAAAGTGATCAGCCAGATGCCCAAGACGTTTCACGAGATTCCCCGCCAGCGTCCCGCGACGCCCCTGCTCGACCGCATCGACTCGCCGGTCCAGCTGCGCCAGCTCGGTGACGCCGAGCTGGAAGCCGTCGCCGACGAACTGCGCGCCTTTCTCCTGTGGACCGTGGGCCAGACCGGCGGTCATTTCGGCGCCGGCCTCGGCGTCATCGAACTGACCGTGGCCCTGCACTACGTCTTCAACACCCCGGAAGACCGGCTGGTGTGGGACGTCGGTCACCAGGCCTATCCGCACAAGATCCTCACCGGTCGCCGCGAGGGCATGGCCAGCCTGCGCCAGAAGGACGGCCTGGCCGCCTTCCCGCGCCGCAGCGAGAGCGAGTACGACACCTTTGGCGTCGGTCACTCCAGCACCTCCATCGGCGCCGCCCTGGGCATGGCCATCGCCGCGCAGCTGCAAGGCATCGAGCGCAAGTCGGTGGCGGTGATCGGCGACGGCGCCCTGACCGCGGGCATGGCCTTCGAGGCCCTCAACCACGCCTCGGATACCGGCGCCAACATGCTGGTGGTGCTCAACGACAACGACATGTCCATCTCGCGCAATGTCGGTGGCCTGTCCAACTACCTGGCGCGACTGCTCTCCAGCCGCACCTACCAGCACCTGCGCGAGAACGGCAAGAAGGCCCTCTCCAAGCTGCCCGGTGCCTGGGAAATCGCCCGCCGCACCGAAGAAGCCGCCAAGGGCATGCTGGTACCCGGCACCCTGTTCGAGGAACTGGGCTGGAACTACATCGGCCCCATCGACGGTCATGACCTGCCGACCCTGGTCACCACCCTGCGCAATCTGCGCGACGCCAAGGGCCCGCAGTTCCTCCATGTCATCACCCGCAAGGGCAAGGGCCTGTCCATCGCCGAGGCAGACCCCATCGGCTACCACGCCATCACCAAGCTGGAGCCGCTGGACGCCAAGCCCAAGCGCCCGGGCGCGCCCAAGTACTCCAACATCTTTGGCGACTGGCTGTGCGACATGGCCGCCGCCGATGCCAAGCTGGTGGGCATCACCCCGGCGATGAAGGAAGGCTCCGACCTGATCCGCTTCGCCGAACGCTATCCCGAGCGCTACTTCGACGTGGCCATCGCCGAGCAGCATGCGGTGACCCTGGCCGCGGGACTGGCCTGCGACGGCATGAAGCCGGTGGTGGCCATCTACTCCACCTTCCTGCAGCGTGGCTACGATCAGCTGATCCACGACGTGGCGGTGCAGCATCTGGACGTGCTCTTCGCCATCGACCGCGCTGGCCTGGTCGGCGAAGACGGTCCGACCCATGCCGGCAGTTTCGACCTGTCCTACCTGCGCTGCATACCCGGCATGGTGATCATGGCGCCCAGCGACGAGAACGAGCTGCGCCGCCTGCTCACCACCGGCTATCGCCACCAAGGCCCCGCCGCGGTGCGCTACCCGCGTGGCAGCGGCCCCAACGCCGCCCTTGATCCGGGCCTGGAACCCCTGCCCATCGGCAAGGGCGTGGTGCGTCGCCAGAGCAGCCTGAAAAACGGCCCCACCGTCGGCTTCCTGGTGTTTGGCGTGCAACTGGCCGAGGCCCTGCAGGTCGCTGAGCGCCTGGACGCCAGCGTGGCCGACATGAGATTCGTCAAGCCGCTGGACGAAGCCCTGATCCGCCAGTTCGCCGCCGACCACGACCTGCTGGTCACCGTCGAGGAAAACAGCGTCATGGGCGGTGCCGGCAGTGCGGTCAACGAATTCCTGCAGGCCAATGCCCTGGTCCAGCCGGTGCTTAACCTGGGCCTGCCGGACAGCTACATCGAACACGCCAAGCCGGCCGACATGCTGGCCGAGTGCGGTCTGGACGTCGCCGGGATCGAGCGCGCGGTACGCGAGCGCCTGGCACGGCTGGAAGCCGCCCAGGCCGATACCTCGCCACGCCTGGCCCGCGGCGCCTCCGCCTAAAGGGCCGCGCACCGCTGATCTGAAGGCACCGACACCTCGTCCAGCCGCTCTAGTGCGCGGCTGGAGCCCCCACCATGCTGGCTGCTGACTGCAATCAGCGTGGCGACAAGGATGGGTGTTATGAGTGACATGGATCTGAGCGGCCCCGAGCGCCGCTGGCTGCCCTGGCTGGGGCGCAATGGAAAGATTGCCCGTGGCTGGGCCTGCCTGCGCAACGGAGGTCGACAGGCACGCCTGGAAAAGACCTTTGCCGGCCTGGCCGGCACCCGTCGTGATCTGCTGCTGACCTGGACCCAGAGACACTGGCAGCAACTGGAACGGATCGCCGGGGCGGTGGAGACCGGCTGGCCCGCGCTGGATCCCCAAATCCTGGACGACGCCCTACTGCACCTGAGCGCGGCCTCCGAACTCTTCGTGGTGGATACCCAGGGCCTGGTCCTCGCCTCCACCGCACGTCAGCGCCAGGGGCAGCGGCACGACGCCGCGGCCCTCGCCCGCGGTCTGCAGGCGCCCTTTCTGCAAGGCCCCTATCGCGATCCGGTCACCCTTGCCCTGGGCCCGACCACCTCGGCCTTCCACGATGCCGTCACCCTGCTGTTCCACCAGCCGCTGCGCCAAGCCGGCAAGCCGCTGGGCTGTCTCTGTCTGCGCCTGCCCAACGATGTCCTCAGCGATCTCATTCAGCGCGAGGCTGGGCATGTCTTTCCGGATTCCGGCGACAACTACCTGTTCATGGTCAAGGCGGTCGCCGACCCCAGCATAGCGCCCGGCACCGCGCTGTCGCGCTCGCGCTTCGAAGACGCCACCTTCACCGCCGGCGATAACCTCAAGCAAGGGGTCGCCACCCCCTTCGGGACGGTACGGATCCGCGAGCACACCGAGTTCGAGCTGAAATTCACCGCCCCGGCGACCAAGGAACTGCACCCTGGGGTGCGCGAGACCATTCGCAAGGGGCGCAATCTGTTCGTCGCCTATCCGGGCTATTCCGATTACCGCCACGTCCCGGTGATCGGCGCCGGCCTCACCCTGCAATTGCCCGGTTCGCCGGATACCTGGGGCCTGCTCTGCGAAGCGGATCTGGAAGAAGCCTATCGTGGCGGCAGCCTGACCCAGCACCTGCTGCTCGGCGCCCTGCTGCTGGCCGGTGGCGCCTGGGGCCTGCAGGCCGCACTCAGCCTCTGGCAACCGCTGCGGCAGAGCGGCTTCGCCCTGGGCAGTGCAGCCCTCGCCCTGGCGCTCTACGGCGGTTTGGTGGTGCGGCCCTGTACCCGTCGCCTGCAACGCCTGGGCGACTTCTTCCTGGACATCGCCGAGTGCGGCGCCAGTCTCGACCAGCGCCTGGATCGCCAGGGCTTTCGCGCCGACGAGACCGGCGAGCTGGCTGTCTGGATCAACAGCTTCGTCGATCGCCTCGACACCTCGCTGCAGACCGTCAAGCAGGTCACCCGCGCCCTCAGCGCCGATGCCGCCAGTCTGCAGCGCGGGGCTCAGCACGCCAGCCAGGAAGCCGAACAGCAATGGCAGGCGGCCGAGGCCAACACCCAGGCCATGCAGACGATGCTGCAGGGCAGCCAGGAGATGGCCGCCCATGTGCGCGACAGCAGCGGCCTCTCGACCCGGGCACGCAACGGCAGCGACCACGGCAATCTGCTGGTCGGCCAGGTGGCCCGCGATCTGGAAATCCTCGATGGCACCATCGGCACCTCGGCCAGCACCATCAGCGCGCTCAACGAGCAGACCCACGCGGTGCGCCATGTCACCGACACCATCCGCGGCATCGCCGAACAGACCAACCTGCTGGCGCTGAACGCCGCCATCGAAGCGGCCCGCGCCGGCGATCAGGGACGCGGCTTCGCCGTGGTCGCCGACGAGGTGCGGCGCCTGGCCAATCATTCGGCGGATTCCACCCGCGAGATCGCCAGCATCCTCGACCAGATCCGTCTGCTGTCGGAACAGGCGGTGGCCGCCATGCAGCGCTGCAAGGCGGACGCCCAGACCTCGCGCAGTCGTTCGGATCAGGCCCAGGAGGCCTTGGGCGCCATTGATCGCGATGTCGGCGCGCTGCAGGAGCACCTGACCCACATCGGCCACACCCTGGAGGCCCTGGATACCAGCGGCAACCAGCTGCAGCTACGCAGCCAGGCGGCCCAGGACCAGGCACGGCGCAGCGCCGAGCTGGCCCAGACCACCCTGGGCGCCAGTCGCAACGTGGATCAACAGGTACTGGAATTGCAGGAAGCCGCGCAGCGCCTGGAACCGGCGCGCGCAGCCGGCTGATCAGGAGGCCGGATCGGCGGTCTCTTCGTTCTGATGCAGATTGCCGAGCATATGGCCGAGCTTGCCGGCCTTGGTCAGCAGATAGCGGCGGTTGTGCGGATTGAGGCCTTCCTGCAGCGGCACCCGCTCGGCGACCGGGATGCCCAGGACCTCGAGCGCCTTCACCTTGCGCGGATTGTTGGTCATCAGCCGCAGCGAGGTGATGCCGAGGTGTTCGAGCATCGGCTTGCACAGCGCATAGGTGCGCTGGTCGGCGCCGAAACCCAGCCGCTCGTTGGCTTCCACGGTATCGGCGCCGGCATCCTGCAACTCATAGGCGCGGATCTTGTTGAGCAGGCCGATGCCGCGTCCTTCCTGGCGCAGATAGAGCAGCACGCCACGCCCGGCTTCGGCGATGGCGCGCAGCGCCGCTTCCAGCTGGAAGCCACAGTCGCATCTCAGACTGAACAGCGCATCGCCGGTCAGGCACTCGGAATGCAGCCGTCCCAGGACCGGCTCGCCATCGGCCACGTCACCGAAGGTCAGGGCGACGTGCTCCTTGCCATCGGTTTCGTCGAGGAAACCGTGCATGGTGAACAGGCCAAAGGGGGTGGGCAGTTGGGAGGCGGCGACAAAGACGACGGACACCTGCGGGCTCCTGGCGGGGAAAGACGTACATTGTAACCTTTTCCCCGGCTCCGGCGTCATCGCCAGGGGTTATGACGTCGATACCCGATGATCTATCAGCGTGCCTGGACGTAGAAGATGCCCTGGGCCTCGCGCCAGCCCACGCGGTTGAGGAAACTCATGCCCAGCAGGCCCTGGCTGGGATAGTTGCCTTCCAGGACCATGGCGTCCACCCCGACCACCTCGACATCGCCCAGGCGCACCTGCTTGAGCGTGGTGCGCCAGGCGCGGGCATGGCCGCTGGCGGTCTCCACCCAGCCCGGGGTACCGTCGCGATAGCTGATGCCCAGCTGATCGGCCTGGGCGCCACTCAGGGCGACACTGGTGGCACCGGTGTCCACCAGCAGCGACACCGGACGGCCATTGACGTTGGCGGTGACCTGGTAATGGCCGTTGTTGCTGCGCGGCACGCTGAATTCGCGGCGCTGCGGGGCGCTGTAGCCATCGCTGTATTCGCGGTCGAGGGTAAAGGCCTGGGTCCGGCCGTCGATGCGCAGCACCGCCTGCTGGGGATCCGCGCTGACCACCTCGACGTCGTCCAGGCGCTGGCCGACCCGCAGCAACTTGCGCTGGCCATTGACGTTGACCACCGCCGCGCCGTTGAACAACCCCACGACCCTGACCTGGGGTTGCGCCCAGGCGAGCGAACCGACGGCCAACAGGAGGCCGTACGCGCCCAGTCTTTTCACTGCCCTGCTCCTTGGGCCTGCGTCTCGTCAGCCGACGAGATGACCCCAACCGATGTGTAATCCCTGAACCACCAGCCAGGCGAGGATGCCGGCCAGTACATCGTCGACCATGATGCCGACGCCGCCGCGGACATTGACATCCAGCCAGCGGATTGGCCAGGGCTTGCAGATGTCCAGCACGCGGAAGGCGACGAAACCCACCAGCAGCCAGATCAGGCCCGGCGGCGCCAGCCAGAAGGTGATCCAGATGCCGACCATCTCGTCCCAGACGATGCCCTCGTGATCGTGCACGCCCAGCTCGCGGGCGACCTTGCCGCACAACCAGCAGCCGAAGACGGTCAGCAGCACCAGCAGCAGCGGATAGCTCCAGCCGCCGAGCAGCTGCCAGAGCGGCAGGAAGGGCAAGGCGATCAGCGAACCCCAGGTCCCGGGCGCCTTGGGCAGGGTGCCGGAACCCAGGCCGAAGGCCAGGAAGTGCCAGGGATCGCGCCAGACCGACGGAGGGACCGGCTGGGCGGGGGCTTGCTGTTCACTCAAGAGAGGACTCCGCGCGGGGCGCTAGAAATGTTGGAAGCCGGCCTGCGCCGGGATCATGGGCTGACCGTCGGCGGCGAGGACGACAACGCCACTGCCCGCCTCGACTCGCCCGATCACCTGCGCCTGGGGCCAGGCGGCGGCCAGGGCCGGCGCCTGGTCCGGCGGCAGGGTGAAGACCAGCAGATAGTCGTCGCCTGCGCCGAGGGCCAGGCGCAGCACCTCGTCGGCGGGAAAGAGTTCGGCCAGCGCCGGACTCACCGGCAGCCGCGCCGCCTCCACGACCAGGCGGACGCCGGAGGCCGCGGCGATATGGCCGCAATCGGCCACCAGGCCATCGGAGACGTCCTGGGCCGCCGTCGCCCGACCCCGTAGCCAGAGGCCGAGGTCGAATTGCGGCTGGGGTGCCCAGTAGCGTGCCAGCAGGTGCCGACTGGCGGCACCCTCCGCGGCACGCTGACCAAGGACGAAGGGCAAGGCCCCGCCGGCCTCGCCCGGCGCACCGCCCAGGCACAGCAGATCACCCGGGCGGGCGCCGCTGCGCAAGAGCGCCTGACCGGCCGGCACCTGACCGAAGACCGTGAGGGTGAGGGACAGCGGACCGCGGGTGGTGTCACCACCGACCAGGCGCAGCTCGCACTGCTCGGCCATCTGTACAAGGCCTGCCGCCAGGCCTTCCAGCCAGGCGGGCTCGATGCTCGGCAGGGTCAGCGCCAGGGTGAAGCCCAGCGGCGTGGCGCCCATGGCGGCGAGGTCGCTGGCGCTCACCGCCAGGGCGCGCTGGCCGAGGCCATGGGCATCCGGGCAGGGATCGGGGAAATGCACCCCGGCGGTCAGGGTATCGGTGGAGACCGCCAGCTGTTCACCCGGGGCGGGTGCCAGCAGCGCGCAGTCGTCACCGATGCCCAGCGCCACGCCGGGTCCGCCACGGGCGCAAGGCGCCGCGGCGAAATAGCGACGGATGAGTTCGAATTCACCCATGCCGGCGCGGGCGATCAGCGCTTGCCGCGCAACTCGGCGCTGCGCAGCTTGGGCGCCAGCTTGTCCAGCACGCCGTTGACGAACTTGTGGCCGTCGGTGGCGCCGAAGATCTTGGCCAGCTCGATGCCCTCGTTGATCACCACGCGATAGGGCACGTCGATGCGCTTGAGCAGCTCGTAGCAGGACAACCGCAGCACGGCCAGCTCGACCGGGTCGACCTCGTCCATGGCACGGTCCAGGCAGGGCAGGATCAGACCGTCGATCTCGCCCTTGTTGGCCGGGACGCCGTGGAGGATTTCATGGAAGTAGGCGCCGTCGACCTTGGCGAAATCGTTGTCGACGCGAAACTGCGCCTCGATCTCGTTGATCGCCTGGCCCGCCATGTGCCACTGGTACAGGGCCTGGACCGACAGGCTGCGCGCTTCGCGGCGGGCAGCCAGTTTGCCGGTGGGGGCCTTCTTGCCCGCGGGCCTGCCGGCCGCGGGCGGAGTCAGATCGCCGCTCACTTGGCCTCCAGCTGCGCCAGCAGGCTGACCATTTCCAGGGCGGACAGGGCGGCTTCGGCGCCCTTGTTGCCGGCCTTGGTGCCGGAGCGCTCGATGGCCTGCTCGATGGAATCGACGGTCAGGACGCCAAAGGACACCGGCACGCCGAATTCCATGGAGACCTGGGCCAGACCCTTGGTGCACTCGCCGGCCACGTATTCGAAGTGGGGGGTGCCGCCACGGATCACCGCGCCGAGAGCGATGATGGCGTCGAATTCGTCGCGCTGGGCGATCTTCTGCACCGCCAGCGGGATCTCGAAGGCGCCGGGGACGCGGATGATGGTCAGGTCGTCCGGCTTGATGCCGTGACGCACCAGGGCGTCGATGGCGCCCTGCAGCAGGCTTTCGACGACGAAGCTGTTGAAGCGACCGACCACCAGGGCGAAACGGCCCTGAGGAGCGATGAAGGTGCCTTCAAAGGTCTTGATGTTCATGTGCGGGTCCAGTTGTCAAAGAGCCGGACGGCCGGCAGTGCCAGGCCGTCCGTGGAAATCCAGGTGAAGCGCGCCATGCCACCCGGGCGGGGCGCGCCAGGCGGAAGGGTCATTCTTCAGGAGGCAGATAGTCTACTACTTCCAGGTCGAAGCCGGATATGGCATTGAACTTCATCGGCGAGCTGAGCAGACGCATCTGACGAATGCCCAGGTCGCGGAGGATCTGCGAACCGGCCCCGACGGTGCTGTAGGTGGACAGCGCCTTGGGCACCGGCAGCGGCTCGCGCAGGTGCGCCAGCAGGTCGTCGCCCTCGATCGAGTGACCGAGCAGCAGCACCACGCCGGTGCCTTCCCGGGCCACGCGCTCCATGGCGCTGCGCAGACTCCAGCGACCCGGCTGGTGCACCTGCAGGAGGTCGCGCAGCGGATCCATGTTGTGCACCCGCACCAGCGGCAGCTCCTGGCCGGCCAGGTCGCCACGGATCAGCGCCAGGTGGACGTCGCCCTCCACCTCGTCGCGGTAGGTCACCAGCTTGAACGGACCGAGTTCGGTCTCCAGCTGCTGCTCATCGATGCGCTTGACGGTGTGCTCGTGCAGCAGGCGGTAGTGGATCAGATCGGCGATGGTGCCGACCTTGAGGCCGTGCTGCTCGGCGAAGGCTTCGAGTTCGTCGCGCCGGGCCATGGTGCCGTCGTCGTTCATCACCTCGCAGATCACCCCGCTCTCGGCGAAACCGGCCATGCGCGCCAGGTCGCAGGCGGCTTCGGTGTGGCCGGCGCGCGCCAGCACGCCGCCGGGCTGGGCCATCAGCGGAAACATGTGGCCGGGGCTGACCACGTCGCCGGCCTTGGCGTCCTTGGCGATGGCGGCCTGCACGGTGCGCGCGCGGTCGGCGGCGGAGATGCCGGTGCTGATGCCTTCGGCGGCCTCGATGGACACGGTGAACTTGGTGCCGAAGCCGGAGGCGTTGCGGCTGGCCATCATCGGCAGGTTGAGGCGTTCGCAGAGGCCCTTGCTCATGGGCATGCAGATCAGGCCGCGGGCATGGCGGGCCATGAAGTTGATGTGTTCGGCGGTGACGCATTCGGAGGCGATGATGATGTCGCCTTCGTTCTCGCGGTCCTCGTCGTCCATGAGGATGACCATCTTGCCCGCGCGGATGTCCTGGATGATGTCTTCGATGCTGGAAAGTGCCACGGTGTCGTCCTTAGCGCTGCAGATAGCCGTGTTCGGCGAGAAAGTGTTCGGTGACGCCGCCCTTGCTGGACTCGGCGGCCTTGTCGCCCAGCAGCAGGCGCTCCAGGTAGCGGGCCAGCAGGTCCACCTCCAGGTTCACCCGGCGCCCGGGACGGTAGTCGGCCATGATGGTCTCGCCGAGGGTATGGGGGACGATGGTCAGCTCGAATTCGGCGCCATCCACGGCGTTCACCGTGAGGCTGACGCCGTCCACGGTGATCGAGCCCTTGAGCGCGATGTAGCGGGCCAGCTCGGCCGGGGCGCGCAGGCGGAACTGCACGGCGCGGGCGTTATCGGCGCGGGAGACCACTTCGCCGAGTCCGTCCACGTGGCCGCTGACCAGGTGGCCGCCAAGGCGACTGGTGGGCATCAGCGCCTTTTCCAGGTTGACCCGGCTGCCGGGCTTGAGACCGCCCAGGCTGGTGAGGCTCAGGGTCTCGCGACTGACGTCGGCCCAGAAGCCGTCGCCGGGCAATTCCACGGCGGTAAGGCAGACGCCATTTACGGCGATGCTGTCGCCGAGCTTGACGTCGGCAAGGTCGAGCTTGCCGGTGGCGACATAGAGGCGCACGTCGCCGCCCTTGGGCGTGAGGGCGCGGATCTCGCCGAGGGCTTCGATGATTCCGGTAAACATCAGCTCAGGCCTCCGAGAGGTAGAGCCGGAAAGGCGGTGCAGCTAAACATCGACGAACTCCTGTTTCGGTGAAAAAACAGGGCGCACGGACAGAAGGGAAATCAGACGGACGAGGGGCTCGCACCCCTGCCAGGCGAGGCTATCCCGTTCTCTCTCATCCGGACTATGACCGTCGGCCCCGGAATCCAACCGGGTCTGCTGACCTCCCCCGCCGCAGAGGACGAGAGAGCGCTCGCGGGCTCGTCCCGACTGATCGGGCGTTACCGCCGGTGGGGAATTGCACCCCGCCCTGAGAACTCGCCGCCCGCAGGCAGCGCAGGTTTTGTAACACAGTTCGCCGCCGCGGGGCCAGGGGCGTCAGGTGTCCCTGGCCGGTCGGGCGATCAGGTGCAGGTCCGCGCCCACCGGCGTGGCACTGAAGATTTCCAGCTGCGGCGCCTGGGCCAGGTGCTCCAGCGGCCAGTCCAGCAACGGCCGGGCGCTGGAACCGAGGAACTTGGGCGCCAGGAACAGATGATATTCATCGACCAGTCCGGCCTGGGCGAAGGCACCGGCCAGACGCGGTCCGGCTTCCACCAGCACATCGTTGACCTGCTCGCGGCCCAGGCGGGTCAGCAGCTCCGCCAGATCGACCTGGCCCTGGGCGCCGGGCAGCGCCAGGTAGTCGTGCCCGGCCGCCGCATAGGCCGGCGCCTCGCCGGCCATACCGACGACCCGCGCCGTGCCGACCTGGAAAAAGGGGGCGTCCAGCGGTACCCGGCCACGACCGTCCACCAGCAGCCGCTGCGGCGTGCGCAGGGTGGCCAGCTCCAGTTCTGGGCCACTCAGGCCCAATTCGCTCGGGCGCACGGTCAGGCGCGCGCCATCGGCGAGCACGGTGTCGGCGCCGGTGATCACCACCCCCGCCTCGGCACGCAGTCGCTGCACGCTCTGGCGCGCCGCCGGCCCGGTGATCCACTGGCTTTCGCCGTTGGCCATGGCGGTGCGGCCATCCAGGCTCAGTGCCAACTTGACCCGCACGAAGGGCCGCCCGGTCAGCATGCGCTGGATGAAGCCGGCATTGAGCGCCCGCGCCTCGGCTTCCAGCACCCCGGCGCGGGTAGCGATGCCGGCGGCGGCGAGGCGCGCCAGGCCGCGACCGGCCACCAGCGGATTGGGATCGGTCATGGCAGCCACCACCTCGGCCACCCCGGCGGCCACCAGGGCATCCGCGCAAGGCGGGGTGCGGCCATGGTGGCTGCAGGGTTCCAGGGTCACATAGGCGGTGGCGCCACGCGCGGCCTCGACTGCCTGGCGCAGCGCATGCACCTCGGCATGGGGACCGCCGGCCTGGCGATGCCAGCCCTCGCCCACCACCTGGCCGTCACGGACGAGCACGCAGCCCACCCGCGGATTGGGCGCCGTGCTGTAGCGGCCGCAGGCGGCCAGCGCCAGGGCGCGGGCCATCCAGAATTCGTCGTTCACCGCGTCCGTGTCGCTCATACCGGTTGCTTGCCCGGGTCCTGGGCCAGCCGCTCGATTTCGTCGCGGAACTCGGCCAGGTCCTGGAATTGCCGATAGACCGAGGCGAAGCGGATGTAGGCCACCTGATCCAGCTTGCGCAGTTCGTCCATCACCAGTTCACCCACCACCCGCGAACGGATCTCCCGCTCGCCGGTGGCGCGCAGCCGGTGCTTGATCAGGGCGATGGCCTCTTCCAGGCGCTCGACGCTGACCGGGCGCTTCTCCAGGGCGCGCTGCATGCCGGCGCGCAACTTGTCCTCGTCGAAGGGCTGGCGGGTGCCGTCCTGCTTGATCAGCCGTGGCAGCACCAGCTCGGCGGTCTCGAAGGTGGTGAAGCGTTCCTGGCAGGCCAGGCACTCACGCCGCCGGCGCACCTGCTCGCCGGCCGCAACCAGCCGGGAATCCGTGACCTTGGTGTCGTGGGCGCCGCAGAAGGGACAATGCATGGGGGAGTCGACCGCCGGAAGGGAAAGCCCTCATGGTACCCGATCACCCCCTGGCGGGAACCTCCGGGTACCAGACGAATCGACAGCCAGGAGCCGCCGGGCTATAAGAGCGCACTGTGTTCGACGACCCCTCTCCAGCCTCCCGTGCCGCCCTCGCCGGCGGCGACCTCCGGATCCCGCCATGACCCCACGCGTCCTCCTGCCCCTGCTGCTCACCGGTCTGCTCGTGGCCTGCTCCAGCCCACCCGAAACCACGCCGCCGCAGCCCACCACCCCAGCCGACGAGCCGGTCCCGGTGGCCGGCGCTCCCACCCCGGCCAATCTGCGCGAGATCTCCGGGGTGCTGCGCAATGCCCAGGGCCTGGTCCCGGCCGGCGCCCAGGTGGAGATCGCCCTGCTGGCGGTCAATGCCAAGGGCCTGCCGCAGCGCCTGCTGGCCAGCGAGACGGTGACCGGCAAGGGCGCGCCCCTGGCCTTCCGCCTGCCCTTCAATCCGGAGATCTTTCCCACCCGCCCGGATCTCAAGGTGGAATTCCACGCGCGCCTGATCCAGGCCGGTCAGCTGGCCAGCTATCTGCCGCCGGTGAATGTCGGCGGACCGACCACGCAGAATCTCGGCGAACTGGTGCTGAACCAGACCCCGTGACGCCCCCGGCCGACCTCGTCGCCGCCCTGACGGCTCTACTCGGCGACGCCCGCCTCTGTCTGCAGGCGTTGCCCGACAGCGACCTGTCGCTGTGGTTGATCGATCCGGCCAACATGGCGCGGGCCTTTTCCCCCGCGGAAACCCAGCGCCTGTTGGAGGCACCGCCCTACTGGGCCTTCTGCTGGGCCAGCGGCCTGGCCCTGGCGCGCTGGATCGTCGCCCATCCCGAGCACGTTGCCGGGCGCCAGGTCCTGGATTTCGGCAGCGGCTCGGGCATCGCCGGACTCGCCGCCGCCCGGGCCGGCGCGGCGCGGGTGGTCTGCTGCGACCTCGATCCCCTGGCCCTGGCGGCCTGTCGCGCCAATGCCCAGGCCAACGCCGTGCAGATCGAGACGCTGGACGATTTCTCTGCCAGCACCGAGCGCTTCGATCTCATCCTGGCCGCCGACGTCCTCTACGACCGTGCCAATCTGCCCCTGCTGGACCTCCTGCAGGCGCGCGCCGAGCGGATCCTGCTGGCCGATTCGCGGGTACGCGACCTCGCTCACCCCGGCTTCACCCGCGTCGCCATGCTCCAGGCCTGCACCCTGCCGGATCTGGCCGAGCCGGACGAATTCCGCCGCGTGGCGCTCTATCGGGGCTGAGCCGGCCCGCCTTGTTTCCAAGCCCGGCGCCCCCACCTATAGTGCAACTTTCGTCTGCCGAGTCCGCCATGAGCCAGGTCCCCTACATTTTCGACGCCACCCTCGACACCTTCCAGCAACAGGTCATCGATGCCTCCTTCAGCACCCCGGTGCTGGTGGACTTCTGGGCCGAGTGGTGCGCGCCCTGCAAGGTGCTGATGCCGCTGCTGGCCAAGATCACCGAGTCCTATGGCGGCGCTCTGCACCTGGCCAAGGTCAACTGCGACATCGAGCAGGAACTGGTGATGAGATTCGGCATCCGCAGCCTGCCCACCGTGGTGCTGTTCAAGGATGGCCAGCCGGTCGACGGCTTCGCCGGCGCCCAGCCGGAATCGGCCATCCGCGCCCTGCTCGAACCCCATGTCCAGGCCCTGCCGCCGGCCGAGGAAGATCCGCTGGACGCCGCCCAGGCCTTGTTCGCCGAGGGTCGTTTCGCCGAAGCCGAGGCGCTGCTCAAGGCCGTGCTGGAAGAAGACAACAGCGACGCCCTGGCGCTGATCCTCTATGCCCGCTGCCTGGCCGAGCGCAATGAACTGGACGATGCCCAGGCCGTGCTGGACGCGGTCAAGGGTGACGAACACAAGCAGGCCCTGGCCGGTGCCCGTGCCCAGCTGACCTTCCTGCGCCAGGCCGCCAGCCTGCCCGAGGTCGCCGACCTCAAGAGCCGCCTGGCTCGCGATGCCGGCGACGACGAGGCCGCCTACCAAATGGCCGTGCAGCAACTGGCCCGCCAGCAATACGAACCGGCACTGGATGGCCTGCTGGAGCTGTTCCGCCGTAATCGCGGCTACGGCGACGATCTGCCACGCAAGACCCTGGTGCAGGTCTTCGATCTGCTGGGCAATGACCACCCGCTGGTCGCCACCTATCGCCGCCGCCTGTACCAGGCGCTGTACTAAGCGCCGGTCAACCATGGCTGCGTCGTCCCGGACGCAGCCTTATCCACCGCGGGCGTCCTCCCAGCGCGGTGGACATTCGGTAGCGTGGAAAACCGCGCAGCGTTTTCCACTCCCCCGCTCCAGCCTCACCCCTGCCAGATATAGAACTGCGCTTCGCCCACCCGCTCCATGCGCACCTGGGGACTGTGCCTCAGCCGCACCAGCAGCTGCTTGGCCACGCCCAGATTGCCGGTGAGCTTTTCCAGCGCCACGAGGATGTCAGGCCCGCTGAGCCGTCCGGCGGAGCTGAGCAGCTTCACCACCTGATCCCAGAGCATGTCGCCACCCGACTTGGATCCGCTGGGTGCGGCGCTCACGGCCGCGGCAGGCAAGGGCGCCTCGGTCGGCCGCAGGGCGGCGGCCAGGCGTTGCCAGTCGGCCTCCTCCAGTTCCACCGTGAGATCCACGGGCTGGCTGCCGATGGTTCCGCGAATGCGTACCATGGTGTTCTCCTCGTCGTGCAGAGTCCCATGCTCCCACAGCCATCGGCCCACGCCAAACCGAGGTTGCAGCGCATAAATGCAACAACATAACATAGCGCCTCTCCACCCTTTGGAAGTCCACCATGCGCCTGCCCCTGCTGACCCTCTGTCTTGCCGCCGTGCTCGCCCAACCGGCCTTTGCTCATGGTACCGATGACGACCATGACGAACACGAGCACGGCGCCCTGGGCGCCCATGTGCACGGCGAATCCCACCTCGACGTGGCCCAGACCGACAGCGGCCTGGAACTCCAGTGGCGCAGTCCGGCGGCCGATCTGCTGGGCTTCGAACATGCTCCGCGCAATCGGCAGGAAGAAGACGCCGTCGCCGCCCTGCGCCAGAGTCTGGAAAATCCCCAGGCCCTGGTGAAGCTGCCCGCCGCCGCCGATTGCCGCCTGACCGAAGCCAGCGCCATCAGCCCGCTGTTCGCCAAGGATTCCAGCGCCAGCGGCCATCTCGACGTGGAGGCCAGCATGAGCTTCAACTGCAGCAAGCCGGGCGCGCTCGCCAGCCTGGATCTCTCCGGCTGGTTCGCCCGCTTCCCCAACAGTCACAGCGTCGAGGTCCAGGCCATCGTCGCCAGCGGCCAGCAGGGCGCCGAACTGACCGCCCGGCAACCGCAGCTCAAGTGGTAGGACGGTCGTGACCTCTGCCCCCCTGGTCGAGATCCAGGACCTCGGCTTCGCCTGGCCCGGCCAGGCGGAATGCCTGGACATCCGGCACTTCCAGCTGGCGCCCGGCGAGGCGCTGTTTCTCGAAGGCCCTTCCGGCAGCGGCAAGACCACCCTGCTCGGCCTGCTCGGCGGCGTGCAGCGTCCCAGTCGCGGCCAGGTGCGCCTGCTCGGTCAGGACCTGGGAGCCCTCGCCACCGCCCGGCGCGACCGTTTTCGCGTCGACCACACTGGCTTTCTCTTCCAGCAATTCAATCTGCTGCCCTTTCTCTCGGTCTTGGACAACGTCCTGCTGCCCTGCCAGTTCTCGGCGCTGCGCCGCGAGCGCGCCTCGGCGCGGCATGGCGATCCCCGGGGCGCGGCCCTGACCCTGCTCCGCGCCCTGGGGCTGAGCGATCCCGCGCTGCCCCGCCGTCCGGCCCGCGAACTCTCCATCGGCCAGCAGCAGCGCGTCGCTGCCGCCCGCGCCCTGATCGGCCAGCCGGAACTGGTGATCGCCGACGAACCCACCTCGGCGCTGGACAGCGACCACCGCGATGCCTTCCTGCAACTGCTGTTCGCCGAGTGCGCCGCCGCCGGTGCCGGCCTGCTGTTCGTCAGCCACGACCGCAGTCTGGCCAGTCGCTTCGACCGCCACCTGACCCTGGCACAGCTCAACGCCGCCCGGCCGGAGACCTAGGATGCCACTCCTGCAACTGGCCTGGGCCAGCCTGCGCAATCGCCGCGCCACCGCCCTGCTCACCGTCTTCACCATCGCCGTCTCGGTGGCCCTGCTGCTGGGTGTCGAACGCCTGCGCACCGAGGCCAAGGCCAGTTTCGCCAGCACCATCGCCGGCACCGACCTGGTGGTGGGCGCGCGTTCCGGCGCGGTCAACCTGCTGCTCTATTCGGTATTCCGCATCGGCAACGCCACCAACAACATCCGCTGGGAGAGCTACGAGAAGCTCGCCGCCGATCCCCGCGTCGCCTGGACCATCCCGCTGTCCCTGGGCGATTCCCACCGCGGCTACCGGGTGCTGGGTACCGACGGCAACTACTTCACCCACTACCACTACGGGCGCAACCAGCCGCTGCGGCTAGCCCAGGGCCGGCCCTTCGCCGACGTCTTCGAGGTGGTGCTGGGCGCCGAGGTAGCCAAGGCGCTGCACTATCGGCTGGGCGACAAGGTCGTGCTGGCCCATGGCGTCGCCACCATCAGTCTGACCGAGCACAGCGACCACCCCTTCACCGTGGTCGGCATCCTCGCCCCCACCGGCACCCCGGTCGATCGCACCCTGCACATCCCGCTGAGCGGCATGACCGCCCTGCACCTGGACTGGCGCGGCGGCCTGCCCGGGCCTTCGCTGAGCGACGCCGAGGTGCGCCGGCGCGATCTCACGCCCCAGGACCTGACCGCCGCCCTGGTCGGCCTCAAGAGTCGGGTGGCCACCTTTGCCGTGCAGCGCGCGGTCAACGAGTACCGTGGCGAGCCGCTGCTGGCCATCCTGCCCGGTGTGGCCCTGCAGGAGCTCTGGGGAATGCTCGGCACGGCGGAACAGGCGCTGCTGGTGATGTCGCTGTGCGTGGTGCTCACCGGGCTGGTGGGCATGCTCACCGCCCTGCTCGCCAGCCTCAACGAAAGACGCCGGGAGATGGCCATCCTGCGCTCGGTAGGCGCCCAGCCGCGCCACCTGTTCGGCCTGTTGCTGGCAGAGGCCCTGACCCTCACCCTGGCCGGCTGTCTCGCCGGGCTGGCGCTGCTCTATGGTGCCATCGCCCTGGGCCGGCCCTGGCTGCTGGCGGAATACGGCCTGGCATTGCCGCTGGACTGGCCCTCGCTCTACGATGGGCAACTGCTCGGCGGCATCCTGCTCGCGGCCCTGGTGCTCGGCTGCATCCCGGCCTGGCGCGGCTGTCGCCAGGCCCTCACGGACGGGTTGTCCGTGCGACTCTAGACGAGGCCCCACCATGCGCCTGGCGCTCCTGCTGTTGCTCTGCTGGCTGCCCTGGGCCCAGGCCGAACCCCGCCAACTCGCCTGGCGCGAACTGGTGCCGGCCGATGCGCCGCGCTTCAATCCCGGCAGCGTCGACCACGGCCTCGGCGAAGACGGCCCGGCCGCCAGCCAGCCCTGGCCGGACGCCCCCACGGTGGCCGCCCTGGATGGCCAGGAGGTGCGCCTGCCCGGTTACGTGGTGCCGCTGATGGTCACCGACGAGGGCGAGGTCACCGAATTCCTGCTGGTCCCCTATTACGGCGCCTGCATCCACGTACCGCCGCCGCCGGGCAACCAGATCGTCTACGTGAAAGGCAGCCACGACCTCTGGCTGTCCAAACTGCACCTGCCCTACTGGGTGGAAGGCCGCCTGGGCGTGGGCAGCCAGCGCAGCGAGGTGGCCGTCGCCGGCTATTGGCTGCAGGCCCAGCGCATCCAGCCCTACATTCTCAAGGGCGACGGTTCCTAAGGCGATCCGCCCCACCCTTGAGCGAGATCAAGAGTCCGCCGTTTCAGCTTCGCTAGGCTGCTCCCAGCCCTTTTTCAATGCCTTCGGAGCCCTCGCCATGCGTCCCCTCTTCCGTCTCAGCCTGCTCGCCCTTGCCCTGGCCGCGCCCTTCGCCCAGGCCCACCAGGCCGGCGACATCATCCTGCGCGCCGGCGCCATCACCGTGGATCCCCACGAGCGCAGCTCCGACGTCAAGATCGACAGAGGCGCCCTGAGCGGCGCCAATCTGGGCGGCAAGGCGACCATGGACAGCGACACCCAGCTGGGGCTGAACGTCGCCTACATGCTCACCGACCACCTGGGCCTCGAATTGCTGGCGGCCACGCCCTTCGAGCACCAGGTCAACATCAAGGGCACCGGGCTGGACGCCGCCAACGGCAAGCTCGGCAGCCTCAAGCACCTGCCGCCGACCCTGAGCCTGGTCTACTACCCGCTGGACGCCAAGGCGACGTTCCAGCCCTATGTCGGCGCCGGCCTCAACTACACCTGGATCTACGACGAGCACGTCGGCAGCGGCGCCAGCGCGGCCGGCTTCGACAACTTCCGCGCCGACAACTCCTGGGGCTGGTCCGCCCAGGTCGGCGCAGATCTCATGCTCACCGACCGGGTGATGCTCAACGCCCAGATCCGCTATATCGACATCGCCACCACCGCCCATGTCGACAACACCGCCCTCGGCGCCCGCGCCAAGGTCGATCTGGACGTGGATCCCTGGGTCTACATGGTCGGCCTGGGCTATCGCTTCTAGGCCAGCGCAGGCCACTCGCCCGCAGGTTGGCGCTGGGCAGCTTCAGCGTCGACGCCCAACCGGCCAGGGATTGCCCCTGGCCGCGTCCACTAATCCCGCAGCAGTGCTGCCAGCCCCGTGCCCATGCTCGTGGGCTGACTGAAATCGAAGCGCTCGCGCAGGCGGCGGTTGTCCGCCTTCGAATGGCGGATGTCCCCGGCCCGCGCCGCGCCGTGGGTCACCGGCGGCAGGCCACCCAGCACCTGGCCGATCTCCGCCAGCAGGCCGTTCAGGCTGATGGTCTCGCCGCGTCCCACGTTCACCGCCCCAGCCGCCACCTCGGGGGCTTCCAGCGCCTGCACCAGGATGCCCACCAGATCGGCGACATAGACGAAATCGCGGGTCTGCTCGCCATCACCGAACACCGTGATCGGCGTCTGCCGGCGGGCGCGTTCGGTGAAGATGCTGATCACCCCCGAATAGGGCGAAGACGGATCCTGACGCGGACCATAGATGTTGAAGAAGCGGAAGATCGCCGGCTCCAGACCGTGCTCGCGACGATAGAAGTCGAAGTAGTATTCGCCCGCCAGCTTGTCCGCCGCATAGGGCGTCAGCGGCGCCTTGGGCAACTCCTCGTCGATGGCCTGCCCCTGGCCATTGGCGCCATAGACCGCCGCGCTGGAGGCATAGACCACCCGCTTGATCCCGGCCTTGCGCATGGCCTCGCACAGATTCAGGGTGCCGATGAAGTTGGCCCTGTGGGTGCCCACCGGGTCCTCCACCGACGCCTGCACCGAGGCCACCGCGGCCAGATGCACCACCGCCGCGCAGCCGGCCATCGCCGCTTCCAGGGTCGCGACATCGGCCACGTCTCCCACCCGCAATTCGATGCGGTCGTCGTCCAGCGGCAGATTCTCGCGCTTGCCGGTGCTCAGGTCGTCCAGCACCCGCACCCGCCTGCCCCGCGCCAGCAGCGCGTCCGCCAGGTGGGAGCCGATGAAACCGGCACCGCCAGTGATCAGAATGGGCGCATCACTCATCTAAACCTACCTCGTCCTGCCGAAAGCCCTGCAACAGCGCCGGCAGCTCCTGCTGCCAGCGCCGCGCCTTGATGCCAAAGGTGTTGAGCAGCTTGCGACTGATCAACACCCCCTGTTGTGGCTCTTCCGCGGTATCCGCACGCTCGAGGTGCGTCACCTCCTGCCACTCGCAGCGCACCGGCCGGTCGAATTCCTGCCAGAGCTGGGCGACGGTCTCGGCCAGACCCAACTCCGACACCGCTTCCTGGGCGCCGTAGTGATAGGTCCCCCAGAGCGGTGCGCCGCAGTCGAGCTGCTTGACCACGGCCAGCAGCACCCGGGCGGCATCGCCCACGGTGGTCGGATTGCCGCGCCGGTCGCCCGCCATCGGCACCACCTGCTCGGTGCCCAGCTGCCGCAGCAACCGCCCCAGGCGACCGTCACGGGAGTCATCCAGGACCCAGCCCAGGCGCAGCAGGATGTGCATCGGGCACAGCGCCCGCACCAGCTGCTCGACCCGCCAGAGCGCCTCGCCCCGTGCCCCGGGGGGCCGCGGAAGATCCTTTTCACTATAGCCGGCCACGCGCGAGCCATCGAACAGCTGATAGCTGGACGGCTGGATCAGCGGAATCTGATAGTGCTGGCAGAGGCCGGCCAGGCGTTGCACGGCCAGCGCCTGGCGCTGCATCAGCGCCGGATCGAAGTCCGCGGCCTGCAGCCAGTCGTGGTAATAGGCGAGATTGATCACCGCCCCTGGTCGGACCCGGTCGAGGACCTCGGTCAGCCCGGCGGCGTACCAGCCCTCCGTGGGAGTCTCGGGGGCGACGAATTCGATGCCCGCTTCGGCACCGGCGGCGAGTAGCGCCTTGCCCAGGGCGCTCTCCCCGCCCACTACTAGAAGACGCATACGCATGTGTTGGAACAGCCTTCAAACCAGCATAAACAGGCGTCGAAAGACTCGACGGACATCGGTCAACATAGCGCGTCGCGCCAACCTTGCTCAAGCATCGGCGGTACCTGCGGCCGGTTGCTCGCGGGTTTGTTCGCGCAGGGTATGGTTGGCGGCGCTCTTGAGATTGGGCAGCAGGCGGCAGATCAGCGCCAGCTGGGTGCACACCAGCCGGTAGCCGTCGTCGTTGTCCTCGGCCGCGGCCTCCAGTTCATCGGCCAGGCTGGTCTCCTCCTCGGCGGTCGGCGGCAGACTGCGGCGTTCCGCCACCGCCGCCGCGATGGACTCCATACCCTCGGCGATGCGGGTCACGGCGCGCTCCACCAGGGCATCGTGCTCGGCCGCCTCCAGCTGGCGGCGATGGGCGCCCAGGGCCGACAGGTAGCCCAGCAGGGTGTTGGACAGCGCCAGATAGCGAAAGCCCGCTTCCAGGTTACGGCGGAAGTGTCCGGGATCGCGCAGCATGTTGGCCAGCGCGGCCGACAGCGTCGCATCGGCGTTGTGGGCGTTGCGCCGCGCCACCCGGTAGTCGAGATCGTCACGCTTGCCGGTGCGGTACTGCTCGTGCAGTCGGCGCAGATAGAGCGCATTGGTACGCAGGGTATTGGCCATCACCTGGTGCAGCCGCCGCCCCTGCCAGTCCGGCAGGACGAAGAACACCGCCAGTACCGCGATCAGGCAGCCCAGCAGGGTATCCAGCAGCCGCGGCCAGATCAGCATGAAACCGTTGCCCACCTGGTTGAAGCAGAACAGCACCATGAGGGTGATGGCCGCGGTGGCGACGGTGTAGCGATCCGTCCGGGTGATAAAGAACACCAGGCCGCCCACCAGCGCCAGTAAGAGCTGGATCTCCGGCTGCCCGAACAGCTCCAGCAGGGCGCTGCCCAGCAACAGCCCGATCACCGTACCCACGATCCGCTGCACCAGCCGCACCCGGGTCGCTCCGTACTGTGGCCGGCAGACGAACACCGTGGTCAAGAGGATCCAGTAGCCGTTCACCGGGTGGATCAGGTGCAGCACGCCATAGCCGGCCATCAGCGCCAGCGCCATGCGCAGGCCATGGCGGAACAGTAGCGAGGTCGGGGTCAGCTGCAGGCGGATACGCTGGAACACCTCGCGGAGAGACCGTGCCGCCGGATCCAGCAGGCTGGTGTCCAGATCCGCCGCCCCCGAATCGCTGTTGCCCGCCTCGGAGAATTGCCGCTCCAGGGTCGAAAGATTGTGCCCGAGCAGGTCCAGGGAGCGTAGCAGGCCCCGCCAGCGCGGATTCTGCTGCTGCTTGAGATACTCCAGCGAGGCCTGCAGATCGGTCAGTCCCTGCTGACTCTGCTGGCCGTATTCGAAAGGCTGTCCGAGCCGGATCGCCTCGCCCATGTTGAGGCAGGCCGTGGCCTGCAACTTGAGCAGGCGCTGGCAGCGAAAGAGGATGTCGCTGTGAAAGAAGGCCTCGGTCAGGGCACTGTAGGGATAGTGCGAAGAGCTGGCGCGCTCGTGGATGTCCTGTGCCATGAAATACAGGCGGAAATAGCGCCCCGAACGCGCACCGGGCCGGCCCGAGCGGCCGAAGCGATTGAGGATGGTCGCCTTGGCCTGGTTCAGCGCCTGCACCACCTTGCCGTTCTGCTGGGCCAGCAGCACCCGCCGCCGGTGCAGGTCCACCCCGCGCACCGGCTCGAGCATCTCGGCCTTGAGCCTGAGCAGGGTCCCTAGTTCGCCATAGAGGGCGGACAGATTCTGTCGCACCGGCTGGTGGGCGAAGAGCGCGCACCAGAGCACCGAGAGCAGGCCGTACCACAATGCCCCGGCCAGCAGGTGTGCCGGCTCGTACCACAGCGGCACCTGGGCGCCGAGGCGCTGATCCACCCCGATCATGGCATAGATGGACAGGATCACCGTGGCCTGGGCCACCGAGGCGTAGCGCTCGCCGATGGCGCCCAGCATCGTCAGGCTGAAGGTGGCCAGGCCCAGGCCCACCACGAAGATCCAGGGATAGGGAAACAGCAGCTCGACCGCGAAGGCCGCCACGGTAAAGCACAGCAGCGTCACCGCCAGCGACTTGAGTCGCCCCAGCCAGCTGTCGTCGGTTTCCGCCAGGGCGCTGGCGATGATGCCGAGGAATACCGGCGACAGCGCGCGCAGATCGCCCAGCGACCAGCAGACCGCCATGGCGCCGCTCAGGGCGACAAAGACGCGAACGCCATAGCTGGCCTTTTCGTGCGCCCAGAGCTGGCGCAAAGACACTCCAAACACAGTCATGACGGGAGAGCGAGCCTCGTGTTTTCGCGCTTGATGCGAACCTTAGCACTGCGACGTCGCAAGCGGCGTCCGAGACAGCCTTTCCCGCACTTTTTTCGCGGACGACAAAAAGCCCGGCGGTTGCCGGGCTCTTTTCTACCTCTGGATCAGGCCACTTCGCTGGGATCTATCCCCAGGCCCTTGGCCACGCCCACGCCATAGGCGGGATCGGCCTTGAGGAAGTGACCGATCTGCCGCAGCTGCACCTCGCGGGTCACCGTACCCAGGGCGCCGACGATGTTGCCGATCAGCAGCGCCTGCTGGTCGGCATTCATCAGGCGGAACAGCGCTCCGGCCTGGCTGAAGTAGTCCGCGTCCACCCGGTGATCGTAGCGATCGGCCGGACCGGCGAAATTCAGCGCCGGCTCGCGATACTGGGGCGCCTGCTTGGGCGTGTGGCCATAGCTGTTCGGCTCGTAGTTCGGCTGCGAACCGCCATTGCCATCGAATCTCATGGCCCCGTCACGCTGGTTGTTGGCGTAGGGGCAACGGGGTGCGTTGACCGGCAGTTGCTGATAGTTGGTGCCCACCCGGTAGCGCTGGGCGTCGGCATAGGCGAATACCCTGCCCTGCAGCATGCGATCGGGCGACAGCCCCACGCCCGGCACCACGTTGCTCGGCGCAAAGGAGGCCTGCTCCACCTCGGCGAAGTAGTTCTGCGGATTACGGTTGAGCTCCAGCACCCCCACCTCCTGCAGCGGATAGTCCTGCTGCGACCAGACCTTGGTCACGTCGAAGGGATTCTCGGCACGGCTAGCTGCTTCCTGTTCGCTCATCACCTGGATGCACAGCGTCCAGCGCGGGAATTCGCCGCGCTCGATGGCCTGGAACAGGTCGCGCTGGCTGTAGTCCGGATCGGTACCGGCCAGGCGTGCCGCGTCGGCCGGCGCCAGGTTCTTGATCCCCTGCTGGCTCTTGAAGTGAAACTTCACGAAGTGCCGCTCGCCCTGGGCGTTGATCAGGCTGAAGGTATGGCTGCCGAAGCCATGCATGAAGCGATAGCCGTCCGGAATGCCGCGATCGGAGAACAGGATGGTGACCTGATGCAGCGATTCGGGCGACAGCGACCAGAAATCCCACATCATCTGCGGACTCTTCAGGTTGCTCCAGGGATCGCGCTTCTGGGTATGGATGAAGTCGGGGAATTTCAACGGATCGCGGATGAAGAACACCGGGGTGTTGTTGCCGACGATGTCCCAGTTGCCTTCTTCGGTATAGAACTTCACGGCGAAACCGCGGGGATCGCGCTCGGTATCCGCCGAGCCGCGCTCACCGCCCACGGTGGAAAAGCGCAGCAGGGTCTCGGTCCGCTTGCCGACCTCGGCGAACAGCCTGGCGCTGCTGAGGTGCGTGATGTCCCGGGTGACGGTAAAGGTGCCATAGGCCGCGGAGCCCTTGGCATGCACGCGTCGCTCGGGAATGACTTCACGGTTGAAATGCGCCAGCTTCTCGATCAAATGGAAGTCGTCGAGCATCAGCGGACCGCGCGGACCGGCGGTGCGGGAATTCTGGTTGTCGGCCACCGGAATGCCGCTGGCGGTGGTGAGGATCTTGGTATCAGTCACAGGTATCTCCCTCTAAAAGCGTTGGCTGATCGCTTGAGAGAAGTATCGCCACGGCAATACTTTAGGACTAATTTATTGATCCTAGCATCCTGATAGAAAAATCTGCGATCAGAAGTCGGATGCGAAGGGCCTGGTCTTCACCAAACGCCGGGCATGAAAAAGCCGGGCAAGAGCCCGGCTTTTTCCAGAACGCAGCTACTTATTCAGCAGCCTGTTCCACGGTACCGCCGACCGGACGGTCGATCAGCTCGACATACGCCATGGGCGCATTGTCGCCAGCGCGGAAGCCGCACTTCAGGATACGCAGGTAGCCACCCGGACGGTTGGCGTAGCGCTTGCCCAGGTCGTTGAACAGCTTGCCAACGGCAGCTTTCGAACGGGTACGGTCGAAAGCCAGACGACGGTTAGCGACGCTGTCTTCCTTGGCCAGGGTGATCAGCGGCTCGGCAACGCGGCGCAGTTCCTTGGCTTTCGGCAGGGTAGTTTTGATCAGCTCGTGCTCGAACAGCGACACAGCCATGTTCTGGAACATGGCCTTGCGGTGTGCGCTCGTGCGGCTCAGATGACGACCACTTTTACGATGACGCATGATTGAAATTCCTTCCCAAACTATCGTTCGGTGAACAATGACGATCAGGCAGTAGCCTTGTCGTCCTTCTTAAGGCTTGCAGGGGGCCAGTTGTCCAGGCGCATACCGAGCGACAGACCACGGGAGGCCAGGACGTCCTTGATTTCGGTCAGGGACTTCTTGCCCAGGTTCGGGGTCTTGAGCAGCTCCACTTCGGTACGCTGAATCAGGTCACCGATGTAGTAGATGTTCTCCGCCTTGAGGCAGTTGGCCGAACGAACGGTCAGTTCCAGATCGTCCACCGGACGCAGCAGGATCGGATCGATCTCGTCTTCCTGCTCGACCACGACCGGCTCGCTGTCGCCCTTGAGGTCGACGAACGCTGCCAGCTGCTGCTGCAGGATGGTGGCGGCACGACGGATGGCTTCTTCCGGATCCAGGGTACCGTTGGTTTCCAGGTCAAGCACGAGCTTGTCCAGGTTGGTACGCTGTTCGACCCGGGCGTTTTCCACCACATAGGCCACGCGACGAACCGGGCTGAACGAAGCATCGAGCTGCAGACGACCGATTGCGCGGGTTTCGTCTTCTTCGCTCTGACGCGCGTCGGCGGGCTCATAGCCACGACCGCGGGCGATTTTCAGCTTCATGTTCAGCGAACCGTTGTCCGCCAGGTGGGCGATGACGTGCTCACCGTTGACGATCTCGACGTCGTGATCGACCTGAATGTCAGAGGCCAGAACCGGCCCCTGACCTTTCTTGCTCAGGCTCAGGGTGACTTCGTCACGGCCGTGCAACTTGATGGCCAGACCCTTGAGATTGAGCAGGATCTCGATCACGTCTTCCTGCACGCCTTCGATGGCGCTGTACTCGTGCAGGACACCGTCGATCTCTGCTTCGACTACCGCGCAGCCAGGCATGGAGGACAACAGGATACGCCGCAGCGCGTTGCCCAAGGTATGGCCGAAACCACGCTCGAGAGGCTCGAGGGTGATCTTGGCACGGGTCTGACTAACCGCCTGCACATCGATATGGCGGGGGGTCAGGAACTCATTTACCGAACTCTGCATGGATGCACCTACTTTCTAGCCCTTACTTGGAGTAGAGCTCGACAATCAGGTTTTCGTTGATGTCGGCGGAGAGATCACCACGGGCCGGCACGCTCTTGAAGGTGCCTTCCTTTTTCTCGGTGCTCACTTCGACCCACTCAACACGGCCACGCTGGCCGCACAGCTCGAGAGCTTGAGCGATACGCAGCTGGTTCTTGGCCTTCTCGCGGACCGCGACGACGTCGCCGACCTTGACCTGATAGGAGGGAATGTTGACGGTCTGACCGTTGACGGTGATCGACTTGTGGGAGACCAGCTGGCGCGATTCAGCGCGAGTGGCACCAAAGCCCATGCGATACACCACGTTGTCCAGACGGCACTCGAGCAGTTGCAGCAGGTTTTCACCGGTAGCGCCCTTGCGACGGGCAGCTTCCTGGTAGTAACCGGCGAACTGACGCTCGAGGACACCGTACATGCGGCGGACTTTCTGCTTTTCACGCAGCTGCAGACCGTAGTCCGACAGACGACCGCGACGCTGACCATGCTGGCCAGGAACGGTTTCCAGCTTGCACTTCGAGTCGAGGGCACGAGCGCCGCTCTTCAGGAAGAGGTCAGTGCCTTCGCGGCGGGACAGTTTGCACTTGGGACCAATGTAACGAGCCATTTCTCACTGTCTCCTATTACACGCGACGCTTCTTCGGCGGACGGCACCCGTTATGCGGGATGGGCGTCACGTCGGTGATGCTGGCGATCTTGTAACCACAGGCATTCAGGGCGCGAACAGCGGACTCGCGGCCGGGGCCGGGACCTTTGACGTTCACGTCCAGATTCTTCAGACCATATTCCAGAGCGGCTTGGCCGGCACGTTCGGCTGCAATCTGGGCAGCGAACGGGGTACTCTTACGGGAGCCACGGAAGCCGGAGCCACCGGAGGTCGCCCAGGACAAAGCATTGCCCTGACGATCGGTGATGGTCACGATGGTGTTGTTGAAAGACGCATGGATGTGGGCGATGCCATCAACCACTGTCTTTTTGACTTTCTTACGAGGACGAGCAGCAGGTTTTGCCATGACTAGATTCCTGTCGATTCGCGGATGCGATTACTTGCGGATCGGCTTGCGCGGGCCCTTACGGGTACGGGCATTGGTCTTGGTGCGCTGACCACGGACCGGCAGACCACGGCGGTGACGCAGACCGCGGTAGCAACCCAGATCCATCAGGCGCTTGATGTTCATGTTGATTTCGCGGCGCAGGTCACCCTCGGTGAGGATTTTGGCGACCTCGTTACGCAGCTGATCGACCTGCTCGTCGCTCAGTTCTTTGATCTTGGCGGTCGGCTCGATGCCGGTGGCCGCGCAGATCTTCTGAGAGGTGGTGCGACCGACACCATAGATGTAGGTCAGCGAGATAACAGTGTGCTTGTTATCTGGAATGTTGACGCCTGCAATACGGGCCATTCAGAAAAACTCCAATTGACAGCTACCGACGCCCCGGAAGCCAAGAAAAGGGCGCGCGATATTAACGCTGTAGGAACAAATGATCAACCCGGCAGCACACTAGCTGCCGGGTTAGACGCGTGATTCACACTCAGCCTTGGCGCTGCTTGTGACGCGGTTCAGCGCTGCAGATCACGCGCACGACGCCTTCGCGGCGAATGATCTTGCAGTTACGGCACAGCTTCTTGACCGATGCACGAACTTTCATGACAACTCCTCTAACCTTACGGGTAACGGATCAGCGCATCATGCCGCTGCCGTAGCCCTTCAGGTTGGCTTTCTTCATCAGGGACTCGTATTGATGAGATACGAGATGGGATTGGACCTGGGACATGAAGTCCATGACCACTACCACCACGATCAGCAACGAGGTCCCGCCGAGATAGAACGGCACGTTCGCCGCGACCACCAGGAACTGGGGCAACAAGCACACCGCCGTCATGTACAGGGCACCGAACATGGTCAGTCGGGTCAGCACGCCATCGATATAGCGCGCGGACTGCTCACCAGGACGAATACCCGGGATGAACGCCCCGGATTTCTTCAGGTTCTCTGCCACGTCCTTGGGGTTGAACATCAGCGCCGTATAGAAGAAGCAGAAGAAGATGATCCCTGCACTAAACAGCAAGATGTTCAGCGGCTGACCGGGCGCGATGGCCTGAGCCACGTCCTGCAACCAACCGAGACCTTCGGACTGACCGAACCACGAACCGAGCGATGCCGGAAACAGCAGGATGCTGCTGGCGAAGATCGCCGGGATGACCCCGGCCATGTTCACCTTGAGCGGCAGATGGCTGTTCTGCGCAGCGAAGACCTTGCGACCCTGCTGACGCTTGGCGTAGTGCACGGCAATACGACGCTGCCCACGCTCGATGAACACCACGAAGGCGATGATGGCAACCGCCACCACACCGACCATGATCAGCGCGAAGATGTTGATATCGCCCTGCCGTGCCGACTCGAAGGACTGACCGATGGCGCGAGGCAAGCCCGCGACGATACCGGCGAAGATCAGCATCGAGATGCCGTTGCCGATACCGCGCTCGGTGATCTGCTCACCCAGCCACATCATGAACAGTGCGCCGGCGACAAAGGTGGTGACAGCTACGAAGTAGAAGCTGAAGCCCACACTGAACGCCACGCCCTGACTGGCAAGTCCAACCGACATCCCGGTGGCCTGAACGAGCGCCAGAACCAGTGTGCCGTAACGGGTGTACTGGCTGATCTTGCGACGACCAGACTCACCCTCTTTCTTCAATTGCTCCAGCTGTGGGCTGATCGCGGTAAGCAGCTGCATGATGATCGATGCCGAGATGTACGGCATGATCCCCAGTGCAAAGATGCTCATCCGCTCCAGCGCACCGCCAGAGAACATGTTGAAGAGGCTAAGAATGGTCCCCTCGTTCTGCCTGAACAGTGCGGCCAGCTGATCGGGATTGATACCCGGAACAGGGATGTGCGCACCGATCCTGTAGACGATGATCGCCAGGAACAGGAATCGGAGGCGGGTCCACAGCTCGGACATACCACCGGTCTTGCTGAGCGCAGAGAGAGCACCTTGCTTAGCCATTTATTCCTCGATCTTGCCGCCAGCTGCTTCGATGGCTGCACGTGCGCCCTTAGTGGCACCAATGCCCTTCAGGGTGACGGCACGAGTGACGTCGCCGGACAGCACAACCTTGACACGCTTGATGTCGCGGCTGATCACGTTGGCGTCTTTCAGCGCCTGCAGATCGACGACATCGACATCAACCTTGGCCAGCTCGGAGGTACGAACCTCGGCGCGGTCCAGGGCCTTCAGCGAAACGAAGCCGAACTTGGGCAGACGACGGTGCAGTGGCTGCTGGCCGCCCTCGAAGCCGGGGGCAACCTTGCCACCGGAGCGGGAGGTCAGACCCTTGTGGCCGCGGCCACCGGTCTTGCCCAGGCCGCTACCGATACCACGACCGGGACGCAGCTTCTCGCGGCGAGCGCCGGGAGCGGAACGCAGATCATTCAATTTCATGACTTAACCCTCCACACGCAGAAGGTAATAGGCCTTGTTGATCATGCCGCGATTCTCAGGGGTGTCCTGAACTTCGACGGTGTGACCAATGCGACGCAGGCCGAGACCCTTGACGCAAGCCTTGTGATTGGCCAGACGGCCATGGACGCTCTTGATCAGCGTGACCTTGACGGTTGCGTTAGCCATGATCAGAGAATCTCCTCGACGCTCTTGCCACGCTTGGCGGCAACAGCTTCCGGCGCCTGCATGTGCTTGAGACCTTCGAAGGTCGCGTACACCACGTTTACCGGGTTGGTGGAGCCGTAGCACTTGGCCAGGACGTTCTGCACACCAGCGACTTCCAGCACGGCGCGCATGGCACCGCCGGCGATGATGCCGGTACCGTCGGAAGCGGGCTGCATGTACACCTTGGAGGCGCCATGAGCGGCCTTGACCGGGTACTGCAGGGTGGTGCCGTTCAGATCCACCTGGATCATGTTGCGGCGAGCAGCTTCCATAGCCTTCTGGATGGCAGCAGGCACTTCACGGGCCTTGCCACGGCCGAAGCCAACGCGGCCTTTGCCATCGCCAACCACGGTCAGAGCGGTGAAGGCGAAGATACGGCCGCCTTTCACGGTTTTGGCTACGCGGTTAACTTGAACCAGCTTCTCGATGTAGCCTTCGTCGCGCTTTTGATCGTTATTTGCCATGACTTAGAACTCCAGCCCGCCTTCACGAGCAGCGTCGGCCAGCGCTTTGACGCGACCATGGTACTTGAAGCCAGAACGATCAAAGGCCACCTGGGTAACGCCAGCGGCCTTGGCACGCTCGGCGACCAGCAGACCAACTTTCTTGGCCGCCTCGACGTTGCTGGTAGCGCTTTCGCGCAGTTCTTTGTCCAGCGTAGAAGCGCTGGCCAGGACCTTGCTGCCGTCGGCCGCGATGACCTGGGCATAGATGTGCTGGGAAGAGCGGTACACGCACAGACGCACCACTTCCAGCTCGCGCATCTTCAGGCGAGCCTTGCGAGCGCGACGCAGTCGGGTTTCTTTCTTGACGGTCATTTGCTATGCCCTACTTTTTCTTGGCTTCTTTACGGTGGACGACTTCGTCGGCATACCGTACGCCCTTGCCCTTGTAAGGCTCCGGCGGACGGAAACCACGAATCTCAGCCGCAACCTGGCCGACCAGCTGCTTGTCGATACCCTTGATCAGGATTTCGGTCTGGTTGGGGGTTTCTGCGGTGATGCCTTGCGGCAGGTCGTAGTCCACGGGGTGAGAGAAGCCCAGAGCGAGGTTCAGCACCTGACCTTTGGCTTGGGCCTTGTAGCCCACACCGACCAGTTGCAGCTTGCGCTCGAAGCCCTGGCTGACGCCGACCACCATGTTGTTGACCAGGGCACGGGTAGTGCCGGCCATCGCACGGGTCTGCTGATCGCCATTGCGAGCAGCGAAACGCAGCTCACCGGACTCTTGAGTGACTTCAACGGACGGATGGACCTTCAGTTCCAGAGCGCCCTTGGCACCCTTGATCGAAAGGGCCTGACCGGCCAGATTAACTTCGACGCCTGCAGGCAGTCTTACAGGGTTTTTAGCAACGCGAGACATGCTGATTCCCCTTAGAAGACTGTGCAGAGCACTTCGCCGCCAACACCAGCAGCACGGGCTGCGCGATCAGTCATCACACCTTTGTTGGTGGAAACGATCGACACGCCCAGACCGCCACGCACTTTCGGCAGCTGGTCAACGGCTTTGTACTGGCGCAGACCGGGACGGCTGCTACGCTTCAGCTCTTCGATGACAGGCTTGCCTTCGAAGTACTTCAGCTCGATGGACAGCGACGGCTTGGATTCCGCGCTGACCTGAAAATCCGCGATGTAACCTTCGTCCTTGAGGACTTTGGCGACGGCAGCCTTCAGCTTGGAAGAAGGCATGCTCACAACGGCCTTTTCAGCCATCTGGGCATTACGGATACGAGTTAGCATGTCTGCTAACGGGTCCTGCATACTCATGGGCTATTAGCTCCTAATACAGAAATTGAGCCTACCGGCTCTCAAAATCACCCCTCGGCAATAGGCCGATTCGGGCGAGCCGAGCATTCTAGAGATCGGCCTGAAACGAATCAAGCCCCAAAAGGGGCTTGATTCAGTTACCGCGATGAAAGGCGCTAGCTGTTACCAGCTGGCCTTCACCAGGCCGGGCACGTCACCGCGCATGGCTGCTTCACGCAGCTTGATGCGGGACAGACCGAACTTGCGGTACACGCCATGCGGACGACCGGTCAGGCGGCAGCGGTTACGCATGCGGCTGGCGCTGGCGTCACGGGGCTGCTTCTGCAGGGCGACCTGGGCATTCCAACGCTCCTCGGGAGAGGCGTTGACGTTACCGATGGTCGCCTTCAGCTCGGCGCGCTTCTTGGCGTACTTGGCAACCGTTTGCTGACGCTTCAGCTCACGGTTAATCATGCTTTGCTTAGCCATTTGAAGACCTCAATCAGTTACGGAACGGGAAGTTGAACGCGCGCAGCAGCGCACGGCCTTCCTCGTCGGTACGAGCGGTGGTGGTCAGGGTGATGTCCATGCCACGCAGCGCATCGATCTTGTCGTAATCGATTTCCGGGAAGATGATCTGCTCTTTCACGCCCATGCTGTAGTTGCCACGACCATCGAAGGACTTGGCATTCAGGCCGCGGAAGTCACGCACGCGCGGCAGGGAGATGGACAGCAGACGATCCAGGAATTCATACATGCGATCGCTACGCAGGGTCACCTTGACGCCAATCGGCCAGCCTTCGCGGATCTTGAAGCCAGCAATGGAATTGCGGGCATAAGTCACGACCGGCTTTTGACCAGCGATCTTTTCCAGGTCAGCTACAGCGTTGTCGATGATCTTCTTGTCACCGACTGCTTCGCCCAGACCCATGTTCAAGGTGATCTTGGTGATGCGCGGAACTTCCATCACGTTACCCAGCTGAAGCTGCTCTTTCAGCTTGGGCGCGATTTCCTTCCGATAAATCTCTTTCAATCGAGCCATGGTGATCTACCTAGCAGCTTCAGGCCTGGACCGCTTTTTGGGTCGACTTGAAGATACGAATCTTCTTGCCGTCTTCGACTTTGAAACCAACGCGGTCAGCCTTGTTGGTCTCGGAGTTGAAAATGGCAACGTTGGAGACATGCAGAGGGGCTTCTTTCTCTACGATGCCACCCTGAACGCCCAGCATGGGGTTGGGCTTGGTGTGGCGCTTGACCAGGTTGACCCCGCCAACGACCAGACGGTCATCGGCGAGCACCTTCAGCACCTTGCCACGTTTACCCTTGTCCTTGCCGGCAATGACGATTACCTCGTCGTCACGACGAATCTTTTGCATGTCGGCTACTCCTTACAGCACTTCGGGGGCAAGGGAGACGATCTTCATGAACTTCTCGGAGCGAAGTTCACGGGTCACCGGCCCAAAGATACGGGTGCCAATCGGCTCTTGCTTGTTGTTCAGCAGAACCGCGGCGTTGCCGTCGAAGCGGATGATGGAACCGTCGGTGCGGCGGACGCCGTGCTTGGTACGCACGACGACAGCAGTCATCACCTGACCTTTCTTCACCTTGCCGCGCGGAATTGCTTCCTTGACGGTGACTTTGATGATGTCGCCGATGCCGGCGTAGCGGCGGTGGGAACCGCCGAGCACCTTGATGCACATCACGCGACGAGCGCCGCTGTTGTCGGCGACGTCAAGCATGGATTGAGTCTGGATCATGGCTCTCTACCCTTATACCTGAACGGCGCGCTCGACGACGTCAACCAGGGTCCACGCCTTGGTCTTGGCCAGCGGGCGGGTTTCGCGAATGGTGACCAGGTCACCAATGCGGCACTGATTGGTTTCGTCGTGAGCGTGCAGCTTGGTGGAACGCTTCACGTATTTGCCGTAGATCGGGTGCTTTACGCGACGCTCGATCAGTACGGTCACGGTTTTGTCCATCTTGTCGCTGACCACTCGGCCGGTCAGCGTACGGACAGTTTTTTCAGCTTCAGCCATGATCACTTACCTGCTTGCTGGTTCAGCACAGTCTTGACGCGAGCGATGTCGCGCTTCACTTGCGAGAGCATGTGAGACTGACCCAACTGGCCAGTTGCCTTCTGCATACGCAGATTGAACTGGTCACGCAGCAGGTTGAGAAGCTGCTCGTTCAGCTCCTCTACGGATTTCTCACGCAAATCTTTCGCTTTCATCACATCACCGTCCGCTTAACAAAGGAGGTTTCGACGGGAAGCTTGGCAGCGGCCAGGGCGAACGCCTGACGAGCCAGATCCTCGGAAACACCCTCGATCTCGTACAGGACCTTGCCCGGCTGGATCTGGGCTACCCAGTACTCGACACTACCCTTACCTTTACCCATCCGCACCTCGAGAGGCTTCTTGGTGACAGGCTTGTCAGGGAAGACGCGGATCCAGATCTTGCCGCCACGCTTCACGTGACGGGTCAGCGCACGACGTGCGGATTCGATCTGGCGAGCGGTCAGACGGCCACGGCCGACAGCCTTCAGCGCGTACTCGCCGAAGCTGACCTTGCTACCGCGATGAGCCAGACCACGGTTGTGGCCGGTCATCTGCTTGCGGAATTTTGTACGCTTGGGTTGCAGCATGTTGCGTACTCCTTACTTAGCAGCAGCTTTTTTGCGCGGAGCCGGGGCGACGGGCTTGAGCTCTTCCTGGCGGCCACCAATGACCTCACCCTTGAAGATCCAGACCTTCACACCGATCACACCGTAGGTGGTGTGAGCTTCCGCAGTGGCGTAGTCGATATCGGCACGCAGGGTGTGCAGGGGCACACGACCTTCGCGATACCACTCGGTACGGGCGATTTCAGCACCGCCCAGACGACCGCTCACTTGAATCTTGATGCCTTTGGCACCAATGCGGATCGCGTTCTGCACGGCGCGCTTCATGGCGCGACGGAACATCACACGACGCTCAAGCTGCTGCGCAACGCTCTGCGCAACCAGGGCACCGTCGAGCTCCGGCTTGCGGATCTCTTCGATGTTGATGTGCACGGGCACACCCATTCTTGCGGTCAGGTCCTGACGCAGCTTCTCGACATCCTCACCTTTCTTGCCGATCACGATACCGGGACGGGCGGTGTGGATGGTGATGCGTGCGGTTTGAGCCGGGCGATGAATATCGATACGGCTTACGGACGCGCTTTTTAGTTTGTCCTGGAGGTACTCACGAACCTTCAGGTCGGCCAGCAGATAGTCCGCATAAGTGCGCTTATCCGCGTACCAGACCGAAGTGTGCTCCTTGACGATACCCAGGCGAATGCCATTGGGATGTACTTTCTGACCCATCTGATCGACTCCGTTACTTGTCCGCAACCTTGACCGTGATATGGCAAGACCGCTTCACGATGCGATCAGCACGACCTTTGGCACGCGGCATGATGCGCTTGAGCGAACGACCTTCGTTTACGAAGACGGTGGAGACCTTCAGGTCGTCCACGTCGGCGCCTTCATTGTGCTCGGCGTTGGCAACAGCCGACTCCAGCACCTTCTTCATGATTTCAGCGGCTTTCTTGCTGCTGAAAGTCAACAGGTTGAGCGCTTCGCCCACCTTCTTCCCGCGAATCTGGTCGGCGACCAAGCGGGCTTTCTGGGCGGAGATACGAGCGCCCGACAGCTTAGCGGCTACTTCCATCTTCCTTACCCCTTAACGCTTGGCTTTCTTGTCAGCCGCATGACCGCGATAGGTGCGGGTAGCAGCGAACTCGCCGAGTTTGTGGCCGACCATGTCTTCGTTCACCAGAACGGGGACATGTTGACGACCGTTGTGCACAGCGATGGTCAGGCCGACCATCTGCGGCAGGATCATCGAACGACGCGACCAGGTCTTGATCGGCTTGCGTTCGTTTTTTTCCACCGCGACTTCGATCTTCTTCAACAGGTGAAGATCGATAAAAGGACCTTTCTTCAGAGAACGGGGCACAGTCGAATCCTCTACTGATTACTTGCCGCGACGGACAATCATCTTGTCGGTACGCTTGTTGGAGCGCGTCTTGAGACCCTTGGTCTTGACGCCCCACGGCGAAACCGGATGACGGCCACCGGAAGTACGACCTTCACCACCACCGTGCGGGTGATCGACCGGGTTCATGGCAACACCACGAACAGTCGGACGCACGCCACGCCAGCGGGTGGCACCGGCCTTACCCAGCGAACGCAGGCTGTGCTCACCGTTGGACACTTCGCCCAGGGTGGCACGGCACTCGGACAGCACCTTGCGCATTTCACCGCTGCGCAGACGCACGGTGACGTAGGCGCCTTCGCGGGCGACCAGCTGAGCGGAGGTACCCGCGGAACGAGCGATCTGAGCGCCTTTGCCAGGCTTCAGCTCGATACCGTGGATGGTGCTACCGACCGGCACGTTACGCAGCGGCAGGTTGTTGCCGGCCTTGATGGGCGCGCCAGCGCCGGACAGCAGCTGGTCACCGGCAGCAACGCCCTTGGGGGCGATGATGTAGCGACGCTCGCCATCGGCGTACTTCAGCAGAGCGATGTGTGCAGTACGGTTCGGATCGTATTCGATACGCTCAACGACGGCAGGGATGCCATCCTTGTTGCGACGGAAATCGACCAGACGATAGTGCTGCTTGTGACCACCGCCGATGTGGCGAGTGGTGATACGACCATTGTTGTTACGGCCGCCGGACTTGCTCTTCTTCTCCAGCAAAGGAGCGTAGGGCGCGCCTTTGTGCAGATCAGAGTTGACCACCTTGACCACAAAGCGGCGGCCAGCGGAGGTCGGCTTGCATTTTACGATTGCCATGATGCCCCCTGATTACTCGGCGCTGCTGGAAAAGTCGAGATCCTGGCCCGGCTGGAGTGCGATGTACGCTTTTTTCCAGTCGTTACGCTTGCCCAGACCACGAGCGGTGCGCTTGGTCTTGCCCTGGACGTTCAGGGTGCTGACGCTGCGAACCTTGACCTCGAACAGCTGCTCGACGGCCTTCTTAATTTCCAGCTTGGTTGCATCGGTGGCAACCTTGAATACGAACTGCTTCTGGCTGTCCGCCAGCATGGTGGCCTTCTCGGAGATGTGCGGGCCAAGCAGCACTTTGAATACGCGTTCCTGGTTCATGCCAGCAGCTCCTCGAATTTCTTCACGGCGGACACAGTGACCAGCACCTTGTCGTAGGCGATCAGGCTGACCGGGTCGGAACCCTGGACATCACGCACGTCGACGAAAGGCAGGTTGCGGGCGGCCAGATACAGATTCTGGTCGACAGCGTCGGTCACAATCAGCACGTCGCTCAGGCCCAGGCCGTCCAGCTTGCTGACCAGGGTCTTGGTCTTGGGCGCGTCGACGGCGAAGTCGTCAACCACGACCAGACGATCCAGACGGACCAGCTCGGCGAGGATGGAGCGCAGTGCAGCGCGGTACATCTTCTTGTTCAGCTTCTGGCTGTGATCCTGGGGCTTGGCTGCGAAAGCCACGCCACCGGAACGCCAGATGGGGCTGCGGATGGTACCGGCACGGGCACGACCGCTGCCCTTCTGACGCCAGGGCTTCTTGCCGCCGCCGCTGACTTCGGAACGGGTCTTCTGGGCACGGGTGCCCTGACGACCGCCAGCCATGTAGGCAACGACTGCCTGGTGAACCAGGGTCTCGTTGAATTCACCGCCGAAGGTGTGCTCGGAGACTTCGATAGCTTGAGAGCCATTCACATTGAGTTGCATGTTCTCTCTCCTCTCAACCACGGGCCTTGACAGCGGGACGCACGATCACGTCACCACCCGGCGCGCCGGGGACGGCACCCTTGACCAGCAGCAGGTTGCGCTCGGCGTCTACACGCACGACTTCCAGCGACTGAACGGTTACACGCTCCGCACCCAGGTGACCGGACATTTTCTTGCCCTTGAACACTCGACCAGGAGTCTGGCACTGGCCGATGGAACCAGGTGCACGGTGGGAAACGGAGTTACCGTGGGTGTTGTCCTGACCACGGAAGTTCCAGCGCTTGATGGTACCGGCGTAGCCCTTACCTTTGGACTGACCAGTGACATCAACCATCTGACCGGCTTCGAACAGGGCTACGGTGACTTCGTCGCCAGCCTTGTACTCACCGTCTTCCAGGCGGAATTCGAGGACGCTACGACCAGCAGCAACGCTGGCCTTGGCGAAGTGACCGGCTTGCGCCTTGGTCACGCGGGAAGCACGACGCTCGCCCACGGTTACCTGAATGGCACGGTAGCCATCGGTTTCTTCGCTTTTGAATTGGGTTACGCGATTCGGCTCGATCTCAATGACCGTAACCGGAACGGAAACGCCTTCTTCGGTGAAAACGCGGGTCATACCGCATTTACGACCGACTAAACCAATCGTCATGTTGAGAACCTCTTGAGTGTACGGGGCTTTCACCCGCTATGGCCGCCCATTTCAGAGCGTTACACGACTGAAACCTTGACGGTCTCAGCCGAGGCTGATTTGCACTTCAACGCCAGCGGCGAGATCGAGCTTCATCAGCGCATCGACGGTCTTGTCGGTGGGCTGAACGATGTCGAGCACACGCTTGTGGGTACGAATTTCGTACTGGTCACGAGCGTCCTTGTTGACGTGCGGAGAAATCAGCACTGTGTAACGTTCCTTGCGGGTTGGCAGAGGAATCGGACCACGCACCTGAGCACCAGTACGTTTCGCGGTTTCCACGATTTCCTGGGTAGATTGATCGATCAGGCGATGATCAAAAGCCTTCAACCGAATACGGATTTGTTGATTTTGCATTTGACCTCAGACTCCAAGCTTTCCCCTCGGGCAAAAAGGTGCCCGATTAAAGGAGGCGCAATTCTAAGGATGTCGCTGACAGCTGTCAAGAACGCCTCTTTTGCCATCTGTCAATTTCATGAGGCAAGAAAAAAGGCCCCGAAGGGCCCTTTTTCGTTTCAGATCAATCGATTACTCGATGATCTTGGCAACCACGCCGGCGCCGACGGTACGACCGCCTTCACGGATGGCGAAACGCAGACCATCTTCCATCGCGATAGGAGCGATCAGGGTGACAACCATCTTGATGTTGTCGCCCGGCATCACCATCTCGACGCCTTCCGGCAGTTCGCAGTTACCGGTCACGTCGGTGGTGCGGAAGTAGAACTGCGGACGGTAGCCCTTGAAGAACGGAGTGTGACGACCACCTTCTTCCTTGGACAGCACGTACACTTCGCACTCGAACTTGGTGTGCGGCTTGATGGTGTTCGGCTTGGCCAGAACCTGGCCACGCTCCACGTCTTCACGCTTGGTGCCACGCAGCAGCACGCCGACGTTCTCGCCAGCACGGCCTTCGTCCAGCAGCTTGCGGAACATTTCAACGCCGGTGCAGGTGGTCTTGACGGTGGCCTTGATGCCCACGATCTCGACTTCTTCCTGGACCTTGACGATGCCACGCTCGACACGACCAGTTACCACGGTACCGCGACCGGAGATCGAGAACACGTCTTCGATCGGCATCAGGAACGGCTTGTCGATGGCGCGCTCGGGCTCGGGGATGTAGGAGTCCAGGGTCTCGACCAGCTTGCGCACGGCGGAGACGCCCATCTCGTTGTCATCCTGACCGTTCAGAGCCATCAGCGCGGAGCCGATAACGATCGGAGTGTCGTCGCCCGGGAAGTCGTAGGTGTTCAGCAGATCGCGAACTTCCATTTCGACCAGTTCCAGCAGCTCGGCGTCGTCAACCATGTCGGCCTTGTTCAGGAACACGACGATGTAGGGAACGCCTACCTGACGGGACAGCAGGATGTGCTCGCGGGTCTGCGGCATGGGGCCGTCAGCAGCCGAGCAAACCAGGATCGCGCCGTCCATCTGGGCAGCACCGGTGATCATGTTCTTCACGTAGTCGGCGTGGCCGGGGCAGTCGACGTGCGCGTAGTGACGGATCGCCGAGTCGTACTCAACGTGGGAGGTGTTGATGGTGATACCGCGAGCCTTTTCTTCCGGCGCGTTATCGATCTGGTCGAAACCACGAGCGGAACCGCCCCAGGTGTCGGCACAGACCTTGGTCAGCGCTGCGGTCAGAGTGGTCTTGCCATGGTCAACGTGACCGATGGTGCCCACGTTCAGGTGCGGCTTGTTACGTTCAAACTTTTCTTTAGCCATCGACACTCTCTCCCTTCACGAATTGAGCAAAGCAATGCCGCCATTAAAACAAAGGCAGATATTTTCATATCTGCCTTTTTAAGATGGAGCTCATGAGCGGATTTGAACCGCTGACCTCACCCTTACCAAGGGTGTGCTCTACCAACTGAGCTACATGAGCGAAACATTTGCCAGTCAAACTGGAGCGGGTAGCGGGAATCGAACCCGCATCATCAGCTTGGAAGGCTGAGGTTCTACCACTGAACTATACCCGCAGAGCCTAAACGCTCTAGCAATCTGGTGGAGGGGGAAGGATTCGAACCTTCGAAGTCTGCGACGTCAGATTTACAGTCTGATCCCTTTGGCCACTCGGGAACCCCTCCAAAGTGAGGCGGCATTTTCTTCATCTGCCCTCCTCTTGTCAAGGATCCTTTTAAAATCTCCTTAACAATCAGTGCTTTCGCCTCGCTCGCTAGCGTTATCAGCGAAAGCGGGCGCAGTTTATGCAACCACGGCGGAGTGCGCAACCCCAAAACGAAAAAAAAGCTTAAAAAACAAAGGCCGCCCTAGCGGCGGCCTTTGTTTGCAGACGGCGACCCCCTGTTACAGCTGGGGACCGGCCGCCACGATGCCTTCGGAGACGCCGGAGAACTTCTTGAAATTCTCGACGAACTTGCCGGCCAGCTCCCGAGCGGCGGCGTCATAGGCGGCGCCATCCTGCCAGGTGTCGCGCGGATTGAGCAGGACGCTGTCCACGCCCGGCACGGCGACCGGGACGTCGAGATTGATGACCGGCACATGGCGAGTCTCGGCACCGATGAGGGCGCCGCTCTGAATGGCCGCGATCACCGCGCGAGTGGTGGGGATGTTGAAGCGCTTGCCCACGCCGTAGCCACCACCGGTCCAGCCGGTGTTGACCAGGTACACCTTGGAGCCGAAGCCCTGGATGCGCTTGATCAGCAGATCGGCGTACTCAGCCGCCGGGCGCGGGAAGAAGGGCGCACCGAAGCAGGTGGAGAAGGTCGACTTGATGCCGGGACCGGAACCCATCTCGGTCGAGCCGACCAGGGCGGTGTAGCCGGACAGGAAGTGATAGGCCGCCTGCTCATTATTAAGGATGGAAACCGGGGGCAGGACGCCAGTGAGGTCGCAGGTCAGGAAGATGACCGCATTGGGCTCGCCACCCAGGTTGTGCTCGGCGCGCTTGTCGATCAGCTCGCGCGGATAGGCCGCCCGGCTGTTCTGGGTCAGGCTGTCGTCGGCATAGTTGGGCTGACGGGTCTGGGGATCCAGGACCACGTTCTCCAGCACGGCGCCGAACTGGATGGCCTTCCAGATCACCGGCTCGTTCTTCTCGGACAGGTCGATGCACTTGGCGTAGCAGCCACCTTCCATGTTGAAGACGGTACCCACGCCCCAGCCGTGCTCGTCGTCACCGATGAGGTAGCGGCTCTGGTCGGCGGACAGGGTGGTCTTGCCGGTGCCGGAGAGGCCGAAGAACAGGGTGACATCCCCCTCCTCGCCCACGTTGGCGGCGCAGTGCATCGGCAGCACATCCTTTTCCGGCAGCAGGAAGTTCTGCACCGAGAACATGGCCTTCTTCATTTCGCCGGCGTAGCGCATGCCGGCGATCAGCACCTTGCGGGCCGCGAAGTTGATGATGACGGTGCCGTCGGAATTGGTGCCGTCACGCTCGGGCTCGCAGACGAACTCGGGCGCATTGAGGATCTCCCAGGCCGGCTTGGACTGGGGATTGTATTCGGCCGGATTGATGAACAGGCAGCGGCCGAACAGGTTGTGCCAGGCGGTCTGGGTGCGCATGACGACGGGCAGGTAGTGCTCGACATCGGCGCCTACATGGACGTGGGAGACGAATTGATCACGCTCGTCCAGGTAGGCGCTGACGCGCTCCCACAGCGGGGCGAACTTCTCCTCCGGGAAAGGCCGGTTGATCGGCCCCCAGTGGATGGCGTCGCGCGTGGAGGCTTCCTCGACGATAAAGCGATCTACCGGCGAACGCCCCGTGCGATGCCCCGTCTTGACGACCAGCGAGCCATTGGCGGCCAGCTCTCCTTCGCCACGTCGCAGGGACTCTTCCACTAACTGCGCGACGCTGATATCGGTATACACGTTGGCTTTCGTCATTTCGTTCCCCATGGCCCTGGGCCGTTCCTCATGCTTGTAGCTCTTACACGGCAGAACTACACGTTGCGGGATTATGCCAGAAAGCCTTCGGGCTTTTGCAACGGCTAGTGCCGGGTATTTCCTGGGGTTTGCGTGCCGCCGCCCGCAAAAATCTGCGCGATATCGGCGGCGTCGAAGACCTGCTGCTCATTGCAAAACTGACAATCGACCCGAATTTGTCCGTCCTGTTCATCGAGCAGACTCTCGACGTCCGGCTGCCCCATGCTGATCAGGGCATTGGCCGCCCGATCGCGGGAGCAGCTGCAGCTGAAGGCCACCGGTTGCTCGTCGAACAGACGCACCGTTTCCTCGTGGAACAGGCGATGCAGGATCACCTCGTTATCGAGGCCCAGCAGTTCTTCGGCGGTGAGGGTATCGGCCAGGGTGACGACGTGCTCCCAGCTGTCCTGGCGGGCCTGGGCATCCTTGATACGTGACGGCGGCAGCTGCTGGAGCAGCAGGCCACGGGCGCGGCGACCATCGGCATTCAGCCAGAAACGGGTGGGCAACTGCTCGGAGGTGGCGAAGTAGCCGGACAGGCATTCGGCCAGGTTCGCGCCCTCCAGCGGGACGATGCCCTGGTAACGCTGACCGTGGCGGGGATCGATGGTCAGGGCCAGGACGCCATCGGGCATGAGTTCGCCCAAAGAGGCGGACGCGGTAATCTCACTTTCTTCGTAGCGGGCGATGCCGCGCACCTCGCGCTCGCTAGAGCACTCGACCATGAGCAGCGGGATCGGCCCGCTGGAACGCGCCTGCAGCACGAGCAGCCCTTCGAACTTGAGGGTTCCGCACAGCAACGCGGCCGCCGCCAGCATCTCGCCCAGCAATTGGGCGACGGGCTCCGGATAGGCGTGCTTGGCGAGGACCTCGACATAGCTGCGATCCAAGGTGGCCAGTTCGCCGCGGACATCGGTTTCGTCGAACAGGAAGCGCTGGGTGAAATCGTGGGAAGTCATGAACTACCTATATAAGGAAGGAGGCCGCGAAGCCTGACGCTGCGGCACACGCCAGGGCCGCCGAGCGGACCTGGCCATTGAGAGGATCCGGCGAGTCGCGACGGGATCAGTCGTCGAACGGATGGACGTACTCGCGGAACTGGTGGATCTGGCGCCGCTGCTTCTTGGTGGGACGGCCGTCGGTCTGCAGGCCGAGGTTGCCCGCCTTGCGCGCCGCAGCGGCCTGTTCGCGCGCCTTGAGGCTTTCCGGCGTCTCGGTATAGAGCTGCTGGGCCTCGGGCGCACCACGGCGGTTCTGCGACAGGGCGACGATCACCACGGTCTTCTCGTCATAGCCCTGACGGATGGTGAGGACATCGCCGACACGCGGCTCCTTGCTGGGCTTGCAGCGTTCGCCACGGCACTGGACCTTGCCGCCTTCGAGGGCCGCCTTAGCCAGCGCGCGGGTCTTGAAAAAACGTGCAGCCCAGAGCCATTTATCAAGGCGCATCCGTTCTTCAGTGTGATCTACTGCATACATCGAATAAAAGGTCCCCTATTGGGTCTTAGACTCTTCTCAAGAACTCTAAACCATCGGACCGACGCTGCAAGCGCGCCTCTGGAGAGCCATGACCACATTCTTTCCTTCCGACCTGACCGGTCAGACCCGCTGCGCGGGGTGCCAGCAGTCGGAACCCCTGGGCTTCGACTTCGACTTTGCCTATCAGCCCATCGTGGATCTGGACAGAGGCGCGGTCTTCGCCCGGGAAGCGCTGGTGCGCGGACCAGGCGGCGAAGGCGCACTGTCGGTGCTCAATCAGGTGACCGACAGCAACCGCTATAGATTCGACCAGCTCTGCCGCACCAAGGCCATCGCCACCGCGGCGGCCCTGGGCATGCAGGAGAGTCTCTCGATCAACTTTCTGCCCAACGCCGTCTATCGTCCGGAATTGTGTATCCGCAGCACCCTGGCCGCCGCGCGCGAGCATGGCTTTCCCCTGGAGCGCCTGATCTTCGAGACGGTGGAAACCGAGCACGTGGCCAGCAACCACCTGACGCACATCCTGCGCGAATATCAGCAATTCGGCTTCAAGACCGCCATCGATGACTTTGGCGCCGGTCATTCCGGCCTGACCCTGCTGGCCGAATTCCAGCCGGACCTGGTCAAGCTCGACATGGCGCTCATCCGCGGCATCGACCAGGATCAGGTGCGACGGACCATCGTGCGCAACCTCATCGTCATGTGCCGCGAACTGGGTACCCAGGTGATCGCCGAAGGCGTGGAGACCGTCGCCGAACGCGATTGCCTGCGGGACCTCGGGATCGAGCTGATGCAGGGCTATCTGTTCGCCAAACCAGCCTTCAAGCAGCTCGTTGATCCGCAACATTTAGGCGGAGGCCACTAATTTCAAGGAGCAGCGATGAGCAATTCCGCCGAACCGGTCATTATCGGCCTGAGTGAGTGGGTGGCCCTGCCCGATCTGGGCGTGGTCGGGCTGAGAGCCAAGATCGACACCGGCGCCAGTACCTCGGCGCTGCATGCGACAGAAGTCCAGCCGTTCATGCGTGGCAAGGAGCGCTGGGTGAGATTCACCGTGCACCTGGGCACCCTGGTCCAGTCCCGGCACCGCCATTGCGAAGCACCGCTGGTGGCGAAAAAGACCATCCGCAGCTCCAATGGCATCGCCCAGACCCGTTACGTCATCCGTACCCTGCTGGCCCTGGGCGAGTGCCAGTGGCCGGTGGAATTCACCCTGGCCTGCCGCAAGAGCATGCGCTATCGCATGCTGCTCGGCTCCAAGGCGTTGATCGATGGTGGCTTGCTGGTGAATCCGGCCGTCTCCTATGCGCAAGACAAACCCCAGTTGTCCCTTACTCCGGCCTCCGGTGCCCCATGAAAATCGCCGTTCTCTCGCGTAACCCCAACCTGTATTCCACCCGGCGCCTGGTCGAAGCCGGCGTCAGCCGCGGCCATGAGGTGGTCGTGGTCGACACCCTGCGCGCGTACATGAACATCGCCAGCCACAAGCCGCAGATCCATTACCGTGGCAAACCGCTGGAAGGCTTCGATGCGGTCATCCCGCGCATCGGCGCCTCGGTGACCTTCTATGGCTGCGCGGTGCTGCGCCAATTCGAGATGCAGGGCGTCTTTCCGCTCAACGAGAGCGTGGCCATCAGCCGTTCGCGCGACAAGCTGCGCTCCCTGCAACTGCTCTCGCGCAAGGGCATCGGCCTGCCGGTCACCGGCTTCGCCCACTCGCCGGACGACGTGCCGGACCTGATCCAGATGGTCAACGGCGCCCCACTGGTGATCAAGGTGCTGGAAGGCACCCAGGGCATCGGCGTGGTGCTGTGCGAAACCGAGAAGGCGGCCGAGTCGGTGATCGAGGCCTTCATGGGGCTCAAGCAGAACATCATGGTGCAGGAATACATCCGCGAAGCGGGCGGTGCGGACATCCGCTGCTTCGTGGTCGGCGACAAGGTGATCGCGGCGATGAAGCGCCAGGCGGCGCCCGGGGAATTCCGCTCGAATCTGCATCGTGGCGGCACCGCCAGCCTGATCAAGATCACCCCCGAGGAACGCATGACCGCCCTGCGTGCGGCCCGGGCCATGGGCCTGAGCGTGGCCGGGGTGGACATCCTCAGATCCAACCACGGCCCGCTGGTGATGGAGGTCAACTCCTCGCCCGGCCTGGAAGGCATCGAGCAGACCACCGGCAAGGACGTGGCCGGGATCATCATCGAATACCTGGAAAAGAACGCCGAGCCGGGGCTGACACGGACCAAGGGCAAGGGCTGAGGCCGTGGTTTGGGAGGTTGGGCTGCGCTGGCGTCTGGCCCAACCTCCCTATCTCCTGATAGATCGCGCGCGAGCCCGATGTCGAGGCCATTTCGCTATGTCACAGCATCGCGGCCATGGCGGTCCGCCGATGCGGCCGCTCCTACAAAGTGCAGAAGCAGCGTTCGGCGTCAGCTGGCGCTGCGGGGCAGCAGCAGGCCCAGGGGCAGCAGTACCCGGGCTTCCACCCCGCCACCTTCGCGATTGCGCAGCTCGGCACTGCCGCCGTGCTGCGCGGCAATGCGCTTGACGATGGCCAGGCCCAGCCCGGAACCGCTGACGGTGCGGGCGCGATTGCCGCGGGTGAAGGGATTGAAGATGTCCTGCAGGTCCTTGGGATCGATGCCGGGACCGCGATCCATCACGCTCAGGGCGACATAGGGCGCCGTGGCGGAGCCCGCGACCTGTCCGACCACCTCGATACCGCCACCGCCGCCATGGCGCAGGGCGTTTTCCACCAGGTTGGTCAGCAGCCGCTTGAAGGAGATGCGCCGCACCGGCAGCGGCGGCAGCACGTCCAGCATCAGCCGTACCCGCTCCGTCTCCTGGTTGTAGGGCGCCACCACCTGGCGGGCCAGTTCGTTGAGGTTGGTGAGCTCCTGGGGTTCGTCCCGCCCATCGCGCACGAAAGCGAGGAACTGGTCGAGGATGGCGTTCATGTCCTCGATGTCGCGGATCATGTCCTCGGCTTCTTCGCGCTCCGCCGGCGGCATCAGTTCCACCGCCAGACGCAGGCGGGTCAGGGGCGTGCGCAGGTCGTGGGAGACCCCGGCCAGCATCAGTTCGCGTTCGCGGCCGGCCTGCTCGACGTCTTCGGCCATCTGGTTGAAGGCGTGGTAGACATCCTGGATCTCGCTCGGGGCATCGGTCTCCGGCAGCCGCACGCTACGGCCCTTGCCCAGCTCGCGCGCGGCGTTCACCAGGCGCCGCAAGGGCTGGTTGAGCTGCCGCACGAAGACCCAGGCGGCACCCACGGACAGCAGGCCGATGGCGAAAAACCAGCCGAGCACGCTCCAGATGTGCTGGCCACGCAGCGGATGGGCCATCAGCGGAATCTTGATCCAGTCCGGTCCCAGGCTCGGCGCCAGCACCCAGAGCGCCGGACCGTGCTGGACCCGCACCCGCACCTCGGTCTCCTCGCCCAGTTCCTGTTTCATCTGGCGCTCGAAGATCTCGCTGTAGGGCCAGTGGTATTCCCCGGCCGGCACGGTTTCCGGTGATTCGTAGCGCAGACCGGCGGCCTGGGCGATGCGCGGTCGCTCGGACTCCGGGGTGGCCCAGTAGGCCTTGAGCGTCAGGGCCGCGCCATGGCTGTACTGGCGATCGACCAGGACGTCCTCATTGAGCAGCAGATAGACCAGGGTCAGTGCCTTGGAAAACAGCACCGCGAGCAGGACCATCCACAGCGAGCGGGCGAAGAAACTCTGGGGAAACCAGCTGGGCGCCTTCATCGGTCCGGATTTCCGCGCAAAACGGCGCGAAAGCCATCACAACCTCTGGGATTGCAGGGTCCAGATAGGCCACCGGACGCGGACACATTCGGATACATTTGCTCGTCCATTTCTTCCCTTCAACCTGGAGTTCTCTCGTGTCCGACATCTGCCAGACCGGCCTGGACATCGGCTTCGCCTCGCTCAGCTACGCGCAGATCGCCTTTCTCGGCGTGGTGCAGGGTATCACCGAGCTGCTTCCCATTTCGTCCACGGCACACATGCGGGTGGTACCCGCCCTGCTCGGCTGGCGCGACCCCGGCTCGGCCTTTTCCGCCGCCATGCAGATGGCGGCGCTGGCCGCGGTGATCAGCTATTTCTGGCGCGATGTGAGTGGCGTGACCCGCGGCAGCCTGGCCGCGGTGCGCCAGCGCGACTTCGACAGCCCGGACTTCCTGCTGGCGGTGATGATCGTGCTGGCGACCATTCCCATCTGCATCGCCGGTCTGCTGCTGGCGCCCCTGCTCAACGCCTGCGACTCGCCGCTGCGCGGCCTCAGCGTCATCGGCTACGCCTGCCTGGCCATGGCCGCGCTGCTGGCGCTGGCGGAGCGGATCTGCCGGCACAACAGGGACATCTCGCAAATGCGGCTGCGCGATGCGCTGATCGTGGGGATCGCCCAGGTCGGAGCGCTGATTCCGGGCGTGTCCCGCTCGGGCTCGACCCTGACCGCCGCCATGTTCCTCAATCTGCGTCGCGAAGAAGCCGCACGCTTCTCCTTCCTGCTGGGTCTGCCGGCCATCGCCCTGGCCGGACTCAAGGAGCTGGTGGTGCTCTGGCACGCGCACATCCCGGCCGAAGCCTGGTCGCTGCTGCTGGTGGGATTGCTGGTGGCGAGCCTGTCGGCCTTTGCCGCGATCTGGGGCCTGATGCGCTTTCTGGAGCGCTTCTCGACCTGGCCCTTCATCATCTATCGCGCGCTGCTGGGGATTTTCCTGCTGGTCGGCGTGCATCAGGGGCTGTTCGCCTGAGCCTATTCAAAGTCAGCTGCGCGTCGGCCAAACAGCGTTGAAAAGACCTTCGGAATGCTCATTTACGCCTTGTAAACTCCGCTTCCTCAGGTCTTTTCGCCTCGTTTGACTCTAGCTCGCAAGACTTTGAACACGCTCTGTATCGTCGACACCTAAGTGTGGCGGTGAGAGCTTATTTGCCGGCGCCGTCCGGTACGAAGACGTAGCCCACGCCCCAGACGGTCTGGATATAGCGCGGCTTGGACGGATCGGGTTCGATCATCCGGCGCAGGCGCGAGATCTGCACATCGATGGAGCGCTCCAGGGCGTCCCATTCGCGACCGCGGGCCAGGTTCATCAGCTTGTCGCGGGTCAGCGGCTCGCGGGCGTGGTCGACCAGTGCCTTGAGCACGGCGAATTCGCCGGTGGTAAGCATGTGGGTCTCTTCGCCGCGCTTGAGTTCGCGGGTGGCCAGGTGCAGGGCGTAGTCGCCAAAGGTCACCACCTCGTCGGTCCCGGCGGGGGCGCCGGGCACCACCGGCGCCTGACGGCGTAGCACGGCCTTGATGCGAGCCACCAGCTCCAGCGGATTGAAGGGCTTGGCCAGATAGTCGTCAGCGCCCTGGTCGAGGCCCTGGATGCGGCTGCCTTCGTCGCCCTTGGCGGTCAGCATGATGATGGGGATGCGGTTGCCGCTCTCGCGCAACCGGCCGCAGGCGGACAGGCCGTCTTCGCCGGGCATCATCAGGTCCAGCACGACCAGGTTGAAGACCTCGCGCGCCAGCAGGCGGTCCATCTGTTCGGCGCTCTCGACGGTGCGCACGCGATAACCCTGCTCGGCCAGAAAACGCTCCAAGAGGCGACGCAACCGGGCGTCGTCGTCGACGACCAGGATCTTTTCACCTTCCGGGGCAACGGGGGTGCTCATAATATCTCCTTGTGATCTAGCACTGGATTATGCCGTAGGCCATCCGACCGCGGCATTGGGCCATTGTTAGCAGATTTTGCCCACTCCGGGGTGGCGGTGCCGGCATGGGAGGCAGGGCTCCGGCGGGCTCGGGTATACTGCCGCCCGCTTTTTCTCGTGCAAGCCAGGTAGCCCGATGGATATCAATAGCCGCATCGCCGAAGAGCTCGGCGCCCGCCCGCAACAGGTCGCCGCCGCCGTGGCCCTGCTCGACGAAGGGTCGACCGTGCCCTTCATCGCCCGTTACCGCAAGGAAGTCACCGGCAGCCTGGACGACACCCAGCTGCGTCATCTCGAAGAGCGGCTGCGCTATCTGCGCGAGCTGGAAGAGCGCCGCGGCGCGGTGCTGGCCTCCATCGAGGAGCAGGGCAAGCTGACCCCCGAACTGGCCCGCGAGATCAACCTGGCCGACACCAAGACCCGCCTGGAAGACCTCTATCTGCCCTACAAGCAGAAGCGCCGCACCAAGGGCCAGATCGCCCTGGAAGCCGGCCTCGGCCCGCTGGCGGAGGCGCTGCTGCAGGATCCGACCCTGACCCCGGAGTCCGAAGCCGCCGGCTATGTCGACGCGGACAAGGGCGTGGCGGACGTCAAGGCCGCTCTGGAAGGCGCCAAGTACATCCTCATGGAGCGCTTCGCCGAAGACGCCGACCTGCTGGCGCGGCTGCGCGGCGTCCTGCAGCAGGACGCCATCCTCAGCGCACGACTGGTGCCCGGCAAGGAGACCGAAGGCGCCAAGTTCAGCGACTACTTCGAGCATGACGAGCCCTTCAAGGCGGTGCCCTCGCACCGCGCCCTGGCGATCTTCCGCGGCCGCAACGAGGGCATGCTCAGCGCCGCGCTCAAGCTCGGCGAAGAAGGCCCGGGCATCGCCCATCCCTGCGAAGGCCTGATCGCCGCGCATTTCGAGCTGAAGAACCAGGGCCGCGCCGCGGACAAGTGGCTTTCCGAGGTGGTGCGCTGGACCTGGAAGGTCAAGCTCTATACCTCCCTGGAAACCGACCTGCTCGGCGAGCTGCGCGAAAAGGCCGAGGAAGAGGCCATCGCGGTCTTTGCCCGCAACCTGCACGACCTGCTGCTGGCCGCGCCGGCCGGCCCGCGCACTACCCTGGCGCTGGACCCGGGTCTGCGTACCGGCTGCAAGGTCGCCGTGGTGGACGCCACGGGCAAGCTGCTGGCCACCGACACCGTCTATCCCCATGCGCCGCGCAATCAGTGGGACCAGACCCTGGCCACCCTCGGCGTGCTCTGCACCAAGCATGGCGTGGACCTGATCGCCATCGGCAACGGTACCGCCAGCCGCGAGACCGACAAGCTGGCCGGCGAGCTGATCAGCAAGTACCCGGGACTCGGCCTGACCAAGGTGATGGTCAGCGAAGCCGGTGCCTCGGTGTATTCCGCCTCGGAACTGGCCGCCCGGGAATTTCCCGAGCTGGACGTCTCCCTGCGTGGCGCCGTGTCCATCGCCCGCCGCCTGCAGGATCCGCTGGCCGAGCTGGTGAAGATCGAGCCCAAGTCCATCGGCGTGGGCCAGTACCAGCACGACGTCTCCCAGCTCAAGCTGGCGCGCAGCCTGGACGCCGTGGTGGAAGACTGCGTGAACGCCGTGGGCGTGGACGTGAATACCGCTTCCGCCGCCCTGCTGGCGCGGATCTCCGGGCTCAACGCCACCCTGGCGCAGAACATCGTGCAATTCCGCGATGCCAACGGCGCCTTCGCCACCCGTGAGGCCCTGAAGAAGGTGCCGCGCCTGGGCGACAAGACCTTCGAGCAGGCCGCCGGCTTCCTGCGCGTGATGAGCGGCGCCAATCCGCTGGACGCCTCGGCGGTGCACCCGGAGACCTATCCCCTGGTGCAGCGCATCGCCGCCGACACCGGTCGCGACATCCGCTCGCTGATCGGCGATTCGGCCTTTCTCAAGCGGCTGGATCCGAAGAAGTTCACCGATGAGAGCTTTGGCCTGCCGACGGTGACCGACATCCTCCAGGAACTGGACAAGCCGGGTCGCGATCCGCGTCCGGAGTTCAAGACCGCGGTGTTCCAGGACGGCGTGGAGAAGCTTTCCGACCTCAAGCCCGGCATGGTGCTGGAGGGCGTCATCACCAACGTCACCAACTTCGGTGCCTTCGTCGACATCGGCGTGCACCAGGACGGCCTGGTGCACATCAGCGCGCTGTCGGAGAAGTTCGTCAAGGATCCCTACGAGGTGGTCAAGGCGGGCGACATCGTCAAGGTAAAGGTGATGGAGGTGGACGTGCCGCGCAATCGCGTGGGACTGTCCATGCGCATGGGCGACACCCCCGGCGAGAAGGTCGATGGCAAGCCCGGCGGCCAGACCCGCGGCAACGGTGGCAAGCCGCGCACCGACAAGGGCGCCCCGCGCCAAACCCAGGCCGCGCCGGCCAACAATGCCATGGCGTCCCTGTTCGCCAACGCCAAGCAACTGAGGAAATAGGCATGAGCGGTTCTCTCGCAGGCAAAGACAGCGCCTTCAGCACCCTGCTGGGCATGACCATCCACAAGGCCGGGGGTGGCGAGTCCGAGGTGCGCATGAGCGTGCAGGACACGCTCATCAACCTGCACGGCAAGCTGCATGGCGGTGCCATCTTCTCGCTGATCGACACCGCCCTGGGCCAGGCCAGCCACAGCCTGTTCGATGGCCAGGCCGGCAGCGTGACCCTGGAATGCAAGGTCAACTACGTGCGTGGCGTCAGCGACGGCGAACTGGTCTGCCGCGCCCGGGTGATCCACCCGGGCCGCAAGACCCATGTGCTGGAAGCCCAGGTGCATCAGGGCGACAAGCTGATCGCCCTGGCCCAGGCGACCTTCGCCTGTCTGTGACCGGCCAGAGCGGGCGGCAGCGAAGCGGCGCATATCGCCCTTTGCCGTCGCCTGAGCTACGCTGGGAGACAACTGAGCGGGTTGCGGTCTGAGGCTTGAACCCGGACCGCAGCAGTGACTGCTGCCCCCGCGTCGGCCCTGGCCGGCAACCCTCATTTCAGTCGGTTTCTTCTACCCTGCCCGGGGCGAGTACCGCCATAGGAAGTCAACTTGAGCGATATCCTGTCCCGCCGCCTGGCCCTGCTCGGCGCTGATCCCACCCTTCTCGCCGAATGCCTGCACGGCATCGAGCGCGAGACCCTGCGGGTGGACGCCCGTGGCCAGCTGTCCCGCCGCCCCCATCCCCAGGCGCTGGGCTCGGCCCTGACCCATCCGCAGATCACCACGGACTACTCCGAGGCCCTGCTCGAATTCATCACCCCCACCGGCACCCGCACCCCCGACGTGCTGGACGCCTTGGATCGGGTGCACCGCGCCGCGGTCGCCGAACTCGACGGCGAGCGCCTCTGGAGCGGCTCCATGCCCTGCGCGCTGCCGGCGGAGGACGAGATCCCCATCGCCGACTACGGCAGCTCCAACATCGGCCGGCTCAAGCACGTCTACCGCCGCGGCCTGGCCCTGCGCTATAGCCGCACCATGCAGTGCATCGCCGGCATCCACTACAACTTCTCGCTGCCGGAAGCGGCCTGGGAGCTCCTGCGCCAGCAGGAAGGCGACGCCCGCGATGCCCGCGACTACCAGTCGGCGCGCTATATCGCCCTGATCCGCAACTTCCGCCGCTACAGCTGGCTGCTGATGTACCTGTTCGGCGCCTCGCCGGCGCTGGACGCAGGCTTCCTGCGGGGCCGGCCACATCGGTTGCAGACCCTCGACGAGCGGACCCTGTACCTGCCCCATGCCACCAGCCTACGCATGAGCGACCTGGGCTATCAGAGCAACGCCCAGGCCAGCCTGACGCCGGACTACAACGATCTGACCACCTATACCGAGAGCCTGAGACGCGCGGTGGGTACGCCCTACCCGCCCTATGCGGAGATCGGCACGCACCAGAACGGCGAGTGGGTGCAGCTCAACACCAACATCCTGCAGATCGAGAACGAGTACTACGCCACCATCCGCCCGAAGCGCGTCACCCGCAGCGGCGAGCGGCCGGTGCAGGCGCTGATGGCGCGCGGCGTGCAGTACATCGAGGTGCGCTGCCTGGACATCGATCCCTTCCTGCCGCTGGGCATCGATACCACCGCCGCGCTGTTCCTCGACGCCTTCCTGCTCTATTGCGCCCTGGAAGGCAGCCCGCCGCTCAACGGCGAGTGCAGCGAATGCACCGACAACTTCGCCAGCGTGGTGCGCGAAGGCCGCAAGCCCGGCCTGCGCCTGCAGCGTCATGGCGCCTCGGTGACCATGATCGACTGGGCGGCGGAGATGCTCGACCAGATCGAGCGCTGCGCCGAGACCCTGGACGCCAGCCTGGGCGGCGACGCCCATCGCCGGGCGGTGGCGGTGCAGCGGCAGAAGGTCGCCGATGTCCGCCTCACCCCCTCGGCGCGGGTGCTGCAGGAGCTGCGCGAAAGAGGCGAGAGCTTCGCCGACTTCGGCCTGCGCCAGAGCGAGGCTCATGCGGCCTATTTCGCCAGCCACCCGCTGAGCGCCGGCGAGCAGGCCTGCTATGCCCAGATGGCACGCCAGTCGCTGGAAGAGCAGGCGGAGATCGAGGCGGCGCCCCAGGGGGATTTCGATACCTTCGTGGCGGCGTATCAGGCGAGCATTCTGGCGACGATCGGGGTGTAGATGCGTAGGTTGGGTTGAGCGGAGCGAAGCCCAACATTGCGGTGCCAAGTGCCAAAGAGCTTGTTGGTGCCTTAGCTGATTGTCGTGCTTTGCTGATGGATCTTGTTTCGCCCCCTCGGGCGACTCACTTTTTTCAGTCGCGGCTGCGCGCCCCGGAAAAAAGTAAGCAAAAACGCTTGCCCCGACCATCCGGCCCTCCGCTGCGCTCCGGGTGACTCGCGTTGCTCGCCCTTCGGGCCAGCCTACGGCTGTTACTTCGCTACGCTACGTTTCGCTCACGCCAGCGCCGTTCCGGGGTCGGTCCAGATGGGCCGTCCATGGCCCACTGGACCTCTCGCCGCACCCATGCGGCTCAACCCACTTCACGACACTGGCGCTCGCCCTCCTGAACGGGGCGATTCGCCAGCCTGGAGGTTCTGGATGAAGAACCCTGAACAGCCCGTAGCCCGTAGCCCGTAGCCCGTAGCCCGTAGCGTGGACAACGGCGCAGCCTTGTCCACTGAGAGCGGCGGTGCCCATTAGTGGAAAACGCTGCGCGGTTTTCCACGCTACGTCTCCAAACGCCAGCGGGCGAATCGATGGTTGTGAAGGCGCCTTCCGGTATCGATGCAGGAAGAGCCAGCTCCGCCTTGTAGCGGTTTCCGTTGGGACTGGCGCTATCGCGGCCATGGGCCGCTCCTACAGGCGTGCCTTGAATCTGTAGGAGCGGCCCATGGCCGCGATGACGGTGGGACTTGGCAGTATTGGCTTCGACGATACAGCCGTCTCAGCCCAACCTACGAGCGCGCGCTCTTACAAGCCCTTCTCGAAAATCTTCGAATTGCGCTGGAAGTTGTACAGCGATGCCCGCGCCGCAGGGAGGCGCTCCACGCTGCTGGGTTCGAAGCCGCGTTCGCGGAACCAGTGGGCGGTCTTGGTGGTGAGCACGAACAGGGTGCTCAGGCCGCGCTCGCGGGCGCGTTGTTCGATGCGGGCCAGCAGGGCGTCGCCGCGACCGCCGTGGCGGTAGTCGGGATTGACCGCGAGGCACGCCAGCTCGCCCGCCGCCGAGTCGGCGATGGGATAGAGCGCCGCGCAGGCGATGATCAGGCCTTCGCGTTCGACGATGCTGAATTGCTCGATCTCGCGCTCCAGCACCTCGCGGGAACGGCGCACCAGGATGCCCTGTTCTTCCAGCGGGCGGATCAGCTCCATCAGGCCGCCGACGTCGGCGATGGTCGCCTCGCGCAGGGTCTCGAAAGGCTCCTGGGCCACCAGGGTGCCGCTGCCGGCGCGGGTGAAGAGTTCGGTGAGCAGGGCGCCGTCCTCGGCGTAACCGACGATGTGGCAGCGACGTACGCCGCCGCGGGTGGCCTGGGCGGCGGCGTCGAGCAGTTCGGCCTGGTAGGAGCTGCCCAGGCGCGCCAGATGGGTGGGGATCTGTTGCGGGCCGATCTCGCGGATCAGGGCGCCGTGTTCGTCCAGCAGGCCCGGCTCGGCGCCGTAGAGCACCAGCTTGTCGGCGCCCAGGTCGATGGCGGCGCGCATGGCGACGTCTTCGCAGGCCAGGTTGAAGGTCTCGCCGGTGGGCGAGTAGCCCAGCGGCGAGAGCAGCACGATGGTGCGCTCGTCGAGCAGGCGGCCGATGCCGCGGCGGTCGATGCGGCGGACTTCGCCGGTGTGGTGGAAGTCGACGCCATCCTGCACCCCGACCGGGCGTGCGGTGACCAGATTGCCGCTGGCGACGCGCAGCCGCGAGCCCTGCATGGGCGAGGCGGCCATGTCCATGGACAGGCGCGCCTCGATGGCGCTGCGCAGGCTGCCGACGGCGTCGATCACCGCTTCCAGGGTCGGGCCGTCGGTGATGCGCAGGTCGTTGTAGAAGCGCGGCTCGATGCCACGCGCGGCCAGGCGCGATTCGATCTGCGGACGGGAGCCGTGGACCAGCACCAGGCGCACACCCAGGCTGTGCAGCAGCACCAGGTCGTGGACGATATTGCCGAAGTTGGGGTGGGCGACGCCGTCACCGGGCAGCATGACGACGAAGGTGGCGTCGCGGTGGGCGTTGATATAGGGCGAGGCGTGGCGAAGCCAGTTGACGTATTCGTGCATCGAGACGAAGACCCTTGGAGGATAGGCGGGAGGGTGAACGAGGGCAGGCAGGGCGTTCAGCGTCGTCGCAGCACGGGGGTTCCTCGACAGGGAGCGGATGGGCAGACAGCCTCAGTAGACCGTCTGGAGTTTACAAAAAGTCACGCCGGACGCGCGGGTCTGTTCATCGGACCGCGGCGGCCGCGCCCAGGCAGTAGTGGCCGATCAGCTGCTGCAGCAGCTCGACGGTAGGCGCGATCCGCGCCAGCGCCAGGTGCTCCTCGGGCTGGTGCGCGCAGCTGATGTCGCCGGGGCCGAGCACCAGCACCTCCTGGGTGATCGCCTGCAGATAGGGCGCCTCGGTGGCGAAGGCCACGGCCTCGGCGCGGTGGCCGGTGAGCCGCTCCGCCAGGCGCACCAGTTCGGCCTCGGCGGGCTGCTCGAAGGGCGGCACGGCGGGAAACAGCGGCTGGTAGTCGATCCGCACCCCGAAGCGTTCGGCGACCGGCAGCAGCCGCCCGCGGATGGCCTGGCGCAGGGCTTCGGGCTGCATGCCCGGCAGGGGGCGCAGGTCGAATTCCAGGGCGCACTGGCCGCAGATGCGGTTGGGATTGTCGCCGCCATGGATGCAGCCCAGATTCAGCGTTGGCTGGGGCACCAGGAACAGCGGATTGCGGTATTCGCGCTGCCACTGGGCGCGCAGGTCGAGCAGCTCGCCCATCACCGCCTGCATGGCGTCCAGGGCACTGTGGCCCAGGCTCGGATCGGAGGAGTGGCCGCTCTGGCCGAGGATGTCAATGCGCTCCATGAGGATGCCCTTGTGCAGGCGGATCGGCCGCAATCCGGTCGGCTCGCCGATCACCGCGGCGCGCCCCAGGGGGCGGCCGGCTTCGGCCAGCACCCGGGCGCCATCCATGGAGGATTCCTCGTCGCAGGTAGCCAGCACGATCAGCGGCTGGCGCAACTGCCGCGGATCCAGGTCGCGCACCGCCTCGAGGATCAGCGCGAAGAAGCCCTTCATGTCGCAACTGCCCAGGCCGTACCAGCGATCATCGGCGTCGCGCAGACGCAGGGGATCGGCCTGCCAGAGGGCGGCGTCATAGGGCACGGTATCGGTGTGGCCGGCCAGCACCAGACCGCCCGGCCCGCTGCCCAGGGTGGCGATCAGGTTGAATTTGCCCGGCGCTACCTCCTGGGTCTCGCAGGCGAAGCCCAGGGCGCCGAACCAGTCGCTCAGGCGGGCGATGACGCCGGCGTTGGACTGGTCCAGGGACGGCTGGGTGCAGCTCACCGAGCTTTCGGCGATCAGGGTTGAGAACAGAGCTTTCAGCGCGGGCAGGGTCATGCGGGGTCTCCTGGTCACGCCTCCATCATGGCGCCATCCGCCGCGCGATGAAACCTTCATGCGCCAGGGGGGCGGGACGGGCTAAACTAGCGCCCACGTTCTCGCCGTCCGTCGTCATGACGCGCTCGGCACGGAGCCGGACCGTTCTCTTCCGGCGCCAGGATCCTCCAATGGCCAAAGAAACCGAAATCAAGCTGCGCGCCAGTGCGGCCACCCTCGACGCCCTGCGCGCTCATCCGCTGCTGAAGAAGCGTTGCAAGGACGGCTGGCAGCGCCACGAGCTGTCCAACTGCTATTACGACACCGACACCCGCGACCTGGCCCATGCCAAGGTCGCCCTGCGTGTGCGGCGTGATGGCGAGCGCTTCATCCAGACGCTCAAGAGTCGCGGCCAGAGCCTGGCCGGGCTGTCCGAGCGCAACGAGTGGGAATGGCCGCTGGCCGATGCCACCCTGGACACCGCGCTGTTCGACGACAGCTGCTGGCCGGCGGAACTGGCCGACCTGGACCTGCGCCGCCTGCAGCCGGTGTTCGACACCGATTTCGTCCGCGACGCCGCGGAGATCGCCTGGGGCCGGGGCAAGGCCCGGACCATCATCGAAGTCGCCCTCGACCAGGGCGAGGTGCGTGCCGGCGACCAGCGCGAGGCCATCGCCGAGGTCGAGCTGGAATTGCGCCAGGGCGAACCGGCCGCGCTGCTGGAACTGGCCGAGCAACTGGCCGCCGAATTCCCGCTGATGCCCTGCGACATCAGCAAGGCCGAGCGTGGCTATCGCCTGCACGATGCGGCGAGCTACACCCTCTACCTCTCTGCGCCGGAACTCGACGCCGAAACGCCGCTGGACGAGGCCGTCGCCCGCCTCGGCGGACACCTGCTGGCCGGCAGCCAGCGCTTGGCCGAACAGTATCGCTGGAATGGCCACTGGCGCCTGCTGGTGGACTGGGTGCACCAGCTGATCGACCTGCGCGCCCTGCTCGGCAGCCTTGGCCAGGCCGCTCCGCGGGCCACCAGCCGCGACCTGCGCCAGACCCTCGACGAGCTGCTCGCCGACTGGCGCCCGCTGGCCGCCATCGGCCAGGACGACGAGGAAGCCCGCCGCCAGGCACCGCAGCGCTTCGCCGCCGAACTGGAGCAGCCGCGCTGGGGCCTGTTCTCCCTGCGCGCCGCGCGCTGGCTGCACGAGCGCGCCTGGACCCAGGGCCGCACCGGCCGTGGCGAACGCCAGGGCGCGACGCCCCTGGGCCAGTGGCTGCCGCGCTTCCTCGCCCTGGAAGCGGCCGAGCTGCCGCTGCTGCGCGCCATCACCGAACCCGAGTTGATCGAGCAGCAGCTGCCGCGCCTGGAGCGCATGCAGGTCTGGCTGCACCTGGCGCGGGGCGCGCTGGACCTGCCCGAAGCCGATCGGCTGTATGGCGAACTGGGCAAGCTGGCGCCGCTGAGCGCCCATGGCGACCTCGCCGGGGTAGCCGAGCAGGCGCGCCTGGTCCATGGCCTGGCGCCCTGGAAAGCCCTGACCTGAGCCGCCGAATGGCGGGAACGCCTGGCGTATCCGGCCGTCCATCCTGATGGCACAAGGCCGCGAGCGATTCCTTAATACAAAATCGCTATGCTGGAGGAGGCGACCAACCTGGCGGGTAGCGCAGGCGGGTCGTCCCCGGTCAGGCACCGGGCGCCACCCCGAGTGCGACCACCTTTTCAAGGAGTCCAGATGTCCGCCATAGCTTCCCCTTCCGCTGATCGTTGGCTCGACCTGGGCGATATCCTGCGCGAGCTGGTCAGCCAGCAGCGGATCGACCAGCAGACCGCCGAACAGTGCCTGCTGCTACGGCGTGGCTCCGCCAATCCGCAACAGCATCCGCTGGAATTCCTCGCGGCGCAGAGCGTGGACGATCTCGCCCGGCCCGGGCGCAAGCTGGACTTGGACAGCCTGACCCGCTGGCTGGCCGAGTATTCCGGCCAGCCCTTCTACCGCATCGATCCGCTCAAGGTGGACGTCGCCTCGATCACCCCGCTGATGTCCTACGCCTTCGCCCAGCGCAACAAGATCCTCGCCGTGGCGGTGAGCCCGGACGAGGTGACGGTGGCCAGCGCCCAGCCCTTCGTGCACAGTTGGGAGAGCAACCTCACCCATGTGCTGCAACGGCCGATCAAGCGCGTGGTGGCGAGCCCCGCCGACATCACCCGCTACACCCAGGAATTCTTCCGCCTGGCACGCTCGGTCACCGGCGCCTCGGCGGTGGAGCAGAAGAGCAGCGGCGTCGGCAACTTCGAGCAACTGGTCAACCTGGGCGCCAGCGACAGCGAGCCGGATGCCAACGACGCCCACATCGTCAATATCGTCGACTGGCTGTTCCAGTACGCCTTCCAGCAGCGCGCCAGCGATATCCACGTCGAGCCACGGCGCGAACAGGGGGCGGTACGCTTTCGCATCGATGGCGTGCTGCACACCGTCTACCAGTTCCCGGCCCAGGTCACCCTGGCGGTGGTCAGCCGGATCAAGAACCTCGGGCGCATGAACGTGGCCGAGAAGCGCAAGCCCCAGGACGGCCGGATCAAGACGCGCATGGCCGGCGACAAGGAAGTGGAGCTGCGGCTGTCGACCATGCCCACCGCCTTCGGCGAGAAGCTGGTGATGCGGATCTTCGACCCGGACGTGCTGCTCAAGAGTTTCGACCAGCTCGGCTTCTCCGCCGATGACCTGCGCCGCTGGGCCGGCATGACCGGGCAACCCAACGGCATCATCTTGGTCACCGGTCCCACGGGGTCGGGCAAGACCACCACCCTGTACACCACCCTCAAGCAGCTGGCCACGCCCGAGGTGAATGTCTGCACCATCGAAGACCCCATCGAGATGGTGGAGGATGCCTTCAACCAGATGCAGGTGCAGCCCAACATCGAGGTGACCTTCGCCAGCGGCGTGCGGGCGCTGATGCGCCAGGACCCGGACATCATCATGATCGGCGAGATCCGCGACCTGGAGACCGCCGAGATGGCCATCCAGGCGGCCCTGACCGGTCACCTGGTGCTCTCCACCCTGCACACCAACGATGCCCCCAGCTCGGTGAGTCGCCTGATCGAACTGGGCGTGCCCTACTACCTGATCCGCGCCACGGTGCTCGGCGTCATGGCCCAGCGGCTGGTGCGGACCCTCTGCCCGGCCTGCAAGACGCCCACCGAACTGGACCCGGCCGCCTGGCAGGAACTGACCAAGCCGTGGAACGCCCCGCTGCCCACCGGCGCCATGCAGCCGGTGGGTTGCCCGGAATGTCGTGACACCGGCTATCGCGGTCGTGCCGGGGTATACGAAATCCTCACCCTCTCCGATAGTCTGCGCGAACTGGTGACGGCGGATACCGACATCACCGCGCTGCGGCGGCAGGCGTTCAAGGAAGGCATGCGCAGCCTGCGGCTGTCCGGTGCGCAAAAGATCGCCGCCGGCTTCACCACCGTGGAAGAAGTCCTGCGCGTCACGCCCCAGAGCGAACGTTAGGTCCAGCAGCCCGCGAGCGGAACAAGGATAGCCAGCCGTGCAGACAACCGTCGTGAACCCTGCCGTGGGTGCCGAGGACGCCGAGCAGCGCCGTCGCCGCCAGGCGCTCCTGGCCACCTGCGGCCTGCTCGACGGCCAGCCGGAGCCGGCCCTCGACGACCTGGTGGAACTGGCGGCCACCCTCTGCGAGACGCCCATCGCCGCGGTCAACCTGCTTGGCGAGGAGCAGCAGCTGTTCATCGCCGAACGCGGCCTGGGCGTGGCGGAAATTCCCCTGGCGCTGTCCTTCTGCCAGCACCTGCACGACGCCCGGGAAGCGCGGCAGATCGAAGACCTGAGCCAGGATCCGCGCTTTACCGACAATCCCCTGGTGACCGATCCGGCCGGGCTGAGATTCTATGCCGGCGCCCCGCTGCGGACGGCCGAAGGCGTCTTTCTCGGCACCCTCTGCGTGCTCGACTGGCAACCGCGCGAGCTGAACGCCGCACGCCTGAGCGGCCTCGAACGCCTGGCGCGCCAGGTGCTGCGCCTGTTCGAGACGCGGCTGCAGGCGGCCTCGCCGGCGCGGCACAGCACCCTCGACGAAACCCACTACCGCGCGCTAATGGACGTCAATCCGCAGATCATCTGGTTCGCGCGGCCCGATGGCAGCTTCGAATACGCCAATCGCTACTGGTACGAATACAGCGGCCTGAGTCCGGCCAGCGTGGTCGCCGACCCCGATCTCTGGGCCGGCGCCATCCATCCCGAGCAGCGTCCGCAGCTGTTGCGGCGCTGGCGCGAGGTGCGCGAGCAACGCGTCGCCGGCAGCCTGGAATTGCAGCTGCGCGATGCCGAGGGTCACTATCGCTGGTTCGAAACCCGCACCATGCCCTTCACCAATGCCAGCGGCGAGATCGAGCACTGGGTGGGCGTGGCCCAGGACATCGACAGCCGCAAGCGAGCGGAAACGGCGCTGCGGGAGAGCGAGGCCTTCGCCCACCTGCTGCTCGAATCGACCCACGAGGGCTTCTGCGCCCTGGATCGCCAGGGCCGTGCCACCCTCTGCAACCGCGCCTTCCGGCAGATGCTCGGCTTGCCCGAGGACCGCGACATCCTCGGCGAGCGCCTGGACACCCGGCTCAGCTCCGCCCGCAGCGAGGATGGCGCCCGGGCCCTGCAGCGCGCCGCCAGCGAAGGCGCCACCCTGCACCTGTCCGCCGACGCCCTGCTGCGCGAGGACGGCAGTCTGCTGCCGGTGGAATGGCGCGCCCAGCCGCTCTGGCGCGACGGCGAGGTCCAGGGCGCCATCTGCACCTTCGTCGACCTCAGCGAACGCATCCGCAGCCATGACCGCCAGCGCTTTTTGCTCGAACTGGGCGACCTGCTGCATGGCGTGACCCACACCGGCGAAGTCGCCTCGGTACTGGGCGACAGCCTCGGCCACCTGCTCGCCGTGCAGCGCATCGGCTATGCCCGGGTCGGCCGCGACGGCAGCCTGACCATCGACAGCGACTGGCTCGAACAGGGCCGAACCCACCGTCTCAACCTGCCCAGCCTGGCGCACTGGCACACCTCGGCGGTGGAGGAGCTGCGCCGCGGCATCATCGTCAGCGTGGAAGACAGCACCCAGGACAGTCGCCTGGGCGAGATGCGCACCCAGTTGGTGGAGCATGGCGTGCGCGCCGGCCTGGTGGTGCCCCTGCTCGCCGAAGAACAGCTGGTGGGTCTGCTGTTCCTCTATGCCGACACGCCCCGCCACTGGACCATCGGCGACGTCGCCCTGGTACGCGAGGTGGCCGAGCGCATCCGCATCGTCATCGAGCGCACCGCCGCGGCCGACGCCCTGCGCCTGGCCGAGCAGCGCATCGCCCTGGCCATGGACGTGGCCGACCTGGGCGTCTGGGACTATGACATCGACCGCGACCTGATCAGCTGGGATTCGCGCCTCGCCCATCTGGTCGGGGCCACGGAGCGCCGCTGCACCCTGCGCGGCGCGGCGCTGCTGCGCGCCCTGCACCCCGCCGATGCGCCCCGGGTGCGAGCCTATGTCAGCGCGGCCATCCAGGGCGGCGGCAATGCCTATGACCTGCGGCTGACCTTTCGCGTGCGCAGTCCGCGCCAGGGCGAACCGGTGTGGCTGAGCATCCGCGGCCGCGAACGCCTGGAGCCCGGCGGTCAGCGGCGGCTGGTGGGCATCGCCCGCGACATCACCCGCGAACGCCATGACGCCGATCGCATCAGCGAGACCAATCGCCAGCTGCGCCGGCAGATCGAGGAGCGCCGCGCTGCCGAAGCCCGCCAGCACGCCCTCATCGAACTGGGCGACCGCCTGCGCGAAGGCGACCCGGAAAGCGCCGGGGTGGCCGCGGCCCTGGAACTGGTGGGTACCCGACTGGGCCTGCGCCGGGTTGGCTATGCCCGTCTGGACGAGAGTCGCGGCACCTTCGTCCCGCACCAGATGTGGACGCCCAACGGCCACTTCGACCAGGCCCTGGCCTATCCGCTGCTCGCCCCCGACAGCCTGGGCAGCCAGGAGGGCGAAGCGCCCCTGGTGATCGACGACGTCAGCCAGGACCCGCGCGCCCAGGCCAATGCGCAGCGCCTGCTCGATCTGGAGATCGCGGCGCTGGTGGACATCCCGCTCTATGAAGACGGTCGCCTGCGCGCACTGTTCGTCGCCCATGACCAGCGCGCCCGGTTGTGGACGGAAGGCGAGGTGCAATTTCTGCGCGACGTCACCGACCGGCTCTGGTCGGCCATCTGCCGGCAGCGCTCCCAGGACGCCCAGCGCGAGAGCGAGGGCCGCTTCCGGCTCATGGCCGACAGCGCCCCGGTACTGATCTGGGCCTGCGACGCCGACGGCCAGCTGCAATTCGTCAACCAGCGCTTCGCCAGCGAATTCGATCTGCACGACGCCGATCTGCACGACCAGGGCTGGAGCGCCCTGCTGCCGGACAGCGAATGTCCGGCCTTCGAAGGCGCCTTCAAGCAGGCCGTCGCCACTCACAGCGCCCTGCGCGCCGAGGTGCGGGTGCGCAATGCCCAGGGCGAATGGCGCTGGCTACGCCTGGAGGGCACCCCGCGCCTGGAGCTCGACGGCGAATTCCATGGCCTGGTGGGCTGCGGCGTGGACGTCACCGAGGCGCGCCAGACCACCGACCAGCTGGAACAGCGCATCGCCGAGCGTACCCAGGAACTGGGGCGCAGCCATGCGCGGCTGATCGCCGAGATCTACGAGCGCGAGCGCACCGAGGAAGCCCTGCGCCAGTCGCAGAAGATGGAAGCCATCGGCCAGCTCACCGGCGGCATCGCCCACGACTTCAACAACATGCTCACCGGCATCGTCGGCGCCCTCGACCTGATCCGTCTGCGCATCGCCAACGGCCGCACCCAGGACCTGGATCGCTACATCAACGCCGCGGTCAATTCGGCCGACCGTGCCGCCGCCCTCACCCACCGGCTGCTGGCCTTCGCCCGCCGCCAGACCCTGGACCCGCAGCCGGTGGACGTCCACCAGCTGGTCGCCTCGCTGCAGGACCTGCTGGTGCGCACCGTGGGCGAAAACGTCGCCCTGCGCCTGGATCTGGCGCCGGTCGCCTGGCTGGCCCACAGCGATACCCACCAGCTGGAAAACGCCCTGCTCAACCTGGTCATCAATGGCCGCGACGCCATGCCCGCCGGCGGCGAGCTGTGCATCGCCACCGCCAACCTCAGCCTCGACGCCGAGGCGGCGGCACGCGAATCCCTGACCCCGGGCGACTATGTGCGCCTGAGCGTGGCCGACACCGGCACCGGCATGCCACCGGAGGTCAAGGCCAAGGCCTTCGAACCCTTCTTCACCACCAAGCCGGCCGGCCAGGGCACGGGGCTGGGACTGTCGATGATCTACGGCTTCGTCAAGCAGTCCGGCGGCACCGCGCGCATCGACACCGAACAGGGCCAGGGCACCACCATCAGTCTCTATCTGCCGCGCCATCCGGAGGTGGCGGCCGCCGCCACCGATCAGCCGACGCTCAAGGTCGCGCCCCGCGCCGAAGCCGGCCAGACCGTGCTGGTGGTGGAGGACGAATACGCGGTGCGCATGATCGTGCTGGAGGTGCTCGCGGAGCTGGGCTACACCGCGCTGGAGGCGAGCGATGCCGATGGCGCGCTGCCGATCATCGAGAGCGATCAGCGGCTGGACCTGCTCATCAGCGACGTCGGCCTGCCCGGCATGAACGGCCGCCAGCTCGCCGAGATCGCCCGTGGTCGGCGTCCCGAGCTCAAGGTGCTGTTCATCACCGGCTATGCCAAGAACGCCAAGGTGCGCGGCGAATTCCTCGGCGAGAACATGGACATGCTGATCAAGCCCTTCGACATTGATGCCCTGGCGGAGCGCATCCACAGCATGATCCAGCACTAGGCGCCGGCGAAGAAGCCGGCACAGGGCGCTGGAACTCGAAGGACGTCTGAGCTCTCTATAGGAAACCTCAAGAAGGAGATCTCATCCATGCGCCTGAAGAAGCTTGCTCTGGTTTCCCTGATCGGCCTGCCGCTGCTGGCCGCGACCACCGCCGCCAATGCGGATGCCCGGTTCTGGCGGCATGCCGCGACCCTCGGGGCGACCTCGGGCTCGTTCTATACCACCAGCCGTGACGACCACAAGATCGTCGCCGCCACCCAGGACGACGCCAGCTCCTACCTGGCCAGCAACGGCCAGATCCGTGGCCCCTACCTGGAAGCCGCGCTGCGCGACATGCGCGCCGCCGAGCCGGGCCTCAAGGCCAGCGACAGCGATCTCGCCATGCGTATCCTGACCCAGTAAGGGCCAGGCAAAAAAGAACCCCGCCGGCCACGCCGCGCGGGGTTCTTTTTTGCTCGGGGTCCGGGCGGCGGATGGCGCCTCAGCTCTCGCTGGCGGCGCGATAGCCGTCGGCGTCGAGCAGCTTGTCCAGCTCGGCCGCATCCTGCGGCTTGAGCTTGAAGAACCAGGCGCCATAGGGCTCGCCATTGACCTGCTCGGGGGCGTCGGCCAGGGCCTCGTTGACGGCGATCACCTCGCCGCCCACCGGGGCATAGATGTCCGAGGCCGCCTTCACCGATTCCACCACCCCGGCCTGGTCACCGGCGGCGAGGGTCTTGCCGACTTCCGGCAGTTCGATGAAGACCACATCGCCCAGGGCTTCCTGGGCATGGTCGGAAATGCCGACGGTCACGCTACCGTCGGCTTCCAGACGGGCCCATTCGTGGCTGGCGGCATAACGCAGGTCGGCGGGAATCTGGCTCATGAGAGGTCCTCGGGGCTGGCACGGTTAAAAGACAAGGGTAGCCTGCCGACCCCGGGGACCGCCATCGCTGGCCGGGCTTATTTGGGACCGATGCTCGCGCAGCTGCTGCTGTCGACGTACTTCTTCAGGGTCGCCCACTGGGGTCGATCCACGCCGTTGATGGGTTCCACCGCCAGGTTGTAGTTGCCCCAGCCGGGACCGGCGGCCCAGTAGCTGGCCGGAATGCAGTGCTGCTTGAGATAGGCCAGCATGTTGTCCATGGCCACCAGCCAGCGCGGATCGTCGTCCGGCACGCCGAATTCGCCGATGTAGCCCTGCTTGCCGTTCTTCTTCAGCCAGTCGACGAAGGGCTTGACGCGATTCACCCCGACCATGGGGTCGAAGCCGCTCATGTCCTTGCTGGCGTACTGGCCGCCACCGTCATTGTCGAAATAGACGTGGGCGGAAAAGATCAGCTTGTTGGCCGGGTCCTTGAGCGCCAGCAGCGGATCGTTCCACTGCGGCCAGCGCGCGGCGCTGGACCAGCCGTTGCCCTCGACGATGATGGGGTGGACGCTGTCCACGGTACGGATGCCGTTGATGCCGTGCTGGGCGGCGGTCGGCCAGAAGGCCACGGCGTCGTGGGGCTCGTTCATGATGTCGTAACCGAAGAGCGCCGGGTGCTTGCCGAAGCGGAAGGCCAGGCGATAGGTCACGTCCCAGTAGTTGAAGTAGGTGACCTTGCCGGCGCCGATCACCTCGCCGCGATAGCGCGCATAGTTGTGCAGGTCGAGGATCACCTTGACGCCATACTTCTGGGCGTAATTCAGCGTCTGGGTGACCAGGGCGCCATAGTCCGGATCCAGCATCGAATTCAGGTTGGGCTGGATGCGCTCCCAGATGATCGGAAAGCGCACCAGCTTGATGCCCTTGGCGCTCCAGTCCTTGAAGTGCTGTTCGCTGGGAAAGATGTAGTTGCGGTTGTTGAGGCCGGGTAGCACCTGGCTGGCGAAGCCGGCACCGGAGAAGTTGAGACCGACCAGGTCGACCGCCTGGGCCGAACCCAGGAGTGCGCTGCTCAGGGCCAGGGTACCGGCCAGCCGCAGGGAAAACTGGCGCAAGCGCCGGGTAAGGGATTGCATGACTGCACCTGTGAAAAGAAAGACTCCCCGCCCCCGCAAGCTAGCGGGTCCTGGCGTAGGCGAGTTCAGGCGACCGCGTCCGCTTGCGGCGCCACTGGGTGCGACTTCGTCGTCATTGTTGGGGCAGCTATCGGCGTCAGCTGCGCCAGCTTTAATGAATTTTTTCGTTCAAAAACAGATGGTTACGCTTTGATTTACGTCAGATAGCCGGCGCTTTTCCGCAGACCTCGGCGCAGTCCCGCTAACACCTTGAATCGGCAGGACTTTCCGTATCCGTGAAAGAACGAGCGCAGCGCCCGAGCGCTCAAAAAGACCGACAGGGTAAAAAGAGTCATTTTCAAAACCGGACTGCACAGATGCCCAGGATGGCCACGGAACCGGCCCCGGAACGTTCGCCGGCAGCCGGGCTCTATCCTGCGAGCCCCTCGCGAGAGCCCTGCCATGCCCCTGAGCACGCCCCATCCCTTGCGTACCCTGGCCCTGACCCTGGCCGCCGTGACCCTGCTCGGCTGCGGCGAGACCGCGCGCCTGCAGCGCGAAGCCGGCTATGGGCCGACGCCGACCCTGCCGGAACCCCACAAGACACTGCTGCCGACCATCAACGTGGCCCCGGCGGTCGGCTGGCCCGAAGGCGGCAAGCCCACTGCCGCGCCCGGCACCCAGGTCCAGGCCTTCGCCCGTGGCCTGGACCATCCGCGCTGGCTCTATGTGCTGCCCAATGGCGATGTGCTGGTGGCGGAAAGCAATGCGCCCAAGCGCGAGGGCTTTCCCGGGATCAAGAACTGGATCGCGGGTCTGTTCATGAAGAAGGCCGGCGCCGGGGTGCCCAGCGCCGACCGCATCACCCTGTTGCGCGATGCCGACGGCGATGGCGTCGCCGAGACCCGCACAGTCTTCGCCGAACAGCTGCATTCGCCGTTCGGCATGGTGCTGGTGGGCGAGGACTTCTATGTCGCCAATGCCGATGCCCTGGTGCGCTTCTCCTATCGCCCCGGTGCGACTCGCCTGGAAGGCCAGCCGGTGACGGTCACCGAGCTACCGGCGGGCATCAATCACCACTGGACCAAGAACGTCATCGCCAGTCGCGACGGCAAGAAGCTCTATCTCACCGTGGGCTCCAACAGCAACGTCGGCGAAAACGGCCTGGATATCGAGGAAGGCCGCGCCGCCATCTGGGAGCTGGATCGCGCCAGCGGCCAGAAACGCCTGTTCGCCACCGGCCTGCGCAACCCCAATGGGCTGGACTGGGAGCCCACCACCGGCAAACTGTGGACGGTGGTCAACGAACGCGACGAGATCGGCAGCGACCTGGTGCCGGACTATGCCACCTCGGTGCAGGACGGCGGCTTCTATGGCTGGCCCTACAGCTACTGGGGCAAGACCGTGGACAGCCGGGTACAGCCGCCCCGCCCGGATCTGGTGGCCAAGGCGCTGACCCCGGACTACGCCCTGGGTACCCACACCGCCTCCCTGGGCTTGGCCTTCGCGAGCGCCGACAGCGGCTTGCCAACGGCGTTTCGCCAGGGCATGTTCGTCGGCCAGCACGGCTCCTGGAATCGCGATCCCAAGAGCGGCTACAAGGTCGTCTTCGTGCCCTTCCAGAACGGCAAGCCCAGCGGCCCGCCGCGCGACCTGCTGACCGGTTTCCTCAATGGCAAGGAAGAGGCCCAGGGACGTCCGGTCGGGGTGGTCAACGATGGCCACGGCGGCCTGCTGGTGGCCGACGATGTCGGCAATACGATCTGGCGGGTCAGCGCCCAGCGTCCCTGAGCCGTGTTAATCCGGCCTTAAGCGCCCTGGCCTAGGCTGGAGGCTGACCATCCTGGAGATGGTCGCCGCTCTTGCCGAGGCCGGCCCGGAGCGGTAAAACCGCTCAACCGCCTGGGAAAATCCGATGAGAATACTACTGGCCGAAGACGACATGCTGCTGGGCGACGGCATCCGCGCCGGCCTGGCCCTGGAAGGCGACACCGTCGACTGGGTGACCGATGGCCAGGCCGCCCAGGCGGCGCTGGAAACCGATCCCTTCGATCTGGTGGTGCTCGACATCGGCCTGCCCCGCCGCTCGGGACTCGAGGTCCTGGCCGCGCTGCGCAAGCGCGGCGACGCCACCCCGGTGCTGATCCTCACCGCCCGCGACAAGGTCACCGACCGGGTCACCGGCCTGGACACCGGCGCCGACGACTACCTGACCAAACCCTTCGACCTGGACGAACTGCTCGCCCGGGTCCGCGCCCTCACCCGCCGCAGCGCCGGCCGGGCGCTGCCGCAACTGGAGCACAACGAGCTGCGGGTCGATCCGGCCACCCACCGGGTGACCCTGGCCGGCCAGCCGGTGGAGCTGGCACCGCGGGAATACGCCCTGCTGCGCCTGCTGCTGGAAAACATGGGCAAGGTGCTCTCGCGCAATCGCCTGGAGCAGGCGCTCTATGGCTGGGACGGTGACGTCGAGAGCAACGCCATCGAGGTCCATATCCATCACCTCAGACGCAAGCTCGGCACCAGCCTGATCCGCACCGTGCGCGGCATCGGCTACGGCATCGACCAGCCCGAGCGGCCGGCTCCATGACCGACGGCCCGGCCGTCTCGCTGCGCCGGCGGCTGCTGACGCTGCTGCTGTGCGGCATCTTCGCCTGCTGGCTGATCGCCGCCCTGGTGACCTACCAGCTGGTGCTGCGCCAGGTGAATCGCCTGGCCGACGAGGACATGCTCGACTTCGGCTCGGCCGCCCTGCACCTGGCCACCCTGGGCGAGGGCGGTGACCGCAGCCTGCCGCCCGCGGCCCGGGCCCTGGAGCGCAGCCGCACGGCCATCGCCGACCTGCCGCTGTTCAAGCGACGCAACGCCCTGGGCTATCTGCTGCAGGCCGGCGACCAGCGCCTCGGCACCCCGGCGCCGCCGGCCGGCCTGGCCGACCAGCCGCCCGGCTTCAGCAGCCTGCTGGCCGAGGGGCAGCACTGGCGCGTGTTGCGGCTGAGCAGCGGCGAGGGGCGCATCTGGATCTACGAAAACCTGGCCGATCGCCGCGGCGCCACCAACCTGCTGCTGCTCGGCTCGCTGTTTCCCCTGGCCCTGGCCCTGCCGGTGCTGGCCGCCCTCATCTGGTTCGGCGTCACCCGCGGTCTGGAGCCCCTGCGCCAGCTGGCCGCGCAGATCAAGCAGCGCTCCGCCCAGCGCCTGGAGCCGTTGCCACTGAGCCGGGTGCCGCTGGAAGCCGCGGTCCTGGTGGAAGAAATCAACGCCCTGCTGGAACGCCTGGACGGGGCCCTGGAGGCGGAGCGCCGGCTGACCAGCGACGCCGCCCACGAGATCCGCACCCCCCTCGCCAGTCTGCTGACCCACACCCAGGTCGCCCTGAGGTCCAGCGATCCCCAGGCCCATGCCCGTGGCCTGGTGCAGGTGCGTCGCAGCGCCGAACGCATCAGCCAGCTGATGGAGCAGATCCTGCTCCTGGCGCGGCTGGACAGCGGCGCCCTGCAGGAGCAGTTCGTCCCCGTCCATCTTGGCCGGCTGGCGGCGGATACCCTGTCGGAACTCGCGCCCCTGGCCATCGAGAAGAACATCGACCTGGTGCTGGAGGATCAGGAGGTCAGGCTGTCGGGTATTCCCACCTGGCTGGGCGTGCTGCTCACCAACCTGGTGGGCAATGCCATCCGCTATACCCCCAGCGGCGGCCAGGTGCTGGTCCGGGTCGTCGAGGAGGTGCCCGGCCAGGTACGTATCGACGTCTGCGACAGCGGCCCCGGGGTCAGTCCGGAAGAACGGGCTGTGATCTTCACTCGTTTCTACCGCAGCGAGAGCGCTGGCCAGAACGTCGGCAGCGGCCTGGGGCTGCCCATCGTCAAGCGCATCGTCGAAATCCATGGCGGCAGCCTGCACCTGGGCGAAGGCCTGCAGGGACGCGGGCTGGGGGTATACGTCGAGCTGCCCGGCCTGGTCTGATCCGGCCACCTACGACCAAGGCCATCTTTTACCCGGGACGGCCTAGGGCTTACAGTGCAGGGATTCGCCACAAGCGAATGCAGTCCTGCCTTCTGGAGAGCCCGGCCCATGTCCATGATCCTGTACCACACTCCCGCCTCGCCCTTCGGTCGCAAAGTCGTGGTGATGCTCCACGAGACGGACCTGATCGAGCAGGTGGAGGTGGAAATCGTCCAGCAGACGCCGCTCAACCCCAATCGCGACGTCCTCGATACCAACCCCGCCGGCAAGATTCCCGCCCTGCGCCTGGCCGATGGCACCTGCCTGCACGACAGCCGCGTCATCCTCGACTACCTGGATACCCTGCACGCGCGCACCCCGCTGATCCCGCGGCAGGGCCCGGAGCGCTGGCGGCGCCTGACCCTGGCCTCGCTGTGCGACGCCATGATGGAAGCCGCGGTGCAGATCCGCTACGAGAGCTTCATGCGCCCACCGGGCATGCAGTGGAAGCTCTGGCTGGACAACCAGCAGGAAAAGATCGCCCGGGCGCTGGACTACTTCGAGCGCGAGGCCATCGCCGAGCTGGAGGGCGAATTCGACGTGGCCAGCCTGGGCATGGCCTGCCTGCTCGGCTATCTGGACTTCCGCATCCCCACCTGGGCTTGGCGCAGCGACTGCCCGCGCATCGCCGCCTGGTACGCCCGTACCGGCGAGCGGCCCTCGCTGCAGGCCACCCGCCCCTGAGCCGGCGCTAGGCCTGCTGCCAGAGCCGCTCCAGATTGCGAAAGCCCCACTCCTGCGGATCTTCCCGCCGCACGATGCGTTCGTCGGCGGGCGGCCGGGCGAGATCCAGCAGCCGCTGCGGCAGTGGCGTGCGCGAACGCGCGGAAAAGAACACCCGCACCCGCGGGGTCAGCAGGCTGTCCGGGTGCTGCTCGACCACCACCGCCAGCTGCTCGTTGCTCAGTCGCACCAGGGAGCCGATCGGATAGATGCCCAGCGTCTTGACGAAGGCCTGGAACACCCGGGGATCGAAGTGCCCCTTCCACTCCGCCATGCGCCGGATCGCCTCGGCCGGACTCCAGGCGGTCTTGTAGGGCCGGGTCGAAGAGACGGCGTCATAGACGTCGCAGACCGCGGCGATGCGCGACAGCAGACTGATCTGGGTACCGGCCAGGCCATGGGGATAGCCGCTGCCATCGAATTTCTCGTGATGGTGCAGGCAGACGTCGATGACCTCCGCGGATGCGCCCCACTGCTGCAGCAGGGCGACGCCTTCCTCGGGATGCCGCCGCATCACGGCGAATTCGGCCTCGGTCAGCCTGCCCGGCTTGTTGAGCACCTCGACGGGGGTGCGCATCTTGCCCACGTCGTGCAGCAGACCGGCCTGACCGGCCAGCAGCACCTGCTCAGCCGGCAGGTCCATCTGCCGCGCCACCGCCGTCATCAGGGCGCAGACCGACACCGAATGGATGTAGGTATACTCGTCGACCGTGCGCAGCCGCGTCAGGCTGATCAGTGCCGTGGGGTGCCGCAACACCGACGCCGAGATCTGCTCGACCACGGTCGCCACTTCGCTCAGCTCGATGGCCTGGCCCAGGCGCACGTCCTGGAACAGCCGCGCCACCTCCTGCTTGGCGTGGGCGCTCACCGCCGACGCCTGCGCCATTTCCTGCGGACAACTGATGGCGGCGACCGGTGCGGTGCCCGTCTCCGGGGTCGGAGCGGCAGCGGGGAGCGTCGCGGGGGCAGCGACCGACGCGGCAACGGGCTCAGGGACCGCCACCGGTTCCAGGGCGGGCGAGCATTCGCTCGGGGACCGGCAATCCAGGCCCTTGGCGATATCGATCCACACCGCGGTCACCGCGCTGTCCTGGATCTTCTGCAGGTCGCGTGGCTCCTGCAGCAGGAAGCGCGCCTTCCAGAACGGATGGTCGATCCAGCTGCCTTCGAATTTGTGGATGTACATGCCGAGGCAGACCTCGGCACTGGTAACCTTTTTGAGCATGGCGTTCACTTCGCAGCGGATCGGCAGCAGCCATCCAGAGGCGGATGATCGCAAAATGCTATGTCACGCCAAAGACTATCGCCCCAAGTTCTAGACGAGAGAATCCATGCACCTCCTGACCGGTATCACCGTCTCTGCGCTGCTCCTGTTGAACACCCTGGTCATGATCGGTCCGCTACTGGTATTCGCCCTGATCAAGCTGCTGCCCCTTGTCGCGCTGCGCGACCTCTGCTCCCGGGTGGTCACCGCCATCGCCGAGACCTGGGCCGAGATCAACAAGGCCATCTTCGCCCGCCTCACCCCCACCGTCTGGGACATCCGCGGCACCGAGGCGCTCAGCCGTGACCGCTCCTACCTGGTCATCTGCAATCACCAGTCCTGGGTCGATATCCCCGCGCTCATCGAGACCTTCAACGGCAAGGTGCCCTATTTCAAGTTCTTCCTGAAGAAGGAGCTCATCTGGGTACCCTTCCTGGGGCTCGCCTGGTGGGCGCTGGACTACCCCTTCATGAAGAGATACACCCGCGCCCAGCTGGCCCGCCGCCCGGAACTCAAGGGCGCGGACCTGGCCATCACCCGCCGCGCCTGCGAGAAATTCCGCCGCCAGCCGGTGACCATCGTCAACTACCTGGAAGGCACCCGCTTCACCGCCGCCAAGCATGCGGAGCAGCAGTCGCCCTATCGCCACCTGCTCAAGCCCAAGGCCGGCGGCATGGCCTTCGTCCTCGCCGCCATGGGCGAGCAGCTGGACACCCTGCTGGACGTCACCCTGGTCTATCCCGACGGTCGCGTGCCCGGCTTCTGGGACCTGCTCTGCGGACGAGTCAAACGCGTTATCATCGATATTCGCGCGCGACCTCTGGATCCGGCGCGCTGGGCGGGTGACTACAGCGAAGATGCGGAATTTCGCGCAGGCTTCCAGCAGTGGGTCAGCACGCTCTGGGCAGAGAAGGACCAGCGGATCGAGGCGCTGCTAGATTCCCGCTCGCGCTGAAGGAGCGGGGCACCCTGCCGCCGCCAGACAGTCAGAGAGCGGGTAGTCGGCTGTCTCGACAAGGACCTCCCATGCCCTCCCCGACCCTGGATACCACCACGGCCCGCTGGCTTCCCTGGCTGATCGCCGTGGCCTTCTTCATGCAGTCGCTGGACGCGACCATCGTCAACACCGCCCTGCCGCGCATGGCCGCCGACCTCGGCGAGAATCCGCTGCGCATGCAGGGGGTGGTGATCGCCTACCTGCTCACTGTCGCGCTGCTGATTCCCGCCTCGGGCTGGATTTCCGATCGCTTCGGCAGTCGCCGCGTCTTCTTCACCGCCATCGCCCTCTTCACCTTTGGCTCGCTGCTCTGCGCCCTGGCGCCCAGCCTCAACCTGCTGATCGCCGCCCGGGTCATCCAGGGCCTCGGCGGTTCGCTGATGCTGCCGGTGGGGCGCCTGGTGATCCTGCGCGTCTATCCGCGCAGCGAGCTGGTCCGCATCCTCAGCTTCATCACCATTCCCGGCCTGATCGGCCCTCTGGCCGGCCCGGCCCTGGGTGGCTGGTTGGTGGAAGCCGTGTCCTGGCACTGGATCTTCCTGATCAACCTGCCAGTGGGCATCCTCGGCTGCCTGGCCACCCGCCGCCTGCTGCCGGATCTGCGCAGCCCCCTGCCGCAACGCTTCGACGGCCTGGGCTTCCTGCTCTTCGGCACTTCCATGATCCTCATCAGCATCGCCCTGGAAGGCCTCGGCGAATTGCACCTGCCCCATGTGCGGGTGGTGCTGTTGCTGATGGCCGGCATGGCATGCATGGTGGCCTACTGGCTGCGCGCCCTGCACCACGACCAGCCACTGTTCTCCGCCGAGCTGTTTCGCATCCGCAGCTTCGCGGTGGGCATCTTCGGCAATCTCTTCGCCCGCCTCGGCAGCGGCGCCCTGCCCTTTCTCATCCCGCTGCTGTTCCAGGTGGGCCTCGGCTACTCGCCGACCCAGGCCGGCCTGCTGATGATGCCCCTGGCGCTGTCGGCGATGCTGGCCAAGCCCATCGCCGGTCCGCTGATCGGGCGCCTCGGCTATCGCCGCCTGCTGGTGGGCAACACCCTGCTACTGGGTTGCCTGATCGCCAGCCTCGCCCTGATCGGTCCCTCGACGCCCTTCGTCTGGCTGCTCATCCACCTCGGCATCCTCGGCGCGGTGAATTCCATGCAGTTCACCGCCATGAACACCATTACCCTCATCGACCTGCACGACCAGCAGGCGGCCAGCGGCAACAGCCTGCTGTCGGTGGTGATGCAACTGGCCATGAGCTTTGGCGTGGCCTGTGCGGCCGCCCTGCTGGGCGGTTTCCAGGACGACTATGGCGACACCGAGGTGCTGTCCGCCTTTCGCGCGACCTTTCTCTGCGTCGGCGCGCTCTCGATGCTGGCGGCGGCGATCTTCTTGCAGGCCTCGCGGGAGACCGGGCGCCGGGTCAAGCCGCTGGCGGCCGAACCGGAAAAGAGCGCGCAGAACGTCGAGTGAAGCGGGCTATAGCACCGCTCGACACGCCATAAACGAAAAACCCCGGCCTGGCCGGGGTTTTTCGTGAGCTTCGGGCGACGTCAGGTGTCAGATGACCTGTACGTGCTCTGCCTGCATGCCCTTCTGGCCTTGCACGACTTCGAAGCTGACCTTCTGGCCTTCAGCCAGGGTCTTGAAACCTTTGCCTTCGATTGCGCGGAAGTGAACGAACACGTCCGGACCGCTCTCGGGAGTAATGAAGCCGTAGCCTTTGGTTTCGTTGAACCATTTGACGGTGCCGTTCTGACGATTCGACATGACGGGTGTTGCTCCTTGGAATAACGGGTTTGTTATGACAGGTGCTGGCGCGGCAGCGCGTTGCATAGACCAGGCACCCGGTACTGAGTTGCAAGGAGTAACAAGAATCGAGCAGCAAGGGGTGGACGGAAAGCCTACCGCCTCAGGTCACGATCGACGGCGACCCAAGCAAACACAGTTCTCGAACTCTACGCCATATTTTTCTGGAAAGCGATTACCCTCCGGAGACCGAAATCGTTTTTGACAAGAGGTAATTTGTCGCGCCATGCAAGGTACTGTGGAGCCGGTTTTCGACCACTCGGACAGCGGCGCAAACCCTCGCCAGTCCTGCTTCCGCGCTTCTTTCCCGCCGTTTCGAATGGCCCGGGCCCACGGCCCGACCATGAAATCCCCCTGCAAGGAATACCGATGAACGTCACCCCTGTGGAACTGCTGATCAGCGATTGCGATGGCGTGCTGGTCGACAGCGAAATCCTCGCCGAACGCGTCGTCCTCGACGGCCTGGCCGCCCATGCACCGCGCGCCGAACTCGAAGCCCTGCTGCACGGGACCTTTGGCCTGACCACCCGGGACATCTTCGCCCTGGTCGAGCAGCGCTTCGGCATCACCCTGCCGCCCGCGCTGTTCAGCGACCTGCGCACCCAGGCGGAAACGCTGATCTCCACCAGCGTGGAAGCCATTCCCGGGGTGAAGCGTGCCCTGGAGAGCATCGACCTGCCACTGGCGGTCGCCTCCAACAGCCTCAGGCACAGCGTCGAATCCTCGGTCCGCCGGGCCGATCTGGTCGAGCGGGTGGCGGGCCATATCTTCAGTGCCGATATGGTGGCCCAGCCCAAGCCGGCACCCGATGTCTACCTCCTGGCCGCCAGGACGATGGGCGTCGCGCCGGAGCGCTGCCTGGTGATCGAGGACAGCGCCACCGGCGTGCGCGCGGCGCTGGCGGCCGGCATGCGCGTCATCGGCTTTACCGGCGCCAGCCACATTCCGCCCAGCCATGGCGAGACCCTGAGCGCGCTGGGCGTGACCGCGCTGATCGCGCACATGGACGAACTCCCCGCGACCGTCGCCCGCCTCCGCGCCGCCGCCAGCGGCGGGCAATAGAAAAGGGGCCCTCAGGGCCCCTTCGCGTTCCGCCTCGGCGAAATCAGGACAGGACCGCACCCACCGCCTTGGGCAGCGCGACCGGTGCCAGGTCGGCGCTGGCGTTCCAGGCCGACTCGCTCAGCTGGGTTTCCAGCAGCTGGCGATGGATCGCCTCGCGATGCTGTTGCAGGACGATGTCCAGGGCGCGGCTGGGGGTCAGTTCGACGTCGTCGAAGGTGACGATCTGACCCGGCTCCAGGGCGCGCTTGAGCACGCTGTGCTTGAGCAGGCCGATCGGCAGGTGATCCGGGCACTCAGCGATCTTGACCGCTTCGCCGCGCACGCTGTAGCCACCGATGCCGCGCTCGATGACGTCGCCGGCCGCCATGGGCTTCTTCATGATGGCGGCCACGCTCAGGGTCGGTGTGGTGGAGTTGTTGAGCAGGATCTTGCCGCCGGCGATGACGCGTCTCAGGGTCTTGCCGACCTCCAGGGAGCACAGGTGGAAGGGGCGCACCAGCACGTAGTACGGGCCCTTGCCCAGCTTGAAGTACTCGATGGCACCGGCCTGGTCTTCGTCATGGCGACCGACCACGAAGACGCCACCGGCGGAGTAGCCGCTGGGGATCACGTAGTCGACGATGGGCTGGCCCAGTTGCTCGGCCATCTGCGCGAGGACGTTGGCGCTGTCCTGCAGGTTGGTCGAATTCAGGCCTTCCAGCCCCTGGCGGGTGATGGTGGCGCCATAGTTGTTGCCCACCACCACCTGCTCGATCTGCACCTTGGTGCCGTCGGTGAAGGAGGTGGTCTGGTCGACGCTGGTGCCCTGGCGCGCGGACCAGTAGGCCATGTCTTCCGGCGTCGGGTTGTGGTTCAGATAGCCCTTCATGTTGCCGTAGACCAGCGGCTTGAAGCCCATCTGCACGGCCTCTTCGTGCAGCGCCGCCAGCGAACCCGGCTGATCGCCCTCGGCCTCGGTCAGGAAACCCTTGCCGGCCAGGTAGGAACCGGTCGTCACCTGCAGTTCGGCATTGATGGTGACCACCTTGATGCCGGCTTCGAAGGCGCGCTCGATGATCTCGGTGCCGTGGTAGGGGTCGCCGCTGCACTCCACCAGCAGGTCGCAATGATCGATGAGATCCGCCACCGACTGGGTGAGCGCCTCGGTCAGCGGATAGTCGGTGACCGTGGCGATGGGCCGGCGGGTCAGGACGCGGGTCACGGTCATGTCGTCATAGTGACGGCTGATGAGCCGGGCCAGGCAGCGCGAGATCATGCCGGTACCGACGATGCCGATACGGGTGACAGGGGATTGGGAGGACATAGGATCGATTCCTTTCAAAGAGAATGTCGGTAGCGAGCAAAGCCACCATGCGAAGTGCCGACCCCAACTACATGTCCGATCTCTTGCAAATGGAAAAAAGCTTCCATCAGAAATTCTTTGACTGGGATCAATCTTTCCGTGCGACTCGAAGCCAAATCAAAAATTCATGACTTCGTAACAGATAGCGACCAATGGCTGCAGATCGTTACCTTTTTCCTTGCCGTCCAGCGACGGCCGTTCAACTCGTCGGTTCAGCGCGCCCCGTGCCCGAGTCACCGCGCGCCCAATAGCCGCGGCGGAACAGGTCACGTTCGCCCAGGACCAGCAACAGCACCAGGAAGCCCAGCATGGCCACGCTGACGCTGACGATCAGCTCCAGCAGGCCGACCGGCTTGGGCAACAGGAAACTCAGCAGGGCCACTGCGCTGCCCGCGCTGAACCAGCGCAGCAGCAGCGACAGGTGCAGGCCGGCCAGGGAGTGGCGATAGAGCGCCAGCGCCATGAACACCGCCTGCAGGAAGGCTCCGGTGGTAAAGGAGTAGGCCAGTCCCTGGGCACCGAATGGCCGATAGACAACAGCGTCCAGGGCCACGGTGATGAAGGAGCTGGCCAGGGTGGCGTAGAGGAAGGTCCGGGCGCGTTGCTGCGACAGCAGGGCACGCCCCCACAGCAGGGCCAGCCCCATCCAGGGCAGGCCCAGGGCATAGGCCACCACCAGGGTGGCGGTCGCCGCGCTCTGCTCGGCGCCAAAAGCCCCGCGCTCCAGCAGCACCTTGACCACCGGCTCGGAGTAGCTGAACAGCACCACGGCCGCCGGCACCAGGAACAGCAGGGTCCCGAGCAGCGCCTTGCGCATCAGCGCGCTGTACTTGTCGGCATTGCCCTCGTTCCAGCTGCGGGTCAGCTCGGGAAAGATCATCGCCAGGATGGACAGCGCATAGAGCGTCAGCGGAATGGTCACGATGCGGTAGGAGAAGGACAGCATGGTGATGTTGCCCTCCGCCAGCAGCGAGGCGAAGAAACGCTCCGCCAGCATGCAACCCTGCTGGGCGCCGGCGGCGAGCAGCACGGGAGCGAAGGTCACGGCGAAGGGACTGCCTTCGGGCTTCTCGAAGGCCACCGAGCGCTCGCCGAGATAGCCCAGGCGGCGGTGCTGGATGACGATCAGCAGCACCTGGGGCAGCAGCATGCCGGTGAACAGCGCGATACCGCTCGGCTGCAGGATGACGATGGCCAGGATGGCGCCCAGATTGAGCATCAGGGTGCGGGTCATCGGCAGAATGAAGATGCGATCGAGGTTGAGCAGCGCGCCCTGGCAATAGAGGACGGCCTGCACGCAGATCAGCAGGGTACCGACGGCGAAGACCAGCTTGCCGGTCTCGACCTGCTCGTCGCTCCAGCCCGGCGCCAGGGCATGCATCAGCCAGGGGCTGGCGAGGACGCCGATCACCGACAACAGCAGGCCGAACAGGCCGATGCGCCAGTACAGCCAGCGACCGACCTGCTCGTACTGGGCGTTGCAGCGGTCGCGGATGCGTTGCAGATAGGGAATCATGGCATCGCGCAGGGCGAGGCCGAAGAAGCTCTCGAAGAACACCGGCAGGATGAGCGCGACAAAGATCAGGTCGGCTTCCCAGCTCACGCCGAATTGGCGGGCGATCAGCAGGTCGCGCAGGAACCCCAGCAGAAAGCTGGCGACCGTGATGGCCAGGATGATGAGGGTCGAACTCACGCCCGCACCTCGATCGACCCAGACGGGCCAAGCGCGGCAATAAGCGGACGGATAAAGATGGCAGGCATTGGCGGTCTCGTTCCGTGAGCCGGAGGTGATCCGGATAAAGGCGGGCAGTGATGCCCGTTTGGTCCAGACTCAGAGACCAGCTTCCGCGCTTAAGTTTCCCGAGGCAAATCTGGAGACACGCAGAAATGTCGAACGATTGGCAAATTGCCATGAGTGACCGAAGGCTGACCGCCGAGCGGTAGTCCTTGCAATCCCGCGGCAAGCCAACTACTGTATATATAACCAGATACAGAATACGAGGTGACGCATGGCCGTCGAAGTGTTGTATCGCAGCAGCCGAGATCCGGAGCGCCTGTTCATGGATAAAGCCGAAGCCGATCGTCACGACAAGATGTTGGAGCTGGCCGAGTCGCTCGCCAGCGTATTGGACAAGGCCGTACCCGGTCTTGCCGAGAAGCAGTGCGAAGACCTGGGGCTGTTCATGGCCCGCAATCGCGAGGTCTTCGCCCGGGCGTTTCGCAACCAGCCGGATGCGCTGGGCGAGTTGGACCTGCCCAGCTAGCAAGGGGCGCTGCCCCTCGGGTAGCCTAGGAAGAGATCTGAGCCGGAGAAAGCCTCTTGTCCCTTCCCATCATCTTCGATACCGATCCTGGCGTGGACGACGCCCAGGCCATCGCCCTGCTGTTTGCCGATCCCGCCTTCGAGGTGATTGGGCTGACCACCACCTTCGGCAATGTGCCGGTCACCACGGCGACCCGCAACGCCCTGCTGCTCACCGAGCTGGCCGGCCGGGACACGCCCGTCGCGGCAGGGGTGGCCGAGCCCCTGGTCAAGCCGGCCGGCAACCACGCCCTGCACGTGCATGGCCAGGATGGCCTGGGCAACCAGCAGCTGCCCGCGCCGAGCCAGACACCCCACGCCCTGGATGCGGCGCGCTTCATCGTCGAGCAGACCCGCCTGCGACCGGGCGAGATCACCCTGGTGGCGGTCGGGCCGCTGGGCAACCTGGCCCTCGCCCTGGCGCTGGACCCCACGGTCGCCGAGCGCGTCCGCGAAGTGGTGGTGATGGGCGGCGCCATCGTCGAGCCGGGCAACGTCACGCCGGTGGCCGAAGCCAACATCTTTTCCGACCCCCATGCCGCGGCGCGGGTCTTCGCCGCTCCCTGGCCACTGACCCTGGTCGGCCTCGATGCCACCCACTGCGCCGTGCTCGATCCGCCCCGCCTGCAGCGCATCGCGGCGCGCCAGGGCGCCCTCGGCGAGGTGCTCGCCCGCAGCTATGACTTCTATGCGGACTTCTACCGCAGCGTGAAGGACATCGACGGCTGCCATCCCCACGACAGCTGCGCCCTCGCCTATCTGCGCCGCCCCGAGCTGTTCCACACCGCTCGCGGTCATCTCAGCGTCGGCACCGAAGGCCTGGCGGAAGGCCAGACCTTTTTCGCCCCCGAGGGGCGCGCCTATCTGGACGGGCGCTGGTCCGGCAATCCGCCGGTCACGGTCTGCCTGGGCATGGATGGCGCCGCCATGGTGGCCTGGATGGAAGAGGTCCTGACCGCAGCGGAGCGGTAATCGGTCACGAATCCGCGAGAACGGCGTGCCAGAGCGGCCCGGGACCGCTCAACTGAGAGCCATGCACGCAACGCGATTGCAGCAGTGAGGTAGAAAGCCGCTCTGGATTTCTACCTACCGCCCGGCGGACGACTGCGCAAAGGATTGCCCATGGCTCGCTACGATCTCCTGCTCAGCGGCAGCTGCCGCGACGATGTTTCCCCCGACACCCTGAGGATCAGCCTGCTCTATCAGCTCAAGCTGGCACCGGAGCAGGTGGAGCGCCTGCTGCCCCCGGCCAGGGGTGTCCTCAAGCGGGACCTCGCCAGCGCGCAAGCCCACGAATGGGTCGAGCGGCTGCGGGATACGGGACTGGATGTCCATCTGGTCGAGCGCCAGGACTCCACCCCCGTCGCCCAGGACCTCGATCTGCAGGCGCGCCTGGCCGCGTTGCAGGCAGCGGGCCTGCCGCGCCCGGCCTTCTCCCTGGGTGAGCGCCTGGAACTGCTGGCGGCCGTGCTCCTCGGCCTGACGCTCAGCCTGCTCTATCTGCTGCCGGGCCTGGTCGGATTGCTGCTGGCGATCTGTGCCCTGGCGGCCTTCATCACCCTGCTGCACCAGGATATCGTCATCGCCTGTGGCCTGGCCCTGCCGCTGGCCGGCCTGGGCGCCTGGCTGGCCCTGGGCTTTCTGGCACCGCGCCCGGGCCGAGGCACAGAAGCCGCCGCCGAACGGCCGCTGACGCCAGCCCAGGAGCCGGCGCTGCACTCGCTGATCGCAGCGCTCTGCCAGGCCATGGGGGTCTGCCCGCCTCGGCGCCTGCTGCTGACAGCGGAGGTCGACAACCGCTTCGCGGTCAGGACCCGGACGCTGCGCCTGGGTCTGCCGCTGATGACGGCCCTCACCCGCGATCAGTACCTGGCCAGCCTCGCCCATGTGCTGGGGCACCAGGTGAGCGGTCTGGATCGTCTGGGGGGCGCCCTGCTCAATGCCTGCCTCGCGCAACTGGAACGCCTCGGCCAGGCGGCGTCCCGAGGGCTCCTCGCCCGCGTCGCCCGTGGCTGGGCCCGCCTGCTCCTTGCCAGCGGCCAGCGCCTCACCCGCCCCGCCAGCCAGCGCCGGGAAGCCCGCGCCGATCATTACCAGGTCCTGCTGGGCGGCAGCGCGGCCTTTCGCACAACGGCGCGCCAGACGCGCCTGGCCCAGCAGGCCTGGCGTGAAGCCAGACGGCGCAGCCTGACGGCACCCGCGGCCCAGGGCCTGGTCGGCAATCTGCTGGAGTTGCACGCGGCCCTGCTGGCTCGCCAGACGCTCTCCCCCACGCCGACCTCCGCCAGCAGCCGCTACTGGGGTCGTCATCCGGCGGATCGGCAGCGGATCGCCTGGGCCGAGCGGCATCCGCTCCCCGGACTGCTGGACGACCGGCGCCCTGCCAGTGCCCTGCTGGAGCAGCCCGATGCGCATGGCCGCGCCCTGACCCTGCTGGTCCATCGCCTGGCCGGCCGCCAGCCCGAGGCGGAGCCAGCGGCTACGGTGGCCACGCTGGTTCCGGAACCGGTCCAGGACAGTGACACGGACCTGCAGCGCTGGAGTGGCCATGCCTGGCCCGATTGCCCCTGGCTACCCCTGCACCTGCCGCTGGAGCGGACCACCCGCGCCCTCGAGGCAGACACTGTCCGCGAACGCATCCTGCTGCTGGCAGCCGGCACCGCGGACGCCTGGCAGGAAGCGGAAAAGCAAAGCCAGCGGCGCTGCCTGCTGGCCTTCTACGAAGAGCTGCACAGTCATGGACTGGCCCACGTCGTTCACGGCGAAGGGGCGTTCAACCAGGAGCACCTGCAGGAGTATCGGGCCATCGATACCTGGCAGACCGCCGCGCGCCAGCAGTTGCTGGCCGTGGCGCCGCTCTATCGGCAGCGCATCGAACGGGCCCTGGCCCAGCGTCTGCCCGGCCAGGAGCAGGCTGCCGAGCTCTATCGGCTGCTGCTCAACCTGGCCGAGCGCTATCCGGACGTGGAGCGCCTGCGCGAGGCGCGCCTGCTGGTGAAGGAATACCGCACCCTGCAGCGGCGACCGCAGGGCCCCAGTCAGATCAATGCCCTGTGCGAATTCGCCAAGCAGGATTATCGACGCCGGGTCGCGGACTGGCTGGCCTGCGACCTGCCCCTGCCTCCCGCCATCGCCACGGTCAGCCTGGGCGACTACCTGCAGCGTCACTGCCCCCGGCTCGATCTCGCCGAGGATTCCCTCTCCGCGGTCTATCGCCACAGCGCGGAGCTGCTGCCTGCGCTCAACACCCTGCACCAGCGTCTCTGGCTGCTCCTCGCCCGCGCCTGCCTGGCCGCCGAAGCCGATCAGGCGTCGCTGCAACAAAGCGCCTGAGCCTGACTGCGGGCCATAAAAAAAGGCCCCATACGGGGCCTTTTCCTGCAGCGCGGGATCAGTTGACCTTGGGATCCAGCTCGCCGCGGGCATAGCGCTCGAACATGGCGTCCAGGGAGATCGGCTTGATCTTGGAGGCCTGGCCGGCGGTGCCGAAGGCTTCGTAACGGGCGATGCAGACGTCGCGCATGGCGGTGACGGTCTTGGCCAGGTACTTGCGCGGGTCGAACTCGCTACGGTTCTTGGCCATGAACTCGCGGATGGCACCGGTGGAGGCCAGACGCAGGTCGGTGTCGATGTTGACCTTGCGGACCCCGTACTTGATGCCTTCGACGATCTCTTCGACCGGCACGCCGTAGGTTTCCTTGATGTCGCCACCGTACTCGTTGATGATCTTCAGCCACTCCTGGGGCACCGAGCTGGAGCCGTGCATGACCAGATGAGTGTCCGGGATGCGCGCATGGATTTCCTTGATGCGCTGGATCGACAGGGTGTCCCCGGTCGGCGGCTTGGTGAACTTGTAGGCGCCGTGGCTGGTGCCGATGGCGATGGCCAGGGCGTCGACCTTGGTGGCCTTGACGAACTGGGCGGCTTCTTCCGGATCGGTCAGCAGCTGGCTGTGATCCAGGGTGCCTTCGGCGCCCACGCCGTCTTCTTCACCGGCCATGCCGGTTTCCAGGCTGCCCAGGCAGCCCAGCTCGCCTTCCACGGACACGCCGCAGGCATGGGCGAAGGCCACGGTCTGCTGGGTGACGCGCACGTTGTAGTCGTAGTCGGACGGCGTCTTGCCGTCGGCCATCAGCGAGCCGTCCATCATCACCGAGGAGAAGCCCAGCTGGATGGAGCGCTGGCAGACGTCGGGGCTGGTGCCGTGGTCCTGGTGCATGACCACCGGGATGTGCGGGAATTCTTCCACCGCGGCCAGGATCAGGTGACGCAGGAAGGGAGCGCCGGCGTACTTGCGGGCACCGGCGGAGGCCTGGACGATGACCGGCGAATCGGTCTTGTCGGCGGCTTCCATGATGGCGCGCATCTGCTCGAGGTTGTTGACGTTGAAGGCCGGGACGCCGTAGCCGAATTCGGCGGCGTGATCCAGCAGCTGACGCATGCTGACGAGTGCCATTGGTGATTATCTCCCTACAAAGGCGGTGGTGGCGCCAGCCTGCATGAGCGGCTGGCAGGGTTCAAGCGGCCGACCCCTGGCCGCCCTGGATTAATCGGTTCAGCTGACATTCGCCGCTTCAAGGCGTCCGGCAGCCGCGGCCGATGAGGTCGTTGTTGGCGATCCAGTAGACGAGTCCCTGGTCGCCGCGGATATGCAAAGCCACCAGCCCGTCGGTATAGGACTGGCCATCGGTGGCCGGTTCGCGGTTGAGATGGCGGATCAGGCCATCGCCTTCCAGCTTGAGGTCGACGATGGACTGGCTGCGATCCACATAGCGCCAGTCGAAGGCCGCCTTGGAATCACAGACCCAGTGGGTCCAGCCGCCCGTCTGCTGCGCGCCGCGACCGGCACAGCCGGTCAGCACGGCGAGACCCAGCAGACCGAGGGCGAGCGTGCGCCCCTTCACTGGGCGCAACCGCTGGCAGGACGGCTGGCGTTGCCATTGAGCGTATCGACCCGCTCGCCATTCTGCGCCGTGGGCGTGGCGGCTGCCGCCGGTGGCGGCGCGAACACCGCGCAGGCCTTGTCGGCATTGCCACCGGCGCAACCGGCCAGCATCAGGACAGCGGAACAGACGAGCAGCGGCGTACGCATGGCGATTACTCCTGGGCGCGTTGCTGGAGGACTTCGACGGCCGGCAGGACCTTGCCCTCGACGAATTCGAGGAAGGCGCCGCCACCGGTGGAGATATAGGAGACCTTCTCGCCGATGCCGTACTTGTCGATGGCGGCCAGGGTGTCGCCACCCCCGGCGATGGAGAAGGCGTCGCTGTCGGCGATGGCCTGGGCCAGGGTGCGGGTGCCTTCGCCGAACTGGTCGAATTCGAAGACGCCCACCGGACCGTTCCAGAGGATGGTCTTGGCAGACTTGAGCAGGTCGGCGAATTGCTGGGCGCTGACCGGGCCGATGTCGAGGATCATGTCGTCGTCGGCCACGTCGTTGATCGACTTGGTAGTGGCCTGGGCGGTCTCGGCGAATTCCTTGGCGACCACCACGTCCACCGGCAGCGGCACGCTGACCTTGGCGGCGATGGCCTTGGCGGTGTCCACCAGATCGGCTTCGTACAGCGACCTGCCGACCTTGTAGCCGGCCGCGGCGAGGAAGGTGTTGGCGATGCCGCCGCCGACGATGAGCTGGTCGCAGATCTGCGCCAGGGAGTTGAGCACGTCCAGCTTGGTGGAGACCTTGGAGCCGGCGACGATGGCGGCCATCGGGCGGGCGGGATTGCCCAGCGCCTTGCCCAGGGCGTCCAGCTCGGCGGCCAGCAGCGGACCGGCCGCGGCGACCTTGGCGAACTTGGCCACGCCATGGGTCGAACCCTCGGCGCGGTGGGCGGTGCCGAAGGCGTCCATGACGAAGATGTCGCACAGGGCGGCGTATTTCTTCGCCAGCTCATCGGCGTTCTTTTTCTCGCCCGCGTTGAAGCGCACGTTCTCCAGCAGCACCAGCTGACCCGGCTCGACCTGGACGCCGTCCAGGTAGTCCTTCACCAGGGGCACCTCGCGGCCCAGGGCCTTGCTCAGGTAGGCCGCGACCGGGGCCAGGCTGTTTTCCTCGCTGAACTCGCCCTCGGTGGGACGACCCAGGTGCGAGCAGACGATCACCGCAGCACCCTTTTCCAGGGCCAGCTTGAGGGTCGGCAGGGCGGCGACCAGGCGGGCATCGCTCTTGATCTGGCCTTCCTTCACCGGAACGTTGAGGTCTTCGCGAATCAGGACGCGCTTACCCTTCAGATCGAGGTCGCTCATTTTCAACACGGACATACAGGCAATCCCTTAGTTGTGCTTGTTTCAGGTGGGCTTGGCGATGCGCAGCCAATGGCCGGCGACGTCGAGCATGCGGTTGGCGAAGCCCCATTCGTTGTCGAACCACACCAGCAGATTGACCAGCCGGGGGCCGGAAACGCGGGTCTGGCTGCCATCGACGATGGCGGAATGGGGATCGTGGTTGAAATCGCAGGAGGCGTGGGGCAACTCGGTGTAGTCGATCAGCCCGGCCAGGGGACCGCTCTGGGCGGCGTCACGCAACAGGGTGTTGAGCGCCGGCGCCGTGGTGTCGCGGCCGACGATGCAGGTGATGTCCAGGCAGGAGACGTTGACCGTGGGTACGCGCACGGCGCGGGCCTGGATGCGCCCGCCGAGCTCGGGCAGCAGGCGTTCGATGCCGCGCGCCAGGCCGGTCGCCACCGGGATGATCGACTGGAACGCCGATCGCGTCCGCCGCAGATCTTCGGCATGGTAGGCGTCGATCACGGGCTGGTCGTTCATGGCCGAGTGGATCGTGGTGATGGAGACGTACTCCAGACCCAGGGTCTCGTGCAAAAGTTTCAGCACCGGGACGCTGCAATTGGTGGTGCAGGACGCATTCGAGACCAGCGTCTCGTCACCGCGCAGGGCCTGCTGGTTGACGCCATAGACCACGGTGGCGTCGACGTCGGTCTCGCTGACCATGGGCTGGGAGAACAGCACCCGCGGTGCGCCGGCGGCGAGAAAGCGCCCGGCCTCGGCACGGGTGCTGAAGGCGCCGGAGCATTCCAGCACCAGATCGACGTCCAGCGCGCGCCAGTCCACCCGGTCGGGCTCCGCCTCGCGACGGATCTCCAGGGCCTGGTCGCCGATGCGCAGGCGTTCGCCGTCCAGCGCCACCCGCCCGGGAAAGCGGCCATGGGTGGAGTCGAAGCGGGTCAGGTATTCGAGACTGGGCCGGTCGGCCAGGTCGTTGAGGGCGACGATGGCGAGCTCGCTCGCCGCACCGCGCTCGTGCAGGGCACGCAACACGCAACGACCGATGCGACCGTAGCCGTTGAGAGCGAGGCGATAGCGAGCGGAACTCATGCGTGAACGGACTCGGGCGCAAGCGAAAGGCCGATTATGCGGCGGTTCGACGACGAATGGGAGTCGCGAGCGTAGTCCGGTCGACTTTCGCACTACAAAAAGGCGCTCTCCTTGGCAGACAGGAAAGAAATCCACCCTCTGGCCAGACGCCCCTGCCGCAGCCACGGCGTCTGGCGGTCTGCAGGGAGAGGTCCGCAGGTAGCCCCAGGGGCGGAGGGACTACCTGGTTCAGCGGCCATGGCCTGACAAAATCGTCATCCAGGCGTGATAGAGCAGAGCCATGACCCAGATCAAAATCCCCACTTGTTGTGGTGTAGAAATTCAAAAACACCATATGTAGTATCTGGACCGAACTTGAGGCCCAAGTCGAACTCAAAGGAAAGGACCCGTGCCGCCCCGGCAGATCCCGGCTGGCGACAGGCTTTTTCCTTTGAGTTCGCCCCACTACGGACAGGAGTCAGCCATGACCATCACCATCTACAGCAAGCCCGCCTGCGTGCAGTGCAACGCCACCTATCGCGCCCTGGATCGCCAGGGCATCGCCTACCAGGTGGTGGACATCGAGCAGGACGCCAAGGCGCGCCAGACCGTGGAATCCCTGGGTTATCGCCAGGTGCCGGTGGTGGTGGCCGGTGACGACCACTGGGCCGGCTTCCGCCCGGACAAGCTCGGCCAGCTGGTGGCCTGAGGCCAGGACCATGGGCGAGCTGCTGTATTTCTCCAGCACCTCGGAGAACACCCACAGATTCGTCGAGAAACTCGGACTGCCAGCGCGGCGCATCCCCCAGGATCCCGCCGCCGAACCGCTCAAGGCTCGCGAGCCCTACATCCTGGTCTTGCCGACCTATGGCGGCGGCGGCAGCAAGGGCGCGGTGCCCAAGCCGGTGATCCACTTTCTCAACGATCCGCACAATCGCGCTCTGATCCGCGGCGTCATCGCCGCCGGCAACACCAACTTCGGCGAGGGCTACTGCCTGGGCGGACGCATCGTCGCCCAGAAATGCGCGGTACCCATGCTCTACCAATTCGAATTGCTCGGCACGACGGAAGACGTCGACCGGGTGCGCACGGGAGTGAACGACTTTTGGCAACGTCAGGCCTGACCCCGACCGGCAGCGAGGCGGACTACCACGCGCTCAACGCTATGCTCAATCTCTACGGCCCCAACGGCGAGCTGCAGCTGGACAAGGACCGCCAGGCGGCGCGCCAGTACTTCCTGCAGCACGTCAACCAGAACACCGTGTTCTTCCATAACCTGGACGAGAAACTCGGCTATCTGGTGGACAAGGGCTACTACGAGGCGGCGATGCTGGAGCAATACGCGCCGGTCTTCGTCAAGGCGCTGTTCGAGCGCGCCTACGCCTACAAATTCCGCTTCCAGAGCTTCCTGGGCGCCTTCAAGTACTACACCAGCTATACCCTCAAGACCTTCGATGGCCAGCGCTACCTGGAGCGCTACGAGGATCGGGTGTGCATGGTCGCCCTGAGTCTGGCCCGTGGTGACGAGGGCCTGGCCGAGTCCTTGGTGGACGAGATGATCAGCGGGCGCTTCCAGCCGGCCACGCCGACCTTTCTCAACGCCGGCAAGCGCCAGCGCGGCGAGTTGGTGTCCTGCTTCCTGTTGCGCATCGAAGACAACATGGAGTCCATCGGCCGCGCGGTGAATTCGGCGCTGCAGCTGTCCAAGCGTGGCGGCGGCGTGGCCTTTCTGCTGAGCAACGTGCGCGAGGTGGGGGCGCCGATCAAGCGCATCGAGAACCAGTCTTCCGGCATCATCCCGATCATGAAACTGCTGGAAGACGCCTTCTCCTACGCCAACCAGCTGGGTTCGCGCCAGGGCGCCGGGGCCGTCTATCTCAATGCCCACCACCCGGACATCCTGAGATTCCTCGATACCAAGCGCGAGAACGCCGACGAGAAGATCCGCATCAAGACCCTGTCCCTTGGCGTGGTCATCCCGGACATCACCTTCGAGCTGGCCAAGCGCAACGCCGACATGTACCTGTTCTCGCCCTACGACGTGGAACGGGTCTATGGCGTGCCCTTCGCCGACATCAGCGTGAGTGACAAGTACGCGGAGATGGTGGCCGATGCGCGCATCCGCAAGCGCAAGATCAACGCCCGGGAATTCTTCCAGACCCTGGCGGAGATCCAGTTCGAATCCGGCTATCCGTACCTGATGTTCGAAGACACGGTGAATCGCGCCAATCCCATCGCCGGGCGCATCAACATGAGCAACCTCTGCTCGGAGATCCTCCAGGTCAACACCCCCAGCCGCTTCGACGAAGACCTGGGCTACGAGCATGTCGGCCAGGACATTTCCTGCAACCTGGGCTCGCTGAACATCGCCCGCACCATGGATTCGCCGGATCTGGGCCGCACCGTGGAAACCGCCATCCGCGGCCTCACGGCGGTCTCGGAAATGAGCGACATTCGCTGCGTACCCTCGGTGGCCGCCGGCAACGCCGCCTCCCACGCCATCGGCCTGGGGCAGATGAACCTGCACGGTTACCTGGCCCGCGAGCACATCCACTACGGCTCGGCCGAAGGCCTGGATTTCACCAATCTGTACTTCTACACCGTCACCTACCATGCGGTGCGCGCCTCCAATCGCCTGGCCATCGAGCGCGGCCAGAGCTTCCAGGGCTTCGCCGATTCCAAGTACGCCAGCGGCGAGTATTTCGATCAGTACACCGAGGGCGACTTCACCCCGCGCACCCCGCGGGTGGCCGAGTTGTTCGAGGTGGCCGGCATCCGCCTGCCGACCCGCGCGGACTGGCAGGAACTCAAGGCCTCGGTGATGGCGCACGGGTTGTTCAACCGCAACCTCCAGGCCATCCCGCCGACCGGCTCGATCTCCTACATCAACCACTCCACCTCGAGCATCCACCCCATCGTCGCCAAGGTGGAGATCCGCAAGGAAGGCAAGCTGGGCCGCGTCTACTACCCGGCGCCCTACCTGGCCGACGACAACCAGGAGTTCTACCAGGACGCCTACGAGATCGGCCCGGAAAAGATCATCGACACCTATGCCGAGGCCACCCGCCATGTCGACCAGGGACTGTCGCTGACGCTGTTCTTCCGCGACACCGCCACCACCCGCGACATCAACCGGGCGCAGATCTACGCCTGGAAGAAGGGCATCAAGACGCTCTATTACATCCGCCTGCGCCAGGCCGCCCTGGAAGGCACCGAGGTGCAGGGCTGCGTGTCCTGCAGCCTGTGAGGAAAAGGTCATGAATGCAGCTATGAACGCCCCGCGCCTGAATCGCATCAACGCCATCAACTGGAACCGCATCCAGGACGAGAAGGACTTGGAGGTGTGGAATCGCCTGACCGGCAACTTCTGGCTGCCGGAAAAGATCCCGCTGTCCAACGACATCCCCTCCTGGGCGACCCTGACGCCCAAGGAACAGCAGCTGACCATCCGCGTCTTCACCGGCCTGACCCTGCTGGACACCATCCAGAACGCCGTGGGCGCCCCGACCCTGCTGGCCGACGCCGTCACCCCCCACGAGGAAGCGGTGATCGCCAACATCGGCTTCATGGAAGCCGTGCATGCGCGCTCCTACAGCTCGATCTTCTCCACCCTCTGCTCGACGCCGGACGTGGACGAGGCCTATCGCTGGAGCGAGGAGAATCCCTATCTGCAGACCAAGGCCGACCTGATCCTCGCGCGCTACCACGCCGAGGACCCGCTGCTGCGCAAGGTGGCCAGCGTCTTCCTGGAGTCCTTCCTGTTCTATTCGGGCTTCTACCTGCCGATGTACTGGTCCAGCCGCGCCAAGCTGACCAACACCGCCGATCTGATCCGCCTGATCATTCGCGACGAGGCGGTGCACGGTTACTACATCGGCTACAAATTCCAGCAGGCCCTGGCCAAGGAAAGCCCGGAGCGTCGCCAGCAGGTCAAGGACTTCGCCTACGAGCTGCTGCAGGATCTCTACGACAACGAGGTGGCCTACACCGAGGACCTCTACGACAGCGTCGGCTGGAGCGAGGACGTGAAGAAATTCCTTCACTACAACGCCAACAAGGCGCTGATGAACCTGGGCTTCGAGGCCCTGTTTCCCAGCAGCATGACCGACGTCAGCCCGGCGATCCTTGCCGCCCTGTCGCCCAGCGCCGACGAGAACCACGACTTCTTTTCCGGCTCGGGTTCGTCCTATGTCATCGGCAAGGCGGTGAGTACCGAAGACGAGGATTGGGATTTCTGAGCCAACCTCCTGCTCCGATCAGCCCCCTCTCCCCGTGGGAGAGGGTTGGGGTGAGGGCCCACCTCGCCGCGAAGTCCCCAGCAGAAAAGGCTGCGCCGTTTTCCACGCCACGACGCTGAACCGGCCTGCTCCGGCAAGCCCCCTCTTCCCCTGGGAGAGGGTTGGGGTGAGGGTGCCCCTCGCGACGAAGCTCTAGTGGAAAAGACTGCGCCGTTTTCCACGCTACGATGCTGAACCGGCCTGCTCCGGCAAGCCCCCTCTCCCCCTGGGAGAGGGTTGGGGTGAGGGCGCCCCTCGCCGCGAAGTCCCCAGCAGAAAAGGCTGCGCCGTTTTCCACGCTACGATGCTAAGTAATACGGCTTATCGCGGCCATGGGCCGCTCCTACAGGGCAGTGCTACTTTTGTAGGAGCGGCCCATGGCCGCGATAGCTCTCTACCTCAGCGGTCCCGTCCGAAAACGGCCAGTCACCTCTCCCCGGCGGTGCTAACCTGCCGCCATGAACGCCTTTCCCGATATTCCCGCCTTCGAACGCGCCCGCCTGGCGCGGGATCCGCGTTTCGACGGCCTGTTCTACACCGCGGTGCTCACCACCGGCATCTACTGCCGGCCGGTGTGCCCGGCGCAACCGCCACGCCCGGAAAACGTCAGCTACTACCCCAGCGCCGCAGCCGCCGAGGCCGCGGGCTATCGCCCCTGCCTGAGATGCCGCCCGGAGCTCTCCCCCGCCGGCGGCCACTGGCAACGCGGCGACGCCACCCTGGCGCGGGCCCTGCGACTGATGGACGAAGGCCTGGACGACGGCGGCCTGCCCGCCCTCGCCGCCCGCCTCGACCTCAGCGAACGTCAGTTGCGCCGGCTGTTCGTCGAGCGCCTGGGCGCCGCACCCCTGGCGGTGCTCACCACCCGCCGACTGCTGTTCGCCAAGCAATTGCTCAGCGAGACCCGGCTACCCATCACCGAGGTGGCCCTGGCCGCCGGCTTCGGCAGTCTCAGGCGCTTCAACACCGCCTTTCGCGACGCCTACGGCCTGGCCCCCAGTCAGGTGCGCAAGGGTCAGGCCGCGGCTTCGCCGGTGCTGGTCCTGCGCCTGGCCTATCGACCGCCCTACGACTTCGCGGCCCAGCTGGATTTTCTCCGCGGCCACGCCCTGCCCGGCGTCGAGGTGCTGGACGACACCAGCTACGCCCGGGTGATCGGTACCCCCGAACAGCCCGGCTGGCTGCGCGTCTCGGCCTGGGACGCCGACACGCCGGCGCTGCGCCTGGAATTGCACGGTGCCGCCCCTGGAGAGCTGCAGGCCGCGGTGGCGCGTATTCGCCGCATGTTCGATCTGGACGCCGATCCCGAAGCCATCGCCCAGGGTCTGGCGGTCGATCCGACCCTGGCCGAACTGGTGGCGCGCCGCCCGGGCCTGCGCCTGCCCAGTGGCTGGGACGGCTTCGAGATCGCCGTGCGCGCCGTCATCGGCCAGCAGGTCAGCGTGGTGGCAGCGACCACCATGACCGCCCGGGTGGTGCAGCGCTTCGGTCGTCCCTGGGGCGAGCCTGGTCACGAGGCCAGTCGACCGCCAGCCGGTCTGCATCACTTCTTTCCCACGGTGGATGCCCTGGCCGATGCCGCCCTGGAAGACCTCACCGGCCTCGGCCTGATCCGCGCCCGCGCCGGCACCCTCGGCACCGTGGCCCGGGCCTTGCGCGCCGGCGAGGTGGACTTCGACACCGGGCGCACCCTGGACGATTTCGCCCGGCGCTGGATCGCGCTCAAGGGCATAGGGCCCTGGACCGCCCAGTACATCGCCCTGCGCGCCCTGGCCCATCCCGATGCCTGCCCGGTGGAAGACCTGGTGCTGCAGAAGCGGCTGGCGCCGCCCGGCGAGCGCCTGACCGCCAAGGCCCTGTACGCCCGCGCCGAAGCCTGGCGGCCCTGGCGTGCCTACGGGGTGATGCAGGTCTGGCGCGAAGCCACCTGGAAGGCGCCCGCCGACGCCCCCGCCGAACCCGTTCCCACCCGTCTCGCCAAGGAGTCGCCCCGATGATCGCCTACTGCCTGCTGGACAGCCCCATAGGTACGCTCACCCTGGCCGCCGACGACAGTGGCCTGCGCGTGGTGGAGTTTCCCGAGAATCGCTACCTGGCCAAGCGTGACGCCAGCTGGAGCGCTGCCGATCACCCCATCCTCGACCTGGCTTGCGTGCAGCTGGGCGAATACTTCGCCGGGCAGCGCCAGACCTTCGAGCTGCCCCTGGCACCGCGCGGTACCCCCTTCCAGCTGGCGGTCTGGCAGGCCCTGGCGGAGATCCCCCATGGCCGGACCTGGAGCTATGGTCAACTCGCCAGCCATCTCGGCCGACCCCAGGCGATGCGCGCGGTGGGCGCCGCCAACGGGCGCAATCCACTGCCCATCGTGCTGCCCTGCCACCGGGTGATAGGGGCGTCCGGTGCCCTCACCGGCTTTGGCGGCGGCCTGCCGACCAAGCAATTCCTGCTGGAACTGGAAGGCGCGCTGCCGCCGCCGCGGGATCTCTTCGCCGCCTCCCAGCCTGGCACTGCGCCAGAATCTGCCTGTTAAAAGGCTCTAGAATGCACCTTTCGGTGCTTGAGCCGGTGCAATCCTGTAGCGCACACTGGAACTTTCGATTCGCAAGGACGCGATGCGATGTTCAGCTCAGCCAATACCCCGACCTTCACCCTGACGCTGGACGGCGTCGCCCAGGATTTCCAGGTGCTCGCCTTCGACGGCCACGAGGCCATCGGCCAGCCCTATCGCTTCCAGCTCGAGCTGGTCAGCGAGCGCCCGGACTGGCCGCTGGAAGCGCTGTTGCAGCGGCCCGCCTTTCTCGCCCTGGGTCCGGGTGACCAGGGCATCCACGGCCAGCTCGCCGCCGTGGCCCAGGGCGATACGGGCCGGCGCCTGACCCGCTATCGCGCCGAACTGGTGCCGCGCCTGGCTGCCCTGGCCCACCGCGTCAATTCCCGCATCTTCCAGGGACGCAGCGTGCCCGAGATCCTGGCGCAGCTGCTCGAGGAGCACGGCATCCTCGACGGCGACTATCGCTTCGCCCTGGGGCCAACGCGCTATCCGCCGCGCGACTACTGCGTGCAGTACGGCGAAAGCGATCTGGCCTTTCTCACCCGCCTCTGCGAAGAAGAGGGCCTGCACTTCCACCACCAGCATCGCCGCGACGGTCATGTGCTGGTGTTTGGCGATGACGCCACCGGCTTTGCGCGGCTGGGCGCCACCCGTTATCGACCCGGCAGTGGTCTGGTGACGGACGAACCCGTGATCAGTCGCCTGGCGGTCGGCCTGCAGATCCGCAGCAGCGCCGCGACCCTGCACGATCACGACCCATTGCAACCTCGGCTGCGCCTGCACAGCAGTACGGACGCCACGGCCCAGCCCGTGCTGGAAGACTATGGCTTTCCCGGCCGCTTCACCGATCGCGCTACCGGCCAGCGCCTGAGCAGCCGGCGCCTGGAGCGCCTGCGAGGGGACGCCGTTCAGGCCGAGGGTGCGAGCGACCAGCCCAGCCTGGTGAGCGGGCATTTCCTGCCGTTGGAACAGCACCCGCGCGCCGACTGGAATCAGCTCTGGTTGCTGACCGAGATCCAGCACCAGGGTCGCCAGCCCCAGGTCCTGGAGGAAGACGCCACCGACGCCATCCCGGCCGACGGCTGGCGCCAGGGCTATCGCAATAGCTTCGTCGCCCGGCCCTGGGCGCAGCCCTTCCGCCTGCCCCTGCGCCATCCCAAGCCCAGGCTGCTGGGCGCCCAGAGCGCCGTGGTCACCGGACCGGCCGGCGAGGACATCCATTGCGATGCCCTGGGCCGGATCAAGGTGCAATTCCACTGGGATCGACAGGGCCGCGCCGATGAGCGCACCAGCTGCTGGCTGCGGGTCGCCAGCGGCTGGGCGGGTGACGGCCACGGCGCCCTGGCGGTGCCGCGGATCGGCATGGAGGTGCTGGTGGGCTTTCTCGAGGGGGATCCCGACCAACCCCTGGTGATCGGCTGCCTGTACCACGCCGAGCATCGCCCACCGCTGGAGCTGCCCCGGGACAAGACCCGCACCACCTTCAAGAGCCTGAGCAGCCCCGGCGGCGGTGGATACAACGAACTGCGCAGCGAGGATCAAGAGGGTCAGGAAGAGATCCATGTCCATGCCCAGCGCGACTGGGACGAACGCATCGGCCATGATCACCGCAGCGAGATCGGCCACGAGCGTCATGAGCGCATCCGCGGCAACAGCTACAGCGAATTCCACGCCGAGGAACACCGCATCACCCGGGGCGAGCGCCGCAGCGAGGTGCGCGCCGACGACCACCTGGACATCGGCGAGAGTCAGCACCTGCGGCTGGACGGCAGTCTGCTGGTCGAGGCCGGCAGCGAGATCCGGCTCCAGTCCGGCCAGAAGATTGTCCTGGAAGCCGGCGCCCGCCTGACCCTCAAGGCCAGCGGCAGCTTCATGCAGCTGGAGGCCGGCGGGGTCACCCTGGCAGGGCCGAGCATCCGGGTGAATCCCTGAGCAGGCGCTGAATCCCGGGCATAAAAAAGCCACGCCTCAGCGTGGCTTTTTCTATTAGCGCGGCAGGACTCAGTCTTCCAGCAACTCGCCAGCCACCGCCAGGACGTTGTCCAGGGTGAAGCCGAAGTGCTCGAACAGCGCGGCCGCCGGGGCGGATTCGCCGTAGGTGTGCATGCCGATGATGCGCCCGTCGAGACCGACGTACTTGTACCAGAAGTCGGCGATGCCGGCTTCGATGGCGATGCGGGCACCGACTTCCACCGGCAGGACCTGCTGGCGGTACTCGGGGCTCTGGCGGTCGAAGACGCTGGTGCTGGGCATGGAGACCACGCGCACCTGGCGCCCTTCGGCGCTCAGGCGCTCGTAGGCCTGCACCGCCAGGCCGACTTCGGAGCCGGTGGCGATGAGGATCAGCTCGGGTTCGCCGACGCAGTCCTTGAGCACGTAGCCGCCGCGGGCGGCGTTGCCCAGGGTGGCTTCGTCACGCACGCTGTGGGCCAGGTTCTGACGCGAGAAGATCAGCGCGCTGGGACCGTCGCGACGCTCCAGGGCCGCGGTCCAGGCGATGGCGGATTCCACCGCATCGGCCGGACGCCAGGTGTCCAGGTTGGGGGTGTAGCGCAGGGAGGCCAGTTGCTCCACCGGCTGGTGGGTCGGACCGTCTTCGCCGAGACCGATGGAGTCGTGGGTGAAGACATAGAGCACCCGCTGCTTCATCAGCGCCGACATGCGCACCGCGTTGCGGGCGTATTCCATGAACATCAGGAAGGTGGCGCCGTAGGGCACCAGACCGCCGTGCAGGGCGACGCCGTTCATGATGGCGCTCATGCCGAATTCACGTACGCCGTAGTGGACATAGTTGCCGCTGGCGTCCTCGGCGGTGACGCCCTTGGCGCCCTTCCACAGGGTCAGGTTGGAGCCGGCCAGGTCGGCGGAACCGCCGAGCAGCTCGGGCAGCAGCGGACCAAAGAACTGCAGGGCGTTCTGGCTGGCCTTACGGCTGGCGATGGTCTCGCCCTTGGTGGCGACGTCCTGGATGAAGGCGGCGGCGCGCTCGGCGAAATCGGCGGGCAGGTCACCGGCCATGCGGCGCTTGAATTCGGCGGCCAGCTGCGGATGGGCCTGGGCGTAGGCGGCGAAGCGCTCGTTCCATTCGGCTTCGGCGACGGCGCCGCGCTCCTTGGCACTCCAGTCGGCATAGAGCTCGGCGGGAATCTCGAAGGGCGCATGGGACCAGCCGAGCAGTTCGCGGGCGGCCTGGATCTCGTCGTTGCCCAGGGGAGCGCCGTGGCACTCTTCCTTGCCCTGCTTGTGCGGCGCGCCATAGCCGATCACGGTCTTGCAGCAGATCAGGGTGGGCTTGTCGCTCTTGCGCGCGGTGTCCAGGGCGGTCCTGATCTCGTCGGCGTCGTGGCCGTCGACGTTGCGGATCACCTGCCAGCCGTAGCTCTCGAAGCGCTTGGGGGTGTCGTCGGTGAACCAGCCTTCGACCTCGCCATCGATGGAGATGCCGTTGTCGTCATAGAAGGCGATCAGCTTGGACAGGCCCAGGGTGCCGGCCAGGGAGCAGACCTCGTGGGAGATGCCTTCCATCATGCAGCCATCGCCCAGGAAGGCGTAGGTGTGGTGATCGACGATCTGGTGGCCATCGCGGTTGAACTGGGCGGCCATGACCTTTTCCGCCAGGGCGAAGCCCACGGCGTTGGCGATGCCCTGGCCCAGGGGACCGGTGGTGGTCTCGATGCCCGGGGCGTAGCCGTATTCGGGGTGACCCGGGGTCTTGCTGTGCAGCTGACGGAAATTCTTCAGGTCGTCGATGGACAGGTCGTAGCCGGACAGGTGCAGCAGCGAATAGATGAGCATGGAGCCGTGGCCGTTGGACAGCACGAAGCGGTCACGGTCGGCCCACTGGGGGTTGCCAGGGTTGTGCTTGAGCTGATCGTGCCAGAGCACCTCGGCGATGTCGGCCATGCCCATGGGGGCGCCGGGGTGGCCGCTGTTGGCTTTTTGCACGGCATCCATGCTGAGGGCACGGATGGCGTTGGCTCGATCACGACGGCTGGGCATTGCGGTGTCTCCTGGCAGAGGCAGAGCGAAAGGGCCATCATTCTGGCCCAGCCAGGGCACTTCCAGCAATCGGCGCGGTCGCTTCAGCCCGCCGGGCAGACTGTCGCGCCGTCGGCCACGAAGGCGCGCGCCACTGGTTCTATACGCCGGGCCAGGGCTGCCAGGGCCTGGCGGTGCGCTGCGACGACCTCGGCATAGGAGGCGCCGGCGGGCTGGCTGATCCGGCTGCCGCAGGTGAGCACCCGCTCGCCACCCGGTTCGGCCAGGCGCAGGGTCCAGAGCGCGTCCTGCTGGACGCCGCGCCCGGGCCGCGAATCGAAGCGCTGCAGATCCACCTTGATGCGCAGCACCGGGGCGCCGCTGCCGCGCGGGGCATCGCCCAGGTCCAGGGTACCGAGGTCCCGGGACAGGTCGGCGGACAGGGCGCTGCGCACCTCGTCGGCCAGGGGCGCGATCCAGCGTTCGTTTTCCAGCAGGGCGATGCCCTCGCCCTGGCGTACCACCAGTTGCGGCTGATCCACCTGGGGCGGCACCGAGACGCCCTGCAGGGCGAAGCGGAAGTCCGCCGCGCGCGCCTGGCTGGCGGGCTCCGCGGCGCTGGTCAGGGTGTGGTAGTTGAGCGGCGCCTTGGACGAACAGGCGGCCAGCAGCAGGGGCAGAGCCAGGCAGGTCAGGCGCTTCATTGCAGTTTTCCTTTGGCGGGATCGCGGGAGCCCGGTTCGAACTTGGGCGGCGGATCGGTCACCAGACCGCGGATCAGGGATTCCGGATGGCGGCCGAGGTAGTCGCCGAACACGCGCAGGGAACGCGCCATGCGCTGCATCTCTTCCAGGGTATGGGTCAGATTCTGCTGCACCGGGGAATCCGCGCCCAGGCTCTGGCTGGCGCTGCCGGTGAGTTGCTGCACGCCCATCAGGGTGGTGGTCAGCTGCGGCAGGACCCCGGCGTTGAGCTGCTTGAGGGTGCCGCTGAGCTGCGCCAGGCTGGTGTCGAGATTCTTGCCGATGGAATCGAAGGGGATCTTGTCGATCTTGTTGACGATGCCGGCCATCTGCTCCTGCAGGCGATCGAAGCTGCCGGTGACGGTGGGGATCGACAGCGGCTTGGCCTGGGGATCGAAGGCCACCTTGGGTGCATTGGGCACGAAGTCGACGGAAATGTAGAGCTGGCCGGTCAGCAGGTTGCCGGTGCGGGCCTGGGCGCGCAGACCGCGGGCCACCCAGCCGGCGAACAGCTTGCCGTCGCGGTCCTTGGTCTCGATGCGCTTGCCGACGTCGCCCAGCCGCTGGGGATAGATGACCGCGCCGACGATCAGCGAGAAGCGATCCTGGGCGTCCTCGTAGTCGGGGGTCAGGGAGACCACCCGGCCAACGTTCATGCCGAGGAATTCCACCGGCGCCCCGGTGGCGAGGCCTCGCAGCGACTGCTGGAATCTCATCCGCACATAGAAGGGCTCGCCATCCGGCGGCGCCAGGGCACTGGCCTGGTCGTCGAACAGGGTGAAACGCTGGTCTTCCTGGGCCTCCTGCGGATCCTTGGGCCATTCGGGGGTGACGAAGGCGATGCCGCCCGCCACCACCGTGGCCAGCGACTGGGTATTGAGCTTGAGGCCGGAGGCGCTGAGCGAGACATCGACCCCGCTGGCGTTCCAGAAGCGGCTGTTGGCGGTGACGAAGCGGTCATAGGGCGAATCCACGAAGATCTGCGCGCTGACGCCCTTGCCGTCCTGGTTGAGGTGGAAGGACACCACCCGGCCGACCTGGATGCGCCGGTAATAGACCGGCGAGCCGACGTCCAGCGAGCCGATGTCGTCGGCGGTGACGATGAATCTCTTGCCCGAGGCGCCGTGAATCAGCGCCGGCGGCTGCTCCAGACCGCGGAAGTCGCGATGGGACTCGGTGGAATCGCCGATGTCGGCGCCGATGAAGGCGCCCGACACCAGGGTGTCGACCCCCGAGACGCCATTGACGCCGAAGCGCGGCCGCACCACCCAGAAGCGCGCGTCCTTGGTGGCGAAGCCCTCGGCGGACTTTTCCAGCTCGATGGTGGTGATCACCCGGTTGCGATCCGGTGCCAGCTGGATGTCGCTGACGGTGCCGATCACCACGTTCTTGTACTTGACCTGGGTCTTGCCGGCTTCCAGGCCCTCGGCGGTGAGAAAGGTCACCGTGATGGTCGGCCCGCGCGAGGCCCAGCTGTGGATCACCATGGACAGCCCGATCAGGGCCGCCACGATGGGCACCAGCCAGATCAGCGATACGCTCCAGCGACTGCGGCGTACCTCGGGGGTAGGCGCCAGGGCGTCGGGTTCATGCCTGTCCGTCATCGTTCACCTCTGCATCCCAGATCAAGCGGGGATCGAAACTCATCGCGGCGAGCATCGTCAGCACCACCACGAAACCAAAGAACACGATACCCAGGCGCGGCGCCGCCGAACTCAGGGCACCGAAGTGCACCAGCGCCGAGACCAGGGCCACCACGATCACGTCGAGCATCGACCAGTAGCCGATCAGCTCGACGAAGCGATAGAGCCGGGCGCGCTGGGCGGTGGCCCAGTCGCTGCGGCGCTGGCAACTCACCAGCAGGGTCCCGAGCACCAGAAACTTGATGGAGGGCACCGCCACGCTGGCGATGAAGATCACCAGGGCGACGCCCCAGGAGCCGTTCTCCCAGAATTCGATCACCCCCTCGAGGATGGTGCTTTCCGTGCCGCGGCCCAGGGTACCGGTGAACATCACCGGCAGGGTATTGGCGGGGATATAGAGGATCAGCGCGGCGAGCAGATAGGCCCAGGTCTTGGCATAGACGTTGGGCTTGCGCCGGTGCAGCGCCGAGCCGCAGCGCGGGCAGCCGGCCTTGTGCCGGCGCGGCGCGGTACAGACCTTGCCGCAGACGTGGCACAGGCACAGGCCGAGTTCGTCGGCGCGCGGCGGCAACTGCGGCGCGCTCAAGACTCGCGCTCCCCGACGGCGTCCCACAGCGGGTGCAGGTCGCGCTTGGCGATGATCAAGAGGACCACCATCAGCCCGACCATGCCGAACAGCCCCAGGCCCACCACCACGTGCAGCAGGCCGGCCAGCTTGATCACCGCCACCAGGGCGCCGAGCACGAAGACCTCGATCATGCTCCAGGGCCGCAGGTAATGCAGGGTGACCATGGCCGTGGCGAAGCCGGGGGCACGGCGGCCGAGCTGGGCGAAGCCGAGCACCCAGAGCAGCAGCAGGATCTGCAGCAGCGGCACCACGAAAAGGGTCATGGCCACCACCAGCGCCATGGGGCCGGCGAAGCCGCGACTCATGGCGACCACCGATTCCAGCAGGGTCGCCTCGCTGTGCAGGCCGCGAAAGCTGAGTTGCAGGATGGGCCCGACATTGGCGATCACGAACAGCACCGCCGCGGCGATCGCCAGCGCCAGCAGACCCTGGATGTCCAGGCGGCTGGCACGATAGAGCAGCGCGCCACAGCGCAGACAGTGCGCCCGCTCGCCGGCGGCGAGCGGCTCCAGGCGATGCACCGAATCGCAGTGCTCGCAGATCACCAGGCGCGTGCCGGCGGCAGGCGCGGAAGGGGACGGTGGCTGGACGGACATGGGTTACCCGGTGACGCTCCTGGAAGAGGGCTGCAGGTTGGACGCGCGAGTCTCGCGGTCGTTACCGCAACGTCGCGAAGACCGCTGAGCAAAAGGCCCCGGCATCTTACCTTCCTCGACGAAGGTATGCGCGGCCCACCGCCATGGACAAGTATCAAAACTTTTTGATGCTTTTCTTGCGAGGCCTGGGACGGGTCTCTAGACTAGCGCCCCATGAATCCGCTCCGCGTGCCGGCGCTCGGCCAAGAACCAGGAGATACCCTCGCCGCCCTGTGCAAGGCCGGCGGCGATCCCCTGCGCCTGAACGTCCTGCGCGCCCTGCACAGCGCCTCCTTCGGCGTGCTGGAGCTGGCGCAGATCTTCGCTACCGGCCAGTCCGGCATCAGCCACCACCTCAAGGTGCTGTCTCAGGCGCAGCTGGTGGCCACCCGCCGCGAGGGCAACGCCATCTTCTATCGCCGCGCCCTGCCCCGCCCCGGCAGCCTGGGGGGCGCCCTGCACGCCGCCCTGCTCGAAGAGGTGGACGCCCTGGACCTGCCCGGCGCCGTGCAGACGCGGATCACTGAGGTGCATGCCCAGCGCGCGGCGGTGAGTCGCGACTTCTTCGCCCGGGTGGCGGAAAAATTCCAGGCCCAGCAGGACCTCATCGCCAGCCTGCCGCAGTATCGCGACGGCCTGCTCAGCCTGCTGGACGCCCTGGCCCTGGATCCGCGCGGCTGCGCCCTGGAAGTGGGTCCGGGCGACGGCGCCTTCCTGCCGGACCTGGCGCGGCGTTTCGCCCGGGTGGTGGCGGTGGACAACAGCCCGGCCATGCTCGAACTGGCGCGCCAGCGCTGCCAGCGCGACGGCCTCGCCCATGTCGAACTGCAACTGGCCGACGCCCTCGCCGAGCCGCTGCCAGCGGCCGACTGCGTGGTCCTCAACATGGTCCTGCACCACCTCGCCGCGCCGGCGGAGGCGCTGCAGCAGCTGGCGCGGCGCGTGGCACCGGGCGGCAGCCTGGTGATCACCGACCTCTGCCCCCACGACCAGACCTGGGCGCGCGCGGCCTGTGGCGATCTCTGGCTCGGCTTCGACCAGGACGAACTGGCGCGCTGGGCCCAGGCCGCCGGCCTGCAGGCGGGCGAAAGCCTCTACCTCGGCCTGCGCAACGGCTTTCAGATCCAGGTGCGCCAGTTCGCGCGCCCGGATCAGGGAAACACCCCGTCATGAGGCCAACCGGCCAGTGGCGGGCGGACCCGACGCTCAAGGGCGTCATGTCCAGCAAGGAAACTGCTGTCTCGACCGGCCTGCGGGCCCCTACCCCTTGGTAATTTAGGAACCATTCGATGAGCGAATATTCCCTGTTCACCTCCGAGTCCGTGTCCGAAGGCCATCCGGACAAGATCGCCGACCAGATCTCCGATGCCGTGCTCGACGCCATCATCACCCAGGACAAGCACGCCCGCGTGGCCTGCGAGACCCTGGTCAAGACCGGTGTGGCCATCGTCGCCGGCGAGGTGACCACCTCCGCCTGGGTCGACCTGGAGCAACTGGTGCGCGACGTCATCGTCGACATCGGCTACGACAGCTCGGACGTGGGCTTCGACGGCGCCACCTGCGGTATCGTCAACATCATCGGCAAGCAGTCGGTGGACATCGCCCAGGGCGTCGATCGCAGCAAGCCGGAAGACCAGGGCGCCGGTGACCAGGGCCTGATGTTCGGCTACGCCTGCAACGAGACCGATGTGCTGATGCCCGCGCCCATCACCTTCTCCCACCGCCTGGTGGAACGTCAGGCCGAAGCACGCAAGTCGGGCCTGCTGCCCTGGCTGCGTCCGGACGCCAAGTCCCAGGTGACCTGCCGCTACGACGGCGGCAAGGTGGTCGGCATCGACGCCATCGTGCTGTCCACCCAGCACAATCCCGAGGTCAAGTACGCCGACCTGCGCGAAGCCGTGATGGAGCTGATCGTCAAGCACGTCATCCCCGCCGAGCTGCTGCACAAGGACACCCAGTTCCACATCAACCCGACCGGCCAGTTCATCATTGGCGGCCCGGTGGGTGACTGTGGTCTGACCGGCCGCAAGATCATCGTCGACAGCTACGGCGGCATGGCCCGTCACGGCGGTGGCGCCTTCTCCGGCAAGGACCCGTCCAAGGTCGACCGCAGCGCCGCCTACGCCGGTCGCTACGTGGCCAAGAACATCGTCGCCGCCGGCCTGGCCGATCGTTGCGAGATCCAGGTGTCCTACGCCATCGGCGTGGCCCAGCCCACCTCCATCTCGATCAACACCTTCGGCACCGCCAAGATCAGCGACGAGAAGATCGTGCAGCTGGTGCGCGAGCATTTCGACCTGCGCCCCTACGCCATCACCACCATGCTCGACCTGCTGCACCCGATGTACCGGGCCACCGCGGCCTACGGTCACTTCGGTCGCCATCCCCAGGAAATCACCGTGGGCGATGACACCTTCACCACCTTCACCTGGGAACGCACCGATCGCGCCGCTGCCTTGCGCGCCGCTGCCGGTCTGTAAGACGCTTCCCGGCAGACAGCCCCGCCACCTCCGGTGCCGGGGCTTTTTTCTGGGTCTGCAACCGGGGTCCCAGCGCTTTCTTGCGCCAGTCCACAGGCTGGCACGGGCGATGCAACCTCTGGGCGTGCGGTGGTCAGAATGCCTCGTCTTCTCCAGGAGTGTGCTTATCCATGTGGCTGTTCATCACCAACTTCGGCGATTCCTCGGTGATGCTTCCCTGCGCCGTGCTGATCGCGCTCTGGCTGCTGGCCGGTCTGTCGGCACGGGCGGCATTGCTCTGGTTGCTGCTGTTTGGTGCGGCCAGTCTCAGCGTGGCCCTGTCGAAGATCGCCTTCTTTGGCTGGGGCCTGGGCATTCCGCGCCTGGACTTCACCGGCTTCAGCGGCCATTCCATGCTGGTAGGCAGCGTGCTGCCGGTCCTCGGCTGGCTGCTGGCCAGCCGGGCGCGGCCGTCGCTGCGGCTGACCGCGGCCGCCCTGGGCGCGCTGTGCGCCCTGCTCATCGCCGTCTCGCGGGTGGTGCTGGGCTATCACTCGATCTCGGAAGTGGTGACCGGCCTGCCCATCGGCTACGCCGCCAGCGGCAGCCTGCTGTGGCTGCTGCGGGGCCAGGAGGTCAATCTCAAGCCGCGTCAGGCCGCGCTGGGCGCCAGCCTGCTGCTGTTGCCCCTGCTGTTGCTGCATGGCACCAATGCGCCCACGCAACGGGTGCTGGAGCGTCTGGCGGTGAAATTCGCCGACGAGCAGAATCCCTGGACCCGCGCCCATCAGCGCGCCGGGGTGGCGCCGCTGCAGAACTGAAGGTCAGAACTCAGCGCGTGCAATAGACGGCGCCCGCGGCTGGCGAATACGCGGATGACTCCTAGACTGGCAAGAGCCCCGACGTTCGCGGGGTGAACGTCAGGGCCTTGCGGCCCCTCCTAGTTAAGTCAGTCCTTGCCGCCGAGTCGTCCGCATGCGCTACTGCCTCCCCCTTGTCTGCAGCCTGGTGCTCACCGGGCTGCCCGCGTCACCCGTGGCGGCTGCCGAGCCCTTGCGGCTCTATACCTGGGAAGGCTATTTCAGCGACACCCTATTGCAGCGCTGGGCCAAGGCTCATTCGCCCGTGCAGGAAATCCACTTCGACAGTAGCGACGTGCGCGATGCCACCCTGGCACGCGGCGATGCCGATCTCGACCTGGTGGTGATCAACGAGGTCAGCGCCACCCGCCTCGGCCAGGACGGCCTGCTGATGCGCATCGATCCCCAGCGCCTGCCTCATTTGAGCGAGCTCGATCCGCGCTGGCGCCAGAGTTGCGGCGACTATGCCGTGCCCTACGTCTGGGGCACCCTGGGCCTGCTCTACCGCAGCGATCGCCTGGCCCAGGCGCCCTCGTCCTGGCAGCCGCTGCTGCAGCCGGAGCCGGCCCTGCACGGCCATATCGCCATGCTCGAAGACCATGACGACCTGCTGGTGGCCCCGCTCATCACCCTGGGCGCCGCCATCAACAGCGACGATCCCGAGTTGCTCAGACGCAGCTTCGCGCTGCTCAAGGCCCAGGCCCCGGCGGTGCTGACCTATCAATACGTGGTCAGCGCCCTGCACAATCCGGCCTACAGCGATCGCATCGAGCTGGCCCTGGGCTACAGCGGCGACCAGCACCTGCTCAATGCCGCGACGCCCGGGCAGCCCTGGCGCTTCGTCACGCCGCGCGAGGGCAGCCTGCTGTGGGTGGACTGCGTGGCCCTGCTCAGCAGCTCCCGGCACCAGGCCGCCGCCTGGCGCTTCATCAATTTCCTCAATGAACCGCGCAATGCCGTGCTGGCGACCGAGGACCTGCACCTGGCGACCCCTAATGCCGGCGCCCTGCGGCTGCTGTCGGCAGACCTGCGTCAGGATCCCAGCCTCTTTCCCCCAGATGAGGTGCTCGCCCGCAGCCAGGTCTTTCGCGAAGGTCCGCCCGACACCTTCCAGACCCGGCAACGCATCGGCAGTGCTCTGGTAGGTCGCCATGACGCTCAATAGACGCGCCCTGCTGCTGATCCTGCCGGTCGCCCTGCTCTGCAGCCTGACCCTGGTGGGCCTGGGCTACACGGTCCAGCGCGAAGCGGTGATCGGCCTCGAACGCTCGCGGGTCAACCATGACCTGGCGGCGCTGGAAACCACCTATCGCGAGTACGACCACTTCAGCCGCAACCTGCTCTATGCCCTGTCCAACAGCGCCGCCCTGGGCAACTTCCTGCGGCAGACCGAGGTGCCCTATCGCAACGAAGCCCTGGGTACCCAGCTGCAACTGGCGGTGCGCCAGCTGGCCGGCGACGATGCGCCCAGCCATATCTCCCTGGCCATCGCCCGCCCCGACCTCAGCCTGGCCTACTACTACGAACGCAGTGGCGACCCCTTCGCCCAACTGAGCGCTGCCCAGCGACAACTGCTCGAACGCCTGGCCCAGGAGCCGAGCGGTCCGCTGGAGCGGCGCGACTATCTGCTCGACGAACAGGGGCGATCACTGCTGGTGGCGACCACTTCACTGCTGCCGAGCACCGCCGGACCGCCCCTGCCGGGTCAGCGCGGGCTGGCGATGACGCTGCAACTGGCGGTCAGCCCGGACCGGATGGAGGCCATGCGCCGTACCCTCGAGCAGAGCTATGGTGCGCCCCTGGAATTCAGCCGGACGCTGCCCGTCCGCACCAGCGATTTCACCACCGTCGAGCGCCTGTCGCCCGATCTCTATGTACGCCTGACCCCGGATCCGGGGCACCTGGACCGGGAATTGCGCCGTCTGGCGATCGCCTACTTCAGCGGCGGCCTGCTGGTGACCCTGGCCTGCATCCTGGTCCTGATCCTGCTGATCCGCCGCTATATCACCCGGCCCATCGCGCGGCTGGACAGTCAGCTCACCGAGGTGCTGGAAGGCCAGCGCCAGGCCCTCGAAACCGGCGACGAACCCGGCGAGATCGGCCATCTGGGCGCCAACATGAAGCGCCTGCACGACAACAACCTGGCCATCCTGGCGCAGTTGCGCACGGCCCTGCGCACCGACGTCCTCACCCAGATCGGCAATCGTCGCTACTTCCAGCTCATGGGTGAATCCTGGCTGGCGGGCAAGCCGGACGGCCGCCATATCGCCCTGCTCTATTTCGGCCTCGATCACTTCAAGTCGGTGAACGACAGATTCGGCCACGAAGTGGGCGATGAGCTGCTGCAGGCCGTGGCCCGGCAGACCCAGCAGCAGCTGGAAGCCTATCAGGCGGGCAACGAGCTGGTGTTCACGCGCCTAGCGGGCGATGAATTCGCCATCCTGCTGCGCGGCCCGGCGGCGGCGACCGACGCCCTCGCCCTGGGCCAGCAGCTGCAGCAGAACCACGACAACGGCACCCTGGTTGGCGAGCGGCGCTATGCGGTGACCCTGAGCCTCGGCCTGGCGACCCCCGAGGCCCCGCTGGACCTGGCCGACCTGCTGGCCCAGGCCGACCTGGCCCTGGAGCGGGCCAAGAACGAAGGCGGCAACCGCCTGGTGCACTTCACCCCGGAACTGGCCGCGCGCCAGCGCCGCCAGGATCTCCTGGACGAGCACCTGCGGCGCATGAACCCGGACGAGGAATTCCATCTCGTGTACATGCCGGCCGTCGACAGCAACGGCCAGGTGCGTTCCGCCGAAACCCTGCTGCGCTGGAATTCGCCGCGCCTCGGCCCGGTATCACCGGCGGAATTCATCCCCATCGCCGAACGCCAGGGGCATTTTCGCTGGATCGATCGCTGGGTCGTGGATCAGGCCTGCCGCGAATACCCGGCGCTGCAGGAGGTACTGGGCAGCGACCTGGTGCTGTCCATCAACCTGTCGTCGGCGCAACTGGACCAGGCCGACATCGTGCCCTATCTGCGCGAGCGGGTCCGCCACCACCGTGTCGATCCGGCCCGCCTGGAACTGGAATTCACCGAGACCTTCGCCGCCGAGCTGAACGAGCGGACCCTGGGGCTGCTGCATGAATTGCGCGCCGAGGGCTTTCGCGTGGCCATCGACGATTTCGGCGTCGGCTACACCTCGATCCAGCAGGTCACCGACTATCCCGCCGACACCATCAAGTTCGACCGGCTCATCGTCGAGCGCCTCAGCCAGCCCGGCAACCAGGCCAGCCTGGATGCGCTCATCGCCTTCTGCCATGCCCGCGACGCCCAGGTGATCGCCGAGGGCGTGGACACCGAACTCAAGCAGCTCTGCCTGCAACAGGCCGGTTGCGATCTCCTGCAGGGCTTTCTGGTCTGCCCGCCGCGCCGTCTGGACGAATTGCGCGACTGGCAGCGCCAGCGCCTGGGCGATCCCAGCCGGGTCTAGCCGCAATGCCCGCTGACACCCTGTCAGCGGGCATTGCCCGCAGCGCGGCGACTAGAAGTCCAGTGACAGGCCCAGGCCCACGCCCTGCTGATGGCTATCGCCCGCGCCGGCATAGCTGTAGCCACCGCGCAGGGTCAGTTCCGGGGTCAGCCGCTGGACCACGCCCAGGCTCAGTCGGGTGCGGTCGCTGTCGGGCTGGTAGCCGTCCAGGGTGTAGTCCAGACCCGGCACGCTGTTCAGGCGCATGGTCACGTCGCGGGTGCCATCGGCGAATTCCCGCTCGCGGCCCAGGTCGGCGAACAGCGCCGTGGCCGGGGCGAGTTGCCAGCGCCCCTGCAGACCCAGCCCCAGCCGCCGCGAGGTGCTCGACTGGTCGTCGAACTCCAGCGCCGTGGCGTCGTTGCCGCGCTCGCGATAGCCATCCACCTGGACGCGGGCATAGTCGGCGCTGAGATAGGGACTCAGGTGCCAGGGACTGCCGGCCGCCGCCAGGTCGTAGCCCAGCCGCGCCGAGAGGGCGCGCAGATCGCCGTCGGTGTCGCCCTGCTCGCTGCGGGTGGTCGAGCCGAGGGCGAAACGGCGGCTCAGGTCGTCATAGTCCAGCCGGCCACCGGTGGCGGTGAGATCGCCCCAGAGGCGCTCGCCCTGGTACTGGGCGAAGGCGCTGAGCAGATAGCTGTTGAGGCGATAGCTGGAATCGGCCGCGCCGGGCTCCAGGCGCTGGCGCGCGACACCGGCGGCCACGCCGAGGCGCCATTCCTCGCTGAGCCGATAGCTGCCACCCAGGTCCAGGCTGTAGCCGTTGCCATCGCCGCCGGCGGTGCTGCGCTGGTCGTCGACGTCCAGGCGCCGCGCGCTGGTATCCACATAGCCCTGCCAGCGCCCCACCGGCTGCCAGGCATGCCAGTCGCCCAGCCAGCGCTGGTGCAGGCCGTCCTGGTGCGCCCTGAGCGTGGACTGGGCCATCTCCGGCAGCAGCGTGACCTCCCAGGGCGCCGCCAGCAGCGAATAGGCGTAGTCGGCGATCAGCCGCTGGCCGGTGATGGTCGGGTGGACGCGATCGTTGAACAGCAGCTGGCTGGGATCGGCCGCCGCCGCGCCCAGGCCATAGGTGGGGTTGCGGGTGCAGCTGTCGCCACTGAAGCAGGTGCCGGTCAGATTCTGCCCGCTGGCCAGGCCATAGCGGCCCGGTTCGGCCACCACCTCGGCCAGCAGCTGGGGCACGTTGAGGCCGATAATCTCGGCGTCGATGCCGGCCAGGCGCGCCACCAGCGCCTGGTTGTAGACCCGACTCAGGGCCGAGCTGGCCGCCTGTTGCGGCGAACCGGCCAGGGCTGGGGTCTGGCCGATGTCGGGCAGCAGCCAGACCACCATATAGCGGGCGCCGGCCTGCTGCAGCGCAGCCACGCCGTCACCCAGGCGATTGGCTGCGGCCGCCGCGGTGGCCGGCGAGGTGACCAGTCCCTGGAGGAAGTCGTTACCCCCGCCGCTGATATAGAACAGGGTGTTGGGATCCAGGCTCAGTCCCTGGCTGGCGAGGCCGGGCAGGTAGCCGTCACGGCTGCGCAGGGTCAGGCCACCCACCGCCACCACCGAGCCGTTGCGAGCGGTGATGGAATCGCGGATCTGCGCCGTGGTGTAGCCACCCGTGGCCCAGTTGTCGCCATCGCTCAGGCCGATCCGCTGATTGATCAGCGAGGTCGAGGCGTCCAGGGTACGGACATCGAAGCCCAGTTGCTGGCCGAGCAGGATCGAGGACACCGGTCCGGTCACCGCGCCGCTGGCCGGGCTGTAGCCGGGACCGACGCGGTTGGTGAATCTGAGGCTGGCGCCCGTGACCCCGGTATCGGGAAATTGCCCGGCATCGAGCAGGCTGTCGCCGAACACGGTGAAGCCACTGTAGGGATTGGGAGCCGCCTGGGCGGTTGCCGCGAGCGCCGTGGCCAGGGCGATGGCCAGCGGCAGGCGTTGCCTGAGGAAAGATGTCATGCCTGCATCCTTGATTGTTGTTATCGGGGCACGCGTCAGGGCGTGTGGCCCCACGCTAGACGGTTTTTGTGACGTTGTATCTGGGTGTAAACAAAAACCTGGAAGACATTTGTTCGGCTTGAACGGCAGGTCAGAGGGCTGTCGGCAATTCGACCGGAGCGGCCTGCCATGACTGTCGAGTCTGCCGCTCAATCCGTGGCGACGCTCATCGGGACGATGAGGCTGATCGCCCGCTCGGATAGCCCCCTCTCCCCCGGGGAGAGGGTTGGGGTGAGGGCCCTGGCAGCGAGCCGAGTGGAAAAGACTGCGCCGTTTTCCACGCTACGGTTTTCTCCGGAACGATGAGGCTGATCGCCCGCTCGGATAGCCCCCTCTCCCCCGGGGAGAGGTTGGGGTGAGGGCCCTGGCAGCGAGCCCAGTGGAAAAGGCTGCACCGTTTTCCACGCTACGGTTTTATCCGGCGCGATGACGCCAAGCGCCCACTTGGATAGCCCCCTCTCCCCCGGGAAGAGGGTTGGGGTGAGGGCCCTGGCAGCGAGCCCAGTGGAAAAGGCTGCGCCGTTTTCCAGGCTACGGTTTTATCCGGGGCGATGACGCCGAGCGCCCGCTCGAATAGCCCCCTCTGCCCCGGGGAGAGGGTTGGGGTGAGGGCCCCCTGGCAGCGAGCCCAGTGGAAAAGGCTGCGCCGTTTTCCAGGCTACGATTTTCTCCGGAGCGATGACGCCAAGCGCCCATTCCGGATAGACCCCTCTCCCCCCGGGAGAGGGTTGGGGTGAGGGAACGGCGCGCCCCCTATCCCGCCAGCTACCTCACTGCCCCAGCTTGCCCGCCTCGCAACCGGTGCTGGCGCATTCGCGCAGGCGCTCCTTGAGCACCTCCAGACGGCTGTCGGTCAGGCTGACGGCGCAATCCAGGTTGACGAAGTAGCCATCGGCTTCCTCGCGGGCGCACTGGCTGTCGCGCTGCTTGATCCAGGCCAACTGGCTCTGTTTGAGCACGGCCTGCTGATCGGCCGGCAGCTGCTTGCGCAACTCGCCATAGGTCTGGTTCAGCGACTTGTCGCTCTGGGCGAACAGGTTGCTGGCGCAGTAGACGGTATCGAAGGCATTGCGCGGCGTGCCGCAACCGGCGGCCTGGGCCGTGGCGAAAACGCTGAGACCGCTCAGGGTCAGGGTGGCGGCGAGGGTAGTCTTGAGCATGGCAGCATCCTGCAGAAGGGGCCGTCCCGAATGGCGCGGCCGTGGGATAAACGCTAGCAGAGCCGCCAGTCGTGCGCGTAGCAGGCTCTGAAAAACCGGCAACAAAAAAGCGCCCGAAGGCGCTTTCCTGCATCACCCGGACGGGATCAGACCTTGGAACGCTCGAAGCGCTTGCGGTCGTTTTCGTTCAGGAACTTCTTGCGCAGACGGATGGACTTGGGCGTCACTTCCACCAGCTCGTCGTCGGCGATGAATTCTAGCGCCTGTTCGAGGGTGAACTTGATCGGCGGCACCAGGGCGATGACTTCGTCCTTGCCCGAGGCGCGCATGTTGTCCAGCTTCTTGCCCTTGGTGGGGTTGAGCACCAGGTCGTTGTCACGGCTGTTGATGCCGCACAGCTGGCCTTCGTAGATCTCGTCGCCCGGAGCCAGGAACAGCTTGCCGCGGCTCTGCAGGGTTTCCAGCGAGTAGGTCAGGGCGGTACCGGTGGCCATGGACACCAGCACGCCGTTCTGACGGTTGCTCACTTCGCCGGCCTTGATCGGGCCGTAGTGGCTGAAGGTCGAGGTCAGGATGCCGCTGCCCGAGGTGAGGGTCAGGAAGTTGTTGCGGAAGCCGATCAGGCCACGCGCCGGGATGGTGTATTCCAGGCGGATACGGCCCTTGCCGTCGGGGATCATGTTGGTCAGATCGCCCTTGCGCAGACCCATCTGCTCCATCACCGAGCCCTGGTGCTGCTCTTCGATGTCGATGGTGACGTTCTCGTAGGGCTCCTGCTTCTCACCGTCCTTCTCGATGATCACCACTTCCGGACGGCCCACGGCCATCTCGAAGCCTTCGCGGCGCATGTTCTCGATCAGTACCGACAGGTGCAGCTCGCCACGCCCGGAGACCTTGAACTTCTCGGCGGACTCGCCCGGCTCGACGCGCAGGGCCACGTTGTGCAGCAGTTCCTTGTCCAGACGGTCCTTGATGTTGCGGCTGGTGACGAACTTGCCTTCACGACCGGCGAACGGCGAGTCGTTGACCTGGAAGGTCATGCTCACGGTGGGCTGGTCGACGGTCAGCGGCGGGCGGGCTTCGACGTTCTGCGGATCGCACAGGGTGTCGGAGATGAACAGCTCGTCCATGCCCGAGACGCAGACGATGTCGCCGGCTTCGGCTTCGGCCACTTCCACGCGCTGCAGGCCGGAGTGGCCCATGATCTTGAGGATACGACCGTTGCGCTTGCTGCCGTCGTCGCTGATGGCCACGACCGGGGTGTTGGCCTTGATGCGGCCACGGGCGATACGGCCGATGCCGATCACGCCGAGGAAGCTGTTGTAGTCCAGCTGGGAGATCTGCATCTGGAAGGGACCGTCCAGATCGACCTGGGGAGCCGGTACGTGGTCGACGATGGCCTGGAACAGGGCATCCATGTTGTCGTCCATCTTCTCGTGGTCCAGGCCGGCGATGCCGTTCAGGGCGCTGGCGTAGACGATCGGGAAGTCCAGCTGCTCATCGGTGGCGCCGAGGTTGTCGAACAGGTCGAAGATCTGGTCGATGACCCAGTCCGGACGCGCGCCGGGACGGTCGATCTTGTTGACCACCACGATCGGACGCAGGCCGGCCTTGAAGGCCTTCTGGGTCACGAAGCGGGTCTGCGGCATGGGGCCGTCCTGGGCGTCGACCACCAGCAGCACGGAGTCGACCATGGACATCACACGCTCCACCTCGCCACCGAAGTCGGCGTGGCCGGGGGTGTCGACGATGTTGATGTTGTAGTCCTTCCACTTCAGCGCGGTGTTCTTGGCCAGGATGGTGATGCCGCGTTCCTTTTCCTGGTCGTTGCTGTCCATCACCCGCTCGTTTTCCGCTTCTTTGCGGTCCAGGGTGCCGGACAGGCGCAGCAGCTTGTCGACGAGGGTGGTCTTGCCATGGTCGACGTGCGCGATGATGGCGATGTTGCGTAGATTCTCGATCACAGTGGTGTTCTCGGTATAGAAATGAAGGAGCTTCAGCCAGCAGGCTGACAGCCGGAGATTGCAAAGGCGCGAAACGCGGCCGACCGGTACGTGGCCGGAGGGCTAGAAGAGGTCGGGAGGGCGGTGGCGGATACTGCCACCCAGCAGGCCCGGCTGCTTAGGCCGGACGATAAACGCGCACATTGGCGTGCCCTTCGGTGAGCAGGTGATGGGCGTGCAGCCGGCTCATCACCCCGCGGTCGCAATAGAGGAGGTACTGGCGATTCTCGTCCAGTTCCTTGAAACGGCTGTTCAGCGCGAAGAACGGCATGGCCTGCACCTCGATGCCGGGCAGCTCCAGCGGCTGGTCTTCCTGGGCATCGGGATGGCGGATGTCCACCACGATCTGACCTGGCAAGGGCTGTGCCAGTTCTTCGACCTGCACGTCCTTGCCCAGCTCTTCGATCACCTTGTCGACGGTGATGAAGCGCGCACGTTCCAGGGCGGCGTCGAGCACCGCCAGGTCGAACTTGCCTTCCTCGTGCTCCACCCGCAGGGCCTTGGCCTTGGTGGTGGGATTCACCGAGATGATGCCGCAGTATTCGGGCATGTGCTTGGCGAAGTCGGCGGTGCCGATGCGCTGGGCGGTGTCGATGATGTCCTGCTTGTGGCTGGCCAGCAGCGGGCGCAGCACCAGGGTATCGGTGGCCTTGTCGATCACCGCCAGGTTGGTCAGGGTCTGGCTGGAGACCTGGGAGACGGCTTCGCCGGTCACCAGCGCCTCGATCTGCAGCTGTTCGGCGATGCGACTGGCCGCGCGCAGCATCATGCGCTTGAGGATAACACCCATGTGGCTGTCGTCGCACTGGGTGAGGATCTGCCCCACCACTTCCTCGAAGGGCACGCTGATGAACAGCACGCGCTGGGAACGCCCGTACTTCTCCCAGAGATAGTGGGCCACTTCCATCACGCCCAGCTCGTGGGCGCGTCCGCCGAGGTTGAAGAAGCAGAAATGGCTGACCATGCCACGTCTCATCATCTGGTAGGCGGCCACGGTGGAGTCGAACCCCCCGGACATCAGCACCAGCACCTGCTCCAGCGCGCCGAGCGGATAGCCGCCCAGCCCTTCGTGGTGCTCGTCGATGATGAACAGCTGCTGGTCGCGGATCTCCAGGCGGACGTTCACCTCGGGATTCTTCAGGGCGATGCCGGCGCCGCCGCAGCGTTCGCGCAGGCCACCACCGACATGGCGCTCCACGTCCATCGAGGAGAAGTCATGGCGGCCGGCGCGCTTGCAGCGCACCGAGAACACCTTGCCGCGCACGCGCTCGCCGAAGTGGCGTACGCACAACTCGAGAATCGAATCGAAATCGCCCAGCGGATACTCGTGCACCTCGAGGAACTGGCCGATGCCCGGGGTGCAGGCCAGGCGCTGCTTCATTTCCGCCAGCAGCCGCGGCTCGTCGAGCGCGGTCTCCAGGGTGATGTTGTCCCACACCCCTTCCACGCGGACATCCGGATCCAGATCGCGCAGCACGACACGAATGTTCTTCACCAGCTGGCGAATGAAATTCTTGCGCACCGGGCGACTCTTGATGGTGATTTCCGGAAAGACCTTGATGATGAGCTTCATGAGCAGGAAACGGGGGGCGGGCAACGCGAAAGAAAAGGGCGAATATGGTACCTGAAAACCACCCGGCACTCGAATTCGCCCGACAAAATCACCCAGAGCGCCATTAAGGTGCATACGCCAAATTAAGCGCACCAAATTGGTGCCCGAATACGGCCTCCATTGACCTGAAAACGGCACGACAGGCGCCAGGACGGCCCTCCAGCCCATTTAGGGGCACTGGCATACAACTTGCTCTCTTGTGAGGCAGCCGCCCCTGGGCCAGCATAGGGCGCTTTTCGTGGAACGCCGGTCGCTGACCAGGCAGTACGGGAGCGCCCCTCAAGGGCACAGCTGATACCGGGAGTACCGCCAACCGCTCCCGGCCGAAATTCCTCTGGAGGAAACCATGTCGAAGGCTGTTCAACTGATCAAAGAAAACGACGTGAAGTGGGTAGACCTGCGCTTCACCGATACCAAAGGCAAGCAGCAACACGTCACCATGCCGGCGCGTGACGCGCTGGACGAAGACTTCTTCGCCCACGGCAAGATGTTCGACGGCTCCTCCATCGCCGGCTGGAAAGGCATCGAAGCCTCCGACATGATCCTGCTGCCCGACGACAGCACCGCCGTTCTGGATCCCTTCACCGAAGAGCCGACCCTGATCCTGGTCTGCGACATCATCGAACCCTCCACCATGCAGCCCTACGAGCGCGACCCCCGCGGTATCGCCCGTGCTGCCGAGGAATACCTGAAGTCCACCGGCATCGGCGACACCGTGTTCGTCGGCCCGGAGCCCGAGTTCTTCATCTTCGACGAAGTGAAGTTCAAGTCGGACATCTCCGGCTCCATGTTCAAGATCTTCTCCGAGCAGGCTTCCTGGAACACCGATGCCGACTTCGAGTCCGGCAACAAGGGCCACCGTCCGGGCGTCAAGGGCGGCTACTTCCCGGTACCGCCGGTCGATCACGACCACGAAATCCGTACCGCCATGTGCAACGCCCTGGAAGAGATGGGCCTGGTCGTGGAAGTCCACCACCACGAAGTGGCGACCGCTGGCCAGAACGAGATCGGTGTGCAGTTCAACACCCTGGTCAAGAAGGCCGACGAGACCCAGACCCTAAAGTACGTCGTGCACAACGTGGCCGATGCCTACGGCAAGACCGCCACCTTCATGCCCAAGCCCCTGTACGGCGACAACGGCTCCGGCATGCACGTGCACATGTCCATCTCCAAGGATGGCAAGAACACCTTCGCTGGCGAAGGCTATGCCGGTCTGTCCGATACCGCCCTGTACTTCATCGGCGGCATCATCAAGCATGGCAAGGCGCTGAACGGCTTCACCAACCCGTCCACCAACAGCTACAAGCGTCTGGTGCCCGGCTTCGAAGCCCCGGTCATGCTGGCCTACTCGGCCCGTAACCGCTCCGCCTCCATCCGTATCCCCTATGTGTCGAGCCCGAAAGCCCGCCGCATCGAGGCTCGCTTCCCGGATCCGGCTGCCAACCCCTACCTGTGCTTCGCCGCCCTGCTGATGGCCGGCCTGGACGGTATCCAGAACAAGATCCACCCCGGCGATGCCGCCGACAAGAACCTGTACGATCTGCCGCCGGAAGAAGGCAAGAAGATCCCGCAGGTCTGCGGCAGCCTGAAGGAAGCCCTGGAAGCCCTGGACGCCGGTCGCGCCTTCCTGACCAAGGGCGGCGTCTTCACCGACGAGTTCATCGATGCCTACATCGAGCTGAAGTCCGAGGAAGAGATCAAGGTGCGTACCTTCGTGCACCCGCTGGAATACGACCTGTACTACAGCGTCTGATCCCGCTGCGGTTAGGCAAGAGGCCTCCTTCGGGAGGCCTTTTCTTTTGCCCTGGGAAAATCGCCGCGACCGACGCCCGGGCACAGCGGCCAGGTTGCCTACCTGTGCACCGGGCGCGCCTGCTACCCTTGATCTCCACTGCCCGGCCGAGATTCCGCCATGCCTCGCCTGCTTGCCTGCTGTCTGCTCTGCCTCGCCTGCTCCGCCCAGGCCGCGATCTACAAGTCGGTGGATGCCGAAGGCAACACGGTGTTCAGCGACCAGCCCTCGGCCAATGCCAAGCCGGTGCAGGTGGCACCCACCAATACCGTGGACAATCCACGGCCGGCGCCGCCCATCCCCAGTGCGCCTGCGGCGGCGACGCCCGCCGGCCCGGCCTTCAGCCGCCTGGAGGTCAACGTGCCCGACGATGAGGCCATCCGCGCCAACAACGGCACCTTCTCGGTGGGCGTATCCCTGGAACCGGCCCTGGGTGCGGGGCAGTCGCTGCAATTGCTGGTGGACGGCGCCCCCTACGGCAGCCCCGGCCAGAGCACCCGCTTCGGCGTGGCCAACCTGGATCGCGGCGAGCACCGTTTCGCGGCCCAGGTGCTGTCCGGCAACGGCGAGGTGGTCCAGACCAGTGCCGAGAAGACCGTGACCGTGCAGCGCATCAGCGTCAACAGCCCGGCCCGCTGATGCGCGCGCTCCTGACCCTGCTGCTGCTCTGCCTGCTGCTCCCCGCCCAGGCAGCGGTCTACAGCTATGTCGACAAGGAAGGCAATCGGGTCTATACCGACCAGCCGCCCAAGGGCGTCAAGGCCACCCAGGTGCCGATCACGGTGCCCAACAACCTCAATCAGCAGGGCCAGCCGACCCGCAAGCTGAGTCCGACCCCCGCCGCGCCGGTGGCCAGGACGCCCAAGGCGGCGCCCTTCCGCTACCAGATGCTGCGCATCCTGGTGCCCGAACCCGATGCCACGGTGATCGATCAGGAAGGGCAGCTCATCGTCAGCCTGGTCAGCGAGCCGGAATTGCAGCCGGGTCACAGCTACCGCCTGCTGCTGGACGACCGGGAAGCCGGCGCCGGACGCAGTCCGGTGTTTCCCCTGGGCGGCCTGGACCGCGGCACCCACAGCCTGGTGGCGGAGATCCTCGCCGCCGATGGCAACGTGCTGGAGCGGACGCCGGCGCAGCCCTTCCATCTGCGACGCCCCTCCCTGGAGCAGAAGCGCCGCGCCCATCCCTGCAGCGACAAGGACTGGGGCAAGCGGCCGGAATGTCCGCTGGACATGAAACCGCCCGAAGCCAGGAAATCCTGGCTACCCTTCCTATAGCGCACCTCTTTGGTGCGCTTTTTGACTGTGCACCATCTTGATACAAATCCTGTGCAACTCCGTCCGGCGTGCGGCGGCTGTTAGTGCACGTTTCAGCCATCTGCCCTAACTCGGGGCGTCTTGGTTTGCTTCTTGCATTTTCCTATCGTCCCTATAGCGCTGTGGCCCCTCATGCCTACCGACGTCATCCACCGACTCCTGCTCGACAACCTCACCACCGCAGTCATCCTGCTCGATGCGGAGTTGCGTCTGGAGTACATGAATCCGGCGGCCGAGATGCTGCTGGCCATCAGCGGCCAGCGCAGCCATGGCCAGTTCATCAGCGAGCTGTTCACCGAATCGCCCGAGGCCCTGCAGGCGCTGCGCCAGGCGGTGGACCATGCCCACCCCTTCACCAAGCGCGAGGCGCTGCTGATCTCCACCTCGGGCAACAGCCTCACGGTGGACTATGCGGTGACCCCGATCCTGGATCGCCACAACACCCTGCTGCTGCTGGAAGTCCATCCCCGCGACCGGCTGCTGCGCATCACCAAGGAAGAGGCCCAGCTCTCCAAGCAGGAGACCACCAAGCTGCTGGTGCGCGGCCTGGCCCACGAGATCAAGAATCCCCTCGGTGGCATCCGTGGCGCGGCCCAGCTGCTGGCCCGCGAGCTGCCGGAAGAGGCGCTCAAGGACTACACCAACGTCATCATCGAGGAAGCCGACCGACTGCGGAATCTGGTCGATCGCATGCTCGGCTCCAACAAGCTGCCTAAGCTCGCCATCACCAATGTGCACGAGGTGCTCGAACGCGTCTGCAGCCTGGTGGAAGCGGAAAGCCAGGGGCTGATCAACCTGGTGCGCGACTACGACCCGAGCATTCCCGATCTGATGATCGACCGCGAGCAGATGATCCAGGCGGTGCTCAACATCGTGCGCAACGCCATGCAGGCCATCTCCCAGCAGAACGAATTGCGCCTGGGCCGGGTCACCCTGAGAACCCGCACCCTGCGCCAGTTCACCATCGGCCACCACCGCCATCGCCTGGTGTGCAAGGTGGAAATCACCGACAACGGTCCGGGCATCCCCCAGGACCTGCAGGAAACCATCTTCTATCCCATGGTCAGCGGTCGCCCCGACGGCACCGGCCTCGGGCTCGCCATCACCCAGAACATCATCACCCAGCACCAGGGGCTGATCGAGTGTGAAAGCCATCCTGGCCACACCGCCTTCAGCATCTTCCTGCCGCTGGAATAACGAGGAGTACGCATGAGCCGTCAGGAGACCGTCTGGATCGTCGACGACGACCGTTCCATCCGCTGGGTCCTGGAAAAAGCCCTGCAACAGGAGGGCATGACCACCGTCGCCTTCGACAGCGCAGACAGCGTCATGACCCGCCTCGGCCGTCAGCAGCCGGACGTGGTGATCTCGGACATCCGCATGCCGGGGACCAGTGGCCTGGACCTGCTGTCGCGCATCCGCGAGATGCACCCGCGCCTGCCGGTCATCATCATGACCGCCCACTCCGACCTGGACAGCGCCGTGGCCTCCTACCAGGGCGGCGCCTTCGAATACCTGCCCAAGCCCTTCGACGTCGACGAGGCCGTGGCCCTGGTCAAGCGCGCCGGGCAGCATGCCCAGGAGCAGCAGGGCTTCGCCGAACCGGCGCACCTGACCCGCACCCCCGAGATCATCGGCGAGGCGCCGGCGATGCAGGAGGTGTTCCGCGCCATCGGCCGCCTCTCGCACTCCAACATCACCGTGCTGATCAACGGCGAATCCGGTACCGGCAAGGAACTGGTCGCCCACGCCCTGCACCGCCACAGTCCGCGCGCCGCGGCGCCCTTCATCGCCCTGAACATGGCCGCCATCCCCAAGGACCTGATGGAGTCCGAGCTGTTCGGCCACGAAAAAGGCGCCTTCACCGGCGCCGCCGCCCAGCGTCGCGGCCGCTTCGAGCAGGCCGATGGCGGTACCCTGTTCCTCGACGAGATCGGCGACATGCCGGCCGACACCCAGACCCGCCTGCTGCGGGTACTGGCCGATGGCGAGTTCTATCGCGTCGGCGGCCACACCCCGGTCAAGGTTGACGTGCGCATCATCGCCGCCACCCACCAGAACCTGGAAGGCCTGGTGCGCGAGGGCAAGTTCCGCGAGGACCTCTTCCATCGCCTCAACGTCATCCGCATCCACATCCCGCGCCTGGCCGATCGCCGCGAGGACATCCCCGCCCTCGCCCGCCACTTCCTGGCGCGCGCGGCCCAGGAGCTGGCCGTGGAGCCCAAGACCCTGCGCGGCGAGACCGAGGAATACATGAAGGGCCTGCCCTGGCAGGGCAACGTGCGCCAGCTGGAGAACACCTGCCGCTGGATCACGGTGATGGCCTCCAGCCGCGAGGTGCTGATCGACGACCTGCCGCCGGAGCTGCTCAACCAGCCCCAGGACGCCGCCCCCGCCGCCAACTGGGAACAGGCCCTGCGCCAGTGGGCCGACCAGGCCCTCACCCGCGGCCAGTCCAGCCTGCTGGACAATGCCGTGCCGGCCTTCGAACGCATCATGATCGAGACCGCCCTCAAGCACACCGCCGGCCGCCGCCGCGACGCCGCCGTCCTGCTCGGCTGGGGCCGCAACACCCTGACCCGCAAGATCAAGGAGCTGGGCATGAAGGTGGATGGGCCAGATGAAGAGGGGGAGGACTAGCTGTTGTAGGTTGGGCTGAGCGATAGCGAAGCCCAACGTTTCGAGTTTGGACTTATAGCTGCCTAAGCTGATTATCGCGGTTTGCTGATAGGTTTTGTTTCCCCCACCCGGGCGAGTCACTTTTTTCAAACGCGAAAAAAGTAACCAAAAACGCTGTCCCCACGTTTCGGTCCTCCGCTGCGCTCCGGGTGCCCTCGCTCCGGCGCCGTGGCAGGGGCACGGCACGAAGGGGCTTCCTGCCCCTCGCGCCTTGCTCGGCGTCTTGCCTCGCAACCCCCGCCACGACACCGGAACTCGGCCTCACTGACGGGGACGGGGCGCTAGCCTGAGACTTCGGTGTTCATAGGATTTGTAGCGTGGAAAACCGCGCAGCGTTTTCCACTGATGAGCTTGATCGAGAAAGTGGACAAGGCTTCGCCGTTGTCCACGCTACGGGCTCTTCAACCAACACTTTCAGGCTGGCGAATCGCCCCGTTCAGCAGGGCGAACGCCAGTGTCGTGGAGTGGGTCGAGCCGCATGGATGCGGCGAGAGGTCCAGTGGGCTATGGACGGCCGATCTGGACCGACCCCGGAACGGCGCTGGCGTGAGCGCACCCGCAGCGCAGCGGAGGGCCGGATGACCGGGGCAAGCGTTTTTGGTTACTTTTGTCCGGGGCGCGCAGCCGCGACTGAAAAAAGTGACTCGCCCGGGTGGGCGAAATAAGAAAAATCAGCAGAATTCGATGAGCGACTATGGCACCAAGAAAGCCGAGTCTGCTGCACCGAAACGTTGGGCTTCGCTAGCGCTCAACCCAACCTGCAAAATCCCCAACACCACCTAACTCAAAACTTGGCACACCTTCTGCAATGTTCTAGGTAACTACCCTTTTGGGGACCTCGGTACAGGCAGGCTGGGGAATCCCCTCTTTTCTTCCCGAGGCCATCACCCAGTGTGATGGCCTCTTTTTTTCGTCTGCGAAAAGTGGAAAGCCGCAGGCTAGAGCGCTTTTTCTCCTCGGCAAGGACGCAGGGGTCGGCAAAGGAGGACTAAGCTTCAAAACAATCCGGCTCCGCACCCCGTTCCGCTCTGGTGCAAACCAGCGGCCTTTTGCCTGATAACGGGGCATTTCAGGGTGTCAGCGGGACCTCGACGTGGAGCACCCAGTCCTCGCCTTCCGCGACGATCCGGTCGCTGGCCTGCAAGGCACCGCCCACACCGACCAGCAGCACCTTCAGGTCCTGGCCATCCTGGCGCACCGTCCAGGAAAAGCTGCCGCCCGGCCGCGCCACCCGCCCCTGGCGTTCGCCACCGTCCCAGCGGGCGCGGGGCAGGCGCAGGCTGAGGGCGCCGTCGGGGCGATAGCGTTCGTAGAACAGCGAGCGGTCGGCGGTGATCAGCAATTCGAAGCGCCCCGCCTCCTGATGAGCCTCCACCCCCAGGATGACCGGGCGGCGGGCCTCGGCCGACCAGGGATCGGGATGGGTGCGCTGGTACACCAGTTGGCCGAGGATCATGCCGAACAGCCCGGCGCCGAGGGCCGCCGAGGCCAGCCAGAGGGTCAGGCGCTGGCGCTGGCCGCGCCATTCGGCCTTGAGCAGCTCGGGATCTTCCACCCGCGCCAGTTCGTCCCGGCGAGCGCGCTGTTCGCGCAGCAGCCAGTCGACCAGGCGGCGCCAGAGGTTCATCGCCCTACCCCGCTCGCGACGGCGCGACGGCGGCGCAGTACCATAGGCGCTTTGCCAGGCTCCCTGCCCTTCATGTTCGACATCATCCTCTACCAACCGGAAATTCCGCCCAATACCGGCAACGTCATTCGCCTGTGCGCCATTACCGGCTGCCGCCTGCATCTGATCGAGCCGCTGGGCTTTGCGCTGGACGACAAGAAACTGCGTCGCGCCGGCTTGGACTACCACGAGTGGTCCAGCGTGCGGACCCATGCCAGCCTCGCGGCCTGTATAGCAGATTTGCAGCCGCCCCGACTGCTGGCCTTCACCACCAAGGCCAGCCATCCCTTCACCGAGATCGCCTATGCGCCGGGCGATGCCCTGCTGTTCGGTCCGGAAAGTCGCGGGCTGCCGGCCGAGGTGCTGGAGTCGCTGCCGCCCGAACAGCGGCTGCGCCTGCCGATGCTGCCCAATCGCCGCAGCCTCAATCTGTCCAATACCGTGGCCGTGGCGGTCTACGAAGGTTGGCGCCAGCTGGGCTTCGCCGCACCGCCTGGCTGACCACCAGAACCTTCCCGCCAGACGCGTCGTCCCATGACCTACAGGCACATCGCCAGACAGTCACGTGAGGCGCACCATGAGCAAGATCGGCAAACCCAAGGTTGAAAGCTATGACGCGCCCTCCGGTGGCTGGGGCTCGGCGCGTTCGGTGACCGAGATCGTCCTGCGTGAACGGGTGCCGCTCAAGTCCGGTGCGCTGCTGGCCCGGCAGAACAAGCATGGTGGCTTCGCCTGCGTGAGTTGCGCCTGGGCCAAGCCGGGCAAGCCCCATCCGCTGGAATTCTGCGAGAACGGCGCCAAGGCCACTGCCTGGGAGGTCACCAGCAAGAGATGCGGACCGGAATTCTTCGCCCAGCATTCGCTCAGCGAACTGCGTGGCTGGCGCGACTATGACCTGGAAGAGGTAGGCCGCCTGACCCATCCGCTGCGCTACGACGCCGCCACCGACCGCTATCGTCCGGTGAGCTGGGCCGAGGCCTTCGCCGACATCGGCGCCGAACTCAAGGCGCTGGCGCCGGACTCGGTGATCTTCTACGCCTCGGGTCGTGCGGCGCTGGAGACCTCCTACCTCTATCAGCTCTATGCCCGCCTGTACGGCACCAACAACCTGCCGGACAGTTCCAACATGTGCCACGAGAGCACCTCGGTCGCCCTGCCCAAGAGCATTGGCGTGACCGTGGGCACCGTGACCCTGAACGACTTCGATCAGGCCGACTGCCTGCTGTTCTTTGGCCAGAATCCGGGCAGCAACAGTCCGCGGATGCTGCATGACCTGCAAGAGGCGCGCAAACGCGGCGCGCCCATCATCACCTTCAATCCCCTGCGCGAGCGCGGCCTGGAAACCTTCGTCAATCCGCAGTCGCCGGTGGAGATGCTGACCGACCAGCCCACCCAGATCAGCACCCAGTACCACCAGCTCAAGCCCGGTGGCGACACCGCGGCCCTCGCCGGCCTGTGCAAGGCCTTGCTGGCGGCCGATGATCTCGCGCGCGAACAGGGCCAGCCGGCCGTGCTCGACCATGCCTTCATCGCCGAGCATTGCCACGGCTTCGCCGACTTCTGCGAGTGGTTGCAGCGCCAGGAATGGCCGCAGCTGGAGCGCCAGTCGGGGCTGACCCGCAGCGCTCTGGAAGCCGCCGCTGCCGTCTATGGTCGCTGTCAGAAGGTCATCGGCATCTATGGCATGGGGCTGACCCAGCATCGCCATGGAGTGGAAACCATCCAGATGCTGACCAACCTGCTGCTCATGCGCGGCAACATCGGCAAGCCCGGCGCCGGCATCTGCCCGGTGCGCGGGCATTCCAACGTCCAGGGCCAGCGCACCGTGGGCATCACCGAGAAGCCGGAGCTGGCGCCGCTCGAACAGCTGGGCGAGCGCTTCGGCTTCGCCCCGCCACAGGACAAGGGTCGCAATACCGTGGAAGCCTGCGAGGGCATCCTCGACGGCTCGGTGAAGGCCTTCATCAGCCTGGGCGGCAACTTCCTGCGCGCCATTCCCGAGACCAGCCTGATGGAGCCGGCCTGGCGCACCCTGCGCCTGTCGGTGCAGATCGCCACCAAGCTCAATCGCAATCATCTGGTGCCGGCGGACAAGACCTATCTGCTGCCCTGCCTGGGGCGTACCGAAATCGATCGCCAGAATGGGGTGGAACAGGCCCACAGCACCGAGGACAGTACCGGCTGCATCCACGGCTGGCGTGGCGTGGCCGAGCCGCCCGAAGGCGACCTGTTGTCCGAGCCGGCCATCGTCGCCGGCCTGGCCAAGGCCACCCTGCCCGACAACCCGCAAGTCACCTGGGACGCCTGGGTCGCCGACTATGCGCTGATCCGCGACGAGATCGCGCGCTCCTTCCCGGAGATCTTCCACGACTTCAATGCGCGGATGTGGGAGGTGGGCGGTTTCCATCGCCCACTGCCGGCGGCCAAGCGCGAATGGAAGACCGACACCGGCAAGGCCAATCTCATCGTGCCGCGCAGCCTGGAAGAGGATCCGGACATGCCCGCCCGCGGGCGTGACGTCCTGACCCTGATGACGCTGCGCAGCAACGACCAGTTCAACACCACCATCTATGGCTATCACGATCGCTTTCGCGGCGTGAAAGGCACCCGTGCGGTGCTGCTGATGAATCGCAACGACATCGAACGCCTGGGCCTGGCCGAAGGCGACAAGGTGCAGGTGTCGACGGTGGCCGATGACGGCGTGCGCCGTGAGGTGGGTCCGCTGCGGGTCACGCCCTACAACATTCCGGAAGGGGCCTGTGGCGGCTACTACCCCGAATGCAACGCCCTGATCCCGCTCTGGCACCACGCCGAAGGCAGCAAGGTGCCAGCTGCCAAGGCCATCCCGGTACGCCTGAACAAGCTGATCGCCGCCAACAATGGCAGCTTTCCGGTGGAACCGGAGGGGTATGGGGCTAGCTAGCGCATGTAGGCAGCGAGAAAAGCCGGTCGAGACGAAACTCGATCATGGCTCTTCCGCCCCCTTTCTTGCCAGAGAGGGAGCGACCAACCAGCTGTTGACTCGCTGAATATCGGCTGCGGAAAAGTCCCCGCTCCAGCGCAGTAACACGAGCTGATTGGTGACGAAGTCGTACTGGGCCTGCAAGTAATCGCGCCGGCCGAGAAACTCCTGACGCACGGCGTTGAGGACATCGACTGCTGTAACGGTACCGTAAGCGAAGGACTTTTCGGTCACTTCTCTGGACTTGACCGCCGACTCCAAAGCCTTGCGCGCTGAAGTGATCTTCCGCAGATTGGCATTGCTCTTGAGATAGGCGGTCTTGGTTTCCTTGACCACCTGCCGTCGTAACGCTTCGTAGTCCTGCTCGGCAGCGTCTCGCGAACCGTACAGCCCCCGGGTACGGGCAGTGACCGACCCGCCGCTGTAGATCGGAATCTGCAGGTTCAAGCTGGCGGACAGGGTATCGACCTTGTCCGCCGCGATGACATTGTCGTAGGCAAAATCGCTGCGTTGCGCGCCCAAGGCGAGGCTCAAGGTGGGCAGGTGGCCGGCCTTGGCCTCATCAATAGCCTGTTCGGCCGAATTCAGCGCACTCTGCCGGGCTTTGAGCGCCGGGTTATGCGCAAGCGCGGACGTCACCCAATCCGTTTCCGCGCCTGGCAGAGCGCTGAACAGCGTTCGCTCGTCAATTCGCTTGAGAGGCTGGTAGACCTCCTGGCCCAGCAGTTCGGCCAGCGCCTCGCGGGCGACCTGAATCTGGTTCCTAGCCTCGATTTCCTCAGTTTCCAAGCTGTCGACTCGGGCAGCCAATTGCAGCTTGTCCGTGATGGTCGCCAACTGACGCTCGAACAGCGCCGAGACGCGCTCCAGGTTACGGCGCGTCGCATCACGCTCGGCCCTGGCCAGGTCCAGCTCATCTTCCGCGGCCAAGACCGCGAAGTAGCGCTGGACGAGATCGGCGGCGGATTGGATACGCGCATCCTCCGCCTGGGACCGGTACTGTTGGGTGAGCTCCGCGTACTTCTTGAAACCGCGCCAGGCTTCAGGGTTATAGAGCGTCTGTGTGAGACTCAGGTTGTAGGTCTGGCCATCATAGAGCAGCGCCTGGGTTCCTTCCGAGCGCTTGATACGGCTGGTGGAGGCACCGCCTCTGAGCTGTGGCAGCAGTTGCCCTAGGGCACTGCGCTCCTGGCCGGCCCCCGCCTGGATCTGCGCATCCGCGCCGAGGATGCGCGGATCGGACTGGACGACTCGCTGATAGAGCTGCCAAACATCCACTGTGCCGGTGTCATTGTCAGGGAGAGCGGCAACGGCTGGTCCCATAAATAGCAGCAGCACGACCAGCTCCCGGCGCAGCCTTGATCGTCGGGACATGGTCCTACTCCTCGATCATCGAACGCGCCATGGCGTTGCGAGCGGGCTTGAGCAGATAGTTGAGCAAGGTACGATCCCCCGTGGTGATGAGGACCTCGGCCGGCATGCCAGGCACAAGTTCGCGTCGGCCCAGTTCCTGGCGACCTCGCTCCGTCAGGGCCACCCGCGCCAGGTAGTAGGGTGCACCGGTCTTCTCGTTGGTGAAACGGTCGGCAGATACATAGACCAACTCCCCCTCCAAGATGGGGGTGGTCGCGCCCTTGAACGCGCTGAAGCGAATTTCGGCAGGCCTGCCCAGGGCGATACGATCGATGTCACCTGGCTGGATCTCCACTTCGACCAGGAGGTCCGCCCCACCGGGGACGACGTCCAGCAAGTGACTACCAGGCGCGACGACTCCACCCAGGGTATGGACGCTCAGTCCCATCACGATGCCATCCACGGGCGCCCTGATCACGGTACGGTCGAGCGTGTCCTGCAATGCCCTTAGCTGTTCACGCAATTCGTAGATACGTGATTGGGTATCGGCCAGCTGATTGGCGACCTCGGACCTGAATTTCTGGGTGATCTGGAGCATCTGCAGCTGGGTTTCCCCGCGCTGTACCCGGGCCCGGGCGATGGCCGAGCGCTGATCCGCAATCTCCGCCTGCAGTCGCGAGAGGCTGCGTTCCTGATCGCGCAGGCGCTCGTTGCTGACGAACCCCTGCCTGAGCAGCTCGCTCAGATCCTTGATCTCGCTGGTGTAGGACTTCGCCAGGCCCAGCTTGCTTTGACTGTTCGCTTCAAGTCCCAGGATCTGTTGCTCAAGCTCCATACCACGACTGCGCAGTACTTCGATCTCGCCCAGCCGAGCCGCCCGGCGTGCCTGGAACACCTGCCGCTCGCTGTTGCGCGCCTCACGAACGCGCCGGTCATCAACGGCAAAATCACTGCCGGTGGAGGCGATTTCGGACCGATCATCACGCTCGGCGATCAGCCGTGCCTCGAGTGCCTGGGCCGCGATCAGTTGGCTCCGCGTCGTTTCGAGCTGTGCCCGCGGCTGGGTATCGTCAAGCTGCATGAGTATCTCTCCCGCTTGCACCCGGTCGCCGTCGCTGACCAGCAACTCGCGCAGGATGCCGCCCTCCAGGTGCTGCACGGTCTTGCGCGAGCTCTTGATGATCACCGAGCCCTGCGCGAGCACGGCGCTGCTCAGCGGCGCCAGTGCCGCCCAGAGCCCTCCGAGGCCAAATACCACGAAGAGGATGGCGAAACCGAGCCAGCGGATGGGCCAGTCAGATACCTTGAGCCCCTCGGCTTCGGCTTGGATAAGGACGGGATGTTTCAGCACCTTAGACCTCCCTGCCAGGTTCGCGGGCCTCGCTACCAGGCAGCCCCTCCGGCGCGGATGCCTCAACGCGGCCCTGCAGCCGCGCCAGCACCTCATCGCGCGGCCCCGACAGCGCGATCTGGCCGTCGCTGAGCACCAGGAGATTATCAACATAGGCCAGGGCACTGATCCGGTGCGTCACGATGAGCAAGGTGGTCTGGCTTTGCTTGAGCCGGGTCAAGGCAATCCCCAAGGCGCGCTCGCCGTGTTCGTCGAGATTAGAATTCGGCTCGTCCAGCACCACCAGTCTCGGCCTGCCATACACCGCGCGCGCAAGACCGATGCGCTGTCGCTGACCACCGGACAAGGCGCCACTCTGGGCGCCAATGAGTGTGTCGTACCCTTGAGGCAGTCGGAGAATCATTTCGTGGACGCCAGCGAGTTCGGCCGCTTCGACCACAGCCTGCGGATCCACCGCCCCGAAACGGGCGATGTTGTCACTGATGCTACCCTCGAAGAGCTCGATGTCCTGAGGCAGGTAGCCCAGATGAGGCCCCAGGTCACTGCGCGGCCACTGGGCAATGTCGGCGCCGTCCAGACGAATCTTGCCGCTCTGTGGCAGCCAGATGCCCAGCAGTGCCCTGGCCAGGGTCGACTTGCCGGCGGCACTGGCGCCGAGGATGCCTACCGACGCGCCGGCAGCCACGTTGAAGCTCAACCCCTTGAGCACCGACTGGCTGGCTCCAGGCGGGGTCAGGAAGACCTGCTCCACGGCTAGGTGACCAGCGGGATCGGGCAAGGGCATCCTCGGCGGCTCGGCCGGTATCTGGCGTAACAGAGCATTGAGACGCTCGTACTGGCCGCGCGCCGTGACAAAGCCTTTCCAGCTGCCAATCATGAGATCGATCGGCGCCAGGGCTCTCCCCAGCAACAGGGAACCCGCGGTCATCAGGCCAGGGGTAATCTGGTGATCGATGACCAACCAGGCGCCCAAGCCAAGAATCAGCGACTGCAGGATCATGCGCAGGCTCTTGGACAGGTTGCTCAGGGCACCGCCTCGCTCACTGGCCTTGGCCTGCAGCGCCAGTACCCTGTTGTTACGCTGACGCCAACGCTCGAACAGACTGGGCAGCATGCCCATGGCCGTCACCACCTCGGCATTGCGCAGGTTCTTGCTGGTGAACTGCGTGGCCCGGCCATGCTCTTGGTTGGCCTCGGCCAGGTGCCTGCTGGTCAGCCGCTCGTTGGCGAAGGCCAAGGCGAGCAGCAGCAGAGCACCGAGGATGGTGAGGACGCCGAACAGCGGATGAAAGAAGAACATCACCGCAATATAGAGGGGTAGCCAGGGCACGTCGAAGAAGGCGAACAATCCCGGACCGGTCAGGAATTGGCGCAGTCCGGTCAGGTCATTGAGCGCCTGCGCTGAAGCCAGGACACCACCGCTGTAGAGGGCCTGTTGGTAGCTCGCTTCATAGAAGCGACGATTTAACAGCAGGTCGAGTCGGGTGGCCACCCGGATCAAGATGCGTGAACGCACCCACTCCAGGGCGCCATAGGTCGCCATCAATAGCAGCATGATCAGCGTCAGCATGACCAGCGTGGTGATGCTGTAGCTGGTCAGAACCCGGTCATACACTTGCAGCATGTAGAACGCGGGCACCAGCAGCAGCAGATTGATGAACAGGCTAAAGAAACCGACCGCGAGAAAGCTGCCCTTGCACGCGGCCAGCGCCTGCTCGAGATCCGTCTTATGGTTGTAGTGCATGCAGATACCAGCTGGAAACGGAAGCGCAGAGCCAGCGCGTTGCGACTCTAACAGTACCGCCTGGAACCTGCTGCCAAGACGATCAAATAAGTACAGACCAGCGAAAGAAATTCCGGTCGCCTTCAGGAAGGAGACCACCGGGATCGTCAGGGCTGAGCGTGCAGTGCCGGGAGGCGATGGTCACGCCTCCCAGCTCATACCCTTTAGCCAATCGTCATCAGACTCGCATTACCACCCGCCGCCGCGGTATTCACGCTCAGCGCGCGCTCGATGAGCAGGCGCTCCAGCGGAATGGCGGTCTCGCCGCGGGCCAGGCCCTGGACGCCGACGATGGGACCATTGCGCTTGGCCACCTGCTGGCAGACCTGGCGCAGCTGATCGGAATCGCCGTGGTGCAGGACCACCTCGAAGGCGACCTCGTCCTTGCGCCAGTCAGCCGCCACCTGAACCCGCGCGCGCACGGCGTGCGGCAGGCGCGTCAGCGTCGTCTTGTGGGCTTCCTCGACTAGGGCCGTGCTGCCCACCGCCATGACCGCCGCCAGTTGCAGCAGCAGATCGCTTTCGTCGGCCGCCAGGCACAGTACCCGGCTGCGCGGCAGCAGGCTGTAGCTGTTGCGCTCGCCGGTCGGACCCGGTAGCAGGCGGGTCAGGCCGCTCAGGGATTCCTCGGCGAATCTCAGGCAGGCCTGCTCCAGCTCGCCCAGGCCCTGTTGCTTGGCCCAGTCGTGCAGGGCGCCCAGCGGATTGCCGGCCTGCTGGCGCAGGGCATCGCGCACCTGCCATTCGGTCTCGCCGGTGCTGCCCTTGGCCAGGGCCACCGCGGGGTCGCCATCGGGACGGGTGCTGAGCAGGCGATATAGATACAGCGGGCCACCGGCCTTGGGGCCGGTGCCCGAGAGGCCTTCGCCACCGAAGGGCTGCACCCCGACCACCGCGCCGACCATGTTGCGGTTGACGTAGAGGTTGCCGGCATGGGCGCGCTCCACCACCTTGGCGATGGTCTCGTCGATGCGGGTGTGCACGCCGAAGGTCAGGCCATAGCCGGTAACGTTGATCTGGTCGATGACCTTGTCCAGGTCCTTGCGGCCATAGCGCACCACGTGCAGCACCGGGCCGAAGACCTCGCGCCCCAGTTCCGCCAGGCTCTCCAGCTCGATCAGGGTGGGCATGACGAAGGTGCCGCGGTGGATGGCATCGCCTTCCACGCGCCCGCCCTGGTGCACCCGGCGACCCTTACCGCGCAGGGTCTGGATGTGCTTGTCGATGGTGGCCTTGGCCTCGCCGTCGATCACCGGGCCGATGTCGATGGCCAGATTCTCCGGATTGCCCAGGCGGCATTCGGCCATGGCGCCCTTGAGCATTTCCAGCACGCGATCGGCCACGTCGTCCTGCACGCAGAGCACGCGCAGTGCCGAGCAGCGCTGACCGGCGCTGTCGAAGGCGGAGGCGACCACGTCGGCCACCACCTGCTCGGCCAGGGCCGAGGAGTCGACGATCATGGCGTTTTGGCCGCCGGTCTCGGCGATCAGCGGGATCGGCCGGCCCTGGGCGTCCAGGCGTCCGGCGATGTTGCGCGCCAGGATCTGCGCCACCTCGGTGGAGCCGGTGAACATCACGCCCTTGACCCGCACATCGTTGACCAGGGCGGCGCCGATGGTCGAGCCCTCGCCCGGCAGCAGTTGCAGCACGCCTTCGGGGATGCCGGCTTCCAGCAGGATACGCACGGCCTGGGCGGCGATCAGCGGGGTCTGCTCGGCCGGCTTGGCCAGCACGGTGTTGCCGGCGGCCAGGGCCGCGGCGATCTGGCCGCTGAAGATGGCCAGGGGGAAGTTCCAGGGGCTGATGCAGACCACCGGACCCAGCGGGCGGTGGCTGTCGTTGGCGAAGTCACGGCGCACCAGGGCGGCGTAGTAGCGCAGGAAGTCCACCGCCTCGCGCACCTCGGCGATGGCATTGGCGTAGGTCTTGCCGGCCTCGCGCACCAGCAGGCCCATCAGCGGCTGGATCTGCGCCTCCATCAGTTCAGCGGCGCGATCCAGGGCGGCGGCGCGCTGCTCGGGCGGCGTGGATTGCCAGATGGGTGCGGCGGCCAGGGCTTCTTCCAGGGCGATGTCGACATCGGCTCGGGTGGCGTTGCTGACCTGGCCGACGCGATCGCGGCGATCGGCCGGATTGAGCACCGGTTGCGCAATCGACGGCTCGCTGGCGCGACCCAGCAGCGGGCGGGCTTCCCAGGCGGTGTTGCCACTGGCCAGCAGGGCCGCGGACAGCGAACCCAGGCGGTGTTCGCTGGACAGGTCCAGACCGCTGGAATTGCAGCGCTCGGCGCCGTACAGGGCGCTGGGATGGGGAATGCGCGGATGCGGCAGGCCGATGGCGCCTTCGTTGGTGGACTGCTGCTCGATCTGCACCACCGGATCGGCCACCAGCTCGTCGAGGGAGATGGAATGGTCGGCGATGCGGTTGACGAAGGAGGTGTTGGCGCCGTTTTCCAGCAGGCGGCGGACGAGGTAGGCCAGCAGCGTCTCGTGGGTGCCCACCGGGGCATAGATGCGGCACGGCCGTGCCAGCTTGCCGTCCTTGACGCTGCCCACCACCTGCTCGTACAGCGGCTCGCCCATGCCGTGCAGGCACTGGAATTCGTACTGGCCGGGGTAGTAGTTCTGCCCGCCGAGCTGGTAGATGGCGGCCAGGGTGTGGGCGTTGTGGGTGGCGAATTGCGGGTAGATGGATTCCGGCGCCGCCAGGAGCTTGCGGGCGCAGGCCAGGTAGGCCACGTCGGTGTAGACCTTGCGGGTATAGACCGGATAGCCCTCCAGGCCTTCCACCTGGGCGCGCTTGATCTCGCTGTCCCAGTAGGCACCCTTGACCAGCCGGATCATCAGGCGGCGACGGCTGCGCCGAGCCAGGTCGATCAGGTAGTCGATCACCAGCGGGCAGCGCTTCTGGTAGGCCTGGATGACGAAGCCGATGCCGTTCCAGCCGGCCAGTTGCGGTTCGAAGGACAGGCGCTCCAGCAGATCCAGGGAGATCTCCAGGCGATCGGCTTCCTCGGCGTCGATGTTCAGGCCGATGTCGTAGCGCTTGGCCAGCAGGGTCAGTTCCAGCAGGCGCGGATAGAGCTCGCTCATCACCCGGTCGTACTGGGCGCGGCTGTAGCGCGGATGCAGTGCCGAGAGCTTGATGGAGATGCCAGGGCCTTCGTAGATGCCACGGCCATGGGAGGCCTTGCCGATGGAGTGGATGGCCTGCTCGTAGGAGGCCAGGTAGCGGCGGGCATCGGCCTCGGTCAGGGCGGCTTCGCCGAGCATGTCGTAGCTGTAGCGGAAGCCTTTCGCCTCGAACTTGCTGGCGTTGGCCAGGGCCTCGGCGATGGTCTCGCCGGTGACGAACTGCTCGCCCATCAGGCGCATGGCCATGTCCACGCCCTTGCGGATCACCGGCTCGCCGCTCTTGCCGATGAGGCGATTGAGCGAACTGGTGAGGCCGGCCTCGTTGTGGGTCGAGACCAGGCGGCCGGTCAGCAGTAGGCCCCAGGTGGCGGCGTTGACGAACAGCGAGGGGCTGTTGCCCAGGTGCGGCTGCCAGTTGCCGGTGCTGATCTTGTCGCGGATCAGCGCATCGCGGGTGCCCTTGTCGGGGATGCGCAGCAGGGCTTCGGCCAGGCACATCAGGGCAACGCCTTCCTGGGACGACAGCGAGAATTCACGGAGCAGACTCTGCACCATTCCGGAGCGCCCGGTTGCACCCTTGGCATTACGCAGCTTCTCGGCGATGCGGTGAGCCAGTTCATGGGTGGCCTTGGCCTGGGCTGCCGGCAGGCGCGCCTGCTCCAGCAGCAGCGGCAGCAGCTCTTCTTCCGGCCGGCGATAGGCCGCGGTGATGGCCGAGCGCAGTACCGATTGCGGCAGGATGCTTTCGGCGAATTCCAGGAAGGGCTGGTAGACCGGATCGGCCAACGCCTCGACGGCTTCGTTGTCACCCTCGGCCAGGCGCTGGGCGATGCCCTGCAGATCGGCCAGGGTCGCGCCGCTTTCCAGGGTTTCCAGGTAGGTGAAGATGGCCTGCTTGATCAGCCAGTGGGGCGTCCGGTCGATACGGCGCGCCGCTTCCTTGAGGCGATCGCGGGTGGCTTCGTCGAGCTTTACGCCCAGGGTGGTGGTAGTGGCCATGCGCAGGTCCTCAAGCAAGAAGGCGTCGAAATTCGGCGCAGCTTAGCGCCGCTCGAAAGAAAAGTGCAACCAAGTGCAACCCGCAAGGTTGTACCGTCGATCCGGTTGCACCAAAAGCTGGGTAACAGAACGGAAGGTTATGCAGAGATCAGGCCAAGGGGTGCGACCCGGTTGAACCCCTACCACAGGGGAATCGCCTGCCCAGGTGACGACGGCCGGGAATCGTTAGCCAGGCAAGTGTTACCTGGCGCCACACCGCGACGATCGCTACGGCTGCAGGGAAGGAAAGTGCGGGAGCACGAATTCGCCCAGTTCCTGGACCACTTCGCTGGCCGGACGCCGTGAGGGCCGCAGGTTGAGGGCCAGGTGATTGACGCCGGCTTCCTGCAACTGACCAAGGTAGTCCACCAACGCCCGCCGCCCGCAGGACAAGCCGGCATGGATGGGCCGAGGCGGCTGAGCCGGATCGCTGGCCAGCTCGAAGAACAGCCCCTGGGCGAAGGGCTTGAACAACTCGCGCCCGCCGATCTCGTCCAGCGCCTCGCGCCAGACCCGCGTCAGCGCCGGAACATGTTCGGCCGGTACGAAGTAATAGAACCAGCCATCGGCCTTGGCGGCGATCCAGTCCACCGTTTGCCGACTGCGCCCGGTGACCAGCGCCGGAATGCGCCCATGCACGGGTTTGGGCACCAGATCGGCCAGCCCCTGCAGATCGCCGAAGCGGCGAAAGGCCCCCAGCGGGAAATTAGTCTCGCCGGCCAGGCGAAACATCTCGAAGGCATCGCGAAAGCGCTCGCCCCGCCGCTCGAATTCACTCTCCAGGCCAAAGGCCGGGTATTCCACCGGGCGATCGCCGGAGGCCACCCCCAGCACCAGCCGGCCATCGCTCAACTGGTCGACCGAAGCCGCCATCTTGGCCAGGTGCAGCGGATGGCGCAGGGTGATGACGGCGCTGCCGGTGGCCAGGGTCAGGTGCTGGGTGATGCCCGCCAGATAGCCGAGATAGGTGAAGGGCTCGAACACCTGGCCGGCATCGTTGAAGCCGGGATCGTAGAAGGGCACGTCGCGCGCCCAGAGCGCCGCGAAGCCCAGCTGGTCGGCCAGCCGCGCCAGGCGGGCGTGGTCGCGCAGAGTCGGCATGGGATCGTCGGGATAGCCCTCCAGTGGCAGCAGAAAGCCCAGGGTCAGGCGACCGGGTGCGAACAGCCGCGAAAAGCCCGGATGCTGAAGAAAGGCGCGGCGACGCTCCGTGGTGGACATGGGGATTCCTTGCCGGAGAGGGAAAGCGAATGACCTTCTATGGAGTCTAGCGCCCTTCCAGGGTTCGCCGGACAGTCGATGAGAGCGGCGAAGGTGGTCATCGCCATCTGCGCGAGCGGGAGCCGCTGGCCGCCAGCGAAGAACCGTCCTGCCAAATCCACTTCTCTCCGGATACAGGCCAGCGCCTCTGCTCCTGCCTTTTGGTCATATCTCTAAAGCCAGACTAATAAAAAGCAATCCCTCAACTAACACGGATTGTCCAAGGCCAAATTTCGACAAAAAATTCTATATATATCAATAGCGCTAACAGCGAATGCCTGGAAACGAAATCACTCTTGATATTGATATATAAGAATTAGACTTACCATTATTTAAAGGTTGTAAACACCTAACTTTTTTACATTACCCTCGGCTAGAATCCGACGCCCTCCGCCCCTCTCAAACTCCGGAACTTTCCGCCGAACATTGGAAATAGCCCCATGAAGATGAGCAACATGAGTGTTCGTACGAAGCTGTTTTCCGGCTTTACCATCCTGATCATTCTGTCCCTGGCTATCGCCTATGCCGGCTGGGACGGCATCCAGGCCCTGGGCCGACGCGGCAACCTGATCGAACAGTTCACCCAAATCGGTCTACTCGCCCGCGACATGCGCAATGCCCGCAAGGATTTCGCCCTCATGCCGGAAGCCGACCAGGCCGCTCGCTGGAAAGGCGGCATCGATGCCCTCGAACAGCAACTAGAGAATGTCCGTCCACTGTTCAAACGTCCGGAAAGCACAGCACTACTGGCCCGTACCGAACAGACCCTCAGGGAATACCGCGATATCTATCAGCAGGCGCTGAAGGTGACCCAGGATCGCACCACCGCGATCCAGGACATTCGCGATACGGGCGACATGATGGACCAGCGATTGCAGGAGGCATCCAGCGCCCTGGATCGTGAGCGCGATCAAGCCAGCGCCCAGCTGCCCTCCCTGCTGGCGGCGCTGCAGCAACTGCGGATCCACTTGCACCTCTATGTGCTCAAGTCCGCCGGGCCACAACAGGAAGCCTTGCTGGCGTCCCTGACCAAGACCGGTGACGTGCTCAAGACCTTGCCTCCGACCCCGGAATTGCAGCAGCTGCCAGGACTTCTCGACCAGTATCAGCGTCAGGTCCAGCAGCTGTTCAGCGTCCAGAAGGCGTACCAGGACGTCAATCAGGGGCTCTACCAGCATATTCAGATGTTGCTCAAGACCTCCGACGAGATGAAGCAGCTACAGAGCCAGTTCCGCCTCGACGATATCCGCGAAGCCAAGCTGATGCTCTTTGGCGGGCTGCTGCTGGCGGTACTGCTCAGCCTGGTCGCGGCCTGGGTCATCACCCGCTCCATCGTGACGCCGCTGCGCCAGACCCTGGTGACCGTGGAACAGCTCGCTGCCGGCGACCTGACCGTGCAGATCGAGGCAGCGCGCAAGGACGAGATCGGCCAGTTGCAGGCGGCCATGCAGCGCATGATCGTCAATCTGAGCGACCTGATCCGCGAGCAGAAGGACGGCGTCATCCAGGTCGCCAGTGCCGCCGAAGAACTCTCCGCCGTCACCGAGCAGACGCGCGCTGGCGCCTCGGCGCAGAAGATGGAGACCGAGCAGATCGCCACCGCCATGCAGCAGATGAGCGCCACCATCAACGAGGTGGCGCGCAATGCCGAACAGGCGTCGACCACCGCCCGCGAGGCCACGCTCAAGACCCGGGAGGGTGACGAGATGGTCAACCAGGTCGCCACTCAGATTCAGAGCCTGGCCCAGGAAGTGGACAGCACCCAGGCCACCATGGAGTTGCTCAGGCAGGATGCCGACCGCATCGGCGGCGTGCTGGACGTGATCAAGGCGGTCGCCGAGCAGACCAATCTGCTGGCGCTCAACGCCGCCATCGAGGCCGCTCGCGCCGGTGAAGCCGGACGTGGCTTCGCCGTGGTCGCCGACGAGGTGCGCGGCCTGGCGCAGCGTACGCGCACCTCCACCGACGAGATCGCCAGCCTCATCACCCGACTGCACGGCAGCACCGACAAGATGAGCGCCGCCCTCGACCGCAATATCGAACTGACCGGCGAAAGCGTCGACCTGACCCGCCAGGCAGGCGTGGTGCTGGGCAGCGTCAGCAGTGCGGTGAGCGAGATCGAGGCCATGAACGAGCAGATCGCCACCGCGGTCGAGCAACAGAGTGCGGCCAGTGAAAACATCAGCCGCAGCGTGGTCAAGGTCCACGAAGTGGCCGACCAGACCGCCGCCGCCACCGAGAAAACCGCCGGCTCCAGCACCGAACTGGCCAACCTGAGCCTGCAGCTGCAAGAGCTGACGTCGCGCTTCAGGGTCTGAGACCCGGGCCAGGCGATGCTCGGGAATCGCCTGGCCGCACCCCGGCCGCAAGGCTTCGAACTCGATCGGGCCGCGCTGCCGGAAAGCCACGGGCGACGCGCCTGACCTACACCCGCGCGAGTCCCCTCACGCGGTCTGAATACGCAACCGCGGCCAACGCTCCAGCCAGCCCTTGGTCGCGAGTCTCTGGCGAAAGGCTTCGGGTCGTGGACGCCAGGGATTGGGCGTGAGATGCAGGGCGAAGAGCCCTTCCTGGGCGAAGGGGCTGACGACTTCGAGCTCGCCGTCGGCGGTCAGGCGCGCGGCCAGGGCCGTTTCCACCTCGGGCCAGTGGGCCATGGCATCCCGGCAGTCGCGATAAGGTCGATCGCCGTTACGCAAATGCATCCGCGCCTGATTCTTCACTGACCAGGGCCAGCCCGGCGCCTGCGCCGCCAACAGCGCTTCGATTTCCCTGTCCCGCTCGGGCCGGCAGTCAGTCGCGTCGAAATAGATGACATCCAGATCCGCCAGCGGCGTCGACTCGGCGTGGCCATGCAGTCGATCCCACACCAGGTTGCGTACGAAGCCCGCGGCCAGCCAGGCGTCGGGCAGGTGCAGGTCGGCGAGGACGCGCAGCAGGCGCAGACGCTCGGCGTCAGTCTTCAACCAGGACGCTATCTGGGAGAACTCCGGGGTCATGGCACGGCTACAGAGTCGGAAAATCCCGAAGATGACCGTCTACACCCGCTTTCGCAACGTCCATCGCCAATAATCGCAATAACCTTTGGCCCTCTTAAGTTTTACAAACAGATGTCGAAAATGTGACGGCTTCGCTTGATCACGTTTGCGAGGCCAACAGGACGTGGTGACCGGTCAGGACATGACCACTGGCAGCCCTCGCTGAATAGAGGGCGCCGCACCTCGCTGCTCGCTACTGCCCAAGCTTTCCGAGGTGTAGATGTTCCGTAACCTGTCGCTGACGCTCAAGCTGTCGCTGCTGCCCGCTGCCGCTCTGCTGGGCCTGCTGCTCTACGTGGCCTACACCTCGGCCCAGCTGGCTGGCAACGATCAACGCCTCGACCAGCTGGAAAATCACAGCTATCCGCTGCTGGAAAAGGCTGACGCCGTACTGTTCCAGTTTTCCCGTTTGCCCGGCCTGTTCAACAGCGCGGTGACCGCTAGTGAGCTGGAAACCCTGGGCGAGGCGCGCAAGGTAGTCGATGACATCGACCACCGCCTGCAGGAAATGGCCGACCTCACCCGTCAGACCTCGGCGCGCAACGACGAGATATCCGGCTGGCGCCAGGGCATCCATCGCTATGCGGACAATGCCCTGGGCGCCTCCGAGCAGCTGATCAAGGGCAGCGGCTCCTTCGACTCCCTGCGACCCAACCTGGACCGCATGGCCACGGATCTCGCCGCCGCCCAGCAGCTGGGCACCACCCTGCGCAGCCATGCCTATACCGACTTCCAGCAGACCCTGGCCCAGGCTCGCGACCAGAACGCCGACACCACCCGGGTGGGTATCTGGCTGAGCCTGCTACTGGTGGTGATCCTGGCCGGCGCCGCGGTGCTGACCATCCGCAGCGTGCTCAGCAGCGTGCGCGAGGTGATCGCCTCGCTGCGCGCCATCGCCGAGGGCGACGGTGACCTCACCCGCCGCCTGCAGGTCGGTTCGCGGGACGAGATCGGCCAGATGACCGCGCTGTTCAACGTCTTTCTCGATCAGTTGCAGGGCACCATCAAGGCCATCGTCGACGCCGCCCATCCGCTGGGGCAGGTGTCCGGCGAGCTCTATAGACTCACCCAGACGGTGGAGAACAACGCCCGTTCCCAGCAGGGTCACACCGAGTCCATCGGCCGTGACATCCAGACCATGAACACCAACCTGCACGAGGTAGCCGACCGCTCGCGCGAGGCCGCCGACCAGGCCTCCGCCGCGGCCGAGCAGTCCGCCGCTGCCCGTACCAGCATCGGCCAGCTGTCGCGCAACATGGGCGAACTGGACGACAGCGTGCGCCAGTCGGCCGAGTCCATGCAGCAGCTGGAACAGGAAACCCGCCAGGTCGGGCTGGTGCTGGACGTGATCAAATCCATCGCCGAGCAGACCAATCTGCTGGCGCTCAACGCCGCCATCGAGGCCGCGCGCGCCGGTGAACAGGGCCGCGGCTTTGCCGTGGTGGCCGACGAGGTGCGCAATCTGGCGCAGAAGACCGCGCGCTCCACCGCCGAGATCCAGCAGATCATCGAACGCCTGCAGGGCAACGCCCAGCGCGTGCTGCAGGCCATGCAGGGCAGCCATACCCAGGCGCAGGTCAGCGCCAGCAGCTCCCAGGCCGCCACTGCCATGCTCGAAGGCATCGCCCAGGCCGTGGCGCGCATCAATGACTACAACGCTCAGATCGCCCTGCTCACCGGCGAGCAGCTGAGCCTTTCCGATTCGATCAGCAGCGACACCCGCCGCCTGCAGAGCGATACCCAGTCCAGCGCGGACAGCACCACCGCCACCGCCCGCATGGGCGAGCAGCTGGTGGTGGTCGACACCGATCTCCGGCAGGCGACCTCGCGCTTCCGCATCTAGCTATCCCTCTACCGCCTTTCCCTATACCGAGAAACCTCTAGGAGCACTTCCATGGCTTTTGCACGTCTGCTCGCCTTCGGCGCGGCCCTCACCTGCGCGGGATCCGCGCTCGCCCTCGATCAGGGTGACTATCGCTTCAACGGCTTCGGCACCGCCGGCATCACCCACCTGGGCGGCGAAGACGACGGCCGCAGCTTCGGCATCAATGGCCAGACCAACGACCACTGGCGCGGCGATCAGCTGAGCAAGCTGGGCGGCCAGTTCCAGTACGGCCTGACCGACAAGCTGGACGCCACCGTGCAGGTCACCGCCAAGGCCGAGCAGGACCAGTGGAAGGCCAACCTGGAATGGGCCTACCTGGCCTTCCACGCCACCGACAACCTGACCTTCCGCGCCGGCCGCCTGCGTACGCCGGTGTTCATGTATTCCGAGACCCTGGACGTGGGTATCACCTACCCCTGGCTGCGCCTGCCCGACGAGGTCTACAGCCAGGTGCAGGTCTCCAACTACGAAGGCGCCGATGCCCTTTGGAGTCTGCCGGTCGCCTTCGGCACCCTGAACCTCCAGGTGAGCGGGGGCCAGGCGGTCAATCGCAACTACTTCGTCAACGACGACCTCTACGACATCGACTACAAGCGCATCGCCGCCGCCAACGTCAGCCTGGCGACCAACGAGTACGGCACCGTGCGCCTGGCCTACACCGAGTCCAGCATCGACCTGCACTATCCGTTGCTGACCCTGGACGACCAGAAGGGCAAGTTCACCTCGCTCGGCTACCAGTACGACAACGGCACCTGGCTGACCAGCAACGAATGGACCCGCCGCGTCATCGAGGGTGACAACCAGGGCAGCAGCAACGCCTTCTACCTGATGGCCGGTCGCCGCTTCGGTGACTTCCTGGCGCATGTGACCTACGCCCAGCTGGATGAGGAACGCGCCGGCCGCCAGAGCTCCTGGACTTACGGCCTGAACTACAACATCACCCCCAGCCTGGTGCTCAAGAGCGAATACAAGCGCGTCGACACCACCGGCGGCTACAACGGCACCTTCGTCAAGACCGACAACGAGAGCATCGCCAATGCCGTCTACGACCGCAGTGGCGGCCGCTTCGGCGCGCCGGCCCGCAACTTCGACGGCGACATCATCAGCATCGGCCTCGACTTCATCTTCTAAGGAATCCGCCCATGAGTTCTCTCCGCCTGCTCACCGGCGCCGCCCTGCTGTTCAGCGCCAGCCTGGTCCACGCCGAAGTCGCCGTGATCGTCAATCCGGCCGCCACCAAGACGCCTGGCCAGGAGGAAGTGGCCAACATCTTCCTCGGCAAGGACAAGTCCCTGAAGGGCGTCGACCAGAAGGACTGGTCGGCCACCAAGGAAACCTTCTATGCCAAGGTCGCCAACAAGAACGAAGCCCAGCTGAAGTCCTACTGGTCGGGCCTGGTGTTCACCGGCAAGGGCCAGCCGCTGCCCAGCGTGGCCGGCGACGCCGCCGTGGTCGCCCAGGTGGCCGGCGAAGCCGATGCCATCGGCTACGTGGACAAGGCCGCGGTCACCGATAAGGTAAAGGTGCTCTTCACCCTGCAGTGATCAGCGCAGCGCCATGAAAAAAGCCGTCTTAACGACGGCTTTTTTCGTTTCCGGGAGAGCGTCAGGCCACCGAGGCAATGCGGTTGCCGGCGCTGGCTTTTTCGACCTTGATGGCGACGAACTTGGAGGTGGGCGTGAAGCTGCCCTCGCCGTAGCTTTCCAGGGGCACCAGCGGATTGGTCTCCGGGTAGTAGCCGGCTGCCTGGCCAACCGGGATGTCGAACGGCAGCGCAGTGAAGCCGCGGACCCGGCGTTCGAGGCCGTCGTCCCACAGGGCGACCAGATCCACCTTTTCGCCGGCGGCCACGCCCAGGCGATCCAGATCGGCCTGGTTGACGAAGACCACGTCGCGCTGGCCCTTCACGCCGCGATAGCGGTCGTCGAGGCTGTAGATGGTGGTGTTGTACTGGTCGTGGGATCTCATGGTCTGCAGGATCAGGTCGGGCTTGATGCCCTGGCGGCGGACCGCGTCCGGCAAGAGGTCATGCAACAGCGCATTGGCCGCGAAGTTGGCCTTGCCGGTGGGGGTGTTCCACTCCCGGCGTCCGGCCTTGTTGCCCAGGTAGAAGCCGCCGGGTGCGGCGAGACGCGCGTTGAAGTCCTGGAAGCCGGGAATGACGTCGGCGATCAGGTCGCGGATGCGGTCGTAATCCTCGATCAGCCAGTCCCAGTCCACCGGATGGTTGCCCAGGGTGGCCTTGGCCAGGCCGGCGACGATGGCCGGCTCGGACTTCATCTGCGTCGACAGCGGCCGCAGGATACCGGCCGAGGCGTGCACCATGCTGAAGCTGTCTTCCACGGTGATCGCCTGCTTGCCACCCCTCTGCACGTCCATCTCGGTGCGGCCCAGGCAGGGCAGGATCAGCGCCTGGCGACCGGTCACCAGGTGGCTGCGGTTGAGCTTGGTGGCGATATGCACGGTCAGGTCGCACTTGCGCAGCGCCCTGTGGGTGCGCGGGGTGTCCGGGGTCGCCTGGGCGAAGTTGCCGCCGAGGCCGATGAACACCTTGGCCTTGCCCTGCTCCATGGCGGCGATGGCCTCCACGGTGTTGTGACCACGATTGCGTGGCGGCTCGAAGGCGAAGCGCCTGGCCAGGGCGTCGCTGAGCCAGGCCGGGGCCTTCTCGTCGATGCCCATGGTGCGGTCGCCCTGGACGTTGCTGTGGCCGCGCACCGGGCAGAGGCCGGCGCCGGGCCGGCCGATGTGGCCGCAGAGCAACTGCAGGTTGGCGATCTCCTGCACCGTGGCCACCGAGTGGCGGTGCTGGGTGATGCCCATGGCCCAGCAGATGATGACCTTCTCGGCGCGGGCATACATGCGCGCGGCCTGCTCGATCTCGTGCAGCGACAAGCCCGACTGGCGCTCGATCAGCTCCCAGGAGGTGGCGTCGACCTGGGCCAGGTAGTCATCCATGCCCAAGGTGTGGGCGGCGATGAAATCGTGGTCGAAGACGCGCTTGGCGCCCTTGGCAGCGGCTTCGCGCTCCCACTGCAGGAGGTACTTGGCGATGCCGCGCAGCGCCGCCATGTCGCCGCCCAGAGCCGGACGGAAGTAGGCGGTGTTGGTCGGCCGCGAGTCGTTGGTGAGCATCTCCAGCGGACTTTGCGGGTGCTGGAAGCGCTCCAGGCCCCGCTCCTTGAGCGGGTTGAAGCAGACCACCTGGGCACCGCGCTTCACCGCGTTGCGCAGGGTCTCGATCATGCGCGGGTGGTTGGTGCCCGGGTTCTGGCCGATGACGAAGATGGCATCCGCCTCGTCCAGGTCGTGATAGGTCACGGTGCCCTTGCCGACGCCGATGCTGCGGCCCAGGCCCACGCCGCTGGCCTCGTGGCACATGTTCGAGCAATCGGGGAAGTTGTTGGTGCCATAGGCGCGCACGAACAGCTGATAGAGGAAGGCCGCCTCGTTGCTGGCGCGCCCCGAGGTGTAGAACTCGGCTTCGTCGGGACTGGCCAGGGCCTTGAGCTCCTTGGCGATCAGCGCGAAGGCGGCGTCCCAGGCGATGGGCACATAGCGATCGGTGGCCGCGTCATAGCGCAGCGGCTCGGTCAGCCGGCCCTGGTATTCGAGCCAGTAGTCGCTCTGCTCCAGCAGCGAGGTCACGCTGTGGCGAGCGAAGAAGGCGGCATCGACGCGGCGCTTGGTGGCTTCCCAGTTGACCGCCTTGGCGCCGTTCTCGCAGAACTTCACCAGGCCGTTTTCCGGGGCCTCGCCCCAGGCGCAGCCGGGGCAATCGAAGCCATGGTCCTGGTTGGTCTTGAGCAGGGTCCGCAGATTCTTGAAGGCGTTGCCGCTGTCGAGCCAGAAGTGCACCACGCTCTTCAGGGCGCCCCAGCCGGCGGCGGGGCCTTGATAGGGTTTGAAGGACTGCTGAGGTTTGTTCATGGCGATTCCCGTGGGATCAAGGGGCCACCGGCGCCGGGGCATAGACCCGCGGCGGCGACCGGTGTGGCAGATGGATCAGATTGAGACGATGACGGCGCGCCCACTCCACGGCCAGCCCGGTGGGCGCCGACAGAGTGATGAGGGTGACGAGTCCGGCCCGCACCGCCTTGTGGATGAGTTCGAGGCTGCAACGGCTGGTGACCACCACGCAGCCCTCGCGCACCGGCTGGCGCTGGCGCAACAGGGCGCCGATCAGCTTGTCCAGGGCGTTGTGGCGACCGATGTCCTCGCGGCACAGGGTCAGTTCGCCCTGGCCGTCGATGAACAGCGCGGCATGCACCGCCCCGCTGCGCTGGCCCAGGTCCTGGGCGGCATCGATGCGCTGGCGCAGGTCGTGCAGGTGAGCGGCCGGTGGCAGCGGCACCTTGCGCAGGCGATCCAGCTGCGGCAGCGCCTGTTCCAGGGCCTCGACCCCGCACAGGCCGCAGCCACTGGTGCCGGCCAGCTGGCGGCGCTGCTGCTTGAGCGCCCAGAAAGTACGGCTGCTGATCTCGACGTCGACATTGAGGGCTTCGCCAACGCGCCGCACCTGGATGCCATAGATGTCGTCGATGGCATCGACGATACCGGCGCTGAGGCTGAAACCGACCACGTAGTCTTCCACGTCGGCCGGCGTCGCCATCATTACCGCATGGCTGATGCCGTTGTAGGCGATGGCCAGCGCCACCTCCTCGGCCAGCGGCTGTTCGCCGCGCACGGCAGGCTGCTCCAGCTCGGCGAAGGCATAGCCGGCGGGGGGCGCGGCAACGAGGTCTGGCGAATCCTGGGACATGGGCGAAAACGACCTGCGGCGGTTTGACACAGATCAAAGATTAACCAGCACATCCCGGGGCGTCTAATCGCTATGACCGATGCCTTGATAAACGCTATCTATCACTCTCGGCATAGAGCGCCTTGACCGCCTGGAAACAGGCATCGGCGACCGCCAGTCGGGGTTCGGTCCGACGAATGAGCAGCCCCAGGGGCGCCAGGGTGCGGGCCGTGGCGATGGGGATCAGCCGCGCATGGGGGGTGAGCCGATCGAAACCGCCGGCCAGGGGCACCACGGCGCAGCAGAGACCGGCATTGACCGCCTGCAGGAGCAGATAGACGGCGTCGGTCTCCAGCACCGGCTGTGGCGTCAACCCCAGGCTGCGAAAGCCATGGTCCACCGACTGGCGGAAATGCATGGCGCCGGTAAGCAGGCCGAGCGGCAAGCCGGCCACCGCCTGCCAATCCAGCGCGGCCTGGTCGAAGCTGAAATGCCGCTCGTCATAGAGCAGGCCCATGCGCGTCTCGGTCAGGGTCAGGCTGTCGAAGCGCGCCGGATCCAGGTGTTCCAGGTAGGAGATGCCCAGCTCCAGGCGATTGCTGGCCACGGCTTCGAGGATGCGCTCGGTGCTGAGCACCTGCAGCTGGAAATGCAGCTTGGGGTGCAGCAGGCGCAGGTGCTGCAGCAGCGGCATGGGATCGAAGCTGGCCAGCGGCACCAGGCCGACCCTCAGGGTGCCCACCAGTTGCCCCTGGAAGGCCTGGGCCTCGGCATAGAGACCGTCATGGGCGGCCATCAGGGTGCGCGCCCAGGCGAGGATGCGCTGCCCCGCCTCGGTGAATCCCTCGAAGCGCTGCCCGCGACGCACCAGCTCCACGCCCAGCTCGTCTTCCAGGCCACGCAGGCGCATGGACAGGGTCGGCTGGGTGACGTGGCAGCGCGCCGCCGCCTGGCCGAAGTGACGCGTCTCGTCCAGGGCGATGAGAAAACGCAGTTGCTTGATATCCACTGATTACCTCCGGGCGCTCTGACCCCTCTCCCCCCGGGAGAGGGCCGGGGTGAGGGTCGCCAGGACGGCGGCAATCCTCACTGCGGCAGCAGCTCGCGATAATCCCGCACCGCCTCGAACTCCTCGCTGTCCTTGGGACCGCGCCGGCTGTCCGGCTCGTGGATCGCCAGCAGGTGGGCGACGCCATAGTCGCGGGCGCTGCGCAGGATCGGCAGGTTGTCGTCGATGAACAGGGTACGCGCCGGATCGAAGGCGAAGTCGGCCTGCAGGGCGTGCCAGAACTGCTGTTCTTCCTTGGGGAAGCCGTAGTCGTGGGAGCTGATCAGCCGGTCGAAATAGGGCGCCAGCTCGATGCGCTCCAGCTTCAGCGACAGGGAATCGCGGTGGGCGTTGGTGATCAGCGCCACCCGCTTGCCGGCGCGTTGCAGGGCGGCGAGAAAGGTGTCGGCGTCCGGCCGCAGGGCGATCAGGTGGGCGATCTCCTCCTTGAGTTCGCGCATGGAAAAGCCCAGCTCGGCGCTCCAGAAGTCCAGGCAGTACCAGGTCAGCTTGCCCTGGTGGCTACGAAACAGCGGCTCCAGCTCGGCCTTGGCCAGCGCCAGGGACTGGCCGTGGCGCTCGGCATAGCGCTGCGGCAGGTACTCCAGCCAGAAATGGTTGTCGAAATGCAGATCGAGCAGGGTGCCGTCCATGTCTAGCAACACGGTATCGATACGGCTCCAGTCGAGAGGGGTCATGGTGACTCCGGATCATGTAACAGGCGGGTTATCATACCCGTCCGCCCAGCCCAGGAGCCGTCCATGCGCCAGAAACCCACTGTTCTCGCCCGACAGATCGTGGCCAAGAGCCGTCTGTTCACCGTCGAGGAGATGCAGTTGCGCTTCGCCAACGGCGAGGAGCGCACCTACGAGCGCCTGGCCAACAAGGGCACCGGTCATGGCGCGGTGATGGTGGTGGCGCTGCAGGACGCCACCCACGCCCTGCTCATCGAGGAATACTGCGGCGGCGTGGAAGACTACGAGCTGTCGCTGCCCAAGGGCCTGGTGGAGCCGGGCGAAGAGATCCTCGACGCCGCCAATCGCGAACTCAAGGAAGAAGCCGGCTTTGGCGCGCGCCAACTGGAATACCTCACCGCCCTGTCGCTGAGCCCGGGCTACATGAGTCAGCGCATCCACGTGGTGCTGGCCCGCGACCTCTATCCCGAGCGCCTGCCGGGCGACGAACCCGAGCCCCTGGAAGTCAGCAGCGTCGACCTGCGCGAACTGTCGCAGCTGGTGCAGAATCCGCGCTTTTCCGAAGGCCGCGCCCTGGCCGCCCTCTACCTGGTGCGCGACCTGCTCACCCAACGCGGAGAACTGCCGGCATGATGGCGCCCGTTTCCATTACCGCGCCCCTGGTGCTCAACGTCATCGACCTGGTGCGCCAGGCCGGCGCGGCCATCCTGCCCCATTGGCGCCAGGGCGTGGCGGTGCGGCAGAAGAGCGACGACTCGCCGGTGACCGCCGCCGACCTCGCCGCCCACCGGGTGCTGGCCGAAGGCCTGGCGCGCCTGACCCCGGACGTGCCAGTGCTGTCGGAAGAAGCCTGTGACATCCCCTTCGCGGCGCGCAGCGCCTGGGACGTCTGGTGGGTGGTCGACCCCTTGGACGGCACCAAGGAATTCATCGACGGCAGCGAGGAATTCACCGTCAACGTGGCCCTGGTCGAGCGCGGCCAGGTGATCTTCGGCGTGGTCGGCATCCCCACCCGGGACGTCTGCTTCAGCGGCGGCCGCGAACTGGGCGCCTTCCGCATCCAGGGCGAGGACGGCGTCGAGATCGGCGTGCGCACCCAACCGGAAGAAGCCTTCACCGTGGTCGCCAGTCGCCGCCACGGCAGTCCGGCGCAGCAGCGGCTGCTGGAAGAACTGGACACCACCCTGGGCGAACCCAAGCTGGTCAGCGTCGGCAGCTCGCTCAAGTTCTGCCTCCTGGCCGAAGGCCTGGCCGACTTCTATCCCCGGCTCGCCCCCACCTCCCAGTGGGACACCGCCGCCGCCCAGGGCGTGCTGGAAGGCGCCGGCGGCGAGGTCCTGACCCTGGACGGCCAGCCCCTCACCTACGAGATGCGCGAGTCCTTTCTCAATCCGCACTTCCTCGCCCTGCCCCGCGAGGCCACCTGGCGGCAGCAGGTACTGGAGCTGGCCGGAGCCCTGGGCGACGCCTGAGGCCGCTAGGCCACTACCTTGGCCAACTCCGGCACATCGCCGGACAGGCCCAGGGCGCGGCGCACGAACAGGGCCTTGGCTTCGAAATGGCGATCGACCTGCTTGAGCGCGGCGTTGCGTAGCCAGCGCAGCGGCAGGCGGTCGTCCTGGAACAGCCGCTGGAAGCCTTCCATCGCCGCCATCATCGCCAGGTTGTGCGGCATGCGGCGGCGCTCGTAGCGCTCCAGCACCCGCTGCTCGGCGATGGATTCGCCGCGCGCCTGGGCATGGCGCAGTTCCTCGGCCAGCACCGCGGCGTCGAGAAAGCCCAGGTTGACGCCCTGCCCGGCCAGCGGGTGGATGACGTGGGCGGCATCGCCGATCAGGGCCAGACCGGGTTCCACATAGCGCTTGGCATGGCGCTGGCGCAGCGGGATGCACAGCCGTGTGTCGCTGCACTCCACCTTGCCCAGGCGCTGCTCGAAGGCCTCGCCCAGGGCCTGGCAGAAGGCCGCGTCGTCCATGGCCATCAGCCGCTCGCCCTGCTTGGGCGTGCAGGACCAGACGATGGAGCACCAGCGGGTATCGCCACCGCGGTCCAGCGGCAGGAAGGCCAGCGGGCCGTCATCGGTGAATCTTTGCCAGGCGGTGCGCTGGTGCGATTCGGCGCAGCGCACGCTGGTGACGATGGCATGGTGCAGATAGTCCCATTCGCGGGTTTCCAGCCCGGCCAAGCGGCGCACGGCGGAGTTAGCGCCATCGGCAGCCACCACCAGGGGCGCACGGATCTGACGGTCGCCGGCCAGTTGCACCAGCCACTGATCGCCGGAGCGACGCAGCAATTCCAGGCGCGCCTCGGGCAGGAGCAGGACGTTGGCCTCGGCCAGGCGTTCGAGCAGAGCATCCTGCACCGCGCGGTTCTCGACGATGTGGCCGAGTACCTCGGCGTGCACGCTGGCGGCATCGAAATGCACGGCGCCGGTGCCGGAGCCGTCCCATACGTGCATCGCCTGGTAGGGACTGACACGCCGCGCGAGAATGCCGTCCCAGGCGCCCAGGCGCTGCAGGATGCGCTGGCTGGCCAGCGACAGGGCGCTGACCCGGGGTTCGAAGGGCAGGTCGCTCTCGACCGCGCCGGGGGTGAGCGGGCCGCGGTCGAGCAGCACCACCGACAGGCCGCTGTCGGCCAGGGCCAGGGCCAGGGCGCTGCCGACCATACCGGCACCGACGATCACCAGATCCGCATGGGTCAGCATGCTCGTTTCTCCTCGCAGGTCAGGGACGGGTACCCAGGCCCATGGCCTGGCGGGCGAAGGCACTCTTGGCCGGCGGGCACAGCTCCAGGCCGACCAGGCCTAGGTTGCGCCCGGCACTGAGCCAGGGCCGGCTGTTGGAAAACAGCCGGGTGATGCGATCGGAAAAGCCGATGGTCAGCTGCTGGTCCAGGCGCTGGCGCTGCAGATAGTCCTGCAGGGTGGCGAAGTCGCCGGGCGCCGCGGCGCTCTCCAGCAGGCACTCGGCCAGACTGTCGACGTCGCGCAGGGACAGGTTGAAGCCCTGGCCGGCAATGGGGTGCAGGCTGTGGGCGGCATTGCCCAGGACCACCAGGTGCGGGCGGACCTGTTCGTTGGCCTCCAGCAGGGTCAGCGGATAGGCATGGCGGGTGCCGACCTGGGTGAAGCTGCCGAGGCGATAGCCCACCGCCTGCTGCAATTCGGCGAGAAAGACGGCAGCGGGCGCCTGTTGCAGTCGCAGGGCCTCGCCGTCCGGCTGGGTCCAGACCAGGGCGCTGCGCTGGCCCGGCAGGGGCAGCAGCGCCAGGGGGCCGTGGGGCGTGAAGCGCTCGAAGGCGCGCCCGCCATGGCCGAGATTGGTCGAGACGTTGGCGATCAGCGCGGTCTGCTCATAGACCGTCCGCCGCACCTCGATGCCGAGGGACTCGCGCAGCGCCGAGCGGCCGCCGTCGGCCAGTACCGCCAGGCCGCATTCGAGGATGTCGCCATCCTCCAGCTCCAGGCGATAGCCGTCGGCAACGGCGGTGAGCGTGCGTACCTCGGCCGGGCAGCGCCATTCCACCACCTCGCGATCCAGCGCCTGCCAGAGCACCTGGCCGATCCAGGCGTTCTCCACCACATAGCCCAGCGCTGGCAGGTTCTCGTCGCGGGCGAGCAGCTGGGTCACGCCGAAGCGGCCCTGGTCGGAGACCTGGATCTCGCGGATCGCCTCGGCATGCTCGGCCAGGGCCTCCCAGACGCCGAGGCGCTGGTAGATCAGCCGCGAGCCGTAGGAGAGCGCCGAGGAGCGGGCATCGTAGCTGGGCTGATAGGTGTCGCCGGGGGCGAAGGGCTCCACCAGCAGGATGCGCCAGCCGCGCGCCTTGGCCCCTGCCTGCAGGGCCAGGGCCAGACTGGCGCCCACCAGGCCGCCACCGATGATGGCGATATCAGGACGTTGCATGAGCGTTCTCCCGGCGGTCGCGCGCGGCCGCCATCAAGCCTTCGATCTCCGCGGCCGCCTTGGGCAGGCCGGCGGTCAGCACCTCGCAACCACTGCGCGTCACCAGCACCTCGTCTTCGATGCGGATGCCCAGGCCGCGCCATTTGCGCGGCACCTCGGCCTCCACCGGGATGTAGAGTCCGGGCTCCACGGTCAGCACCATGCCCGGCTCCAGCATCCGCCACTGATCGCCGATGCGGTATTCGCCGACGTCGTGGACGTCCAGCCCCAGCCAGTGTCCGGCGCGGTGCATGTAGAACTCACGACAGGCGCCGGCCTCGATCAGCGCATCCAGTTCGCCCTGCAGCAGCCCCAGGGCTAGCAGCCCCTCGGTGATCACCCTGACCGTGGCTTCGTGGGGTTCGTTCCAGTGCCGTCCGGGCGCGACGCAGGCGATGGCGGCCTGGTTGGCGGCCAGCACGATGTCGTACAGCTGCCGCTGCTCCGGCGAGAAGCGGCCATTCACCGGAAAGGTGCGGGTCACGTCGCTGGCATAGCACTCCAGCTCGCACCCGGCATCGATCAGCACCAGGTCGCCGTCGCGCAGAGGGGCATCGTTGGCCTGGTAGTGCATGACGCAGGCATTGGCCCCGGCGGCGACGATGGAGCCATAGGCCGCCAGCCGGGCACCGCCCTGGCGGAAGCAGTAGTCCAGCTCCGCCTCCAGGTGATACTCGCGCAGTCCCGGTCGGCAGGCCTGGATGGCGCGCAGGTGGGCGGCGCAGGTCAGCTCGGCGGCGGCCTTGAGCAGACGCACCTCGGCGGCCGACTTGTACAGCCGGCTGTCGTGCAACAGGGTATCCAGCGCCAGCAGCTCCCGCGGCGGCGAGGCGCCCTGGTCGGCCTTGGCGCGGATCAGTTCGATCCAGTTGAGCAGTTGCCGCTCGAATTCCGGATGGGCGCCCATGGCGTAGTAGACCCGCTCACGCCCCTCCAGCAGCCCGGGCAGGATGTCGTCCAGATCGCCGATGGGAAAGGCATCGTCGGCGCCATAGTCGGCCAGTGCCCCTTCCTGACCGGCGCGCCGGCCCTCCCAGCGCTCCAGTTCCGCGTCCCGCTCGCGACAGAACAGCAGGTATTCACCGTGGGCCCGGCCGGGAATCAGCACGGCCAGGGCCTCGGGTTCGGGAAAGCCGGTGAGGTACTGGAAGTCGCTGTCCTGGCGATAGGGTTGTTCGATGTCGCGATTGCGCAGGCACACCGGAGCGGCGGGCAGCAGGGCGATGCCGCCGTGGCCGATCTCGGCCATCAGGGCGCGGCGGCGACGGGCGAATTCGGCCTTGTGGATCCGCGGCATGGCCGCTCAGTGCACCACGGGTGCGGGTTCGGGAATGGGACCGCGGCCGTATTCGCCATAGAGCAGCAGCGGGGCGACGCGCAGGTACTCGGTGACTTCCATGAAGTCGTTCTCGCCCTCTTCGCCTTCCTCGGCCGGCTCCTGGATCTGGGCGATGGCCGCCAGGTCCTCGAGCACCTCGCTCGCCTCGCCGGAGACCTCGCCGGTGCGGCCGGACAGGCCGAAGCCGGCGAGGAAGCCCTGACACCACTGACCCAGGGCCGCGGTGCGCTCGGCGAGCGGCACCTCGTCCGGCGGCAGCATCAGCACTAGGGCCACCTGCTGGCCGGCGAATTCCTGCTGCACCATGCCCAGCAGACCCGAGAGCGCCGCCTGCAGACGCTCGCCCGGCGCGCCACCGAGCAGCTCGCTGGCCGCGGCCAGCCAGTCGTTCTCGTCGAAGCCCGCGCCCCCGCAGACCCGCCCGAGCAGGTGACCGTGGAGTTCGGCGGGCGAGACCGGCAGAGCGGCCTCGGCGAGCAGGGTGGCGAAGGCGGCGTAGGCGGATGCTGAGCTGGACATGGCGTCGAGGTGAGGCGCTGGCTAGAATGAAGCCTTATCCTACGCGCTGACCCCGCCGGCGGCCAATCTCGTTGCACCCTTCTGGAGCTGTAGCCCTCATGCGCGAGTCTCGCGACACGCCCCTCGACGCCGATCTGGAAGCCCTCGGTGACCGTGTGGAGCGCCTGCTCCTGCGTCTCGAGGAATTGCAGCGGCAGAATCGACAACTGCGCCAGGGCGAGCGCAACTGGCGCCAGGAGCGCGCCGAGTTAATCGAGAAGAACGAATTGGCCAGATCGAAGGTCGAAGCGATGATTTTACGCCTGAAAGCCTTGGAGCAGGACTCATGAGCATCGAGACCGTGACCGTCCAGATACTGGAAAAGGAATATCGCATCAGCTGCCCGGCTGACGAGCGCGCCAACCTGGAGAGCACCGCTCGCTACCTGGACGGCAAGATGCGCGAGATCCGCGGCAGCGGCAAGGTCATCGGCGCCGACCGCGTGGCCGTGATGGCCGCCCTCAACATCACCCACGAACTGCTGCACCGCCAGGACGACGTCAGCCTGGAAGTCAGTAGCACCCGCGAGCGGGTTCGCGATCTGCTGGATCGCGTCGACCGGGCGCTGATCACCGAACACGACACCACCGCCTGATCGCCGACCGGGGACAGGTGGGGGTTTGCATCCCGGCTCAGGGGCGTATACTGGAGATCACTCTCTGGTGTGTGCGCCAGTCGGTCATGTCCCCGAGCCGATAAGCAACACCCCGGGGGTTGCTCGTCAGACTGGTGTGCATGTCCGCTACGGCGGAAAGCCTAAAGGTCTACGACTTCTCCCACCTTGAACCAAGGGTTCAAGGGCTACACCGGCAGCGGCATTCCGGAGAGCTCATTTCCTTCATGACCACCCCGCCTTCCCCCGATCTCAGCAGGCCCGCGCTGCGCAAGCTCCTTCGCCAGCGACGTCGCGCCCTCACCCCTGTTCAGCAACGCCAGGCCGCCCGCCAACTCTACCGGCAGCTCGCGCAGCATCCGCTGTTTCGCCGTGCCCGGCACATCGCCTTCTACCTGCCGAGCGATGGCGAGATCGATCCGCGTCCGCTGCTCGAGGAAGCCCAGCGCCGCGGCAAGGCCACCTACCTGCCGGTGCTGTCCCGCTGGCCGCGGACGGCGATGATCTTTCAGCGCGTGGGTCGTGGCGAATCCTGGGTGCGCAATAGATTCGGCATCGCCGAGCCGCGCCCGGATCGGCGCCTGGGTCGCCCGACCTGGGCCCTGGACCTGATTCTGATGCCACTGGTGGGTTTCGATCCCCAGGGCGGACGCCTGGGCATGGGCAAGGGCTTCTACGACCGCAACCTGGCCTATCTGGCGCGCCGGCGGCAATGGCACAGCCCGCAGCTGATCGGCTGTGCCCATGAATGTCAGAAGGTGGAGCGGCTGGCACTGGCGGCCTGGGACGTGCCCATGGCGGCCGTGGTGAGCGATGACGGCTGGTACGCTCAGCGTACGGGCGAGACTTCCCGCGCCGGCTGAGTGTCGCTGGCATAGCGGGCGTATTGCTGGCTCTGGCGCTGCTCCCAGAAGCTCTGGGTGTACCCGGTGGTGACGACACCCAGGGTAAAGATCAGGACCAGCACCCACAACAGATCAGGTTTGCGTTTCATCGAGCTGGGCCACCCCCTTGCTGGCACCTTTGGGCAGGACAGGACGTCGCCCTGTTATGCTCAGCGCGTACGATCAGACTACATCCGGAATGCGCGGCATTCTGCGACAAGCGGTCGCCCCTTGCAATCGACCAGACCCTTTCCTGGAAGCTCCCGAGCCTCCATTCGTCAGGAGACGAACCGTGGCCTGCTGGCTGTTGAAATCCGAACCCGATGAATTCTCGCTGGCCGACCTGGAACGCCTGGGCCAGGCGCGCTGGGACGGGGTACGCAACTACCAGGCGCGCAACTTCCTGCGCGCCATGGCGCCCGACGAGCTGTTCTTCTTTCACCATTCGAGTTGCGCCGAACCCGGCATTGCCGGCATCGGCCGCATCGTCGGCGAAGCCTTCGCGGATCCCACCGCCCTGGATCCCGAAAGTCCCTATCATGCGCCCAAGGCCAGTGTCTCAGACAACCCCTGGACGGCGCGCCAGGTCGCCTTCGTCGAGGCCTTTCCGCGGGTGCTGACCCTGCCGCGCCTGCGCCAGCTGCCGGCACTCGCCGACTTCGCCCTGCTGCGCAAGGGCAACCGCCTCTCGGTGATGCCGGTCAGCGCGGCGGAATGGGCGGCGATCGTCGCCGCGGCCCGCGGCTGAGCGCTGGCTTCAGGGCTGGATGATCAGGTTGTTGAACAGCAGGTCTTCCACCAGGGGCTTGCCCTCCTCCTGGGTCAGGACGCTCTGCACCTGCTTGAGGGCCTCCTGACGCAGCTTCTCGCGGGCTTCCACGCCCGCCAGGGTCTCATCGGTCTGCTGGGCGAAGAGCATCACCAGCTGATTGCGCAGCAGCGGCTCGTGGAACTCGACCTTATCCTTGGCTTCCTTGCCGGTCATCATCAGGGCGATGTCGGCCTTGTAGTACTTGAGCTTGGGACCGCTGCCATAGTTGCCGACCAGCGCCGGGGTCAGGTTGTAGAACTCGGTCTTGGGCGCCTCGCCTTCCTTCCCTTCCTTCTTCTCTTCGCCCCAGACATTCATGGCCAGGCAGAAAGACAACACAATGGCAACGACAGCTTTCACGTTGGATCCTCGCGGGTGGATGGCTGCAGCATAGCCAGCACGGCTCAAGGGGTCACCTCGAACCTGAGGGTTCCGATCACCTGGCCGACGTCCGTCACCACTTGCACCTGCCAACGGCCGGTCACGTCACCGGGGAAGTTCTGCTTGTGGGTCCAGGCACGATAACCGGCCTCGCGACCGCCGCTGATATCCAGCGGAATCCGATCCACCTCCTGCCCGGCATGGCGCCAGACATGGTAGATGCGCTCGTTCAGACCGCGCGGCGCATTGATGGCGGTGAAGGCATAGAGCCCCTGGGCGCGCAGTTGGGCGATGCTCAGGCTTTTCACCGCATCGCCGGGCTGGCGCTTGAGACTGTCGAAGTTGGTGCTCATGCCCATGTCGGTCAGCCACAGGGTGGCCGGCGGCACCCAGGCGCGCCCCAGCCAGCCGAAGGCGCCGATGGCCAGGCACAGCCCCAGCAGCCCCAGCCAGCGCCAGCCGAGGCGTACCCGGAAGGCCACCGCCAGACTGGGAAAGGACAGCAGCACGGCGACCCCCAAGGCCAGTTCGTAGCTCTGGGTGGTGGTCAGGTGCAGGATGATCGGCAGCGCCGTGAGCAGCACCGCGAACAGGGTCAGGGTGTGGTAGCTGAGGAACACCCAGCGCCGCGGCGCCAGGGCCTTGTAGTAGAGCGGATCGATGATGGACACCAGCGCGGCCGCGCCGAGCAGCCCGGTGAACAGCGCCTGGCCGCTGTTCCAGGCCGTGGTGATGGCAAAGAACGGCAGGCAGAAGAATAGGCTTTCCTGGTGGATCAGCTGGGTGGCGTAGCGCAGCAGCGGCGGCGGCAATTCCCAGCCGAAACGGCGGCTGACCCAGCCCCGCAGCACGTTTTCCAGCATCAGCCAGACCCAGCTCGCCAGCATGACCACGGCCATCACCGGGGCGAAGCCCTTCTGCCGGTCCACCAGCAGGAAGCTGCAGATCCCCGAGATGAAGCCGGCCAGGGCGATCAGCCGCGGATAGCGTTCGAACAGGGCGGTGGCCAGGTTCAGGGCGCGGGAGGAGAGGACTTTCCAGGCAGGCATGACGACTCGCGAAAACAACGGCAAAGACGCGCCACCCTAGGCGCGCAACCCCCGCAGATCAAGAGGGAATCCGAGCTGCCGCTGCCACAGGGCGGAAAAGCCTGGACCCGCTGTAATATCATTGTAATATTCGAAAACGAACCTGGAATGTTCGCTTTCGATTAATACCTATAACAATACCGAGGCTCCCATGCTTGGAATCTTCGCCCCCGCGGCCCACCGCGCGCCGCTGCCCGCCGATCGCATCGACCCCGTCTACCGCCGTCTCCGCTGGCAGATCTTTGCCGGGATCTTTATCGGCTATGCCGGCTACTACCTGCTCCGCAAGAACTTCTCGCTGGCCATGCCCTACCTGGTGGAGCAAGGCTACAGCCGGGGCGAACTGGGCGTGGCGCTGTCCGCGGTGGCCATCGCCTACGGCCTGTCCAAATTCCTCATGGGGCTGGTCTCGGACCGCTCCAATCCGCGCTACTTCCTGCCCTTCGGGCTGGTGATGTCGGCGCTGGTGATGCTGCTGTTCGGATTCGCGCCCTGGGCCACCTCCAGCGTCAGCATCATGTTCGTCCTGCTGTTCCTCAACGGCTGGTTCCAGGGCATGGGCTGGCCGCCCAGCGGTCGCACCATGGTGCACTGGTGGTCGCAGAAGGAGCGTGGCGGGGTGGTTTCGGTGTGGAACGTCGCCCACAACGTCGGCGGCGGCCTGATCGGTCCGCTGTTCCTGCTCGGCCTGGCCTGGTTCAACGACTGGCACGCCGCCTTCTATGTCCCGGCCGTGGTGGCCCTGGCGGTCGCGGCCTTCGCCTTCATCGCCATGAGAGACACTCCGCAATCCTGCGGCCTGCCGTCGGTGGAACACTGGAAACAGGACTTCCCCGAGGGCTACAGCGAAGGTCACGAACGTGAATTCTCCACCAAGGAGATCTTCGTCGAGTACGTGCTGAAGAACCGCCTGCTCTGGTACATCGCCTTTGCCAACGTCTTCGTCTATCTGCTGCGCTATGGCGTGCTGGACTGGGCCCCCACCTACCTCAAGGAAGCCAAGCACTTCTCGGTGGACAAGACCTCCTGGGCCTACTTCTTCTACGAGTGGGCCGGCATCCCCGGCACCCTGCTCTGCGGCTGGCTCTCGGACAAGCTGTTCCGCGGCAATCGCGGCGCCACCGGCGTGGTGTTCATGCTTGGCGTGATGATCGCCACCCTGGTCTACTGGCTCAACCCGGAAGGTAATCCCGGCGTCGACCTGGCGGCCCTGGTCTGCATCGGCTTCCTGATCTATGGCCCGGTGATGCTGATCGGCCTGCAGGCGCTGGAACTGGTGCCCAAGAAGGCCGCCGGCACCGCTGCGGGCTTTACCGGACTGTTCGGCTACCTGGGTGGCTCGGTGGCGGCCAACGCCCTGGTCGGCTACACCGTGGACCACTTCGGCTGGGATGGCGGCTTCATGCTGCTGATCGGCTCCTGCGTCCTGGCCATCGTCTTCCTGGCGATGACTCTGAGACACACCGGCATGGTGGCCAAGTCGGCGCGCTGAGCCTGGAAAGGATCCCCGTAGCGTGGATGACGGCGTAGCCTCATCCACCGGGGCTCAAGGTGGAAAACGCTATGCGGTTTTCCACCCTACGGACGTATCCATCGCGGCCATGCCAGTGCGCCGTCGCGAGCCGCATCAACCCCGGGGCGCGTAGGCGAAGACGTCGGCGCGCATCTGGTGCGCGTCCATGCCGGCGTCCACCAGGGCGTCCAGGGTGGCATAGACCATGGCCGGTGAGCCGCTGGCATAGACGTGCAGGCCGCTCAGGTCGGCGAAATCCGCCCGCACCACCTCGTGCAGCAGACCACAGCGCCCTTCCCAGCCACAGGCATCGCTTACCACCCGGTTGAGGACGAGATTGGGCAGCTCCGCCCATTGCTCCCAGGCCTCGATGGCATAGAAGTCGTCCGGCGTGCGCACGCCCCAGTAGAGGTGCACCGGATGGGCGAAGCCGCGGGTGCGGGCGTCTTCGATCAGGCTGTGCATCTGCGCCATGCCGGTCCCGGCGGCGATCAGCACCAGGGGGCCATCGGGCAGCTCGGCCAGATGGGCATCCCCATAGGGCAGCTCGACCTGGGCCATGCCCTTGCCTTCCAGTTGCGCCAGCAGCGCCTGGCTGCTGGCCTCGCGCGCCAGCACGTGCAATTCCAGCTCACGCCCCTGGTGGGGCGCCGAGGCCAGGGAAAAGGCCGACTGCTTGCCGTCGTCACGACCGATCAGCAGGTACTGGCCAGCGTGATAGCGCGGCGGTCGCCCGGCCGGCGCGCGCAGCCGTACCCGGCGAACATCGCCCCCCACGTCATCCAGCGCCACCACCTGGCAGGCCAGCGTGCGCACCGGCAATTCGCCGGGCGCCAGGACGCCGTCCCACTGCAGCAGACAATCGCTCAGGGGCACCGCCACGCAGACATAGACCTCGCCGTGATCGACCGTCTGGCCGTGCTGGCTGACCTGCCCTTCCACCAGCAGTGCGGCGCAGAGCTGGCAGTTGCCGTTGCGGCAGCTGTGCGGTCCGCTGTAGCCGAGGCGCTGCGCGGCGGCCAGGATGGCTTCGCCGGGCTGGGTTTCCAGTACCGCACCCGAGGGCTGCAGGGTGACCTTCATCGTCGTCTCCGTTAATCGATCCCGAGACTGGACCACATCTCGTCCACCCGTTTGACCACCGTTTCGTCCTTGACGATCGCCCGCCCCCACTCGCGGGTGGTTTCGCCCGGCCACTTGTGGGTGGCATCCAGGCCCATCTTCGAGCCCAGGCCGGAGATCGGCGAGGCGAAGTCCAGGTAGTCGATGGGGGTGTTGTCGATCATCACGGTGTCGCGCTTGGGATCCATGCGCGTGGTGACCGCCCAGATGACGTCGTTCCAGTCGCGGGCATTGATGTCGTCGTCGGTGACGATCACGAACTTGGTGTACATGAACTGCCGCAGGAACGACCAGACGCCCAGCATCACCCGCTTGGCGTGGCCGGGGTACTGCTTCTTGATGGTCACCACCGCCATGCGGTACGAGCAGCCTTCCGGCGGCAGATAGAAGTCGACGATTTCCGGAAACTGCTTTTGCAGGATGGGCACGAAGACTTCGTTGAGCGCCACGCCCAGGATGGCCGGCTCGTCCGGCGGACGCCCGGTGTAGGTGCTGTGATAGATGGGATCGCGACGCCGGGTGATGCGCTCCACGGTAAAGACCGGGAAGGTATCGACCTCGTTGTAGTAGCCGGTGTGATCGCCATAGGGCCCTTCCGGCGCGGTCTCGCCCGGATGGATGACGCCTTCCAGCACGATCTCGGCGCTGGCCGGCACCTGCAGGTCGTTGCCCACGCACTTGACCAGTTCGCTGCGACTGCCGCGCAAGAGGCCGGCGAAGGCGTATTCGGACAGGGTATCGGGCACCGGGGTGACCGCGCCGAGGATGGTGGCTGGATCGGCGCCCAGGGCCACGGCCACCGGATAGGGCTGGCCGGGATGCTTCTGGCACCACTCGCGAAAGTCCAGGGCGCCGCCTCTGTGGCTCAGCCAGCGCATGATCAGCTTGTTGCGGCCGATGACCTGCTGGCGATAGATGCCGAGGTTCTGGCGTTCCTTGTTGGGGCCGCGGGTGACCGTCAGGCCCCAGGTGATCAGCGGCGCCACGTCGCCCGGCCAGCAGTGCTGGATCGGCAGCTTGCCCAGATCGACCGCCTCGCCCTCCTCGATCACCTCCTGGCAGGGGGCGTCCTTGAGCACCTTGGGCGCCATGCTGATGACCTTCTTGTAGATCGGCAGCTTCGACCAGGCGTCCTTGAGGCCCTTGGGCGGCTCGGGCTCCTTGAGGAAGGCCAGCAGCTTGCCGATCTCGCGCAGGGCGCCGACGTCCTCGGCACCCATGCCCAGGGCTACGCGCTGGGGCGTGCCGAACAGGTTGCCCAGCACGGGCATGGAGAAGCCCACGGGATTCTCGAACAGCAGCGCCGGGCCTTGCTTGCGCAGGGTCCGGTCGCAGATTTCGGTCATCTCGAGGATCGGCGAGACCGGGGCGGTCACGCGCTTCAGTTCACCACGCTGCTCCAGGCTGCGGATGAAGTCACGCAGATCTCGGTATTGCATGCGGCCTCTTGGCGCTGGGGAAAGTCTGGCAGTCTACCGCCTGAGTCGCGCATCGAGAAAGCACTGGCCCAGAAACGCCAAAGGCCGGGATTTCCCGGCCTTTGCATGCGACTGCGCCTTACTTGCTGCGCTTCATCGAATCGAAGAACTCGTTGTTGGTCTTGGTCTGACGCAACTTGTCGAGGAGGAATTCGATGCCGGCGATCTCGTCCATCGGATGCAGGATCTTGCGCAGGATCCACATGCGGGACAGCTCTTCCTCGTCGGTGAGCAGTTCTTCGCGGCGGGTGCCGGACTTGTTGATGTTGATGGCCGGGAAGACGCGCTTCTCGGCGATGCGACGCTCCAGGGGCAGCTCCATGTTGCCGGTGCCCTTGAATTCCTCGTAGATCACCTCGTCCATCTTCGAGCCGGTTTCCACCAGCGCGGTGGCGATGATGGTCAGGCTGCCGCCTTCCTCGATGTTACGGGCGGCACCGAAGAAGCGCTTGGGCTTCTCCAGGGCGTGGGCATCGACACCACCGGTGAGCACCTTGCCGGAACTGGGGATCACGGTGTTGTAGGCACGCGCCAGACGGGTGATGGAGTCCAGCAGGATGACGACGTCCTTCTTGTGCTCGACCAGGCGCTTGGCCTTCTCGATCACCATGTCGGCGACCTGCACGTGGCGGGTCGGCGGCTCGTCGAAGGTGGAGGCCACCACTTCGCCGCGTACGGTACGCTGCATCTCGGTCACTTCCTCGGGACGCTCGTCGATGAGCAGCACGATGAGGTAGCACTCGGGATTGTTGCGGGTGATGTTGGCCGCGATGTTCTGCAGCATGATGGTCTTGCCGGCCTTGGGCGGCGCGACGATCAGACCGCGCTGACCCTTGCCGATGGGGGCGCAGAGGTCGATGACCCGACCGGTGAGGTCTTCGGTGGAGCCGTTGCCGGCTTCCATGGTCAGGCGCTTGTTGGGGAACAGGGGCGTGAGGTTCTCGAACAGCACCTTGTTCTTGGCGTTTTCCGGACGGTCGAAGTTGATGGTGTCGACCTTGAGCAGCGCGAAGTAGCGCTCGCCCTCTTTCGGCGGACGAATCTTGCCGATGATGGTGTCGCCGGTGCGCAGGTTGAAGCGGCGGATCTGGCTGGGAGAGACATAGATGTCGTCGGGGCCGGCCAGGTAGGAGGAGTCGGCGCTACGCAGGAAGCCGAAGCCGTCCTGCAGGATCTCCAGCACGCCATCCCCGGAAATCTCGTCGCCACCCTTGGCGTGCTTCTTGAGCAGCGCAAAGATGATGTCCTGCTTGCGGGACCGGGCCATGTTTTCCAAGCCCGCGGCATCCGCCATTTCCAACAGTTCCGTGATGGGCTTTTGCTTGAGTTCGGTCAGATTCATAGACGTATGTTGACGTGAGAAGAGGCGAAGGAGGGATTCGAGCTGAGCGGCCGGATGCGAGATTAGCTTCGCGGGATGCGTTCTGAAGAGGAGAACTGACGGCTACAGCAGATGAGAAGACGGCCCGCTGATGGGGTCGTGGCTGGAATCTAGCACCTGCACCTGTGCTCGTCCAGCCGTCCAGGCATAAAAAAGCCCCGCATGGCGGGGCTTTCGACCAGAACCCTCAGACGTTGGCGTCGAGGAAGGCGGCCAGTTGCGACTTGGACAGGGCGCCGACCTTGGTGGCCTCGACCGCGCCGTTCTTGAACAGCATCAGGGTCGGGATGCCACGCACGCCGTACTTCGGCGGGGTGTCCTGGTTTTCGTCGATGTTCAGCTTGCAGACCTTGAGCTTGCCTTGGTAGTCCTTGGCGATCTCGTCCAGAACCGGGGCAATCATCTTGCAGGGACCGCACCATTCGGCCCAGTAGTCGACCAGCACGGGGCTGTCGGACTTCAGCACGTCCTGCTCGAAGCTGGCGTCGCTGACGTTGGTGATGTATTCGCTCATTGACTCTCTCCGAATTCGGGTGCGACTTGAAGTACGCCCATGATAGCCCTGCTGCCGTCACTTCGAAAGCATTCGAACATTGATGGTGGCTATGACCGGCATTGATGTTAGACCGCAGGTACCGGGAAAGGGGTTCCGCTGCGCAGCGCCGCATTGCGGATATGTTCGCGCATGGCCTTTTGCGCGGCCGCGGGCGAGCGGCGGCTCAGCGCCCTGAGGATCCGCCGGTGTTCCTGCCAGGTTTCCAGGGCCCGGTCGGGGCGCACGAAGGGCAGTTTCTGGCTTTCGTGGAAACGCTCGGGGCTGCTGGTGATCACCGCGAGCATGGCCGGATTGTCCGCGGCCAGCAGCAGTTGGCGATGGAAATCGAAGTCCAGCACGGCGGCCTCTTCCAGCTCGTTGGCCCGCAGCGCCCGGTGCAGGGCGGCGAGATTGACCTCCAGGCGATCCAGGTCGGCGGGGCCCAGGGTGACGGCGGCGAGGCCAGCCGCGAAGCCCTCCAGGGCGAATCTCAACTGGAAGACATGGGCGGCGGCGACCTCGCCGGCGAAGGGCCAGTGCCCATCCGGCGCGCCCGTCGCCTCCTGCACATAGACCCCGCGCCCGGGCTGGACGCTGACCAGGCCCAGGGCACTGAGGGTGGACAGCGCCTCGCGCAGGGAGGCGCGACTCACCCCCAGCCGCTCGGCCAGCTCGCGCTGCGCGGGCAGGGCCGCGCCGGGGGCATAGCCTTCGGTCTCGATCAGCCGGCGAATGGCGTCGACGGCATATTGGGGTACGGCACGGGTGGCAGCGAGGGGCATGGCGTGGTCAGGCCAGTCAGTCCAGAAGCTTGCCTTTTATGCCCAATTTACAGCGACTTCAAGTGCAGCCCCAAGGCAGAGCACGCCGCCATAGCCGCGCACCAAAGCGGCTCACGGCAAGCGAAAGTTCAGGGCACTGAGCGGGACAACTGTTCAGACCAGTAAGACCAATCCTCAGGCCAGACGGCCCTTGCGCCCGTCTGGCAGGCGACTGGCACATGAAATGCACTGGGCAGAGCCATCCCTTCCTGCTTTCGGAGTCTCGTCATGCTCAAGCGCTGGACCGCCCTCTCCCTGCTCGCCCTGGGCCTGACCGCCCTGCACACCTCCGCCCAAGCCGATCAGCTGGCCGACATCCAGCAGCGCGGCGTGCTCAAGGTCGCCGTGCCGCAGGACTTCCCGCCCTTCGGCTCGATCGGCCCGGATCTCAAGCCGCGCGGCCTGGACATCGACACCGCGCAACTGATGGCGGACAAGCTGAACGTGAAACTGGAAGTCACCCCGGTCAACAGCACCAACCGCATTCCCTTCCTGACCACCGGCAAGGTCGACCTGGTCATCTCCAGCCTGGGCAAGAATCCCGACCGCGAAAAGGTCATCGACTTCAGCAAGCCCTATGCGCCCTTCTACCTCGGCGTCTTCGGTCCCAAGGATGCCGCCATCAGCACGCCCGAGCAGCTGGCCGGCAAGGTGATCTCGGTCACCCGCGGCTCCATCGAAGACCTGGCGCTCACCGACGTGGCGCCGAAGGACAGCGTGATCAAGCGCTTCGAAGACAACAACTCCACCATCGCCGCCTACCTGGCCGGGCAGTCCGAGCTGATCGCCAGCGGCAGCGTGGTGATGAAGGTGATCGGTGCGCGCAATCCGGCCAAGGAGCCAGTGCTCAAGGTCAAGCTCAAGGATTCGCCGGTGTACGTGGGCATCAACAAGAACGAGCCGGCGCTCAAGGCCAAGGTCGATGCCATTCTCGACGCGGCCCGCGCCGACGGCACCCTGAGCAAGAACTCCGAAAAATGGCTGGGCGATCCCCTGCCGGCCACTCTCTGAGGATCGACGCGCCATGGCGTATCAGTTCGACTTCCAGCCCGTGCTCGCGCAGAGCGACCTGCTGCTCAAGGGGGCGCTCTACACCCTTGAGCTGACGGTGATCGGTGGCTTCTTCGGCATCCTCATCGGCATCGTCGGCGCCACCTGCCGCGCCTGGCGCCTGAAACCCTTCGCCCAGGCCTTCGGGGTCTATGTCGAACTGATCCGCAACACGCCCTTCCTGATCCAGCTGTTCTTCATCTTCTTCGGCCTGCCCTCCATCGGGGTGCGGATCGAAGCCGGCCAGGCGGCGGTGCTGGCCATGGTCATCAACCTCGGTGCCTACTCCACCGAGATCATCCGCGCCGGCATCCAGGCGATCCCGCGCGGCCAGCTGGAAGCGGCGGCGGCCCTGGCCATGACCCGCTTCGAAACCCTGCGCTACGTGATCCTGCGCCCGGCGCTGGCCAAGGTCTGGCCGGCGCTGTCGAGCCAGGTGGTGATCGTGATGCTGGGCTCGGCGGTCTGCTCGCAGATCTCCACCGAAGAGCTGACCTTTGCCGCCAACTTCATCCAGTCGCGCAATTTCCGCGCCTTCGAAACCTATCTGCTGACCACCCTCATCTATCTGCTCATGGCCATCGGCGTGCGCCAGGCGCTGCACTGGCTGGGCGTCTTTTTCATCGTCAGGAGGCGCTGATGGACTTCACTCTCGCCGACATCCTGCGCAGCCTGGCCAGCGGTCTCGGCCTGACGCTGGTGCTGTCGCTGGCGGCCTTCCTCTTCGGCGGCCTGGCCAGCGTGCTGGTGCTGCTGGCGCGCAACTCGACGCTCCGGCCGCTCCGCCTGCTGGCGCGCGGCTACATCGAGCTGTTCCAGGGCACCCCACTGCTGATGCAGCTGTTCCTGACCTTCTTCGGCCTGTCGCTGCTGGGCCTGGAGGTCCCCGCCTGGCTGGCCGCCGGCCTGGCCCTGACGCTGTTCACCAGCGCCTATCTCGCCGAGATCTGGCGGGGCTGCGTCGACGCCATTCCCCATGGCCAGTGGGAAGCCTCGGAAAGCCTGGCGCTGACCCGCTTCGAGCAGTTGCGCCACGTGATCCTGCCCCAGGCACTGCGCATCGCCGTGGCGCCCACCGTGGGCTTCTCGGTACAGGTGGTCAAGGGCACCGCGGTGACCTCCATCATCGGCTTCACCGAACTGACCAAGATCGGCGGCATGCTCGCCAATGCGACCTTCCAGCCCTTCACCGTCTACGGCCTCGCGGCCCTGGGCTATTTCATCCTCTGTTATCCGCTGTCGCTGGCCGCCCGCTGGCTGGAAAGGAGACTGCATGCCGCTGCTTAGAGTGACCGCCCTGCACAAACACTATGGCAACCACCATGTGCTCAAGGGCATCGACCTGACCGTCGAGGAAGGCCAGGTGGTGGCCATCATCGGCAAGAGCGGCTCGGGCAAGAGCACCCTGCTGCGCACCCTGAACGGCCTGGAATCCATCAACGACGGCGTCATCGAGGTGGATGGCGAATACCTGGACGCCGCCCGGGTCAATCTGAGGTCGCTGCGGCAGAAGGTCGGCATGGTTTTCCAGCAATTCAACCTCTTCCCGCACCTGACCGTGGGCGAGAACGTGATGCTGGCGCCCCAGGTGGTCAAGAAGACCAGCAAGGACGAAGCCCGCACCCTGGCGCGGCAGATGCTCGAACGGGTCGGCCTGGCGGAGAAATTCGACAGCTATCCGGATCGCCTCTCCGGCGGCCAGCAGCAGCGGGTGGCGATCGCCCGCGCCCTGGCCATGTCGCCCAAGGTGTTGCTCTGCGACGAGATCACCTCGGCGCTGGACCCGGAACTGGTCAACGAGGTGCTGATGGTGGTCAAGCAACTGGCCCGCGAGGGGATGACGCTGATCATGGTCACCCACGAGATGAGATTCGCCCGCGAGGTCGGCGACAAGCTGGTGTTCATGCACCAGGGCAAGGTGCACGAAAGCGGTCATCCCCAGGAGCTGTTCGCCCATCCGCAGACGCCGGAACTGGCCCAGTTCATCGGTCAGGTGGCCTCCTGAGGCGGAAAAACCCTATTTTTCCTGCCACTTTGCGCAACCGTAACCGCTGTGCGCTTGAAGCCGCCACCGGCTAGCTGGCACGATGGCGCGGTTTATCGCCGAGAGCCTCCAGATGCAGCCTTCGCCAGCCGAACCCCACGAACTGATCGCCGCGATCGACCTGGGCTCGAACAGCTTTCACATCGTCCGGGCGCGCCATTCCCACGGGGAAATCCGCATTCTTGAGCGGTTGGGCGAAAAGATCCAGCTGGCCGCCGGTCTGGACGAGTCGCGCCTGCTCAGCGAAGAGGCCATCCAGCGGGGCCTGGACTGCCTGCGCCGCTTCGCCCAGCTGATCGCCGGCATGCCGCGCGGCGCCGTGCGGGTGGTGGGCACCAACGCCCTGCGCGAGGCGCGCAACCGCGCCGAATTCATCCAGCGCGCCGAAGCCGTGCTCGGCCATGCGGTCGAGGTCATCTCCGGTCGCGAAGAGGCTCGCCTCATCTATCTGGGCGTGTCCCACTCCATGCCCGATGTACCCGGACGCCGCCTGGTGACCGACATCGGCGGCGGCAGCACCGAATTCATCATCGGCCAGCGCTTCGAGACCCTGCAGCGCGAAAGCCTGCAGATGGGCTGTGTCAGCTTCACCAAGAGATTCTTCGCCGACGGCAAGATCACCGCCGCCCAGTACGCTCGCGCCTATACCGCCGCCCGCCTGGAACTGATGAACATCGACCAGGGCCTGCGGGAGATGGGCTGGCACCAGGCCCTCGGCGCCTCCGGCACCATCCGCGCGGTGGCCCTGGCGATCCAGGCCGCTGGCCGCAGCAATGGCGAGATCACCCCGGACGGCATCGAATGGCTCAAGCGCAAGCTGCTCAAGCAGGGTGACATCAACCTGCTCAACATCGACGGCGTGAAGCCGGATCGACGCGCCATCCTGCCAGGCGGCCTGGCCATCCTCGAAGCCCTGTTCAAGGCCCTGGAACTGCAGGAGATGCATCTCTCCGAAGGCGCCCTGCGCGAAGGGGTGCTCTACGACATGATCGGCCGGCACAGCCACGAAGACGTCCGCGAGCGCACCCTCAACGCCCTGGCCGAGCGCTACCACGTCGATCAGCGCCATGCCGAGCGGGTGGAAAAGCGCGCCCTGAAGTCCCTGGCACAGGTCGCCGAGGCCTGGGCCCTGACCGACGAGAACCATGCCGAACTGCTGCGCTGGGCCGCGCGCCTGCACGGCGTCGGCCTGGACATCGCCCACTACCAGTACCACAAGCACGGTGCTTACCTGATCGAGCACTCGGACCTGCCCGGCTTCTCCCGCCGCGATCAGCAGGCCCTGGCACTATTGGTGCGTGGTCATCGCCGCAACATTCCGCTGGAGCGCCTGCAGGAGCTGGGCCCGGAAGGCGAGCCGCTGCTGCGCCTGACCCTGTTGCTGCGCTTCGCCATCCTCTTCCACCACATCCGCCACAAGAGCATTCCGGATGTGCAGCTCAGCGCTGGCGAGCGCAGCCTGGACGTGCAATTCCCCGATGGCTGGCTGGCGGAAAACCCCCTGACCCAGGCGGATTTCGAGCTGGAGGCCCAGTGGCTGGAGCGGGTGGGGTATCGGTTGAGCGTACGCTGAGGGGATTTTTCGTAGGTTGGGTGGAGCGGGAGCGAAGCCCAACGCCCTGGGTTTTAGCCTTTCACGGCACTAGCTGATTATCGTGCTCTGCTGATGGCTCTTGTTTCGCCCACCCGGGCGACTCACTTTTGCCAATCGCGGCTGCGCGCCCCGGACAAAAGTAAGCAAAAACGCTTGCCCCACGTTTCGGCCCTCCGCTGCGCTCCGGATCCCCTCGCTTCGGCGCCGCTCCAAGTGCACGACACGAAGTGGACTCTTGCCCCTTGCGCCTTGCTCGCCGTCCTGCCTCGCATCCCCCTCCGCGACACCTGGACTCTGCCTCACTGACGGGAACAGGGCGCAAGCCTGATGCCTGATGCACATCCTTGTAGCGTGGAAAACCGCGCAGCGTTTTCCACTGGTATGCACCGCGGGCTTTGTGGACAAGGCTACGCCGCTGGCCACGCTACGGTTTTTCAATCAAAACTTTCAGGCTAGCGAATCGCCCCGTTCAGGAGGGCGAACGCCAGTGCCGTGGAGTGGGTCGAGCCGCATGGATGCGGCGAGAGGTTCAGTGGGCCATGGATGGCCCATCTGGACCGACCCCGGAACGGTGCTGGTGTGAGCGGACCCGGAGCGAAGCTTAGGGCTGGATGGTCGGGGCAAGCGTTTTTGGTTACTTTTTTCGCGTTTGAAAAAAGTGACTCGCCCGGGTGGGCGAAACAAGAAGCATCAGCAAAGCTCAATGAACAGCCAGGGCACCCACAAAACCTAAGGTGCAGAGCTGCACACGCAACAGCTGGGCTTCGCTCCCGCTCAACCCACCTTACGAAACCGGTCAGGGCCCATGGCGGCATGGGCCCGACACGCCATCAGCGGGTATTCACCACCGGACTGGCCAACCGCTCCAGCAGCGTCGCCTGCACGCTGCGGGCATTCTGGTTGCCGGTGGGCGATTGGCGGATGTAGCTGCCGTCTTCCTGCAGCACCCAGGCCTGAGTGTTGTCGGTGAGGTAGCCTTCCAGCTCCTTCTTGACCCGGCTGATGAGCTTCTTGCCCTCCACCGGGAAGCAGGTCTCGACGCGCATGTCGAGGTTGCGCTCCATCCAGTCGGCGCTGGAGAGATAGAGTTTCTCGTCGCCACCGTTGAGGAAGTAGTAGATGCGGCTGTGCTCCAGAAAGCGGCCGATGATGGAACGCACCTGGATATTGTGGGACACGCCCGGTACGCCTGGCCGCAGGCAGCACATGCCGCGCACCACCAGGTCGATCTTCACCCCGGCCTGGCTGGCCTTGTAGAGGGCGCGGATGACCTTGGGATCGGTGAGGCCGTTGACCTTGGCCATGATCTGCGCCGGCCGCCCTTCGCTGGCCGCCACCGCTTCGCGGTTGATCATCTCCAGCAGGTTCTTCTTAAGGGTGAAGGGCGCGTGCAGCAGCTTCTTCATGCGCAGGGTCTTGCCCATGCCGATCAGCTGGTTGAACAGCTTGTGCACGTCCTCGGTCAGGGCCACGTCGGCGGTCAGCAGGCTGTAGTCGGTGTACAGCTTGGCGTTGCCGGCGTGGTAGTTGCCGGTGCCCAGGTGGGCATAGCGGCGCAGCTCGCCATTCTCGCGGCGCAGGATCAGCATCATCTTGGCGTGGGTCTTGAAGCCCACCACGCCATAGATGACCACGGCGCCGGCCTGCTGCAGGCGGCTGGCCAGCTGCAGGTTGGATTCCTCGTCGAAGCGCGCGCGCAATTCGATGACCGCGGTCACCTCCTTGCCGCTGCGCGCCGCATCCACCAGGGCGTCGACGATCTCCGAGTTGGCGCCGCTGCGGTAGAGCGTCTGCTTGATCGCCAGGACGTTGGGGTCCTTGGCGGCCTGGCGCATCAGGTCGATCACCGGGGTAAAGGACTCGAAGGGGTGCAGCAGCAGCACATCGAGCTTGCCCAGCACGTTGAAGAGGTTGTCCTTCTTCTGCAGCAGCTTGGGAATGGTCGGGGTGAAGGGGGCGTTCTGCAGCTCCGGGTGACTGTCCAGCCCGGTGATGGAGAACAGCCGGGTCAGGTTGACCGGACCATTGACCTTGTACAGCTCGCTGTCGCCCAGGCCGAATTGCTTGAGCAGGTAGTCGGTGAGGTGTTTCGGGCAGATGTCCACCACCTCGAGCCGCACCGCATCGCCGTAGCGCCGCGAGAACAGCTCGCCGCGCAGGGCGCGGGCCAGGTCTTCGACGTCCTCGGTGTCCACCGAGAGATCGGCGTTACGGGTCAGGCGGAACTGGAAGCAGCCCTTGACCTTCATGCCGGGGAAGAGGTCATCGGCATGGGCGTGGATCATGGAGGACAGGAAGACGTAGTTGTCGCCGGGCCCGGCGACCTCCTCCGGCACCCGGATGATCCGCGGCAGCAGGCGCGGCGCCGGGATGATGGCCAGACCCGAGTCGCGGCCGAAGGCGTCCATGCCCTCCAGCTCGACGATGAAGTTGAGGCTCTTGTTCACCAGCAGCGGAAAGGGGTGGGTCGGATCCAGGCCGATGGGGGTGATGATGGGCGCAATCTCGTCGCGGAAGAACTTGCGCACCCAGGCCTTGATCTTGACGTCCCAGTAACGCCGGCGAATGAAGCGGATCTGCTGCTCGGCCAAGGCCGGCAGGAGCACGTCGTTGAGGATGGCGTACTGCCGCTCCACCTGGCCGTGGACGATGTCGCTGATGCGCGCCAGCGCCTGGTGCGGCAGCAGGCCGTCGGCTCCGGCCTGCTCGCGGGCGAAGGTGATCTGCTTCTTCAGACCCGCCACGCGGATCTCGAAGAATTCGTCCAGGTTGCTGGAAAAGATCAGCAGGTACTTGAGCCGCTCGAGCAGCGGATAGGATTCGTCGAGGGCCTGTTCCAGCACCCGGATGTTGAACTGCAGCTGCGACAGCTCGCGATGGATGTAGAGGCTGCTGTCGTCCACGTTGGCCGCCGGCACGCTGGGCGCGGCCGGCGCCTCGGCGGCGGGTGCCGGTACTTCGGCGTCCAGCGCCAACGCCTCCTCCGCGGTCTCCAGGGACTCGGCGCTGACGGGCTGTTGCAGATCGGTTTCGACGAAACCCTGGCTACTCATTGAAGCTCCTTAGGAACGCGAAGGCCCCTGGCGAAGTTGTTGGGCGGCGCGTTTGGCGAAATAGGTGAGGATGCCGTTGGCCCCAGCACGCTTGAAGGCCAAGAGCGATTCGAGGATGACGGCGTCGGACAGCCAGCCGTTCTGGATCGCGGCCATGTGCATGGCGTACTCGCCGCTCACCTGGTACACGAAGGTCGGCACGCGGAATTCCTCGCGGACCCGGCGGACGATGTCCAGGTAGGGCATGCCCGGCTTGACCATCACCGAATCGGCGCCCTCGGCCAGGTCGCCGGCGATCTCGTGCAGCGCCTCGTCGCTGTTGCCCGGATCCATCTGGTAGGTGGCCTTGTTGCCCTTGCCCAGATTGGCGGCCGAGCCGACGGCGTCGCGGAACGGCCCATAGTAGGCGCTGGCGTACTTGGCCGAGTAGGCCATGATCTGCACGTTGTGATAACCGGCGTCTTCCAGGGCCGCGCGGATGGCGCCGATGCGACCGTCCATCATGTCCGAGGGGGCGATCACCTGGGCCCCGGCAGCGGCATGGGACAGCGCCTGCTTGACCAGCACCTCGACCGAGACGTCGTTGAGCACGTAGCCGCGCTCGTCGAGGATGCCGTCCTGGCCGTGGGTGGTGAAGGGATCCAGGGCCACGTCGGTGATCACCCCCAGCTCGGGGAAATGCTCGCGCAGGGCGCGGGTGGCGCGCTGGGCGATCCCGTCCGGGTTGTAGGCCTCGGCGCCGTCCAGCGACTTGCGCTCGGTGGGGGTGACCGGGAACAGGGCGACCGCGGGAATTCCCAGCGCCACCAGCTCGGCGGCCTCTTCCAGCAGCAGGTCGATGGACAGCCGCTCGACGCCGGGCATCGAGGGGATCGCCTCGCGGCGGCCTTCGCCATCAAGCACGAATACCGGCAGGATCAGGTCATCCACCGTCAGCACATGCTCGCGCATCAGGCGACGGGAAAACTCGTCGCGGCGCTGACGGCGCATGCGAGTGGCAGGGTAGCTACGGTTGATGGGGGTAAAACTCACGATCGACTCCCAGACCCGGATCACGGGTCAGTGTGATGGGTTATAGGCCACAATCATGACCGATTGGTAACAGCAGATGACAATATGGAGTGCCTATAGGTCCTATCCAAGGCAGACGCCGGCTGGACCCGGCGTGACACAGGGTCGCAGCGAAATCCCTGCCTGACCGTCTGGCGCCCGGCGGACGGAAGTCCGTCACACTTTCTTTCCAGACGCCAACCGGGGTAGGCTGCGCCATCTTTATTCATCTCGTGTAGCGCCGAATGCTCCAACAATTCCTCCATGATTTCGGCTATTTCGCCCTTTTTCTCGGCACCTTTTTCGAGGGCGAAACCATTCTGGTATTGGCCGGCTTCCTGGCCTTCCGCGACTACATGAACATCCAGACCGTCATCCTGGTCGCCTTCTGCGGCAGCTACGCCGGCGATCAGCTCTGGTACTTCCTCGGCCGGCGCCACGGGCGCAAGCTGCTGGCGCGCAAACCCAAGTGGGAAGCCGCCGGCGAAAAGGCGCTGGCGCACATCCGACGCCATCCGGACCTCTGGGTGCTGAGCTTTCGCTTCGTCTACGGCCTGCGCACGGTGATGCCGGTGGCGATCGGCCTGTCGGGCTATCCGCCGGCGCGCTATCTGATCCTCAACGGCATCGGTGCCATCGTCTGGGCCACGGTGCTCGGTTACGCCGCCTATCATTTCGGCGCCGTCCTCGAAGGGGTGCTGGGCAATCTCAAGCGGTATGAACTGATGGTGCTGGGCGGCCTGGTGGTGATCGGTCTGCTGCTCTGGCTGTGGCGTCGCAGCCGGACGCCCAAGGCCTGATGGCCAGGCAGCCCCTCACCCGGTACGTCCATCGAACGGATTAAAGGCCCGGCTGCCGCTGCCGATGCCCTGAGCAGCAACCCCTCCCAAAACCTCGTGTGCACGCTGGCGATTGAGCATGCTGAACTTCTCCACCCTGCTGCCTCCCGGCCATCAGATCCTGGCTGCCAACGAGTACGAAAGCCTGCTCGTGGTGCTGGCGTACCTGATCGCCAGCGCCGCCGGCTACACCGCCCTGGCCATGGCCGACTGGGTGACCAACAGTCGCTCCCGCCGCGGCAGCGAGCTGGCCAAGCTGATCGGTGCCGTCGCCCTAGGCGGGGGCATCTGGTCGATGCACTTCCTCGCCATGCTGTCGTTCAAGATCGGCATCCATGTGCACTATGCGCCCCTGCAGACCCTGGCCTCGCTGCTGATCGCCATCGCCGTGTCCTATACGGTCATGCACCTGATCGGGCGCGAGTCCCTGACCGCACCGCAATACGGGCTCGCCGCCCTCGCCGCCGGCCTGGGCATCGCGACCATGCACTACACCGGCATGCTGGCCATGCAGTCGGTGGCCGTGCAGCTCTATGATCCCCTGCTGGTGGTGGTTTCGGTGGTGGTCGCCAGCCTCGCCTCCCTGGGCGCGCTGCTGCTGGCCTTCCGCCTGCGCGGCAGGACCGGCCTCAGGACCTTCTGGCTGCGCCTGCTGGGCAGTCTGGTCCTGGGTTTCGCCATCGTCTCCATGCACTTCACCGGCATGGCCGCCCTCACCCTCGCCGTGCCCATCGGTTTCGAACCCGGCGGCCTGGCGGAAGCCAATCAGCACCTGGAACTGGGCATGGGCATCGCCCTCGGCACCCTGTTCATCATCATGGTCGGCCTGCTCGCCGCCTGGGCCGGCGAACGCTTCAATGCCCAGCGCCTGCGGCTGGAGCGGGTCTCGACCACCCTCGACCAGATCACCCTGCACGATCCCCTCACCCACCTGCTCAATGGCGGCAGCTTCATCCAGACCGTCGATCGGGCCATCGGCCAGGCGCGCACCGGTGAGCAGTTCGCCCTGCTGATGCTGGACATCGATCACTTCAAGCGCATCAACGACAGCCTCGGCCATGCCCTTGGCGATGAACTGCTGATCCAGATGGCGCAGCGGATCCGCGCGGTGCTCGATGACGACCTGCCGCTGGCCCGCTATGCCGGCGACGAGTTCAGCCTGCTGCTGCCACTCGGCCAGCGCGGCGACAGCCAGCCCCTGGCCATGCGCCTGCTGGAGCAGTTGCGACCGCCCTTCGAGCTGGCCGGGCAGCGCATTGCCATGACCTTCAGCCTGGGCATCGCCCACTATCCCCAGGACGGCGCCAACGCCGGCCAGCTGCTGCGCAGCGCCGGCCTCGCGGTCGGCCATTGCAAGCGCAGCGGGCGCAATCGCAGCCAGAGATTCACCACCGAACTCCAGCGCGACGCCGACGACCTGCTGAGCCTGGAGATGGACCTGCGCCAGGCCCTGGCCCAGGGCGGCCTGCACGTGGCCTACCAACCCATCGTCGACCCCGCCGGTGCGCCGGTGGCCCTGGAAGCCCTGGTCCGCTGGCAGCATCCGGTCCTGGGTCCGCTGAGTCCCGAGCGCTTCGTCCGCGTCGCCGAGGAAACCGGGTTGATCGCCGACCTGGATGGCTGGGTCATGCGCCAGGCCTGCGCGGACCTCGCCCAGCTGCACCGCGAAGGTCACGCGGCTCTGCGCGTCTCGGTGAATTGCTCGGCGCTCAATCTGAGCGATCGCCTCCTGCCCCAGTCCATCGCCCGGGCGCTGCAGGCCGAAGATCTGCCGGCCTCGGCGCTGATTCTCGAGGTGACCGAGAACGCCCTGATGCACAGCCTCAACGTGGCGGTCGAGGTGCTCGGCGAGATCCGGACCCTGGGCGTGCGGGTATCCATCGACGATTTCGGCAGTGGCTACTCGTCGCTGGCCTACCTGAGTCGGCTGCCGGTGGATTCGCTCAAGGTCGATCGCGCCTTCGTCCGCACCATCCCCAAGCAGAGCAACGACATGGCCATCGCCGCGGCGATCATCGCCATGGCGCACAAACTGGGCCTCAATGTGGTCGCCGAGGGGGTGGAAACCAGCGAGCAACGCCAGTTCCTGCAGGCCAATGGCTGCAACTTCATGCAGGGCTATCTGTTCGGCCGGCCCATGCCGTTGCCGCAGCTGCGTACCTGGCTGCAGCAACCCGCCCTCGCCGCCGTGCCCGCCTAGCAGGCCGCCCTAGCCGGCGGCTCTGCGCTGGAGGCGGGTGATCAGCCGGTCCAGGGCGTTGGCGAAGGCCTGGCGATCACGCTCGCCGTAGCCGGCCTGGCCCCCGCCCATCTGTCCCTGGTCGCGCAGATCGGTCATCAGATTGCGCATGGCCAGCCGCTGACCCATGTTGCGCTCGTCGAATTCCTGACCACGCGGATCCAGGGCGGCCACGCCCTTCTTCACCAGCCGATCGGCCAGGGGAATGTCGCTGCAGATCACCAGGTCACCCGGCTGAGCCTGCTCGACCAGGTGGTCGTCGGCGGCGTCGGGGCCACTGGGGACCACCACCAGGCGGACACAGGCGAAGGGCGGCTTGATCTGCGGCTGCCCCGCCACCAGCACCACCTCCAGCTTGCGCTTGAGAGCGAACTTGCAGACCAGCTCCTTGGCGGCGCGTGGACAGGCATCGGCATCGATCCACAGGATCACGGGAATTTCTCCGGCAAAAGCCCAGGATACCGCGCTACGCCAACGCACCCCAGCGCAGTGGCGCGGTCGGACAGGGATAGCGACCTGACTGGAGTCCCCCATGACTTTCTGGCAACGCCTGGCGCAGCCCGCCCAGGCCCTGGTGTATGGCGCCACCGGCGGCCTCGGCCTGGCCCTGTGCGAACAGCTGCTGGCGCGTGATGACATTGCGCGGGTCTGGGCCTGCGCGCGCCACGCCGAGACGCATGACGGCCTGGCCGCGCTGGAGCGGCAGCATGGCCCGCGCCTGCGCCGCCTCGACGTCGATCCGCTGACCACTACCGATCTGGCAGCCCGGCTGGCGGACGAGACGCCCCGCCTGGATCTGCTGCTGTGCGCCTCGGGGCTGCTGCAGGGCGAACGGGCGCGCGCCGAGAAGAGTCTGGCGCAGGTGGATCAGGCCGGGCTGCTGGAAAGCTATCTGGCCAATGCCGTGCTGCCGCTGCTGCTGATCCGCCAGCTGACGCCACTGCTCAAGGGCCAGCATCCCTGTCAGATCGCGGCGCTGTCGGCACGCGTGGGCTCCATCGGCGACAACCAGCTGGGTGGCTGGTATGGCTATCGGATGGCCAAGGCGGCGCTGAATCAGGGGCTGCGCTGCGCCAGCATCGAGCTGACCCGGCTCAATCCCCAGAGCTGCGTGCTGGCCCTGCATCCCGGCACCACGGACACGGCGTTGTCCCGGCCCTTCCAGGCGCGGGTGCCGGCGGACAAGCTGTTCACGCCCGCCTACGCGGCAGAGCGCCTGCTGGCGGTGCTGGCCGCCCGTACGCCGGCCGAGACCGGCAGTTTCTGGGATTGGCAGGGGCAGTCGGTGGTCTGGTAGCCCCGGCTTCAGACCGCGGCGCGGCGCACCGTGGACAGCAACGCGGCCGCCGCGAGGAACAGGCTGGCGAATACCCGGTTGGTGATGCGCTGCTGGCGCGGGGTGCGCAGCAGGGTCAGCACCCGGGCAGCCAGCCCGGTGTAGCCCGCCATCACGATCAGGTCGACACTGACCATCGTCGCCCCGATGATCAGGTACTGCGCGGTCAGGGGCGCATGGGGATCGACGAATTGCGGCAGCACCGCGAGCATGAAGATCAGCGCCTTGGGATTGCTGACGTTGACCAGGAAACCGCGCATGACCAGGGCGCCGATCCGCGGTGGCAGACGCTCGCCGACCACCTGTTTACCCAGATCCATGGGCGCCGCGCGCCACTGGCGGAGCGCCAGGTAGGCGAGATAGGCCACACCGAACCACTTTATCAGGGTGAAGGCCAGCTGCGAGGTCGCCAGCAGGGCGCCGACGCCCACGGCAACGATGGCGATCTGCAGCGCCAGTCCCAGCTGCAGACCGATGGCCGTCCAGTAGCCGCGGCGGAAGCCCAGGGTCACGCCGGCGCTCATGGAGGCGATCGCCCCGGCTCCGGGCGAGAGACTGATCATCCAGCAGGCGATGAAGAAACCGGTCCAGACCTGCAGACTCATGGGTTCACCTGTCGAGATGGAAATCGAAGGAGCCGTCGGCATCGCGCCAGCGACGAACCGACTTCTGGAAGAACTGGGTGTTGGGAATCTGCACCAGGGCGCCTTCCTGGTTGTCGTCCAGTTCCTGCAGGGTCACGAAGAGCATGTTGATCGCCACCACCCGGCCCTTGATGCCGGGTTTGTCCGAGGCGTCCAGCACCTCGATGCGATCGCCCAGGCGGAAGGGGCCGACGGTAAAGATCAGCACCGCGCAGAACAGGTTGGAGAGCACGCTCCAGATGGCGAAGAAGGCCACCGCGGCCACGGCGACGAAACCGGAAATGGCCGTCCAGAGCACCGCTGCGGACACCCCGAAGCGCTCCAGGGCCATGAGGATGGCACTGCCCATGATCAGCCAGCGCAGGGTGCCGCGCAGGCCGAGGACGATCTGCGGCGGCAGCGGATAGCGTTCGCCCAGGCCGGTGACGGCGCGGGCGACGATGCGCTGCAGCACATAGCCGATCAGCAGTACCAGGGCGACCTGGCCGGCCACCAGCAGGTAGTCGCCCCACCCCGGCAGCCAGGTGTGCAGCCACTCGGTCATCAGGCCCCCTCGAGTTCGGCTTGCAGGCTTTCCAGCCGTTCCAGGGCCTCCAGCCACTGCTCTTCCAGCTCGGCTTCGCGGGTCTTGGCCGCGGCCTGGTCGGCCAGCGCCTGGCGCAGTTCTTCCTTGCGCGCGGCGTCATAGAGGCCGCTGTCACCCAGACGGGCTTCCAGGGCGGCGAGCCTTTCCTGCAGCTTGCCCAGCTCGGCTTCCAGCTTGTCGGCGGCCTTCTTCAGCGGTGCCAGCTGCTGGCGCAGGGCGGCAGCGGCCTGGCGCTGGGCCTTGCGATCGGTCTTGTCGACCGCGGCGCCCTCACCGGCGGCGAGGCCCGGCTCCTGGCGGGCGCGGAAGTCCACCAGCCAGCGGCTGTAGTCGTCCAGATCGCCGTCGAAGGCCTGCACCTTGCCATCGGCCACCAGCAGGAATTCGTCGGTGGTGCTCTTGAGCAGATGACGATCGTGGGAGACCACCAGCACCGCCCCGGCGAATTCCTGCAGGGCCAGGGTCAGGGCCAGGCGCATGTCCAGGTCCAGGTGGTTGGTGGGTTCGTCCAGCAGCAGCAGATTGGGCTTCTGCCAGGCGATCAGCGCCAGGGCCAGGCGCGCCTTCTCGCCACCAGAGAAATTCAGCACCGCCTCGTCGCAGCGCGGACCGCGGAAATCGAAGCCGCCGAGGAAGTCGCGCAGGCTCTGTTCGCGCTCGCCGGGGGCGATGCGTTGCAGGTGCAGCAGGGGACTGGCCTTGGCGTCCAGCGAATCGAGCTGGTGCTGGGCGAAGTAGCCGATGGCCAGGTTCTCGCCGCGCTGCAGCCGGCCGCCGAGGGGTTCGAGTTCGGCGGCCAGGGTCTTGATCAGGGTCGACTTGCCGGCGCCGTTGGGGCCGAGCAGGCCGATGCGGGCGCCTGGTGTCAGCTGCAGCTTGACCGGGTGCAGGATGGTGGTCTCGCCGTAGCCGAGTCGGCCTTCGGCCAGGTCGAGCAACGGACTGGACAGCTTGTCCGCCTCGCGGAAGACGAATTCGAAGGGCGAATCGACATGGGCCGGCGCCAGCTCTTCCAGGCGTTCCAGGGCCTTGATCCGGCTCTGTGCCTGACGGGCCTTGGTGGCCTGGGCCTTGAAGCGGGCGATGTACTTCTCCATGTGGGCGCGCTGGGCCTGCTGCTTGTCGTAGGCCTGCTGCTGCTGCGCCAGGCGCTCGGCGCGAGTACGCTCGAAGCTGGAGTAGCCGCCGCGATAGAGCACGAGTTTCTGCTGGTCCAGGTGCACCACATGATCGACCACGGCATCGAGGAAGTCGCGGTCGTGGGAGATCAGGATCAGGGTGCCGGGATAGCCCTTGAGCCAGTCTTCCAGCCAGAGGATGGCGTCCAGATCCAGGTGGTTGGTGGGTTCGTCGAGCAGCAGCAGGTCCGAGGGGCACATCAGCGCCTGGGCCAGGTTGAGACGCATCCGCCAGCCACCGGAGAAGTCGCCGACCTGGCGCTCCATCTGCGCGGCGGTAAAGCCCAGACCGGCCAGCAGCTTGCGGGCGCGGGCATCGGCGGTATAGCCGTCGGCGGCCTCGAAGTCGGCATGCAGCCGGCCAAGGGCGTTGCCGTCCTGGGCCGCTTCGGCCGCCGCCAGTTCGCGCTGGATGCGGCGCAGGTCGATGTCGCCGTCCAGCACATAGTCCACCGCCAGCCGCTCCAGGGTATCCACCTCCTGGCGCATGTGGGCGATGCGCCAGGCCGCCGGGATGTGGCAATCGCCGGCATCGGCCCCGAGCTGCCCGCGCAGCAGGGCGAAGAGACTGGATTTACCGGCGCCATTGGCACCGATCAGACCGGCTTTCTGGCCGGGATGCAGGGTCAGTTCAGCGCTTTCGAGCAGACGCTGGGGACCACGCTGTAGAGTAAGGTTCTGTAGTCGGATCATGGCGGCGGAGTGTAGCAGCTCCACCACCCACGAACGGGGAGGCGGACATGCAAGAGGACCTGTGGGAATTCGCGTTGGCAGTATACGCCCGGCCCGGCGTGGAAGGCGCCTGTTTGCGTCTGCAAGAGGCCGGCGCCGACGTCTGTCTGGTGCTGACGGCGCTCTGGCTGGATCGCCGCAACTGCGCCCTGGATGCCGAGGGCCTGGCCCGGCTGCAGCGCGCCTCGCAGCACTGGCAGGATACGGTGGTACGCCCCCTGCGCCAGTTGCGCCAGGCCTGGAAGGCCGCGTCCAGCGCGGACGAGAGCCTGGCGGCCCTGCGGGAGCAGCTCAAGGGACTGGAATTGGCCGCGGAACGTGAACAGCTCGCGCGTCTGGCACGACTCGCGGGCCATTGGCCGTGTCGCGGGGCACAGGGCCCGGGGGATTGGCTGCACGCGCTGGCACCGCGCGAGGCAGCCGCAGCGGACCTCGACCTGCTGGCCGAGGCCGCGCGGGGGAACCGGGGCTAGACCGACGCCAGCCGCGGTTGCTGGTGCGAGGTGTGCAGCACCTCGATCAGGCAGTCTTCGAGTTCGAAGCGCTCGCGCAGGGTTTCGCCCAGCAGCTTGAGTTCGATGGTCAGCAGACCCGGGTCCCGATAGGCCCCGCGCTCGAATCTGTCGTTGAAGTTCAGCGCGGCGTCGGTCAGGGCCTGCAGGCGCGGATAGACGCTGTCGGCGAACTCGATGGCGCGCTCGTCCTGGAATTCCCGGGCTTCGGCCACCAGTTGCTCGTAGATCTCGAAATGCGCGGTGGACATGTAGTCGACCAGCATGTCGCAGAGCCGCTCCAGTTCGCTGACCTCGCGCACCGGTCCCATCAGGGGCTCCATGTCCAGGGTTTCGTAAGCGGTCACCAGCTCGCGGCGGGCAATCAGCCAGCGGTCGATCAGCTGGTGGACCCCACCCCAGCGTTCCTGGGCATTGCGGCAGGTTTCTAGCATGACGGCAGCTCTCTATACGGGCGAGACGGTCCGGGCGCAGGCGCCCGGCTGTTATCAGGAACTATACCGACATCGCCTCGCCAGGCGAGTGCCGTTGCTCGGAGAAAGCTCAGCGACGGCGGAAGATCTTGACCAGGCTCAGGGCCATGAGCAGGACGAAGGCCAGCAGGCTCCATTCCGGGATACTCAGACCGAACAGCGTCCAGTTGACCTCGGCGCAGTCGGCGGTGCCGTGCAGGACCAGGCGGATGATTTCCTGGAAGGGCAGCGCCTGCATCATGTAGTCGAGGCTCGGCAGGCAGGCCGCCAGCTCTTCCGCCGGGACCGTCTGCAGATAGACCTGGCGGCCCGCGGTGGCGGCGCCGGCGGCGGCCAGCAGCAGCAGGACCACGCCATAGATGCGTCGTCCGCGCTTGCCCGGCGCCTGGATGCCGGCGATCAGCGCCACCACCCCGACCAGAATGAAGAAGATCCGTTGCATGACGCACAGCGGGCAAGGCTCGAGGCCGACCACGTGTTCGAGATAGAGACCGACGCCCATGAGCACCGCACAGGTGGCGGCCATGAACAGGAAGATGAAGCGGGGACTAGTCACGGACGCGCCGTCTCCAACAGGGAATTGGGACGTTACGGTAGAGAAAGCCCGGGCACCTTTCAAGGACCCGGGCAGACGAGCCGCGCCGTCAGACCCGCGGCGTCGGCAGCGAAGTGGTGTCGGACTCGCGCCACTGGCTCTGCAGGAGCTGCTGGCTGCGGTCCACATCGCCCAGCTGGATGGCCACCCTGGCCAGTTCGCCGGCGGTGACTGCGGACGGCCGCTGCGCCAGACTGCGCTCCAGATATTCGCGCGCCTTGCCCCACAGCTGGTTGTTCATGCACAACCGGCCCAGGGCCAGCAGCAGCACCGCATCCTGGGGGCGATCCTTGAGCCAGCCTTCGGCGTGGTGCAGCGGACGACTGGCATCGCGCGGACGCAGCTGGCCATAGAGCTCGACCAGGCGCTCGTCCCACTGGCGATTCAGGGTGATGTGCAGCACCTCTTCGGCCAGGTCGTCGCGGCCGATGGCGCGCAGCTGACGGGCATAGGCCAGCACCACCGAGGCATCGCCCTTGAGCGCCGTGGGCACCTGCTGCCACTGGGCATCCACCGCCGATTCCGCGCCCTGGGCGGGCACCTCGTCGAGGGTCGCGATCCAGACCTTGCGCTCCAGGTCGTCCTGCTCCTGGGGGCGCAGCACTTGCTGCTTGCGCAGTTGCGGCAGCAGGGCGATCAGTGCCGGCCAGTCGCGCAGGGTCACCTGCAGGCGCTGCAGTTGCAGCAGCACCTCGCCATTCTTCGGATACTTGGCCTGCAACGGCGCCAGGCTGTCACGGGCTTCCAGATACTGGCCGCGGTCGATCTGCAACCGGGCCTGCTGCAGACCGATGGCCAGGTCGGCCTGGGGCTCGCGCTCGCGGGCCTGGCGCAGCAGGCGGTCGCGTTCTTCGAGGTCGCCCAGTTCGTTGGCGGCGCGGGCGGCGCCCAGCAGGACGAACAGCGGCTGGTCGGCGTGCTCGGCGGCGCCTTTCAGGTGCTTGAGGGCACCGCTCCAGTTGCCTTCGGCCAGTTCCAGCTGACCCTTGTGGCGCGCCTGCTCCAGGCGGCGCTGGCGATTGTGCCGCGACCAGGGGTTGAGCACCTTGCCGGTCAGGCCGAGGGCGCCCAGCACCAGCTTGAGAATGTAGAGAGCCAGCCAGACCGCCACCAGCAGAGCCAGGAAGGCCCAGAGACTCGATTCGTAGCGGAAGTTGCTGTAGGACAGCAGCACGTAGCCCGGCTCCTTGGCCAGCACCACGGCAACGCCCAGGCCGACGAGCAGGGCGAACAGGAACAGCAGGTACAGGCGCTTCATGGGCGATTCTCCTGAGCCGCGCCGGCGGCGGCATTGTTCGGCTGGATTTGCTGACGCTGGGCGATGTAGGCCTGCAGCGCGGTCAGGGCCGGCGTCAGGTCAGGCGCCTCGAAGGTGACCGGCCGTTCGGCCAGCTCCTGCAGGCGCAGCTTGACCGCACGGCTGTCGGGATTCTGGTTGTTGAAGTGGGCGGCGAGGACGTCTTCGGCCTGCTCGATGGAGAGCCGGTAGACCTCCTGATTGCCATTGAGCACGGCCCACTGCGCCTGCTCCAGCGCCAGGCTCATGGCCAGGCGGACCTGGGCCAGGGACTCCTCGGCCAGCAGCGGACGAATCGGCTGGTCGGCGGAAAAGTCGATGCGGAAGTAGCTGGAGATGCGCTGGCGGAAATCCTGCCACCACTGCTGCAGGGCATTGCTCGGCGGTACCGCGGCCTTTTCGACGCCGGGCTGGTCGGCCACGGTGGTGGAAAAGCGTGGCGGCAGGGGTTCCAGGCTCTGCACCTGATTGCGCAGCGATGCCAGCTGGACGAATTGCCCGGTGCGATCCAGGTCGGGCAGCTGGCGCAGGGTCTGCTGGGCATTGGCCAGTTGCTGGCGGGCGGCGAAGGCAGCCGGGTCGTTCTGGGCCTTGAGGATGTCATCGACACCCTGCAGCAGATTCTGGGCGCTGGGCACGTCCTGCAGCGCGGTCATGCGCAGGGTGGCCATGCGCAGCAGGTGCTCGGCCTCGGTCAGGCGCCAAGCCTGGCGACTCTGGCCGACCACCTCCTTGAACTGTTCGGCGAGGTGCTGCTGGTCGCCCTGCAGCTCACCAAGCTGACGGCGGCGCTCTTCCAGCTCGTTGGCCGAGGGCAGGCGGCCCAGATCGGCACTCAACGTCTGGTTGCGCATTTCCAGCTGGCGCAGCTGGCTGCGCAGATCCTCGGCCTGGGCGGCCTGACTCTGCTCGGCCTGACGCACCTGCTGCAGTTGCCAGACGCTCCAGCCGCCGACACCCAGGCCACCGGCGGCCACCAGCAGGGCCAGCAGCGCCAGACCGGACGCCTTGCCCGAGCCCTTGCGGCGCACGCTTGCCGGTGGGGGTGCCGGCGGCGGCGAGGCGGGAGTCACGACAGGATCGGGAGAGACGTCGTCGGCGCGGGGGGCTTGAGTTTCGCTCACGGGAATTCCTTGTAGGGTCAATCCGGATGGTGATGGGCAAGCGCGGCGATCAGGGCGCCGGCGCTGGCGCCCTGGCACTCGATGATGAGCTCGCAGCCGCTGGCACGAGCCAGTTCGGCCACACGGGCGCTGGGTACCAGCAGGGGATAACGGCGCACCGCGGGCCAATCCGCACCCGCACAGGCCTGCAGATGCGCGAAACCCTGCCCACTGCTGACCATGATGGCATTCAGGCGTTCCGCTGCCAGGGTCTCTAGGACCTGCCCTGCGGGGTAGTCCGGGCACTGGCGGCGATAGAGTTCGAGCACCTCGACGCGGGCGCCGCGGGCGGTGAGGGTGTCGACCAGCAGGTCGCGGCCGCCCTCTCCGCGCAGCAGCAGCACCTCGGGCGCCGGGCGCTCTAGGGCTTCCTGCAAGGCCGGCAGGGCCAGCAGGCCTTCGCTGTCCTCACGCTGGGGATGGTGCACCTGCAGTCCATAGTCTTCGAGCACGGCGGCGGTGGCCGCGCCCACGGCGAACCAGGCCTGCAGCGGCGGTTGCGGCCAGTACTGATCGAGGGCGGCGAGGCCCATGCGGGCCGCCGGCTTGCTCACCACCAGCACGGCGGCATAGCGATCGAGATCGAGCCAGAGTGAGCGCTGTTCGGGGGTTTCCGCCAGGGGCTGCAATTCCAGCAGCGGCAGGCTGGCCGTGGCGATGCCCGCCGTGTCCAGGGCGGCGGCCAGGGGTGGATTCTCCTCCGCCGGCCGGGTCAGCAGCAGTCGCCAGGCGCTCATGATGCGCCGGAGACCCCATAGACGGCATCGAGAATGCCCTGGGCGCCCTGGGCCAGCAGGTCTTCGGCCACGGTCACGCCCAGCCCGGCCGGGTCGTTCAGCGGGCCGCGGGCCTCGGCACGCAGCAGCAGCCCGCCATCGGGCTGGCCGACCAGGCCGCGCAGCCAAAGCAGTTCGCCTTCCTGTACCGCATAGCAGGCGATGGGCACCTGGCAGCCGCCATTGAGACGCCGATTCAGGGCGCGCTCGGCGGCGACGCGGCGTTCGGTGTCGAAATGGTGCAGGGGTTCGAGCAGCGCATGGACCTCGGCATCGTCGGTCCGGCATTCGATGCCCACGGCGCCCTGGCCGCCCGCCGGCAGGCTGTCTTCGACGGTCAGGTATTCGCGGATGCGCTCGGCGAAGCCCAGGCGGATCAGCCCGGCCGCGGCCAGGATGATGGCGTCATAGTCATCGGCATCGAGCTTGGCCAGGCGGGTATTGACGTTGCCGCGCAGAAAGCGGATCTCGAGATCCGGGCGCAGGGCCAGCAACTGGGCCTGACGCCTCAGGCTGGAGGTGCCCACCACACTGCCCTGGGGCAATTCGGCAAGACCGGAATGGCGATTGGAAACGAAGGCATCGCGCGGGTCTTCCCGCTCGCAGATGGCATACAGCCCGAGACCTGCGGGGAATTCCATGGGCACGTCCTTCATGGAGTGCACGGCGATGTCGGCGCTGCCGTCGAGCAGGGCGTTTTCCAGTTCCTTGACGAACAGACCCTTGCCGCCGATCTTGGCCAGGGGCGCGTCGAGCAGCTTGTCGCCGCGACTGGTCATGGGCAGCAGACTCACCCGCAAACCCGGGTGGGCCGCTTCGAGGCGGGCTTTCACATAGTCGGCTTGCCAGAGTGCCAGGGCACTCTGGCGCGTGGCGATACGGATTTCGCGGAGCATGGACATTACCGGCACGTCAGATTGCCGGCCATGATAGCAGGTCGACCGGCGCCCCTCCCCCGCTGCGCGCCGGTCGCCAACCCGCGAGCGACGTCAGATGCTGTGCATCAGGCGGCGCACACCGGCCACATGACGGCGGCTGACGGTCAGGGCGTCGCCGTTCATGCCCTTGAGGAACAGCTGGAAGTGGCCCAGGGGCGTGCGCTGCAGGCGCTCGATGCGCTCGCGGGAAACCAGCGCATTGCGGTGGATGCGCACGAAGCGCTCACCGAATTCGTCTTCCAGCGCCTTGAGCGGTTCATCCAGCAGCACCTCGCCACCGGAGTGTCTCAGGGTCACGTACTTGTGGTCGGCGATGAAATAGACCACGTCATCCAGGGGGATCAGCTCGATGCCCTTGCGGGTCCGGGCGCTGATATGGCTGCGCGGACCCGGACCACCACTGGCCGGCGGCTTGGTCAGGGCGGCCAGCTGCATCCGGTTGGGCCGCTGGGCCTTGCTCAGGGCAGCGGCCAGGTCCTCCTGCCGCACCGGCTTGACCAGATAGCCCACGGCGCTGACCTGAAAGGCGTCGAGCGCGTATTCGTCGTGGGCGGTCACGAAGATCACCGCGGGCGGCGATTCGCGCTCGCAGAGACGCGCGGCCACTTGCAGACCGTCCAGACCCGGCATGCGGATGTCGAGCAGGACGATATCGGGCTTGAGGTTTTCAACCAAAGCGAGGGCTTCCTCACCGTTGGTGGCTGTTGGCTCCAGGGCGGTATAACCGTCCAGTTGCCCCACCAGACGGGCCAGACGCTCGCGCGCCAAGGGTTCGTCATCGACGATCAGGACATTCATAAGCTCAGGCTTCCCGCATGAGTCGCTCGCATGGATAGCGAAGAGACGTTGTATGCCGCTGGTCGCGGCGTTCGATTTTGAGACTCGCAGCTGGTCCGAAAAGTGCCGTCAATCGCGCCTCGATATTGCTTAAAGCTTGACGGGTGCCCTTGGGTGGGCGTGGCTGCTGCTCCACCTCGGGGTCATAGGGGTTGCTGATGACCAGCTCGAACACCCCCTCCCGGTAGGTGGCGAAGATGGTGACCAGGCCCCCTTCGATGCGCGGCGCCACACCATAGATCAGGGCGTTTTCCAGCAGCGGCTGCAGCGTCAGCTGGGGAATCGGCAGGTCCGCCGGCACCCCGTCCACGTCCCACTGCAACTGCAGGCGATCGCCCAGGCGCAGGCGCTCGATCTCCAGATAGCGCCGCGACAGCTCCAGCTCCTCGACCCAGCGCACCTTGGTGCCGGGCTGGGCGAGGCTGGCGCGGAACAGCGCCGACAGGTCCAGCACCGCGCGCTCGGCCTTGTCGGCGTCCAGGGCGACCAGGCTGGCGATGCTGTTCAGGCTGTTGAACAGGAAATGCGGGCGGATGCGCGCCTGCAGCGACTCGATGCGCGCCTGCAATTCGGCCTGCTGCTGGCGGCGCCACTGGCTCTGCAGCCAGAAGTAGCGCAGCAGCAGCATGGACATGATCAGGGCGATCAGCGCGTGCCTCATGTACAGCCGCACCTCGCCGACCCGCTGTAGCGGTCCGGCCAGCTGCAGCCAGTCGGCCACCAGGGTGCAGAGCAGGGTCAGGGCCACCACGATGGCGCAGCAGAAACCGCCCGCCACCACCGGTCTATGGCGTGCCAGCCAGGGCCGCAGGCGACAGAGCAGCGCCGCCGACAGCAGCACGATCCACTGCACGAACAGCGACACCAGCGCCAGGCGGATCCAGTTGAACTGCAGGGTGAAGGGTTCTGCCAGCACCAGGACCAGCACCAGCAACTCGGCCAGCACCACCAGCACGAGCAGGGCCTCCGGTTCGCAGAGCGCCGGGACGAAGAAGTCGTCGACCTTGACCGGTCGGGGGGTTTTGCGGCGTTCGAGTATCATGGAGGCAGTGTGGGTCAGATACCACTCGTCGGCAAGTCGGCTCCGTTGAATCGGGCCGGCACCCGCTCAGGACTGCTATCATCGGCCCCCTTCTTTCCTTACCGACAAGCCCAGCAGCAGGCCGATCCATGAGCAGCGAAAAAACCAACCAGTCCTGGGGCGGACGCTTCAGCGAACCCGTCGACGCCTTCGTCGCCCGCTTCACCGCCTCGGTGGACTTCGACAAGCGTCTCTACCGCCACGACATCCTCGGCAGCCAGGCCCATGCCCGCATGCTGACCCAGGCCGGAGTGCTCAGCGAAGCCGAGCGCGATGCCATCGTCGCCGGACTGGACGAGATCCGCAGCGAGATCGAGGCCGGCACCTTCGAGTGGCGCGTCGACCTGGAAGACGTGCACATGAACATCGAGGCGCGCCTGACCGAGCGCCTGGGCGTGGTCGGCAAGAAGCTGCACACCGGTCGCAGCCGCAATGACCAGGTGGCCACCGACATCCGCCTCTGGCTGCGCGACGAGATCGACGCCATCCTCGTCGAGCTCAACCGCCTGCAGGCCGGCCTGCTGCAACTGGCCGAGACCGAAGCCGACACCATCATGCCCGGCTTCACCCACCTGCAAACCGCGCAACCGGTGACCTTCGGTCACCACCTGCTGGCCTGGTTCGAGATGCTCTCCCGCGACCACGAGCGCCTGGTCGACTGCCGCAAGCGCGTCAATCGCATGCCCCTGGGCAGCGCGGCGCTGGCCGGCACCACCTACCCCATCCAGCGCCAGGTCACCTGCGAGCTGCTGGGCTTCGAGGCCATCGGCGGCAACTCCCTGGACGGCGTCTCGGATCGCGACTTCGCCATCGAATTCTGCGCCGCGGCCTCCCTGGCAATGATGCACCTGTCGCGTTTCTCCGAAGAGCTGGTGCTCTGGACCAGCGCCCAGTTCCAGTTCATCGACCTGCCCGATCGCTTCTGCACCGGCTCCTCGATCATGCCGCAGAAGAAGAACCCCGACGTGCCCGAGCTGGTACGCGGCAAGACCGGCCGGGTGTTCGGCGCCCTCACCGGCCTGCTGACCCTGATGAAGGGCCAGCCGCTGGCCTACAACAAGGACAACCAGGAAGACAAGGAACCGCTGTTCGACGCCGCCGACACCCTGCGCGACTCCCTGCGCGCATTCGCCGACATGGTCCCGGCCATCAAGCCCAAGCGCGAGATCATGCGCGAGGCGGCCCGCCGCGGCTTCTCCACCGCCACCGATCTCGCCGACTACCTGGTGCGCAAGGGCCTGCCCTTCCGTGACTGCCACGAGATCGTCGGCCATGCGGTCAAGTACGGCGTGGACAGCGGCAAGGACCTGGCCGAGATGAGCCTGGACGAACTGCGGCGCTTCAGCGACCAGATCGAGCAGGACGTCTTCGCCGTCCTGACCCTGGAAGGCTCGGTCAACGCCCGCGACCACATCGGCGGTACCGCCCCGGCCCAGGTCCGCGCCGCTGTGCAGCGCGGCCGCGCGCTGCTGGCCCAGCGCTAACGCCTGCCACTGCGCCTCTCGCCTACCCCTCTGCGGGCGGGCGGGAACGCCGCCGGCCGAAGACTTCGCCCCTGCCGCTCATCGGCCGCGCCAAAGGGCACAAGGGTTCCCTCCACCGCCCCGCAGGCGCCTGGTCCGACGGCAAGGGCTCTAGGCCAGGGGTCTCCGCGCAGGAGGCCTGAAAGCCGGTCGGACGAGCGCCGACCAGCCGTTGATAGGTACGACGACTGGTGCTCAGGAAGGAGACCCGGCAGCCGATACTGGAGGCTTGACCAGCCGTTCGAGTCAAGTCTCATGCGCCTTTCAGCCTGTTCCCTCCTGCTTTGCGGAATGTTCGCCGCGGCTTCCAGCCAGGCCGCCCTGCCGCCGCCGCTGCCACAGACGCTCACCTGGCATGTCCAGCTGAACGGCGTGCTGCAAAAGCCCAATCGCACCCTCTACGACATCGATCTCTATGACACCAGCAAGGCGGTGATCGCCAATCTGAAGGGCAATGGGAAGACGGTGATCTGCTATTTCAGCGCCGGCACCTGGGAAGACTGGCGGCCCGACGCCGCCCTCTATCCCAAGGCCGCCCTGGGCAAGGCGCTGGACGCCTGGCCAGGCGAGCGCTGGCTGGACATCCGTCGCGCCGACGTCCGCGTGCTGCTGGCCAAGCGGCTGGACCTGGCCGTGCAGAAGGGCTGCCAGGGGGTGGACCCGGACAACGTCGATGGCTTCAGCAACCCCAACGGCCTCAAGCTGACCCGGGCCCAGCAGCTGGATTTCCTCAACTGGCTGGCCGACGAGGCGCACAAGCGCAGTCTGCTGGTGGGCCTGAAGAACGCCGTCGACCTGGTGCCGAGCCTCTACACCAAGTTCGACTTCGCCCTCAACGAGAGCTGCTACGACTACGCCGAGTGCAACGCCTACAGCTACTTCCGCACCCAGAAGAAGCCGGTGATGATCATCGACTACGGCCTCTACAGCACCAAGCGCTGCAGCCAGGCCAAGACCTCGGGCTACAACCTGCAATTCTACCCGCTGTCGCTGGCGGCGCTGGGCACCGCCTGCAAGTAGCCGCGAGAGCCTATTCAAAGGCTCGCGAGCTAGAGCCAAACAAGGCGAAAAGGCCTGAGGAAGCGGAGTTTACGAGTGGTAAATGAGCATTCCGAAGGCCTTTTCAACGTAGTTTGGCCGACGCGCAGCAGACTTTGAGCGGGCTCTCAGTCGAGGCCGGCCTTCTTGTGCGACCGCTGCCCCAGCGCGATCCAGTCCAGATCGCCTTCGCCCTGGGCGACGGCCTCCAGCAGGTTGTCCCTCAGGACGCTGGCGAAGGGTAGCGGCACCGCCTTCTCCTGGCCGGCCGCCAGGGCCAGGCCGACGTCCTTGAGTCCCAGGCTGAGCTTGAAGGCCGCCGGCGAGAACTTTCGCTCGGTCAGCAGGCGCCCGTAATTCTGGTACACCGGCGCGGCGAACAGGGTGCTGGTGAGGATCTCCAAGAGTGCCGCGGGCTCCACGCCATAGCTGCGCGCCAGGGCGGTGCTCTCGCCCATGGTCTCGATGGCGCTGGCGATCATGAAGTTGCCGGCGATCTTGACCACATTGGCCTGCCGCGGCTCCGCGCCCACCGGCCAGGTCTTGCGCCCCAGCACATCGAGCAGTGGCTGGACCCGCGCGATCGCCTCAGGATCCCCTGCCACCACGATGTTGAGCTGGCCACTGGCGGCCACGTCGGTGCGCCCGAACACCGGCGCCGCCACGTAGCCCACGCCGGCCTCGGCATGGCGCGCGGCCAGTTCGTCGACCAGGGCCACCGACAGGGTGGCCATGCTGACGTGGACCAGCCCGGCCTGCGCCCGCTGCAGGGCGCCGCTGTCGAGGATCACTTCGCGGGTAGCGGCGTCATTGGCCAGGATGCTGAAGACCACCTCGGTCTCGAAGGCCTCCGCGGGCGACGCCGCCGCGCGGGCGCCCTGGGCGACCAGGCCCTGCACCGGCTCCGGGGAGCGATTCCAGACCACCACCTCATGACCGGCCTTGAGCAGATTGGCGGCCATGCCCTGGCCCATGCCGCCCAGGCCTATGAATCCGATACGCATAGCTTTGCCTCCTCGAGGTGCGATGGATGCCGCCGGCTACAACCAGCGGCGAAATTTGAACCAGGCATAGGGAATCAGCGCCGAGACCACCATGGCGCCCAGCGCCAGCGGATAGCCGAAATGCCAGTCCAGCTCCGGCATGACCTTGAAGTTCATGCCGTAGATGGTGCCCACCAGGGTCGGCGGCAGGAACAGCACCGAGGCGATGGTGAACACCTTGACGATATTGTTCTGCTCCACGCTGATCAGGCCCAGGGTGGCGTCGAGCAGGAAGCCGATCTCGCCGTTCATCTTGGCCTGGTAGTCGCTCAGCGAGCGGACGTCGCGTTCCAGCGTCTTGAACCAGGTCTTGGCCGTGCCGGAGATCCAGGTCGCCCCCGCCCGGCGCAGGTAGGAGACGATGCGATTGATACCCAGCAGGCTCTCGCTGAGCTGGGCCAACAGCTGGTTGCTGCGGCCCAGTTGCTTGACGATGGATTGCAGGTCGGTCTTGGGCTGCTGCTTTTCCTGTTGCGGATCCAGGGGTTCGCGAAACACCGCCTTGGCCAGGCGATTGAGGTGCGCCTGCACCGATTCGAGGATGTCGGCCACGCGGTCCACCAGGCTGTCCAGCAGCGAGGCGAAGATGACGTCGCTGCGACAGTGCTGCCGTGCCTGCTGCTGGGCCTTGCCGAGAAAGGCCTTGAAGGCGGCCAGCTCGGCGTAGCGCACCGTCACCAGCCAGTCGGGGGTCAGTACGAAATTGACCACCGAGGCCTGCGGCTGATGCTCACTGAAGCCGCTGACCACCGTGGTGGTCAGGTGCAGGGCCTGGTCGGTCTGATAGAGTCGCGAGGATTCCTCGATCTCGGCGATTTCTTCCCGGGTGGGGATGTCCATCGCCAACGCCTGTTCGAGATAGCGTTCCTCTGCCTCGCTGGGGTCGAGCAGATCGACCCAGAGCAGATCCGCGGGCAGCGGGTCTCCCGGCGACAGGGGCTGGGCGACCAGCTCGTCGGCGGACAGGCGATAGCAGGTGATCATCGAGAAGACTCCAGGCCGGCATCAGGGGTCGCACTGTAACAAAAGGTATCCAGACATGATTGACCACGCCGATGACGAAGAATCCTTTGTCTCCTCGCATCTAATCGAAGCGGTGGAGAATCAGCTTGCCGCCGGCGAGCCGAGCTATGTGCAGGCGGTACTCAACAAGCTGACCCTGGTCGGCTATGACCGCGAGGAAGCGGTGCTGCTGATGGCCCAGGCGCTATCCTGCGAGATCGCCGCCATGCTCGACGCCGACCGCCCCTTCGACGGCGCCCACTACGAGCGCCTGTTGCGGGCCCTGCCGGACCTGCCCGAGGTCGCGGACGACTAGGCCTCGGCCGGCTCCAGCGCCAGCAGCTCCACCTGCTGCTCCTTGCCACCCGGCACCGGCCAGCTCAGGTGCTCGCCGGGCGTGGCTCCGAGCAGCGCGCTGCCGGCCGGCGCCAGCACCGAGACCCGCCCCTCGCCACCGGCGTCCTCCGGATAGACCAGCACCACCTGGTACTCCTTGCCGGTATCGGTCTCGCGGCAGCGTACGCGCGAATTCATGGTGACCACCGCGCCGATCTCCTCGGGCGCCACCACCCGGGCCTGGGCCAGTTCCTCGTCCAGGGCCTCGGCCACGGGGCCGAATTCGGGCAGGGCATCGAGCAGGCGTTCGAGACGGGGCAGGTCGACGGCGGAAACGGTAATGGGCGATGCATGGCGCATGGCGGACTCCTGGAGGGCGAGACGGTGCGATCCCCGCCGCGGGAGGCGGCCGGACCACCGGGGATGACGGGCGGCAGGCGCCCAGCGGGAAGCCGCCTGAGGCGGCAAAAGAAAACGGCGCTCGAAAGGCGCCGTCAGGTCACGCTAGCACAGGGGTCTCGGCAGCGGTCAAGCCGCACCGACCGCAGGTCGTTACAGCCCCGGCAGGGCCACGCTCTCGCCGGTCTGCTCCAGGGTCACCCGCACCAGCAGCGCGCCGAGGGTTTCGGACGAGGTGTCGCAGATCCAGTTCTGGCCATCCCAGTCGAAGTGATAGCCACCCGAGCGCGCCGCCACCCAGAGCTGCACCAGCGGGGGCTGGCGGCTGAGAATGACCTGGCTGCCGTTGTCGAACTTGATCGTCAGCACGCCACCGGCATTTTCCAGATCGAGGTCCAGACCGCTGTCGTCATAGGCGTCCTCGACCTGACGCTGGGTCTGGTCGACGAGGTGATGGAATTGCGCTTCGCTGAGCCGGCTCATGACGATCCTCGAAAGAAGGGAAAGAATCGCCGCACGGTAGCGGGCCGCCCAGATGACGTCCAGTCGCGACGGCGGCCGGCAGCTGCGCTTCAGCCATCCGGGCGTGTCAAAGAGTCGTTCAACCCCGTTATACTCCGGGCAATATTCGCCTGAATAAAGGTTTAGCGTCATGAAGCGCCTGTCTCTTCTCTTCATCGCCTGCGCCTGCCTGCTGGCCGGCTGCGGTCAGAAAGGCCCGCTGTACCTGCCCGACGACCAGAAAGCCGCCAAAGAACACCGCCACGACGTGTTCTAAGGAGCCACCATGGAAGTCTTCGCTGTCCGTGCAGGTGAACTGCATGCGGAAGGGGTAGCCCTGAGCGCCGTGGCGCAGGAATTCGGCACCCCCGCCTACGTCTACTCGCGAGCGCACATCGAGGGCCAGTACCGCGCCTATACCGATGCGCTGGCCGGTCTGCCGCACCTGGTCTGCTTTGCCGTCAAGGCCAACTCCAACCTCGGCGTGCTCAACGTGCTGGCCCGCCTCGGCGCCGGCTTCGACATCGTTTCCCGCGGTGAACTGGAGCGCGTCCTGGCCGCCGGTGGCGATCCGCACCGGGTGGTGTTCTCCGGGGTCGGCAAGACCCGTGACGACATGCGCCGCGCCCTGGAAGTGGGCGTGCACTGCTTCAACGTCGAATCCACCGACGAGCTGGAACGGCTGCAGCAGGTGGCCGCGGAGCTGGGTGTGGTCGCGCCGATCTCGCTGCGGGTCAATCCCGACGTCGACGCCGGTACCCATCCCTACATCTCCACCGGCCTCAAGGAAAACAAGTTCGGCATCGACATCGCCGACGCCGAGGCGGTCTACGCCCGCGCCGCCGAACTGCCCAACCTGGACATCCTCGGGGTGGACTGCCACATCGGCTCCCAGCTCACCACCCTGCCGCCCTTCCTCGACGCCCTCGACCGCCTGCTGGCGCTGATCGACCGCCTCGCCGAGCGCGGTATCGTCCTGCGCCATCTGGACCTCGGTGGCGGCCTGGGCGTGCGCTATCGCGACGAGCAGCCGCCGCTGGCCGGCGACTACATCCAGGCCATCCGCGAGCGCATCGCCGGGCGCAACCTGACCCTGGTGTTCGAACCCGGCCGCTTCATCGTGGCCAACGCCGGTGTCCTGCTGACCCGCGTGGAATACCTCAAGCACACCGCCCACAAGGACTTCGCCATCGTCGATGCGGCGATGAACGACCTGATCCGTCCGGCGCTGTACCAGGCCTGGATGGCGGTGGAGCCGGTGACCGCGCGCCAGGGCGATGCCCGCCGCTACGACCTAGTCGGCCCCATCTGCGAGACCGGCGACTTCCTCGCCAAGGACCGCGAGTTGGTCCTGGCCGAAGGCGATCTGCTGGCCATCCGCTCCGCCGGGGCCTATGGCTTCACCATGAGTTCCAACTACAACACCCGTGGCCGTGCCGCCGAGGTGATGGTGGATGGCGACCAGGCGCACCTGGTCCGTCGGCGCGAGACGCTGGAAGAACTCTTCGCGGGCGAGAGCCGGCTGCCGGCCTGAGGGGAGTTCCATGCAACTGCGCTTCACCAAGATGCACGGTCTGGGCAACGACTTCATGGTCCTCGACCTGATCAGCCAGCACGCGCACATCCAGCCCAAGCACGTCCGTCTGTGGAGTGACCGCAAGACCGGCATCGGCTTCGATCAGCTGCTGATCGTCGAAACCCCCAGCACCCCGGACGTGGACTTTCGCTATCGCATCTTCAACGCCGATGGCTCCGAGGTCGAACAGTGTGGCAACGGTGCCCGCTGCTTCGCCCGCTTCGTCTTCGACAAGCGCCTGACGGTCAAGAAGCAGATCCGCGTCGAAACCAAGGGCGGCATCATCGAGCTGCTGCTCAAGGGCGACGGCCAGGTCCGCGTGGACATGGGCGCACCGCGCCTGCAGGCGGCCGAGATCCCCTTCATCGCCGAGACGGAGACCCTGAGTCATGCCGTCCAGGTCGAGGGCGAGACGGTCGAGCTGGCGGTGGTCTCCATGGGCAATCCCCATGGCGTGCTGCGCGTCGCCGACGTCGACCAGGCGCCGGTGCTGACCCTCGGGCCCAAGCTGGAATGCCATCCGCGCTTTCCGCAAAAGGCCAATATCGGCTTCCTGCAGGTCATCGACGCCCAGCGCGCCCGCCTGCGGGTCTGGGAACGCGGTGTCGGCGAAACCCGCGCCTGCGGCACCGGTGCCTGCGCCGCCGCGGTAGCCGGTATCCGCCAGGGCTGGCTGAAATCGCCGGTGAGCATCGAACTGCCGGGCGGCCTGCTCAACATCGAGTGGGACGGCGTCGGTCAATCGGTGCTCATGACCGGTCCGGCCACCCGTGTCTACGAAGGCCAGGTAAGAGTATGAGCGACACCCCCGAACTGACCGCGGACCAGGTCGCCGACTGGCTGCTGGACCATCCGCACTTCTTCGCCGATCGCGAAGAGCTGCTGGCGGAGATGCGCGTGCCCCATCAGCGGGGTACCGCCATCTCCCTGGTCGAGCGGCAACTTGGTCTCTTGCGCGATCGCAACGGCGAGATGCGCCATCGCCTGACCCACCTGATGGACGTGGCGCGGGACAACGACCGGCTGTTCGACAAGACCCGTCGGCTGATCATCGGCCTGCTCGACGCCAACAGCCTCGAAGAGGTGATAGGCACCGTCGAAGACAGCCTGCGCCATGAATTCAAGGTGCCCTACGTCGGCCTCATCCTGTTCCACGAGCATCCCCTGCCGGTCGGCCGCAGCGTCACCCCCGCCGAGGCGCAAAAGGTGATCGGTGGCCTGCTGGGCGGCGAGAAGACCACCAGCGGCGTCCTGCGCGCCCACGAACTGGCCTTCCTGTTCGGTGATTCGGCCAAGGAAGAGGTCGGCTCCGCCGCCGTCGCCGCCCTCTCCCACCAGGGCCTGCATGGCGTCCTGGCGATCGGCAGCCCCGATCCCCAGCACTATCGCAGCAGCCTGGGCACCCTGTTCCTCAGCCATGTGGCGGAAGTCCTGGCGCGGGTCCTGCCGCGCTTTCCCGTCCCCTTGCGTACGGTGCGCTGAGCCCGGGAGCGGAGCATGCAGGTCCAGCTCGATGCCTATCTCGATCATCTGCGCCTGGAACGCCAGGTTTCGCCCCACACCCTCGACGGCTACCGGCGCGACCTGCGCAAGCTGCTGAGCTTCGCCGAAGCCGAAGGCCTGAGCGACTGGGGCGGCCTGGACAGTCGGCGCCTGCGCGCCCTGATCGCCCAGCTGCACCGGGCCGGCGCCTCCAGTCGCAGCCTGGCGAGGCTGCTGTCGGCCTGCCGCGGCTTCTATCTCTATCTGATCCGCGAAGGCCACTGCAGCCAGGACCCGGCCCACGGCCTCTCGCCGCCCAAGGCGCAGAAGGCCCTGCCCAAGGTGCTCGATGTCGACCGCTCCATGCAGCTGCTCGATGGCGCCGTGGAGGACGACTTCTTCGCCCTGCGCGACCAGGCCCTGCTGGAGCTGTTCTACAGCTCCGGGCTGCGGCTGTCCGAGCTGGTGGGGCTGGACCTGGCGGATGTGGACCTGGCCCAGGGCCTGGTCCAGGTACGCGGCAAGGGCAACAAGGAGCGGGTGCTGCCCATCGGCAGCAAGGCCCGCGACGCCCTGGAGACCTGGCTCAAGGTCCGGCTCCAGGCCGCACCGCGTGACGACGCCCTGTTCATCGGCCAGCGCGGTCTGCGCCTGACGCCCCGCGCGGTGCAGCTGCGGGTGCGCGAGGCCGGCGTGCGCGAGCTGGGCCAGCACCTGCATCCGCACATGCTCAGGCACAGCTTCGCCAGCCACATGCTCAGTGCCTCCGGCGATCTGCGCGCGGTCCAGGAGCTGCTCGGCCACGCCGACATCGCCACCACCCAGATCTACACCCACCTGGACTTCGGCCAGCTCGCCGAGGTCTATGACAAGGCGCACCCCCGCGCCAAGCGCAAGGCCAGCCGATGACGATTCGCCTCGTGACCTTCGACCTCGACGACACCCTCTGGGAAATCGCCCCGGTCATCCACTCCGCCGAAGCCCTGCTGCGTGACTGGTTCGCCGCCTCCGCGCCGCGGCTGGGCAGCGTGCCGGTCGAGCACCTCTGGGCGATTCGCGATCGCCTGCTGCAAGAGGACGCCGGTCTCAAGCACCGCGTCAGCGAGCTGCGCCGCCGGGTGATCCATCAGGCGCTGCTCGATGCCGGCTACGGCGAACCCGAGGCGGCGCAGCTGGCCGAAGCCGGCTTCGCGGTCTATCTGGCCGCCCGCCAGCAGGTCACCCTGTTCGACGACGTCCATCCCACCCTGGAGCAACTGGCCGATCGCTACACCCTGGGGGTGCTGACCAATGGCAATGCGGACGTCCAGACCATCGGCCTGGCCGACTATTTCCGCTTCGCCCTGAATGCCGAGCAGCTGGGCGTCGGCAAACCCGATCCCACGCCCTTTCGCGAAGCGCTGCGCCTCACCGGCATTCCCGCCGAAGCCACCGTGCACGTGGGCGATAACCCCGTGGATGACGTCCAGGGCGCCCAGCGCGCGGGCATTCGCGCCGTCTGGTTCAATCCCCTGCAGCATCCCTGGCAGGGGCCTGGCCAACCGGATGCGGAGGTCCGCAGCTTGAGCGAGCTTCCCGCCGTCCTGGCAGGCTGGTAAGCCAGCGGAAAACATTAGCAATACTAAATAGCGAAAAGCTGATTTATTTCCGCTCGCCAGCCGTCTACTAGACCCCTGGGTTCTGTTAACTAATCGCCAAAATATTCGTCACATTTATTGCCTTGCCTGGCAGAGGCTTTGCGACTCCCTTCACCAAAAGCTTCGGCCTCGGCCGTTTTTTTGCCAAGCACACCTCATTTGGCCGCCGATTCACCCGGATCAACGGCATTAATAGCCGTCTCGCTGGCCGGATTTGCCGTTCGGACCTCGCGTTGACAGTCCAAACCCTTTTGACAATCATTGCCCCAGGTTCGAAGTAGCGCTGGGATTGCGCGCTGAACCTGCTGCCGTACAGGTCAGGGAAGACAGCATTACCTCCCCCTCCTCTGCGTCTCGCCGATGGCTTTTCAAGTTCCTGTTTTCTGCGTTGTCAGGTCTTGATATCGGTAAATAACCCTCTGCTCATCCCGTCCAGGTGCAAACCCGTGCGGTAGCCATGTCCCGACCGGACCGGTTACCACCCAAGACACGGCAAACCTGTGCGGTAGCCATGCCCAGGCACTGGACAGCAGGGGACGATCACCGTGCCAGCGAGCACTTGCAGGACTACATGGATGTCACCTGAACTGGACTTAACTCTTTTCGCTCATGCCACTTCAGTCTTGCCTGAAACAGGCGGGCGAGTGGCTGCCCAGCCAAACGAACTTCAGCACCCTTAAGGCGGCACGCAGTGTGGCCGGAATCAGCGGGTAAAGATCGCAAAGTCTTCGGCAGATGGCCGTGAGCAAGTTGCTGTATACCCGGCGCCGATACTTTCGAATTAATTACCGGCAATGGCTGGCACCGGTACTGACCGACGTTCATCAGACGGTCACTCAATCAATAAAGATTAAAACGATCTCTTGAATTTCTTGCTGACTGCCGGGCACTGCGAAAGCCAGTTTCTACCACGTTAATTGCGCCCCGATTGCGCACAGAGAGGATGCCCCGATGGCAAGGAATGATCTATCGGAATCGACATTAGGATGTCTAATTGGCGGCGCCGGTCCGGCGGGCCTGGGATTCCTGTTCAATGCCATCAAGCGTGGCGCCCTCGAGCAACTGGCCCAGGCCGGCACCATCATCGTCGATGCCGGGACCGAACTCGGCGCCGGCAAGCTGGGTGACTATCAGATCATCGCCAACTCGGTCAGCGACGTCTTTCTGGACTGCCTGCGCGATCCCCTGCTGGCGCCCATCCTGGCCCCGCTGCAGGCTTCGCCGACCTTTCGCCACCTCAAGCTGAATTCCCAGGAAGCGCCGGCGCTGCCCATCGTCGGCCAGCTCTTCCAGCAGGCCGCCGGCCTGGTCCTGCCCTGGCTCGAACGCCAGTACGGCATCCCCACCTGGCGCCAGACCCGCATCACCGAAGTGACCTGCGAAGGCTCGAGCTATGTCGTCTGGCTGGAACAGGCCGGTGCCATCCGCCGCGTGCGCACCTCCAGCCTGGTCCTCAACCTGGGTGGCCAGCAGACCCGCCACAGCTTCGAGGAAAGCATCCAGGCCATGGGCCTGCAGCTGCCCCAGAGCGCCTCGATCGACAGCTCCGACAATCTGCTGCGCCTGCAACCCGAGGCCCTGCGCCAGCGCTATCGGGCGCGCCTCAAGGATGGCGGTCCGATCTGCGTGGTCGGCGGCTCCCACAGTGCCTTTTCCGCCCTGGACAACCTGGCCAGCGCCCTGCACCACGATGGTCTGCGCGAGCTGACCCTGGTCCATCGCTCGCCGATCCGGCTGTTCTACGAGACCGCCGCCGAAGCCCTGGCCGCCGGCTACGACTTCGACCCGATCCAGGACATCTGCCCCATTTCCAAGCGGGTCAACCGTTCCGGCGGACTGCGCTACCGCGCCCACGAGATCGGTCGCCAGGTCCTTGCCGGTCAGGGCATCGGCGGCACCCCGGTCAAGGTCAGGACACTGCAGCTGGATGGCAGCGCCGACCAGCTCGCCAGCGCCCAGACGCTGTTCGACAGCGCCGCCCTGCTGGTCCAGGGCATGGGTTACCAACCCATAGTGCCCGAGCTGCGCTGCCAGGACGGCCGGCCGCTGACCCTGCGCACCCTGCGCGGCGGCCTGGACTCTGACGCCGCCGGCAGTCCGCTGGACCAGCACGGCCAGCGCCTCAAGGGCCTGCACCTGTTCGGCCTGGGTTCGGGATTGGCGGTGGATCCCCGCCTGGGAAGCGAAGCGTCTTTTTCCGGACGCATCTACGGGGTCTGGCAGTTCCACAACGATGCCAGTCGCGAGGCCCTGGAGTCGGTTCTGGAGCGCCTGGACAAGCCCGGCGCCTCCTTCCGGCAACCGGCCAGCCCGGTCGCCGAGCACGCTTGACCGAACCGACACGTATCAAGGACTCGATAAGCAGGTACCGGATCATGATCAATGTGACCAAGCCCTACCTTGGCGATAAGGAACGCTTCAAGGCGTATATCGACAAGATCTACGCCAACAACTGGATCACCAACCAGGGCCCTTTGCACGCGCAACTCGAAGAGCGCCTGCGCGACTACCTGGGCGTCAGAAACATCATCCTGGTCAACAACGGTACCCTGGCCCTGCAGGTCGCCTATCGCGCCCTGGGCCTGACCGGCAGTGCCATCACCACGCCGTTCAGCTTTGTCGCTACCACCAGCACCCTGCACTGGGAAGGGATCCGGCCGGTGTTCGCCGACATCCACCCGGAAACCTGGAACCTGGATCCGGCCAACGTCGAGGCCGCCATCGAGCCTGATACCTCGGCCATCGTCGCCACCCACGTGTTCGGCAATCCCTGCGACGTCCGCGGCCTGCAGCAGGTCGCCCAGCGCCACGGCCTGAAGGTCGTCTACGACGGCGCCCATGCCTTCGGCACCCTGTTCGAAGGCCGCTCGGTACTGCAGTGGGGCGACATCACCACCGTCAGCTTCCACGCCACCAAGCTGTTCCACACCATCGAAGGCGGCGCGATCATCACCGAGGACGACGAACTCGCCGAGCGCGTTCGCCGCATGATCAACTTCGGCATCGTCGATGCCGAGCGCATCGAGGGCGTCGGCATCAACGCCAAGCTCAACGAGGTCTCCGCGGCCATGGGGCTGTGCATCCTCGACGAGCTGGAAGACATCCTGGCCCGCCGCGCCGTCATCGGTCAGCACTATGAAAGACGCCTGCAGGGCGCCTTCGACCTGCAGCGCCCCACCTACGGGACCCAGCTGAACTACAGCTACTTCCCGGTGGCCCTGCGCGACGAGCCGAGTCTGCTGGACACCAAGAAGGCGCTGAACGCCGTCGGCATCAATCCGCGCCGCTACTTCTATCCGTCGCTGGAAACCCTGGATTACCTGCAGCCCCAGGCGATCAAGCCGGTCTCGCGCAAGCTGAGTCACCGCATCCTCTGCGTGCCGCTCTATCCGGACCTGCCGCAGGCGACCCAGGACCTGCTGATCGACACCCTGCTCCTGGCGCAGCAGAAAAAGACCAGCATGGAATCCCTGCGGGCACTCATCACCCCGGCGCAGCTGCTGCCGAGCTGGGATTTTCCCGGCGACTCCTCTCCTGTTCTAACCTGACCCTGGCCCGCTATCTCCCATGACCAGTCCCGCGAAAGTGTCGGTGTTGCGCAACACCCTGATCAACTATGCCGGCCAAGCCTATGCGCTGCTGATCGGCATCTTGATCCAGCCGATGTATCTCGGTCATCTGGGTGCCGAAACCTATGGTCTGATCGGCTTCTTCGCCGTGCTGCAGACCTGGCTGCAACTCCTCGACGTCGGCATTTCCGCCTCGCTGGTCCGCGACGTCGCCCACGGCCGCGGTCAGACCGGCGCGGGGCGTACCCGCGGCCAGCTGCTGCGCTCGCTGGAATTCATCTTCATCCCCCTGGCGACCCTGGCCTTCGTCGCCATCGAGCTGAATTCGGAGTGGATGGCGGGGCATTGGCTCAACGTCCAGGGCCTGCCCACCGAGACCGTGGCCCACTGCATCGGCCTGATGGGGCTGATGATCGCCTTCCGCCTGCTGTCGACGCTGTACAAGAGCGGCGTCCAGGGGGTAGAGCTGCACGGCTGGCTGAACATGGTCAACGTGCTGATCGCCACGGTGCGCTACTTCGGCGGCCTGGTCCTGGTGATGTGGATTTCCCAGGAGCCCCTGGACTTCTTCGTGTTCCAGGCCTTCGTCGCCGTGTTCGAGATGCTGGTCTATGCGCTCAAGGCCTATCGCCTGCTGCCCAACCCCACCTGGTGGAGCGGCTTCGACTGGCAGCGGGTCAAGCCCATCGTGCCCTTCGCCCTGAGCATGTCCTTTACCTCGATCCTGTGGATCGCCCTGACCCAGCTCGACAAGCTGGTGCTGTCTAAGGCGCTGCCCCTGGCCGAGTACGGCTACTTCAGCCTGGTGGCGCTGATCTCCACCGGCATCGTGACCCTGACCAATCCGCTGGTGCAGGCGCTGTTGCCACGCATGACGGTGCTGGTGTCCCAGGACAAGCCGCTCGAACTGGAACGGCTCTATCGCAACGCGGCGCGCTTCGCCTTCGCCATCCTGCTGCCGCTGGCGGCCATGGTGGCCTTCCATGGCGAGGCGCTGGTCTTTGCCTGGACCGGCGACAAGGTCTCCGCCCACTGGAGCGAGCCGATCCTGTTCTGGTACGCCCTGGGCTCGGCGCTGCTCGCCCTCAGCCAGTTCCAGTTCTACCTGCAGTACGCCTACGGCAAGTTGCGCCTGCACGTCTGGTACAGCCTGGTATCGGCGGCCATCTCGGTGCCCATCGTGATCCTGGTGGTCCTGCACTACGGCGCCTATGGCGCGGCGCTGGCCTGGTTCTTCATGCGCCTGATCCCCTTCGTGATCTGGCCGATGATCGTGCATGGCCGCTTCGCGCCGAATCTGCAGCGCTACTGGAACCAGGATCTGCTGGTGGCCGTGGTGGTGACCGCCATCGGCGTGGGCCTGAGCAAGCTGCTGTACCAAGAGATTCAACCGCAGGAGCGGTTCTCCATCCTGGCCACCCTCGCCCTGGGCGGTGGCCTGACCCTGGTGCTGATGGCGCTGAGCTACGTGCTCTGTTCTCCGAAACAGACCCGCTCGCGCCTGTTTTCCCAACTCTACAAAGCAGGTATCTGACATGGACGCTCGGACCGAAGCAGAGATCATGAAGCACTGGCCGACGAATTGCAGTCGGCCGGTCGCCAGCATCGTCTGCCTGACCTTCAACCATCGTGACTACATCGGCCAGGCCATCGACGGCTTCCTGCGCCAGCAGACCGATTTCCCCTTCGAGATCATCGTCAACGACGACGCCTCGACCGATGGCACCCGGGAAATCCTCCAGGACTACGAGCGCCGCTACCCCCGGCTGATCCGCCTGATCCTGCAAAAGGAAAACCAGTACAGCCAGGGCAAGCCCTATGGCATGCCGGTGTTCCAGCACGCCCGCGGCGACTACATCGCCTATTGCGAAGGCGACGACTACTGGAACGATCCGCGCAAGCTGCAGCTGCAGGTGGACTTCCTAGAGAACAACCGGGACTACGCCCTGACCTTCCACGCCTCCTATGCCTTCAACAGCACGGGGATCGTCAATCCGCAGCGGTTCAATGGCCAGGATCACTACGATCGCAGCGAAACCGACCTGAAGAAGGCTCTGCCGCTGTCGACCCTGACCGCCTGCTTCCGCAACGTCCTGCGCGAACTGCCGCCGGAGCTGGAAACCGCCGCGCTCATGGACATCGTCTGGTGGTCGCTGCTGGGTGCCCACGGCAAGGGCAAGTTCATGGACGAGATCCGCCCCGCTGCCTACCGCGTGCACGAGGGCGGGATCTTTTCCATGCGCGCCAGCCAGAAGCGCCTGCAGATGGATCTCCACACCCAGTACTGCCTGGCCAACTACTACTACCGGCTAGGCGAGCGCGACCTGCACGTGTTCTTCCTGCGCCAGGTCCTGAGTCTTTCGCTGTCCTCGATTCCGCCGACGCAGAAGGTCAAGGCGCTCCTGCGGGCGGTAAGCAACATCACCCTCAACATCGGCCGACGCTTCGCCCCCAAGCGCGTCACCTACTGAACTTACGCAGAGCAGTTTTCCGGCTGCGCTGTATCCAGCTAAAAGGAAGGGACCCCAATGACCGTCATGCAGCGCTCTTCGTTCGAACAACACGAAGAACAACATCTGGACCTCAAGACGATGGCCCTCACGCTTCTTGATCACAAGAAGCTGATCGCGGGCATCACCGCGGGTTTTCTGGCCGTGGGCATCACCTATGCCGTGCTGTCGACTCCGCAATACGTCGCCGGGGCGATGATCCAGATCGAACCCAAGAAGAATGCGCTCACGGCGGTCGCCGAGACCGTGGTGCGACCCAACTCCGCCTCGCCGGCGGTAGCCGAGATCGAGCTGCTGAAATCGCGCGCGGTGCTGACCAAGACCGTGGAGAACCTGCGCCTGGACATCGAGGCCAAGCCGCGCTTCTTCCCACTGATCGGCCACTACCTGTGGCGCCACTACGAAGCCGAAAAGCCGGGTCAGCTGGCGGACAGCTGGCCGCAACTGCGCGGCTTCGCCTGGGGCGGCGAACAGATCGACGTCTTCCAGTTCGACGTGCCGGACGACATGTACGGTGAAACCCTGACCGTGGTGGCCGGCAGCAACGGTCGCTACCGCCTGCTGGACAAGGACAAGCAGCCCCTGCTCGACGGCCAGGTCGGCCAGATGGCCAGCGGTAACGGCTACCGCATGCAGATCAAGACCCTGACCGCGCGTCCCGGTACCGAATTCAAGGTGACCCGCAACCGCGTCATCACCACCGCGCAGCTCTATCAGAACCGCATCAAGACCAGCGAAGCGGGCAAGGAGTCGGGGATCATCTACCTGTCCCTGGCCGACGAGAATCCTGACCTGGCCAAGAGCGTCCTGTCCGAGATCAGCCGCCTGTACGTGCTGCAGAACGTCGAGCGCAGCTCGGCCGAAGCCGCCCAGCGCCTGGACTTCCTCCGTGGCCAGCTGCCGGCGGTGCGCAAGGACCTGGAAAGCGCCGAAGCGGCCCTGAACAACTACCAGACCAACAGCCGCTCCGTGGACATCAGCCTGGAAACCAAGGCAGTCCTGGACAAGATCGTCACCCTCGACACCTCCATCTCCCAGCTCAAGCTCAAGCAGGCCGAATACGATCGCCTCTATACCCGCGATCACCCCAGCTACAAGACCCTGCTGAACCAGCTCGCCCAGCTGGAAGTGGAAAAACGCAGCCTGCAGCGCAAGGTGGAGGCCCTGCCGAGCACCCAGCAGGAGCTGCTGCGCCTGAACCGTGACATGAAGGTCACCAACCAGACCTATCAGCTGCTGCTCAACCAGGCCCAGGAACAGGACATCATCCGTGCCGGCACCATCGGCAACGTGCGCCTGGTCGACAACGCCGACGTCAACCTCGACGAGCCGGCCACCAACCGCAAGATCGCGCTGATCCTGTCGCTGCTGCTGGGTCTGGTGACCTCGGTGGTGGTGGTCTTCGTCCGCCAGGCCTTCCAGAAGGGCATCGAGAATCCGGACACCGTCGAGCAGATCGGCCTGCCGGTCTATTCCACCCTGCCCTTCACCAAGGACCAGGAGCGCCTGAATCGTCGCCTGAAAAAGAAGACCCGTACCGGCGAACCCAATCTGCTGAGCGTGGTGCAGCCGGCCAACCTGGCGGTGGAATCCCTGCGCAGCCTGAGATCCAGCCTGCACTTCGCCATGCTGGAAGCCAAGAACCGGGTGATCATGATTTCCAGCCCGACCCCGGGCGTCGGCAAATCCTTCGTCTCCAGCAACCTCGCCGCGGTGGTCGCCCAGTCGGGTCAGCGCGTGCTGCTGATCGACGCCGACATGCGCAAGGGCTATCTGCACCGCGTGTTCGGCCTGCAGCCGCAAGCCGGCCTGTCCGAGCTGCTGACCGGTCGCAGCAAGCTGCGTGAAGCCATCGTGCCGAGCGGTATCGCCCAACTGGACATCATCAGCTGTGGTCAGGCCGCGCCGAATCCCTCGGAGCTGCTGATGCACGCCAACTTCTCCCGTCTGCTGGACGAAGTGGGCGGCCTCTACGACCTGGTGATCATCGATACCCCGCCGATCCTGGCGGTGACCGATGCCGCCCTGGTGGGTCGCCTCGCCGGCACCACCCTGCTGGTCACCCGTTTCGGCCAGAGCACCCTGAAGGCGGTGGAGAACTCCCGTCGTCGCTTCGCCCAGAACGGCATCACCATCAAGGGCGCCATCCTCAACGGCGTGCAGCGCAAGGCCTCGACGTCCATGGAAGACGATGGCGTCTACGGCTACTACGAATACGGCCCCCGTACCTGATACGCCGCTCCGCCGCGACTGATCGCCCCTAGAGAAGGAACTCGCCCATGACGCTCGCTCATCCCGCCGGTCACTGGTACCTGGTGCAGACCAAGCCCAATCAGGAGGTCCGCGCCGAAGAAAACCTGAGCAGACAGGGCTATGTCTGCTTCCGGCCCCAGCGCGAGCGCAAGGCGTCCGGCAGAAGTCGCGCGGCCGGCAGCGAATCGCTGTTCCCGGGGTACCTGTTCATCCAGCTCAATGACGTGAACGACAACTGGTACCCCATCCGCTCGACGCGCGGCGTCAATCGCATCGTCAGCTTCGGCACCCAGCCGACGGCGGTGAGCGAAGCCATCATCGACGATATCCGTCAGCGGCTCGCCGCCCTGGCGGAGCCTGCACCCGCCCACCAGCCCGGCGCGGCCGTGCGGGTGCAATACAGTCAGGAGCTGGAAATGGACGCCGTGTTCCTGAGTGCTGATGGCAATGAGCGAGCCATCATCCTGCTGCGCATCCTGCAGCGCGAACAGCGGGTCAGCGTCGCTCTCGATCAATTGTCGGCAGCGGCCCCCGTCAGCCAACGGCTGCGCGCCTGACCCAGTACCCAAGGCCCTTTGGAGAGTCTCTTCATGCAATGCAAAACCACGGTCGTTACCGTCACCTACGGCAATCGCCTCTGCTACCTGGAGCAGCTCGTCACCCGCGCCCTGGCCGAGCGCACCATCCACCAGGTCATCGTGGTGAGCAATGCGGCGACGGTGTCACTGGATAGCCTCGAAGCCCGCTGGCCCGGTCAGGTCAAGGTGATCGCCCTGAGCGAGAACACCGGTTCCGCCAACGGTTACGCCGTGGCCCTGGAAGCGGCCCTGGCCACCGACACCACCCATATCTGGATGATGGACGACGATAACGCCCCCCTGGGCGATGCCCTCGACGTCCTGCACCGGCGCCTCGGCGAACTCGGCGCCGTCCATGGCCACGACAAGGTCGCCGTGCTCGGCTACCGGCCGACCCAGCAGGCCGACATCGCCCAGTGCATCCCGACCAAGATGATCACCCAGCCACGTTCGAGCTACTTCGGCTTCCACGTGGCCCGCATCCCCTACAAGATCTGGCGCCGCCTGCCCTGGGGCCGTCCGCGCGGTGGCCAGCCGGAAGCCCTGGTCGAGCTGCCCTTCGCCCCCTATGGCGGCATGCTCGCCCACCGCAGCCTCTATGAGCGCATCGGCCTGCCCCTGCGCGAGCTGGTGCTCTATTCCGACGACACCGAGTACACCTACCGCATCACCCAGGCCGGCGGAAAGCTGTTCATGGTCACCGAGGCGGAACTCGAAGAACTGGAGCATTCCTGGAACATCAAGGAAGGCACCAGCAACGTCTACCAGAACTATCTGCAGGCCGGCTCGGACTTCCGCGCCTACTACGCCGCGCGCAACCAGGCCTGGTTCGACAAGAACGTCTGGGCCAGCTCCCGGCCGATGTACAGCCTCAACCGCTATGTCTTCCACACCCTGCTCAAGCTGTTCGCCCGTGACGACAAGAGCCGTCAGCGCCTGGCGCTGATCCGGCAGGCGGTCCAGGACGGCGAAACCGGCGCGCTGGGGATAAACCGCAGCTATCCGCTATGAAACTGCTCTTTCTCAACAGCTTCTATCCGCCCCATGTGGGCGGTGGTGCGGAGCTCATCCTGCAACGCAGCGTGGAAGGCTTCCAGCAGCGCGGTCACGACGTGGCCGTGCTGGTGACCGGTCCCGAGCAGGGTGTGCGGCAGGAGACGGTGAACGACGTTCGCGTCTATCGCGCTGGGCTGAAGAATTTCTACTGGCCCCTGACCCAGCAGCGCCCCGGTCCGCTGGCGCGCTTCGGCTGGCACTTTCGCGACCAGTACAACAGCGCGATGCGGGCGCCCCTGCGCCAGGTGCTGCAACAGGAAAAGCCGGACCTGGTGGTATGCCACAACCTGTCCGGCTGGTCGGTCGCGGCCTGGGACGAGATCCGCGCCAGCGGCGTGCCCATCGTGCAGGTGCTGCACGACATGTACCTGCTGTGCCCGAAGAACACCCTGTTCAAGAAGGGCCAGAGCTGCCAGAAACTCTGTGGCAGCTGCGCGGCGCTGCGCCGGCCCCATGCCGAGCAGTCCGCCAAGGTGGATGCCGTCGTCGGCGTCAGCCGGTACCTGCTGGATACCATCGTGAACAAGGGCTACTTCAGCGGCGTTCCGCGCCAGGTCATCCACAACGCCAGCCTGATCGCCGGCAGCAATGCCGAGACCGCGACCCCCAGTCCGGACGGCGTCGTCCGCTTCGGCTACATGGGCACCCTGTCGGAAAACAAGGGTGTGGGCTGGCTGATCGAGCAGTTCCAGCGGCTGTCGCTCAACGCGACCCTGACCATCGCCGGCAAGGGCCAGCTGGACTACGAAGCCCAGCTCAAGGCCATGGCCGATCCGCAAAAGGTCAGCTTCGTCGGTTATCAGAAGCCCGAAGCCTTCTACCGAAACATCGATGTCTTCGTCGCGCCGTCGCTGTGGGCCGAGCCCTTCGGCATGGTCGCCGTCGAGGCCTGTGCCTTCCAGAAGCCGGTCATCGCCAGCCGCATGGGCGGCCTGCCGGAGATCATCCGCGACGGCGTCAACGGTTTGCTCTGCAACCCCGACGACCGCGACTCCCTGGGCCGCGCCCTGCAGTGCCTGCATGACGATACCGAGCTGCGCCAGCGGCTGAGTCTGCTGAGCCGCACCGCGGTGGCCGATCTGCTGAGCATGGACACCATGCTCGACCAGTACCAGGCGCTCTTCGAGGACGTCCTAGGCAAGGCGCAACACGGCTCCACCAAGCCGCTTCACGTACCTCACACACAGCTTTCCAACTGATCCACCCCAGGTCACGGCAACGGGCAGAATCATGATCATCGTCAATTCCCGCTTCATCACCCAGGATCTTCGCGGCGTTCAGCGCTTCGCGGAATGCATCTCGCTGGAGCTGGCGAAGCTGAGATCCGACCTGCGCTTCGTCGCGCCGCCCGGCGCCGTCAGGCCCGAGGTGGCCAAACGGCTGGGCATCGAAGTCATCGGCACCCGCCAGGGGCAGCGCTGGGAGCAATGGGATCTGCCGAACTGGCTGAAGAGCCAGGGCAGCCCCCTGCTGCTGTCGCTGTGCAGCACGGCGCCACTGCTCTACACCAACCAGATCGCCACCCATCACGACATCAACTACGTGCGCTTTCCCGAGAGCTATTCGTGGAAATTCCGCACCTCGTACCGCTGCCTGATCCCCATGCTGCTCAAGCGCTCGAATGCCCTGATCACCGTGAGTGAATTCTCCCGGGACGAGATCTCGCGCTTCTATCGCTATCCGAGCGACTCGATCACGGTGGTGCCCAACGCCGTCGCCGATGCCTTCACCCTGGAGCCGCGGATCGATCGCGCCGAGACCCCCTATCTGCTGGCGGTGTCCTCGCCCAGCTACCACAAGAATTTCTCGCGGATGCTGGAGGCCTTCGCCGCCCTGCCGCGGGATCTGAAGGTCGAGTTGCGCATCGTCGGCGACAGCCACGCCGTGTTCGGTCAGAACGACCTGGCGACCCTGGCCGCCCGGGATTCGCGGGTCAAGCTGCTCGGCCGCATCGACGATGCCGAACTGGCGCGCCAGTATCGCCAGGCCACCGCCTTCGTCTTTCCGTCGCTCTACGAGGGGTTCGGCATCCCGCCCCTCGAAGCCCAGGCCTGCGGCTGTCCGGTGATCTCGGCCAACACCGCCTCCATGCCGGAAGTGCTGCAGGACAGCGTCCTCTACTTCGATCCCTACGAGACGGCCAGCATCACCCAGGCGATGCGCACCATCCTCCAGGACGCACCGCTCAGGGAGGCGCTTCGCGCCAAGGGCCTGGCCAACATCCAGCGCTTCAACTGGCAGACCTCGGCGAGAAAGGTCTCCGACCTGCTGGACAGCGCCCTGGCGACCACCACGAAGGCCACGGCCAGAGCCGCCTGAAACGACCCCACAACAACAATTCAGCGATCAAGAACTCATGGAAGAGACAAGCAACGCCATGGCAGGCCAGAGCCGTTCCTCTGTACCCCTGACGCTCGACGACTCGAATGTGTCCGGGCGCGTCCTTCAGGTCGCTGATTGCCACCGGCTGCCCAGCAGCTCGGACGCTACCGCGGCAGAGACCGCGGAGCGTCCGGAAAACGCCGAATGTTTCGAAACGCCTGCAACAGACGCCGTCTTTGCACCAAGCCCAACCATCAAGTTGCATGAACTCGACAGCGCTTCGGACGAGATCGAGATTACCCGGCTGCCCTGGGGATATGCAGTGACCAGAAAGACCCGCACTCCATGATTCAGCACCAGCACTTGATTTCATTTCACGCTTAAGGAAGACGACATGAAAATCGCCATCGTTCACGATTGGTTGGTAACCTTTGCTGGCGCCGAACGCGTGCTCGCCGAACTGCTCGACATCTGGCCGGAGGCAGACCTGTTCAGCGTGATCGACTTCCTCTCGGACGAGGATCGGGCGCAGCTGCAAGGCAAGCAGGCGACCACCACCTTCATCCAGCGCCTGCCCCAGGCCAAGAAGCGCTATCAGACCTATCTGCCACTGATGCCGCACGCCATCGAGCAACTCGACCTGTCCGGCTACGACCTGATCATCTCCAGCAGCCATGCGGTGGCCAAGGGCGTCCTGACCGGTCCGGACCAGCTGCACATCAGCTATGTCCACTCGCCCATCCGCTACGCCTGGGACCTGCAGCACCAGTACCTCAAGGAAGCCGGTCTCGACCGCGGCCTCAAGGGCAAGCTGGCGCGCGTCATCCTGCACTACGTGCGCATCTGGGATCAGCGCACCGCCGCCGGCGTGGACGCCTTCGTCGCCAACTCCCACTTCATCGCCCGGCGCATCAGCAAGGCCTATCGCCGCGAAGCCAAGGTCATCTATCCGCCGGTCGACATCAGTCGCTTCACCCCCAGCGGCGGCAAGGAGGACTTCTATCTCACGGCGTCGCGCATGGTGCCCTACAAGCGCATGCCCATGATCGTCGAGGCCTTCAGCTCGATGCCCGACAAGAAGCTGGTGGTGATCGGCGCCGGCCCCGAATTCGAGAAGGCCAAGGAAGTCGCCGGCCCCAACGTCACCCTGCTCGGTTACCAGGACTTCGACTGCCTGCTCGACCACATGCGCAGAGCGCGGGCCTTCGTCTTTGCCGCCGAGGAAGATTTCGGCATCACCCCCATCGAAGCCCAGGCCTGCGGTACCCCCGTCATCGCCTATGGCCGGGGTGGCGTCCTGGAAACCGTGCGCGGCCTCGATGCGCAACACCCCACCGGCGTCTTCTATCCGGAGCAGACCGCTGCCTCGCTATGCGCCGCCGTGCGCCAGTTCGAGGCCCTGGAAACGCCGATCAGCCAGCAGGCGTGCCGGCAGAATGCCGAGCGCTTCGCCACCAAGCGCTTCCGTCAGGAAATGCGCGCCTTTGTCGAGGCCCGGGTCGCTGCGCTGCATCTGCCCGCCGATCTGGATCTGGAGATCGTGACACCCTTTCCCAGCAAGGCTCTGCAACCGAGTTCGCTGAGCACCGCCTGATGGTTACTCCTTCACGTCCATGAATTCCCGCGCCCAGACTCGATACTCCTGCAGGGTCGAGTACTTGGTGGAGAGTTCGGACGCGGACAGGTCGGACGCGGTGATGTCGCGCTGCTCTCTGAGGCAGTCGTAGGTCGCCTTGATCGCCGCGAAGTAGGCCGCATGCCCGTTCACCACCACCCGGACCCCGGCCTTGGCCAGGCGGGCGTTGTCGCGCAACTGGGGATTGCCGTAGGTCACCAGCATTACCGGCACGCTCAGGTGCTGGGTGATCTCTTCCAGATGAGCGAAATCGCGAATGCCGACCATGCAGATACCGTCCGCACCCGCGGCCTCGTAGGCCTTGGTGCGGGAGATGACTTCCTCGGTGCTCAATTCGGTGGCGTTGGTGCGGGCGAAGATGCTCAGGGCCTCGTCGATACGGGCTTCCAGCGCACCCTTGATCTTGCCGATGCCTTCTTCGACGCTCACCAGATCCGTGGACTTGCGACCATAGCCGGCCGGCAGCACGGTGTCCTCGATGGTCAGGGCAGCCACCCCGGCGCGTTCGAGTTCGGTGATGGTGCGCATCACGTTCAGCGCATTGCCGTAGCCGTGATCGGCGTCGGCGATGATGGGCAGCCGGGCGACCCGCCCGATGCGCGTGGCCTGCTCGACGAACTCGCTGAGGGTGATCAGGGCGAAGTCCGGCGCGGCCAACACCTGCAGGGAAGCCACCGACCCGCCGAGGATGCCCATTTCGAAACCCAGGTCGTTGGCGATGCGCGCCGACATGGGATCGAAGACGGACGCCGTGTGATAGCAGCTGTCCGATTTGAGCAGGGCTCTGAACGCTAGACGCAGCTTGTGCGGGGAGGTTGGCTTCATAGGATTTTCCTTCTGGGAGATACCGAACAGACAATGTTAGCGCGACAAGTACTGGTCACACGACCGGATGTCCGGCTTTGAGATAAATCGATTCATCCAACTGACCCACGGTCGTCGCCTGGCCTCGCTCTTCGAGAGCCGCAGGCCCCGCGTCGAACGTCAAATGAATGCGGATCGGCAGCGCAGCCAGCCACCTGGCCAGGCGCGGGAAATTTCGATACCCAAGCATGCCCGGGCAAAGTGACAATAGTGGCCAGGCCTTGCCTTCCTGCCAATCCCGTCACTGCATAATGCCATCATGCTCGCCGCTGCTTTCCTCGAACGCTTCACCGCCCTGGATCTCTTTCTAACCCGCCATCAGCACCTGTGGCGACCCAGACCCTTCGTCGAACGGGAGCTGGCCTGGGAATCGAGCCATGCGGAGCTGGCCCGCTGGCTGCGGGCCCGCAGTCTGGAGGAAGCCGAGGCCGCCCATAATACCCCTCAGCTGCTGGCTGCACCTGAGCCCTTCCGCTCCCTGGCAGAGACCTCGCTGGCGCTCAGCCAGGTCCACGCCTACCCAGACGCTCCTGGCCGCACCTTGTCCGGCAGGCAAGACGTCGACGTGCCGGGGCGCAAGTGGCTGCAGATCGAAGCCTTCAGTCGCAAACTGGACTTCCGGCAACCGGTGCAGCGCTGGGTCGACTGGTGCGCGGGCAAGGGCCACCTGGCCAGGCACCTGACCCATCAGGGTGCGCCAGCCGTCTGCCTGGAGTTCGACGCGGCCCTGGTCGAGGAGGGCGAAAGGCTCAGCCACCGGGGCCGGGCCCCGGTGCACCATTATCAGGCCGATGTGCTCCAACCGCTGGCAGGCGACCAGCTCGGCAGTCGCGACACGCCCGTCGCCCTGCATGCCTGCGGCGACCTGCATACCCGGCTGCTCAGGGTGACGGCAGCGCGCGGCTGTCAGCAACTGGCCCTGGCGCCCTGCTGCTATGACCGCATCTCCACCGAGGTGTATGACCCGTTGTCCACCGCGGCGCAGGCCTCGGCGCTGCGCCTGGACCGCGAAGCCCTGCGCCTGGCGCTCTGCGAAACCGTCACCGGCGGGCAGCGGGTGCGGCGGGACAGGGACCTGTCCATGGCGCGACGCCTGGGATTCGATCTCCTGCAACGCGAACTCAGTGGGCGCGACGTCTATCTCAATACGCCGCCGCTACCCAGCCACTGGCTGCGCCAGCCCTTCTCGGCGTTCGGTGCGGAGCTGGCGCGGCGCAAGGCGCTGAAGCTTCCCGCGGCGATCGACTGGCCGCTGTGGGAACGTCGGGGCTTCCAGCGGCTGGCAGAAGTTCGTAATCTCGAACTGCTGCGCGGCCTGTTCCGCCGTCCGCTGGAACTCTGGCTGGTGCTGGACCAGGCGCTGTTCCTACAGGAGCAAGGTTACAGTGTGACGCTGGGGACCTTCTGTCAGGCCAGCCTGACACCCCGGAATCTGCTGCTGAGTGCGGAAAAACCCTGCCCGGCATAGGCCTACAGCCGCTCTATCCTGCACGTTTGTCGGAATCTGAGCTGAGGAGTGTAAAAAATACCTTTTGGTGATGGACTTCTCACAAAGTCTGCACAATAGTTAGGTTGCAATCTCGCAAAAAAAGCAGGAATAACAAAAATGCGCTACTACCTGCCCGTTTGGACCGGCGTTGCCGGTTGCCTCGTCTTCGCCCAAGCCCAGCTGCCCTGGCTTGCGGTCGCCTCGCTCCTCGTCAGCTGGTCGTTCCTGTTGTTCTCCCACGACAACTCGAGAAATTCAGCCTGGCACTCCAAGATTTCCAACCTTCCCGTCAATTCCCCCCTGAGTTTTCAGTCCCATCATCGCCATTGAGGCGTGTTTCAGGCCAGGGACTGGCCTACACCCGACCTGACCGGTCTGGCTGTCTCATTGTTTGGTGAAGCAGCTCACAATTCCCACATCCCGCGTTAAAGTCCGACGGAACGTTTTCCTGCCTTCCGCTGCCCGGGCAAGCCACTCATCGCACCCTGATGCGAGAGAAGTGTGCCAGCCGTCCGCCCGCGCTGTGACGCACTCCCCCCTTCTTCACTTCCCCTCCTCCGCCGTAGCCCGACTGGCGTGCTATTTGCCCTGATCTGGGCCAACTCGACAGCGCCTTCCCGCCTTTTTACCGTGTGAACCTCTTTATCAGTGCCGAGTCCTAACGTCGCTACAGCCATCATGGCATTTAGCGATCGGTGGTCAGTCATCGGTCCTAGAGCGCCATAGTGAACATTTCATACGCTGGTAGCTGCCTCGCCCAGTTGAAAGTTCGTGCACGGTATACGCACAAGGATGGAACCATGAATTTGAAAGAACGCGGCATTTTGCATACGAATTCCTCGGCAATCTCGCTCGCACACCGCCTGCTCGACCTCGCCGTGATCACGCTGAGCGCCTATGTGGCAGGCACCTGGGCGTCGGAAACCGGCATGCGTCCCGAGCATTGGGTCGTCATCTTCCTGTCCTTGCTGATTTTCCATTTCCTCACCGAGCTGAACCACGTCTATGGTTCCTGGCGGGGTGAGCGCATCACCGACGAACTGCTCAAGATCGCCACCTACTGGGTGCTGACCTTCGCGACCGTGTTCATGGTCGACTACTTCTTCTTCGATCAGTCCTATCTCTCGCCTGGCGTGATGCAGGGCTGGCTGGGTCTGACGCTGGGCACGCTGTGCGGCTATCGCGTGCTGCTGCGCTCGATCATGCATTCCCTGCGCAAGGCCGGCATCAACACCCGCAATGTCGCCATCGCCGGCAACGGCATGGTCGCCCAGCGCTTGGCGCACACCATCAGCACCGCCCCCTGGATGGGCCTGCGCATCGCCGGTTTCTACAGCGACAACCAGGACACCGGTGAAGAAGGCGTACCCAGCCCGACGCTGAATGGCGGTCTGGATCGCCTCATGCAGGACGTTCGCTCCGGCCAGGTCGACAAGGTCTACATCACCCTGGGCATGGCCGATCAGAGCAAGATCAACTGGCTGGTCCAGGAGCTGAGCGATACCACCGCGTCGGTCTACATCATCCCGGACATCTTCATGTTCCACCTGCTGCATGCCCGTAGCGAGAGCCTGGACGGCCTGCCCAGCATCAGCATCTTTGATACCCCGATGGATGGCGCCAGCCATATCGTCAAGCGTATCGAGGACATCGTGCTGTCTTCGATCATCCTGGCCATGATCTCCCTGCCCATGCTGGCCATCGCCATCGGCATCAAGATCACCTCGCCCGGTCCGATCTTCTTCAAGCAGAAGCGCTACGGCATGGACGGCAAGCCGATCGAAGTGTGGAAATTCCGCAGCATGAAGGTCATGGAAAATGGCGCCAAGGTCACCCAGGCGACCAAGAATGACTCCCGCATCACCCCGTTTGGTGCATTTTTACGACGTACGTCTCTCGATGAATTGCCTCAATTCATTAATGTACTCCGCGGCGAAATGTCCATCGTGGGTCCCCGTCCCCATGCCGTCGCTCATAACGAGCAATACCGCAAGCTGGTGCAGGGCTACATGCTCCGCCACAAGATGAAGCCCGGCATTACCGGTTGGGCTCAGGTCAATGGCTGGCGCGGCGAGACCGACACTCTGGACAAGATGCAGAAGCGCGTCGAGTTCGATCTGGACTATATCCACCACTGGTCCTTCTGGTGGGACGTCAAGATCATCTTCCTCACGCTGTTCAAAGGCTTCATCAATAAGAACGCATACTGAGTCTGGCCGGGGCCATTGGCCCCACTACTCAGCACGACGATCTGGAGCCTGGACTCCCGACTCTAATTACATCGGCAGCGAGCAACTCCTGTACGGGCTTTGCTGGGCTATCTGCCGTCGATACCTGTTGTCCGGACAACAGGAAGGTTTTTGAAGAATGATCAAGTCGATATTGGTTGTATGCGAAGGGAACATCTGCCGCAGCCCGGTCGCAGAAGCACTACTGGCCAAGGCGCTGGAAGGCCGTGACGTCCAGGTCGGTTCGGCCGGCATCAGGGCGCTGGTCGGCCACGGCATGGAAAAGACCGCTCAGGAGGTATTGCTACGGGAGAACGGCATCGATTTCACCACCCACAAAGCTCGCCAGGCGGATGCAGAGATGCTGCGCAAGGCGGATTTGATTTTGACCATGGAAGAGTTCCACTCACGCTCCGTCGAAAGTATTGCTCCTGAAGTCAGGGGTAAGGTTTTTCTGATCGGGAAATGGTTGAGCAATCAAGAAGTACCAGACCCTTATCGCCTTTCTAAAGAGATGTTTCAAAATGTCCAAATACTTTTGACGCGCTGTGTAGACAGTTGGCTTCCATACATCAAATAGGGAAGAAGGAATTTCATGACCACGATGCCTCGCTTTACTCCCGAAGTTAAAAATGAGTCGGATATCAACTTCTCCGCACTCTTCGGAATGTTGATCGATTACAAATGGCAACTGCTGTCGGTAATCGGCATTTTCGCTGCGCTCGGTATTGGCTACGCCATCCTGGCCACGCCGATGTATTCGTCCAACGCCATGATCCAGATCGAAATGGAGAAGAAGGGCGTTACCCGACTGACCGACCAGACCAGCGGCATGCCGCCGCCCATGCCTGAGGCGGTGACCGAGATCGAGCTGCTCAAGTCGCGCTCGGTGATCGGCAAGGCGATCGAGAACCTCAAGCTGGATATCGAGGTCAAGCCGCGCTATTTCCCACTGATCGGCAACTTCGTCGCGCGCCGTTTCGAGCCGCAGAATGAAACCGACGTCGCCTCTCCCCTGCTCGGCCTGAACAGCTTCGCCTGGGGCGGCGAGAAACTGGTCATCGACCAGCTGGAAGTGCCGGACAGCAACCTCGACAAGCCGATGAAGCTGAAGGTCGAGGACAACCAGAACTTCACCGTCTTCAACGCCGACGACGAAGTGGTACTGCACGGTGGCCTCGGCCAGCCGGTGAGCAATGCCGGTTACCAGATCAAGGTGACTACGCTGCAGGCTCGCCCCGGCACCGAATTCACCATCATGAAGAAGCGTTTCTCCAAGACCATCCAGGAATACCAGGGCCGCATCGTCGCCGGTGAACGCGGCAAGATGTCGGGCATCATCGGTGTCGGTCTGCAAGACGCGGATCCGCTGAAGGCCCAGGCCATCGTCCAGGAAGTCGCGGACATCTATGTTCAGCAGAACATCGATCGCAACGCCGCCGAGTCTACCCAGAGCCTGGAATTCCTGCGCGCCCAGATCCCGGTCGTGAAATCCGATCTGGAAAAGGCCCAGTCCGCGCTGAACTACTACCAGACCAACAAGAAGTCGGTCGACATCGACAGCGAGACCAAGGGTGTCCTGGAACAGACCGTTGCCCTGGATAACCAGATCTCCGAGCTGAACCTCAAGCGCACCGAGATGGACCGCAAGTTCACTCGCCAGCACCCGGCCTATCAGGCGCTGATGAGCCAGCTGGGCCAACTCCAGGCCGAGCGCGCCAAGCTGCAGAAGCGCGTCGAAGTGCTGCCGGAAACCCAGCAGGAACTGCTGCGCCTGAACCGCGACATCGAAGTGACCGGTCAGACCTATGCGCTGATGCTGAACAAGGCCCAGGAGCTGGAAGTCATTCGCGCCGGTACCGTGGGTAGCGTCCGCATCATCGACAACGCCAATGCCAACGTCGACGATCCGTCCGCTCCCAACAAGCCGCTGATCATCGCCGTCGCCATCATCCTGGGCGGCATCGTCGGCCTGGCCATCGTCTACACCCGTCACACCCTGCGTCGCGGTGTCGAGACCCCGGAAGCCATCGAGCAGATCGGCCTGCCGGTCTACGCCTCGATCCCCTACAGCAAGAACCAGGCGGACACCACCAAGGTACTGGGCACCAAGCAGCCGGGCGAGTCCTCGCTGACCGCCCTCACCCATCCGACCGATCTGAGCACCGAGGCGCTGCGCAGCCTGCGTACCAGCCTGCACTTCGCCATGATCGAGGCCAAGAACAACATCCTGATGATCTCCGGTCCCAGCCCGGGCGTCGGCAAGTCCTTCGTGTCCTCGAACCTGGCCGCGGTGATCGCCGAGTCCGGTCAACGCGTCCTGCTGATCGATGGCGACATGCGCAAGGGCTATCTGCACAAGCTGATGAACACCAAGCAGCAGGACGGTCTGTCCGATCTGCTGAGTGGCCGCATCGCCCTGAACGATGCCATCAAGAAGACCGAAGTCGGCAGCCTGGATTTCGTCTCCTGCGGCCAGTTCCCGCCGAATCCGTCGGAACTGCTGATGAGCCTGAGATTCACCACCGTGCTGAAGAAATTCAGCGAGCTGTACGACATCGTGATCATCGACACCCCGCCGATCCTGGCGGTGACCGAGGCCGGCATCATCGGCAGCCACGCCGGTACCAGCCTGATCGTCGCACGTTTCGGCGTGAACAGTGTCAAGGAGCTTGAGGCGACCAAGCGCCGCTTCGACCTCAACGGCATTCCGCTCAAGGGCGTGATCTTCAACGCCGTGGAGCGCAAGGCCAGTAACTACGGCTCCTACGGCAACTATCACTACTCTTACGAGCAGAACGCCAAGAGCTGATGCACGACCCCGGCTGGACGGCCCGAGCGCCGTCCAGCCAATCCCTTCAGGGATCGCGGCAGTATTCGTACAGGCGCATCGAACAAGAAACTACCTCACACAGCGATTTCGAAGGGTTCGCTCCTGAACCCGGCCACGCTTGGCAGCCTTGGATCTCGACGCTGTACCGGATTGATGATTCTGAAGAATAGGAACACGCCAATGAACGTAGTCATGGTGCTCAACTACAAGGCCCCCAACGAAACCATCAGTTGTGTGGAGAGCATCCTCAAGCACTGCCCGTCCATCGATCACGCGGTGGTGGTGGACAATGATTCCCAGGACGGCTCCATCGACGTCCTGCAACGCTGGCAGGCCGACAACGGCCTGAGCCAGGTCACCGTGCTCGCCAGTCCACGCAACGACGGCTACGCCGGTGGCAACAACTACGGCATGCGCTGGGCGCTGGACAACCTGGCGGTCAAGCATTTCTGGGTCGTCAACAACGACGCCTACGTCAAGGACGATGCCTTCGCCCCGTTGCTGGCCGAGCTGCAGCGCGCGCCCAAGACCATCGTCGGCTCGGTGATCCTGAGCTCCCAGACCGGTCGCCTGGAATGCTATGGCGGCGGCATCCTCTACCCGCTGCTGGGCAAGTCCAAGCTGCTGGGCAAGGACATCGCGGTCAGCGACATCGCCAAGCTCGATCGTGAACCCGACTACATCATGGGTTGCAGCATGGCCTTCTGCGCCAGCCTGCTGACCGAGATCGGGTTCATGGACGAAGCCTACTTCATGTACTCCGAAGAAGTGGACTGGCAGTACCAGGCCAAGCGCAAGGGCGTCGCCCTCAAGGTGCTGCGGGAGAGCCAGCTCTATCATTACGGCTCGATGAGCTCGGGCGGACGCAGTGCCTTCTATCACTACTTCCGTAATCGCGCCGCGACCCGCTTCAATCGCAAATTCCATGGCACGCCCTACGCACTGGTCTCCGCCGTGCTGCTGTCCGGCATCACCGTGCTCAAGGAATTCAAGAATCCGAAACTGGCCTGGTCCGGCGTGAAGGGCGCCTTCAAGGGAGCGACGATGCATGTCTAACCTACGCACCCAAGCCTTTGGTATCGACTTCTTCACCGGTACCAAGGACGAGCTGATGAGTTCGATCAGCCAGGACATCCACCGGCCCTACAGCTACATCGTCACGCCAAACATCGACCATGTCGTGCAGCTGCAGAGCAACCCCGACATGCGCGAGTCCTACCAGCGCGCCGGCAAGCGCATCTGCGACAGCCGGATCCTGATGCCCATCCTCAAGTCGCTGGGGGTGGCCGTACCCGAGGTTATCACCGGCAGCGATCTGACGCTGAGCATCCTGCGCAAGGCCAACGACGAGCGCCTGTCGGTGGTGTTGATCGGTTCGAGCGAGAATGACGTGGGCAAGCTGCGGCGGATGTATCCGCACATGCAGCTGGCGCACTACAACCCGCCGATGGGCTTCATCAACGATCCGCTGGAAACGCAGAAATGCGTCGACTTCGTGATGCAGAATCCGTCGGAGTTCATCCTCTATGCTGTCGGGGCGCCGCGTCAGGAAAAGCTCGCGCGGCAGATCGACAGCAGCAAGCGCACCGGCGTCGGCCTGTGCATCGGCGCGTCCATCCTGTTCGCCGTCGGCACCGTCAAGCGGGCGCCGCGCTGGATGCAGAAGGCCAAGCTGGAGTGGCTGCACCGGATGTGTTCGGAGCCCAAGCGGCTGGCCAAGCGTTACGTGCACGATGCGGTGAGCATCCTGCCCATCTATCTCAAGGAACGCAGCAGTCGACGCACCTGAGGGGCTGCCCCGCAGCGTTCTCAGCCGCAAGGAAGATGACCACCGGACAAGCAGTCCGGTGGTCCCGTCTGGATGGGTAGGTCTATGAGCATTCTCCGTAAAAGTACCGTTTCCTTCGTTCTCCTGGTTCCGTTGCTGATCCTGCACCTGGACGTGTTCGGCGAAAGCCCGCACAACCCGGTCGGCATCCTCTATCTGAACGAGTTGTACCTGGCCATCTGCATGGCCTTCACCTTTTTCTACCTGCTGACCAGCATTGGTACCCAGCAGCGCGAATTCAAGATCCTGATGACCTACGCCGTCTATTCGTCGGTGGTCTTCATCGGTCTGCCAGCGATCTTTTCCTTCCTGTTCTACGGCCAGCCGCTGGTCTACGGCCTGATCGAGGAGCGGCGGATCCTGTTCAGCTTCGGCTTCGCCACCCTGATGTTCCTGGGGCGCAACATGAGCGCCTCGCAATTCGAGAAGGCCCTGCTGATCACCGCGCTGCTGGCCGCCGTCATGGCCTGGATGTTCAAGTTCGGCGTGCTGCCGGACCTGCGGGACAAGCAGTCCTCCTTCGACCGCCCGGACCGTTCCTCCATCGGTGCGCCGGCGCTGTGCCTGGCCTACTTCTACTGCATCCAGACCTGGAACAAGGGCATCTCGCCGATCGATGGCTCGGCGCGCAGCAAGACCGTGCACATCGTGCTGGCCATGGTGTTCCTGCTGACCCTGGTGTTCGGCACCCAGACCCGGCAGCTGATCGTGCTGGCGCTGGTGTTCACCGTGTTCTGCCTGAAGAGCAAGTCGATCGTCTGGATCTGCGTCTCCGCGCTGCTGCTATCGCCCTTCTTCATCTTCCCGGACCTGATGAAGGTGCTGGGGTTGAACCTGGACTTCTATGCCCAGTCGGTGCAGGACGGCCCCACCGACGGGGTGCGCGAGCAGACCATCGGCTACATCTTCTCCCACCTCAGTCAGAACCACTGGTTGCCGAGCGGCTCGCTGTCGCTGATGTGGAACAACGGCTTCATCCCCTACTTCGGTGAGTACTTCTTCCTTTCCGACGTCGGCGTGTTCGGCACCCTGTTCCGCTTCGGCTTCCTGGCCTTCATCATCATCCCGGTGTCGCTGTTCCTCTACTATCGCTGGGCGAAGATGCTGCACCCCGATACCGGTTTCGTGGTGACCGCCACCCTGGCGCAGCTGGTGATCTGGCCGCTGGCCGGTTTCTTCGAGTACCTCCAGGCCACCATCTGCTACCTGCTGGTGATCCAGGCGCTGCGTGCGCTGCACCATTACAGCTCCGCATCCGTCCAGGAGACCTACGTCAGCAGTCCCTACCCGCGTCCGAGCAGCCAGCTGGCTCGCCCGGTCTGATCCCGCGTGCCGCCCGACGTCGGTCGGGCGGCCTCAAGGAGTTTTCACCCCCACGATGTCGATGATCAAAAACAGCACCTGGAACATCCTGGGTGTCGTCATTCCCAGTGCCATCGCGCTGCCCACCATGGGCGTGCTGTCGCGCCTGCTCGGGGTCGAGCAGTTCGGCCTGTTCACCCTGGCCTTCGCCATCGTCGGCTATGCCACCCTGTTCGATGCCGGCCTGTCGCGGGCGGTCATCCGCGCCGTGGCCATGCACCATGGCGACAAGGGACTCAACCGGCTGGTCATGGGCACGGCCACCGGCGCCGTCATCGGCCTGAGTCTGCTGGCGACGCTGCTGCTGTGGTTCGGCGCGGGCAAGGTGGTGAGTCTGCTGCACGTCTCGCCCGAACATTTCGACAATGCCGTGGCCGGCTTTCGCTGGCTGAGCCTGTGCGTGCCGCCCTTCCTGCTGGCGACGGTCTGGTTCGCCTACCTGGAAGGCAACGAGCGCTTCGGTGAATTCAACATCCTGCGGACCTTCTCCAACAGCCTGCTGGCGATCGCGCCGCTGATCGCGGTGCTGATCGAACCGAGCTTTTCCGCCACGGTGATCGGTCTGGTGCTGGCGCGGGTGGTGTCCATGGCGCTGGCCTACTGGCCGCTGCACAAGGACTTCCCGGAAGGCATCCGCACCTTCAAGGTCGAGGTGTTCAAGGAACTGCTGAAATTCGGCAGCTGGATGACGGTGAGCAACATCATCAGTCCGCTGATGGTCTACTTCGACCGCTTCGTGCTGTCGCACATGGTCGGCGCCAGCCGCGTGTCCTTCTATACCGCTCCGGCCGAAGCGGTCTCGCGGATGCTGATCATCCCCAATGCCGTGGCCCGGGTGGTGTTCCCGCTGCTGAGCAAGAGCGGCGACGACGCCGCGCGCCAAGCCAACAAGGCCTTCTGGGGCCTGCTGCTGATCAGCCTGGCGATGGTGCTGCCGATCCTCATCCTGGCGCCCTGGATCATGACCGTGTGGATGGGTCCGGAGTACGGCGGCGATGCCGCGCAGATCCTGCGCATCCTGGCGGTGGGTTTCATCTTCAACGCCCTGGCGCAGATTCCCTTCGCCAAAATCCAGGCCCGCGGCCATTCGCGGACCACGGCGATGATCCATCTCGCCGAGCTGCTGCCCTACCTGGGTCTGCTGGTGGTGTGCATCCAACACTTCTCCATCATGGGCGCCGCCATCGCCTGGACCATCCGGGTGACCGTGGACTACCTGGCGCTGGAATACTTCGCCCGGCGCACGCCGCCGCTGCAACCCACGCCGGTCTACCAGCAGAGCTCCTGAGGGAGCCCTGTCCAGACGAACTTACGCAACACACGAGAGGTGCTGTCCGTGTCACGAGTGAAACGTCGTATCGGTGGTGGCCTGCTGGCCACCGTATTACTTTCCGCGGCGCTTTATGGCCAGGCTCAGCCACAGCCGGCGACAGCCAAGGTGGATCTCATCGGCATCAACCTGTCGGCCGCCGGCTTCGCCGGCCAGGTGCTGCCCGGCGTGGAAGGCACCAACTACTTCTATCCCACCGAGGATTACTTCCGCCGCTACGCGGCCAAGGGCATCCGCTTCATCCGCTTCCCCTTCCTCTGGGAGCGGGTGCAGCCCCAGCTGGGCGGTGAACTGGATCAGGCCCAGGTCGCCCTGCTGCAGCGCACCCTGGACTTCGCCGACAAGTACGGCATCCGGGTGATCCTCGACCTGCACAACTACGCACGCTATCGCGGCCAGCTGATCGGCTCGCCCCAGGTGTCCTATGCCAGCTACGCCGATGTCTGGAAGCGCCTGGCGCTGACCTTCCAGAAGCATCCGGCGCTGTACGGCTACGATGTCATGAACGAACCCCATGACACCCAGGGCCTCTGGCCGCGGGCGGCGCAGACGGCCGTGGACAGCATCCGCACGGTGGACATGAAGACGCCGATCTTCATCGCCGGCGACAGCTGGTCCAGTGCCCAGCGCTGGCCACAGGTGAATGGCGATCTGCTGATCAAGGATCCGGCGGACAACCTGATCTACGAGGCGCACATCTACTTCGACGAAGACTCCAGTGGCAACTACGCCTCGGGCATGAAGGGCGTCCATCCCATGATCGGCGTGGAAAGAACCCGCCCCTTCATCGAGTGGCTGAAAAAGCACAATTTGCGCGGCTTCATTGGCGAATATGGGATACCTGCACACCCGCAATGGCTGGAAGCCATGGACAATCTGCTCAGCTATCTGGGCGAGCAGTGCGTACCCAGCGCCTATTGGGCGGCGGGTCCGGGGTGGGGCGACTATCCTCTGGCCATCGAACCGAAGAATGGCGCGGAGAAGCCGCAGACGGCCCTGCTAGAAAAACACCTGAACAAACATGACTGCGAAGTCATAGGACCTCGTTAGCGGAGATATGACAGATTTCGAACGGCGTCACCTTTTTCCGCTCCGGTGGCGCTGAACTCGATGGCCAAGGGCCAGTCCTAGACCAGCAGACTCAGGTGCTCGTACAACTAAAAGCTGAGACCCGAGTTCTCTCGCCGCTGGATAGGCTGGCCGCATGGAATCCAGTCCCCTGTCGAGGACCGTTATGTCTCGCGAAGGAACACCATGAATAACCGGCTCGTTGCTTCTACCTTCCGATTTATTCCTCTTGCTCACACTCAATCAGCAATCAAGGACGAATGACATGAAAACCAAATTTACCGCTCTGGCCTTGCTGTCTGGCATCGTCCTGCAGGGTTGTGCCTACTCCCCGGGTCAGTACCTGGATCAGGACGACCTGAAAAGCGATCCGAGCATCCAGGGCACCAAGGTCCAGCTGATCCCGATCACCAGCTCGCTGCTGATGAGCCAGGATTCCGCGGCCCTGTCCAAGGCTCCCGACCTCAAGCCCCTGCTGGACTACAAGCCGCAGGCTTACCGCGTCGGTGCGAGCGACCTGCTCTACATCACCGTCTGGGATCACCCCGAACTGACCGCTCCGTCCGGCGCCCAGCAGCAGCTGGAAGCCAACGGTCGCCTGGTGCGTCCGGATGGCACCCTGTTCTACCCCTACGTCGGCACCGTGCGCGCCGCCGGCAAGACCCTGGAAGAGATCCGTACCGATATCTCCCGTCGTCTGGCCACCTTCATCGACAATCCCCAGGTCGACGTCAGCGTGCTGAAGTTCGGCAGCCAGAAGGTCACCATCTCCGGCGCCGTGAACAAGGGCGACGCCATTCCCCTGACCACCAAGCCCATCACCCTGGTGGAAGCCCTGGGCCAGGCCGGCGTGGCCAACAGCGGTGGCGCCGATCTGACCGGCGTGACCCTGGTGCGTGACGGCAAGGAATACCGCCTGGACACCGACAGCCTGAACCGCAAGGATTCCAAGCTGTACGGCATCTACCTGAAGGACGGCGACAGCCTGCACCTGCCCTACAACGATGCCCGCAAGGTCTATGTGGTGGGTGAAGTCCGCGCTCCGGCAGCGGTCAGCTACAAGATCACCAACCTGAACCTGATGGAAGCCCTGAGCCAAGCCGGTGGTATCCAGCAGGAAACCGCCAACGCCGATGCCGTCTACGTCATCCGTGGCCCGGAAGACCTGAAGGCCCCGGGTGCCACCGCCCAGGTCTTCCACCTGGCGGCCAAGAATCCCACCGCCTATGTGCTGGCGCAGAACTTCCATCTGCAGCCGCAGGACGTGGTCTTCGTCGGCCCGGCCGGTATCACCCGCTGGAACCGCTTCGTCAGCCAGCTGCTGGGCTCGACCAACATCCTCTCCACCAGCGCCAACCTGAACAGCAGCTTCAAGTAACAGCGCTCGCTTGCCGTCATGCCGGTTACCGCCGCGCATGACGGCAATTCCCCTGATGTTCCGCGACACCCCTCCTGCCTTCCCGCGCTACACCTCCTCGCCCACACGTCTGAAACCCGCTGCCTAGACAGGCTTTCCAGCAGACAATTAATTATTTCGATACCTATTAACCCGGTAATTGCTGCCGCTCGGCTTGGCGCAGGCAGTTTTTCGTCACGCTTTTGCGTAATGTAGCTAACCTGATACCGAAGTTGGGCACGTTTAAGGACTGGGTGTGGCGTCAGGCAAGGCAATTAGGGCAGGGTCCCGCTTCGGTTGGTGGCGCCGGCTGACGGTATGGCTGCTGGGCTCCCTATCCCTCATGGGAACGGCCCTGGCCGCGCCTGCCAGCGTGGCTTTCTGGTACGCGGAAAAGCCGCCGGTGGCCGAACTCGCCCAGTTCGACTGGGTGGTGCTCGAACCCGGCCATGCCAGTGCTGCCGATGTCCGCGCGCTGCACGACGGCGGTGCCCAGCCCTTCGCCTACCTGTCCATCGGCGAATTCGCCGGCGATGCGGCGGCGCTGGAGAAGGCCGGTCTCAGCGCGGGTGCCAGCCCGGTGGCCAACAAGGCCTGGGGCAGCCAGGTGATGAACCTGGCAGCGCCGGTATGGCGAACCCACCTGCTCGAACGCGCCGCCCAGCTGGCCAAAGCCGGTTACACGGGGCTGTTCCTCGACACCCTCGACAGTTTCCAACTGGTGGCCGAAGACCAGCGGGAAACCCAGCGCCTGGCGCTGAAGAGCCTGCTGGCCGAGCTGCACCGCAGCCAGCCAGCGCTCAAGCTGTTCTTCAACCGTGGCTTCGAGGTGCAACCGGAATTGCCCGGGGTGGCTGCCGCCATGGCGGTGGAATCCCTCTACGCCGGCTGGGATGCCGGCAAGAAGACCTATCGTCCCGTCAGCGAGCAAGACCGCGAGTGGCTGAAGCCGCGGATCGAGGCGGCGCGCAGTGCCGGTATCCCGGTCATCGCCATCGAGTACCTGCCGCCGGAGCAGCGTGAGGAAGCCTGGCGCCTGGCCAAGCGGCTGCGCGACGAAGGCTATGTGCCCTATATCACCACGCCCGATCTCAATACCCTGGGCATCAGCTCGGTGGCCCTGCAGCCACGGCGGCTGGCGCTGCTCTACGACGGCCGCGAAGGCGCCCTGCGCCAGTCGGCGGTGCACCGTTTCCTGGGCAGTGCCCTGGAGTATCAGGGCTATCGCCTGGACTATTTCGATGCCTCCAAGCCGCTGCCCGCGGCCTGGCCCAGTGCTCTCTACGCCGGGGTGGTGGTGTGGATGACCAGCGGTCCGCCCCCTCATTCCCGGGAATTCAGCGACTGGATCGGCCTGCGCCTGGACGAAAAGACCCCCCTGCTGATTCTCGGCGGCCTGCCGCTGGACAACGAGGCCCTGCTCAAGCGCCTGGGTCTGGGCGTCAGTCGCAAGCCACTGCCCGACGGCCTGACCCTCAAGGTGCTGGACCCTGCCCTGGCCGGCAACTTCGAAGCACCGGTCAAGTTGCGCACGCGTGACCTGCCCGCCGTGCAGACGCTGCCCGGTGGGCCGACCCCGGTGGTCAGCCTGAGCGGTCCGGGCGGCACCTTCGTGCCCATGGGCGTGGCCTCCTGGGGCGGCTTCGCCTTCGGCCCCTATGTCATGGAAGACGGTCCCGAAGCCAGTCGCTGGATCATCGATCCCTTCGCCTTCACCGCGAAGACCCTGCAACTGCCACCCCTGCCGGTACCCGATCCGACCACGGAGAACGGTCGACGCATCGCCACCGTGCACATCGACGGCGACGCCTTCGCCTCCAAGGCGGAGATTCCCGGTGCGCCCTTTTCCGGCCAGGTGGTGCTGGAGCAGTTCATCCAGCCGCATCCCTTTCTGACCTCGGCGTCGATCATCGAAGGCGAGGTCGGCCCCAAGGGCCGCTATCCGGAGCTGACCGCGCAACTGGAGCCCATCGCCCGTCGCCTGTTCGCCGATCCCAAGGTGGAGGTGGCCACCCACACCTTCAGCCACCCGTTCTTCTGGCAACCGGCGGTGGCCGAGCAGAGCGAGAACTTCGAAGCCCAGTACGGCTACATGATGCAGATTCCCGGCTACGACAAGGTGGATTTCACCCGGGAGATCGTGGGTTCGACCCGCTATATCAACGAGCGCCTGACCACCCCGCAGAAGCCGGTGAAGATGGTGTTCTGGTCCGGGGACGCCCAGCCGGATGCCGCCACCCTCAAGCTCGCCTACGACAATGGCCTGCTCAACGTGAACGGCGGCAACTCGCACATCACCCGGTCGCAGCCTTCGGTGAGCGGACTCTATCCCTTCATCCGCCCCACCCCGGGCGGCCTGCAGTTCTATGCGCCCATCATCAACGAGAACGTCTACACCAATCTCTGGCGCGGTCCCTACTACGGCTTTCGCGATCTGCTCTATACCTTCGAACGGACCGAGCACCCCCGGCGTCTGCGCGGCCTGCATCTCTATTACCACTTCTACTCGGGCACCAAGCAGGCGTCGCTCAAGGTCATGGAAGAGATCTACCAGGGCATGGCCGCCGAACATCCCATTTCGCTGTGGATGAGCGACTACCTGAGTCGCCTGCGCGGCTTCTATACCGCCAGTCTCGCCCGGGAAGACGACGGCAGCTGGTCGATCAAGGCCCTCGACGGTCTGCGTACCCTGCGCCTGGATCCGCGCCTGGGTTGGCCGGATCTGCAGCGCTCCAGGGGCATCGCTGGGGTCCGCGACCTGCCGCAGGGGCGTTATGTCCACCTGGCCGGCGCTCAGGCGCGGCTGGTCCTGCGTGACAGCCGCGACCCCACCCCCGCGCTGGAAGAGGCCAACATTCCGCTGCAGCAGTGGGACTACCTGTCGCCGACGCGCATCCGCTTCGCCTTCGCCGGACAATTCCCGCTGGAGCTGACCCTGCGCGCGTCCTCGGCCTGCGAGGTGCGGGTCGGTCGCGAGCGCTACAAGAGCCAGCCGGCTGCGGCCGGACTTCAGACGTTCAAACTTCCGCTAACACGAGTGAGTGACGGTGAGATCGTCTGCGGCTAAGAAAACCCGGCTCCTGAGTGGTTGGACGCTGCTGGGGGTCGCGCTCCTCACCGCACTGGTGCTGGTGCTGACCTTTCATGGCAAGCAGGTCTTCCTGCCCGGCGAGGAGCCGGCCGATCAGGTATCCATCAGCTACGCCCAGGTGCTGCTCAAGGCGACCCCGGACGACACCGGGCTGCGCATGAAGCTGATCGACCAGCTGATCGCCCTCGGGCGCATCGACGAGGCGCGGCGGCAATTGCAGCTGCTGCCGAAACCGCTGGCGTCGACGCCCTTCTATGCCCTGGAGCTGGACATCCTGCAGGCTGAAGCCCAGCCGCAAGGCCTGGCCGACGCCGAGCGCGAGCGCCTGGCCCAACAGCTGAGCGCCCTGGACGTGGCGACCCTGAGCACGCCCCAGCTGCAACGGGTCGCCGAGCGCGCCCTGCAACTGGGCGATCCGGCCACGGCGGCGCAGCGTTATGTCGAACTGGCGCGCCGCGATCCGCCCCGGCGCCAGCAATGGCTGGAGCAGGCGGCGCGCTGGAGCCTGGCCGGCGGTCGTCAGCAGGAGGCCGCGCGCCTCTATCTGCGCCTGGCCGATCTCGCCGATTCGGCCGAGCAACGCCAGGGCTACCGGCACCAGGCCTTCGATGCCTGGCTTGCCGCCGGCCAGGGCGCCGAGGCCGCCGCCCTGCTGGAGCAGGAACTGCCGCGGCTGCAGGCCGATGCCAGCGGTCTGGCCTGGCTGCAGGCCGGGGTGGCCGCCGCCCAGGGCAGCGGGCGCCTGGACCTGGCCCAGCGCCTGATCGATCGCTGGCGCGAGTGGCAGCCGGACGACCCGGCCGCCCTGGAGGCCGCGTACCGGCTGGCCCTGGGCCGAGGCGACACCGAACGTGCCTGGGAAGAGGGTCATCAGCTGCTGGCGCTGCGTCCGGACGATGAAAAACTGCTCGCGGAACTGGCCCAGCTGGGCGAGTGGACCGGGCATATGGACGAAGCCCTCGACCTCTGGTTGCGCCTGCTGGCGCGCCAGGACGATCCGGAACGGCGCGATCATGCCTGGAAGCTGGCCGCGCGGGCGTTTCGCTTCGATGCCGTGGTCGAGTTGCTGGCCGAGGCGTCGCGGCAACGGCAGCTGGACAAGACCGAACTGGATGCGCTGATCTTCGCCTACGAATCCCTGGGCGATCCCGCCGCCGAGGAGCGCTGGCTGCGGGACTACCTCCGGCGTCAGCCGAAGCAGCGCCTGGCCTGGGAGCGGCTGCAGCAGCTGTTGGCCCGTACCGAGCAGGGCGACGCCGAAGCCGCAGGCTGGGCCGCGTTCGGCAAGAGATTCCCGCTGACCAACGCGGAGTATCTGACTTGGGCCGGCACCCTGTGGGAGCTGTTCAAGCCCGAAGAAGCCTGGAAGGTGCTCGAGGGCATGCCGGCCAGGCAGCGGCAGGGCGTCGACTACTGGCGGCTGCGGGCGGAGCTGGCCTGGGAGCTGGAGCGCGACGGCGAAGCCCAGCTGGCCTTCGAACGCCTGGCCACGATCGACAAGGGCCTGACCGCCAACGACGAGGATCGACTGCTGGCGATCTATCTGCGCACGGCGCCGCGCAAGGCCCTGGCCTTGCTGGAAAAGAGCTGGGAAAAGAGCAAGAACCAGAAGCGCCTGACCGACGCCCTGCAATGGGCCGAGCAACTCAAGGACACCGCGGCGCTGGAGCGGCTGCTGGCCAGTGCCGCGCGCGAGCCGGCTTCGGCCGACAATCCCGCGGTCTGGCTGGCGCGCTCGGGGCTGGACTTCCAGCGCGGGCGCATCGCCCAGGCCGAAGAGGGCTATCGCCAGGCCCTGCAGCGCTTTCCGGATGACGACCGCTTCCGCGAACGGCTGCTGTGGCTGCTCATCGATCAGAATCGCCAGACCGAACTGGCCACCCTGCTGCGCGACTGGAAGGGCCTGGCCCGGGACAGCGACGTGCTCTGGCTACCCTTCGGCAGCGGCCTGGTGCTGCTGGGCCAGGCGGAAGAGGCGCTTGGCTGGTATCGCCGCTACCTGGACGCCCATCCCCAGGACTGGCTGGTGCAGGCCGCCTACGCCGATGCCCTGGACGCCGCCGGTCACCAGGACGCGGCGCTGCGGCTGCGCAAGGCCGTCACGCCGCACCTGGCCAACGACGAGGTACCGGCCACCCCCGAGCGCTATGCCACCTACCTGCGCCTGCTCTCCAGCCTGCGCGGTCCCCAGGCGGCGCTGGCCCAGGCGCGCCTCTGGCAGGATGGCTCGCCGAGCATGCTGCAACTCTGGTTCGATCAGTGGCTCGACGCCCTCAGCCAGAACAACGACGACGGCCTCAAGGGCGAATGGCTGGCCTGGGCCAAGAGCCGTGGCCTGAAGGTCCGCCAGTACGAGCAGTTGCAGGAGGTCCTGCGTCGGCAGAATCGCGGCGAGCTGGAAAAGCTGCTGGCGGCCGGCGACCTGGACCCGGCGCAGCGTGTCGAGGTGCTGCAGCGCCTCGGCCATGCCGGCGACGCCCAGGCCGCGGCGCTGACCGCCGCCGGTGACGAGCCGCCGGAGGTCATCCAGCGGCAGCTGCTGCGCCAGGCCACCGAGCAGGCCGAGCGCACCCCCAACGGCGTCCAGGCCGGCTGGGAACGCCGCGACTATGGCGGTCTGATCGAACAGGGCACCGAGGTGCGCGCCGCCCGGCGACTCAGCGATGACATCTATGCCGATGTCCAGCTCAAGCAGAATCGCGTGGAGAGCAGTGGCCTCAAGTCCGATGCCCTGGGCAACGAACACCAGATGCTGCTCAAGGTGCTGAAGAACCTGGCCGATGGCGGTCTGGAAACCACCGTCGACGCCAGCCAGCGTTCGGACAGCAATCGCCTGGGCCTGGGCGTCGCCCGCACCTGGCGTATCGATGGCAACACCGAGATCGAAGCGGCCCTGGACTGGCACCGGCAACCCGACGAGAGCGGCTATCTGCGGGCCCTCGGCCGGCGTGACAGCGTCAGTCTGGCCGGTCGTCACAATCTCACGCCACGCGACCAGCTGAGCTGGCGGGCGGCGCACAATCGCTATTCCAGTCGGGACGGCGATGCCCTGGGCAGCGGCTTCGCCTTCAACCTGGAGCTGAGCCACATGATCTTCTTCGAAGGTCCCACCTGGCAGGTGCGCAGTGGCATCACCTATCAGCAGAACAGTGCGCGCAGCACCCTGCCCGCCAGCGTCACCCGCTACCTGCAGCCGCTGGCCGGCAGTGGCGAGAACGGCGAGGTCACCGTGGCCGACCTGGAAGCCCTGGGTGGCACCCAGCTGTTGCAGGATCGCTATGGCCAGCTCTATGTCGGCAGCAGCTGGCGGCGTGGCATTCCCGGTTCGCTCAACCGCACCCATCCCCAATACAGCTGGCTGGTGGACACCCTGGTCGGCTGGCAGTGGACCGAGCGCGAATTCAACTACGGTTTGAATGTCGGCCTGGGCATGGTAGTGCTCGGCGACGACGAACTGGCGTTCACCGCCGGCTACCAGTCCGCGCCCCAGGGCAGCGGCGGTCAGGCCGGCAGCACCCTGGGCATTCAATACAGCAATCGAATCGGTCGCTAGGCCGCTTCAAGGGAGAGACCTCATGAACATCACGCGTCTGCTCGTCGCCAGTGTCGCCACCGTGCTGCTGGCCGGCTGCTCGAGCTTTACCCGACCCAGTGGCGAAGCCCTGCCCAAGGATGCCCGCTGGGGCCTGGTGCCCCTGGCCAACTATGCCCAGGCGCCCATGGCCGGCGATCGCGCGGCGCAGATTCTGGTCAGCGTGCTCGGCGAGCGCGGCATCCGTCCGCAGGTCTATGACGACAGTCAGGGTGGCAATCCCACCGACGACGAGAAGGCCCGCCAGCGCGCGGCCCTGGACTGGGCGCGGCAACAGAATCTGCAATACGTGCTCACCGGCAGCGTCGACGAGTGGCAGTACAAGAACGGCCTGGACGGCGAACCGGCGGTGGGCGTGACCCTGCAGGTGGTCGAGCCGGCCAGCGGCCGGGTGGTCTGGAGCAACAGCGGCGCCCGCTCCGGCTGGTCGCGCGAGAGCCTGGCCGCCACCGCGCAAAAGGTCCTGCGCGGCACCGCGCAAGAGCTGCAGCTGCGCTGATGGCCCTGCAATCCGTCCACAAGGACTACACCCTGGCGCCCCGCGCCAGTGGCCGCCTGTCCTGGCTGGAAACCCTGCTGGTCACGGCGGCCGCCCTGGGGCTGGGTTTCTGGCTGGTGCCGGAAGATCCCCTGATGGTCGGCCTGGCCTTTCCCTGGGTGGTGTTCGCGCCCATCCTCATGGGCGTGCGCTATGGCTTCATGCGCGGCCTGGTGAGTGCCAGCCTGCTGGTGGTGGCGCTGCTCTATCTGCACCGCCAGGGCTATCCGGCCTACGAGGAGATCCCGCCGTCCTTTATCGTCGGCGTGTTGCTCTGCGCCATGCTGGTGGGCGAATTCCGCGACCTCTGGGATCGGCGCCTGGAACGGCTGGACCTGGCCAACGACTATCGCCAGCTACGGCTGGATGAATTCACCCGCGCCCACCACCTGCTGCGCATCTCCCACGATCGCCTGGAGCAGCGCGTCGCCGGCAACGACCTCAGCCTGCGCAGCTCCCTGCTGGACCTGCGTCGCCAGCTGCGCGAGGTGCCGCGCGAGCAGGATGCCCTGCAGGCCCTGGCCGAACCCATCGTCGGTCTGCTGACCCAGTACGGTTCGCTGCGGGTAGCGGGGCTGTACCGGGTCGACGGCAACGGCCGGGTGGATCGTCGCGCCCTCGCCAGCCAGGGCGAGATGCCCGGCATAGATCCCGACGATCTATTGGTGCGCCTGACCCTGGAGCGTGGCGAGACCCTGAGCATCCGCCAGGCGCTGCTGGAACGCGGCGAGACCCAGCATTCGGCGCTACAGGCCTGCGTGCCTCTGCTGGACACCGAGGAGCGGCTGCTGGCGGTACTGGCCATCGAGCAGATGCCGTTCTTTTCCTTCAACGAACGCACCCTCAACCTGCTGACCATCCTCGCCGGCCACATCGCCGACCTGCTCGGCAGCGATCCCCAGGCGCTGGCCCTGGCCGACGATGACGCCCAGCAATTCTCCCAGCACCTCAAGCGCTCGCTGCGCGACGCCCAGCAGCACGCCCTGCCCGCCTGCCTGTTCTGCTTCGAGATGACCGAGGCCGACGGTGGCGAGCGGGCCCTGGCGCTGCTGGAAGGCAGTCGCCGCGGCCTCGACCTGCAACTGCGCCTGACCAATCAGGCCGGTCACCCCTGCCTGCTGGTCCTGCTGCCGCTGACCTCCTCCGACGGCCTGGAAGGCTATCGCCGCCGGCTGCGCCAGCTGCTGGCCGAGCGCCATGGCCAGGACAGCACCCTGGAAAGCCTGGGCGTGCGCAGCCATGAGCACGAGCTGCTGCCCAAGACCCGCGCCCAGGAGCTGCGCGTCTTCCTGTTCAACGAGTGTGGCCTACATGAACAGCAAGTGGCTGTTTAGCGGCGCCTTCGCCTTCGAGGCCAGCAGCTGGGCGCTGCTGTTCGCCAACCTGCCGGTGGCGGCGGCGGCCCTGGCCTTCGCCGCCGCCCATGCCGCCGGCAGCGCCCTGCTGGCAGGGGGCGCCTGGCTGCTGCTGCCCCGGCGCTACCAGCGCCCGCTGCCCTGGAGTCCGCTGTTTCTCTTTGCCCTGGCCTTCTTCATTCCGCTGCTGGGCGCAGCCGGGGTGATCGCCGCGGTGTTTCCGGCGCTCTATCTACCGCGCAAACACCGCGAGATCGCCTGGGAGGCGCGCAGCGTGCCCAACCTGCCGTTCCGCCCGTTGGAACGGCGCGAGGAGATGCTGTTCAGCGACGGCGGCCTGCAGGACGTCCTGCGCCACGCGCCCAGCACCGACAAGCGCCTGACCGCACTCTTCGCCACCCGCCGCATGCCGGGGCGCGACGCCATCCCCATCCTCAAGCTGGCCCTGCGCGATCCGGCCGACGATGTGCGGCTGCTCGCCTATTCGATGCTCGACCAGCAGGAAAGCCAGATCAACCAGCGCATCGAGACCCAACTCGGCGAACTGGCCAGCACCCCCGCCGAGCGCCAGCCGGCGCTGCACGGCACCCTGGCCCGCGGCTACTGGGAACTGGCCTATCTGGGTCTGGCCCAGGGCAGCGTCCTGCGCCACGTGCTCGGCCAGGCCCGCGAACACATCGAACTGGCCCTGGCCGGGGAAGAAAACGAAGAATTGCGCATCCTCGCCGGGCGTATCGCCCTGGAGCAGGGCGAGCCCGAGCGCGCCCTGGAATTCTTTCAGGCCGCGGAAGCGGCGGGCGTACCCCTGGCGCAACTGGCGCCCTTTCGCGCCGAAATCGCCTTTCTGCGCCGCGATTACGCGGTCATCCCGGCGCTGCTCGACAGCCTGCCGGCGGATCTGAAGAAGCGGCCGCCGTTCGCCGCCCTGGTGAAGTACTGGTTATGAAAGACGCCCCCGCCGCGACCGTCACCCCCGATGTCTGCCTGCTCTTGGAAGGCACCTGGCCCTATGTGCGCGGCGGGGTGTCGAGCTGGGTCAACCAGTTGATCCTCGGCCTGCCGGAGCTGACCTTCTCGGTGTTCTTCATCGGCGGCCAGCGCGAGAACTACGAGAAGCGCCACTACGCCATCCCGCCCAACGTGGTGCACATCGAGGAACACTTTCTCGCCGGGTCCTGGGTGCCCAAGGCGGCGCCCATCAGTCCAAGACGCCAGGCGCCGGTGCAGCTGCTGCGCGACCTGCACGCCTTCCTGCACCACCCCGACGAACCCAGCGCCGCCCAGGGCGATGCCCTGGTGGACGCCTTCGCCCAGGGCAGCGTGACCCTGGACGACTTCATGTACAGCCGCGCCAGCTGGGAGGCCATCACCGAGGGCTACGAGCGCTATTGCACCGATCCCTCCTTCGTCGACTACCTCTGGACCCTGCGCGCCATGCAGGCGCCCTTGCTGATGCTGGCCGAGGCCGCGCGCCGCCTGCCGCGTCCGCGGATGATCCACTCCATCTCCACCGGTTACGCCGGCATGCTCGGCGCCATCCTGCAGCGGCGCTGGGGCTGCAACTTCCTGCTCAGCGAGCACGGCATCTACACCAAGGAACGCAAGATCGACCTGGCCCAGGCCAAGTGGATCGCCGAAGGCCCCGACGAGGCCCTGCGCACCGGGCTGGACGTGGACGTCAGCTACATCCGCCGGCTGTGGATCCGCTTCTTCGAGCGCATCGGCCTGCTCACCTACAAGGCCGCCGATCCGATCATCTCGCTCTATGACGGCAACCGCCGCCGGCAAATCCAGGACGGCGCCGATCCCGCGCGCTGCCGGGTGATCCCCAACGGCATCAGCCTCACCCAGTGGCAGGACGCCCTGGAGCGTCGCCCGGAAGGGGTGCCGCCGGTGGTCGGGCTGCTCGGCCGGGTGGTGCCGATCAAGGACGTCAAGACCTTCATCCGCGCCATGCGCGGGGTGATCAGCGCCATGCCCGAGGCCGAGGCCTGGGTGGTCGGCCCGGAAGACGAAGACGAGGAATACGCCGCCGAATGCCACAGCCTGGTCACCAGCCTGGGCCTGGAGGGCAAGGTGAAATTCCTCGGCTTCCAGAAGATCGGCGACATCCTGCCCAAGCTCGGCCTCATGGTGCTGACCTCCATCAGCGAGGCCCAGCCGCTGGTGATCCTCGAAGGCTGGGCCGCCGGGGTGCCGGTGGTGAGCAGCGACGTGGGCTCCTGCCGCGAGCTGATCGAGGGTTCCATCCCCGAGGACCGCGCCCTGGGCACCGGCGGCAGCGTGGTCGCCATCGCCGATCCCCAGGCCACCGCCCGCGCCATCCTCGCCCTGCTGCGCAATCCCGGCCGCTGGCAGGCCGCGCAGCGCACCGGCCTCGCCCGGGTCAATCGCTACTACACCGAGCCGCTGATGCTGGAACGCTATCGCGAGCTCTACCAGGACGCCATCGGGAGGGTCGTCTGACATGGCCGGCATCGGCTTCGAACTGCGCAAGATCCTCGCGCGCGACTCCTACACCGCCACCCTGCGCGCCTATGTCTACGCCGGCTTGATCAGTTCCGGCCCCTGGGTGCTGTCGATCATCAGCGTCATGCTGATCGGCGTGCTGGCCACCGGCATCGTCACCCCCAGCGTGCTGATCCGCCAGTTCCTGGTCACGGTGACCTACCTCATGGCCAGCTCGCTGATCCTCACCGGCGGCCTGCAGCTGTATTTCACCCGCTTCGTCTCGGACCGGCTGTTCGAGGAGAAACAGACCAGCATCCTGCCCAATCTGGTGGGCATCCTGCTCCTAGTCACGCTGGTCGCCGGCGGCCTGGGTTTCCTGCTGCTGGCCACCCTGTTCGACCAGCCCTTCGCCTACCGGCTGCTGGTGCTGGCCAACTTCGTCACCCTCTGCGATCTCTGGCTGGTGATCATCTTCCTGTCGGGGATGAAGGCCTACAACCGCATCCTGGTGGTGATGACACTGGGCTACGCCATCATGATCGCCGCCGCCTTCGTGCTGCGCTTCCTCGGCATGGACGGCCTGCTGATGGCGCTGCTGCTGGGCCACGCCGCCCTGCTGTTCATGTTTCTCTACGACATCATCCGCGAATACCCGGCCGACCGCCTGGTGGCCTTCGACTTCCTCGACCGCAAGCAGATCTTCATCAGCCTGCTGGTCACCGGGCTGTTCTACAACCTGGGCATCTGGGTCGACAAATTCGTCTTCTGGTTCAATCCGCTGACCTCCGATGCCGTCATCGGTCCGCTGCGCGCCTCCATCCTCTACGACCTGCCGATCTTTCTCGCCTACCTGGCCATCATCCCCGGCATGGCGGTGTTCCTGGTGCGCATCGAGACCGACTTCGCCGAGTGGTACGAGCGGGTGTTCAACGCCGTGCGCGGCGGCGAGACCCTGCAGCACATCAGCCAGCTCAAGGAGCAGATGATCCTGGCCATCCGCCAGGGCCTGCTGGAGATCTGCAAGGTCCAGGGCCTGACCCTGGTGCTGGTGTTCCTGCTGGCGCCCCAGCTGCTGGCCTGGCTCGGCATGTCGCACTACTACCTGCCGCTGTTCTACATCGACGTGGTGGGGGTGAGCATCCAGGTGGTGTTCATGGCGCTGCTCAACGTCTTCTTCTACCTGGACCGGCGCGACACCGTGCTGATGCTCTGCACCCTGTTTCTCGGCCTCAACCTGGCGCTGACCCTGCTCAGCATCGAGCTGGGTCCGAGCTTCTTCGGCTACGGCTTCACCGTCTCCCTGGCCTGTTGCGTGCTGCTGGGTCTGCACCGCCTGGACCGGGTGCTGGACGACCTGGAATACGACACCTTCATGCTCCGGCACTGAAGGCCGCCGGCACCGGACGAACGGTGTGACCCGCTCCCTCTGGAGGCGTCCAACACAGCTCATCCCTGCAGGACCCTGCCATGAATACCGCCGCCTTGCGCCTCGTGATCCAGACCACCCAGGGGCGCGCTCGGGACAGTGGCGAGGCCAGCCGCACCTTTGCCGACCAGGCGGCGCGTACTGCCAGCGCCGACGCCACCCGCGGGCCGGCCCTGGAGCGCTTCGCCAGCGCCTATGTCGACAAGGTGCCCGATGCCCTCGAAGCCCTGCTGCTGCAGGCGCGAGCGGTGGCCTTCGAGGCGCCCCTGACCGGGGTGCTGGAACGCGCCCTGGCCGGCTTCGCCCCGGCGGCGCTGGCCCAGGCACCCTCGGCCAGCCTGGCCCTGCTGGCCGCGGCCTATCGCCTCCATCGCCTGCTTGAAGGCCTGCAGGAGCGCCTGGCCGCCTGGTGGGGCGCCACCCGCGCGCCGGCGGCGCCCAGCCTGGGCAATCTCATCGCCCATCAGGTACTGGGCCAGCTCACCGTCGCAGCCCTGGAAGACGCCGTGGAGGGCTGGCTGGATGACCTGGACGCCAGCGTCGAGGCGCCGCTCACCCAGCAGTGCTTCAAGCCGCGGCAACGGCGTGGCGCCCTGACCACGGCCCGCCCGGCCCTGACCCTGAGTCGTCAACGCCAGCGCAGCGTTCGATAAAACGCACGTTTCGGCGCCTTTGGCGGCCGAGTGTCAAATATATTGATAACCCTTCCGGGCCGGTTTAGGGTGGCTGCTCACCGCCATTAGCGAGGAGTCACCCATGAGCTTGCCCAGCCGCGCCGAGTGGGAGCAGCGCTTCCAAGGTCTCACCCTGGAAGGTCGCGCCTTCATCGACGGCGCCTATGTCGACGCCACCGCCGGCGCCACCTTCGACTGCCTGAGTCCGGTGGACGGACGTTTCCTCGCCAAGGTCGCCAGCTGTGACGCCGCCGATGCCGACCTGGCCGTGGCCGCCGCCCGCGCCGCCTTCCAGAAGGGTACCTGGGCGCACCTGGCGCCGGCCCAGCGCAAGCGCGTGCTGATCCGCTTCGCCGACCTGCTGCTGGCCAACGCCGAAGAGCTGGCGCTGCTGGAAACCCTGGACATGGGCAAGCCCATCGCCGACTCCCTCACCATCGACGTGCCGGCCTCGGCCAACGCCATCCGCTGGAGCGCCGAGGCCATCGACAAGCTCTACGACGAGGTCGCGCCCACGCCCCATGACCAGCTCGGCCTGGTCACCCGCGAGCCGGTCGGCGTGGTCGCCGCCGTGGTGCCCTGGAATTTCCCGCTGATGATGGCCTGCTGGAAACTCGGCCCGGCGCTCGCCACCGGCAACTCGGTGGTGCTCAAGCCCTCGGAGAAGTCGCCGCTGACCGCCATCCGCGTCGCCCAGCTGGCCCAGCAGGCGGGTATCCCCGCCGGGGTGTTCAACGTGCTGCCGGGTTACGGCCATACCGTCGGCAAGGCCCTAGGCCTGCATGCGGACGTCGACACCATCGTCTTCACCGGTTCCACCCGGGTCGCCAAGCAGCTGCTGGCCTATTCCGGCGAATCCAACATGAAGCGCGTCTGGCTGGAAGCCGGCGGCAAGAGCCCCAACATCGTCTTCGCCGATGCCCCCGACCTCAAGGACGCCGCCGCGGCCGCCGCCAGCGGTATCGCCTTCAACCAGGGCGAGGTCTGCACCGCCGGTTCGCGCCTGCTGGTGGAGCGCTCCATCAAGGAAGAATTCCTGCCGCTGGTGGTCGAGGCCCTCAAGGGCTGGAAGCCTGGCCATGCACTGGACCCCGAGACCAACGTCGGCGCCCTGGTGGACACCACCCAGCTGGACACCGTGCTGCGCTACATCGAAGCCGGCCATGCCGAAGGCGCCACCCTGGTGGCCGGTGGCAAGCGCACCCTGGAAGAGACCGGCGGCGTCTATGTCGAGCCGACCATCTTCGACGGCGTGAGCAACGCCATGAAGATCGCCCGCGAAGAGATCTTTGGCCCGGTGCTCTCGGTGATCACCTTCGACACCGCCGAAGAAGCCGTGCAGATCGCCAACGACACCCAATACGGCCTGGCCGCCGCGGTCTGGACCCGCGACATCTCCAAGGCCCACAAGACCGCCCGCGCCCTGCGCGCCGGCAGCGTCTGGGTCAACCAGTACGACGGCGGCGACATGACCGCGCCCTTCGGCGGCTTCAAGCAGTCCGGCAACGGTCGCGACAAGTCCCTGCACGCCTTCGACAAGTACACCGAGCTCAAGGCGACCTGGATCAAGCTGTAAGCCCTCGGCAGGCTGATCCCGGTCGGGGTCAGCCCGTCTCCCTTCAGCGCTGGTAGATCGTCGCCTGGTTACCGAAGCCGCTCTGCGTGATGCGCGCCGTGGAACCGACCTGGTCGATCATCGCCGAGTTGGAGTCGCCGGTCTGGCCGATGAAGGCACTGGCGCCGCTGAAGCTGTCCGGCACCGTGTCCTGGGTAATGGACGCCAGGTTGCCATTGCCTTGCTGCTGGATCTCCGCCTCCACCCGCACGCCGCTCTGAACGAAGGTCGCCTGGTTGGCATCGCCTGCGCTGATGCCGGCGATTCGGGCTTCCAAGCCGGTCTGGGTGGCGCTCAGTTCGTTGGCGTTGCCCTGCTGGGTGAAGGTGATGTCGCTGAAGCCAGCGCGTTGTGACAACTGGGCCTGGTTACCGTCGCCGCCCTGGCTCAGCGCCAGGGCGCTGCTGTAGCGACTGGTTTCCTGCTCGGCCTGCACCTGATTGCCGTTGCCCTGCTGACGCAGCGTGGCCCGCCCACCGGCGAAAGACACGCTTTGCGTCAGCTGCGCCGCGTTGTCGTTGCCGATCTGCACCACCTCCCCCAGGCCGCCGCCGCGTTGCTCCACGGTCAGCCGGTTGCCATCGCCGGTGCTGGTCGCCCGCAGGTCGTTGCCGCCGAAGCCCGCCTGGCGCACGCTGTACACATTGAGATCGCCCGCCTGGCTCAGGTAGGCCGATGCCGCATTGCCGCGCTGCTCCAGCTCCAGGCCGTTGCCCGCGCCACCGCCGGTTTGGGTGATCTCGGCGTAGTGGTTGCCGTTTTCCAGTTGGGTCACGACGATCTGCTGATTACTCCCTTCCTGGAAAATCTGCAGCCCATTGCCGCTGGACGTCTGCGCGATCCGCGCCTGGGCACCGAAGGCCTGGCGCTGTTCGAGGATCGTGCGATTGCCGTCGCCGCTTTGCAGTTGCTCAACGCTATTGGCGCGACCGCCGCTCTGGTTCAGGGTGGCCTGGTTGTCATTACCGGTCTGAGTCAGGGTGATGCTCTGCTCGACGGCGAATGCCGGCGCTGCAAGGCCAGCGAGCAGCGCCGCCAGCAAGGTAGGGGTCTTCATGACGGTCTTCCGCTCCAGTGGAATCTACCGAGGACAGGACGACTAGCCGCGACCCCGGCGAGATGGCGGAATCGACCGTACTGCAAGGAGGGCGTCGCGCACGGACGGCCCGTGCTAAGTGTGATCAGCCAGGCCCCCATCGCCATCCATCCAAAGAGCGGTTTTGACGAGCGTTGGCGGCGGACTGCCTGGGTACTCGACCAGCAGCCACCGCGACGGCCAAGGCCGGGTCGCCATGACCCGGCCTTGGCGCGGGCGCAGGCCTAGCGATAGACGTGGTAGGTGGCGTATCTGCTCACCTCCACGCTACCGCTCCAGCTGCTGATCACCCGCTTGGAATCCCAGTCGTACCAGTGCATCCCGGGGGGGTTGCCGATGCCGCGCGAACAACTGCCGGTGCGGACCCAGGCGCCGCGGAACTTGCCGCTTTTCCAGCGTCGCTCCACCACCTGAATGGGTTGCGCCTTGTAGCCCGGCTCTATCCTCACGCCCCAGGTGAAGGCGGTACTCATCGTGCGATCCTGCTTGTAGCTGCCGTCGACGCCGAGGATGCTCAGGTATTTGCCGATGAAGGGCAGCTTCTCCGGATTGATCTTGACCCCTACCGACCAGCCGTAGCTGGAGGTCTTGGTCTCGCCCCAGGTGTAGGTGCAGTCGATGGTTCCTCTGGTCGAGCAGCGGAAGATCGGCCCGCGCCAGATCCAATCCTCCCAGGTCTTGCCTGCCTGCTGGGTGGCGAAGGCCCGGGAACCGTCACCCAGGATGGCGGGCTCGGTGTGGTCGGTGAAGCACTCGCCGGCCTGCACCAGACCGGTCGACAGCAGAAAGCCGAGCGCGCCAACCAGGGTGGATTTCGCAAAGGTATTCATGGCTTTGGTCCCTCAAAGTCCGAAGACGTTTTCGATGGTGTTGCTCGCCTGATCCTGCTTGTTGCTCTGGGCCTTGCTCGCGGACAGGGCATCGGCGCGCGTGGGCCGATCGACGGGGGTTATCAGCAGGCCAGTGTCCTTCTCCGGCTTCTTCACCATCAGGGCATCCGCCTCGACGGTCATGCCCAGCGCCAGGGCCGCGTTCTCACTGGCGAGGTGCTGACCGGGTTGATTGTCGAAGATCACGCGTTTGCCTTGATCAAGGGCGTCGTTGATCTCCTTCTTGACGTTGCCGTCGACCTGCACATTGGGCCCGACCACCAGATAGTCGTATTCACCACCCGTGACGATCTTGGTGTCTTCCGCCTTCAATCTATTGAGGACGAATCCGGTATTGCCCAGCACCTTGAGCCGCAAGTAAGGACCCGTACTCAAGGACTCTGCTGCCTGGGCGGTAGTACCCAACAGCGTTGCCAACATCAGCGTGGCCACAGGTTTTAATTTCATATCGAACGCTCCTGTTACGACAGTCATGTCAAAAATGAAAGTCCCACTGAAATACCGAAAGCTCCCGCGAAATGCTCAACTACGCGGCTCTGGCAGTTCTAGCGGACAGCAGGAAACCCTTTACCGAAGTCAGTTCCGATAATTGTTTCCCTGACAGTGCTCAGGTAATCAGACAACCGCTAACAGCAACGACCTTGATAGCTAAATGCCCGCCTTTAGCCCACGGGCAACTTCGCTAGTCGTCCGGAAAAAGCCTAGCCAAAGTTTCTTTAAACAAATAGTAACGAATGGCGAGCAGGCGAAAGCCGGTAGAAAGTCGCTGTTTTGATGCTTTTAAATAAGCATATAAAAAGCGACCTTACATTAGAGCAGAGCCAATAACCGTCAGCGGATGATCAATCTTGTCTGTGTAAAACCAGATAAATAGCGCGACTGCCAAAACATCGACAGGCGCCAGCCGCCCAAGCCAAGGCCCAGAAAAAATGTAACGAGATATTTCATGGCTTTGGAAGGGCGCCGGACGTCCTGCCGGCGGCCACGCGGGGAGCGGACAGCCCGCGCGCTGAAGGCGCGGGCCGCGAGGCAGGTATCAGCCCAGCAGATCCACCAGCAGATCGTCGTGGCGGCGTTGCTGACGATCCAGGCGCAGCTGGCGGGTGCGGAAGATCGACTTGAGGTCTTCCAGGGCGCTGGCGAAGTCGTCGTTGATGATCAGGTAGTCGTACTCGACATAGTGACTCATCTCGCTGACCGCCTCGCGCATGCGGCGCTCGATGATCTCGGCGCTGTCTTGGCCGCGGTTGTCCAGGCGCTGGCGCAGGGCGGCCTGGCTCGGCGGCAGGATGAAGATCGACTGGGCGTGGGGCAGCTTGCGACGGACCTGCTGGGCGCCCTGCCAGTCGATTTCCAGGATCAGGTCGTGGCCTTCGGCGAGGGTGCGCTCCAGGGCGGCCTGGGAGGTGCCGTAGTAGTTGCCGAACACCTCGGCGTGCTCGAGGAAGTCGCCGTGTTCGAGCAGGTTGGTAAAGGTCGCGCAATCGACGAAGTGGTAGTTCACCCCGTCGGCTTCACCCGGGCGCATGGCGCGGGTGGTGTGGGAGACCGACACGCGGATGTCGGGCAGGGCATCCAGCAGGGCCTTGACCAGGCTGGTCTTGCCGGCGCCGGAAGGCGCGGAAACGATGTAGAGGGTGCCGGGAAGGGCTGTCATGAAGGTCCGCCTATTCGATGTTCTGCACTTGCTCACGCATCTGTTCGATGAGCACCTTGAGATTGATGGCCGCCTGGGAGGCCCGGGCGTCGATGGCCTTGGAACCCAGGGTATTGGCCTCGCGATTGAGTTCCTGCATGAGGAAATCCAGCCGCCGGCCGGCCGCGCCGCTGCCCGCCAGGACCCGCCGCACCTCGGCCACATGGGTCTCCAGACGATCCAGCTCTTCGGCTACGTCGCTCTTCTGCGCCAGCAGCACCAGTTCCTGCTCCAGCCGCGCCGGTTCGAACTCGACGCCCGCCTCGGCGCAGCGCTCGAGGATACGGCGCCGTTGCAGGGCCAGCAGCTCGGGCAGCAGCGCGCGCAGGGTCGCCACCTCCGCCAGCACCTGGTCCAGGCGTTCCTCGATCAGGCGCGCCAGTTCGCGGCCCTCGCGCTGCCGGCCGTCGAGCAATTCATCCAGAGCCGCCTCGAACAGCGCCAGGGTCTGGGCCTTGAGTTCGGCGCCATCCACCTCGGCGCCCGCCAGCACCCCGGGCCAGGCCAGCACGGCCAGGGGATCGAGCTTGGCCGGGCGCGCGATCAGCGCGGCGACGTCTTCGGCGGCGGCCACCAGCTGCGCGGCGCGGCGGGCATCGACGCGCAGGGCCAAGCTCTCGTCGCGCTCCTCGCGCAGCACGCACTCCAGCTTGCCCCGCGACAGGCGCCGGCGCAGCGCCTCGCGCACGCCGGACTCCAGATCGCGAAAGGTCTCCGGCAGCCGCAGGTGGGGCTCCAGATAGCGGTGATTGACCGAGCGCAACTCCCAGCTCAGGGTGCCCTGGGGCCCCGGCCGCTCGACCCGGGCGAACGCCGTCATGCTGTGCACCATGGCAGGATCCTCGTCTGACGATGCGTGGATCTGGGGCGATCCCGAGCGACCACGCATGTAAAACGCACGATTCTAGCGCACCTGATCGGAGCGACCCAATGCATCCGTGTCGCATGAGCCGGACGCTCCCTATACTATGGACCTGATATCTACGCCTTACAGGAAGCCCGCAATGAAGCGTCCCAGTGGCCGCGCCGCCGATCAGCTGCGCCCCATCCGCATCACCCGTCAGTACACCAAGCACGCCGAGGGTTCGGTCCTGGTGGAATTCGGCGATACCAAGGTGATCTGCACCGCCAGCGTCGAGGCCGGGGTGCCGCGCTTTCTCAAGGGCAAGGGCCAGGGCTGGCTCACCGCCGAGTACGGCATGCTGCCGCGCGCGACCGGCGAGCGGAACCAGCGGGAAGCCGCCAAGGGCAAGCAGGGCGGTCGGACCCTGGAGATCCAGCGGCTGATCGGTCGTTCGCTGCGCGCCGCCGTCGACCTGTCCAAGCTGGGCGAGAACACCATCTATATCGACTGCGACGTGATCCAGGCCGACGGCGGTACCCGCACCGCCTCGGTGACCGGTGCCTGCGTGGCCTTGGTCGATGCCCTGGGCGCGCTCAAGCGCCGCGGCAACCTCAAGGGCAATCCGCTCAAGCAGATGGTGGCCGCCATCTCCGTGGGCATCTACCAGGGCACCCCGGTGCTCGACCTGGATTACCTGGAAGACTCCGCCGCCGAGACCGATCTCAACGTGATCATGACCGACGCCGGTGGCTTCATCGAGGTGCAGGGCACCGCCGAAGGCGCGCCCTTCCAGCCGGCCGAACTCAACGCCATGCTCGAACTGGCCCAGGGTGGCCTGCGCGACCTGTTCGAGCTCCAGCAAGCCGCCCTGCGCGGCGAGTAAGGAAGCCCGCTCATGCACGATCTCGTCCCCGCCCCCAGCGCCGAAGCCCGGCGCTGGGCCATGCTCTGCCACTACGCCGCCTTCCTGGGCTTCGTGGTGCCCTTCATCGGTAACGTCATAGGTCCGCTGGTGGTCTGGCAGTTCAAGCGCGAGGACGACCCCTTCATCGACCGCCAGGGCAAGGAGGCGCTGAACTTCCAGCTCACCGTCACCCTGCTGCACATGATCTGCTGGCTGCTGGTGTGGGTGCTGATCGGCTTTCCGCTGATACTGCTGGTGGCCTGCGTGGCCTTCGTGCTGACGGTGATCGCCGGCATCAAGGCCAACCAGGGCCGCGATTACCGCTATCCCCTGACCTGGCGGATGGTGAAGTAGCGGGCTTTTTGTGGCCTGCTTCTGATATCCGCGTTGAGGATTTCCGGTCGGCCCGGCGCCGTTTGACAGGCGCCGGAAGCCCTCCGCTATCATCCCCGCGTCGTACCTTTTTCCACCTGTCGCCCGTGGCCGTTCCTGACCGCCATGGGCGGTAGCGTGCCTGCCTTTCGCTTGCAGACCTCATCCAGCCCAGGGACAACGCCAAGGTGGCGAGCCCTCGCGCTGGTTATCGCTTTCGCGCCTTTCACGTCAGCGCAGCGGCCGCCCACGGCCCGCTGCCTCGGCATCAACCCAGGGATGATGATCATGTCGGCCGTAGTCGCCCCCCCGCAATCGGCGTTCCAGCAGGCTTTGTCCTGGCGCTATTCGACCCTCGCGGTCTGGACCGCCATCTCGCTGCTGTTCGTCGAGACCTTTTCCGGCGCCCTGCGCTACTACCTCGACATGGCCGGTGCCTCGGCGCTGATCTACCTGCCCAAGATCGCCTGCCTGGCGCTCTTCGCCCTGCAACTGGCCACCGCCAAGCTACCGCGCATCCTCTGGGTGGCCCTGCTCAGCATCCCGGCCTATGCGGCCCTGGCGTTGCTGCATGGCGCCAGCATCAACAACGTCTTCTTCTCGCTGTTCGTCTACAGCCCACTGCTGTTCGGCCTGCTCTGCGGCCGCGAGCTGCTGGAGCAGCGACGCCTGCTCGGCCGGGTGGTGCTGGGTCTGCTGATCGCCTCGCTCATCGGCATCCTGCTGGACAAGTACACCTCCGTCCCCTGGAAGGGCTACAGCTACACCCTGGGTGGCAACGACATCGCCGGCAACACCAACTGGATGGCCGGCGAGGCCGACCGCATCGCCGGTTTCGCCCGCGTGTCCAACGTCCTGGCCGCCCTGATCGCCGTCTACTGCCTCTATCTCTCCTATTTCGCGCGCTCCTACACGCTCTGGCTGCTGATGGCCCTGACCGGCCTGTTCGGCATCCTGCTGACCACCAGCAAGGCCCCGGCTGCGGCCTTCGCCTTCACCCTGATGCTGATGCTGGGCCGGCGCTTCCCGTGGTCCACCTACCTGCTGTTGCTGCTCGGCGTGGTGGGCGGCCTGCTGCTGCCGATCCTGAGCCTGATCCGCGACTTCGATCCCCATGTGGTCACCAGCGACAGCGGCCTGGCCTCCTTCTACGACCGCCTGGTCAACACCTGGCCCAACGTGGTCGAGGTCATGAGCGAACCCGGCTGGACCCTGACCGGCGCCGGCTTCGGCATGTTCGGCAGCACCATGGCCGCCTTCCCGGTGCCAGGCCTGGACCTGATGGTCAACTGCGACAGCAGCGTGGTCTATCTGTGGTGCGTGTTCGGCGTGGTCGGCATCGCTCTATACTGCCTGCAGCTGCCGCTGTTCATCCGTCTGTACCTCAATCGCGACCGTGAAAGCCAAACTCTGCTGGCCATCGCCTTCTGTCTCTGCCTGATCGGCTGGACCACCGACCTCTTCGAGATCGGCGTGGCCAACCTGTTCATCGGCATCACCCTGGGCTATCTGCTGCTCAAGCCCAAGACCGACCCCGGCCTGCACCTGGTCCGCCCGGCACCGGAAACCCTGGCCCCCCACGCCTAGCCCGACGCCTCCTTCTCTCGCCTTCCCCTTGCTGCCCGGATGCCGCTCATGGACTTCAGGAAAGATATCAATGGGCTACGCGCGATCGCCGTGATCGCCGTCGTCCTCTTCCACTTCAATGCCGACTGGCTACCGGGCGGTTTCGCCGGGGTCGACGTCTTCTTCGTCATCTCCGGCTTCCTGATCACCGGGATCATCTTTCGCGCCCTCGAACAGCAGCGCTTCCGCCTGTCCGCCTTCTACCTGTCCCGCGTCCGCCGCATCGTGCCGGCGCTGGCGGTACTCTGCGCCGTGCTGTTGATTGCCGGCTGGTTCTTCCTGCTGCCCAACGCCTATGGCGAACTGGGCAAGCACGTGGCGAGCAGCCTGGGTTTCGTTTCCAACCTGGTCTACTGGAAGGAAGCCGGCTACTTCACCGCCGCGGCCCATGAGAAATGGCTGCTGCACACCTGGTCGCTGTCGGTGGAATGGCAGTTCTACCTGGTCTATCCGCTGATCCTGGTGCTGCTGTCCAAGCTGGTGTCGCTCAAGACCCTGCGGGTGCTGATCCTGCTCGCCACCGCGGCCGGCTTCGCCTTCGCCGTCACCGCCTCCCTGCTCTGGCCGGAAGCGGCCTTCTATCTGCTGCCGACCCGTGCCTGGGAGCTGATGGTGGGCGGCGTCGCCTATCTCTTCCCGCTGCAACTCGCCGCCCGCTCGCGCCGGCTGCTGGAAGGCGCCGGGCTGATCGCCTTGGCAGTGGGTTTCCTGACGCTCGCCGAAGGCGATGTCTGGCCGGGCTATCTGGCGCTGATCCCGGTGCTTGGCACTGCCGCCATCATCCTGGCCGCCCGCCAGGATTCGCTGGTCACCGGCAACGGTTTCTCCCAGTGGACCGGCACCCTCTCCTACTCGCTCTACCTCTGGCACTGGCCGGTGGTGGTGTTCATGAGCTATGCCGGCCTGCTCGACAAGACGCCGCACCTGCTGCTGGGCATCGCCGCCTCCTTCGCCCTGGGTTGGGCTTCCTACACCCTGGTGGAGACCCGTGCCTCGCGCCGCAAGGGCCAGAGCGGTGCAGCGCTGGCCACCGGCACCGGCCTGCTCGCCACCCTGTTCCTCAGTGCGGGCGCGGTGAACGCCACCGACGGTGCCATCACGCCGCTGCGCAGCATCAGCCAGTCGGACCGCGCGCAATTCGTGCAGGAATACCTGGATCGCCAGAAGAATCTCCACGACCTCTACTGGCTCAAGTGCGACGCCTATTCGGCCTTTACCCAACGCCACCAGGACGCCATCGACCCCAGCTGCACCCACGGCCAGGGCAAGGGTGGTCTCTTCGTCTGGGGCGATTCCCATGCCCAGGCCCTGTCCTTCGGCTTGCGCAGCCTGCTGCCGGCCGGCCTGCCCTACTACCAGGTGGCCTCGGCGAGCTGCAAGCCGCGCCTCACCGACGACATGGGTCGGCAAACCGAGACGCGAGTGACCTGCAACTACTCCAATCGCACCGCCCTGGAAGCCATTCAGCGCCTGCGTCCGGAGGTGGTGGTCATGGCGCAGAAGGCCGACCACGAAAAGACCGACTGGAACGCCATCACCGAGCGTCTGCAAAGCTATGGCGTCAAGCGCATCGTGCTGCTCGGCCCCGTTCCCCAGTGGAGTCCGTCGCTGCCCAGCGTCATCGCCATCCGCCACTGGGGCAGCACCGATGACCACATCGCCGACTCCGCCCTGGATCGCCACGTCCTCGCCACCGACCAGGCCATGCGCCAGGCCAGGCTCCCGGCAGGACTGGAGTACATCTCCCTGGTGCAACGACTCTGCGTCGAGGATGCCTGCCGGGTACGGGCTGCGGATGGCCGCACCCTAATGCAGATCGATGATGGTCACCTGAGCGACAAGGGCTCGCTGTTCATCGTCGGCCATTACCTGCTGCCCAGTCTGCAACTGACGGCGGCCACTGCCCAGCGCTAGGGCGCCGACCGCACGCCAGCTTCCTGGCTCCATGAAAAAAGGCCGACCCCATCGGGGTCGGCCTTTTTTATTGCCGTGGCAGGATCAGGTCACCGGCGCCGGATTGAACAGCGCCAGGTCGTTGTGCAGGCGATGGCGCTCGGCCCAGGTCTGGCGGCGGCCGCTGGCCACGTCCAGGTAGCACTGGAAGATCTCCCAGCCCATCTCCTCCAGCGACAGCCGCCCGCTCACCACCCGACCGGCATCGATGTCGATCAGGTCCGGCCAGCGCTCGGCCAGCTGGGTGCGGGTCGAGACCTTGATCACCGGCACCATGGACAGTCCGTAGGGGGTGCCGCGACCGGTGGTGAAGATGTGCAGGTTCATGCCCGCGGCCAGTTGCAGGGTGCCGCAGATGAAGTCGCTGGCCGGGGTGGCAGCGAAGTACAGGCCCTTGCCACGGATCTTCTCGCCGGGCGCGATGACCCCGGCGATGGGGCTGGTACCCGACTTGGCGATCGACCCCATGGCCTTTTCGACGATGTTGTTCAGCCCGCCCTTCTTGTTGCCAGGGGTGGTATTGGCACTGCGATCGGCCATGCCCCGCTCCAGGTAGCGGTCGTACCAGTCCATCTCGCGGATCAGGGCGTCGGCTACCTCCGGGGTGGCGGCGCGCGGGGTCAGCAGGTGGATGCCGTCGCGCACCTCGGTATTCTCGGAAAACATCACGGTGGCGCCGGCCCGCACCAGCAGATCGGCGGCCACGCCCAGGGCCGGATTGGCGGTGATCCCGGAGAAGGCGTCGCTGCCGCCGCACTGCATGCCCACCACCAGTTCGGACGCTGGTACCGTTTCACGGCGGCGCTGATCGAGCACCTCCAGACGCGCTTCGATCAGCCCCATGATCTGCTCGACCATGCCGGCGAAGCCGTTGGCCGAGTCCTGCAGGCGGAACAGCCAGTCTTCTTCGTTCTGCCCGGCGGTGAGGTCATCGCCCGGCATCAGCTGGCTGGCCTGCAGCTTCTCGCAACCCAGGCCGATGACCAGCGCCTGGCCGCCGAAGTTGGGGTTGCGGCTGATGTTGTGCAGGGTACGGATGGGGATCACCGCATCCGGGGCATTGATGGCCACCCCGCAGCCGTAGCTGTGGGACAGCGGCACCACGTCGTCGACATTGGGGTAGCGCGGCAGGATCTCCTTGCGTACCCGCTCCACGCAATGGTCCAGCACCCCCACCACGCACTGCACGGTGGTGGTCACCGCCAGGATGTTGCGGGTGCCGACGCTGCCGTCCGGATTGCGAAAGCCCTCGAAGGTGTAGCCTTCCAGAGGTTCGCCGACCTGACCGGGCGCGGTGGCCTTGGGCAGGTTGTCCAGCGCCGGCGGCTCCGGCATGCGCAGCAGGGCCTCGGTGATCCAGCTGCCCGCGGGAACGTCCTGCAGGGCGTAGCCGATGACCTCGCCATAGCGCACCACCTCGACACCTTCCCTGAGGTCCACCAGGGAGACCTTGTGACTCTGGGGAATGGCCTCGACCGTGGTCAGGCCATCGGCGAAGGCGGTGCCGGCGGCCACGCCGGGTTCGTTGACCACCACCCCGACGTTGTCCTGAGGATGGAGCTTGATGTAGCGCGGCGAATCACGGTGATCGATCAGGTTCATGTTCTTATCCTCTGCCGGGGCTCAGGCCCGGGCCGGGTCAGGCTGGGTCGCGCCCAGGATCTCGCCATCGGCGGTACGCAGCTCGACGCGCTGGATGCGACCGACGATGAACAGGTAGCTGAACACCGCCACCAGGGCATTGGCCCCGACATAGACCAGCGCCCACTTGAAGGAGCCGGTGGCGGCGATGAGATAGCCGATGACGATGGGGGTGGTGATGGAGGCCAGGTTGCCGAAGGTGTTGAACAGGCCGCCGGAGAGCCCGGCGATCTGCTTGGGCGAGGTGTCCGCCACCACCGCCCAGCCGAGGGCGCCGATGCCCTTGCCGAAGAAGGCCAGGGTCATGAAGCCCACCACCATCCAGTCGGCGTCGACGTAATTGCAGAAGATCATGCTGGTGGAGAGCAGCAGGCCGCAGACGATGGGCAGCTTGCGGGCGAAGGTCAGGGAATGGCCGCGCCGCAGCAGGTAGTCGGAGATCACCCCGCCGAGCACGCCGCCGATGAAGCCGCAGATCGCCGGCAGCGAGGCGATGAAACCGGCCTTGAGGATGGTCATGCCGCGCTCCTGCACTAGGTACACCGGGAACCAGGTCAGGAAGAAATAGGTGATGGCGTTGATGCAGTACTGGCCCAGGTAGACGCCGAGCATCATGCGATTGGTCAGCAGCTGGGTGATGTAGTGCCACTTGGGGCCGCCACCCTGCTGGCGGGCGCCGTTGTCCATGTCCACCAGACCGCCGTTGTCACGGATGTGCGCCAGCTCCGCGGCGTTGATGCGCGGATGCTCCTTGGGGTTGTGGATGTACTTCAGCCAGACCCCGGAGAAGAGGATGCCCAGGGCGCCCATGATGACGAAGACGTGCTCCCAGCCGAAGTGGAAGACGATGCCGCCCATGATCGGCGCGAACAGCGCGGTGGCGAAATACTGCGCCGAGTTGAAGATGGCCGAGGCGGTGCCGCGTTCGGCGGTGGGGAACCAGGCGGCGACGATGCGCGCGTTGCCCGGGAAGGACGGTGCCTCGGCCAGGCCGACCAGGAATCTCAGCATGAACAGGGTGGTCACCGCCCAGGCCACCGGCAGGCCGCCGACCAGCCCCTGCAGCAGGGTGAACAGCGACCAGAAGAAGATGCTGCCGGCATAGACCTTCTTCGAACCGAAGCGATCCAGCAGCCAGCCGCCGGGAATCTGCCCGGCCACATAGGCCCAACCGAAGGCGGAGAAGATATAGCCGAGGGTGACGGCGCTGATGCCGAGGTCCTTCTGCAGGCTGGAGCCGGCGATGGCGATGGTGGCGCGGTCGGCGTAGTTGATGGTGGTCACCACGAACAGCATCAACAGGATCAGGTAGCGCACCCGGGTGGGTCTTGTGGCATCCATGGGGATCCCTCTTGCGTGATTGTTTTTATTGAAGGTGCGAGTCACCGGATGATTGCGCAATCATATCCTGATGCGACAACCTGACTCAGCCCTGGCGTTTGCCCAAGACTAAGGCATGATTGCGCAACCATACAAGTATGACGTCTAACAACTTAAGCACCGATGGTCAGGTCGTGGCGCGGTCGATGATATGGAAACCGGTGTCGATGCGCACCGCCTCCCGGGCACCATCGCCCAAGTCGAACCGCCGCAGCAACGCCTCTGCCGCCAGGGTACCCATGCGATCGCCCTCGACGCTGACCGAGGACAGCGCCGGGTGCATCTGGGCGGCGCTGGAGAGATTGCCGAAGCCCAGTACCGCCAGGTCCTCGGGCAGGCGCAGACCGCGGCTGGCGGCTTCCGCCATGACGCCCTGGGCGACGGTGTCCGAGCTGCACACCACCACGTCGAAGGCCTCGTCACGGGCCAGCAGCTGGCGCAGGCCCGCCCGTCCGGACTCCACCAGCGCCGGCGCCGGCAGGATCTCCAGCGGTGGTTCCGCCACGCCCAGCTCGGCCAGCCGCGCGACCAGGCTGCGACAGCGCCGCAGGGCGCGGGGGTCGTCCACCGAGACCACGGCGAAGCGCCGATAGCCACGGGCGTGCAGATGCTCGGCCTGGGCGCGCCCCACGGCTTCGTGGGAAAAGCCCACCTGCATGTCCAGGGGGTCTTCACCGAGGTCCCAGGACTCCACCACCGGAATGCCAGCCTGGGCCAGGCGCTGCCGACTGGCGGCGGTGTGCAGGGTACCGGTCAGCACGATGCCATCGGGCTTGCGCCCCAGCACCGCGGCCAGCAGCTGCTCCTCCTGTTCGGCGCTGTAGCCGGTCAGGCCGAGCAGGGTCTGGTAGCCGGCCTGGGACAGCCGTGCCATCAACGCCTGGACGGTCTCGGCGAAGATGGAGTGAACGATCGTCGGCACGAACAGCGCCACCAGGCGACTGCGATTGGAGGCCAGGCCGCCGGCCAGCAGATTGGGCACGTAGCCGGTGGCCTGCACCGCCGCCAGCACCTTCTCCCGCGCCGCCTCGCTGACGATCTCCGGTCGATTCAGCGCCCGCGAGACGGTGATCGGCGACACCCCGGCGACCCGGGCCACGTCGATGAGCGTGGGGGCAGCGGAATTGACCGCGGTAGAGAGGGCTTTGCTGGACTTCTTGGCCATGAATCGCTGGAGACGAGGAAGAGATCGGCCATGGTAACGGTTGGTGCGGGCGGCGTCCCCGGAGAACACCGGAGCGTGGAAAACCGCGCAGCGTTTTCCACCTGGGAATGGGCAGCGACGGATGAGAGAGCATCGAATCCCGTAGGAGCGGCCCATGGCCGCGATAAAGCCAGCGCCAGGTCTGATCGCGGCCATGGCGGTCCGCCGATGCGGCCGCTCCTACAGTTTAAGCAGCCATCGCACCGCCACGGCCGCGCTGCGCCCTACCCGCCCATCGCCGTCCGAATGTCCGCCGCCAGCTCCAGTACCCGCGCCTCTTCGGTATCCCAGGAGCACATGAAACGCGCCCCGCCGCTGCCGATGAAGGTGTAGAAGCGCCAGCCGCGGGCGCGCAGGAATTCCAGCGCCGGTTCGGAGAGCTGCAGGAACACCGAGTTGGCCTCCACCGGGAACATGAAGTCCACGCCGGGCACCCCGCGCACCCGCTCGGCGAGCAGCTGGGCCATGGCATTGGCGTGGCGGGCGTGGCGCAGCCAGGTGTCGTTTTCCAGCACGCCAAGCCAGGGCGCGGAGAGGAATCTCATCTTGGACGCCAGCTGGCCGGCCTGCTTGCAGCGGTATTCGAAGTCCTCGGCCAGCTCGCGGTTGAAGAAAAGGATCGCCTCCCCCACCGCCATGCCGCTCTTGGTGCCACCAAAGCAGAGCACGTCGACGCCGGCCTTCCAGGTCACCTCGGCCGGGGTGCAGCCCAGGCCGGCCACGGCATTGGAAAAGCGCGAGCCGTCCATGTGCAGGTGCAGGCCGAGGTCGCGGCAGGTGGCGCTGATGGCCTGCAATTCGTTGAGGCCATAGAGGGTACCCACCTCGGTGGCCTGGGTGACGGTCACTGCCCGCGGCTTGGGAAAGTGGATGTCGGCGCGCTTGGTGGCGATCTGCTGGATGGCGCCCGGGGTCAGCTTGCCCTGGTGGGCCGGTGCCAGCAGCAGCTTGGAGCCGTTGGAAAAGAATTCCGGCGCGCCGCATTCGTCGGTCTCGACGTGGGCGGTGTCGGAGCAGATCACGCTGTGGTAGCTCTGGCACAGCGCCGCCAGGGCCAGGGAGTTGGCCGCGGTGCCGTTGAAGGCGAAGAACACCTCGCAGTCGGTCTCGAACAGCTGGCGAAAGCGATCGGCGGCGCGCGCCGTCCAGGTGTCGTTGCCATAGGCGGTCTCGTGGCCGACGTTGGCCGCGGCCATGGCGGCCCAGGCTTCCGGGCAGATGCCGGAATAGTTGTCACTGGCGAATTGCTGGGCGTTGCTGCTCATCGGGCAGTCCTCGCGACGGGTTCGGTGCGGGCCAGCAGCCAGTCGCGCGCGGCGCCCTCGACCAGCGGCAGCACGCGGCGGCGGACCTCGGCGTGATAGCCATCCAGCCAGTCCAGCTCGTCGCTGCGCAGCAGCGCCAGATCCAGGCAGCGGGTGTCCAGCGGACAGAGGGTCAGGGTCTCGAAGGCCAGGAAATCGCCGAATTCGGTGGTTTCCGCGCGGGTGCACAGGAGCAGGTTCTCCAGCCGCACGCCCCACTGGCCGGGGCGATAGATGCCCGGTTCGTTGGAGGTGATCATGCCCTCGCGCAGGACATGGTGCGGGGTGACCGTGGCATAGAAGGAAATCGACTGCGGTCCCTCGTGCACATTGAGGAAGTAACCCACGCCATGGCCGGTGCCGTGGCCGTAGTCGATGCCGGCGGCCCAGATCGGCTCGCGCGCCAGGGCGTCGAGCATGGGCGCGGCGACGCCGGCCGGAAAGCGTGCCCGCGACAGCGCCAGCATGCCCTTGAGCACCAGGGTGAAATCGCGCTTCTGGGCGGCGCTGGGGGTGCCGATGGGCACCACCCGGGTGATGTCGGTGGTGCCGCCCAGGTACTGGCCGCCACTGTCGATCAGCAGCAAGCCGTCGCCCTGGAGTTCGGCATGGGCCTCCTCGGTCGCCCGGTAGTGCGGCAGGGCGCCACCGGCGTTGAAGCCGGCGATGGTGGCGAAGCTCAGAGAGACGAAGTTGGGGCGCGCCGCGCGGGCCTCGCTCAGCCAGTCGTCCACGGTCAGCTCGGTGAGGCGCTCGCCACGGGCCAGGGCCGCTTCGAAACGGGCGAAGAAGACGCACAGCGCGGCGCCGTCCTCTTCCATGGCCATGCGCACCTGGGCCACCTCCTCGGCGGTCTTGCAGGCCTTGAGCAGGGTCGAGGGATTGATCTGCTCGTGCCGCTCGACCCCCTGGGGCGCGGCCTCGGCCAGCCCGAGGGTGACCCGCGCCGGGTCCACCAGCAGGCGACTGCCGGCCGGCAGCCGGGCCAGCTCGGCGGCCGCCTGGTGGTAGTCGGCCAGGGTCACGCCATCCGCCACCAGGGCCGTGCGGATCTCGGCCGGCACCTTGGCCGGGTCGATGAACAGCTGGCAGCTGTCGCTACCCAGCAGCACATGGGCGAGGAACACCGGGTTGTAGGGCACGTCGGCGCCGCGCAGGTTGAGCAGCCAGGCGATGTCGTCCAGCGAGGAGATGAAATGCCAGTCGGCCTTGGCGTCCTTCAGCTTCTCGCGCACCTGGGCGAGCTTGGCGCTGCGCGGCTGGGGGGCCTGGGGGGCGGCATGGGCATAGACCGGCGCCGCCGGCAGCGCGGGGCGCTCGCGCCAGATCGCCGCCAGCGGGTCGAGATCGGTCCGCAGCTGGATACCCTTGGGCTCCAGCGCGCGGCGCAGGGCCGCCGCTGCGCCGAGCGACAGCACCTGGCCGTCCACCAGTACCGTGCCGCCAGCGGGCACCTGGTCGGCCAGCCACTGCAGGTGGGCCTGGGGCTGGCTGGCGACCTGCTTCATCAGGTCGATGCCGCTGCCCGCCAGCTCCTGGGTGGCCTGCTCCCAGTAGCGGCTGTCGGTCCAGACGCCGGCGGCCTCGCGGGTCACCAGCAGCAACCCGGCGGAGCCGGTGAAACCGGACAGCCAGGCACGGCCCTGCCAGTGTTCCGGCAGGTATTCGGATAGATGGGGATCGGCGCTGGGGATCAGGCAGGCATCGGCGCCCTGCTCGGCCAGGAAGGCGCGCAGGTCGGCAAGTCGTTGAGCGGAAGTGGCGGTCATGAGCACCTCGACAAGGTCAGGGGCTCAGTGTGCCGCAGATATAAAAAAGCCGCACCCAAAGGGTGCGGCGGAGAAAGACCAAAGGAGCAAGGAGGGGTGGTCTTTCGAAAGCGGAGCGGCTCAGCGACGCGCGTCGGCGGTGGGAGCGGCCTGATCGCCGTAGTGCTGCATGGCGGCATGATTCTGATCGACCAGCTTGTATCTCAGGCTGGGATTGTCGTCGGCAGCGGCGAACTGGGTGGCGGTCAGGGCGGCAAGGGTCAGCAACAGGGCAGACAGAGAACGTTTCATGGCGAACTCCTCAAAGGTCGTGTTCATCGGGGTACAGGACCATTCTAGGGAAAGAACGCCACCTAATAAATAGCTTGCTAATTAAATGACTGTTGCAAGGATTGCAACAAGCCCTGGCCTAGTCCTTGGCCCAGTAGCGCTGGTCCTCAAGCACCCGATTCTCCAGCTGCAGCCGTTCGGGCAATTCTTCCTTGAGGAAGTCGATCCAGGTCTTGATCTTGGCGTCGAGAAAGCGCCGCGAGGGATAGAGCGCATGGATGTTGCGTTCGCGCAGGCGGAAGTTGGGCAGCAGGCGCACCAGGCTGCCATCGCGCAGGTAGTTGACCGCGATGTAGCTGGGCAGCAGGCAGATGCCCATGCCCTGGCGGGCCACGCTGGCCAGGGCCTCGGCGACATTGACCTGGAAGACGTAGCGCGGCGCCACCTGCTGCTCGCCGTCTTCACCGGCGAAGACCCAGCGTTCGGAGAAATTCGGATCCAGCAGGCGCAGGCAGTCGTGCGCGGCGAGATCGGCCGGCACCTTGGGCGCCGGGCGCTGCGCCAGATAGCTGGGCGCCGCGCAGACCACGCTGTAGACGCCACCGAGACGCTGGGCGACGAAATCCGAGTCGGCTAGTTCGGTGTCCAGGGTGATGGCGATGTCGTGCCCATCCTCCAGCAGCGCCGGGTGGTTCTGCGAGAGATTCATGACGATCTCGACATGGGGATAGCGCGCGCAGAAGCGCGACACCAGCGGCGCCAGCAACTGGGTGCCCAGACCGGTCATGGAATGCAGGCGCAGATGGCCATGGGGCTTGAGATGGGCGCCGCTGGCCTCGGCTTCGGCCTCGCCGACGTCCTGCAGGATGCGCCGGCAGCGTTCGAGATAGCGCTCGCCCGCCTCGGTCAGCGCCAGCCGCCGGGTGGTGCGGTGCAGCAGGCGGGTCTGCAGATGGCTTTCCAGTTCCGCCAGCAGGCGCGACACCTGGGCGGTGGACAGGTCGAGGGTGTGGGCAGCAGCCGTGAGACTGCCCAGATCCACCACCCGGACGAAGATGCGCATGCCTTGGAAAATATCCATTATTGCCTTTTTCGCAATGGAGTTTCGTCAAGTCGTCACTTTATTGAAAAAGTCGGACGCCCGATAGTGGTGCAGTGAGCTGCTGTGGATTCGACTTGCTGACCGCGCGAATCCTTCCTTCCGGCAGTGGCTCCTTGGATAGCTCCTTGCGGCCTTCCGGCAGACGTCTCCCCTGGAGACCTCAGCCGGAGGGCCGTTTTTTTTGCCTGGCATTCCAGCCAGGCCCCGGCCATCAGTCCCGCCGCTCCGGCTCGCGAATGCGATAGCTGGCGATGTACAGCGCCGGCAGGAACAGCAGCGTCAGCAGCGTCGCCGCGACGATGCCGCCGATCATGGCGTAGGCCATGGGGCCCCAGAACACCTCGCGGGCGATGGGAATCATGCCCAGGCTGGCCGCGGCGGCGGTCAGCAGGATTGGCCGGCGGCGGTGTTGGGTGGCTTCCACCACGGCGTCCCAGGGCGAGCGACCGGCCTGCTCGAAGGCATCGATCTGGGTCACCAGGATCACCGAGTTGCGGATGATGATGCCGATCAGCGCCAGCACCCCGAGGATGGCGACGAAGCCCAGCGGCTGGCCGAAGGGGATCAGCCCCAGCACCACCCCGATCAGGCCCAGGGGCGCCACGCTCGCCACCAGGAACAGCTTGCGGATGCTGTGCAGCTGGATCATCAGGAAGGTGGCCATGAGAAACAGCATCAGCGGCACCACCTCGGCGATCGGGCCCTGGGCCTTGCTGCTCTCCTCCACCGTGCCGCCCACCGCCACCTGGTAGCGCGGCGGCAGCTTGGCGATGAAGGCATCCACGTCCGGCTGCAGCTGCTTGACCAGATCCGGCGCCTGGATCTCGCTGAGAATCGAGGCCTTGAGGGTGATGGTGGGCAGGCGATCGCGGCGCCACACCAGCGGCTGCTCCAGGGCGTAGTCGATACGGGCGAAGGCCTTGAGCGGCACCGCGACGCCCTGGGGCGTCATGATCTGCAGATTCTCCAGGGTCTCCACCGAGCGCCGTTCGGCCTCGCTGGCGCGGGCCACCACGTTGACCAGGTAGATGTCGTCGCGCACCTGGGTCACCGGGGTACCGGTCACCACGCCATTGAGGATCTGCGCCACGTCCTGGGACGAGAAGCCCAGCTGCCGCGCCTTGTCCTGGTTGACCTCGACCTTGAGCATCCGCGCCGGCTCGTTCCAGTCGTAGAGGAAGTCACCCAGTTGCGGACTCTTGCCCAGCACGCTGGCCAGCGCCAGCGCCTGGCGGCGTACCTCGGCGACGTCCGGACCGCTGATGCGGTACTGGATCGGCCGGCCCACCGGCGGCCCCATCTCGAGCGGCTGGACGTAGCCGGACAGCCCGACGAAGTCCTGGCGCAGCCGCTGCTTGAGCTTGGGCAGGAGGCGATTGCGCGCCTCCAGGTCCTTGGCCACCAGGATTACCTGGCCATAGAAGGGATTCTCCAGCTGCTGGTCCAGCGGCAGGTAGAAGCGCACCGCGCCCTGGCCGACATAGGAACTCCAGTGGGCCACGTCAGGATCGTCGGCCAGGGTCTTCTCGAATCTGTCCATCTGCGCCCGGGTGGCGTCGAGCGAGGCGTTCTGCGGCAGGTTGAAGTCGATCAGCAGTTCGGGTCGATCCGAGGACGGGAAGAACTGGTTCTGCACGAACTTCATCGAGAACAGCGCCGCGGCGAACAGCAGCACCGTGAGGAGGATGGTCAGCCAGCGGTGGCGCATGGCGCCCAGCAGGAGGCCGTCGGACCAGCGCGCCAGGCGGCCGGGCTGGTCATGATCCTTGGGCTTCACCTTCTTCGGCAGGATGTGCACGCCGATCACCGGCGAAAAGAACACCGCGACGATCCAGGACAGCAGCAGGGCCACGGCGATCACCGCGAACAGGGTGAAGGTGTACTGGCCGGCGCTGCTGGAGTTGAGGCCGATGGGCACGAAGCCGGCCACCGTCACCAGGGTGCCGGTGAGCATGGGAAAGGCGGTCGACTCGTAGGCATAGGTCGCCGAGCGGTGCAGCGACTCGCCCTCCTCGCGCTTGGTCACCATCATCTCCACGGTGATCATGGCGTCGTCCACCAGCAGGCCGAGGGCGATGATCAGGGCGCCCAGGGAGATCCGCTGCATGGTGATGCCGCTGTATTCCATGAAGACGAACACCAGCGCCAGGGTCAGGGGAATCGACAGCGCCACCACCAGGCCGGCGCGCACGCCGAGGCTGATGAAGCTCACCACCAGCACGATGATGACCGCCTCGAACAGCGCCCGGGTAAAGCCGCCGACGGCCTTTTCCACCACCTGGGCCTGGTTGGAGACCACGTGCACGCCGATACCCACCGGCAGGGCGCCGGTCAGCTCCTGCATCTTCTCGGTGAGGGCGGCGCCAAAGGTCTGGATGTTGCCGCCGCTGCTCATGGCGATGGCCAGGCCGATCGCCGGCTGGCCGTTGTAGCGGAACAGCGAACTGGGTGGATCGGCGTAGCCGCTGCGGATGTCGGCCAGGTCGGTGAGGCGGTAGAAGCGGTCGTCGATGCGCAGATTGACCGCGGCCAGATCGGCGGTGGAGCGGAATTCGCCACTGGTGCGCACGCTGATGCGCTCGGCGCCGGATTCGATGGTGCCCGAGGGGGTCACCGCATTCTGCTGTTGCAGGCTCTGCATCACCTGGCGCTGGTCCAGCCCCAGGGCGGCCAGCTTGCGGGTGGAGAAGTCCAGGTAGATGACCTCGTTCTCCGCGCCGATCAGCTGCACCTTGCCGATGCCCGGCACGCTGCGGATCTCGCGGCGCACCTGCTCCACCTGGTCGCGCAGCTGGCGCATGCTGAAGCCGTCGCCGGTGAAGGCATAGATGCTGCCGAAGACGTCGCCGAATTCGTCGTTGAAGGCCGGGCCCTGGATGCCCTGGGGGAATTCGCCCTGGATGTCCGAGACCTTCTTGCGCACCTGGTACCAGATGTCGGGAATCGCCTTGGCCGGCGTGGTGTCGCGCAGGTAGACGAATACCGTGGACTGCCCCGGCCGGGTGAAACTCTTGGTGTAGTCGAGGGAATCCAGCTCTTCGAGCTTCTTTTCCACCCGCTCGGTGACCTGGCGCAGGGTCTCCTCGGTGGTCGCCCCCGGCCAGCGGGTCTGGATGACCATGGTCTTGATGGCAAAGGACGGATCTTCCTCGCGCCCCAGCTTCATATAGGAGAAGACGCCCATCAGCAGGGCGACGAACATCAGGTACCAGACGAAGGATTGGTGGCGCAGCGCCCAGTCCGACAGGTTGAAGCCTTTCATGGCCGAGCGCCCTCCTGATCCTTCACCCGCTGTCCCTCCTCGAGACTGTTGACCCCGGCTATCACCACCCGCTCTCCCGCCTTCAGGCCGTTGCCGATCCAGGCCAGGCCCTCGGCCTCGCGCAGCACCTCGACCGGCCGCTGGCGCACCTGCGCCTGCTCGCCCTGGCCTTCCACCACCCAGACCGAGGTCCGGCCGTCCTGACGCCGCAGCGCCTGGGTCGGCAGCGGCAGGCCCGCCGCCGGTGGCGACTCCAGCTCGCCCTGCACCAGGCTGCCGATGCGCAGCGCGGCCGGTGGCTCGTCCAGGGTCAGGCGCACCCGCCGGGTGCGCGTGGTGGCATCGGCCTGGGGCTCGATCTCGCGCACCCGACCGGCGACCGCCACCTCGGGATCCAGGGCCATGCGCACGGTCAGGACGCGTCCCGGGGTCAGCTGGCCGATGGCCTGGGCCGGCAGGTCCAGCACCGCCTCGCGGACGTCCGGACGGGCGACCCGCACCACCGGCTGACCGGCGGACACCACCTGGCCGACCTCGGCCTGCCAGGCGGTGATCACCCCGTCGAAATCGCTGTAGAGCTCGGCATAGTCGCGCTGGTCGCGGGCCTGGCGCTCGGCGCTCTGGGCCTGTTCGCGGGCGGCTTCCAGGGTGTGCAGGCGGGTCAGCGCCTGATCCAGCTGGGAGCGCGAGCCAACGCCCTGATCGAACAGCTGCTGCTGGCGCCGGGCATCGTTGCGCGCATCGCGCCACTGGGCTTCGGCATCGGCGGTCTGGCCCTGCCGACTGCGCAGGGCATTGTCCTGATCGGTGGGGTCCAGCGCCGCCAGCAACTGGCCACGGCGCACCGGCTGACCCACGTCCAGCAGCCGCCGGGTCATGCGACCGCCGACGCGAAAGCCCAGCACGCTCTCGTAGCGCGCCTGGATGCTGCCGGCAAAGACTTCGCGCCCGGGCGGCGGGGCACTCAAGGTCAGGGTCGCCACCGGCCGGATCGGCGGCGGCGGCGCCTCGTCATCCGAGCAGCCCGCCAGGACCAGCAGCAGACACAGCGGCAGCAGCGGCTTCATGGGCGCACCTCGTTGAAGGCCGAGCGCTCGGCGACTTCGACCCTCTGCCCTGGACTCAGCGCCTGACCGCCGGCGACCACGATGCGGTCGCCGGCCTTGAGGCCCTCGTTGACGATGATGCTGTCGCGGGTGAAGCGCTCGATGCGCAGCGGCTGCAGGCTGACCCGCCCGTCTTCGCCGAGGCGCCAGGCGGCGGGCTGCTCGGTGGTGCCGTTCAGCGCCGTCCAGGGCAAGGCGAAGCCCTGCTCCGTCGCGCCCTCAAGCTGGGCATTGACCACCGCCCCCAGGGTCATGGCCGCCGGGGGTCTATCGAGTTGTACCTTGACGCGCACCGTGCCACTGCTCGCCACGGTCGGGGCGATCTCGCGCAGGGTACCCCGGGTCGTGACGGCCGGTTGCGCCTGCAGGGCGACGGGCAGGGTCTGGCCGACCTTGAGTTCGCGGGCCAGGGATTCGTAGAGATCGAAGACGGCGTCGAGGTCGCCACTCACCGCCAGGTCGAAGATCGCCGTGCCGGCCTGCACCACCTGCCCCGCTTCGGCGTGGCGGGCGGTCAGCACCCCGGCGGCGCTGGCGCGCAATTCGGTATAGCCCAGTTGCTTGCGCGCATCGTCGCGCTGGGCGACGGCGGTCTGCAGGGCGCTGCGGGCGCCGTCGAGGGTGGCCTGGGCCTGGTCGTACTGGCTGCGACTGGTATAGCCCTTGGGCAGCAGCGCGGCCTGGCGCTCGAAATCGACCCGCGCCAGCCGGGTGCGGGCTTCCTGGGCCTCCACCTGGGCCTGGGCGGCGGCCAGGTTATTGCGCAGATCCTGGGGATCCAGCCGGGCCAGGACCTGACCCTCGCGCACGCGATCGCCGACATCCGCCAGCCGCTCGCTGATCTTGCCACTCACGCGAAAACCGAGCGGCGCCTGCACCCGCGCCTGGATATCCCCGGTAAAGGGAATGCGCTGACTGTCCCTTATCGGACTCAGCTGCACCACCACCACCCGCGCCAGTTCCTCGGTGGGCGGTTGCTCCTGGGAGCAGCCCGGTAACAGCGTTACCAGGGTCAGAGCAGCCGTTACCTGGCAGAGGCGAGCAAGGCGGAGAGCCCTCATGATTGTCCTTATCGGTGGAAGAGGCGCGATCTGCGAACTGACCACAGGCGGCGCAGGGGGTTCGTCTGACGAATTGTCAGGCGCCTGGCGATGCTTGGGAAGCGCTACGACGAGGGCGCTGGGCAAATGCCCGGCAGCGGAGCGGCCATTCGCCCACAAATGTTCACAAATGCCCTGGAACCCGGCATTCCAGGCCGCAGTCAACTGAGACGTGCGCTGTGGACCTGCCCGTCCGCAGCTGATGCCCGCCACCGTTCCGGCGCGGGCCCCATCAGATTCACAGGTTTATTTCGACGAGGCCGAACTCATGAAAAAGCTGCTGATCACCTCTACCGCTGCTGTGATGCTGTCGATGGCCACGGGTGTCTTCGCGGCCGAAACCTCCAAGAGCGCCACGGCCGTCAATGGATCCGCCACCACCGAGGTGCCGGGCAAGACTACCGTGAAGGGCGGTGCCGATGGCGCTGCCGAAGTGCCCTTCAAGAGCGACAAGCCCAACAAGGTCGACGCTCGCAACCAGAACAACATGCAGTAATCACCGTCCCTGGCGGTAACAGAAAGCCCCGGCATGCCGGGGCTTTTTGCTGTCTGCCGTTCAGCCTGCAGACAAAACAAACCCCGCCGAGGCGGGGTCTGTGGAAGCTGTGCAGCAGCCGGGCTTAGCGCCAGAACGGCTTGTGCATTTCCTGGTAGCGCTGGGCCTCGGTGATACCGGCGTCGGCCAGCATACGGGCGTCCAGACGGGCCAGTTCGTTGCGGCTGGCGATGCGACGCTGCCAGGTGGACAGGGTGGAGATAACGCGCAGGGCAGCGGGCACACGGTTGCTGGGCTTGGCGTTGTACAGCGAGGAACTGAAGGTGCGTTCCATGGTGGCTTTCCTTCCCGCTTGTGACGGGTACTGGTCATCGAATGGCGCCATTGTCTCGCCAGGCGAGTGCTACCACCAGTAACAGTCCAGGGAAAGGTTCGCGGATCACTCGGCACACAATTGCAACTGTACTGCTGCAATTTGGGTCATTCTGTAACGTCTTGCACCATTGCAGTGCAAAATTTGGTTACCAGAGGGAACATCGCGAGAATTTGAGCTGTACAGTTGCCCGGAAGGCCAGGAAACAGGAGTGCTGTTCTACCTGTTACCGCGACCGCTGTCCAGCCTGGAAGGAACTCCGTGCTCCAGAAAGGAGCGCTTCCGACGCCCGGTGGCGCCGGAAGCCTCTGTCATCAGCGCGCGGCAGCGGCCAGGCTCGGGGTGGCGGGCTGACGCCGGCCTACCCAGGTGCCGATGGCCACGACCAGCAGCGCCAGCAGACCGGTCGCCAGGATCTCGAAGCGATGGGCTTCGCTGAACAGCATCACGGTCAGGGCGCCGACGATGAAGACGATCACCGCCCAGGTCAGCCAGGGGAACAGCCACATGCGGAACTCCAGGGTTTCGCCGCGGGCGATCAGCTTGCGTCTCAGGCGCAGCTGGGTCACGGCGATCACCAGATAGACCAGCAGAGCCACGGCGCCGGAGGTGGACAGCAGGAAGCTGAACACCGCCTCGGGCATGGTGTAGTTGGCGATGGTGGTCAGGAAGCCCACGGCGGTACTGGCCAGCACGGCCGCGCGCGGCACGCCGCTGCTGGAGGCACGACCCATCTTGGCCGGGGCATCGCCACGGCGGGCCAGCGAATAGAGCATGCGCGAAGCGGTGTAGAGCGCCGAGTTCAGGCAGCTGGCCACGGCGACCAGCACCACGCAGTCGACGATCAGCTTGGCATTGGGGATCGACAGCACCTCGAGGGCGCGCTGGTAGGAACCCACGATCGGCAGCTGGGCATCGTTCCAGGGCACCATGGACACCACCAGGAAGATGGAGACCAGGTAGAACAGCGCGATCCGCCAGATCACCGAGTTGGTGGCCTTGCTGATCTGCCGCGACGGGTCCTTGGACTCGGCGGCGGCGATGGTGACGATCTCGGTTCCCATGAAGCTGAACATGGTGGTCAGCAGGGCGCCGAGCACCGCGCCGAAGCCATTGGGCATGAAGCCGCCGGTATGGGCCATCAGATTGCTCAGGCCGCTGACCTCGCGACCCGGCAGGGCGCCGACCAGGGCGGCCGCGCCCAGAGCGATGAAGGCGACGATGGCGATGACCTTGAGCAGGGCGAACCAGAATTCGAACTCGCCGTATTTGGCGACGCTGAACAGGTTGGTCACGGTCAGGATGCCGGTGATGATCAGGGCGAATTGCCAGGTGGCGATCGCCGGGAACCAGGCATTGAGGATGGCGGCGGCGGCCACGGCCTCCAGCGGGATCACCAGCACCCAGAACCACCAGTACAGCCAGCCGATGGTGAAGCCGGCCCAGCGGCCGATGCCCTGCTGGGCATAGGACGAGAAGGAACCGGTATCGGGCGAGGCGACGGCCATTTCACCCAGCATGCGCATGACCAGCACCACCAGGGTACCGGCCAGGGCGTAGGCCAGCAGCACGGCCGGGCCGGCCGCGGCGATGGCATGACCAGAGCCGACGAACAGACCGGCACCGATCACCCCGGCGATGGACAACATGGTCACATGGCGCGGTTTGAGCGCCGGAGAGAGGTTGCATTCTACGTTGGACATAAGGTGTTACCTGACAACGGAAAGCCTCCCAAGTGCAACTTGCGCGCCACCCGGGCTGAAATCGGCACAAAATGAACGCAAAGGGTGCAACGCCTCGCGGAAAGCGGCGAAAAAGCGGCGTTCCGTCGAGCTATCGCGCTAACCATCTGATGTGAAAAGCGATTTCTTTCAGGTATGCGCGCCTCTTCGGCTTGCTTCGTTAGGTATCACCTTGTGCAACTTGCACTCTTATGGTGCTTGTACAGGTGGAACCTTAGGTAACCCTGGGCCTGGAGATGGCCGCCACGCCCTTCGCTACCTGACCGCAGAACCAGGACACGACGGAAGAGACCGCCTTGCCTGGCATCCGCTGTTGGCTCGCCCGAGTAGCAGGTACCGCTCAGGGCCGTGGCTTGGGCGCTTTTCTTTGCCGATGCAGCAGCAGTGGGAACTTGCCGAGCCGCCAGGGCTCTGCACACCTGCGACAAAATGTAACCGCGACCGGCAGATGTTGGTAATATTCCAACATATTAGCTAGCTAACCATAAGCCCTGCGGTTCCACGTCGGGCACCTGATGAGACCCTGACCATGTCCGCAGACGATTCCGTCCCGGCCCGCCGCGACTTCCTGCGCAAGTCCCTGAGCCTGATTCCCGTGGTCGCCCTGGCGAGCGGTGCCCCCTCGGGCCTGGCCCTCGCCGCGCCCACCCCGGAAAGCAAGCCGGGCAGCAGTCCGCGCGCCGACCACTATCAACCGGTGTTCTTTACCGCCGAGGAATGGGCCTTCGTGCAGGCCGCGGTAGCCCGGCTGATTCCGGCGGACGACCTGGGCCCTGGCGCGCTGGAAGCCGGTGCGCCGGAATTCATCGACCGGCAGATGCAGACCCCCTACGCCCGTGGCGGCCTCTGGTACATGCAGGGCCCCTTCGCCGCCGATGCCGCACCGGAGATGGGCTACCAGAGTCGCCTGGTACCCCAGGACCTCTATCGCCTGGGCATCGCCGCGGTGGATCGCTGGACCCGCCAGCAGCACGGCAAGGTCTTCGCCGAGCTGGCACCCGCCGCGCAGGACGCGGCCCTCAAGGCGCTGGAAAGCGGTGAGGCCAGCCTGGACGGCGTACCGGCCAAGCTGTTCTTCGCCCAGCTGCTGCAAAACACCCGGGAAGGCTTCTATTGCGACCCGCTGCATGGCGGCAACAAGGAACTGGTCGGCTGGAAACTGGTGAATTTCCCTGGTGCCCGCGCCGACTTCATGGACTGGGTGGAGCGTGACGAGCGCTATCCGCTGCCCCCGGTCTCCATTCGCGGGGAGCGCGGTTGATGGCCAAGGTATTGCCCAGCAAGCAGGTAGTGATCGTCGGCTTCGGCTGGACCGGCGCCATCATGGCCAAGGAACTGACCGAGGCCGGCCTGGACGTGGTGGCCCTGGAACGTGGCAGCTACCGTGACACCTATCCCGACGGCTCCTATCCCCAGGTGATCGACGAACTCACCTACAGCATCCGCAAGAAGCTGTTCGTCGATGTCTCCAAGGAAACCGTCACCATCCGCCACAGCGTCAACGACGTCGCCCTGCCCAACCGCCAGCTCGGTGTCTTCCTGCCCGGCGATGGCGTGGGCGGCGCCGGTCTGCACTGGTCGGGCGTGCATTTCCGCGTCGACCCGGTGGAGCTGCGCCTGCGCAGTCATTATGAAGAGCGCTACGGCAAGAAATTCATCCCCGATGGCATGACCATCCAGGACTTCGGCGTCAGCTACACCGAGCTGGAGCCCTACTTCGATTTCGCGGAAAAGGTCTTTGGCACCTCGGGCACCGCCTGGAGCGTCAAGGGCCAGGTGGTGGGCGACGGCAAGGGTGGCAATCCCTATGCGCCGGATCGCTCCAGCGACTTCCCGCTGCCGGCGCAAAAGAACACCGTCTCGGCGCAGCTGTTCGAGAAGGCCGCGCGGGAGGTGGGCTATCACCCCTACAACCTGCCCTCGGCCAACACCTCGGGGCCCTACACCAACCCCTACGGTTGCCAGATGGGCCCGTGCAACTTCTGCGGCTACTGCAGCGGCTACGTCTGCTACATGTATTCCAAGGCCTCGCCGAATCTCAACATCCTGCCGGCGCTCAAGCAGGAGCCGCGCTTCGAGTTGCGCAGCCAGGCCCATGTGCTCAAAGTGAACCTGGACAGCACCGGCAAGAAGGCTACCGGGGTGACCTACCTGGACGCCCAAGGCCAGGAGCTGGAGCAGCCGGCCGACATCGTCATCCTCGCCGCCTTCCAGTTCAACAACGTGCGCCTCATGCTGCTGTCGGGCATCGGCCAGCCCTATGACCCCAAGACCGGCGAAGGCGTGGTCGGGCGCAACTTCGCCTACCAGAACATGGCCACCATCAAGGCCTTCTTCCGCCAGGATCAGCACCATACCAACCCCTTCATCGGCGCCGGTGGCAATGGCGTGGCGGTGGACGACTTCAACGCCGACAACTTCGACCACGGCCCCCACGGCTTCGTCGGCGGCTCGCCCATGTGGGTCAACCAGGCCGGCACCCGGCCCATCGCCGGCGCGGCCAATCCGCCCGGCACGCCCCAGTGGGGCAGTGCCTGGAAAAAGGCCCAGGCCGGCTACTACAACCACCAGCTGTCGATGGACGCCCACGGGGCGCACCAGTCCTATCGCGACAACTACCTGGACCTGGACCCCACCTACCGCGACGCCTATGGGCAGCCGCTGCTGCGCATGACCTTCGACTGGAAGGACAACGACATCCGCATGACGCGCTTCATGGCCGCCAAGATGAAGAAGATCGCCGAGGCCATGAATCCCGAGCACATCAGCGTGTCGGTCAAGGATTTCGGCGGTCACTTCAACACCGCCAGCTACCAGACCACCCACCTGAACGGTGGCGCCATCATGGGCACCGACCCCAAGACCAGCGCGGTCAATCGCTACCTGCAGAGCTGGGACGTGCACAACGTCTTCGTACCGGGCGCCTCGGCCTTTCCCCAGGGCCTGGGCTACAACCCCACCGGCCTGGTGGCGGCCCTGACCTACTGGTCGGCGCGGGCCATCCGCGAGCAGTACCTGAAAAATCCCGGCCCGCTGGTGCAGGCATGAGAGGCGCGCCCATGATCCTTCGTACCCTCGCGACCCTGCTGCTGGGCAGCGGCCTGGCGCTGGCGGCCCAGGCCGCCGAAGACACCGACCCGGCGCTGGTCAAGCAAGGCGAATACCTGGCCCGCGCCGGCGACTGCGTGGCCTGCCACACGGCGCCGGGTGGCCAGCCCTTCGCCGGCGGCCTGCCCATGCAGACGCCCATCGGCACCCTCTATTCCACCAACATCACCCCGGATCGGCAGACCGGCATCGGCGACTACAGCTATGCCGACTTCGACGCCGCCATCCGCCAGGGTATCGCCAAGGAGGGCCATACCCTCTATCCGGCCATGCCCTACCCCTCCTATGCCCGGGTCAGCGAGGGCGACATGCGCGCCCTCTATGCCTACTTCATGCACGGCGTGACGCCAGTCGAGCAGGCCAATCGCGACAGCGACATCCCCTGGCCGCTGTCCATGCGCTGGCCGCTGGCGATCTGGCGCCAGCTGTTCGCGCCCGAGGTGGTGCAATTCCAGCCCGCGCCGGACCAGGACCCGGTAGTGGCCCGCGGCGCCTACCTGGTGGAAGGCCTCGGCCACTGCGGCGCCTGCCACACCCCGCGTGCCTTCACCATGCAGGAGAAGGCGCTCTCCCCCGCCGACGGCAAGGATTTCCTGGCCGGCAGCGCGCCCCTGGAAGGCTGGATCGCCAAGAATCTGCGCGGTGATCACCGCGACGGCCTGGGCCGCTGGAGCGAAGCGCAGCTGGTGCAATTCCTCAAGACCGGGCGCTCCGCCGACAGCGCGGTGTTCGGCGGCATGACCGAGGTGGTGCAGCACAGCCTGCAGTACCTGAGCGACGCCGATCTGCAGGCCATCGCCCGCTACCTCAAGACCCTGCCGGCCAAGGATCCGCACGACGCGCCCTTCCAGGCCGACGGACGGGCCGCCGCGGCGCTCTGGCGCGGCGACGACAGCGCCCGTGGCGCCCAGGTCTATGTGGACAACTGCGCTGCCTGTCACCGCACCGACGGCCAGGGCTACGACCGGGTGTTCCCGGCGCTGGCTGGCAATCCGGTGCTGCGCACCGCCGACGCCAGTTCGCTGATCAACATCGTGCTCAAGGGTGGCACCCTGCCCGGCCTGCACACGGCGCCGTCGACCATCGTCATGCCGCCCTTCGGCTGGCGGCTGAACGATGCCCAGGTGGCCGACGTGGTCAGCTTCATCCGCGCCAGCTGGGGCAACGCCGCCGCCCCGGTCAGCGCCGCCGACGTCGCCAAATGGCGCACCGATGACAACCGCACCACATCCGGTGATGACCTGGGCCAGGCGTTCGGTCACCAGCAACCTGCTCCGTCGCCCGCTGGCGGCGACACCCCGGCAGGGGCGCACTGAGTCCCTGCCAGACTGACGCTCGGTCAGTCTGGCAGCAGCTCGTCGAGCGCTATTGACCATCAAGCCCATCGCCGACCGACGGGCTTGCGCGGTTGGCATCGATCCTGCTAGCTTAATCGGGTTAGTACCAAGCTGACCCCAATCGCTGGACGCCTTTCCGCTCGTTGTAGCAGCGCGAAATCAGCGTCATCCGGATCGACTGATTCCTCGATTGCTCAGGATCTGCCGCCGCGGCCTCTGAATCTCGTGCCCGGCCGGTTGCCTGCCTTCCCAAGTACTTACCTGCATGCCTGGGCGTTTCGCCCACACGCTGCCTTCCTCCAGCCAGAGATTCAGCCGTCGGCCGTCATGGGTACGAGGTTGCTGGAGTTATTTCACCGCGCCGACTGAGCGTGGATCCCAAGGATAGTCTTATGAACATTCAAAATCAGGCCATCGCGGCCATGCAACATCTCCAGGCGGCCTTTGCGCCGTTCCACTGCATCACCACCCCGGCTTCGCGCAAGGGCGGCTTTAGCTTCACCGTGGTCGACGAGCGCGGCGTGGCCTGTCGCAGCGAGCGCCTCTACCCTGAGCAGTACAGCGCTGCCGACGGACTGGAGCGCGTCATCGCCCGTACCCGCCGCGCCCTGGCCGCCTGAGACGCGCTACGAGTGCCGGACGCATCACGGATTCCGTGATGCCCATGCCGGCCGCCTCCATCTGCGGTATGTTTGGCACAGCTTCGCGTAGGCGTGAGCCAAACAATGAATCCCAAGATGGAGGTCGCATGTCGCAAGTCGTATTCATCCGCCATGGCCAGTCGGCGTGGAACCTGGAAAACCGCTTCAGTGGCTGGGCGGATGTGGATCTGACCGAACAGGGGATCCGCGAGGCCCACGAGGGCGGTCAGGCACTCAAGGACGCCGGCTTCCTCTTCGACGTGGCCCACGTCTCGGTGCTCAAGCGCGCCGTGCGCACCCTCTGGCACGTGCAGGAAGGCATGGACCAGATGTGGTTGCCAGTGGTGAGCGACTGGCGCCTCAACGAGCGTCACTATGGCGGCCTGACCGGACTGAACAAATCCGAGACCGCCGCCAAGTACGGCGAGGAACAGGTGCTGGTCTGGCGCCGCAGTTACGACGTGCCGCCGCCCGAGCAGAGCGTCGAGGAGCAGCAGGCGCTGGCCGCCGATCCGCGCTATGCCGGTCTGTCGCTGGATCAGGTACCGCGCACCGAATGTCTCAAGGATTGCGTCGAACGCGTCCTGCCCTACTGGAACGAAGTCCTGGCGCCGGCCATTCGCAGCGGCCAGCGCGTGCTGGTGGTCGCCCATGGTAACTCCATGCGCGCCCTGATCAAGTACCTGGACAACATCTCCGACAGCGACATCGTCAGCCTCAACATCCCCAACGGCGTGCCGCTGGTATACGAGTTCGACGAAGACCTGAAGCCTACCAAGCACTACTACCTGGCCGACCCGGACGAGGTCGCCGCCAAGATGGCCGCGGTGGCCAATCAGGGCAAGGCGAAGTAAGGCGTTTCATCGCGGCCATGGCGGTCCGCCGATGCGGCCGCTCCTACGGTTACCTAGGAGTCTGTAGGAGCGGCCCATGGCCGCGATTTTCTTAGCGAGAAAACCGGATCGTTTTCAAGACGAGACCTGTAGCGTGGAAAACCGCGTAGCGTTTTCCACAACCAAGGTCGTGGGTGAACAGTGGATAAGGCTGCGCCGTCATCCACCCTACCTCACGCCTGGCCGTTCGGGCGCCCTACCACGCGCGCCTCGCCCAGCACGCCCTCTTCTTCCGCCTGGGCCGCCTGGATTTCCTCGTCACCTTCCACCCCGCCATCGCCCGGGGTCTTCTCGCCCTTTTCCTTGCCGTCGTCGCTGTGGTGCTCGATCACCGCATTGATCTCCGCGCCGAACAGCAGCACCGCGGACGACAGATAGAAGTACAGCAACAGCACGATGATGGCGCCGATGCTGCCGTAGGTAGCGTTGTAGTTGGCGAAGTTCTGCACGTAGTAGCCAAAGCCCAGGGACGCCAGGATCCAGACCACCACCGCCAGCACCGAGCCGGGGGTGATGAAGCGGAAGTCCTGCTTCACGTCCGGGGTGACGTAGTAGAGCGCCGCCACGGCGATCATCAGCAGGGCCACCGCCAGCGGCCAGCGGATCAGTGCCCAGAGGGTCACCATGTAGTCTTCCAGCCCCACGTAGGCAGCCAGCCAGTTCATCACCTGAGGCCCCAGCACCATGAGCGCGGCGGCGCTGAGCAGGATTCCGGCGAGGCCGATGGTATGCAGCACCGACAGCGGAATGCGCTTCCAGGCCGGACGGCTTTCCACCACGTCATAGGCGCTGTTCATGGCGGTCATCAGCGAGCGGAAGCCACCGGAGGCGGACCAGAGCGCGACGATGATACTGAAGGACAGCAGCCCGCCCTTCTGCGTCTGCAACTGGTCGATGATGGGATTGACGGTGTCCAGCGCCGTGACCGGCAGCAGGTAGGCGGCCTGTTCGCGGAGGAAGGTAAAGAAGTCCGGCAGATGCAGGAAGCCGATCAGGGCGATCAGGAACAGCAGGAAGGGAAACAGCGAGAACAGCATCTGGTAGGCCAGCGCTGCGGCATAGGTGGGCATGTCGTCGGCCACGAATTCCTGGACGGCACGCTTGATGAGGGTGAACGGCGAAACGCCGCGCAGGCTGAAGGCAAACAAGGACATAACGGCTCCTGACGAACGTTCCTCACGAAGGATTCCTGGGGCCGGCCTGCACGGCCTGCGCCCGGCGGCTTTGCAGGTCCGCCCTACCTTCAGAGTGGCAGCGGCCGGGTTGGTTGCGCCCTGACGTCAGAAGCCGGACCCCGAGGCATCCCGGCAGGCAGCGACTTCGGCGGCGGTAGGCGTGCGGATTTCCTCTATCCCGCGGCTTTCGTCGAATTCGATGTAGCCGGCGGCGGCGAATTCGCGCAGCCAGCCATCCATGGGCCAGAGTCCCCAGCGCGCCTGGAAGCGCCGGGCGTTCTCCAGGATGCTGGCGAAATGGTTGAGCGGTGGGTGATAGGTCGGATGGTACTGGTGGAAGGCCCGCGCCTCGGCCTGGTAGACCGGCACCCCCGCCGCGCGGGCGCGAAAGGCGAAGTCGGTGTCCTCGCCGCCATAGCCGCGATAACCCTCATCGAAGCCACCGATGCGGCCGAAGGTGGCGCGGGTACAGGCGAAGTTGAGCGACCAGAACAGCGGGTGGGGAATCGCCTCGCCAGGCGGACGATCCCGGTGCAGGGGATGGACGACGCCGCTGGCGCGCAGCTCTTCCGGCGTCCAGTCACCTTCCGCGACGCCCGCCGGCAGGTAGTGGACGAAGCCCTGGTGCAGGGCTTCGGGGTGGGCCGTTAGCGCCTCTTGGTAGGCGTCGAGCAATTCCGGCGCTGGGATGCAGTCCACGTCGAGAAACACCAGCTCCTCGCCTGGCGCGGCGGCTACGGCAGCATTGCGCGCAGCGGCCAGGGGCAGGATGCCGTCGCCCTCGACTCCGTGCACCTGGATCGGAAAGTGTGGGCTGTGCCAGGCGCGCGGTGCCTCGTTCATCTGCACCACCACCAGGGCCGCAGGCGGGGTCGGCGCCCGCTCCAGGCCACGGATGAGATTGGCCAGTTGCCGCTCGCGGCCATGGACCAGGGTCAGGACGATCATGCCAGCACCTCGTGGGCGACCTGTCGAATACAGGCAGCGGCGCGCCGGGCGCCCTCGCCATCGCTTACCGCCGCCCAGCGCTCGGGATCGAGTTCGCGCGCCCTGGCCAGCAGCCCCGGCCAGTCCTCGTCGGCGGGCCAGCTTTCACAGGTGATCGCCAGGTCCTGGGCGGCCAGCAGGCGCCCGGTGGACAGTTGCTCGTCGAAGGGCCGGGCATCCGGCAGGCAGAGGAAGCGGCAGCGCAGGTCGGCCAGTTCCGCCACCAGGCTGTCACCCGCCGAGCCGACCACCAGCTCGGCGCGGGTCAGCCAGGGTGCGGGATCGGCCACGCTGCCCAGAAAAGTCAGATTGGCCGGTGCCTCGGTGGCGTCGTCCAGCACCGGACCCAGCACCGTCCAGCGCCAGGCGGGACAGGCGCGGGCTGCCGCCACCAGGCGCGCGCGGCTGAAGGCGGTGCCGCCATGGCCAGCGATGACGGTGACCGTGCCGGGCTCGCGCCCGCGGTCGGGCCCTTGCCCGGCATAGCGCGACAGGCTGCCGGCATAGCAGGTCTTGGCCCGCCAGGCGGCCGGGGTATCAGGCTCTTCCAGGCAGTCCGGATAGGGTGCCAGCAGGCGACTGGCACTGGCGTAGGCCAGTTCGTGGGCGGCATCGAAGCGACTGCCGCGCTGGCGCAGATAGATCGTCGGCACGCCGCACAACCGGGCCAGCAGCGCCACCTCCACCGAGACGTCGACCACCAGCAGGCAGGGCCAGGCGCGGCGAAACCAGTCCACCAGCAGGCCCATGCGCTCGCGCAGCCCTGCCACTCCCAGCGGGGCATAGTGCAGGCAGGCGAAGGCTTCGCCTTCGACGCCCGCGGCCACGTCGGGCGGCAGCGGGCAGAGCTGCACGTTGGGCAGCGCCACCCGTTCGGGCAGGCGACTGCCGAACAGGGTCAGGGGACCGTCGAAGGCCGCGGCGATGGCCAGGGCGCGGGTCACGTGGCCGGCGCCGTGATGGTGGGCGTAGTAGCCGACGTTCAGCTCAGTCACGGGCGGTCTAGCCACGGGCAGTCTAGCCACGGGCGACTCGGCCGGCGGCGACATCGGCGAGCAGGCGCTCGTAGCGGTCGATCATCAGCTGGTGGCTCCACTGGGCCTCGGCCCGCGCCCGGCAGGCCTCGCGGGACAGCGACAGGGCTTCGCGCAGGGCCGCCGCCAGCGCCGGCACGTCGCCCGGCGGGGCCAGGGCGCCGGTCTCGGCGGTGAGCAGTTCCGGCAGGGCGCCGCGGGCGAAGGCGGCGACCGGTGTGCCACAGGCCAGGGCCTCGGCGACGATCAGGCCGAAGGGTTCGTCCCAGCAGGGCGTGACCAGACAGGCACGGGCCTGGGCGACCTCGGCCGCCAGGGCGGTACGGTCCAGGTGACCGAGGTAGACGGCGCCGTCCCCCAGGCGGGGTTCGATCTCCTGACGGAAATAGCGCTCGTCGGTGGCCTGGCCGGCCAGGCGCAGGGCCACACCGGCCTCGCGTGCGGCATCCAGCGCCAGGTGCGGTCCCTTGTCCGGCACCAGGCGGCCGAACCAGAGGGCATGGTCGCCGATCGGCGTATCGCGCGGACGCCAGGCGTCGAGGTCGATGCCATTGGGAATCACGTGGCAGGCCGGCGCGAGGTGCGCCCAGTTGTCGGCATTGGCCTGGGACACCGTGCAGTAATGGCCGCCACCGCGCTTGTGCAATTCGCCGAGGGCGTTGATCAGTTCGAAGAACGGCGGGGTGTGCAGCACCGTGAGCATGGGGGTGCGGATCAGCCCGGACATGGTCACCGGCACATAGTGCAGGGCGTTGTTGAAGATGACGTCGAAGCCGTAGCCATCGATGCGCTGCATGCAGTCCAGATAGCCATGGTGCTCGTCGAGGTATTCGGAGCTGAGCACGTTGCGCTTGCGCCGGCAGCCGTCCGCGCCGTAGTTGCCGTCGTCGAGGATGGGCACCACCTCCAGCTCCGGCGCCGAGGCCGAACTGGCGAACAGCGTCACCGCATGGCCACGCTCGCGCAGCCGCAGGGTGATGTCGTAGGTGAAGGCTTCGAGACCGCCGGCGAACGGCTGGCGTACCGGGTGTTTCACGTGGGTAAGAATGCCTATGCGCATGGAACCGTCCGCCTGCTGTTGCCTGTCATCCCACCGTCCTTATCGCGAGCCGCTGGTTGATAGGAGTCTCAGCGACGGGAATTGGTTGTGCGCTTCGTCGTGAAAGCCGCACGGCGGGCAAACCGCGGAACCCTGCCGGGGGTCAGCCTTCCTGGACCCGTATTCCCAGCAGACGACGGAGGTTTCCATGCGTTATGAACTGCACTACTGGCCCAGCATCCAGGGCCGCGGCGAATTCGTCCGCCTGGCGCTCGAAGAAGCCGGCGCACCCTATCTGGATGTCGGCAACGCCCCGGAAGGCGAAGGCCTGGGTGTACCCGCCCTGGAAGACTATCTGCAAGGCAGGAAGACCCGCCGCCCGCCCTTCGCCCCGCCCTTTCTCAAGGCCGGTGACGAGGTCGTCTCCCATGTCGCCAACATCCTCCAGTTCCTGGGGCCGCGGCTGGACCTGGTACCGGCCGACGAGGAAGCCCGCTTCTGGGTGCACGGCCTGCAGCTGACCATCACCGACCTCACCGCCGAGGCCCATGACGTCCATCATCCGGTGGCCATCTCCCTGACCTACGAAGAGCAGCAGGATGAAGCCCGGCGCCGCGCCAAGGCCTTTGCCGGCGAACGGATCCGTACCTACCTGAGCTATTTCGAGCGGGTGCTGGGCTACAACCCGGCGGGTGACCATTGGCTGGTGGGCGACCAGCGCTCCTATGTCGACCTGTCGCTGTTCCAGGTGGTGGCCGGCCTGACCTATGCCTTCCCCAACGCCATGCGCCGTCTGGCACCGGAAATCCCGCGGGTGCTGGCCCTGGCCGAGCGAGTGGCCGCGCGACCCAACATCGCCGCCTACCTGGCCTCGCCCCGCCGCCTGCCCTTCAGCGAGAACGGCATCTTCCGTCACTATCCGGAGCTGGATCCGGCCTGACGGGCAAAAGAAAAGGCCGCCCGGGGGCGGCCTTTTCGTCACGGCTGGACTCAGGCGCGGTCGATGGTGTTCTTGACCGCTTCCTTGCCCTTGCCGACGTTCTTCTGCAGCTTGCCTTCGGCTTCCTGGGCACGACCCTCGCCTTTCATGCGCGAGTTGTCGGTGGCTTCGCCGATACCTTGCTTGACCTTGCCGGCCACTTCTTTGGCGGTACCCTTGATCTTGTCGCTGGTGCTGCTCATATCAGTCTCCTTGGGATCGCACAGGCAGTGCGCTTGTAAAATCCGACTGCGGCTCTAGCCGGGTGGTTTCGACCATTCGTCGCACAGCGCAGCGGCAATCCGCGCCAGGAAGCTTTGGGCAGCGGCGCTGGAAGCCTTTAGACTTCCCGCCCTTTTTCGTGAGCGACCGCCCAGGCGCCACCCCTCGCGGGAACGTTGCGCAGGGGCCGCCTCTCCAATTGCCACACCCTACACAGGAGAATCCTGATGTCGCTGAGCCAATTCGACAACCTACCGGGCGTGACCGCCCAGCCCGACGCCGCCACCCGCGAGTTCGTCTTCAACCACACCATGCTGCGGGTCAAGAACCTCGAGACCTCGCTGGACTTCTATACCCGCGTGCTGGGTTTTACCGTGGTCGATCACAAGGATTTCCCGGACGCCAAGTTCAGCCTGACCTTTCTCGCCCTGGTCGACCGCAACCAGGTGCCGGAAGAGCCGGAGGCCCGCCAGCGCTGGCGCAAGTCGACCCCGGGCATCCTCGAGCTGACCCATAACCACGGTACCGAGAACGACGCCGAATTCAGCTACCACAACGGCAACAGCGATCCGCGCGGCTTCGGCCACACCTGCGTAGCGGTCCCGGACATCCGCGCCGCCTGCGAGCGGTTCGAGCAACTGGGCGTCGCCTTCCAGAAGCGCCTGACCGACGGCAGCATGAAGGAAATCGCCTTCATCAAGGATCCCGACGGCTACTGGGTCGAAGTCATCCAGTTCACCCCCCTGTCCTGATCCCCGCGGGCCCGGCGTCCGCCGGGCCCCGTCCTGCTGAAGACATCCGACGACTTTTCAGCGCTTAACTGATACCGACCGGCTCCAGGCCATCGACGCCTGCCCGGGCCTTTGGCGTACTGCTGGCGAAAAGCCTTACCAAAGTCGTATTGCGCACCCCAGCCAGCGACGTCGCCAGAGAGCCCACCATGAAAAAAACAACAAGAATCCGTACCGGGATGTACAGCGTCCTCAGCCTGTTCGTCGCCTGCCTGCTGCTCGCCTGCCTGTACGGCTGGATCAGCGCCCGGACCAGTGCCCAACAGATCCGCGACCTGGATAGCCTGACGATGGAGCAGCTGGACCGGGTCAACAACGCCGCCACCTGGATCAGTCGCGCCAGCGCCAACTCCCATACCGCCATGCTCGACCGCGTCAACGGCGATGCGGCCAAGGCCGAGAAAGGCGTGAAGCTGGCCCTAGAGCGGCTGGACATCGCCCGCAAGCTGATCACCGACATGCAGGCCAACGTCAGCGATCCCAAACTGGTCGGCCAGATCGAAGCCATGCTCAAGGCCTTCGACGCCTACAAGGCCATCGTCGAAGGGCAGATCGCCGCCTGCCGCGCCGGCGACCTGCCTGGCTACATCCGGATCAGCGACGGTGCCAAAGGGGCCAGTACGGCCTTCGCCGACACCCGCCAGGCCTTTACCGACGAGATCACCAGCCGTATCGACGCCACGCTCGCCGCCTCCGACAGCCGCGTGTCCCAGGCCCAGGTCGGCAGCCTGCTGCTGGTCGGCCTGACCCTGCTGCTGGCCGTCCTCTCCGGCTGGTTCATCGCCCGCCGCGTGCTGGCCCCGCTCAACGAAGCCGGCGAGCACTTCGCCGCCATGAGCGAAGGCGATCTGACCCGCCGCATCGAGGTGCGCAGCCATGACGAGATCGGCCAGCTGTTCGCCGGTCTCGCCACCCTGCAGAGTCGCCAGCGCGACACCCTGGCCCAGCTCAATCGCACCGCCGAACGACTCGACGGCGCCGCCCAGGAACTGGGTCAGGTCACCGCCCAGAGCAATCGCACCCTCAATCAGCAGCAACAGGAACTGGAACAGGCCGTGACCGCGGTGACCGAGATGACCGCCGCCGTGGAAGAGGTGGCGCGCAATGCCGCGTCCACCTCGGATACCGCTCGCGAATCCGATCGCCTGGCCGCCGGCAGTCGCGGCCAGGTGGCCCAGGTGCTCAGCGAATTGCAGAGCATGCAGAGCACGGTCAAGGAAAGCGAAACCGTCATCGCCAGCCTGGCGCAGCAGGCCAACCAGATCGGCAAGGTGCTGGACGTGATCCGCGCCGTCTCCGAGCAGACCAACCTGCTGGCGCTCAACGCGGCCATCGAAGCCGCCCGCGCCGGCGATGCCGGTCGTGGCTTCGCCGTGGTGGCCGACGAGGTGCGCAGCCTGGCGCAGCGTACCCGCCAGTCGACCCTGGAGATCGAGCAGATGATCGGCAACATCCAGACCGGCACCGGTCAGGCGGTGACCGCCATCCAGCGCAGCAATACCCTCGCCGGCACCACCCTGGAAACCACCGAGCGCACCGGCCAGAGCCTGGAGCACATCTTCGTCGCCATCGGCGACATCAACGAGCGCAACCTGGTCATCGCCAGCGCCGCCGAGGAACAGGCCCAGGTGGCGCGCGAGGTGGATCGCAACCTGATCAACATCCGCGAGCTGGCGGGCGTGTCCAAGCGCGGCGCCGACCAGATCGAGACCTCCAGTCGCCAACTCGCCGCGCTGACTCACGAGATCCACGGCCTGGCCGCGCGCTTCCGCGTCTGACCCGGCGCGCCCCTCCCCCCGGATACAGGCGCCCCGGGGGGAGGGGCGGCTTTACCCATCTTTACGTTTTCTTGGCATGACGTTGCTGCCGGGACAGGCGAAAATTGGCTCCGGGCGCCAGGCGTGGCGCCGCTTTTCGCTACGGAGCTGCCTGACGTCATGACGACCTGCCCTACCCCGCGCGGCCCGCGCCTGCGCTGCCTGCTGCTGTCCTTTCTCGCCTCGCCCCTGGGCCTGCTGGTACTGCTGACCGGCGTGCTGCAACTGCTCGGCCCCGGCTAGGGCCGCAGCGTCCGACCGCCAAAGCGGACGGACGCGCCAGGATCACAGGCGGAAGCGCGCTACCAGGCCATTGAGGTCCACGGCCAGGCGCGACAGCTCGGCACTGGCGGCGCTGGACTGCTCGGCGCCCGCGGCGGTCTGGACCGACAACTCGCGGATGTTGACCAGGTTGCGATCCACTTCGCGGGCTACTTGAGCCTGCTCTTCCGCCGCGCTGGCGATGACCAAATTGCGTTCGTTGATGCCGCCGATGGCGCCATGGATGCGCTCCAGGGCATGACCGGCGCCGCGGGCCACCTCCAGGGTGGACTGGGCACGCTCGGTGCTGCTGCGCATGGCCGCCACCGCCTGATCGGTGCCCTGCTGGATGGTACCGATGGAGGTCTCGATCTCGCGGGTCGATTCCTGGGTGCGATGGGCCAGGGCGCGCACCTCGTCGGCCACCACGGCGAAGCCGCGACCGGCCTCACCGGCGCGCGCCGCCTCGATGGCGGCATTGAGCGCCAGCAGATTGGTCTGCTCGGCCACGCTGCGGATCACGTCCAGCACCTTGCCGATGTCGTTGACCTGGACCGCCAGATCGCCCACCAGGGTGGCACCGTGCTGGACGTCTTCGCTCATGGTGGCGATGGCGCCCACGGTTTCCTGCACCAGATCGCGGCCATCACGGGCCACGCCGGCGGATTCCTGGGACGCCTGGGAGGTGTTGACGGCGTTGCGCGCCACCTCGTCCACGGCCGACGACATCTGGTTCACCGCGGTGGCGGCCTGTTCGATCTCGGCGTTCTGGCGCTGCAGACCGCGACTGGATTCATCGGTCACGGCATTGAGTTCTTCCGCCGCCGAGGCGAGCTGGGTGGCCGAACCCAGGATGCCCTGCAGGGTATGGCGCAGCTGGCCCTGCATGGTCTTCATGGCCTGCAGCAGGCGCGCGGCTTCGTCGCGGCCTTCGCTGTGGATTTCCTGACTGAGGTCACCGGTGGCGATCACCTCGGCGGCCTGCACGGCGCGGGCGATGGGCTGGGTGATGCTGCGGATCAGCAGCCAGGCGAAGACCACGGTCAGCAGCGCGGTGGCCGCCAGCAGCAGCACCAGCCACTGGATGGCGTGGCTGTAGTCGGCAGCGGACTGCTCGTTGGCCGCAGCGGTCTGCTGGTCGACCAGGTCGGTGAGTTGCTTGAGCACGCCGTTGACCGCATCGGAGTTGGCCAGCAGGTCTTCGTTGAGCAGGCGGCGCAGGGGCTCCAGCTGATCGGCGGCGGAAAACGCCAGCATGCGCTGCTGCAGACCGTCGTACTGGGTGATCAGCTGGCCGTAGCGGCTGTAGGCGGTGCGTTCTTCATCGGACTGGATCAGCGCCTCGTAGCGCTGCTGGGCGGCGCGCATCTGGCCGTTGCGCTGCTGGAACAGCGCCTGGGTCTTGGCGATGATCTCCGGCTCGCGATTGAGCAGCAGCCGATAGGAGAGCACCCGCAGGCGCAGGGTCAGGGCGGTCAGCTCGTCGAGCGCGGCCACCCGCGGCATGGCACGGTCTTCGATGGCCAGGCCCGAGGCGCGGATGTCGTTCATCTTGACCAGGGCGGTGCCGCCGAGCAGCAGCAGGAGCAGACCGATAAAGGCGAAGCCGAGCGTGGCACGCCGCGCGATGGAGAGATTGCGAAAGGACATGGGGAGTTTCCGTTGAGCCTGGAAAGCCCCCGCTATCGACCGCAGGTTGCAAATCCTGAGGTCCGTTGTCGGACCGGATTTTTGGGCGGCTATCGAGCAAAGCCAGCAAACCCTTGTCCTATAGGGCATTGGACCTATTGAAAGCCTGGCGAAAGCTCTAGGCTGCGGCACTGTGCCGCAGATCACAGGCCGGACGCAAAGTGGGCGAAAGACGCTCGATGTCTGCCAGCGGCATTGCGTTCACATTTTTGCACATCTCTCGCAAGCCACTGATCGCCAAGGAAAACTCTTCGGCTATCGCGATTCACGTTTTCTTCACGGGGAAAAGCGCGATTCGGCGCCTATATTCCGGCTTCGTGCCGATAAAAGGGCTAAAAGCGCTGATCGTGCAGCGATAATGGCGGGATGATCTCAGTATAAGTTTGAAATATCTTCTGCGTTGTCTGTCACGAGCTATTGTTTCAGCGTGGATTAAGGTTGTGGTCACCAGACTGAGTGACCGGGTGCCAGGACGCTGCCCGACGACGCGATGGACCGCCAGACAATGAAGCCACCGGAGCTCGAGAGAGTCGGGGCGTATCGAGGCGATGCCAGGGGGCGTCTAGCCACTAACCAGCGCTTGCCGCTGCCATTGCGTACTTGAGAAGAGGTCAGAAACAGATGAGCGACAACACGGATACCTTCGGCGCACCCGACGAGGCCCTCCTGCAACTGGTCGATGGTTTCAAGCGTTTCCGCCAGGATGTCTTTCCCGAACAGGAAGCGCTGTTCAAGAAGCTCGCCAGTGCGCAGTCGCCCAAGGCCATGTTCATCACCTGCGCCGACTCGCGCATCGTCCCGGAACTCATCACCCAGAGTTCGCCGGGCGATCTGTTCGTGACCCGTAACGTCGGCAACGTGGTGCCCCCCTACGGCCAGATGAACGGTGGCGTCTCCACCGCCATCGAATACGCGGTCGTGGCCCTCGGCGTGAAGCACATCATCATCTGCGGCCACTCCGACTGCGGCGCCATGAAGGCGGTGCTCAATCCCGATCCGCTGGAAAAGATGCCGACGGTAAAGGTCTGGCTGCGCCACGCCGAGGTCGCCCGTACCGTGGTCGAGGACCATGGCCATTGCGACTGCGGCCACGGCGGCACCTTGGGCTTTTTGACCGAGGAAAACGTGGTGGCCCAGCTGGTCCACCTGCGCACCCACCCCTCGGTGGCCTCGCGCCTGGCCAGCGGTCAGCTGCAGATCCATGGCTGGGTCTATTCCATCGAGACCAGCGAGATCAAGGCGTACGACGCCCAGCAGGAGCGCTTCCTGCCCCTGGATGGCGAGAACATGCCGGTCGCCACCCCGCGTCCGCGCCTGCAGCAGGCCTGATCCACGGTGGCCATCCGGTTCGCCGGATGGCCATTGCAAGACGGGTCAGCCGATCCGTCGCCATAACAGCGCACCGCGCCGGGCGATCCCCACTTGGGGCTCCATCGGGACCGTCCACCCTTTCCGCTAGCCGCCTGAATCCCGAACCGTGTCATACGACGTGATATGACGCGCGGGCACCCCTTTACCTAGTCGCTGGAGGACCAGGACCATGCTTGGCAATCAACAGACCCCGGGGCGCAGCCTGTCGCGCGATGCCCTGGCCTCACTCGTGGTGTTTCTGGTCGCCCTGCCGCTGTGCATGGGGATCGCCATCGCCTCCGGCATGCCGCCGGCCAAGGGCATCATCACCGGCATCATCGGTGGCCTGGTGGTCGGCTTTCTCGCCGGCTCGCCGCTGCAGGTCAGCGGTCCGGCCGCCGGTCTGGTGGTGCTGGTGTTCGACCTGATCAACCGCCACGGCATCGAGGCCCTGGGCCCGGTGCTGCTGCTGGCCGGCCTGCTGCAGCTCATCGCCGGCTTCACCCGCCTGGGCGCCTGGTTCCGCGTCACCTCGCCCGCCGTCGTCTACGGCATGCTCGCCGGCATCGGCATCCTCATCGTGCTCTCTCAGCTGCACGTGATGCTGGATGCCAAGCCGGCGGCCTCGGGCCTGTCCAACCTGCTGGCCTTCCCCGGCGCCGCCCTCACCGCGGCAAGCCAGTGGAACGGCAGTGGCAGCGGCGCCCAGGCGGCGCTGATCGGTCTGCTGACCATCGCCAGCATGTGGCTGTGGGAGAAATTCCGCCCGCAGACCCTGCGCTTCCTGCCCGGCGCCCTGATCGGCGTGACCCTGGCGACCCTGGCCAGTCTCTGGCTGGCGCTGGACATCCGCCGCGTGGAAGTGCCCAACAACCTGGCCGACGCCATCGACTGGGTGACCTTTGCCGACCTGGGCATGCTGGCTAATGCCGAACTGGTGGTGGCCGCCCTCGCCCTGGCCTTCATCGCCAGCGCCGAGACCCTGCTTTCGGCCGCCGCGGTGGACCGCATGCACACCGGGCCGCGCTCGCACTTCGACCGCGAGCTGGGCGCCCAGGGTGTCGGCAACCTGCTCTGCGGTGCCGTTGGCGCCCTGCCCATGACCGGGGTCATCGTGCGCAGCTCGGCCAATGTCCAGGCCGGCGCCACCAGTCGCGCCTCCACCATCTTCCACGGCCTCTGGCTACTGGCTTTCGTCGCCGCCCTGCCCTTCGTGCTCAAGCTGGTGCCGGTGGCGAGCCTGGCCGGCGTGCTGGTGTTCACCGGCGTCAAGCTGGCCGATCCCAAGTCGCTGACCGGGCTCAAGCGCTATGGCCGGACACCCATGATCATCTATGCCCTGACCGCCCTGATGATCGTCGCCACCGATCTGCTGACCGGGGTGCTGGTGGGCTTCGGCCTGTCCATCGCCTTCCTGGCGGTCAAGGCGGCGCAACTCAAGGTCAGCCTGACCTATCGCGAAGACCAGCCGGACCAGGCCGACCTGCGCCTGGTGGGCGCCGCGACCTTCCTGCGCGTGCCCCAGCTGACCAAGGTGCTGGAACAGGTCAAGCCCGGCACCACCCTGCACGTGCCCCTGGAGCGCGTCTCCTATATCGATCACGCCTGCATGGAGCTGCTGGAGGACTGGGGGCGCACCCAGGCCAGCAATGGCATGCGCCTGGTGATCGAGCCCAAGGCCCTGGAGCGCCGCCTGGAAGGCCAGGCACCGGCGGGTCAACCGGTCATGCCGGCCCAGGCACCGGCCTGATCCGGAGGGTGGAGCGGCCAGCGGCCGCTTCACCCCCTTCCCTCACCTCAGCGGCGCTGCCGGATCAGAAGTCCGCAGCGCCGTCGCTGATCGCGATACCGGCTTGCCAGAGCCCCTCATCGTCGCTCCGCCCCCTTTCTCCCCGGCCATAAAGTGGACAGAATGTCCACATAGATGGCCAAAATTGGTCGATAAATGTCCAAGTCGGCATCAGTCATCCTACCAACGGCTAATAGTCTGCTAATTAACTTTCGCTCTTCTCGGCTTTGCCTTATAACGCTATCTGGTTCGACTTTTGTCGCACCAACGATCTTTGTGTCGGGCCACCCTCTATCTCGGGGGTAATCGCTTTGCCAGGAAAGCCATGCGACGCCCACACGGCTAAAAATGACTCCAAGAGAGGTAGGTATGCGCAAGCCTGAATTGGCGACTGTGATCGCTGAAAAAGTCGGACTTCCAAAGGAACAAGCCAACGTCGTGCTCAACACGCTGCTGGACGAGATCGCGAATGCGCTGCACCGCAAGGACAGCGTTACCCTGGTCGGCTTCGGTACCTTCCTGCCGCGTCACCGCGGTGCCCGCATGGGGAAGAATCCCCAGACCGGCGAGCCGGTCAAGATTCGTGCGAGCAACACGGTGGCGTTCAAGCCGGGCAAGGCGCTGAAGGACAGCATCGAAGGCTGAGCATGAAGCGGCACGGATCGCCGCTGCAGCCAAAAGGCATCGCCCGTGCGATGCCTTTTTTGTGTCCGCGCAGAAGACGCGGAGCGGGGTGATCAGCCGATGGCGATCATCTCGAAGTCGCCCTTGCCCACGCCGCAGTCCGGGCACAGCCAATCCTCGGGCACATCCTCCCAGCGCGTTCCCGGCGCGATGCCGTCGTCCGGCCAGCCCAGGGCTTCGTCATAGATATAGCCGCACACGATGCATTGCCATTTCCGCATGTTCTGTTATCTCCCAACCGGCTTCAGGTAGCGCGCACGCTACGCGAAAGCCCGGCAAAGGCCAACCGTGCCGGAACCCCGGCGGACGCCCAGGGCTCCATAGGCTGCGCGTGGCAGCTACCCGTCTTCCACCCCGATCAGCTAGGCTGAGTCCATGAATTCCTCGCCATCGCCCATGCCCTGGGCCATCTATTTCGCCGTGCTGGGCAGTGTCATCAGCGTGGGCCTGGCCAGCGGCCTGTCGATGCCGCTGGTCTCGCTGCGCCTGGAAGGCTGGGGCTATGGCAGCTTCGCCATCGGCGTCATGGCCGCCTCGCCAGCCCTCGGCATCCTCACCGGCGCCAGTCTGGCCGGACGCCTGGCCGCGCGCATCGGCACGCCGCGGCTGATGCGACTGTGCCTGATCAGTGGCGCCGCCTCGCTGATCGTGCTCTCGCTGCTGCCCAGCTACCCCTTGTGGCTGCTCCTGCGCCTGGCCCTGGGCGCCATCCTCACCCTGGTCTTCGTGCTTGGCGAAAGCTGGATGAACCAGGTCATCACCGATCGTTGGCGCGGCCGCCTGGTGGCCCTCTATGGCAGCAGCTACGCCCTGAGCCAGCTGGCCGGTCCGCTGCTGCTGGGGGTGCTGGGCACCGAGGGCGACCAGGGCTTCTGGCTCGGCGCCCTGCTCATGCTCGGCGGCGCTGCCCTGCTGCTCGGCCGCCAGGGCGCGCCGGCCGCCGGCGGCCATACCGCGGCCTGGCGAGCGCTGCTGGACTTCTGCCGCGGTGCTCCAGCCATCGCCTGGGCGGTGGCGCTGTTCGCCTGCTTCGAGGCGATGATCCTCACCCTGCTGCCGGTCTATGCGCTCAACCAGGGCTTCGGCCAGCAACTGGCGCTGTACATGGTCAGCGCCGTGGTGGTGGGCGATGCCCTGCTGCAACTGCCCCTGGGCCTGCTCGCCGATCGCCTCTCGCGCCAGGGCCTGTTCCTTGGCTGCGCCCTGGGGCTGCTGGCGGTCAGTCTGGCCCTGCCGCTGCTGCTGCACACCGCGGGCGTCTGGCCACTGCTGGTGCTGTTCGGCGCCACCGCCGGCGGCCTCTTCACCCTGGCGCTGATCCTGGTGGGCGAGCGCTATCGCGACGCCGAACTGGTCAGCGCCAACGCCTGCATCGCCCAGCTCTGGGGCGTCGGCTGCCTGGTCGGCCCGCTGGTCACCGGCGCCGCCAGCCAGTGGCTCACCGGCCACGCCCTGCCGCTGCTGATGGCGGCCGGCGCCGCGGTATTGCTGGTGATCGTCGGTCGTAGGGGCAGCGCGCCGGCGACGGTCGCCGAGGCGACCTGAGCGGGCCATGAAAAACGCCGGCACGGGGCCGGCGTCTCTTGTCTCGGGCAGCGCTTAGAACGCCGGCACCACGGCGCCCTTGTACTTCTCTTCGATGAATTGCTTCACCGCCGGGGTGTTCAGCGCCTTGGCCAGCTTCTGCACGGCATCGCTGTCCTTGTTGTCCGGACGGGCGACCAGGATGTTGGCATAGGGCGATTCCTTGCCTTCCAGCAGCAGGGCGTCCTGGGTCGGGTTGAGCTTGGCTTCCAGGGCGTAGTTGGTGTTGATCAGCGCCAGGTCGACCTGATTCAGCACGCGTGGCAGGGTCGCGGCTTCCAGCTCCTTGAACTTGAGCTTCTTGGGATTCTCGGCGATGTCCTTGGGCGTGGCGAGGATGTTGGCGCTGTCCTTGAGCTTGATCAGCCCGGCCTTTTCCAGCAGCAGCAGGGCACGGCCGCCATTGGTGGCGTCACTGGGGATGGCCACGACGGCGCCTTCGCGGACTTCGTCGAGCTTCTTGATCTTTTGCGAGTAGATGCCGAAGGGCTCGACATGCACCTGGGCGACGGTCACCAGGTCGGTACCGCGGCTCTTGTTGAATTCATCCAGGTAGGGCTGGTGCTGGAAGAAATTGGCGTCCAGACGCTTCTGGGCCACCTGCAGGTTGGGCTGCACGTAGTCGGTGAAGACCTTGATCTGCAGGTCCACCCCTTCCTTGGCCAGCTGGGGTTTGACGAATTCGAGGATCTCGGCGTGGGGCACCGGGGTGGCGGCGACGCTGAGGGTCTCGGCGGCGTGGGCGGCCAGGCTGGCGGCCAGCAGGGCGGCGGTGGCGAGCAATTTCTTCATGGCAGTTTCCTAGAACGGGATGGAACCGTCGACGCATCTGCGAGCGTCGACGGCGATGGAGCCGAGGCTCAGAACGCGGGAACGACGGCGCCCTGGTACTTCTTCTCGATGAATTGCTTCACCTCGGGGGTAGTCAGGGCCTTGGCCAGCTTCTGAATGGCCGGGTCGTTGGCCTTGTCGGCACGGGTGTAGAGCAGGTTGGCGTAGGGCGACTCGCCGCTCTCGATGAAGATGGCGTCCTTGGTCGGCACCAGCTTGGCTTCCAGGGCGTAGTTGGCGTTGATCAGCGCCAGGTCGACCTGGTTCAGCACGCGCGGCAGGGTCGCGGCTTCCAGCTCCTTGAACTTCAGGTGCTTGGGATTCTCGACGATGTCACGCGGGGTGGCGGTGACGTTGCTCGGATCCTTGAGGGTGATCAGGCCCTGCTTGGCGATCAGCAGCAGCGCGCGACCGGAGTTGCTCGGGTCGTTGGGGATGGCCACGGTGGCGCCGTCCTTGAGTTCCTTGATGTCCTTGATCTTCTGCGAATAGGCACCGAAGGGCTCGACGTGCACCGCCACCACCGGCACCTGGTCGCTGCTCGGGTTGCTCTTCTTGTAGCTGGCGTAATAGGGCTTGGTCTGGAAGTAGTTGGCATCCACCTGCTTCTGATCGGTCTGACGATCGGGCTGGATGTAGTCGGTGAAGACCTTGATCTTGAGGTCCACGCCTTCCTTGGCCAGCTGCGGCTTGATGAATTCCAGGATCTCCGCGTGGGGAACCGGATTGACCGCGACGGTCAGGGTCTCGGCGGCCTGGGCGGCGGTGGCGACACCCAGGCCGAAGGCCAGGGACAGCAGGGTACGTTTCAGCGACATCTGGATTTTCCTTGTGCAAAACCTTCGAGTGGATGAAGCCTGGATCAACGACGACTGAAATGGGCGACGAGGCGATCGCCGACCATCTGCAGTACCTGGACCAGCACCAGCAGCAAGAGCACCGTGACCACCATGACGTCGGTCTGGAAGCGCTGGTAGCCGAAACGGATGGCCAGATCGCCGAGGCCGCCGCCGCCGATCACCCCGGCCATGGCGGTGTAGGACACCAGGGCGATGGCGGTGACGGTGGTGGCCGCGATCAGCCCGGGCAGGGCCTCGGGCAACAGGGTGCGGGTGACGATCTGCCAGAGGCTGGCGCCCATGGCCTGGGTCGCCTCGATGATGCCGCGGTCGACCTCGCGCAGGGCAGTCTCCACCAGCCGGGCGAAGAAGGGCGCGGCGCCCACCACCAGCGGCGGAATGGCGCCCTCGACGCCCAGGGAGGTGCCGATCAGCCAGACCGTGATGGGGATCATCAGGATCAGGAGGATGATGAAGGGCACCGAGCGCAGCACGTTGACCACGAAGGAGAGGATGCCGTAGACCAGCGGCTGCTCCAGCAGCTGACGGCGGCTGGTGAGAAACAGCAGCACGCCCAGCGGCAGCCCGAGGATCAGGGTGAAGAGCATGGACCAGCCAAGCATGGCCAGGGTGTCCTGGGTCGCCTGCCAGATCTCGGCCCAGTCGATGTTGGTGAAGAGTTCGTCCATCAGCGCAGGACCTCCACGGTGACGTCGGCGGCCTGGAAGCGAGCCAGGGCGGCGTCCAGGTCACCACCCACCAGGGCGATGGTGAGCTGGCCATAGGGCTCGTCCCGGATGCGGTCGATGCGACCGCCGAGAATGCTGTAGTCCACACCAGTCTCCCGGGCGACGTGGCCCAGCAGCGGTGCATAGGTGGCTTCGCCGCGGAAGGTCAGGCGCAGGATGCGGCCTTCGACATGGGCATAGGCGTCGGCCAGCTCGGCCTCGTCCTGGTGCTCGGCCTCGAACACGAAGCGGCGGGTGGTGGGGTGCTGCGGATGCAGGAAGACATCGGCGACGGTGCCCTGCTCCACCACGGCGCCGCCGTCGAGCACGGCGACGCGATCACAGACGCGACGGATCACGTCCATCTCGTGAGTGATCAGCACGATGGTCAGGCCCAGCTCGCGATTGAGTTCGGCGAGCAGTTGCAGCACCTGGGCGGTGGTCTGGGGATCGAGGGCGCTGGTGGCCTCGTCGCAGAGCAGGATCTTCGGCTCGGTGGCCAGGGCGCGGGCGATGCCGACGCGCTGCTTCTGACCGCCGGAGAGTTGCGCCGGGTACTTGCGCGCCTGGTCGGACAGGCCGACCCGCGCCAGCAGCTCCTCGACGCGCTGGGCGATCTGCGCCCGCGAACGGCCGCCGGCCAGTTCCAGCGGCAGGGCCACGTTGGCCGCCACGGTCTTCGAGGAGAGCAGATTGAAGTGCTGGAAGATCATGCCGATGCGGCGGCGGAAATCGCGCAGCTCGCTGGAGCCCAGGGTGGTGACCTCGGCGCCGTCGACCAGCAGGCGACCGCCGCTGGGGGCTTCGAGGCGGTTGATCAGGCGCAGCAGGGTGCTCTTGCCGGCACCGGAATGGCCGATCAGGCCGAAGATCTCGCCGGCTTCGATCCTCAGGTCGACCGGCTGGAGCGCCGCGACCTCGCGACCGCGCGTGCGGTACGTCTTGTGGACAGCGTGGAATTCGATCAATGGAAAAACCTTGTGGGTATCGTCAGACAACTGGAGGGTGATCCAGCCGCGCAGTTTAACGCGCGCGCTTATATCTGCTTAGCACTTGTTGTCGGGTATTAAGCCAATAAAGGCATATGGCCAGTTCGTGCGTCGGGACTTCACCCGCGGGAACAGCCCGTCGCTTCGCATCAGCCAAGCGGAACACCAGCTCCAGCCCATGAGTCACTACAGGACTGCCTGAATTCGCCCCACATTCCGTAGGGGACGCAAAGAGCGCCTGACAGGCGCCTGATGAGGACTTTCCATGGCTACGCCCCCCAAGAGTGAACTCGCCGGTACCGACACCCTGGATCGCCAGAACACCTCGAAGAAAATCGAGCAACTGGAGCAATTCCGCTCCGATGCCACCGGCCAGGCACTGCGCACCAACCATGGCGTGAAGATCGCCGACAACCAGAATTCGCTGCGCGCCGGCACCCGCGGGCCTTCCCTGCTCGAAGACTTCATCATGCGGGAGAAGATCACCCACTTCGACCACGAGCGCATCCCGGAGCGCATCGTCCATGCCCGCGGCACCGGTGCCTATGGCTATTTCCAGCCCTACCAGGACTGGTCCGACCTGACCAAGGCCGCGCTCTTCCGCGACCCCAACCACCAGACCCCGGTGTTCGTGCGCTTCTCCACCGTGCAGGGCCCGCGCGGCTCCGGCGACAGCGTGCGCGACGTGCGCGGCTTCGCCATCAAGTTCTACACCGAGGAAGGCAACTGGGACATGGTCGGCAACAACATGCCGGTCTTCTTCATCCAGGACGCCATCAAGTTCCCGGACTTCGTCCACGCGGTGAAGCCCGAGCCGCACAACGAGATCCCCACCGGCGGCAGCGCCCACGACACCTTCTGGGACTTCGTCTCCCTGGTGCCCGAGTCGGCGCACATGGTGCTCTGGACCATGACCGACCGCGCCATCCCGGTGAATCTGCGCAGCATGCAAGGCTTCGGCATCCACACCTTCCGCATGATCAACACCGCCGGCAAGGGCGTCTTCGTCAAGATCCACCTGAAGCCCGCCGGCGGCGTGCGCTCCCTGGTGTGGGACGAAGCCCAGAAGCTGGCCGGCAAGGACACCGATGCCCACCGTCGCGACCTCTGGGAAGCCATCGAAGCCGGTGACTACCCCGAGTGGGAATTCGGCGTGCAGATCATTCCCGAGGAAGACGAGCACAAGTTCGACTGGGACATCCTCGACGCCACCAAGATCATCCCCGAGGAACTGGTGCCCATCACCCCGCTGGGCAAGCTGGTGCTCAACCGCAACCCGGACAACTACTTCGCCGAGACCGAGCAGGTGGCCTTCTGCCCCGGCCATGTCGTGCCCGGTATCGACTTCAGCAACGATCCCCTGCTGCAGGGTCGGCTGTTCTCCTACACCGACACCCAGATCAGCCGTCTCGGTGGGCCGAACTTCCACGAGCTGCCGGTCAACCGCCCGGTGGTGCCGAACCACAACGGCCAGCGCGATGCCAAGTACCGCATGACCATCGACAAGGGCCGGGCCTCCTACGAGCCCAACTCCATCGACGGCGGCTGGCCCAAGGAAACCCCGCCGGCGCCCCAGGACGGCGGCTTCGAGAGCTACTACGAGCGCATCGACGGCCACAAGGTGCGTGAGCGCAGCGAGACCTTCGGCGACCACTTCTCCCAGGCCACGCTGTTCTACAACAGCCTGTCGGAAGCCGAGCAGGCGCACGTCGCCGATGCCTACAGCTTCGAGCTGGGCAAGGTCGAGCGCATGTGGATTCGCGAGCGCCAGGTCAACGAGATCCTCGCCAACATCGATCTGGAGTTGGCGCAGAAGGTGGCCAAGAAGGTCGGCGTGACCCCGCCCACCGCCCCCACCGTGCAGCCGCGCAAGGTCTCCATCGACAAGTCGCCGGCGCTGAGCCAGCTCAACCTGCTGTCCGGCAACATCAAGGGCTTCAAGGTGGCGGTGCTGGTGGGTGACGGCGTCATCGCCAGCGAAGTGGAGGCCATCAAGCAGGCGCTCAAGGCCGAAGGTGCTCATGTGAAGGTGCTCGGCCCCACCGCCGGCCCGGTCAAGGCCGCCGACGGCGGCGAAGTGGCCGTGGACGGTTCGGCCGAAGGCATGCCTTCGGTGGCGCTGGACGCGGTCTATGTGCCGGGCGGTGCCGAGAGCGTCAAGGCCATGCTCGACGACGGCGTGATCAAGCACTACCTGCTGGAAGCCTACAAGCACCTCAAGGCCATCGCCCTCACCGGCGAAGCCGAGCAGTTGCTCAAGGCGGTCTACCTGGACACCGACGAGGCGCTGCTGACCGGCAGTGACTTCAAGGCGGTGCAGCAGGACTTCTTCGCTGCCATCGCCAAGCACCGTTGCTGGGCGCGGATGCCGAAGATCAAGTCCATCCCGGCCTAAAGCCGCGGGCATGAAAAAAGCCGACCGTCGCGAGACGGTCGGCTTTTTTTTGGGGGGTCATCGCGGCCATGGGCCGCTCCTACAGGTGCATCAACTACTGTAGGAGCAGCCCATGGCCGCGATCAAAGGCTTTAACTCAGCACCAATACCCCGTCCATTTCCACCTGGGAGCCCTTCGGCAGCGCGGCGACGCCGATGGCGGCGCGTGCCGGATAGGGCTGCTGGAAATAGCGCCCCATGATCTCGTTGACGGTGGCGAAGTGGGCGAGGTCGATCAGGAAGATGTTCAGCTTGACGATATCGGCCAGCGAACCACCGGCGGCTTCGGCGACGGACTTGAGGTTCTCGAAGACCTGGACCACCTGGGCTTCGAAGCCGTCCACCAGCTCCATGCTGGTCGGGTTGAGCGGGATCTGCCCGGAGAGATAGACGGTGTCACCGACCTTGATCGCCTGGGAATAGGTACCAATGGCGGCCGGCGCCTTGTCGGTGTGGATCACTTGCTTGCTCATGGGTCGCTCCTGTGCGGGAAAGGCCCGATTCTGCAAGCCGGTGGTGACACCCTGCAACCTCAGCTGCGAACCCGAGTGATACCGGCCACGCCCTTGAGCGTCCGCAGCTTCTTGATCACGCGCGCCAGGTGCACGCGATCACGCACGCTGACCACCAGCTGGACCACGCTGACCCGGCCGTCGCGCTCGTTCATGCCGATCTTCTCGACGTTGGCGTCCGCGGCGGTGACGTTGTTGGCCAGCATGGCGATCAGGCCGCGCTGGTGCTCCAGCTGGACGCGCAACTCGACGCTGAATTCGCCAGTGACGTCCTTGGCCCAGTTGAGCACGATGCACTTTTCGCTGTTGTGCCGGAATTCGGCGATGTTCCGGCAATTTTCCAGGTGGATCACCATGCCCTTGCCGGCCGACAGGTGACCGACGATGGGATCGCCCGGAATCGGCGTGCAGCACTTGGCGTAGCTGATCACCAGGCCTTCGGTACCGCGGATCGCCAGCGGCCCCTGGGGCGCGGTGCTGGCCTGGGGTTCCAGCGGCTCTTCCTGCTCGCTGCCGGACACCAGGCGGCGCGCCACCACATAGGCCATGCGGTTGCCCAGGCCGATCTCTTCGAGCAGGTCTTCCAGCACCACGCCCTTGTATTCGCCGAGCACCGAGAGGATGCGCATCGGCGAGATCTTCGACAGCTGGGTGCCGAAGCCGGACAGCGCCTTGTTCAGCAGGCGCTCGCCGAGGCTGATGGACTCGGAGCGACGCTGCTGCTTGAGCGCATGGCGGATGTTGGTGCGCGCCTTGCCGGTGACCACGAAGTTGAGCCAGGCCGGATTGGGCCGGGCGCCGGGAGCGGTGACGATCTCCACCGTCTCGCCGCTGCCCAGCGGCTGCGACAGCGGCGCCAGGCGGCGGTTGATGCGGCAGGCGATGCAGCTGTTGCCGACGTCGGTGTGCACCGCGTAGGCGAAGTCCACGGCCGTGGAGCCCTTGGGCAGCTCCATGATGCGGCCCTTGGGGGTGAAGACGTAGACCTCGTCGGGAAAGAGGTCGATCTTCACGTTCTCGATGAATTCCAGGGAGTTGCCCGCGCGCTGCTGCAACTCGAGGATGCCCTTCACCCACTGGCGCGCGCGCAGGTGACTGGCGCGCGGTTCGTCGCCGCCGGCCTTGTACAGGCCATGGGCGGCGATGCCGTTGTTGGCCATCTCTTCCATCTCGCGGGTGCGGATCTGGATCTCGATGGGCACGCCGTGCATGCCGAACAGGGTGGTGTGCAGGGACTGGTAGCCGTTGGCCTTGGGGATGGCGATGTAGTCCTTGAAGCGCCCCGGGAACGGCTTGTAGAGATTGTGCACCGCGCCGAGCACGCGGTAGCAGGTGTCGACCTTGTCGACGATGATGCGGAAGCCGTAGACGTCCATGATCTCGTTGAACGACTTACGCTTGCCGCGCATCTTCTGGTAGATGCTGTGCAGGTGCTTTTCGCGGCCGACCACCTCGCCGTCGAGGCCGTCGCGGGCCAGGCAATTGGCCAGGGATTCCTGGATCTTGCCGAGGATCTCGCGGCGATTGCCCCGCGCGGTCTTGACCGCCCGCTGGATGCGTTCGGCACGCATCGGGTGCATGGCGCGGAAGCCCAGGTCCTCGAATTCCACGTAGAAATCGTGCATGCCCAGCCGGTTGGCGATGGGCGCGTAGATTTCCAGGGTTTCCTTGGCGATGCGCCGGCTCTTGTCCGGCGGCATGGCGTCCAGGGTGCGCATGTTGTGCAGCCGGTCGGCCAGCTTGACCAGGATGACGCGGATGTCCTTGGACATCGCCATGGTCATCTTCTGGAAGTTCTCCGCCTGGGCCTCGGCCTTGGTCTCGAACTTCATCTGGGTCAGCTTGCTGACCCCGTCCACCAGCTCCGCCACCGTCTCGCCGAACTGGCCGGCCAGGGCTTCCTTGGCGATGCCGGTGTCCTCGATCACGTCGTGCAGCATGGCGGCCATCAGGCTCTGATGGTCCATGTGCATGTCGGCGAGGATGTTGGCGACGGCCAGCGGATGGGTGACATAGGGCTCGCCGCTGCGGCGGCGCTGCCCGTCGTGAGCCTGCTCGGCGTAGTAGTAGGCCCGCCGTACCAGATTGACCTGGTCGGGGGTCAGGTAGTCCGCCAGACGCTCGGCCAGCAGGTCGATGCCGGTCGGGTGGACGTCACCATACGCAGGCTCGGCGGCCATGGCTTAGAGGGCCTCGCCGTCCGCTTCTTCGTTGACTTCGAAGGCGGCGAACAGCGGCTCTTCTTCGACGATGTCGTCCAGACGGATGACTTCTTCGTCGACCAGGCCTTCGGCGATCTCGCGCAGGGCGACGACGGTGGGCTTGTCGTTGTCCCACGGTACCTTGGGCTCCTTGCCGCCGGTGGCCAGCTGGCGCGAGCGCTTGGTGGCGAGCATGACCAGCTCGAATCGGTTGTCTACGTTGTCCAGGCAGTCTTCGACAGTAACGCGGGCCATGGTCTTCCTCGTGGCGATGATGATCCCGGGAACGGGGGACCCGATAGTATAAAAATTCGCCAGTGGCAAGGGAAGGGGCGGTGGTCGGAGGACCACCGGCACCGTACCTGGGTAAGTGGCTCCCGCCCGCGCCGGACGGGAGCCCTGGCCGGATCAGGCGCCGGCTTTCTTCTTCAGGCGCCAGGCGTGCAGCAGCGGCTCGGTGTAGCCGCTGGGCTGCTCGCGGCCCTTGAAGATGAGGTCGCGGGCGGCGCGATAGGCGTAGGACGTGTCGAAGTGACCGGCCATGGGCTCGTAGAGGGCATCGCCGGCGTTCTGGCCGTCGACCACCTTGGCCATGCGCTGCAGCGTCTCGTCCACCTGTTCGGCGCTGACCACGCCGTGGTGCAGCCAGTTGGCGATGTGCTGGCTGGAGATGCGCAGGGTGGCGCGGTCTTCCATCAGGCCGACGTCATGGATGTCGGGCACCTTGGAGCAGCCCACGCCCTGGTCGATCCAGCGCACCACGTAGCCGAGGATGCCCTGGCAGTTGTTGTCCAGCTCCTGCTGGATGGCCTCGGCGGACCAGTCCGGCGACTCGGCCACCGGCACGCTGAGCAGCCCGGCGAGCAATTCGCCACGGGCGGCGTCGACGTCGCTGCGTTCCAGCTCCTGCTGCACCTGCTGGACGTTGACCTGGTGGTAATGCAGGGCGTGCAGCACGGCGGCGGTGGGCGACGGTACCCAGGCGGTGTTGGCGCCGGCCTTGGGATGGCCGATCTTCTGCTCCAGCATGGCGGCCATCAGATCGGGCATGGCCCACATGCCCTTGCCGATCTGCGCCTTGCCGCGCAGGCCGCAGGCCAGGCCGACCAGCACGTTGTTGCGCTCGTAGGCGGTGATCCACTTGGAGGTCTTCATGTCGCCCTTGCGCAGCATGGGGCCGGCCAGCATGGCGGTGTGCATCTCGTCGCCGGTGCGGTCGAGGAAGCCGGTATTGATGAAGGCCACCCGCGCCGCGGCGGCGGCGATGCAGGCCTTGAGGTTGACGCTGGTGCGGCGCTCCTCGTCCATGATGCCCAGCTTGACGGTGTTGGCCGGCAGCCCCAGCAGGGCCTCGACACGGTCGAACAGCTGGACGGCGAAGGCCACCTCGGCCGGGCCGTGCATCTTGGGTTTGACGATGTACACCGAGCCGCTGCGGGAATTGCCCTGGCGCTTGAGGTCGTGCATGGCGATGGTCACGGTGACCACGGCATCGAGGATGCCCTCGGGGATCTCGCGGCCGTCTTCCAGCAGCACCGCCGGATTGGTCATCAGGTGACCAACGTTGCGGATGAACAGTAGCGAGCGCCCGTGCAGGCTCAGCGGCTGGCCGTCGGCGCCCTGGTACTCGCGATCGGGGTTGAGGCGGCGGGTGAAGGTCTCGCCGCCCTTGCTGACCTCTTCGGCCAGGTCGCCCTTCATCAGGCCCAGCCAGTTGCGATAGGCCAGCACCTTGTCGGCGGCATCCACCGCGGCGATGGAGTCTTCCAGGTCCATGATGGTGCTGACCGCAGCCTCCATCAGCAGGTCCTTGACCCCGGCGGCGTCGGTCTTGCCGATGGCGCTGTCGCGGTCGATCTGGATTTCCAGGTGCAGGCCGTTATGGCGCAGCAGGACCGCGGACGGTGCCGCGGCATCGCCCTGGTAACCGACGAAGGCGGCCGGATCGGCCAGTTCGCTGGTACCGCTCCTGAGGTCCACCACCAGGCGGCCATCCTGGATGCGGTAGGCGGTGGCGTCCCGGTGCGAGCCGCTGGCCAGGGGGGCCACGCCATCCAGCACCTGGCGGGCGAAGGCCACCACCTTGGCGCCACGGGCGGGGTTGTAGCCCTTGCCGCGCTCGGCGCCATCGGTTTCGGGCAGGGCGTCGGTGCCATAGAGGGCATCGTACAGCGACCCCCAGCGGGCGTTGGCGGCGTTCAGGGCGTAGCGGGCGTTGAGCACCGGCACCACCAGCTGCGGACCGGCCTGTTCGGCGATCTCGCGGTCGACCCCGGACGTCGAGGCCTGCACCTGGCCGGGGACCGGTTGCAGATAGCCGATGCCTTCCAGAAAGCGCTGGTAGGCGGGCAGATCGGTGACCGGACCGGGATGAGCGCTGTGCCAGTTGTCCAGCTCCACCTGCAGGCGATCCCGCTCGGCCAGCAGTTCGCGATTGCGCGGCGCCAGCTCGTGCACCAGCTGGTCCACGCCCGACCAGAAGGCGGCGGTGTCGAGCCCGGTGCCGGGCAGCACTTCCTCGTCGATGAAGCGCTGCAGCTCGGTGGCCACCTGCAGGCGGCCCAGGGTAGTACGGTCGGTCATGATGGCTTTCCTTGATATGAAGCTGTGAATTCAGTTGAGAGCCGCGATGGCGGCTTTCGCGACCTGGGCATCTTCCGGCGCCTTGACACCCGAGACGCCGACGGCGCCCACCACCTGGCCGTCCACCAGGATGGGTACCCCGCCTTCGAGCATGCCCTGCATCAGCGGGGCGCTGAGAAAGGCGGTGCGGCCGTTGTTGATCATCTCTTCCAGCACCTTGGACTCCTTGCGCGCCAGGGCGGCGCTGCGCGCCTTTTCCGGGGCGATGTAGGCGCTGTTGGGCGCGGCGCCATCGAGGCGCAGCAGGGCCAGCGGGTGGCCGCCGTCATCGGCCACGGCGATGCACACGGCCCAGCCCTGGCGCTCGGCTTCGGCGCGACCGGCGGCCAGCAGGGTGTCGATCTCGGCAAGGGTGAGCACGGCTTTGGTCTTCATGGAGCCTCCAGGGTTCAGGGTTGGGTCGGAGCGGCCAGGGCCGCGTCGAGGATTTCGATCCAGTGGCGCACCGGGGTCCGCCCGGCGCCATCGAGATGGCTCTGGCAGCCGATGTTGGCAGTGGCGATTACCTCGGGGTGACCGCTCTCCAGGGCGTCGAGCTTGGCGTCGCGCAGCCGCCGCGACAAGTCCGGCTGGGTCAGCGAATAGGTGCCGGCCGAGCCACAGCAGAGGTGGCCGTCGGGCACCGGCGCCAGCGGGAAGCCAAGGCGCTGCAGGACGCCCTCCACGGCGCCGCCCAGGCGCTGGGCGTGCTGCAAGGTGCAAGGGCAATGGAAGGCCAGCCGCGGGGTGTTGGCCAAGCGCAGCTCTTCCAGCGGCAGTTCGCGCAGCACCTCCACCAGGTCGCGGGTGCGCGCCGAGACTTCCCGCGCCTTTGCCGCATAGGCCGGATCGTCCTTGAGCAGGCTGGCGTATTCCTTGACGAAGGCGCCGCAGCCGCTGGCGGTCTGGATGATGGCTTCGGCGCCGCTCTGCAGGGCCGGCCACCAGGCGTCGATGTTGCGCCGGGCGCGGTCGAGTCCGGCCTCCTGGGCGTTGAGATGGTAGTCCACCGCGCCGCAGCAGCCGGCGCGGGGCGCGGCCTCCAGGCTGATGCCGAGGCGATCCAGCACCCGCGCGGTGGCGGCATTGGTGTTGGGCGAAAGCCCCGGCTGCACGCAGCCTTCGAGGATCAGCATGCGCCGGGCATGGCGTGGCGCGGGTCGCAAGCCCGGAGCGGCAATGCGCGCCGGCAGCTTGGCCTGGACGCCTGCCGGCAGCAGCGGCTTCAGCGCCTGGCCGCTTTTCAGCAGCGCGCCGAACAGGCGCGGCTGCGGCAGCACCTGGCGCAGGCCGGCGCGCAGCAGGCGCTGGCCCAGCGGGCGCGGTACCCGGCGCTCCACCTCGGCGCGGCCGATGTCGAGCAGTTCGTGATAGGAGACGCCCGAGGGACAGGTGGTCTCGCAATTGCGGCAGGTCAGGCAGCGGTCGAGATGCTCGCGGGTCTTTTCGCTGACCTCGCCGCCTTCGAGCATGCCCTTGATCAGGTAGATGCGCCCGCGTGGACCGTCCAGCTCGTCGCCGAGCAGCTGGTAGGTCGGGCAGGTGGCATTGCAGAAGCCGCAATGCACGCAGCTGCGCAGCACCCGCTCGGCATCGGCGGCGCGGGGCAGTTCGCGGGCGGCGGGACTCAGATTGGTTTGCATGACGTCTTTCCCCTACAGCCCGGCGTACAGCCGACCCGGATTGAAGATCCCCTGGGGGTCCAGGCGCGCCTTGAGGCGGCGGTGATAGTCGAGCAGCGCGGCGGGCAGCGGATGCTGGGCCTCGCGCTCGGCGTCCGGCGTGTAGCAGAGCGCATGGCCGCCGGCGCGCGCGGCGATCTCGCGCAGCACGGTGGCCGGGGCATCGCTCTTGAGCCAGTACTGGGCACCGCCCCAATCCAATAAGCGGCTGCCGGGCAGGTCCAGCAGCGGGGTGTTGACCGGCACCGACAACCGCCACAGGGGCGCGGGCCCTTCGAAGAAGGCCAGACGCTGTTCGTTGAGCTCGTCCCAGAAGCCTTCGCCCAGGACCTCACCGCCCAGGCGATCGGCCGCCGAGCGCACCGAGCCCTCGCCGCCTTCCAGGCGCAGGTGCAGCCGCTGGCCGTCATGGCAGGCCGCCGAGATCGGCAGCGCCTCGCGACCCCAGACGGCCAGGCGTTGCAGGGCGCGTTCAGCATCCAGCTCCAGACTCAGACTCTGGGTGCAGCGCGGCCTGGGCAGCACCTTGAAGGACACCTCGGTGATCACCCCCAGGCAACCCTGGCTGCCGGCCAGCAGGCGGGAGACGTCGTAGCCGGCGACATTCTTCATCACCTCGCCGCCAAATCTCAGGTGTTCGCCGGTGCCGGTGATCAGCCGGGTACCCAGGACGAAGTCCCTCAGGCTGCCGGCCCAGGGGCGGCGCGGACCGGAAAGACCGCAGGCCAGGGTACCGCCGACGGTGGCGCCCTCCCCCAGGCGCGGTGGTTCGCAGGGCAGCATCTGCCCCTGTTCGGCCAGGGCGGCATTGAGTTCGGCCAGCGGCGTACCGGTGCGCACCGTGGCCACCAGTTCGGTGGGATCGTAGTGCACCAGACCGCGATGGCCGCTGACGTCCAGCGGCTCGCCCTCCACCGCACGGCCCAGCCGGGCCTTGGTGTCGCCGCCATGGATGCGCAGCGGCTGGCGACGGGCCAGGGCCTCGCGGACCTGGTCGAGGAGCAGGTTCAGACTGTCCATCAGAAACGCTCCAGTTCGGGGTGGGGCAACTGGCCGCGATGCACGTGCAGGCCGCCGAATTCGGCGCAGCGGTGCAGGGTCGGCACGTTCTTGCCGGGATTGAGCAGCCCGGGGGCGTCGAAGGCGGCCTTCACCGCATGGAAGAAGGTCAGCTCGCCCGACTGGAACTGGGTGCACATGGCGTTGATCTTTTCGCGACCGACGCCGTGTTCGCCGGTGATGGTGCCCCCCACCGCCACGCAGAGATCGAGGATGCGGCCGCCCAGGGCCTCGGCCTGTTCCAGCTCGCCGGGCCGATTGGCATCGAAGAGGATCAGCGGGTGCAGGTTGCCGTCGCCGGCATGGAAGACATTGCCCACCGCCAGGCCGTATTCCGCCGACAGCGCCTCGATGCCGCGCAGCACCTCGGGCAGGGCGCGGCGCGGGATGGTGCCGTCCATGCAGTAGTAGTCGGGCGACAGCCGCCCCACGGCGGGAAAGGCGTTCTTGCGCCCGGCCCAGAATTTCTGCCGCTCGGCCTCGTCGCGGGCCAGGCGGATCTCGGTGGCGCCGGCGGTGGCCAGCAGGGCGCTGACCCGCTCGATGTCGGCGGCCACGTCGGCTTCCACCCCGTCCAGCTCGCAGAGCAGGATGGCGGCGGCGTCCACCGGGTAGCCGGCGTGGATGAAGTCCTCGGCGGCTCTCAGGGTCAGGTTGTCCATCATCTCCAGGCCGCCGGGGATGATGCCGGCGGCGATGATGTCGGCCACCGCCGCCCCGGCGCGCTCGATGTCGGCGAAGCTGGCCATGACCACCCGGGCGCAGGGCGGTTTGGGCAGCAGCTTGACGGTCACCTCCACCACCACCCCGAGCAGCCCTTCGGAGCCGGTGAACAGCGCCAGCAGGTCGAAGCCGGGGCTGTCCAGGGCGGCGCCGCCCAGGGTCAGGCGCTCGCCTTCCAGGGTCACGATCTCCACCGCCAGCACGTTGTGCACGGTCAGACCGTATTTCAGGCAGTGCACGCCGCCGGCGTTCTCGGCCACGTTGCCGCCGATGGAGCAGGCGATCTGCGAGGAGGGATCGGGCGCGTAGTAGAGGTCATGGGGCGCCGCGGCCTGGGAGATGGCCAGGTTGCGCACCCCGGGCTGGACCCGCGCCCGGCGACCGTCGGGGTCCACCTCGAGGATGCGATTGAAGCGCGCCATCACCAGCAGCACGCCCTGCTCCAGCGGCAGCGCGCCGCCGGACAGGCCGGTGCCGGCGCCGCGGGCCACCAGGGGTACCTGCAGCTCATGGCAGAGGCGCAGGGTCGCCTGCACCTGCTCCACGGTTTCTGGCAGCACCACCAGCAGCGGCGTGGTGCGATAGGCCGCGAGACCATCGCACTCGTAGGGTTTGAGGTCTTCCCTGTCGTGCAGCAGGCAGTGCTCGGGCAGTTCGGCACGCAACCGCTGCAGCAGTTGCGCCTTGTCCGGGCGGGGCAAGGCGCCGTCGAGACGTTCGTCGTAGACCAGGCTCATCGGGTAACCGCCATTGTTGTTGTTCTGGCTGGAAAGGCTTCGTTGTACCCCGACTGCAAGCGGGGCGTCCATGGTCCAGCGCACTGGTCATACCAGTTTTTGTGCCCTCTTCGACCAAAGGATGAGCCGCTTTCAGCCCGCTTGACGGCAGATTCCGCCAGTGGCTCACTAGCGCCAAACCTCGTGGTCATACCAGCAGGAACTCGCCATGTCCGCGCCCGTCGCCCGTCTTCCCGTCGCCGAGAACGTCAGTCAGCAGATCGAACGCCTGGTGGTGGACGGGGTGCTCAAGGTCGGTCAGCCGCTGCCGTCCGAGCGGCGCCTGTGCGACAAGCTCGGTGTCTCGCGTACCGCCTTGCGCGAGGGCCTGGGCCTGCTGCGCGCCCGCGGCATCATCGAGACCCGCCACGGCCAGGGCAGCTTCGTCGCCCGGCTGGCGGCCCCGGCAGCGGAGAATCCGCTGCTGCACCTGTTCAGCAGCCAGCCGCGCACCCTCTACGACCTGCTGGAGGTCCGCGCCCTGCTGGAGGGCGAAGCCGCGCGCCTGGCGGCGCTGCGCGCCACCACCGCCGACCTGGTGCTGATCGGTCGCCGCTACGACGAACTCTGCGCCGCCTGCCAGGACCCGGCCACCCTGCCGGCGGAAACCCACGCGCGCCTCGATCATGCCTTCCACCTGGCGATCAGCGAGGCCTCGCACAACCCGGTGCTGGTGCACACCCTGCAATCGCTCAACGAGCTCTTGCTGGGCTCGGTGTTCGCCTGCATCGCCAATCTCTACCATCGCCCGCCGCAGCGCCGCGAGATCGACGCCCAGCATGCCCGCCTCTATGCCGCCGTGAGCCAGCGCCTGCCCGACGAGGCCCACGCCGCCGCCCGCGAGCACATCCACAGCGTCAGGGACAGCCTGCGCGAGATCGAGCAGGAAGAGCAGCGCCTGGTGCGGGCCACCATGCGTCTGGAAGGCTGGACCTAGCGAAAAAGGCCCGCCGGCAAAGGGGGATGCCAGAGCGGCTGTCCGTCAGCCCGGGGTGCGCCCCGTCCCTCCGGCAGGCGCAACATCTTGCAACTGCCCTGCCCCGCCCCCATGCTTAGCCGACCTTTTTCCAGCTCTCGGCCCTAATGGACCCTTCCACCAGTCTCGCCTCGACGTTGTTCGCCGATCTCGGCCTCGTGTTCTTCGCCTTCTTCCTCGTGCTGCTCAACGGCTTCTTTGTCGCCGCCGAGTTCGCCATGGTCAAGCTGCGTGCCACCCGTGTGGAGGCCATCGCCAAGAAGCACGGCTGGCGTGGGCGCATCCTCAAGAAGGTGCACAACCAGCTCGACGCCTACCTCTCCGCCTGCCAGCTCGGCATCACTCTGGCCTCCCTGGGCCTGGGCTGGGTCGGCGAGCCGGCCTTCGCCGAATTGCTCGAACCCCTGCTCGGCGCCGTCGGCGTCAGCAGCCCCGAGGTGATCCACGGCATCGCCTTCTTCTCGGCCTTCTTCATCATCTCCTACCTGCACATCGTGGTCGGCGAGCTGGCGCCCAAGTCCTGGGCGATCCGCAAGCCCGACCTGCTGTCGCTGTGGACGGCGGTGCCGCTGTACCTCTTCTACTGGCTGATGTATCCGGCCATCTGGCTGCTCAACGCCAGCGCCAACGGCATCCTGCGCATCGCCGGCCAGGGCGAGCCGGGCGCGCACCACGAGCACCACTACAGTCGCGACGAACTCAAGCTGATCCTGCACTCCAACCGCGCCACCGACCCGGACAGCCGGGTGCTGGCCTCGGCCGTGGAGCTGGGCGAGCTGGAGGTGGTGGACTGGGCCAATTCCCGCGAAGACCTCATCTACCTGGACAGCAAGGCCAGCCTGGACGAGATCCTCACCCAGATCCGCCGCTCCAAGTACAGCCGCTACCCGGTCTACGACGAAGACAGCCAGACCTTTACCGGGGTCCTGCACATCAAGGACCTGCTGCTGGCCATCGCCGGCCTGGACAGCGAAGCGGCTTCGTTCGACCTCGACGATCTGGTGCATCCGCTGGAGCGGGTGACCAAGCACATGCCGCTGTCCGACCTGCTGGAGCAATTCCGCCGTGGCGGCGCGCACTTCGTGCTGGTGGAGGAAGCCGACCACAAGGTCATCGGCTTCCTGACCATGGAAGACGTGCTCGAGGTGCTGGTGGGCGACATCCAGGACGAACACCGCAAGACCGAGCGCGGCGTGGTCGCCTACCAGCCGGGCAAGCTGCTGGTGCGGGGCGACACCCCGCTGTTCAAGGTCGAGCGACTGCTGGGTATCGATCTGGATCACGTCGAGGCCGAGACCCTGGCCGGCCTGATCTACGACAGCCTGAAGCGCGTCCCCGAAGAGGAGACGGTGCTGGAAGCCGAGGGCCTGCGCATCATCGTCAAGAAGATGAAGGGCCCCAAGATCGTCCTGGCCAAGGTCATCAAGCTGGATCCCAAGGACGTCCGCCGGCGCCAGCCGGAGGAACGCTGAGTCGACGCGGCCTCAGCCGCGTCCGCTGCCCAGTTCCGGCAGGCCATCGCTCAGGCAGACGCGATTGCGCCCGCCGCGCTTGGCCGCATAGAGCGCCCGATCGGCGTCTTCCAGAAGCCCCAGGCCGTGTTCGAGATTGCTCGGCACGGTCACCGCGACGCCGACGCTGATCGACGGCCGCAGGCGCCCCTGCTCGGTCTGCAACTCCAGCCCTGCCACCTCCTGGCGGATGCGCTCCGCCAGCGTCCGGGCCGCCTGCTGGTCGCTCCCGGGCAGGGCGATGACGAATTCCTCGCCGCCATAGCGCGCCGCCACCTCCCCCGCCCGCTGGACGTGCCTGCGCAGCACCTCGGCCACGCACCTCAGGCATTCGTCGCCCAGGGTGTGGCCGTGGGTGTCGTTGACCGCCTTGAAATGATCGATGTCCACCAAGAGCACCGCCAGCGGCCGTTCGGCGCGGATGGCGCGGCGGATCTCCTGCTGGAAGACCCGTTCGAAATGCCGGCGATTGCCGAGCCCGGTCAAGGAGTCGGTCTGGCTCTGGTGCAGCAGTTCGCGATTGAGCCGCTCGAGACTGGCCTTGGCCTGCTGCAACTCCACGGTGCGCAGCGCCACCCGCAATTCCAGTTCGACAAAGGAGGCTTCGCGCTCCCGGGCCAGGGCGCTGGAGGCTTCCAGCGCCTGCCGCTGCGCCTCGATCCGCGCCCGGCGCTGCAGACTCAGGCCTTCGGTGAGTCCCAGCGACAGCATCACGAAGCCCAGGGCGAAGCCGGCCATCTGCCCGTGGAAGGCCGGACTGTCGGCGGGCAGCCAGCCGGCGATCGCCAGCAGCTGGATCGAGCTGCCCAGCAGCAGCAGGGCCCAGGCGGCGCTGAACCACAGCGCCATGCGGCTGCCGCGCAGCGCCAGGTAGGTGGTGGTGCCCAGCAGCCCCAGGCAACTCAACGCCATCATGCCGAGCATTTCCTGGAAGCTCAGCAGATGCGGCCAGATCAGCGTGATGACCAGCGCCACGTTCCAGTAGCCGATCAGCAGGCGATTGCCGAAGTCGATCCAGCGGCCGCCGTGATAGAGGCTGAGCAGATAGCGCACGAACAACCCGCCACTCAGAAAGCACAGGGCGGTAAAGACCAGGTGGGCACGCAGGGCGAAGGCCGGACTCTCCGGCCAGAGCTGCCAGGCGCCGTAGCCGGTGGTGACCGCCTGATAGCCGATGACGCTGAGCAGATAGAGGGCATACCAGCCAAAGCCCGAGCGGCGGCCAAAGCCCCACAGGGTGAGGGTCAGCAAGAGGATGGTGACCAGGCAACCGAAGAAGCCGCCGATCAGCCAGGCATCCTGCTGCGCCTCGCGCAGATAGGCGGCCGGGGTCACCAGCCGCAGCGGCAGGACAAAGGTCTCCCGCGAATCCAGTCGCAGGTAGACCTCCTCCACCGCACCGGCGGTCGGCGCCAGGGCGAACATCAGCTGGCGACCGGGCAGTGTCCGTTGCGAGGCCGGCAGGGCCAGGCCGCTCTGCTGCAGCGGACTCCAGTGGCCATCGGCAGCGCGGGTGCGCAGGTCCAGGCGATCCAGCACCGGCCAGCTCGGAATCAGCCACCAGGCCTGGTCGTCGCGGCCCTGGATGGCGAAACGCAGCCAGAGGCCCTGGCGACCGTCGTGGAGCAGCATTTCCAGTTCATCGGGTGCATGCCAGCCGTCCTCGCCCCCGCGTGGGCGGGCGGCGGCCTCGGCAAAGGTCAGACTGGCTGGCGCCTTGAGGATCTCCAGCGCCGGTCGCGGATCGTAGCTGCGCCCCGGATCATCTAGTCGCAGCACCTGCGCCTGGCCGTCGAGGGCAATCAACAGCAATGCCAGCAGGTACAGAGCATGCTTGCGCCCACCGGCGCACAGGGTGGCCAGGAATCCTTTCATGGAGCGGCATCCATAGCCTGAAGGAAGGGAAGGCCGCGGTGGAACCCGCGCCTTGGAGGAATAGCGTGGTGATAGCATAACGCCACCAACCCGGTTCCTGCCAAGGGATTTCTGCGGGCGGCCGGGCGCCTGGTCGCCTTATGGACCCCGTGGCGTCAGCCTGTCTGGAACGCCCTTGCGCAGGGCCTCAGCGGTCGCCCAGCGCCATGTTGGGCAGGGCTGCCAGCGGCCGCACGAAGCGGAAGGGAATGGAGACCATTTCACCACCTTCGTGGGCCTGAACCACGAAGTGCAGATGGGGGCCGGTGCTGCGCCCGGTATTGCCCGACTCCGCGAGGGGCGTGCCGACCTCCACCCGCTCGCCAGGTCGCACCTTGACCGACCCGCGGCGCAGGTGCAGATAGGCGCTCTGGCTGCCGTCCTCGTGGGCGATGCGCACGAAGTTGCCGGAGGGATTGGGACCATGGCCGAACTGGCCGTTTTCCACGTCGATCACCGTGCCGGCACGGGCGGCGCTGATCGGGGTGCCCTCGGGCATGGCGATGTCCACCGCATAGCGCCCCTTGGGCGTGTTGTGGCTGAAATCGCCGCCCGCGCCCTGGGTCACGTAGTAGACGCCCTGGCGCCAGGGCCAGGCGTAGCCATAGCCGATGCCGCTATCAACCCCGCCCGGCGCACCGGTCGCCAGCGCCGGCAGGGAGCCGACCGGCAGCTGCGGACTGTAGCTGAAGGCCTGGTCGAAGTGCATGGGAAAGCCCTGCTGCCGCTTGCGGATCACCGCCAGCTGCACCGTGGAGCGCGGCTCGATGACCTGGCGGATGGGGCGCTCGGCACCAGCCACGTTGACGGTGCGCTGCAGGCGCAGTTCGACCCGCACGGGCACGTCGAAATCGTTGCGGACCTCGAAGATGCGGCCTTCACTGGCATTGCGCACCTTGAGCTTGACCTGCCCCTTGCGGGCCGGACTCTTGGCGGAGGTCTTGGTGAGGGTCGCCTTTTCGGCGGCCGGCGCGAGGGCGGGCACGGCCAGGGCGAGGCTCAGGCAGGTGATCAGGGCGGTCAGGCGTCGGTCCATGGCATAGGGCCACCATGATGGGCAAGGACAGAACCTAACAAAGCCGTGCAGACTGGGCGATGGCCAAACCACGGCTTTGTGAAGCCGCTGGCAAAGCATCGTCGCGAATAAAAAAGCGTGGCACTCAAATCCCTGTGCCACGCTGCCACCGATCGGACGGTAGTTCAAATACAGGCCTGATGGTTCAGGCAGGTCAGCCAAGCGGCGGGTGTTCTGTGCGACACTCCCGCAAGAGGCAGGTTTTCGGCGTGCAGAGGGATCACCCCGGGCGCGCCCGATGCTCCGGCCATAGTGCTGCAGGTTAGGCCCTGGCACCTGGAGCCGGCCCAACCGAAACGGACAGCTGTTATGCAGGAACAGACAATCGACCCGACGCAGAGCGTGGTGGCGGATGCCCCCGTCCCGCCCGCCGGGCCGCTGGTATCCCAGCTCGGCACCTTCGCCCATGGCCAGGTGTGGCCGCCGCACGTGCACGATCAGGCGCACCTGATGTACACGGTCAACGGCGTGCTGGAGGTCACCACCCACGAAGGGGTCTGGTACGTGCCGCCCAAGCAGGCGATCTGGATCCCGCCGCGCATCGAGCACCAGGCGCGGGCCAATGGCGAAGCCACTCTGCAGGTGGTGATCATCGCCCTGCCGAGCGGCCTGCCCTGCCCCCAGGCAGCCACCCGCATGGTGCTCATCTCGCCGCTGCTGCGCGAATTGCTGCGCTGCCTGAGACGCGGCGGCGCCGCCTACGGCGAAGCCGAGCTGGGCAGTCACGTACGGGCGCTGATGCTGGCGGAACTGGTGTTTCTCGAAGAGACCGCGCTGCATCTGCCGGCGCTGGCCGACCGGCGGCTGCGTGCCATCCAGACCAGCCTGCACGCCGATCCCGCCGACGACACGGCACTGGCGACCTGGGCGCAGCAGCTGCACCTCTGCTCGCGCAGCCTGGCCCGGCTGTTTCTCAAGGAGACCGGCACCAGCTTTTCCACCTGGCGCCAGCACACCCGGCTGATGCTGGCCCTGCCGCGGCTGGCCGCCGGCGAACCGGTGACCCGGGTGGCCCTGGATCTGGGCTATGCCTCGCCGTCGGCCTTTACCCGGATGTTTCGCCGGGTGCTGGGGGTCTCGCCGAGCGAGTACCTCGACGCCCAGGGCTGACGTCAGCCGCTCAGGGCCCGCCGACGGCGAAGTTGGGCAGGCTGTCCACCGCCTGGGCGAAGCGGAAGGGAATGGATTCGACCGCCTCGCCGGTGTTGCGCTGGACCACGAAGTGCAGGTGGGGCCCGGTGCTGCGCCCGGTGTTGCCCGAAGACGCCAGCGGCTGGCCAGGGCGCACCCACTGGCCTTCGGCGACCTTGATCGAACCGCGCTGCAGGTGCAGGTAGACGCTCATGGTGCCGTCGTCGTGGAGGATGCGCACGAAGTTGCCGGAGGGGTGGTTGCCGCGCCCGTCCTGATCGTTCTCCACCTCCACCACCTGGCCGGCGCGCGAGACCACGATGGGCGTGCCCTCGGGCATGGCGATGTCCACCGCATAGCGACTCTTGGGCGTGTTGTGGCTGAAGCCGCCACCGGCGCCCTGGCTGACGTTGAAGGGACCGCCCAGCCAGGGCAGCGGATAGGCGAAACCGGAGGCGAAGACCGGGGTAGCGCTGCCCATCAGGGTGGTGAGCTGCGGGGTATAGCGCTGCGGACGGCCCGGATCGGGTGCGATCAGGGTCGCCAGGCGCGTCAGGCTGCGCGCCGGCAGCACCTTGCGGATGGGCGCCTCGCCCACCCCGCTGACGTTCTGCAGCGCCGAGAGGCGCAGGGTGACGGTCACCGGCAGGAAGCTATCGTTGCGCACCTCCAGCACCGTGCCGCCGGCATAGTGCCGCGGCTGCAGCTTGACCCGCTGATCGAGCCGCTCGATGGGATCGTCGCTGAAGGTCATCACCTTGGCGCCCTTCTGCGCCTTGTCGGTGTAGGTGACCACGCCGTTGGCATCGACGTACTTGTAGATGGGCGCCGCCAGGGCGGGACCTGAGAAGGCGAGCGACAGCAGCAGCAGGCGACAGGCGAGGGGCATGGGCAGGGCGTCAGAAATCCGCGGTGTCTCAGCGCGAAGCAGTCTCCGTGCCAGGCCCTTCATCGCGCCGCCCTGCCCTAGGCGCCCGGCACGTAGTGCCGCTGGGCGGTGCCCTTGGCGATCAGTCGCGACAGGTAGTCGAGCTTGGCCGGGTCCCGGTCGATGAAGCGGAAGTTGACCTGCACCCACTCGCTGGCCGGCGTCGCTTCCACCGCGCTGAGAGAATGCAGATAGCCATTGAGGCGCGCCACGTCATTGCCGTCTTCGCCCTGCTCCAGGTCGAGCACGGCGGTTTCCAGGATCTGCGGCAGTGGATCGCCACGGCGCACCACCAGCAGGGCTTCCTTGATGCTGATGGCCTTGATCAGACAGGCCATGCTGGCGTTGGGCAGGCGCAGCTGGCCCTGACCGAAGTTGGCGGCGGGCTTGCCACGGGTGGGTGGCGGCGGCGCGCTGCCGGTGAGCAGGGCGGCACTGGAGGCGGCGGCCGGCGCCGCGACCGGTGCGGCGGTGGGCTGGACCACGTCGCTGCGGCCGGCGGTCAGGGCGCCGAGGGAATCATTGGCGAAGCCGGTGGCCGGGCGCGGCTGGGCGCCGGCCTGCAACTCGGCGAGCTTGCCGGTGCGCTGCAGGGCCTTCTTGACCTTGGCCGCCAGCTGTTCGTTGGAGAACGGCTTGCCCATGTAGTCGGACACGCCGGCCTGGATGGCCTGGACGACGTTTTCCTTGTCGCCGCGGCTGGTGACCATGATGAAGGGCACGCCCTTGTGGTCCGGCTGGGCGCGAAACCAGCTCAGCAGTTCCAGACCGGTCATGCCGGGCATTTCCCAGTCGCAGAGGATGAGGTCGAAGCGCTGCTTGCCGAGCATCGTCTGGGCGCGGCGACCATCGGCCGCCTCGTCCACCGTCAGCCCGGGAAACAGGTTGCGCAGGCCCTTCTTGATCAGATCGCGAATGAAGGGCGCGTCATCCACCACCAGTACGTTCAACTTGCTCATCGGTCACTCCATGCCAAGTCTTCCAGCATAGCAGGCGGGTTCGGCACGCCACCCGGGGAGTGACCGGGCGGATCATTCGCGCGACCGATTGACCTCTTCGGCCATGCGCTTGAGGCCCATGTGCCGTACGTCGGTACCCTGCACCAGGTAGATCACCAGTTCGGCGATGTTGCGCGCATGGTCGCCGACCCGCTCCAGGGAGCGCAGCACCCAGATGATGCTCAGCACCCGCGAGATGGAGCGCGGGTCTTCCATCATGTAGGTGGCCAGTTCGCGCAGGGCGGACTTGTATTCGCGGTCGATCAGCTTGTCGTACTGGGCCACCGAGAGGGCCAGTTCGGCGTCGAAACGGGCGAAGGCGTCCAGCGCCTGGTGGACCATCTTGCGCACCTGCTCGCCGATGTGGCGGACCTCGACGTAGCCGCGCGGGGCCTCGCCGTCCTCGGTCAGCTCGATGGCGCGACGGGCGATCTTGGAGGCCTCGTCGCCGATGCGCTCCAGGTCGATCACCGACTTGGAGATGCTGATGATCAGGCGCAGGTCGGAGGCCGCGGGCTGACGGCGAGCGAGGATGCGCAGGCATTCCTCGTCGATGCCGCGCTCCATGATGTCGATCTGGTCGTCGATGGTGCGCACCTGGCGCGCCAGCCCGGCATCGGCGTCGATCACCGCGCGCACGGCGTCGCTGACCTGCTTTTCCACCAGACCGCCCATGGCCAGCAGGTGGCTGCGGACCTCTTCCAGTTCGACGTTGTATTGCTGGGAGATGTGCTGCGTGTGGCCTTCTTTGTTGATCATGCTGTCAGTCCTGCCTGAGAGGAGCGAGTCGCCGGGTGGGGCACCGGCCTGCCTGGAACTAGCCGTAGCGGCCGGTGATGTAGTCTTCGGTCTGCCGCTTCGCCGGGTTGGTGAAGAGGGTGTCGGTGTCGCCGTGTTCGACCAGCTGGCCCATGTACATGAAGGCGGTGTAGTCGGAGACCCGCGCCGCCTGCTGCATGTTGTGGGTGACGATGACGATGGTGTAGCGCTGTTTCAGTTCGTGGATCAGCTCCTCCACCTTGAGGGTGGAAATGGGGTCCAGCGCCGAACAGGGTTCGTCGAGCAGGAGCACATCGGGCTGCACGGCGATGGTGCGGGCGATCACCAGACGCTGCTGCTGACCGCCGGAAAGGCCCAGGGCCGACTCGTGCAGGCGGTCCTTGACCTCGTCCCACAGCGCCGCGCCGTGCAGCGCCCATTCCACCGCCTCGTCGAGCACCCGCTTCTGCTTGATACCCTGGATGCGCAGGCCGTAGACCACGTTCTCGTAGATACTCTTGGGAAAGGGATTGGGCTTCTGGAACACCATGCCCACGCGCCGCCGCAACTCGGCGATCTCGGTGCCGCGGGCATAGATGTTCTGGCCGTCGAGCAGGATCTCGCCGTCGATGCGGCAATCTTCCACCAGGTCGTTCATGCGATTGAAGCAGCGCAGCAGGGTCGACTTGCCACAGCCGCTGGGGCCGATGAAGGCAGTGACCCGCTGCCGCGGGATCTCCAGGGCGATGTCGTGCAGGGCCTGCTTCTTGCCGTAGAACAGATTGAGCCGCGGCACCGACAGGGCCACGCCACCTTCGTTCGCCGCAGGCTGGGCGCTGGCCGCGTAGGCGGCGGCGGTTCTGAAGATGGAGGAATCGGAAGGCATGGGGTCTCCTCGGCCGCGGGCGCTAGTCTTCCAGCAGCCGGTACTTTTCGCGCAGCCGGTTGCGCAGGAACACGGCGGACAGGTTCAGCCCGGCGATCACCAGCACCAGCAGCAGCGCGGTGGCATAGACCAGCGGGCGGGCGGCTTCCACGTTGGGGCTCTGGAAGCCGACGTCATAGATGTGGAAGCCCAGGTGCATGATCTTCTGATCCAGGTGCAGATAGGGGTAGTTGCCGTCCAGCGGCAGCGAGGGCGCCAGCTTGACCACCCCCACCAGCATCAGCGGCGCCACCTCGCCGGCGGCGCGGGCCACGGCCAGGATCAGCCCGGTCATCATCGCCGGACTGGCCAGCGGCAGCACCACCTTCCACAGCGTCTCGGCCTGGGTCGCGCCCAGCGCCAGGGAGCCCTCGCGGATGCTGCGGGGAATGCGCGCCAGGCCCTCTTCGGTGGCGACGATCACCACCGGCATGGCGAGGATCGCCAGGGTCAGCGAAGCCCACAGCAGCCCCGGGGTGCCAAAGGTCGGCGTGGGCAGGCTGGCCTGGAAGAACAGCTGATCCAGGGAGCCCCCCAGCACATAGACGAAGAAGCCCAGGCCAAAGACGCCATAGACGATGGCCGGCACCCCGGCGAGGTTGTTGACCGCGATGCGGATGGTGCGGGTCAGCGGCCCCTGGCGGGCGTATTCGCGCAGGTAGATGGCGGCGATGACGCCGAAGGGGGTGACGATCACCGCCATCAGCAGGGTCATCATCACGGTGCCGAAGATGGCCGGGAAGACGCCGCCCTCGGTGTTCGCCTCGCGCGGATCGGCGCTGAGGAATTCCCACAGCTTGCTGCCATAGAAGCCGAGCTTGGCGCCCAGGCCCATGGCGTTGGGCTGGTAGGCGCGCACGATGCGCGACAGATTGAGTTCCAGGGTGCGGCCCTCGACGTCGCGCAGCACCACGCTGTCGCGGCGGCGCTCCTGGCGCAGGCTGGCCAGTTGGTCTTCCAGGTCGCCATAACGGGCTTCGAGCTCGGCGCGGCGGGCGGCGAGATCGGCCTGGGCGGTGGCGTCGAGACGACCGTCCAGTTCCAGGCCGCGGCCCTCCAGGCGCAGGCGCTCCAGGGCATGGTTGACGCTGCCGATGTCCTGCTTTTCCAGGCGCTCCAGCTGGTCGCTCAGGTCGCGGGTGCGCAGCAGGCGGCGCTGCAGCTCGGGCACGGCCGTGGCGCCCTTGGCCACCTGGCGTCCCGCTTCGCGCACCTCCAGCGCATAGCCGTAGAAGTTGCCCCATTCACGGCGCTCCAGCACCAGGGCATCGGCCGGGGTCTGGCGATCTTTTAGCCAGTCGCCGACCAGCCAGACGAAGTCGCTGCCATAGAGGTCGCGATTGCCCAGCTTGAAGAGTTCGCGGGTCAGGGTTTCGCCGCTGTCCGCCGGCAGGGTCACTCCGGCGCTGCGCAGCCGCTCGGCCGGTATCGTTTCCTGGTCCACCACCTGGCCGAGCACCAGGCGCGCTTCCAGGCCCGGCGGCGTGTAGCGCGCCTGCACCACCTCGGCCGGCCAGAAGTGCGCCAGGCCGCGCACGGCGAGGATGCCGATCAGCCCCAGGGTCATGAGCACGGCGATGGCCACGGCGCCGGCGCTGAGCCAGACCCCGGGGGCGCCGCCGCGCAGCCAGCCGCCCAGGAAGCGCCGCGGCCGGGCGCCCTGCCCCGGCGGCGCGCCAGCGCTAGAGGGCCGCATATTTTTTCCTCAGCCGCTGGCGGATCAGTTCGGCCAGGGTGTTCATCAGGAAGGTGAAGCTGAGCAGCACCAGCGCGGCCAGGAACAGCAGGCGGTAATGGGTGCCGCCCACCTCGGATTCGGGCATCTCCACGGCGATGTTGGCCGCCAGGGTGCGCATGCCCTCGAACAGGTTGGCATCCATGATCGGGGTGTTGCCGGTGGCCATGAGCACGATCATGGTCTCGCCGACGGCGCGGCCCAGGCCGATCATCAGCGCCGAGAAGATCCCCGGGCTGGCGGTGAGCAGCACCACCCGCACCAGGGTCTGCCAGGGGGTGGCGCCCAGCGCCAGGGAGCCCAGGGTCAGGCTGCGCGGCACGCTGTAGATGGCGTCTTCGGCGATGGAGAAGATGTTGGGGATGACCGCGAAGCCCATGGCCAGGCCGATGATCAGGGCGTTGCGCTGGTCGTAGGCGATACCCAGGGTCTGGCTCAGCCAGAGGCGCAGGTCGCCGGCGAACAGCAGCCCCTCCAGCCAGGGACTGAGCCACAGCGCCAGGGCGGTGGTCAGCAGCACCACCGGCAACAGCAGCAGGCTTTCCCAGCCTTCCGGGAGGCGCTCGCGCAGCGTCAGCGGCAGGCGCGACCAGCCAAAGCCCGCGGCGAGGATGGCCAGCGGCAGGAGCAGCAGCAGGCTGAACAGCCCCGGCAGGTGATTTTCCACGAAGGGCGCGAGGAACAGCCCGGCGAAGAAGCCGAGGATCACCGTGGGCAGGGCCTCCATCAGCTCGATGACCGGCTTGACCGTGCGCCTCATGCGCGGCGCCATGAAGTAGGCGGTATAGACCGCCGCGGCGATGGCCAGGGGCGCGGCGAACAGCATGGCGTAGAAGGCCGCCTTGAGGGTGCCGAAGGTCAGCGGCGCCAGGCTCAGCTTGGGTTCGAAGTCCGCGGTGGCGGCGCTGGACTGCCAGACCCGCGCCGGCGCCTCGTAATTCTCGTACCAGACCTTGCCCCAGAGCGCCGACCAGGAGACTTCCGGGTGCGGATTGTCCAGGCGGAAGCCGAGCAGCCGGCCATTTTCCTCCAGCAGCAGCTGATCGGCACGCGGCGACAACGCCAGTACGCCGCCAGCGGGGGCGATCCGCTCGCGCAACAGGGTACGCCCGGCGGTGCTGTGGAAGACCCCCAGTTCGCCCGTGGCATCCAGCGCCACGAAGCCCTTGCGGCGCTGCTCCGGCACCAGCTGGACGATGGGCGCGGTGCCCAGCTGGAAGCTGCGGATATGTCTTAGCACCGGCTCGCCGTCCTGGCCGCGGACCATGAACCACTGGCCGATGCCGCCCTTGGCGGTACCCACCAGCAGGGACACGCCGCCCAGCAGCTGGGCGCTGGCGGTGACCTCGTCGTCGGCCGCGTCGAGCAGCTTGTAGTGGCCGTTGAGACTGCCGTCGCGGAGGTCGAAGACATCCGCCTGGGCACGGCCGTTGAGGGCATAGAGCCAGTGCCCGCGAGGGTCGAGGTAGAGCGCCTTGGCCGCGGTGTTGAGCGGTCCGAGGGAGAGCGAGGTACGCACGGGAGCGGCCGCGCCACCGGTCACCGGCGCCGCCAGCCCGGTCAGGCGCAGGGCGGTCACCCGGTTGCCCTGGGCACCGGCCAGCACCAGCAGATCCTCGTCACCGGCGATGGCGACCCGTTCCAGGGCGCTACGGGAGGCGCCCAGGTCCAGCGGCTCGCGCCCGTAGGGAAAGTCCAGTTCCGGGGTGATGACCCGGTTGCCCTGGGGATAGCGCGAGACATAGCGCTTGTGCGCCACCAGCACGCGACCATCGGACAGGCCCAGGGCGATCAGCCCGCGCGGGGCGTCCTGGGCCTGGCTGCTGATGGTGACGCCGGGCGGCAGCGGCAGGCGCTCGCGCATGACCGGCTGGCCGTCGGCCAGGGTGAAGAAGGTGGCCTCGCCAGCCTGGGACAGATGCAGGCCGAGACGATCCTGCTCGTCGATGCCCAGCAGCAACGGTGCCCCGGCGGCCGCCAGCCAGTCGGGCTGGGGCAACGGCTGGGCCTCGAGGCTGGCGCCGCGAAGCAGCGGCAGCACCACATAGGCCAAATAGAAGAAGATCAGGGTGATGGTGGCCAGCACGGCCAGGCCACCGGCCAGTACCGCACCCCGTATCAGGCGATCCTGCAGGGCCCGCCAGCGCCGCCGCCGGCGCAGTGCAGGCGTGTTGAAGTCCAGCCGAGCGGGGCCGCGAGGATCGGGCGGGGACGGGGGTACCGGGGATATCATGGCGCAGAGCCTAATCACGTCGTGTGACAGAAAGGTTACAGCGAATGGACGGCCCGAGGCGCTACGCCCGGGACGGGCGCAGGGCGCCAGGCGCTCAGTAGCCCAGGGTCTTCAGGGCCTGCTGCACCACCGCCGCCGGCAGGGGGATGTAGCCGTCCTTGACCACGGCTTCCTGGCCGCTGCGCGAGAGGATCAGCCGCAGGAATTCCCCCTCCAGGGGATTGAGCGGACGATTGGGCGCCTTGTTCACATAGACGTAGAGATAGCGCGCCAGGGGATAGCGCCCGGACAGGGTGTTCGCCTGGTTGTCCTCGACGAAATCGGTGGTGCCCTGGCGTGCCAGCGCCAGGGTGTGGACGCTGGCGGTCTGGTAGCCGATGCCCGAGTAGCCGATGCCCCCCAGGGACTGGCTGATGGCCTGGACCACCGAGGCCGAGCCAGGCTGTTCGTTGACGTTGGCGCGGAAGTCGCCACGGCACAGCGCCGCTTCCTTGAAGTAGCCGTAGGTGCCCGACACCGAATTGCGGCCGAATCTCTGGATCGGCCGCCTGGCCCAGTCGCCGGTCAGGCCCAGGTCGCCCCAGGTCTTGAGTTCGTGCGGACCGCCACAGAGCCGGGTGCTGGAAAAGATCGCGTCGACCTGCTCCAGGGTCAGCTGGCGCAGCGGATTGTCCTTGTTGACGAAGATCGCCAGGGCATCGATGGCCACCGGCACCGCGGTGGGCGGGTAGCCGAAGCGCTGCTCGAAGGCCTGCAGCTCGGCGTCCTTCATCTTGCGACTCATGGGGCCGATGCCGGCGGTGCCTTCGGTGAGCGCCGGCGGCGCCGTGGACGAGCCGGCCGCCTGGATCTGGATATTGAGGTTGGGATACTCGCGCTTGTAGCTCTCGGCCCAAAGGGTCATCAGGTTGGCCAGGGTGTCGGAGCCCACGCTCGACAGATTGCCGGAGATCCCGCTCACCTTCTGGTAGGCGGGGATGGCCGGGTCGACGCCCTCGGCCCAAGCGGTCGTGCCACCGAGCGCCAGGGCGAGCGCCACAGCGGTCAGCGGACCTTTGATGTCCATGCCGGATTCCTCGCGGGGATGGGAGACGGGCCTGGGCCGGCGACGCTCAGGCGCAAGCCGGCACTCGAGGCTCTGTACGAAAGATTGCCGAGCGAAGGTCAGGCAAGGCGAAAATCAGTGAGGAAGCGGACCGAGCTCGCGAACGAGTTTACGAGGGGTAAATGAGCATTCCGAGCTGATTTTCAACGCAGCATCACCGAGCGCAGGCATTTTTCGTACAGAGCCTAGGCGCGCATTGTGACGGATTTATGAGCGAGTGCCAGCCGAGGCGGCAGGTTCGACTAGGCTGCAAGAGGGCCGGCGCTGCACCCCCCTGGCGCACGCCCGGTCTCCGGCCCCGCCACGACCGCCCAGGCACGCGGCCCGCGCGGACCGGACTGTCATTTGCATAGCTAAGCATTCATCTCAGTGCAGAGGAACGCACCATGGCCCAGGCTCTTCCGACGTCCTCCTCCCGCGCCGACGCGGCCCCCGCCAGCACGGTCGCCACGCCCTCGCGGGCCAAGCTGATCGCCGCGGCCAGTCTCGGCAACGGCCTGGAGATGTTCGACTTCACCGTCTTCAGCTTTTTCGCCGCCATCATCGGCCAGCTGTATTTCCCTTCGGATACGCCCTACGGCTCCCTGCTGATGGCGGTTGGCGTCTTTGGCGTCGGCTTCGTCATGCGCCCCCTGGGCAGCATGGTGCTGGGTGCCTATGCCGACCGCCACGGGCGCAAGCAGGCCATGCTGCTGACCATTTCGCTGATGGGCCTGGGCAGCGCCCTGATCGCCTTCACCCCGACCCACGCCCAGATCGGCATCGCCGCGCCGCTGATCCTGCTGCTGGGGCGCCTGCTGCAGGGCTTTTCCGCCGGCGGCGAGATCGGCGCCGCCACCACCCTGCTACTGGAATCGGCCAGCCCCGGCCGGCGCGGCTTCCATGTCAGCTGGCAGGTGATCAGCCAGGGCGGCAGCGCCCTGCTCGGCGCCGGTCTGGGCGCCCTGCTCACCCGCAGCCTGTCCGAGGCCGAGCTGCATGCCTGGGGCTGGCGCATCCCCTTCCTGGTCGGCTTGCTCATCATCCCGGTCGGCCTCTATATCCGCCGCCAGGTGGACGAGACCTGGAGCGGCGCCGGCACGGTCGAGGGCGGCCCGGTGCGCGCCTTTCTGCGCGAGCATCCGCGGCGCTTCGGCCTGGGCCTGCTGATCGTGATGTCGGCGACCCTGCTGACCTATCTGATGCAGTTCTACATGCCCACCTACATGACCCGCATCGTCGGCCTGCCGGCCACCAGCGCCTACCTGGCCGGGGTGGCCTCCAGCGCCGTGCAGATGGCCGCCGCCCTGGCCGCCGGGCTGCTGCTGGATCGCTTCGGTCGCTACAAGCCGGTGGCCCTGGTCAGCCTGGCGGTGGCCCTGCTGGGCATCTACCCGGCCTTCGTCTGGCTGAATGATCCCACCACCCAGGGCCTGGCCTTTGCCGCCCGCTTCGTGGTGATCACCGCCATGAGCGTCAACATGACCGCCGGACTGCTGCTGATCCTCGCCGGCCTGCCGCGGCCGGTGCGCGCCACCGGCCTCGCCATGACCTACGCCCTGGCGGTGACCCTGTTCGGCGGCACCGCCCAGTTCATCGCCACCTGGCTGATCGGCGCCACCGGCAGCCCGCTCGCCCCGGCCTGGTACCTGATCGGCATGCTGCTGATAGGATGGCTGGCACTGCTGAGCTATCCCGAACGCCACCTGGATTGAGAGAGATCGCCATGAGCCTTGCCACCGCTGCGGATCAAGACGCCACCGCCCGTCATATCGCCGGCTACCTGCCGGACATGGTCGCCCTGCGCCGCGACATCCACCGCCATCCCGAACTGGGTTACCAGGAACAGCGCACCAGCGACCTGGTGGCCGCCGCCCTCGCCGGCTGGGGCTACGAGGTCCATCGCGGCCTGGGCGGCACCGGGGTGGTCGGCACCCTGCGCGCCGGCAGCGGCAGCAAGGTGCTGGGTATCCGCGCCGACATGGACGCCCTGCCGATCCTGGAGACCACCGGCCTCGATTACGCCAGCCAGCACCCGGGCCGCATGCACGCCTGCGGTCACGACGGCCACACCACCACCCTGCTCACCGCCGCCCGCTGCCTGGCCGAGACCCGCGCCTTCGACGGCACCCTGCACCTGATCTTCCAGCCGGCCGAGGAAGGCCTGGGCGGCGCCCTGAAGATGATGCAGGACGGCCTCTTCGAGCTGTTTCCCTGCGACCAGGTGTTCGGTCTGCACAACATGCCCGGCGTGCCCACCGGCAAGTTCTGCTTCGTCGACGGCGCCGCCATGGCCTCGTCCGACACCGCCCTCCTGCGCATCCGCGGCCAGGGCGGCCACGGCGCGGTACCGGACAAGGCGGTCGATCCCATCGTCGCCAGCGCGGCCACGGTGATGGCGCTGCAGACCGTGGTCTCGCGCAACGTGGCGCCGCTGGACACCGCGGTGATCACCGTGGGCAGCATCCACGGCGGCGAGGCCTCCAACGTCATTCCCGATGCGGTGGAGATGAAGCTCACCATCCGCGCCTTCCAGGACAGCACCCGCGACCTGCTGGAGCAGCGCATCGGCGCCCTGGTGCGCGCCCAGGCGGAAAGCTTCGGCGCCACCGCCGAGCTGGACTATCAGCGGGGTTATCCGGTGCTGGTCAACCACGACGGCCCCACCGCCTTCGCCCGCCAGGTGGCAATCGAGCACTTTGGCGCCGAGGCCCTGCACCCCTTCGCGCCCATCCCGGCCAGCGAGGACTTCGCCTACATGCTGCAGCAGGTGCCCGGTTGCTACCTGTTCGTCGGCAACGGGCCCAGCGCCAACCTGCACAACCCGGCCTACGACTTCAACGACGCCCTGCTGCCGGTGGGCGCGCGCTACTGGGTCAAGCTGACCGAGGCCTTCCTCACCGCCTGAGGCCCCGCCCCGCCGGCCCCCTCACCTGGGGTGCCGGCGACGGATTCTTCACGCGCGGGCCGCTAGACTGCCCGGTCATCGTTCTGCCACAGAGAGATCGCCATGCGTCGTCTTCCGCGCCTGGGCTGGCGCTGGGCGTCGCCGTGCTGGCCGCCGGCTTCGCCTATCCGGCCTGGCGGCATTTCCATCCGGTCAGTGCGGCCGAGGGCTGGCGCTACCGGGAAGTCGCCGCCGACATCCCCATGGTCAGCGCCCTGGCCCTGGACGCCGATGGCAGCCTGTTCGTGACCCAGGAATTTTCCAGTCGCCGCGGCAGCCTGCTGCGGCTGCTGCCCAATGGCGAGCGCCAGCCGGTATTGGGCGAGCTGTCCAAGCCGGATGGCCTGGTGATGTTCCAGGGCGGCCTGGTGGTCAGCCAGGAAGGCGGACCGCTGCCGGTGTTTCTCCTGCGCGACGGCCAGCGCCAGGCCCTGTTCGACGGCAACGACGTCGAGGGCGTCGCCACCGATGGCCAGACCCTCTATGCCATCGAGGACCTGCCGCGCGGTCGCCTGCTCAGCTACGACCCGCTGCAGCGTCGCCTGGCGGTGCTGCGCGACGGCCTGGAAGAAGGCGAAGGGGTGGCCCGCTGCCCGGATGGCCGGCTGTTCTATACCGAAAAGGCCAAGGGCTGGGTCAAGCAGTGGCAGCCCGGGGGGACCGATACCCTGGTCGCCGCGGGTCTCGACGCGCCGGGCTTCGTGCAGTGTTCGGCCGACGGCCTGTGGATCACCGAAGACGCCACCCACGGCGCCCGGGTGCTGCTGGTGCAGCCCGATGGCCGTCTGGTCACGGTGCTCTCGCACCTGCGCTCGGCGCAGACCCTGATCCCGCGCGGCGACGGTCATTACCTGGTCGCCGAGCAGGGGCGCAACCGCATCCTGGAATTCTCGCGAGACGCCGGAGCCGCTCGCTAGGGCGAGCGGCTCCGGGGACTTCAGGGCAGGCGATACACCAGGCAGGGATTGCCGTTGAGGCGGCGCCCCAGCACCGGGGTGAGGTCGGCCAGCGGGGTGCCCGCCAGCAATTCGCGGTCGTCGCGGGCGAGGATGACCCAGGCGCCGGACGGCAGGTGCGCCAGGTCCGCGACCTGCGGCCGGGCGATGAAGATCGGCTGTTCGTCGTGGTCCAGGTTCATCATGTAGCGGATCGCCCAGCTGTCCTGGCCGAGGCCGAAGAACACCAGGGGACCCGGCTGCTGCTGGCGCAGACCTTCCACCTGCTGGACGAAGCCGCGGGTGTCGTACTGCAGGTCCTGGGCCGGCTCCACCACCGTGACCAGCATCAGCCACTGGGCGGCCAGCGCCAGGGCGCTCAGCGTCAGCAGGCGGCGACTGCCGTCCAGCCGGCGCCAGCTGACCAGGGCGGCGATCTGCAGCAGGACGAAGGCCGGCACCAGCAGCGCCAGGGAGACATCCGGCCAGTAGCCGTGGCGCTGCCAGAGGTGACGACAGACCAGCATGGCCACCAGCGCCAGCCCGGGCAGCGCCAGCACCAGCGCGGTGTAGACCGGCGCGATGCGGCGGAACCAGCCCTCGGCGCGCAGGAGGCCATGGGCGGCGATGGCGGCCAGGAAGGGCACCATGGGCACCACATAGTAGGCGCGCTTGAAGTGCGGGATGGACAACCCGACCAGGATCAGCAGACCGCTGCCGGCGAGGCCCAGCAGCAGCCGGCGCTGGGCGGTGTGCGGCCAGGCCAGCAGGCGGCGGCGCTCGGCCACCAGCACCAGCAGCGCCAGCGGCAGCACCGGCAGATAGCGATAGAGCCCCAGCTGCAGATAGAACCAGAACGGCTTGCCGCTCTCGTCCAGCCGGCCGGTGACCTGCATGTGCCAGACCTCGGCGGCGAAATCCGCCCCACCCTCGTGGTGGGCGAGCTGGATCAGCGTCCACCAGCCGAGGGCGAGCAGCGCCAGACCGGCCAGACCGTAGCCGAACAGCCGTTGCAGGGCGAGGGTGCGCCGGGCCGGTTCGCCCCAGGCCACCACCAGCCAGTAGAGGCAGACCACGCCGCAGGGCTCGATGAGGCCCAGCGGACCACGGATGGCGAAGCCCAGGGCGAACAGCGGCAGCACCAGCAGGCGGCGCAGCGGGCGACCGTCACGGTCGGCGCTGTAGAGCAGGTAGAAGCAGAGCAGCACCACCAGGGCGACCAGCTGATCCAGGCAGACCGCGCGGGCCTTTTCCAGCCACTGCGGGGTCAGGGCCACCAGCAGCACCGTGAGCAGCGCCCAGGCGCGGCGGGTATCGGCCAGCAGGCGATAGGTCAGCGCCAGCACCGCGGCCGAGGCCAGGGCGGTGGGCAGCACGTTGGCCAGGTGATTGGGCGCGCCGATCACCCGCGCGGCCAGCCAGCTCAGCCAGGTGGCGGTGCCGGGATAGTCCGGATAGGGCTGGCCGTAGGTGGTGGCGAAAAAGGACGGGCCATGGCGAAACATCTCGCCGAGAAAGACCGCCCAGCGACCGTCGAAGCCCTGGGGCGCCTGGTTCCAGATGCCGAGGGTGAACATCAGGGTGGCGATTACCCCGAGCAGCAGGCTTTCGCGGCGCAGGCGACTGGCCGCCGGCAGCGCGGCCAGGGGCGCGCTGCGTGGGGTCAGGGGCATGGGCGAGACCATCAGGCGGCGTCCACACGGCGGGTGACCTGGGGACCGCCCAGGGCGGCGCCACGGCCGATGGCGAAGTACTCGATACCGCGACGCTCCATGCGCTCGGGATCGAACAGGTTGCGCCCGTCGAAGATCAGCGGCTGATTGAGCTGGCGGGCGATCAGATCGAAGTCCGGCGCCTTGAACTGCTGCCACTCGGTGCAGATGACCAGGGCATCGGCGCCGGCCAGGGCGGCCTCGGGGGTGCCCATCAGCGCCAGACGCTCGTCGTGGCCATAGAGGCGCTGGGCCTCGGCCATGGCCACCGGGTCGAAGGCGCGCACCTTGGCGCCGGCCGCCCAGAGGGCCTCCATCAGCACCCGGCTGGGCGCATCGCGCATGTCGTCGGTGTTGGGTTTGAAGGCCAGTCCCCAGAGGGCGAAGGTACGGCCGCGCAGGTCACCGTCGAAGTAGGTGTTGATGCGCTCGAACAGCTTGGTCTTCTGGCGCACGTTGATGGCTTCCACGGCGCGCAGCAGGTCCAGCTCCACGGCGTTTTCCTCGCCGGTGCGGATCAGCGCCTGCAGGTCCTTGGGGAAGCAGGAGCCGCCGTAGCCGCAGCCTGGGTAGATGAAGTGGTGGCCGATGCGCGGATCGGCGCCGATGGCCTGGCGCACCGCCTCGATGTCGGCGCCGACGTGCTCGGCCAGTTCGGCGATCTGGTTGATGAAGCTGATCTTGACCGCCAGCAGGCTGTTGGCGGCGTACTTGGCCAGCTCGGCGCTGCGCAGGTCCATGCACTGGATGCGGTCATGGTTGCGGTTGAAGGGTGCATAGAGTTCGCGCATCACGTCGCGGGCCACCGGCGAGTCGGTGCCCACCACGATGCGATCGGGCTTCTTGCAGTCGGCGATGGCGGCGCCTTCCTTGAGGAATTCCGGGTTGGAGACCACCTCCACGTGCAGGGTGCGGCCCTCTTCGGCGAGCACCTCGTGGATCAGCGCGCGGACGCGGTCGCCGGTGCCCACCGGCACGGTGGACTTGTTCACCACCAAGAGCGGATCGCGGGAGACCGGCTGGCCGATCAGCGGCTCGCGGCGCAGGCGGGCGATGGTCTCGGCCACGGCGAAGACGGCGGACAGATCGGCCGAGCCATCGGCGGCCGGCGGGGTGCCCACGGCGATGAACTGCACGGCGCCATGGGCCACGGCCTCGGCGGCCTCGTGGGTGAACACCAGGCGGCCGGCGGCCAGGTTGCTGCGCACCAGCTCTTCCAGACCCGGCTCATAGAGGGTCACCTCGCCGCGCTTGAGCTTGTCGATCTTGGCGCGGTCGATGTCCATGCACACCACCTGGTGGCCGACTTCCGCCAGCACGGCGGCCTGCACCAGACCCACGTAGCCGATGCCGAAAACGCTGATGTTCATAGGGTATTCCTCAGGGTGGGAGCGGCGCTGGCGCGGGGCCCGCCGACGAGGGCGACGCCGGCCACGACCAGCGCGACGCCCAGGGTTTTCCAGGGGGTGAAGGATTCGGCGGCGCCTGGCAGCCAGGCCGCGCCGAGGTGGACGAAGACGTAGGAGAGGCCGAGCGCCGCATAGGCGCGACCCAGCGGCAGGCGCGCCAGGGCGGCCAGCCAGGCCAGCAGCGACAGGCCGTAGCAGAGGATGCCCAGGGCCAGCAGCAGCCCGGCCGTACTCAGCAGCGCCGCGGGCGCGCCGACCCAGCTGGCCATGGCCGGCAGCCGCACCAGCGCCGCGCGCAAGGCGAGTTGCGCCAGGGTGGTGAGCAGGATGCTCAGGCCGAGGGGCAGCAGGCCGTTCATAGCTGGCCGCCCAGCAGTGCGGCACCGACGACGATGCACAGGCAGCCACACCAGGCGCGGGCGTCCACCACCTCGCCGAACACCAGGCGCGCCAGCAGGGTCACCGCCAGGGTGTTGAGCGACAGCAGGGGATAGGCGACGCCCACCGGCACCCGCTGCAGCACCGCGCACCAGACCAGCAGGGCCAGGCCCAGGCAGACCAGGGCGCCCCACAGCCAGGGCGAGCGCAGTCGCGCGGCCAGGGCATTGCCGGCGGCCACCGCGCGCTTCTGGCCCAGTTGGCCGGCGCTGGTGAGGCCGATCACCACGGCGATCAGCAGGCCGTCGAGGGCGGTCATGGCGTCGGCCTCGGATAGACCAGCAGCACCAGGCGCTCGCTGGCGATGCTCTCGCCCGGCTCGGGCAGACTGTCCAGCAGCTGGCGATCGCTGGGGCCGTCGACCCGCAAGAGGATGGCCACCGGACCCTGGTCGCGATGGGCGGCGAGCCAGGCGGCCAGGTCGCGCTCTTCGATCAGCCGGCCGCTGGCCGGCTCGCGGGCGAAGCCGTACTTGAGTTCGCCCGGACCGCCCACCAGCACCACGTCATCGCGGTGGGTGGCCCAGGCCAGGCTGGCGGCCACGCCGAGGTCGTTGCTGACCAGCAGGCCGGCATTCTTGAAGTGGCCGAGCTGGGCCTGGATGAAGGTGCTCGGCAGCTTGTTGTCGACCAGGCCGTTGGGCAGGGCGATGGACAGCAGCGGCAGCAGCACCCAGAGCGCCAGGGCCGGCGCCAGCAGGGTGCGCCGCGGCCAGACCAGCGCGGCCAGACCGGCCAGCAGCAGCGCCAGGGGCGCCAGCAGGGCCAGGGCGCGGGTCAGGCCTTCGCCGCTCTCATAGAGGCGACCGCCATAGATCAGCAGGGCGGCAAGGCCGGCCAGGCCCAGCAGCAGATTGCACAGGCCGTTCAGCCGCAGGGCACCGGTGGCGCCGCGCCGGCCCGCCTCCTGCAGGGTGCGCGCCAGCAGCGGCACCAGGGCGGCCAGGGTCGGCAGCAGGTAGGTCGGCAGCTTGCCGCGGCTGAGGCTGAAGAACAGCAGCTGGCCGACCACGGCGATGCCGAGGAAGGCGGTGCCGCGGTGACGCCGGTCCTGCCAGAGCTGGCCCAGGGTACGCGGCAGCAGGCCGGCCCAGGGCAGGATGGCCAGCAGCAGCACCGGGCCATAGAACCAGAACGGCCGCTCATGCTGGGCATCCTGGCCGGCGAAACGCTGGATATGCTCGTGCCAGAAGAAGAAATTCCAGAAATCCGCATCGCGCCGGGCCACCAGCAGCGCCCAGGGGGCCACCACCAGGATCGCCACCAGCACCGCCAGGGGACCGCGGCAGAGCAACTCGCCCAGGCGCCGCTGCAGGAGGAAGAAGGGCACGGCCACCAGCACCGGCAGCACCAGGGCGAGAAAGCCCTTGGTCAGCAGGCCGCAGCCACAGGCCAGCCCCAGCAGCGCCCATTGCACCAGGGCCGCGCCGCGGGTCTCGGCGGCCTGGGCCTGCCAGAGTGCGAGCAGCGCCAGGGCCATCCAGAAGGCGAACTGGGCGTCGAGGGTCACGTAGGTGGCCAGCCCCGCCACGGCCACGCAGGAGAGATAGACCACCCCGGCTAGCAGCGCCAGCGGGCGATCCTGCCAGATCAGCCGGGTCAGGCGCACCACCAGGGCGGCGGTGGCGAGACTGGCCAGCAGTGGCACCAGGCGCACGCTGAACAGCGAGTCACCGACCCAGGCCTGGGCGATGGCCTGGGTCCAGTAGCCGCCGATGGGTTTCTCGAAATAGGGCAGGCCGAGGAAGTGCGGCACCACCCAGTCGCCACGCCGCCAGAGTTCCTGGGCGATCTGCGCATAGCGCGACTCGTCCGGAATCCACAGGCCGCGCCAGGCCAGCGGCAGGGCATAGGCCAGCAGCGCCAGCGGCAGCAGCATCCACAGGCGACGCCGACTCATGCCTGCACGCCCAGCCAGCCCTGGCGGCCGGCCAGGCTGCCACGCACCAGATTGCCCGCGGGCAACTGGCGCGGATCGGCCGGCAGGCGATCGCCCAGGGTCAGGAACAGGATGCCCTCCTCCCGCGCGGCCTTGAGCAGGGCGCGGAAGTCATTGGCGAAGGCGATGCCTTCCACCTCGGCGTGCAGGGTGTAGACGTTGAGCGCCCCCGGACGGAAGCGCTTGAGCAGATAGCTGTTCCAGTCGGCGGCAGGAAGGTCGGGGCCGACCACCTCATCGAAGGTCGGCATGTCTACCGGGATCTGAGGAGTGCCCAAAGCTCCACTTTCCAACCGAGGAACGAAGAGGCTTCTGCCGCGGCAATCGCTGTTGTAGCGGAGGCCGAAGGCCTCCTTGGCCAGCACCACGCGCGGATCGGCGCGCCAGCCGGCGGCGGCGGAACAGTCGACCTTGGCGCCGAGGATGTCTTCCAGAGCCTGCAGGCCACGGCCGAATTCGGCGCCCAGGCGCTCCAGGTTCCAGCTTCCGGTATGGGCTTGCCAGGCGTGGTGATCCCAGGCGTGCAAGCCGACCTCGTGGCCGCGGGCGCGGGTCTCGCGCATCAGGTGACCGAGGTCGCGACCGATGGGCCGACCCGGCCAGGCGGTGCCGGCCAGCAGGATGTCCCAGCCATAGAGGCTGGCGGCCTTGGATCTGAGCATCTTCCACAGGAAGGTGGGCTTCACCAGGCGCCAGAGGTGGCGCCCCATGTTGTCCGGCCCGACGCTGAAGAAGAAGGTGGCCTTGACCCCGGCTTCGTCCAGCAGGTCGAGCAGCCGCGGTACCCCTTCGCGGGTGCCGCGATAGGTGTCCACGTCGATGCGCAGGCTGGCCGGGATCAGGGTGTTCATCAGGCCTCCCGCTGCGCCAGGGCTTCGCGCAGGAAGAAGTCCAGCGTCTTGCCGACGGTGGCGGCCATGGCGGTGGTCGGCTGCCAGTCGATCAGGCGGCGGGCGTTCTCCACGCTGGGCTTGCGGTGGGCCACGTCCTGGTAGCCGTCGCCATAGAAGCTCTTGCTCTCCACCTCGCGGAAGCCGGCGAAGGGCGGGAATTCATGGCGCAGCGGATGGGCCTCGAACTGGGCCAGCAGCTCTTCGGCCAGTTCGCGGATGCTCGCTTCGTTGTCCGGGTTGCCGATGTTGACGATCTGGCCGTCGCAGCGACCGCCCCTGTTCTCGATGATGCGGAACAGCGCCTCGATGCCGTCGTCGACGTCGGTGAAGCAGCGCTTCTGGGCGCCCCCGTCGACCAGCTTGATGGGGGTGCCTTCCACCAGGTTGAGGATCAGCTGGGTGATGGCGCGGGAGCTGCCGATGCGCGCCGAGTCCAGGCGATCCAGGCGCGGGCCCATCCAGTTGAACGGACGGAACAGGGTGAATTTCAGGCCCTTGGCGCCGTAGGCCCAGATGACCCGGTCGAGCAGCTGCTTGGAGACCGAATAGATCCAGCGCTGCTTGTTGATCGGGCCGACCACCAGGTTGGAGCGGTCTTCGTCGAAGCGCTCGTCCTGGCACATGCCGTACACCTCGGAGGTGGACGGGAAGATCACGCGCTTGCCGTACTTCACGCAGTGGCGAACGATCTTGAGGTTTTCCTCGAAGTCCAGTTCGAACACGCGCAAGGGATTGCGGGTGTATTCGATGGGCGTGGCGATGGCCACCAGCGGCAGCACCACGTCGCACTTCTTGATGTGGTATTCCAGCCACTCGGTGTGGATGGAGATGTCGCCTTCCACATAGTGGAAATTCGGATTGGCCTTGAGCCGCTCGATGGCATCGGAGCCGATGTCGAGGCCATAGACCTCGTACTCGCCGTCGGCCAGCAGGCGCTCGGAGAGGTGGTTGCCGATGAAGCCGTTGACGCCCAGGATCAGTACCCGGGTGCGACGCTTGGCGCGGCGATCCTGGCGATGCAGGCGGGCACCGGCCACCAGGCCGGCTTCGCGGGCCAGTTGCGGGCCGGACAGGTACAGGCCGTTGTCACCCAGTTGGCCGGCCTGGATTTCCAGCACGCCCTCACCACAGGCGATACGCAGCGGCTCCAGGCTCAGCACGCTGCCGGGAGTCTGGTCATGGCGTTCCTGGCGGGCCTGGGCGCTCCAGACGATCAGCTTGCGGTCACCGATCCAGCCGAAGGCGCCCGGATAGGGTTGGGTCACGGCGCGCACCAGGTTGCCCAGTTCCACGGCCGGACGGCTCCACTCCAGCTCGCCATCGGCGGCGCTGCGGCGGCCGAAGGTGGTGGCCTGGCTTTCGTCCTGCTCGCGCTCGGTCAGCCGGCCTTCGGCCAGGGCCGGCAGGCTGTCGCGCAGGAGCGTCTGGCTGGCTTCGCGCAGCTTGGCGTGCAGGGTCAGGGCGGTGTCGTCGGCGGCGATGGCGACGCGCTGCTGGGCGACGATGGCGCCGGCGTCGGCGCGCTTGACCATGCGGTGCAGGGTCACACCAGTCTCGGTCTCGCCATTGACCAGCACCCAGTTGGCCGGGGCGCGACCGCGATAGCGCGGCAGCAGCGAGCCGTGCAGGTTGTAGGCGCCGCGCTTGGCGCAGGCCAGCACCTCTTCAGAAAGCAGGTTGCGGTAATAGAAGGAGAAGATGAAATCCGGTTCCAGGGCGCGGATGCGCTCGACCCAGATCGGGTGGTTGACGTCTTCCGGCGCGTGCACCGGGATGCCGTGGCGGGCGCAGAGCTGGGCCACCGAACCGAAGAAGCGGTTCTCGCTCGGGTCATCCGGGTGGGTGAAGACGGCGGCGATGGGATAGCCGGCCTGGATCAGCGCGGCGAGGCCGGCGCAGCCGATGTCGTGGTAGGCGAAGACGATGGCGGTTTTCATCAGGGGCTTTCCTGTTACTGGACCTGGCGCAGCGGCGCCGGCGAAGGAGAAAGGGTGGCGGCGCGGATCACTTGTTCCACGTGGAACCGGGGTCGGGCACGGACGTCGTGGTACACCCGGCCGAGGTACTCGCCGAGCAGACCGAGGCCGACGAACTGGGCGCCGGTAAAGATGAACAGCACGGCGAACAGCGAGAACACGCCATCGGCCGCCCACTCGGCGCCGTGGGTGACGCGCAGCACCAGCAGCAGCGCGGCGAAGAGGAAGCCGAAGACCGCCAGGCCGCCGCCGAACAGGCTGAGCATGCGCAGCGGGGTGGTGGTCATGCAGGTCAGCAGGTCGAACATCAGGTTGATCAGCTTGAGGAAGCCGTACTTGGAATTCCCGTGTTCGCGCTCGGCGTGGGCCACCTCGATCTCGGTGGTGTGGCGGGCGAAGCTGTTCGCCAGGATCGGGATGAAGGTGCTGCGCTCGTGGCAGGCCAGCATCGACTGCACCACCTGGCGGCGATAGGCGCGCAGCATGCAGCCGTAGTCGCGCATGGCGACGCCGGTGGAGCGCTGCACGGCGCGATTGATCAGCCGCGACGGCAGGGTGCGCAGGTAGGAATCCTGGCGCTGCTGGCGCACGGTGCCCACCACGTCGTAGCCCTGGGCGGCGGTGTGCACCAGGCGCGGGATCTCTTCCGGCGGATTCTGCAGATCGGCGTCCAGGGTGATGATCAGATCGCCGCGGGCCTGCTCGAAGCCGGCAAGGATCGCCGAGTGCTGGCCGTAGTTGCGATTGAGCAGCACCGCCACGACCGGGCTGTCCGGCTCGCTGGCGGCCTGCTGCAGGAGTTCGGCGCTGCGGTCGCGACTGCCGTCGTCGACCAGGATGATCTCCACCTGGCAATCCAGCAGGCGGCAGGCGGCGCGGGTGCGGCGCAGGAGTTCCGGCAGGCTGGCTTCTTCGTTGTAGACGGGGATCACCACGGATACCCGGTCGATGGCATAGGGCTTCATGCGCCTTTCTCCAGCAGGTCTTCGATGGCGCCGACCACGCGGTCGACGTCGGCGAGGGTCATGTCGGGAAACAGCGGGATGGAGCACAGCCGTGCCGAATTCCATTCGCTGTTGGGCAGCGCCAGCTCGGGCCAGCGCTCGCGGTACCAGGGATGCAGGTGGGTGGCGGTGAAATGGATGCCGGTGCCGATGCCGCGCGCCTTGAGGCCGGCCATGAAGGCTTCGCGCTCCATCCCGCACCGCTCGGGGCAGATGCGCAGGATGTAGAGGTGCCAGGCGTGGGTCTGGGCGTAGTCGGGCAGCGCCAGGGGCGCGACCGGCAGCTGGGCCAGGCGCTGGGTGTAGGCCTGGGCCAGCAGGCGGCGGCGGCTGTTGATGTCGCCCAGGCGATCCAGCTGCACCAGCGCCAGGGCCGCGTGGATGTCCGAGAGGTTGTACTTGAAGCCGGGCTCCTGCACCTGGGCCTGGGGCTTGCGGCCCAGGGTGTGACGGTCGAAGGCATCCACCGCCAGGCCGTGGAATTTCAGTCGGCGTACCCGCTCGGCCAGGGTGGCGTCGTCGGTCACCAGCATGCCGCCTTCGGCGCAGGTCAGATTCTTGATGGCGTGAAAGCTGAAGATGGCGGTGCCGCGCTGGCCGATGGGCTCGCCCTGGTAGCGGGTACCGGCGGCGTGGGCGGCGTCTTCGATCAGTGCCACGCCGTGCTCGCGGGCCAGGGCGCGCAGCGGGGCCAGGTCGCAGCTGGCGCCGGCGTAGTGCACCGGCACGATGGCCTTGGTGCGCGGGGTGATGGCGGCGGCCACCTGCTCGGCGGAGACCATCAGGGTGTCGCGGTCGACGTCGACGAACACCGGGGTGGCGCCGATCAGGGTGATCATGTTGGCGGTGGAGACCCAGGTCAGCGAGGGGGTGATCACCTCGTCACCGGGGCCGATGTCCAGTGCCAGCAGGGTCACGTGCATGGCGGCGGTGGCCGAGCACAGGGCCACGGCGTGGGCGGCGCCCACCGAATCGGCGAAGCGCTCTTCCAGCAGGTTGGCCTGGGGCCCGGTGGTGATCCAGCCCGAGGTCAGCACCTGGCTCACCGCGGCCACTTCCTCGGCGCCGATGCTGGGCCGGGAAAACGGCAGGAAGGGCTCGTCCAGCTGGCGCGGGGCGGTGCTCTGGGACAGATCGGTCATGGCGGCTCATCCGAAGCGAGGGGCGCCGGGACAGGACAGCCGACGCGATGAGCCCAGGCTAAGGCGTCTTGCCTTACGGCCCCCTTAGCGCAACCTGACAACTGCCTGACAGCCGGTCAGCTCGCCGGTCACCCCCGTGAACCTCTTGGCAAAACAAGGGCTTAGCCCACGATGAATGGGGTGCCGGTGATCGGTGAGAGGCCTAGAATGCTGACCCCTGCCTCCCTGGCAGCCCCGAACCTGACACGAGAGACGACCGCGCCCATGCTGGACAACACCCTGAGCGAACTGGAAACCGCCATCCGCGACCTGCTGCAGCGCAACCAGCGTCTGACCGCCCGCACCCAGGAACTGGAGCAGGCCCTGCTGGCCGCGCGCGAGGAAAACGACACCCTGCAACTGAGTCTGCTGGAGCAGGAAGAACACGGCGCCAGCACCCGCCAGCGCGTGGAAGGCCTGCTGGCCCTGCTCTCCGCGCAGTCCGTCGAGCAGGCCGTGGCCGCCGACGCCGAGCAGCGCCACGCGGCCAGCGTCGAGTGAAGACCGCCAAGACGGGCGCCGACGACGAGGTGGAGGTGCTCGGTCGCCGCTACCGCTTCAAGGTGGCCGAAGGCGACCGCGCCGCCCTGCAACAGGCCGCCGCCCGCCTGCGCGACGAACTGGTCGCCATCCAGGGCGACCGCCGCCGCGGCGACGCCACCGAGCTGCTGGTGCTGGCCGCCCTGCGCCTGAGCCTGGACACCGCCGCCGACGCCGGCGCCCTCAATGCCTTCGACACCCGCCTCCAGGCCCTGACCGCCGAGGTCCGGGCGGCGCAGGAGGCGTAGGAAGCGGGTTGGAATAAGGAAGGCGCGCCGCACGGAGCTACCGACCTGCGCTGGACTCCGTAGGGTGGATGACGGCGCAGCCTCATCCACGATGGCACGGCACGCGGGTGGAAAACGTTCCGCGGTTTTCCACCCTACGCCAGCCCAACCCCCGCGACGCTCCGCCCCCTCTCCCTCCGGGAGAGGGCTGGGGTGAGGGTGCGGCTCCGCACGGAGCTACCGACCTGCGCTGGCCTCCGTAGGGTGAATGACGGCGCAGCCTCATCCACGACGGCACGGCACCCGCGTGGAAAACGCATTGCGGTTTTCCACCCTACGCCAGCCCAAGCCCCACGCCGCTCCGCCCCCTCTCCCTCCGGGAGAGGGCTGGGGTGAGGGCCACCCCAACCACCTCACCCCCGCACAACCGCCCTGCCCCGGCCATCTTGACCGCCCCGCGGCCCCGTGCGAGCTTCGGTGCCCCTTCCCCTGCCCCGGAGGTCCCTCATGTCGGGTATTCGCTGGCTCGCCCTTCCGCTCTTGAGCATCGCCCTCGGCGTCCAGGCCGCGCCGGCGCCGCTGCCGGCCCTGTTGGATGCCATGGCCCAGCGCCTAACGCTGGCCGATGGGGTCGCCCGCAGCAAGCACGACAGCGGCAAGCCGGTACTGGACGAAGCCCGCGAGCGCCAGGTGCTGCAGGAGGTCGCCCAGGCCGCGCCCGCAGCCGCCGTCTCCCCGGCCACCGCCCAGACCTTTTTTGCCGCCCAGATGGAAGCCAACAAGCTGGTGCAATACGGCCTGCTGCAGGCCTGGCGGCGCCACGAACGGCCGCTGCCCGCCAAGACGACGGACCTGACGACGCTCAGGACCCAGCTGAACGAACTCCAGGCCAGGCTGCTCGGCGGTCTCGCCGCCACCGGCGAACTGCGCGCCGCCGCGGACTGCCCGGCACAACTGGACCGCGCCCTCGCCGCCCACCTCGCCGCCGCCCGCCCCGATGATCTCCACCGCCTGGCCCTGGTGCGGGCGCTGGGCGATTTCTGCGCCCTGCCCCGCTGAGCGCCTGTGCATAATCGGCGCTACGGCGACCGAATCGCGTTGAATCCGAGGATCACCCATGCACATCCTGCTGGTCGAAGATGACGCCACCCTGGCCGACGGCATCCGCCGCGTCCTGGAAGGCCATGGCATGCAGGTCGACCTCCTGCGCAACGGCGCCGAGGCCGATGCCTGGCTGCGCACCACTCGCTTCGCCGTGGTGGTGCTGGACATCGGCCTGCCCGGTGGCCTGGACGGCTTCGAGGTGGTCCGCCGCCTGCGCCAGCGTGGCAGCGACCAGCCGGTGCTGCTGCTCACCGCCCGCGACGCCATCGACGACCGGGTGCACGGCTTCGAAGTGGGCGCCGACGACTACCTGGTCAAGCCCTTCGCCGTGCCCGAGCTGGTGGCGCGGATCAAGGCGCTGGTCCGCCGTGCCGGTGGCCAGAACAGCGCCGACCTGACCCTCGGCGCCCTGCGCCTGGACACCGCCGCCCACCAGGCGCGCCTCGGCGACACCGCGCTGGATCTCTCGGCCCGGGAGTGGGCGGTGCTCGAACACCTCTTGCGTCAGGCCGGCAAGGTGGTCTCCAAGCAGCAGATCATCGACGCCCTGGCGCCCTGGGGCAGCGAAGACCTGACCCACAACGCCGTGGAGGTCTATGTCTCGCGGCTACGGCTGAAACTGGCCGACTCCGGGGTCGGTATCCGCACCGTGCGCGGCTTCGGCTATCGCCTGGAAGAAGCCGCGCCATGACCGCCACCGCGCCCAGCCTGCGCCGACGGCTGCTGAAATGGCTGGTGCTGCCGGTGCTGCTGGTCAACCTCGGCGGCGCCGTGGTCAGCTACCAGTTCGCCCGCAAACCGGCCTTCAGCGCCCTGGACGGCGATCTCACCGACGCGGCGATCCTGCTGCTCGAACAGCTGGAGGTGGACGGCAACGGCCGCCTGTGGCTGCCGACCGAAGCCGACTACCTGCTGCGCCACAACAGCCACGACCACGTCTGGCTGGCGGTGCGCGCCCTCGACGGCCAGCTGCTGTTCGGCGATGCCGCCATGCCGGTCCAGGAGATCACCGACGAGATGCGCGACGGCCATACCACCGCCCTGCGCACCCGTATCAACGACCGCTCGGTGTTCATGGTCGGCCGCCTCGGCGAGGTGGCCGGGCAACCAGTGGTGGCCAGCGTGGCCCAGACCCTGAGTCGCCACACCGCCGCCCTGCAGCGCATGGTGCTGACCCTGGTGGCGGTGCAGATCCTGGTCGCCCTGCTGATCGCCGCCCAGCTGCTCTGGGCGGTGCGCCGCGGCCTAAAGCCGCTGGAACGGCTGGAGCGTCAGCTCGACAGTCGCCACTACGATGACCTGGCGCCGCTGCGCGAAGAGGGTGCGCCCCGCGAACTGGGCACCTTCGTCACCGCGCTCAACGGCCTGCTGCTGCGCATCCGCGAGGGTGCGCGCAACCAGCGCGCCTTTCTCGACGACATGGCTCACCAGCTGCGCACCCCGCTGGCGGGCATCAGCACCCTGACCCAGTGGCTGCGCCAGCGCCATGCCGGCGATGCCGAAAGCGCCGCGGCGCTGGCGCAACTCCAGGCCGCCACCGAGCGCATGACCCGCCAGACCAACCAGTTGCTGACCCTGGCCCGCGCCGCCACCGCGCGGCTGGAGAGTCCGCCGCGCGAGCCGCTGCGGCTGGACGAACTGATCGGCGAAGCCATGCCCAGCCAGCTGGCCCAGGCCGATGGCCACGGCATCGACCTAGGCTACGAACTGGAGCCGCAGACCGTGCAGGGCAACGCCTTCCAGCTGCGCGACCTGCTCGACAACCTGGTCGACAATGCCCTCAGATACACCCCGCGCGGCGGTCAGGTCACGGTCCGCCTGCGCGGCCAGGCCGGGGCCACGGTGCTGGAGGTGGAAGACGACGGCCCGGGTATTCCCGAGGCGGAGCGCGAACGCATCTTCGAGCGCTTCTATCGCCTCGACCGCGGCATCCATGGTACCGGCCTGGGGTTGGCCATCGTCCGCGACATCGCCACCGCCCACGACGCCGGCATCGAACTGGCCACCGCCACCGGCGGTCAGGGCCTGCGCGTGGCCATCCACTTCCCGCCCCTGGTCGTGCCTGCCGTGGAGGTCCCCGCGTAGGTTGAGCGCGCAGCCCAACAAAGTGTCGCCCTCCTGCCGCCTAAAAAATCATCGCGGCCATGGGCCGCTCCTACAGGCACGGACGCCACTGTAGGAGCGGTCGCTACGACGCACCGGCATGGCCGCGATACGCGATCAAGACAGTTGCTCCTACAGGCTGTGAGACAACCGTAGGAGCGGCCGCATCGGCGGACCGCCATGGCTGCGATCAGGTTGAGCTGGGCCCCGCGAAGCCCGATACACCCCGGCCCAACCCCTTACCGCCCCCGCCACCCCGGATTCTCCAGCAGCACCGCCATCCCCTGCCCACCGCCGATGCACACCGCTGCCACCCCGTACCTGAGCCCCTCGGCGCGCAGCTGGCGGGCCAGGGTGACGGCCAAGCGCAGGCCGGTGGCGGCCAGTGGATGACCCAGGGCGATGGCGCCGCCATGCACATTGAGTCGCGCCGGATCCAGTTCCAGAGCCTGCTGCACCGCCAGCAGCTGGGCGCCCTGGGCTTCGTTGATCTCCAGGCGGTCGATGGCCTCCAGCCTGAGGCCGGCGCGGTCGAGCAGGCCCTGGATGGCCGGTACCGGACCACTGCCCATGACGTCCGGCGACACCCCCACCACACAACTGCCGCGCATCCAGGCCAGCGCCCGCTCCGGCGCGGCGTCCGCGCCCCGTGCCAGCAGCACGGCGGCGGCGCCGTCGGCCACCGCGCAGCTATTGCCGGCGGTCTGCACCCCGCCCGGATGCACTGGCGTCAGCCGTGCCAGGGCCTCCCGCGAGGTCTCCCGCGGATGGCTGTCCTGCTCGACCCCCGCGCAGCCCCGCGGCAGACGCAACTCCCGCGGCGCCAGGCCTTCAGCCTCGAAGCGCGCCGCCGTCACCGGCACGACCTCCTCGCGAAACCAGCCCTGGCGCTGGGCTGCCAGGGCGCGCTCGAAACTCCGCAGCGCCCAGGCATCCACCGCCTCGCGGGCGATGCCATGGCGCTGGGCCAGGCGCTCGGCGGTGGCGATCATGTCCAGTCCGGCCGCCGGGTCCTTGAGCGCCTCCCAGAGAAAGTCGTGGAATTCCACCGGCGCGCCGAGGCGAAAGCCGCTGCGGTGGGTGTAGGCGGCGATGGGATTGCGGGTCATGGACTCGGCCGCCACGCACAGCACCCGGCTGGCCTGGCCGCTCTGCAACTGATCGCCAGCCTGGCGCAGCAGCTCAAGCCCCGTGCCGCAGACGCGTTGCACCTGCAGCGCCGGCACCGCCTCGGGCACCCCGGCATAGAGGCCGATATGGCGTGGCAGCAGATAGGCATCGAAGCTGGCCTGGGCCACCGAGCCGGCCAGCACGGAATCCACCGCTCCGGCCTCATGCCCGCGCGCCAGCAGCGCCCGCGCCACGGCGATGCCCAGGTCGGTGGGCGACACCTGCCCCAGGGCGCCATTCAGATCGGTCCAGGGCGTGCGCACGCCATCCAGCAGCAGGACATCGTCGTAGAGCGCAGTCATTCCAATGGGCATCGGCTCCTCCTCTATTGCAGCAGATAGGCGTCGTAGACCACCGCCTTGCCCAGGCGCATGGCGCTGCCCACGCCCAGGGCGCGGTTGAGCCAGGCATAGGCTGGTGCGGCGGTCTCGAAAGTCAGGGTGACGCGAAAGAAATAGCGCCGGGGATCCACCGGCTTGCCGGCGGCCAGCTCGCGCATCACCTCCGGCGGGCCATAGCGATAGCCCTTGGTCTGCAGATAGATCAGGGCGCCATCGTCGGTCTGCAGCAGATAGCGGGTGTCGATGATGGCCAGGCCATCGGCGGTCACCACCTGCCAGTCGGCGCCGTTGTTGAGGATCCGTCCATGCAGGCGCTGGCCGTCGAAGCGGCCGCCGGTGATGGGGATGATGCGCCGCTTGCCCAGGTCACTGGTCTGGCCCAGCTCCCAGACCGGGGCGTCGAGGGCCACCTCGAAGCGCGCCAGGGGTTCGAGCTGCAGCGGCGGTGGCGTGGCGGTGGCCGGATCGCCGTCCGTGGTGGCCGCCCGGGCCAGGCCAGTCAGCGTCAGCAGGGTGACGAGCAGCACACTACGCATGCCCAGGCGCCTCCGCGTGGGTGGTAGCCGCCGGCACCGGTGCCCGCCGGTGCAGCAGGGCCAGCACCGCGCCTGCGGCCACCAGTACCGCCGGGGTGGTGGCCACCACTAGGGTCGCCGCGCCACCGCCCAGGGCCAGGACCTGCCCCGCCAGCAGTGGGCCGGCCATGGCGCCCAGGCGTCCGACCGCCACCGCCGCGCCGGTTCCGGTCGCCCGCACCGCCGCCGGATAGAGCTGCGGCGCCAGGGCATAGAGCACCAGTTGGCCGCCGACCACGAACAGCCCGGCGGCGAAACCGGCCAGGACCACCAGCGGATAGGCCTTGGCCAGCCCTAGCCCGGCCAGACCCAGCAGGATGCCCAGGTAGATGGCCAGCACCGTCAGCCGCGGCCGCCAGCGATCCATGAGCAGGCCGAACAGCACCGAACCGATGCCGCCGCCCAGGTTGAAGAGGATCTGCACCCCCACCGCCTGGCCGCGGCTGAAGCCCTGCCCCACCAGCAGCGACGGCAGCCAGTTGAGCAGCATGTACATCACCGTGAGGGTGAAGAAGTAGCCCAGCCACAGCAGCAGGGTGGTCGACAGCGGGATGGCGCCCAGCCAGGCCCCGCGCGGACTACCCGCCTGAGTCCCGCCTCGCTTGCGCAGAAAGCCGGCGGTCTCCGCCAGGTAACGCCCGAGCAGCGGCGCCACCAGCAGCGGCGCCAGGCCGCCGACATAGAACACCGTCTGCCAGCGGCCGACGTCCAGCAGCCCCACCACCGCCGCCAGGGCGCCGCCCAGGGGCACGCCGCAATACATCAGGCTGACCGCCGTGGCGCGGGCGCGCTCGTCCACCGACTCGGCGGACAGGGCGATCAGATTGGGCAGGGCGCCGCCCAGACCGATGCCGGTGAGCAGTCGCGCCAGCAGCAGGCTCTCCAGACTCCAGACATGGGCGGTGGCCACCGAGAAGACGCCAAAGATCAGCACGCAGGCGATCAGCACCTTCTTGCGGCCGATGCGATCGGCGCACCAGCCGCCGATGAAGGCGCCGGGCAAGAGGCCGAGGATGCTGGCGCTGAACACCAGGCCCATCTGCCCCGGCTGGAAGCCGAAGGCCTTGGCCATGGCCGGGGCGGCGATGCCCATGGCCTGGAGGTCCATGCCCTCCAGCAGGGCGACGATGAAGCACAGCAGCAGAGTCAGGCGGGCCCCGGGCGGGGCGGTCGAGAGCAGGCGCATGGTGGACTCCTCAGAAGCGGAAGGTGGTAGCAGCCATCAGGAAGCTGGTGTCGTCGCCATCGGCCTGGCGCACGGCGGCGCCGGCCTGGAAGTAGCTGTATTCCAGGTCCAGGGTCAGGTTGGCGGTGGGCATCCAGCGCAGGTTGTTGCGCCAGAGGGTGCCGGCCTTGCGCGCCGAGCTGGCCGCGGTGCCCGGCACCGTGGTCATGCCCGGCAGGTAGACGCCGTCTTCGGTGCTCTGCCGCCAGACGCCGAACAGTCCGCTCTCCAGCTGCAGCGTCGGCCGGGGCGCCAGGGTCAGCAGCGGCCCGACCAGATAGAGGTTGGCCAGGGTGGTGAGCCCGGAGTCGCCATAGAAACCGTTCTTGGGAAAGAGCGGATCGAAGGTGCCGACGCGGTCGTCGCCCGGGCCGTGATCGCCGCTGGCGGCGTCCACCCGCAAGGCCAGCCGCGGCTTCCAGGCGCCGCCCAGGCGATAGCCGGTTTCGCTGCTCAGGCCCCAGGCGCGGATCCGGGCGCCGGCCAGATGCCCGCCCTGCCCGGCCAGGTCCCAGCTCCAGTCCCAGGGACCGGCGTTGCCGAACAGACGGAAGCCGGCGGTGTAGCGCTTTTCCGCGCCGGTCAGGCCATCCAGGGTGCGCTGGTCGGTCTCCAGACCGAAGCCGTAGACGTCGAGCTTGAGCGGCCCGGTCAGCGGCAGGGTGCCATAGAGACCATAGAACTTGACCGCGTTGTTGGAGCCGTCGTCGAAGCTGTCTTCGCCGGTCACCACGGGCCGCAGGCCGAAGGCGTCCAGCCGGTAGCCGTCCGGACGGGTCCAGGCCAGGCGCAGGCCGTCGAAGTTGAGGCGGATGTTGCGCGCGTCGCGGTAGGTGACGAAGGCCTGGTTGCCGTAGCCCAGCTCCTGGCGACCGATGCGGGTCATCAGCTTGCCACCGGCCAGCGGCGTGTTGAGGTCGATGAAGGCCTGGTGCAGTTCGGTGCGGCTCTGGTCGTAGGGGCCGTAGAGCGCCTTGTTCCAGGCGCGGGTGTTTTCCAGCTGGACGAAGGCGCGCAGGGCGTCATCGAACAGGTGCAGGTCGGCGTGCAGTTGCAGGCGCTGCTGGATGTAGTGATCGGTATCCACCCCGCGCCGGCCAAAGACCGGATTGCGGATGGTGTCGAAGCGGTAGCGCGCCTCGCCACCGGTCTGCAGCCAGGCCGAGTCGCTAAGGCGCTGGTAGCGCAACCCGTCGAAGGGATCGGTGCGTTTTTGCGGATCGTCGAGGAAGCGATAGTCCTCGGCCCAGCGCGGCGGTCCGGGCGGCAGGGGACGCGCCGTCTCCAGGCTGTTGAGCGGCTTGGGGCGGGCGCTTTCCAGGGTGGTGGAAGGCGCGGCCAGCGCACCCTGGCTGGCGAGCAGGGCGGCGAGAGCGGTAAAGGCGAGGCACGAGCGGGCCCGTGCGCAGGCCGGAAGCGAGCGCGAACAAGACATGAGATGACCGTCCTGACTGAGGATGCGGAAGGCGCCGCGGGGCGCGCGGATCAGGGCCTAGCGGGCGCGGATCGGGTAGCGGTCAGGCGGGAGGGTAGTTGGATAGCGAGCTGACATGGCGGGTGTCCCTTTGTTGTTGTTGTCGTCACCGTGGGGGCCGGGTGGCCCTGGTTCGATGATGGTCGATGGCAGAAATGGATCAAGCCATCCGACCCGAATCTGGCCGATTACCGAACGTTATATTTATTAACTTTATGCCTGCGGGACGACCGGTCACCGGGGTCTCGCAACGTCTTCTGTATCGCGCTTTGTAACAATGCCCGCCCTTGAGGGGTCCATCAGGAGGCCCGTACGGGTTAAGGTTCCTTCTCTCACGATCGAAAAGGCGAACTCATGAGCTTCAAGACTCCCCTCCTGCTGGCTGGCGCCGCGCTCTTCACCCTGCTGGCCGGTTGCGGCTCGCACGAAACCCAGAGCAGCCCGGCGGCCGCCTCCTCGGCCCCAAGCGGCGCCGTCAGCAGCAGTGGCCGGTGCAACTCCGACGCGGTCCAGGATCTGGTCGGCAAGGCCCTCTCCCCGGCCCTGGCCGAAGAAGGCCGGCAGCGCGCCGGTGCCCAGGTCGTTCGCGTGGTCCGTCCGCAGGACCCCATGACCATGGACTTCAACTCCCAGCGCCTGACCATTACCACCAGCGCCAGCCTGGTGGTGCAGACCGCCACCTGCGGCTGATCCCCCTCGCGCCCCACGACCTGCCGGCCACCGCCGCGCAGGTCGGCGCCTGCCGCTAGAGGCCGAAGCCCTGGCGCAGGGCTGCCACGCTGTGGAAGTGAAAGGCCGGGCGGTGGCGCTCCAGCTCTTCCCGGCTGCCGAAGCCGTAGCTCAGGGCCACCGCCGCCACGCCATTGGCCTGGGCGGCGATCAGGTCGTGCTCGCGGTCACCCAGCATCAGGCAGGTCTCCGGCGCCAGGCCTTCGGTGTCCAGCACGAAACGCAGCAGCTCGGTCTTGTCGGTGCGGGTGCCGTCCAGCTCGCTGCCATGCAGGGCGATGAAGAACTCCGTCAGCGCGAAGTGCCGGAGGATCTCCACGGCGAACACCCGCGGCTTGGCCGTCACCAGATAGAGCCGTCGCCCGGCCGCCTGCAGCGCGGCCAGCAACTCGCGGATGCCTGCATAGACCTCGTTTTCATAGAGACCGGTGGCGCGGAAATACCCGCGATAGGCCGCCACCGCGCGCCAGGCGCGCGCCTCGTCGAAGCCGTAGTGGGTCATGAAACTCTGCAGCAGCGGCGGACCGATAAAGACCTCCAGCCTGCGCAGATCGGGCTCCTCGATCCCCTCGGTGCGCAGCGCCACCTGGATCGCCCGGGTGATGCCCAGGCGCGAATCGGTGAGGGTGCCATCGAGATCGAACAGCAGATGGGGGTGATGCATGGGGCGTCCTGGGCGGCGGAGATCCCCGTCAGTATGGCGACCGGCGGCAGAGATCGGTAGGCTCGACCGCTCCACTGGAAATGAGTCTTGTTCGCTGATGCCTCTGTCGCCGCTCTCCTCTCGCCGCCCCCCACGCTGCACCTGGCTGGCCCTGCCGCTGCTGCTGGCCCTGGCCCTGCCGGGCCAGGCGCGCCCCATCGATCAGCCCATGGACGCCCAGGTGCTCCAGCAGCCGGGCCACGGCTATGCCTTCAGCGAACTCCAGCTGGATTCCACCGACGGCGCCCGCCATTACCAGGTGTGGATCGCCCGACCCGCCACCCCGGCGCCGGCCACCGGCTATCCGGTGCTCTATCTGCTCGATGGCAACGCCGCCCTGGGCGGGCTGAATGCCGAATTGCTCGACACCCTGGCCAAGCGGCCCCATCCGCCCGTGCTGGTGGCGGTGGGTTACACGGGCGGCAAGCGTATCGATGGCCCGGGTCGGGCCTATGACTACACGCCCTCGGCCCCCACCAGCGAGCGCTTTCGCGAGATGGCCACCGGCGGCGCCGACGTCTTTCTCGCCTGGCTGCTGGAGCGCCTGGAGCCGGCGGTGGCCCGTCAGGTTCCCCTGGATCCTGACCAGCGCGCACTCTGGGGTCATTCCCTGGGCGGGCTGCTCGTCCTCCACGCCCTGCTCACCCGTCCGGACGCCTTCGCCGAGGGCTACGCCGTGAGTCCTTCGCTGTGGTGGAGTCCCACCGTGCTGCCGCAAGACGACGAGCAATTGAAGGCGCGCTTCCAGGCCCATCCGGTCCGCCTGGTGCTGCTGCAGGGCGGCGCCGAGCGCGAACTGCCCGCGCACTTCCAGAGCGAGGTCCCCGCCGATGCCACCCGGCGCCTGGCCGACCGCCTCGGCCAGCTCCCCGGCATCCGGGTGCGCTACGAGGTGCTCGAAGGGCTGGGCCACGGCCCCATGCTGCCGGCCTCGCTGCAGGCCGTGTTGAGCGAGTGGCGCTAGGACGGGAACGGGAAACGATCGCAGCGGACATTGTTGGACTATCTGGTCCGAGCTCCACCGTTAAGCCCCTTACTCGCTTCCGCTCGTCGAGCGTAATGTCTAGTACGTCACAAAGTCTCGTTACACTCTCTGGGTCACTGATGGATCACCAGGACGCTCACCCACGCCACGGATTGGCCAGGATCTACTCCCGATTTCTCTCCTTGCTCCTGGCGTCATTCCCCGCGAGCCCCTGCTGGTCCATCTGACCTGCCAGCATCGCGTGCGGAGGGCATGCGATCCCGGCAGCTGAAAGCCACATTGCTCAGCACAAGGGATCTATGAAAAAAGCACTGATGTTCGCCGTCGCCACCGGCTTGGTCACCCTCATGGGGTGCGCCACCGAGTCCTCACGCTCGCTGGAAGTCCAGCAGGTCGCCTCCGCCCACACTGCCTACCAGGGCATTCGCCAGCCCATCGCCGTGGGCAAGTTCGACAATCGCTCCAGCTACATGCGCGGGCTGTTTTCCGACGGCGTGGATCGCCTCGGAGGCCAGGCCAAGACGGTCTTGATCACTCACCTGCAGCAGTCCAACCGCTTCAATGTGCTCGACCGCGACAACCTGGCCGAGATCGCCCAGGAAAGTGGCTTCGCCAAGAAGAGCCAGCAAATCAAGGGCGCCAACTACGTGGTGACCGGTGACGTCACCGAGTTCGGCCGCAAGGAAGTGGGTGACCAGCAGCTGTTCGGCATCCTCGGGCGCGGCAAGTCGCAGATCGCCTACGCCAAGGTCGACCTGAACATCGTCGACGTGCGTACCTCGGAGGTCGTCTATTCCGTCCAGGGCGCTGGCGAATACAGCCTGTCCAACCGCGAGGTAGTCGGCTTCGGCGGTACCGCGAGCTACGACTCGACCCTCAACGGCAAGGTCCTGGACCTCGCCATCCGTGAAGCCGTGACCCGGCTGGTCAACGGCATCGACAGCGGCGCTTGGCGCCCCGCCCAGTAAGCAAGGAAGCTCCCATGAACAGCGTATTCCGGCCCCGTGCCGCGATGATGTCGCTCCTTCTCGCCACCGCCGTGCTCGGCGGTTGCGCCGCCAACCAGCCTCGCCCGCTCTACTACTGGCCGGGCTATCAGGAACAGGTCTACGGCCACTTCACCAAGCAGAGTGCACCGGAGCAGCAGATCGCCGAACTCGAGGCGGGCCTGCAGAAGGCGCGCGCCGCCGGCCTGACCCCCGCACCGGGCTATCACGCCCAGCTCGGCATGCTCTACGCCGAAGTCGGCAAGACCGACCAGGTCCGCCAGCAGTTCGAGACGGAGAAGTCGCTCTTCCCCGAATCGACCGCCTACATGGACTTCCTCATGCGCAACCTGGCGAAGAACTAAGGAGCCGACCATGCCCAGACACCTGATCAAGGCCCTGACCCTGCTGGCCACCCTCGCCTTCCTCGGCGGCTGCGCCAACCAACAGAAAGTCTATGACTACACAGCCTTCCGCGAGAGCAAGCCGGCCTCCGTGGTCATCCTGCCGCCAGTGAACAAATCGCCCGACATCAAGGCCAGCTACAGCGTGCTCGCCCAGCTCAGCTATCCCCTGGGCGAAGCCGGCTACTACGTTCTGCCCGTCGCCCTGGTGGACGAGACCTTCAAGCAGAACGGCCTGCTCCACCCGGACGAGATGCAGGCCGCCCCGCCGCCCAAGCTGCGCGAGATCTTCGGCGCCGACGCCGCTCTCTACACCGAAGTGACCCGCTATGGCACCTCCTACCACGTCATCAGCAGCGAGACCGCCGTCGTCGTCACCGCCAAGCTGGTCGACCTGCGTAGCGGCAAGCTGCTCTGGGAAGGCGCCGCCGCCGCCAGCACCGCCGAACAGCAGCAGAACAGCGGAGGTGGCCTGGTCGGCATGCTGATCACCGCCGCCGTCACCCAGATCGTCAACTCCATCAACGACCGCGGCCACGAGATGGCCGGCATCGCCGGCGTCCGCCTGCTCACGCTGAGACCCAACGGCGTCCTGCCCGGCCCGCATTCGCCGCTGTATGGGAAGGATCTGGCGGCGCGTTGACTCCAGTCTTGCGGATGAATCGATACGGATAGTCGAGAGGCGCCGCGAGGCGCCTCGGGAGGAAACGGTGAACACGCCTGAGCTTTACCGGAAGCCGGAAAATCTGGCGAGCCTGGGCAGCCGGCTTGCGGCACAGCTCATAGACGGCCTAGTGGTCTTGCTGCTGCTTGTCTTCGCCAAGTCGACCGGCTGGATAGCCTTCCCTTGGTCAATGGTGGGGGCCTATAGCCAACTGCTGGCTTTTGCCTTGGTCATAGCCTACTTCCTCTTCAGCGACAGCCTGCCGAACGGCCAAAGCCTAGGGAAAAGACTCCTGGGTATCGTCGTGGTCGACGAGCGCAGCTACCTGAACTGCAATCCGTGGCAGTCCTTTCTGCGCAACATCACCACGCCCTTTCTCAGCGTCATCGACTGGATCTTCATCTTCTTCGGCTCCCGGAAGCGGCTGGGCGACATGCTGGCCAACACCGTGCTCCTCAAAGAAAAGCGGTCGGTCAGCCCATGAACGCCAATGGCCTATCTAGCGGCGCCGGAGACGCAGGGCAGCGGCTCGCTACGCCACTGTCGCCAGACCGGCTCCCACCCCTGAGCGTGGTCCGCCTCCACCGTCACCAGTTGCGTGCAGCTACCCCCGACCTTGCGTCGATAACCGTCGGCCAGCGCGGCGGGAATCACGGTATCCAGGCGTCCTACCAGATGCCGTTGGGGGATGGCACGCAAGGCTTCAGGCCTGGCCAAAGGGTCCAGCGACTCGTACAGCGGTTGCAAGTGCTGCAGAGCCGTCCAGGCCAGGGGATCCAGATTGCCCGCCAAGGTCTGGACGGCCACCACATCCTGGCGCCGCTCGGCCAACAACAGGGCAATGGCCGCCCCTCCGGAATAGCCGACCAGCTCGAACTGCCGGACCCGATAACGCCTTTTCAACTCGTCGAGCGCCACCTGGAAACTAGCGATCACCGCGCTACCGAAGCGGGCCGACGTCCAGCTGGCGACGCTACAGCCACTTCCTTTGACGAATTGGCAGGGGCGACCGAGATAGGCGACGGAACCCGGATCACCCAGGGCGAGGCGCGGCACCAGCAGATTGCGCGGAGTGGGGTCGAGGCTGGGTTGGGTCGCGGTGGCCCAGGCGCGGCCGTCGCCTTCGAGGTAAACGCGCAGACGGCCTTCCTGCGTCGGTCGTGCCGGAGCCAGTCCGAGGATGGGAAGAGCTGTACTACCGAGCCGCTCGACGTGCAGATCACTGCCAGCCACCAAGGTGGCCAGCCGCTGCTGGGGCGAGGTGCAGCCGATAAGGCTCAGGTAGATGCCGAGCAACAGGGCCAATCCATAGCGCTTCATGCGAGCACTCCCTCGAGCGTCAATGACCGGTAGCCGCAGTTAGTTGCAGCGAAGGCGATGCTAGCTCAAATCGGCACAAGGACCTCGCCTCCATGAACGGATTTCCGTTAGCGGCGGCCAGCGCGTGAAAACAAAGTAAAAATTAATTTATCGACAGCCAGTAAAAACTTACGAGCACTCAAATGAAATTAAAGACCTTCAAAAAATCCCTACTCGCCATCAGCATCGGCGCCATCGCACAACAATCTTTCGCGCTCAGCTACGACGTTTCTGGCGGTGCCAGAGATTTTTCGAATCAAACCATCAGTGATGGTTTCCAGCTTTCCGGCTCACGCACCGGAACGCTGACCAGCAACGAGAGCAACATCCAACTCAGAGGAAGCTCTGTAACGGGAGACTTCCTGAATAGCTCCACCATTTCCGTGGATGGAAACAGCTTCAGAGTCATCGGCGTGGGTGTACAGCCCGGCTTCAACTCTGGCCTGACCCGTATCAGCGGCAGTGTCATAAACACTGGCACCATCGAACTTCGCAACGCCGGTAATGCAGAAGGCTTCGAAATAGGCCATACCATCATTGGCGGCTCCATCATAAACAACGGCACCATCTTCGTATCCCGCTCTACTTCTAGTCTCTATGGCGAGCCGGAAGCCATGTATATCCATGGCGCCCAGATAGCGGGCGATGTCATCAACAATGGAACCATCAGTGCCGTTGGCTATGAAACCACGGCTTTGATTTTCGACGTCGACACCCCCAACGTGCTGTCCATTGGTGGAAAGATCATCAATAACGGCACGATCAAGACAGTCGGCGACGAGTCCATCGCCTTCGACCTGGAAGCGACTACCACACGCGGCGTCACCATAGAAAACAGCGGGCTGATTTCGTCGACGGGACAGGCGTCGAATGCCCTGTCCTTCTACGACGTGCAAATAGACCAGATACTCAATACCGGAACCATTGAGGCCCGTGGGCAGGATGCCATCGCCTTCCACACCCATGATGCCCTCTACACCACAGCCAACTCCACGGGTGCGCGTGGCCTGGTCAACAGAGGCGTCATCTATTCAGATGGCATCGCCATCCTGGCAGAACGCACTCAAACCTCCCCATTCGAAATCAACCAGCAAGCCGGCTCCATCACCAGCGCCAGCGGCACCGCCATCTCCGGCAACGGCGTCGCCAGCCTGAACTGGACCGGCGGCACCATCCAGGGCGATATCCTGGGCGTCACCGGCACCACCGTAGCCGGCAACGCCACCTTCGTGGGGGCTCACCTCATCAAGTCCAACGTGAACGTGAACAGCGGCACCTTCGGCTTGACCACCCAAGGTGCCAGCATGGGCGGCAACCTGGCGGTCGCCAATGGCGCGGCCCTGGGCCTGCAGCTATCCAACGCCACCCAGCCCACTACGCCTTATCTGACCGTCGGCGGCAATGCCAGCTTCGCCAACGGCTCGCGTATTCAGCTCGGTGCAGAGCCGGGCAACTTCACTGCCACCGCAGCCGGTACCCAGTACAACTTGATCAGCGCCAATCAGGTCACCAACAACGGCCTGGTGGTTGCGAGCAGCAGCCCGCTGCTCGCCGTACGCAGCTATACCAGTGACAACAACACGGTGAAGGCTGTAGTAACGGTGCAGTCCGACCAGCAGGTAGGCCAGGAACTGGGGGCAGCAGGTGCCTCCGCTAATGACGTCGTGGCCCTGAACACCTTCAAGCGCGGCGTACTGGGCACCCTGTCAGCGTCCGATCCGATCTTCCAGGCCTTCACCTCGACCTCTTCGCCCCAGGGTCTCGCTCGACTGAGCGAACGCCTGGCACCCGAAACCAATGGCGGCGCCGTCACGGCAGCCATGGCCGGCCAGTCGGCGACCAGCGCGGCCATCGGCGGTCGCCTCAGCGGGCAGCGCAACGGTCTTTCCTCTGGTGATGTTCTGACCGACACCGGTATCTGGATCCAGGGCCTCACCGGTAACGCCGATCAGAGCACCCGCGATGGAATCGAAGGCTACTCTTCCAACACCTCGGGCATCGCCATCGGCGCCGACGGTAAGCTCAACCCCAACACCACCCTGGGCTTGGCGTACAGCTACGCCAACACCAACGTGGGCTCGGATAACGGCAACCGGACGGACGTCCAAAGTCACCTCTTCACCCTCTATGGGTCCTGGAGCGCCGGTAACTGGTTCACCGATGGCAACCTGTCCTACGGCCGCGGCAGCAATGAAGGCAAGCGCTACATCGTCGGCACCCAGGCCAAGGGCGACTACGACAGCGACCTCATCGCCCTCAACGCCTTGAGCGGTTATACCTTCCAGCTCAATCGCCAACTCATCCTCGAACCGCGGGTCGCGGCGCGTTACGCCAACGTACGGACGGATGCTTTCAGCGAACACGGCTCGGTGGCGGCACTGCGCAACGGCAGCCAGAGATACGAGCAAGGCGACCTCGGCGCCGGGCTGCGCCTGGCAGCGGATCTGCCGCTGTTCCAGGGCACCCTCAAACCCGAAGCGACCCTGATGGCCTACCACGACATGATCGGTGATCGCATCAGCCAGACCTCGGCCTTCGTCCGCGGCGGCGACAGCTTCATCGTGACCGGCGCCTCCCCTGTTCGCGACAGCTACGAAGGTACCCTGGGGATCAGCTACGCCCTCGACGCCTTCACCGTCGGTGCCACCTATAGCTACCAGGCGAAATCTGGCTACGACGCCGACTCCCTGGTGCTGAAGGCTCGGTACGACTTCTAAGGGGTATCAAGGCCTGCCCGGTGCGGACCGGGTAGGCCGTATCCTGACGATGCCATGTGCACGGCCGAGAACTGCCTGGCTATCAGGCTCCATCCTCGATCAAGCCTAGTGGCAGCTTACTTTGCAGAGGTAATACGCTGCCTAACTATTTCATATGGTCCCTGCACTATCAGGGCTTTCGGACGTGACCAATAAATGAACAGAGTCGGTTATCAAGCACTGGCATGGATCGCACATCCATAATTCTTTGCTTACTCCATCAACACATTCACATAAAAGAGATAGTCCTCGTCAGCGTAAAAGCACGCTGAGCGATTATTACCTCTCTGAACCAGATGAAGTGAGCATCCTGGCAAAGAAACACGTGCTCGACGTGGCATAAGGATTTCCCTCCATAGAGCTCCGTAATCCTAAATCGATAAAAAACGTGGTCTCCCCCTGTCAACCCTTATCATAACTGAACGAAATAAGCAGCTTATTTTCACCTAAACTTAGCTTTATTTCACATCGATTCCAACGCCCATCTTTCCCTGCCAAGTTATTTTCTGCATAAAACGACCTCATCCGAACCAGCTCTTCAGTTAGAGCTCTTACTGCTCGTCCAGCAGGACTAAACCAATTCAATTTACCATCTGGACCAATGTAGTCAAACTCATACTCACCCCCGTCTCCTTCGGCGAAAATTCGCGCCCTCACTATTATTTCGCGAGCAAGCTCAGGTCCTGACTCTAATAATATTTTCCCAATATTCTCGTAGAAAACCTGGTCACTCATTAAATACCTCCTAGAGAATTTTTAAAGCCAAGAGCCATTGGACGTGCCCCATCAATCGAATAAGTAACCGTAAATGCATCAGGACGGGTTGCACTACTTACATAATTTGGTTATATCCGTACATTGACCGTCTTACCATCCTTCAAAGCAGAAGCCCAGACATTCTCTATTTTCTTCCATTCACCTCGGTTCAGGTTAGTATCCATAGGAACCAGATTAAGGCGCTCCCCTGGCCCATCGAAGATACTTGCGATTAAATGCCCACCCTCATCGTTTGACAATCCGCAATTTCCCACTTTGCATTGCTGATATCCGTTACGATCACGCGTATTTTGATTTAGATCAGCCTCGGAAAAAGGGGACGGAAAAAGGGGACAGATTTATTTGTCGGACTCAGATCGCCGTCTAGGTCTACCCTGACCTCGTAACTCTACGCGCTGGCCCAGGATTTTCTCTATCTGATCCACGAAGCGAGCACTACCTGTTAATTGGCCTCTTTGTAGGGCGGCACGAATAAGGTCAATTTCGCTTGGAGGCACAGCTTGGCGCATGAAGTTCATGTACTGGATACGCCGCCTCCCAGACGTATCGCCAAGTGCTGTATAGCAAGGATTCATATCCAACCAATCGCTGTCAGCCTGATCCATCACCCGCATCTGATAGCTAGACCAGGGATAATCTCCCGCGTCGGCAACCATGCGAGCTCGAACCGGGTTCAATTCGATATAGCGACAGCAGGCAAGCACGTAAGCATCCGACTCGACCACACTGGACTTATAGCGACTTTCCCAGAGCGTCCCGGTCCGTCCTTCCAAACGGTTCCGATAACGGGTGGCGCGTGCCGCCAACGCCTTCATTAATTGCCCTAAGCCGGCAATGGCTTCATCGGGCGCCAGGAGCAGGTGAACGTGATTCGTCATCAGGCAATAGGCGTAGACCTTGACTCCAAAGACATCTTTCAGCTCATGCAGATCACTAATGTAACGCTGATAGTCCTGCTCAGCAGCAAACACCACCTGCCGATTATGACCACGCTGCACTACATGATGCGGGTAGTTTGGCAACACAATCCGTCCTATCCTTGGCATGACTACCTCCTTCCAGTGAGGCCTCACTTCAGCTTAGCTGATCAGAAAGAAAATAAATCTGTCCCCTTTTTTTTAAGATCCATGATTTATATATACCTGATCAAAAATCCTTTTACATCGCCCGCCTCGGCGATCATGTGGGTGCGAGCAGGGGTCAATTCGATATGGCGACAGCAGGCAAGCAACTAGCCATCTAACTCGAAAATGCTCTTAAATTAAAACATTTAGATGAATCGATCAGGTGAAAATAAATTCTTTAGCCTTGTCGCTTCAATAGAAATCTTCCCGTGGAAAAACTACCCCTGTAGTCTCAATCTCACTCACCTCAAAGTAAGTTGTAGTATCCATTCCATGGATCAAAACAGCGCATCCAAAAACCTTGCCATCCTCTTTACTAACGCCCAAAACCACTCCTTTTTCACCAGAATGCTTATGGCTTTGGCCACAAATTTTTACCTCATGGAAAAAGTCTATTCGTTTCATTTATGCGTTATCTTTCCATCCAATGATATATTCAAATGAAAGCCATCTCTAGTAGCCCAACCGAGTTGTGCCTTCCCTTGTCTTGAAAGCTGAACATCCCACTCAAAAGGTTGCCCTTCGGTCCGGGATAGCCCTTTGGCCCACTCATTACCAAACTTATCTAAGCAGCCATTATTAGGCCCTCTAGGCAGAGGCTGACATGGATTATAGCCGCTTGGAGGAACATAGCGAATTCGCCCCTGGGTTGGAAGACCTACATATTTCAGTCTAGCCTTGCTAGACCACTGCTTAGCGGAGCCGGCAGTACCAGATGGATTAAACGGCGGTTCCTCTAAATAATTCAGCCCAATCTGGAAAAAAGGGGACAGATTTATTTTTCGGACTCGGATCGCCGTCTAGGTCTACCCTGATCTCGTAACTCTATGCGCTGGCCTAGGATTTTCTCTACCTGATCCACGAAGCGAGCACTACCCGTTAGCTGGCCTCTTTGTAGCGCGGCACGAATAAGCTCAATTTCGCTTGGAGGCACAGCTTGGCGCATGAAGTTCATGTATTGGATACGCCGCCTGCCAGACGTATCGCCAAGTGCTGTATAGCAAGGATTCATGTCCAACCAATCGCTGTCAGATTGATCCATCACCCGCATCTGATAGCTCGACCAGGGATAATCTCCCGCGTCGGCAACCATGCGAGCTCGAACCGGGTTCAATTCGATATAGCGACAGCAGGCAAGCAAGTAAGCATCCGACTCGACCACACTGGACTTATAGCGGCTTTCCCAGAGCGTCCCAGTCCTTCCTTCCAGGCGATTCCGATAACGGGTGGCGCGTGCCGCCAACGCCTTCATTAATTGCCCTAAGCCAGTAATAGCTTCATCAGGCGCCAGTAGCAGATGAACATGATTTGTCATCAAGCAAAAGGCGTAGACCTTGACTCCAAAGATATCTTTCAGCTCACGCAGGTCGCTAATATAACGCTGATAATCCTGCTCAGCGGCAAACACTACCTGCCGATTATGACCACGCTGCACGACATGGTGCGGGTAGTTCGGCAACACAATCCGTCCTATCCTTGGCATGATTACCTCCTTCCAGTGAGGCCTTCACTTCAGTTTAGCCGATCAGAGAGAAATAAATCTGTCCCCTTTTCTGTCCCCATATCAATACTCGTGAACTATATTAACAATTTTACTGTTAAAATCTGAAAGCCCACTCTCCCCACGCACAGTTAAAACACCATTTCTAGGAAAAAGGGGACAGATTTATTTTTCGGACTCGGATCGCCGTCTAGGTCTACCCTGACCTCGTAACTCTACGCGCTGGCCTAGGATTTTCTCTATCTGATCCACGAAGCGAGCACTACCCGTTAGCTGGCCTCTTTGTAGGGCGGCACGAATAAGGTCAATTTCGCTTGGAGGCACAGCTTGGCGCATGAAGTTCATATACTGGATACGCCGCCTCCCAGACGTATCGCCAAGTGCTGTATAGCAAGGATTCATGTCCAACCAATCGCTGTCAGCCTGATCCATCACCCGCATCTGATAGCTCGACCAGGGATAATCTCCCGCGTCGGCAACCATGCGAGCTCGAACCGGGTTCAATTCGATATAGCGACAGCAGGCAAGCAAGTAAGCGTCCGACTCGACCACACTGGACTTATAGCGACTTTCCCAGAGCGTTCCGGTCCGTCCTTCCAAGCGGTTCCGATAACGGGTGGCGCGTGCCGCCAACGCCTTCATTAATTGCCCTAAGCCAGTGATAGCTTCATCAGGCGCCAGTAGCAGATGGACATGATTTGTCATCAAGCAAAAGGCGTAGACCTTGACCCCAAAGACATCTTTCAGCTCGCGCAGGTCGCTAATATAACGCTGATAATCCTGCTTAGCGGCAAACACTACCTGCCGATTATGACCACGCTGCACAACATGGTGCGGGTAGTTCGGCAACACAATCCGTCCTATCCTTGGCATGACTACCTCCTTCCAGTGAGGCCTTCACTTCAGCTTAGCCAATCAGAAAGAAAATAAATCTGTCCCCTTTTTCGCATGCTGGTCCAGGCCAGGCTGTTGCTGCTCTTCTCGTGGCTTTCCTGGTGCAGATCCTTCACCGCTTCAAAGGTGATGTCGCCACCACTGTCGAGCGTCAGGTTCTTGCCGCTGGTGAGCTTGGCCGCCCGGTAGGTCTGGCTGCCTTCGCTCTGCAGGGTGATGTCGCCACCGGCCTTGATCTCGCTGCCGATGTTGCGCACGTCGGTCACTTCGTCGCGCTGGGTTTTCTTCGCGCCGAAGCTACCCTTCTTCTTCATGTCGTACAGCGAGTAGTCGCTGTCCTGGGCAGCCAGGACGTTGAGGTCCTTGCCGGCGTAGAGGTAGGCCTCGTTGCCCGCCTCCACCTTGCTGGCAATCATGGTGAGATCGCCTTGTTTCGCTACCAGACTGACGTTGCCCCCTGCCGTCAGGGTGGTGATCTGCTGGTCGACGTGGTCTTCCTGGCGGGTAACCTTCTTGCTCTTGCTATAGCTGTGAGTTTCGTCAGCCGCCGCGGCCAGGGTGAGGTTGTCTTGGGCGGTCAGGATCGCGTTACCCCCGGCGCTAAGAGTGCTGGCGACGGCCGTGAGGTCGCGGCCGGCACCAATGCCCAGGTCACGCCCAGCCGTGAGGCTGCCGGTCAGCTGGGTGATGCTGGAGCTAGTGTTGTTGGCACCACTGCTACGGCCCGTCTGGGTCTTGGCGCTGACCAGGTTGACGTCGTGATCGACAATAAGGTCGCCGACAAATGTAATACGGGGTGCTGATGAGGTTTAGCGGCGGAAAATAAATCTGTCCCCTTTTCTCCAGGTTGCCAATATCGCCCGTGCCGGTGGCCACGGTCAGGTCGCCGGCGCTTTGCAGGTTGCCGTTGGCGTTGGCGTTGGCGTTGTCGAGGCTGCCGGCCGTGACGTTCAAGGCACCGCCCTGGCTGGCGAGCAGACCGTCACCGCCGTTGAATACCTGGCCTGCGGTGGTGATGCTCAAGCCGCTCTGGCCGGCCACGGTGCCGCCGCTGCTGTTGTCCAGACCGCCGACCAGCAGGGCAATAAAGGCCAGTGACTTGATCGCTTTTGGCTAGGTCGCTTCTTTTAAAATCAGCGAAGGCTTAAGTCGACCAGAAATGATGGTCTATTTCAGAGCTTCCCTAACCCCTCAAAAGTGAACGAATATGGCCCACCCAAATCGCAGTACTTTCCCATTCGGCAGGATAAAAATAACAGCACCCAAGATCATTTAAAATAAGGCCTTGCATCTGCTTCTCATCCAGGCAGCCATTGAGCAGAAGATTCAATCCAGTTAGGACGAGCTCCTTTTCAACATCATTAGAATGATTAGAAAAAGCAAGAATCGCCTCATCAGCACTACCAAACTCCAAATCAAAATCTTGGTTTAGATAGGCACTAAACATATTTTTTACTGCCATAAATTCCTTATTCATCAGTGTGGGTACCCTGTGACAATTCTATAACCTGTAGGCATGGAAGGATCTCTAGCTATAACCACACGAACCCCTGATGCTGAAGTAGTGCTCGATGCACCTCTAAGCAGTGTGACTCCTACAGGAGAGGATGACATATAGTCTATAGCCAAATAACCCTTGGCGTTACCGTTGAGATAATTTTGTATCGCAGACTGATTTGCATCTATTGCAGCTGAAACAGCAGATTCCGCTGTAGATCTATCAAAAAATCTCGACGCAGATGAAATATTAGAACTTCCCAAGCGCTGCGCCAAATCTGCATCCGAAAGATCAACATGTCGCTCAATCAGATGCCCGCCGGCGTTCTCATATGCCTGAAGCCCACCACCTTCTACTATAGGACTATATGATAAATTTTTCGCGTCAGTTGCATCAGCTCTACCATGTGCGCTTGAATTAGAACTTGATACACCATCGCCGACTTTCGTCGTATCCGCCCCAACGGCCCCAGCCTCACCTCCCGCATAGCTCTGCCAATCAACATGGTAGGGGTTGGCACGCATTTCATCCGAGACCGAATAGATCGGCAGCTTCCAAGCTGCACGCTCACCAAACGATGCCCCACGCCCGGCAAGACCTGCCTCGCCCCCGACCAGGCTTAATCCAAGCTCGGTAGACGATTGCATCTGATTGCGCATCGACTCGTAGCTGTTGCCTTGCAGGGTGTAGATGAAGTTCTGCGCGGAATTTATGGTGGAGTTATGGAATGCCTCACTGATTGTGGGGATAGAGCCCAGCGCCCCGTTGATCGTTTGCTCAGGCCTCGTTACCAACCCTACAGCGCCACTGACCAAACCGCCGAAAGTAGAGCCTACCCCTTGACCTATGCCTGCAGCCGACCCGAGGCCACCATTGACGAAACCGTCATAGTACGAACCGTAATTGAGATTACGCTGTAGAAAATCGCGCTGATCATTACCTGCAATAGTCCACCCGTTCAGGTACTCACCATTGACCGTGGGATCGTAGAAGTCACCATGGGTGTTCTGGTAATTCTGCAATAGGCGTTGCGTATCCGCCGAGCTATAGGTCCTGTCACCCACCAAGGGGACATCACCCCGACTGTCGGGGACGTCATAACGGTTGGCAATCGGTGTGAGCGCCTTCGCCAAATACTCCAACGCCGTAGGATCAACCGACTCGTTGGCGCCGATAGCTTTCTGCCAGTCAGCATCGGTGTAGTAGGCGAAGGCCACCGTCATCTGACGGGTAGCTTCCTCAACACTGATTCCTTTGGCCGCAGCCAGGGCAGGCGCTTCCTTTTCGATCAGCTTGCGCTCATCCGGGTGCATCTGCTTGTTGTAGGCCTGCGCACTACCAGCGATCTCAGCGCCGAGCTGTGCATTGCCGCCCACGCTAGCCGCGGCCACCAGCCCTACCAGTTGCGACGCCATGTTGAGCAGGCGCTGGTGTTGGGTCTGGTCCGTGCTGGCCAGCAACGGGCTCTTGTCCAGGGTTTCGATCAGGGCTTCATTGGCACCGGCCGCTACGGCACCCGTCTTGAAATCCCCACCCATGGCTTCGGAGAGCAGGCCTCCCACCACGGCGTGCATGGCGGTCTTGCCTAGGCCGCTGTCTTCGAGTCCCCATTGTTTGCCTAGATTACCCACCTCGTTGAAGGCGGCCGCCTGGAGGATGGAGAAGACGCTGCCTTTGAGGCTGTCGCTGAACTTGCCCTGGCCCAGGGCTTCGGACAGCGTGCCCTTGACGGCGCCCTGCAGCAGTTGGGTTTCGGCGAAGCGAGTGAAGTTACCCGGATTGGTGACGTCGGGAATGGCCCCGGTCACCTTGCCCGAGACCGGATCGACGGCGGTCTTGAACCAGTTGCTACTGGCGTAGTTCATGACGCCTGCGGTACCGGCAGCAATCATGGCGTTTTTCATGCCATCGCTGCTCAGGGTGTCCTTGAGCGTTGCCCCGATATTGCCGCGATTGTTGATCAGGTTCACCGTTCCGGAGCTGGCGATAGAGGTCAGCGCGGCTGTGGCAGCAGCATTGGCCCAACCAGCAGCTACTGCGGTCGAGGTTGCAGCGGTCGTAGCCGTGGCTGCCGTAGTAACCGTACCTGCGGCTGCCATGGCGGTACCCGATCCTGCGGTGGCGCCCGCGGCCGCTCCTACGGCTGCGCTTGCAGCACCCGCGGTCAGGACGGTCATCACGATGATCACCGCCAGCATGGCGCCCTGGCCTAGCCCCGAATGGCTGTACTTGAAGGAGTCATGGATCTCCTTCACCTGCCGCCAATCGATATCGCCCTGGGCTTCAGCCTGCTTGATCCACGCCAGATTCGGATCAGCCTTGACCATGGCGTCGACCGTCTGGCTGACGCTCTGGGCGTTGATGTCCTTGACGTCGATGTGGATCTTGTTCGCCGCCTGGATTGCCAGTTGCCCCTGCGCCACCAGCTCGCTCTGCTTGAGCGTCTCGTCGGTGTTGCCCTTGCCCTTCATGCTGGTCCAGGCCAGGCTGTTGCTGCTCTTCTCGTGGCTTTCCTGGTGCAGATCCTTCACCGCTTCGAAGGTGATGTCGCCACCACTGTCGAGCGTCAGGTTCTTGCCGCTGGTGAGCTTGGCCGCCTGGTAGGTCTGGCTGCCTTCGCTCTGCAGGGTGATGTCGCCACCGGCCTTGATCTCGCTGCCGATGTTGCGCACGTCGGTCACTTCGTCGCGCTGGGTTTTCTTCGCGCCGAAGCTACCCTTCTTCTTCATGTCGTACAGCGAGTAGTCGCTGTCCTGGGCAGCCAGGACGTTGAGGTCCTTGCCGGCGTAGAGGTAGGCCTCGTTGCCCGCCTCCACCTTGCTGGCAATCATGGTGAGATCGCCTTGTTTCGCTACCAGACTGACGTTGCCCCCTGCCGTCAGGGTGGTGATCTGCTGGTCGACGTGGTCTTCCTGGCGGGTAACCTTCTTGCTCTTGCTGTAGCTGTGCGTCTCGTCGGCTGCCGCGGCCAGGGTGAGGTTGTTCTGAGCGGTCAGGGTGGCGTTGCCGCCGGCGCTAAGAGTGCTGGCGACGGCCGTGAGGTCGCGGCCGGTACCAATGCCCAGGTCACGGCCAACCGTAAGGCTGCTACCTAGTTGGGTGATGCTGGAGCTGGTGTTATTGGCACCGATGCTACGTGCGGTCTGCATTTGGGCGCTGATCAGATTGACGTCGCGACCCGCGATCAGGGTGGCATTACTACCAGCGCTCAGGACACTGCCAACATTGTTGATATCACGCCCGGCAGTGAGGCTCAGGTTGTTGCTGGCTTCGATACGCGCCGCGCTGTCGGCGAAGTCCTGCCGTGTGGAGGTACCGCCATAGCTCGCGGCGTGGGTGGTCACAGTGCGTTCGTTGAGAATGTCGCCACGGCTGGCCGTCAGGCTGACGTCGCGTCCGCTGATGATCCCACCGGCACGGTTGCTGATATCACCCAAGGTGCTGGTCAGGCTGAGCCGATCACCGGACTGGATCAGGCCGCTGTTGACCAGATTGTTGTTGGCGGTAGCTGTGAGGCTATTAGTGGCCTTGAGCGTGCCGGAGTTGGTCAGGTCATTACCAGCGATCAGGGTCACATCGCTACCCTGGATCAGGGCGCCGTTGGGCGCCAGGCGGTTGTTGGCGTTGGCCAGGTAGAGCACCGGCACCAGCACGTGCTCGCCGTTGATCACCTGGTCTTCCATCCAGACGATATCGTGGGTCAGGGCCGCCACCTGGGCCGCGGTCAGACTCACGCCCACGCTGAGGCCCAGCGCCTGCTTGCTGGCGATGGCGTTGTCCATCAGGTACTTGAACTGGGCGTCGTCGCTGGTCAGGCCATCGATGAAGCGCTGACCGGTACGTTGGACGATGGCTTGCTGGATCAGGCGTTGCTCGTAGAGGCCATCACCCAGGCGTTTCCAACTGGTGTCAGGGTTGTAGTTGAGGTTGCCCAGCAGGTAGTCGGAGCTGAGGAACTGCTTGAGGTCGGTCAGCGCCGGGTTGGTTTCCACTAGGTAGCGGTGCGGAAGACCCTGGCCAACCGAGGTAGGCAATGAAGCCAATCCACTGTCTTTGGTAAGGCCTCTAGACGAGACGTCAGCCAAGCCATTGGGCAGGCTGCTGCTGCGCCCACTACCGACCAAAGCGGTCTGAATACGCATGGTCGGTTCGGCCGCTACCTGAGTTTTCAGCACACCCACGGGGGCCAGCTGATCAGAAGCTTCGCCATTACTGCCTTGCTGGCCACTCAACCGGAACAAGCCGTTCTGGCCGGTGGGTAAAGAGAAGCCAGATAAGGTAGTGGGGTTGACTTGTTGCTGAGCCAGGTCAGGCGGTAGCTGAGAGTTGAGGGTGACCGTTGTCGTCAGCGCCGTTGGCGTTACCGATGTATCGGCTATCGAGGCCCGGGATGCCGTGGGTGTACGGTCAACAACGATATTACTGATGTCGTTGCTGGCATTGAGTCGAACGTTGCCGCCCGCTTGGATGATCGCGGGAGCTACATATCCTCCGTCCGAAGCCACTTGAACTGGTGTATCGATGCCAGTGAACAACGCAGGATCGAACTTGCTCAGCAAGTCTTGGAAGGCGTCAACGCTGAAAGTCGACCCATACTGCGTGTGGTAGACCGCAACATCGTGTTCGCGAGCGTCCCAGGTATCCGTAGGTATTTTGACGTTCGCACCAACCTGTATGCGCGACGAGCCCGAGACTGAAGATGCCGCTTGGTTGATGATCGTGGTACCGGTAATGGCAAGGTCGTGAGCAGCCGAGAGCGTGCTGTAGCGGTTAGTAATGCTGTCTCCTGCCAGCACGGCACTACCACCAGCAACCAGCCGTGACATCGGTGAATCCTGCTCTACTCGGCTCTCAATGGTGCGGTCTACGTAGACCGCACCTCGCTTGAACCAATCCTTGCCAGCACAGTGCTGCCCACAGGTCATCTGCATATCGCCATCGACCAAGATGGTGCTCATGGCAAAGACGTCACGCGCATTGAGTATCGTCGTAGCGTTTACCAGTAGATCGCCAGAACTTTCCACACTCCCGGACAGATTGGTGAAACTATTGGCACGGCTGCCATCGGCTCCACGCGCGATCAATAACCGTCCCAGGCTATAAACATCGGCATACCGATTGGTGAGATCGTTCACCCGCAAATCCATGTCACCGCCACTAAAGATCAAACCATTCAGGTTGGTCAGGGTCGGGGTGTTGACGATCAGGCTGCCGGCCGCACCCAAGGTGCCTTGGTTATCGACCTGGCCTGCGCTCAGGTTGGCGTTGCCGGCCGAGGTGATCCGCGCCTGGTTGCGCAGCAGGCCACCGATGTTGAAGGTGGTGGTGCCAACGCCACCTGCGAGGCGGGCGTTGGGGCTGTCGAGCAGCAGTTGGCCGGCGTTGAGGTTGAAGTCGTAGCCACTGCTGATGCGTCCGGCGCCTTGATAGGTGCCACCGAGGGTCAGGCTGAGGTTGCCGCCTGCGGCGATGACGCCATCGTTGGTCCAATTGCCGCCGGTACCGGTGAAGCTGTTGCCGGCGAGCAATTGGCCACTGCCGGTCTGGATCAGGTTGTCGACGTTGACAGCGAGGTTGGCGACTTGCAGCGTGCTGCTGTTGGTCCAGCTGCTCCCACTGAGAGTCAGGGTGCCATTGCTGGTGACACTGCCGCCGGCGTTCTGCAGCAGTGGCAGGCCGAGGCCGAAGGTGCCGGTGCCGACATGCAGCAGGGTGCCGTTGGTATTGGTCAGACCGCCGATGGCAAGTTGCAGGTCCTGGTTGGCGGTTTCCAGTCGGCCATTGGTGTTGTCCAGGGCACCGCCGAGGGTGAGTTGGGTCGTACCACCGGTACCCAGGGCGCGCAGTTGGCCATTGGTGTTGTCCAGGCTGGCGGCCGCGAGATTCAGGGTGCTGGCACTTTCGATGATGCCCAGGCGGTTGTTCAGCGCCCCACTCAGGCTGAAGTCGATCTGGTTGCCAAAGACCTGGCCGTCGTTGTCGCCGCTGTTGTCGAAGCTGCCACCGCGGACTCGCACGAGCCCCTTGCCGTAGAGACTGCCGTTACGGTTGTCGACCCGGCCCGTCTGCAGCAGGGCATTGCCACCGAGGGCCGAGACCTTGCCGTTGTAGTTGTCCAGGGTGGCGGCGCTGAGGTCCAGCCGCTGAGCCTGGATAGTGCCCCCGCTTTGGCCTTGGCCACCGTTGCGCAGCAGGCCGGTGATGCCGGTGATGAAGGCGCCCTGCAGACTGGCCAGGGTGCCACCACGGCTGTCGAGGTTGGCACCGGTGATGTGCAGGTCGCCGTTCTGGGCGATGACCTTGCCGCCCACGTTGCCGATATCACCCGTGCCGGTGGCCAGGGTCAGGTCGCCGGCGCTTTGCAGGGTGCCGTTGGCGTTGTCGAGGCTGCCGGCAGTGACGTTCAAGGCACCGCCTTGGCTGGCGAGCAGACCGTCGCCACCGTTGAGCACCTGGCCACCCGTGGTAAGCAGCAGGTTGCCCTGAGCGGCCACGGTGCCGCCGCTGCTGTTGTCCAGACCGCCGACCAGCAGGGTCAGCAGGCCGCCGCTGTTGAGCCGGCCATGGGCGTTGCTGACGGCAGTGGCGTTCTTGATCAGCAGGTCGCCCTTGGCGAGGACGGCGCCGCTGGTATTGGTTAGAGCCCCAACCAGGTCGAGGGTAACGGTCTGTTGGCCGTTCAAGGTGCCGTTGCTGTTGTCCAGGCTGCCACCGCTCGCGGTGAAAGCGCCCTGGGCCTGGGCGGTACCACCGGTATTGGCGAACTGGCCGGCGCTGACGCTCAAGGTGGTGCCGGCATCGATCAGGCCCTGGGGGCCGTTCTGCAGGGTGTCCGTCACGGTCAGGATCTGGGCAGCACCGCTGGAGAGCACACCACCAGTGTTGGTCAGGCTCGCCGCAGTGACCTTCAGTACCCCCTGGCTCACGAGAGCGCCGTTATCGCCGTTGTCCAGGGTGCCCGTCAGAGTCGCGGTGAGATCGCCTACCTTGCTGGACAGGGTGCCGCTCTGGCGGTTGCTCAGGTTGCCGCCGGTGACGGTAAGGCCCTGCCAGCCGGAGAGCAGGCCGCCGTCGTTGGTCAGTTGGCTGGCCTGAATGCTGAGCAGGCCTTGGCTGATGAGTTTGCCGCGGGTGTTGTTCAGGCCCTGGGCGATGAGGCTGAAACCTTGGCTGCTACCGATCTCGCCCCCGGTGTTATTCACCTGGTTGAGGTGAGCGAAGCTGAGCATACCGGTAGTGGTGATGAGGCCGCCGGTGTTGTCCAGGTTACCCGTGCCGCCGGTACGCCCCAGATCCAAGCCAACGGCGGCTTCGCCGATCAGGCGGCCGCCCTGCTGTTTGAATTCGCCCAGGGTCAACTGCACATCGCCCTTGGCCGAGACCTCACCCTCGCTACTGGAATCCAGATGGTCGGCCGTGACGATCAAGCTGGCCTGGCTGTTGATGAGGCCCTTGGTGGTGTTGTCGAGTTGGCTGGCGGTGATGGTCGCCGCGCCCTTGGCCAGCAGGCTGCCACCCGCGTTGCTCAGAGTATCAGCCGTGACATCGAGGGTGGCGGCGGCGCTGAGCAGGCCATCGGCGCTATTGTCCAGCAGACCGGTGGTGGTCACGCTCAGGGCGCTGCGGCTGGCCAGGGTGCCGCCCATGTTGGCCAGGCTGGCGGCCCGGAGGTCCAGACCGGCCGCGGACAGGGTGCCCTTGGCGTTGGTCAGGGCGCGAGCGATGCGCAGGGTCAGGTCGGCATTGCTGATCAGCTTGCCGCCGCTGTTGTCCAGGCTGTCGGCCGCCAGGGTGAAGGCCAGGCTACTACTCAGCTCACCGGCGTTGCGCACGGTATTGAGATTCTTGAGCAGCAGGGCACCGGGCGCGGTGATCAGGCCACCGCTGGCATTGGTCAGGGTACCGTTTTGCAGGTCGAGCGTGACACCGGCCTGGCTGAACAGCTCGCCACCATTGGTGAGGCTGGCGGCGGTGACCGCGAGGTCCTTGGTACTGGCCAGGCGGCCGGCGTTGGTCAGGCTGTTCGCAGTGACCGTGAGGGTATCGCTGCTGATCAGGCGGCCGTTTTGGGCGTTGCTGATAGCGCCGGTGGTGGTGAGGGTAACGGCACCCTTGGCACTGAGGGTGCCGGTGCCGTTGTCGAGGCTGGCGCTGCCGAGGCTCAGGCCGCTATCCGTGACCAGTTGGCCGCCGTCGTTCTGCACAACGCCGCCGGTCATGGTGAGCGTCTGCTGACCGGCGCTGGAAACGATGCCCTGGCGGTTGTCCAGACTGGTAGCGGCGAGACTCATGGTGCCTTCGCCCAGTATCTGTCCACCAGCGTTGGTGAGCGCGCCGGTCAGGGTCGCCTGGACGTCGCCACCACTGGTCAACAGGCCGCCGTTGTCGTTGGCCAGGCGAGCGCCAATCACCTGCAGCCCCTGCTGGGCAGACAGAACGCCGCTACCGCTGTTATCAAGAGTGGCGACCTTGGCGGTCAGTACAGTGCCAGCAATGACCTTGCCGCCACCGTTGAGCAGGCTCTGGCCCGTGAGGTTGGCCGTGCCGCTCTGGCTCGACAGTTCGCCACCGCGGTTGTCGACCATGCCCACCTGCAGCTCGAGCCCGGTCTTGCCAGCCACCAACCCATTGCCGGTGTTGCCCAGCCGGTCGGCGATGAGGGTCAGTTGGCCCTGGCTGATGAGCTGGCCATCGAGCTGGTCGAGGCTGCCCAGGGTCGCCGTCAGGTTCCCTAGGCTGCCGAGCTTGCCGCCGTCGTTGTTGACCTGGTTGCCCATAAGGCTGAGGACCGCATCGCTGGCCAGCACGCCCTGGGCGTTGAGGAGGCGGTCGAAGCTCAGGACGGTGGCGCCAGCGCCATAGAGGTTGCCCTGCTGGCGGTTATCCAGGTCGCCCGCGATTCGGGCCTGCAAGTCGCCATGGCTGACCAGGTTGCCACCGCGATTGTCCAGGTTGCCGGTGACGGTCAGGTCCAGGCCTGAGGTGCCGATCAGCTTGCCCTGGCGGTTGTCGAGACTTTGGCCTCGCAGGGTCAGACGATCCTGGCTGGATATCTCGCCGTTGCCATTGGTGGTTTGCCCGAGAGTCGCCTCGAGCGCACCGGTACTGGTGACGATGCCCTGGGCATTGGTGAGGGTACCGGCCTGCACGCCCAGGCCACCACGACTCTGGAACCGCCCCTGGGTATTGTTCAGGGTCGTGGCGTTGATCTGCGCCCGGTTGCCGGCGCTGAGGGTGGCGCCGGTGTTGTCGAGGGTGCCTGCCGTGGTGACGGTGAGGCTACGGCTGGCGATCACCGAGCCGCGGTTGGCGATCCCGGCGCCCTGCAGGCTCACGTCGCCCGTGGCGTTACGGCTGTTGTCGGGATTGACGCCGGCCTCGACGATACCGCCGTTGGTGAGCTGACCGGCAGCATTCAGGGTGATGGCAGTGGCCGCGGCCACGCTCTGGCGGACGCTGAGATCGCCACCGCTCTGGGCATTGACGCTGCCCCCGGCATAGACCGGGCCCTGGGCGTCGATGCCCTGGCCCTTCAGGGCGATGTTGCCGCTGGCGGCGGTCTGGGCCACGGTCAGTTGGCCGTTGGCGTCGAGCTGGATATCCCCGGCGCTGGCCGCCAGGTTGCCGGCCAGTTTCACCCCGACACCGGTCTCGGTACCGACCAGGCGGATGGTGTTGGCGTACATGCCGCCCAGGGCGGAGGAGTCGATGGCCAATTGCGGCGCATCACCGGGGCTGGCCGCGCGCGGGGTGGTGGCGAGGCTGTCGGCGGCGACGTCGTTGCGACCGGCAATGACGTTGAGCTGGCGGGCGTGGAGCTCGGCGTTGATCTTGGCCGAGCGGGTGACGATGTCGAACTGGTCGACGTTGTCGGCATTGAGGCCGTTGCCCTCGATGCTGACGCTGCCGCCATCGACCTGGAAATGGTCGAGGCGATTGCCGTCGAGCACGGGCTTGCCGGTGGTGAGGGTCACCCGGGGCGTGTTGATGAAGCCGCAGCCGTTGCAGGTGACGCCATAGGGGTTGGCGACGATGACCCGGGCCGACTGGCCGGCGACCTCGGTGTAGCCCTTGAGCTGGCTCGGGCTGCCGCCCACCACCTCGTTGAGGATGACTCCGGCCGCCGCGCCCTTGAGGTTGGGGTTACCGACGATGATGCCGCCCAGCTGGGTGTTACCGGTGCGGTCGGTGACGTTGTTGAGGATGACGCCGCGGCTGTCGACGTTGTAATCCTGGAACTGGTTGTGCGACAGCCCGTTGGCGCCGGGCGTGGCGATGTTGACGATGGGTACGCCATTGCCGGCCTGGTCCAGCCGGGTGTTGCCGCCGCCGCTGCTGACGACGATGCCGTCGGCCTGCGCCCAGATCGGCTGCCAGAACACCACGTTGACCAGCAGCAGGGCCAAGGCGCGCTTGGAAATGCCACAGAAGGTCTCGCGCGGCTTGAGCGCAGCGCTGGGTTGGGCGGCAAGAAAGTCGAACTGGCGGACGTCCATGTCTGGTCCTCGGTGAAGCCTGGTGACGAGATGAAAGGTGGAAAGCGATAGCGCTCGCGAGCGTTACAGGAAGACGTCGACGCTGAAGTACAGGGGGTGCTCACGCTCGGGCAGGGCGTCCGGGCGTTCCAGCGAATGGGCGAAGGTCAGGCTGGCGGACAGGTAGCGCCCGCGGGCGAACAGCTCCAGGGAGTTGCTCGACAACCGTCCTCGCACCTCGGGGTTGTAGCGCCCCCCATGGATCACGCCCTGGTCGTAGCCGAGGCCTGCGCCGTATTGGCTGAACAGGGGCTGCAACCAGGCCCAGGTCACGCCACGGGTCCAGCGCACGTCGTTGCGCCAGTAGCCGCCGGTATCCCCGGAGAGCGATTGATCCTTGAAGCCCCTCACCGAAGACAAACCGCCCAGGCTCATCCGCTGGGGGCTGTAGAGGACGTCTTCACTACGCTGGCCGGTAGCTAGGCTGCTGAAGCTGAAGTTCTCGCCCAGCAGTTGGAAGCTCTGCAGATAGCTCAGGGTCGCGGTGTACTTGCGGTAGCGGGCGGTGGGCTGGCCGGGGCCCGAGGTCTGGTCACCCTGGGCGCCGAAGGCCCCGATACCCTCCTGCCACCCCAGGTCGAGGTTGACGAAGGCGCTGCCCAACCGGCGACCGTGGTTGAAGCCGAACTGCAATTCGCTGATACGGTTGCTGCTGACAGCGAGGCGGCTGTCCTCGATGTAGTTGTTGGTCCGCAGCAGGGACAGGCCGGTGTTGAGCGCCGTCTTGCTCACGGCGTCGCGGTGCACGACCCGCTCGGCCTTGAGCTGCTGGGTCTCGCTGTCGCCGCTTTGCTGGAAGGCGAAGCCATTGGCCACGGCTTGGGAACGGTAGTCACTACGGCTATAGCTATAGTCGAACGTCCACCAGCCCCAGGGCAGGCTGTAGGCCAGATAGCCGTTCTTCGAGAGTTGATTACTGTCGCTCACCCCGTCGTGGCCACCGCGCAGCATCAGTTGGTCGGCGAAACCCAGCGGGTTGTCCCACTCCAGTCCCAGGCCCCACTGCTGCTCGCCCGTGCTGCGCTGGCCGTTGTTGTTGCGCGACAGCGACGCCCGCCAGGGCTTGCTCGGAGCGTTCTTGATCTGGACTTCGCTACCACCGACCTCCTGACCAGGTACCAGGTCCATCTGCACCTGGTTGGACGGCAGCCGGTTGAGCTGGTCCACCAGTTGCTCCAGCTCCCGCAGGTTGAGCAGCTTCCCGGGCGCACCGGGAAAGGCCATGTTCAGTTCGCGCGGGGTGAGACCACTGCCATCGGCCGGCTTGACGCCTTCGAGCTTGCCCTCCACCACCAGGATGGTCAGGGTGCCCCGGGAGAGATCCTGCTGCGGCAGATAGGCCCGGCTGGTGACATAGCCTCTTTGCAGATAGGTATCGGTGATGGCCTTGAGCAGGGCGTTGAGTTGATTCACGCCCAGGCATCCACCCAAATAGGGTTCGGTCAGGCGCTTGCGATCACGCTCGGAGAGCTGCTCGGCCCCCTGCAATTCGATGGCGCGGATGGTGAAGCAGCGACCCTGGTCGGCTGCCAGCGGCGCCGCAGGGGTCGCGGCCGGACCCGGCAGGTCCTGCAAGTCCTGCAGGCGCTTCTGCTGCTCTTCGAGCAGGCGGTCCTGGCGGTTGCGAATCAGGTCGGTATCGCCGGGGGTCGTCGGCGCGACCTGGGCGTAGGCGTTCGACAATAGGAGCAGGAAAGCCAAGGCAATGCCTTGGCGAAGGAAAATGGACATGACGCTATCCCTGGAGACTTCAAACTTCCGTGTGGCGCCACCCTAGCGGGTAACCCGGAAATGATTTGTTAAATTAATCACACAAGGATAGTGGCAATGCGATATCAGTTGATGGTCGGGGGAACTTAACCGGTAAATGGTTGTATCGCTATCGCAATCAGCGAACTTTTTCGGCCAGACGCCGAGGCTCTAGCCTCTATTTCTAGGTAAGAGAAAACGCTTTTGAATTACTGGCGTGGCCCACCCGGCGCCGCAAAAAAACGCCTGCCCGGCCTACTAGGCGCAGCCTAGGCATCGGCGGATTCGGATAGTCAAAGCCTATCGATCTCCTCTTCCAGCCAGCGATACATCACATGGCAGTCCACCAGCCCCAGGCTCCCGTGCCGATAGGCCCTGGGCAGGGTGCCGACGATCTCGAAGCCGTGCTTCTGCCAGAGCCGCACCGCCACCTGGTTGCTGGCCACCACCGAGTTGAATTGCATCGCCTGAAAGCCCAGTTCACGGGCAACCTGCAGGGAGTGCTCGCAGAGGGCGCCGGCGACGCCCTGGCCGCGGGCGGCGGGGGCGACCATGTAGCCGCAATTGCAGACGTGATCGCCTGGCCCCATGGCATTGGCCTTGAGGTAGTAGCTGCCGAGCAGCTGGCCGTCGCGCTCGGCGACGAAGGTCGCCCGCGGTAGCTCCACCCAGAGGCGCCAGGCCTCGTCGCGGGTCATGTCCGGGTCGTAGGCGTAGGTCTCCCGGGCCTGGGCGACCTGCTGGATCAGCGGCCAGACCTGGTCGAAATCGGCGGCTTCGAGGGGGCGAATCTGCATGGGTGACTCCGGCGGACGAAGGGGCCGCCAGTGTCGCCTAGCCGAGTGCCGCTGCCAAATCGTCGCCCTCTTCCAGCAGCCCCTGGGCGCCCTGGCGACAGGCCGCCAGCAGTTCCTCGGCGAGGCCCTCGTCATCCAGTGCCCGCGCCAGGGCCACGCCCCCGATCAGGGTGGTGGCCAGCTGCAGCGCCTGGGCGCGCCGCTGCTCCGGCGGCCCCGACAGATCCTGCTCCAGTCGGGTGACGAAGCGCGCGAAGAAGCGGGTATAGCTGCCCCGGATGGCGGCCTCCCGGTGGGTGACGTCGGCCGCCAGAAAGGCCAGCGGACAGCGCAAGGCTTCGCCCTCGGCATGCTCGCGACTCAGGTAATGCTCGATCAGTTGCCCGAGGCCTTGGCTACCGAGATCGTCGAGCCGGGCACTGCCGACCCGCGCGGCATGGGCGATGGCCTGGTCATAGACCTCGGTCTTGGTGCGGAAGTGGTGGTAGAAGGCGCCGCGGGTGAGACCGGCATCGGCCATCAGGTCGTCGAGACCGACCGCATCGAAGCCGCGCAGGGCGAACAGGTGGGCGGCGCTGTCGAGGATGCGCTGGCGGGTCTGCTCGCGCTGATCAAGTGGCCAGGCCATGGCTACTCCAGATTATGTTCTTGAACATAAGGTCCCCTTTGCCAGCATGAAGCCTTCTTTGCAAGGAGCCTGCAGCATGACGCCCTATCTCTTCGGTCCCGCTTTCAGCACCCTGGTGCGTAGCGTGCGCCTCCATGCCCTGGAACAGGGCCTTGAGCTGCCCTGTGGCCTCGCACCCGCCGGCCAGGCCATCGCCTGGCGCAGCGAAGTCCACCTGGCGCTGCACCCCTTCGGCCAGGTGCCGGTGCTGTTCGATGGCGAGCTGCGGATCTTCGAGACCCTCGCCATCTGCCGCCATCTCGATCGTCGGCTCTCGCCGGAGCGCGATGGCAACCCGGAGCAGGACGCCTGGAGCAGCGCCCTGCTCACCACTGTGGATAGCCGTCTGGTCCGCCACTATCTGCTGCGCGTCGCCGGGCCACGACCCGCCCCCTTCCGCACGCCGGAGGACGAGCAGCGCGCCCTGGCCGACGTCGACGCGACCCTGGCCGTGCTCGATCGCCAGCTGGGCAACCAGGACTTTCTCTGCGGCGCCGAATTCAGTCTGCCCGACGCCTTGCTGGCGCCCATGCTCGACTATCTGGAGCCCCTGCCGGCCCTCAACTGGCGGACGACCTGGCCCCGCCTCGCCGCCTATCTCGACCGCCTGCGCGCGCGACCCTCCGGCCAGGCGATCCTGGTGGCAACCGACTTAAAGCTGCGCTGAGCCGACCGGAGCTACCAGGAACCACCTACCTCCCCAACACACCGTAACCATCCCCTCTCCCTCCGGGAGAGGGCTAGGGTGAGGGCCCACCCATCACCCCTCCCTACCTGCTAGCCTTGGAAGCTCCTCCCCTGTCCAAGGACCGCCCATGACCACCGCCCGCCCCATCGCCCTCGTCACCGGTGCCTCCCAGGGCATCGGCCGCGCCGTCGCCCTCGGCCTGCTGCAGGACGGCTTCCGCGTGGTCCTCGCCGCTCGCCGCGCCGAACCCCTGGAGGCCCTCGCCGAAGAGGCGCGGCAACAGGGCGGCGAAGCCCTGGCGGTACCCTGCGACGTCACCGATGCCGCCAGCGTCGAGGCGCTGTTCGCCCGCATCCGCGACACCTATGGCCGCCTGGACCTGCTGTTCAACAACGCCGGCGTCGGCGCCCCGGCGGTGCCCATCGACGAGCTGGAGCTGGACGCCTGGCACCGGGTGGTCAACACCAACCTCACCGGCGTCTTTCTCTGCAGCCGCGCGGCCTTTGCCCTGATGCGCGCACAATCGCCCCGCGGCGGGCGCATCATCAACAACGGCTCGATCTCCGCCCACACGCCACGCCCCTTCAGTGCGCCCTACACCGCCACCAAGCATGCCGTCGCCGGGCTGACCAAGGCCCTGGCTCTGGACGGCCGCGCCTTCGACATCGCCTGCGGCCAGATCGACATCGGCAACGCCGCTACCGAGATGACCGAGCGCATGGCCAACGGCGTGCTCCAGGCCGACGGCAGCACTGCCGTGGAGCCGCGCATGGACGTCAGGCACGTCGCCGACGCCGTCCGCTACATGGCCAGCCTGCCGCTGGACGCCAACGTCCAGACCCTGACGGTGATGGCGACCAAGATGCCCTATGTGGGGCGGGGCTGAGGGGTTCCACGTGGAACCCGAGCAGACAGGGAGCACGCCATGAGTTCAGCCGAGATCCTCTCCTTCTGGCGCGCCGCCGGCCGTCGTCAGTGGTTCAACGGCGGCCCTGCCTTCGACGCCGAGTGCCGTGTGCGCTTCGCGGACACGCACCTGGCTGCCAGTCGCGGTGAATGGGACGGCTGGGCCGCCAGCGCCAAAGGCGCCCTGGCCCTGTGTCTGCTGCTCGACCAGATCCCGCGCAATATCTATCGCCACAGCGGCCACGCCTTCGCCACCGACGGCCTGGCCCTGCAGCACGCGCGACAGGCGATAGCCGCCGGCCTGGATCAGCAGGTCGAAGCCGAGTTGCGCGCCTTCTTCTATCTGCCGTTCGAGCACTCCGAGAACCTGGCCGATCAAGAGCGCTCGCTCGCCTTGTTCGAGGCCCTGGGCATTGAGCACTACCGGCGCTATGCCGAGGCCCATCGGGAGGTGATCGCCCGCTTTGGCCGCTTTCCCCATCGCAACCGGGCGCTGGGCCGCATCAATACGCCGGACGAACAGGCCTGGCTGGATGCCGGCGGCGGTTTCTGAAGACCCAGGGCTCAGGCCAGGCGGCGGGCATCGCGGCGGATCATCTGCGGCGGTACGCCGAAGCCGCGCATGAACACCTCACGCAGATGGCGGCGATCGCGAAAGCCGGTCTCGCGGGCGACCGTTTCCAGCGAATGACGAGTCTGCTCGATCATCAGCCGCGCCGCCTCCAGGCGCAGCCCCTCGATGGCCTTGGCCGGTGACTGCCCCGTCTCGGCGGTGAACACCCGGCTGAATTGCCGCGGGCTCAGATGAGCCACCTCAGCCAACTCCTCGACACTCAGGGCGCGGCTCAGGTGCTGCCGGGCGTAGGCGAGCGCGGTCTGGATACGATCCGACTTGGGCGCCAGGGCCAGCAGCTCCGAATGCTGGGTCTGACCGCCCGAGCGAAATTGCTGCATCACCAGGCGATGCGCTACCGAACGGGCCACGTCCATGCCCAGGTCCTTCTCCACCATCCCCAGCGCCAGATCCAGGCCGGCGGTCATGCCGGCGGAAGTCCATACCGGACCATCGACGATGAAGATGCGGTCTTCCTCGACGCGGATCTGTGGATAGCGTTCCTGCATGGCCCGGGCGAACGACCAGTGGGTGGTGGCCCGGCGCCCATCGAGAAGGCCAGCCGCCGCCAGGGCGAAGCCGCCGGTACAGATGCCGGCGGTGCGCCGCGCCTGGGCGCCGGCCTGGCGCACGAAGTCCAGCAGCGTCGGCGATGGCTCGGTGGCCAGGGGCGTCAGGTTGCCGACGATGAACCAGGTATCGGCGCGGCCCAGCGTACCCAGGGCTTCGGTCTCCACCAGCAGTTGCTGTGAAGAACGCACTAGGCCGCCCTGCTCGGAAAAGATCGCCTGGGTATAGAAGGGCTCGCCCAGGACCAGATTGGCGAATTCGAAAACGCTCTGGGTCGCCAGCGCCATCACCTGGAAACGCTCGCCCAATACATAGCCGATCCGGTGCATGGCTGCTCCTGATGTCCTAAATCATGACTATAAGCGTCATTTGCGCCATCGACCAGCGCGCTCATCATGGCCTCACACCCACCCCGGAGACCTGATGATGACCCGCTCCCCACAAGGTACTGCCCTGATCACTGGCGCCTCGTCCGGCATCGGTGCCCACTACGCCGAACAACTGGCCCAGCGCGGCTACGACCTGATCCTGGTCGCCCGGGATCGCCAGCGCCTGGATGCCCTCGCCCAGCGCCTGACCGACGCGACCCGCCAGAGCGTCCAGGTCCTGCCGGCCGACCTGGCCGACCCTGCCGCCCTGGCCGAGGTCGAGCGCACCCTGCGGGAAGACGCCAGCCTCACCCTGCTGGTCAACAACGCCGGGATGGGCACCCACACGCCGCTGCTGCAGAGCGATCCGGCGCAGATGCTGCGGATGATCGCCCTCAACGTCACCGCCCTCACCCAGCTGACCTATGCCGCCGTACCGGCCTTCGTCGCCCGCGGTCGCGGCGCCATCATCAACGTCTCCTCCATCGTCAGCCTGGCGCCGGAGTTGCTCAACGGCGTCTACGGCGGCAGCAAGGCCTATGTCACGGCCTTTACCCAATCCCTGCAGCGCGAGCTGGCCGGGACCGGCGTGCGCGCCCAGGCCGTGCTGCCCGGCGCCACCGCCACCGACTTCTGGGCGCGCGGCGGCCTGCCGCTGGCGCACCTCGATCCGGAGATCGTCATGAGCCCGGCCGACCTGGTCGCCGCCGCCCTGACCGATTTCGAGCGTGAAGTCGCCATCTCGATCCCCTCGCTGCACGACCTGTCCCGCTGGGAGACCTACGAAGCCAGTCGCCTGGCCATGGCGGACCAGTTGTCCAGCCGCCAGCTCGCCCCCCGTTATCACACCGCCCATTGATCTTGATCCCGAGAGGAGCACACCCCATGAAACTGACCGACAACACCGTCTTCATCACCGGCGGCACCTCCGGCATTGGCCGCGCCCTGGCCGAGGCCCTGCATAGTCGCGGCAACCAGGTGATCGTCGCCGGTCGCCGCCAGGCGCTGCTCGACGAGATCGCCGCCGCCAATCCCGGCCTGGATACCGTGCTGCTCGACATCGGTGACCCGGCGCAGATCAAGGCCGTCGCCGCCGAAGTCATCGCCCGTCACCCCGGTCTGAACGTGGTGATCAACAACGCCGGCATCATGCCCTTCGACGATGCCGGCGCCGGCGATCTGGACGATGCCCAGGCGGTGCAGCTGGTCACCACCAACCTGCTCGGACCGGTGCGGGTGAGCGCCGCCTTCATCGAGCACCTCAAGCGGCAGCCGGAAGCCACCCTGATCAACAACACCTCGGTACTGGCCTTCCTGCCGCTGGCGGCCACGGCGCTCTACTCGGCCACCAAGGCGGCTTTGCACTCCTACACCCTGTCCCAGCGCTTCCAGCTGCGCGACACCTCGGTGCAGGTGCTGGAGATCGCCCCGCCCTGGGTGGACACCGACCTGGTCCACAAGAGTGGCGACAGCCGCGCCATGCCCCTCGACGATTTCATCGCCGAGACCCTGGACAAGCTGGCCACCGCCGAGACCGAGGTGCTGGTGGATCGCGTGGTGCCGCTGCGCGCCAACCCCGGTCCCCAGGAGCATGCGCTGATCAACCAGTTCAACCTCTCGCTGGTCGAGAACCCCATCCCCGTCGCCTGACCTCGGCACGCCGGCCGCCTTCTGCGGTCGGCGTGCGTTCTGGAGCCTCCCATGTCCTCACTTCCCTTGCCCGGGGCGCTGCGGCCCCTGAGCCTGGCCTACTTCGTCCAGGCGGTCGGGGCGCTGTCGGTGGTCGGCTGCCTGCAGGCGATTTCCCGCGAGTGGCAGCTCAGCGACAGCCAGAGCGCCTACCTGCTCAGCCTCTTCGGTGTCACCTTCGCCCTGACGGCGCCCTTGCTGCAGATACTGCTCGGCCATTGGGCGCGGCGTACCCAGGTGCTCGGCGGGCTGCTGCTGTTCAGCCTGGCCGCCCTGCTGCTCGCCTGCGCCGCCGATTACCCGACCCTGCTGGTCAGCCGGGTGCTGATGGGCGTGGGCGCCGGTTTCATCGGTCCGGTGCTGGGCGCGCTGGGCGCCGGTCTGGTCAGCCGCGAGCAACAGGGCAGCGCCATCGCCACGGTGCTGCTGGGGCTGAGCCTGGCCAGCCTGGTGGGTCTGCCGCTGAGCGCCTGGGTCGCGACGGCCCTTGGCGTGCGCCCGCTGTTCGCCGGCATCGGCGGACTGGGGCTGCTCACCGCCTGGCTGATCTTCTGGCAGGTGCCCGATCGGGTCCCGGGCGAGCGCATCGCCCCGGCCGTGGTCGCGCGGCTGCTGACCACCGCCCACTCGCTGCACGCCTTCCTGGTGGTGTTCTTCATCGCCGCCGGGGTGTTTTCCACCTACGCCTTCCTCACGCCCATCGTGCGCCAGGACTTCCACGGCAGCGTCGCCGATGTCTCCCTCGCACTCGCGGTGCTGGGTGTCGCCGGGGTACTGGGCAACCTGCTGGTGATCCGCGCCGCACGCCGCTTCAGTGCCGAGCGGCTGCTGCTCGGCGGCCTCCTGCTACTGGCCCTGGCGCTTTCGATCCTGGCCCTCGGCCAGGGCCGCTTCGTGGCGCTGATCCTGGGCCTGGTGGTCTGGGCGCTGGCCACCGACATCCTCTGGCCGTCCCAGCAGAGACGCATCCTCGAACAGCTCGCCGAGGTACGGGGCATCGCCCTGGCGCTGACCGCCTCCTTCATGTTCTGCGGCATCGGCGTCGGCACCTTCGTCGCTGGGCAGGTCTATCCCCGCCATGGCTTCCAGGGACTGCTGCTGACGTCGCTGGCTTTCCTGCTGCTGGCGCTGTTCAGTCTGCAGCGCTCCAGGCGCACGGCGACCGCGCCGCCGCTGCCGGCCTGACCCGGCCATGAAAAAGGCCCCTGACCGGGGCCTTTTTCATGCTCAGGCGGCGGGCGGAAAGTCCACTTCGGTCGCCGCCAGGTTGTTGAGGTAGTTGGTCAGGGTCAGCAGGCTGACCTGAGCCACCACCTCGACGATCCTGGCATCATCCAGACCGGCTGCGCGGGCGGCCTGCAACTGCTCGTCATGCAACTGGCCACGCTGCTCGGTCACCTCCCGCGCCAGGCGCGCCACGGCGCTGAGCGTACCCGCCCGGGCGGCGGCCAGCTCCGCAGCGGTCAGGCCGGTCTTGCCACCGAAGAATTCATGGGCCGCCAGGCAATAGTCGCAACCGTTGACCGCCGAGGCCGCCAAGGCCACCACCTCGCGCTCCTGGGCGCTGAGTCCGCTCCTGCCCAGCGCCTGGGCCAGCGCCAGATAGCCTTTGAGCGCTGCCGGCGAATGCGCCAGGGTTGCGAAGGCGTTGGGTAGGAAACCGAGGCCCTTCTGGATGCCCTGCAGGGCGGTTTGCGCCTCGGCGGAAGCCTGGTCGAGGGTAAGGGGGGCGATACGGGTCATGAGGGTGCTCCTTGGGTTGCGGCCTGGTCATCAGGCGTGGAACCAGATTAGGCGGGGCGACTTGACGCCTGGGCGCTCAGCGTCCAAACATCGCGACAGATCGTCCAAATCGGTGCCTCGTCCATGGATCGCCTCGCCGTCTTGCTCGACCACTTCGCCTTCACTGCGGACAGCTACCACCAGGGCGCCTTCTGTGGCGTGAGCCGCCATGCGGACGGTGAAGCCACCGGCCAGGTCCACCTGCTGCGCGGCGGACGCCTGAGCTTCGCAACCGCACGGGGCGAGCGGCAGGACCTGGTCGAGCCCAGCCTCATGCTGATGATCCGCCCGCGCGCGCATCAGCTGAGCACCCCGGACGATAGCCCTGCCGAGCTGGTGTGCGCCTCGCTGGCCTTTCGCGGTGGTCCGGATAACCCGCTGACCCGCGCCCTGCCGGATTACCTGGTCAGTCCACTGCGCCAGCTGCCAGGTCTCGCCGCCAGCGCCGACTGGCTGTTTGCCGAGGCCTTTGGCAACGACTGCGGGCGCGGCCTGGTGCTCAACCGCCTGTTCGAACTGATGATCATCCAGCTGCTGCGTGAACTGCTGACCCGCCCCAGCGCCACGCCTGGCATGCTCGCCGGCCTGGCGGATCGCCGGCTCGCGCGTGCCCTGACCGCCCTGCACGAACGACCCCAGCAAGCTTGGACCGTAGCCGAGCTGGCGGGCCTGGCCGGCATGTCACGCGCGGGTTTCGCCGCACATTTCCAACGTGTCGTCGGCAGTGCCCCAGGCGACTACCTCACCCGCTGGCGCATCGCCCTGGCGCAACAGCGCCTGCAGCAGCGCCGCCCCCTGGCGCTGATCGCCGACGAGGTCGGCTACGAAAGTCCCTCGGCCCTGGCCCGCGCCTTTCGCCGCATCATTGGCGCGAGCCCGACCGAATGGCAGCGGGCACAGGCCTAGGCCTTGCCGGCAGCCGCCCCATCCCGCCACTCCACCACCAGATCCGCCCGCGCCCGGTCGCCGTCGATCAGGCGTGCATTGGGCTCGTCGGTGCTCGCCACCCAGGCCTCCGCGTCAGCGCGGCTGCGGCCGAAGTGCATGTGCCGGGCGACCAACCGCTCGCGACGCTCCGCGGGATCGACGCGCACGTACCAGCACTCGTCGAACACCTCGGCCACATCGCTCCAGGGCGCCTGGGTCAAGAGCAGGTAGTTGCCCTCGCTGATCACCAGTTGGGTCTCGGCGTGGACCGGGATGGCATTGGCGATGGGTTCTTCGATCTCGCGATTGAACAGCGGCGCATAGACGGTCTCGCCGGCCACCGGCGTCTTCAGCCGCTGTAGCAGGGCGCGATAGCCGCGGGCGTCGAAGGTGTCCGGCGCGCCCTTGCGCTGGGCGCGGCCCAGACGCGCCAGCTCGCGATTGGCCAGGTGATAGCCGTCCATGGGCACCACCACGGCGCGCTCGCCGAGCGCCGCCGCCAGGAGCTCGGCCACCGTCGACTTGCCCGCGCCCGGCGTACCGGCGATGCCCAGCAGGCGGCGTCCCCCCTGGGCCAGCAGCGCCTCGGCGCGGGCGAGGAGTTCGGCGGGGAGTTGCAGGCCATCGACCGGACGCTGACTGCTCATGCCGACACCCCCGGTAGCGCAAGGATGGAAACGGCAGGCAGGCACGGGAGAGCGGTCATGGCGGAGGTTCCGGCAGTGGGGATCGCGGCACGCTAGCACCCCGCGGAGCGGGTCGTCGACTCGGCACCGACACCGCCGGAAAGCCATCACAGTCTGTGGCCCGGCGAGGCGATCCCGGCCGCTCCCCCTCGGCATCCACCCGGCGCTCTCGTACACTCCGCTTCCTATCGGCCGTGCGCCGCCGTGAGCCTCATGCAAAGGGATTTGGTCACCATGAAGAAACCGCTACTTACCACCCTCGCCGGTGTGGCCCTGGTCGCCGTCGGCACCGCCGTGGGCGGCGCCTGGTACACCGGCACCCGGCTGGAAGGCGAATTGCGCCAGGCCGCGAGCCAGGCCCAGCTGGCCCTGCAGGCGCAACTGCCCGAGTACCCCTTGCAACTGCAGCTGGTCGAGTTGCAGCGCGGTATCTTCAGCAGCACCGCCACCTTCAGCCTGAGCGTACAGGCCGAGGATCGACCGCCGGTGGAGGTGCTGCGGGTGCTCGACGACATCCAGCACGGCCCCTTCCCCCTGACCCGCCTCAAATCCCTGCAGCTGGCGCCGGTCATGGCGGTCAACCGCGTCACCCTGGCGCGCACGCCGATCACCGCCGATCTCTTCACCCTGGCCAAGGGCGCCGAGCCCGTACGGCTCGACGCCACCCTGGGCTACGACCGCACGGTGGACGGCGGTCTGACCCTGGCCGCCCTGCACCTGGACCAGCCCCAGGGCGCGGTGGCCTTCTCCGGCCTGACCGCCACCTTCGCTACCGACATGGAGGCCAGCCGGCTGCGCCTGGACAGCACGGTCGGCCAATTCAGCCTCAACGTGCGCACGCCGGATGGCTGGGCCAAGCTGGAGACCGAAGGCTTCGGCCTGACCGGCGACAACCGTCGCAATGCCGATGGCTTCTGGCTCGGCCCGGGGCAGTTGCGCCTCGGGCGCCTGCTGCTGGCCATGCCCGGCAAGCCCGCGGTCGAGTTGCGGGATCTGCAGCTCCAGGGCGACACCCAGCAACAGGGCCAGCAACTGGCGGGCACGCTCAACGCCAGCCTCGGCCGGCTCGACATCGCCGGCCAGACCCTGGGCAAGGCGACCCTGAAAAGCCACTACAGCCAGCTCGACAGCCCGGCCCTGGCCCAGCTCAATGCCCTGCTGCAGCACCTGCAGCTGGATACCGAGCAGGGTCTCGATCCCACCACCCAGGCGACCCTGCAGCAGCACCTCGGCGATGTGCTCGCCGCGCGTCCCCAGCTGGTGATGGATGAGCTGCGCTTCGACACCCCTGGCGGCAGCAACCGCCTGCACCTGGACCTGACCCTGGCCAAGCCGGCGACCTACGATTTGCCGCCGGAGCAACTCGCGGCCCAGCTGCTGGCCGGTCTCGATGCGCGCCTGTCGGTGGCGCGGGGCAGCCTGGTGGATGGCGTGCTGTTCCAGGCGGGCGCCCAGCGCAGCCAGCCGGCCATGCAGCAACAGGCCCAGGCCACCGCCGAAGCCCTGGCGGGCATCGGCCTCAATAGCGGCCTGCTCAAGGCCGAAGGCGAGAATCTGGTGGCAACCCTGAATTACAGCGCCGGGCGGCTGCTGCTCAACGGCCAGGAAGTCCCGCCGGAACAGCTGCTGGCCCTGCTGGAACGCCCGCAACCCGCGGCACCCGCCAAACCCCAGGGCAAGGCGCCGAAGCGCTAGCGGATGCCGGGGCGGTTGGGCTTCGACGATGGCGCCGTCTCAACCCAACCTACACAGCTCCCGTAGGTTGGGTTGAGCGCAGCGAAGCCCAACAGCCTGGTAACGCTCCCCTCACCCCAGCCCTCTCCCCAGGGGAGAGGGGGCTATCCGGCCCCTGCTGTACCTTACGCAGGCTGGGTTGAGCCCAGCGAAGCCCAACAACGCCCGGCCGCCCCAACCGCCCTACTTCAACTCCAGCCCGCCACTGGCCTTGTTCAGCTCGCGCAGGTGCTTGCCGAGCAGGTCCAGGTTGGCTTCGGTCAGGTCCAGGCCATCGCGGGCCTCCGGCGAGAGCAGCTGGCGAACCTCGTTGTTGAGGGTGTCCCGGAGGCTGCGCAGGTGCGCCTGGCGCTTCTGGCTCTCGGCGGTCAGCTGCTCCCACTCGCCCGGCTGCGGCAGGCCGTAGCCGTCGGTGCCGAGCAACTCGGCCGGACGACTCAGGTAGCCGCTGTCCTTGAGGATCTGTTCCAGGGCGCCACCGGCCTTGCCGAAGCGTGCCTTGTCCACCGCGTCCTGGCCCAGGTAACGATCCTTGAGCTCGGTCTGGGCCTGCAGCAGCGCCCGGCGATAGGCTGCCTGCTCCAGCAGCAGCAGAGCGGCGCTGGCGCGCAGGTCGGCACGCTGGAATTGCTCGCGACGCTGCTGCGGGGTCAGCGCCAGCCAGGCCTCGACATCCGCCTGGGGCAGCTGCAGGCGCTCCCGCGCCACCTTGAACATCGCCTGGAAACGCTCGCGGAAGCTGTCGAAGCGATAGCCCAGCCGCAAGGCCTCGCGCGGATCGTCGAGCACCGAGGTGTCCACCAGGTCCTTGAACCTCAGCGCATCCATCAGGCCCGTCGGGGTGATGACATCGAGCTGGGCATCGGCCAGGCGCGGCACCCCGTCGTGCAGCAGCTTGAAGGTCTCCACCGCGCAGTTGTTGGTCACGAAGTAGTACTGGCCGTCATAGCTCCAGTGCACCTGGGCGGTCCGCTCGAGGAAGTCGGCGATCTCCGGGCGGGTCAGCTTGAGCGGCACGGATTGCAGACCGCGCAACTCCACCTTGGTGTACTCATCCACCACCTGGGCCAGCGGCAGCACGAACAGCCGCGACGGATAGGAGCCGGTCAGGCCGCGCCAGCTGGAAAGCTGGACGTCGTTGACGAAAGCGCGGAACGACAGCACCAGGTGGTATTGCAGATCCAGTCGGCAATCCGGGCCACGCGGCCGACCGGGCGCGCAGACCACCAGGCGCAGCATGCTGTGCCCCCAGCGGCTCATGACCTTCTCGTTGCCCTCGGCCAGCAGGTAGTCCACCGCATAGACCCGCTCCGGATCGAGCCAGCCCAGGGGCGCCTCGCCGAAGTCGTTGCCGGCGTTGAGATAGGGATAGCGCCCCGGACAGGCATCGTGCTCGGGCGACCAGCCGAAGTGCTCGGCGAAGTAGCGCTGCAGCGCCGGCCGCCGGCAGGCGTAGCTGGGGTCGAGCAGGAAGTACTCCATGTTCACCGCCACGAATTCCTTTGGGTTGGTGACTTCATAGAGATCGGGACTGCGGGCGATGAAGAGATTCTTGGACTCGCGATTGCCGTGCTTGCGCGTCTTCACCTGCCAGCCGGCCAGGTCCAGCAGCCGTGGATCGTCGGACAGGGTATAGCTGCGCCCGGCCTGGCCCTGGCATTTCACCGGCAGCTGGTCGGAGGTCAGCCCCAGGCCGCCGCAGGAGAGGATCAGCTGGCGCTGCTCGGGCGTCCAGACGCGCTCGCGGTCATAGAAGTGGGTCAGCTCGTGCAGCACCGTGGCCAGCAGCTCGCGGTGCTGGGTGCCATGGGGCCGGCCGGTCTGGATGCGGGTGTCGCTACCGTCGACCAGGCTGGGCAGCAGCCGGCGATTGAGCAGCAGATTGCGCCGGTCCGCTTCGCCATAGGCTTCTTCCAGCAGCTCGCTGCTCCAGCGCACCGGGATGCGCTCGTCCAGCGCTGCCTTGAATCTGGGTGGCAGCAGGGCCTGGGCTTCATCCAGCAGTTGCTGGGTCGCCTGGATCTGCGCGGGCGTCAGGCCCTGGGTATCGAGTTCGAGGTGCAGGGCGGCCTGGGCCCCACCGAGGGCCAGGCCGGCCGCGAGGCCGGCCAGCCACTGCCGCAGCCGGCCGGCGCGGTTCTTCACAGTGCCAGGATGGCCTGGGCCAGCTGCAGGTCGTTGGCCTGGCGCGCGGCCGGGAACTGGTCGCGCAGGCTGCGGAAGGCTTCTTCCAGCTGGACGCCACGGATGTCGCCGTCGGTGGCGACAAAGCTGGCGGCATCGCCACGCGCGGCCTGGATCATCTTGGCGTCGCGGATGGAGGTGGTGGTATCGGAGGTGAAGTCGATGCTGCGCTGCAGCGCCCGCACCACGATGTTACTGGTGGCCACCAGGGTCTGGGCCTGAGCCAGGCTCGAAACGCCCAGGGTCAGGGCAGCGGCGATAAGCAGGGAACGGCGCATGGATACTCCAGGGATGTCACGGAATTGAAACGGACTACTGACTCAGAATCGCCTGGGCGAGTTCCCGGTCGGAGGCGTGCAGCGCCGGATCGGCTGCGCGCAGGGCGCGGAGGGTTTCCTCCAGCTGAGCGCCGCGCAGGGCGCCGTCGGTGGCGACGAAGGCCGCGGCATCGTCACGCGCCGCCAGGACCAGCTTGTTCTGGAAGGGGCCGGTGGTGAGCTGGCTGGTGCCGTAGATGGTCTTCACCAGCCCCTCGGTGGTGGAGTCGAACGCCAGGACCGGCGTGGCGAGACAGAGGCCGAGCAACAGCGCGGCAGAACGACGGATATGCATGGATGACGACCCTCCGGTGGCAGATGGTCGCCAAGGCTAACGCAGCCCCCCGCTCCGGGCTAGCAGCCACGGGGTACGGGGGTATCGCGGTGTTGCGCGTCAGATGGCGAGAATCGCCTGGGCCAGCTGGTCATCGCTGGCCTGCCGCAGTTCGGGCGCCTGGCTGCGCAGGTGGTCCAGCGCCGCCTCCAGGCGTACGCCGCGGATGTCGCCGGCGCTACCGACGTAGGTGGCCGCATCGTCACGGGCTTCCTGGACCAGCTTGTCGTTCTTGAAGGAGCCGGTGATGGACGAGGTGGTGTCCGAGGTCGCATCGATGGCGTTGACGATGATGTCGGTGGTGACATAGAAGCTCGACGCCGAGGCGGCGGTGGACAGGCAGAACAGCGCCGCGGCGGCGCCCAGGTGCAGGGTTTTCATGGGGGACTCCCGTCTGGATAGGCCTGAGTGAGACTACCGTCAGCCCGAGGAAGTCGCATCCCGGCGCAGATTTTCACTCGCGCCAGAAGGGTTTGTCGCCTTCCCGCCGCTGATCCGCCAGATTCAGACCCAGATCGCCCAGCGCCCGGCCGTCCAGCTGCTGCAATTGCCGCCGGCCCAGGGCACGCAGGCGCCAGCGGACGAGCAGCGCGAACAGGGCGCGGCATCCGCGCCGAGGGGAGATAGAGCGGGCAATGGCACTGTCGGGCGAAAGGCGATCCATGGCGATATCCAGCGAAGCGGCAGAGGAGACTCAGCTTCGCCGCTGGCGTGGAACCAGACCACTTACAGCTAAAGAACACTGTATCCGTACAAAACTCCAAATCTCGGATCTGTATCTGTCGCTTCTCTCCGAACCACTCTGGCACGGCTCACTGCGCCGGTCGGACGGGATACGGCTGTATCGCCTGCCTGCGGCGTATGCCTGATCTGTCCGAGTCGCTACAATCGAGGCTTTCAGCGCCCATCCGCGAGAGGCACCGCCATGAGCTTCAAAGTTTTCGTCGACGGCCAGGAAGGCACCACCGGCCTGCGTCTGCTGGACTACCTGACCGGCCGTTCGGACATCGAACTGCTGCGCATCGACGAGAGCAAGCGCAAGGATCCGGCCGAGCGTGCGCGCTTCCTCAATGCCGCCGACGTGGCCTTCCTCTGCCTGCCCGATGCCGCCTCCCGCGAAGCGGTGAGCCTGGTGACCAATCCCAACACCTGCATCATCGACGCCAGCACCGCCTTCCGCACCGACAGCAGCTGGACCTACGGCCTGCCGGAGCTGGCGCCCGGTCAGCGCGAAGCGCTGCGCGCCAGCAAGCGCATCGCCAACCCCGGTTGCCACGCCACCGCCTTCATCCTGCTGGCCCGGCCGCTGGTGGATGCCGGTCTGCTGGCCCCGGACACCCCGCTGTCGGCCTTTTCCCTGACCGGCTACAGCGGTGGCGGCAAGCAGATGATCGCCGCCTACGAAGCCGGCGGCGATGCGCGCCTGCTGAGTCCGCGCCCCTATGCCATGGGCCAGGGCCACAAGCACCTGCCGGAAATGCGCGTGCAGAGCGGCCTGACCGCCGCGCCGGTGTTCAGCCCCATCGTCGGCCCCTTCCTCAAGGGCCTGGCGGTGACCATCCCACTGCACGCCAGCCAGCTGCGCCCGGGCACCACCGCCGCCGATCTGCAGGCGGCGCTGGCCCGTCACTATGACGGCGAAGCCTTCATTCGAGTGGCCCCGGTGGCCGCCGAGGAGGAGCTGGACAATGGCTTCTTCGACGTCCAGGCCAGCAACGACACCAACCGCGCCGATCTCTTCGTCTATGGCAATGCCGAGCGGATGACGCTGGTGGCGCGCCTGGACAACCTGGGCAAGGGCGCGGCAGGTGCTGCGGTCCAGTGCATGAACGTGCACCTGGGCGCCGACGAGGGTCTGGGGCTCGCCAGCGGCCGCTAGTCAGGCCACCGGCTTTCTGCTCGGACGGGGGCGAACCTTTTTCCTGGCGCCCCGTCTGAACTGCTGAACGGTTTGGATAGCCGTTCTGCTCCTTTGCTGTTTAGTGTTGGCAGATGCTGGACCCCTGCTTGGCGGTCCAGTCTTGAACTCCGGACTTCTCCCCTCCCCCGATGGAAGTCCGGAGTTTTTTTATGCCTCGGCGACGGGCTCGTCGAGGCCCAGCCAGCGGGCCAGCACGCGCTGGGCGTCTTCCACGCCCTGGCGCTTGGGCGCCGAGAACAGCTGGATACTGGCGGTATCGCCCCAGCCCTGACGCACCTCGCGCTGCACCTTGAGCAGGGCGTTCTTCTGGGCGCCGAAAGCCAGCTTGTCGGCCTTGGTCAGCAGGATGTGCAGCGGCATGGAGCTGGCCTGGGCCCAGTCCAGCATCAGGCGGTCGAATTCGGTCAGCGGATGGCGGATGTCCATCATCAGCACCACGCCGCTGAGCGAATTGCGGCTGCTCAGATAGGCCTCCAGGTGCTCCTGCCAGTGCTGCTTGAGCGGAATCGGCACCTTGGCGTAGCCATAGCCGGGCAGGTCCACCAGGCGCCGCTCGTCGTCGAGGCTGAAGAAGTTGAGCAGCTGGGTCCGCCCCGGCGTCTTCGAGGTACGCGCCAGATTGGCGTGGGTCAGGGTATTGAGCGCACTGGACTTGCCGGCGTTGGAGCGCCCGGCGAAGGCCACTTCCAGGCCGCTGTCGAGCGGGCACTGATCGACCTTGGCGGCGCTGATGAGAAAGGACGCCTGCTGGCACAGACCGACGATGGGATTCTTGAAGCTGGACATGGGGGTACTCGCGAGCGCGCGGCAAAGCCAGCAGTATATCGGATGCGCCGGGCGAGAGCCGTGCCCCCGGCAACCTGAACGAAGCCTGAACATGGCCGGCCTCGGGCGCGCCGGCGACTAGGCGCGGCGATGCACCCGGCTACAATGCCCGCAATCCGTCATGCCCGGTTGGTGGGCGTGCCTTCTTCCAGGAGTAGTCCCATGCGCAACCTGCTTTTCTCCGCCGTGTTCGCCGCCGCCAGTCTGTTCGGCGCGGCCGCCCATGCCGACGACATCCAGGCCGGCAAGCAGTACACCGAACTGAGCAGTCCGGTTCCGGTGTCCGAACCCGGCAAGATCGAAGTGGTTGAGCTGTTCTGGTACGGCTGCCCGCACTGCTACGCCTTCGAGCCCACCCTCAACGCCTGGTCCAAGAAGCTGCCCGATGACGTCGCCTTCAAGCGTGTGCCGGCCATGTTCGGCGGCATCTGGAACGTTCACGGTCAGCTGTTCGTGACCCTGGAAGCCATGGGCGTGGAAGCCAAGGTGCATGACGCCGTCTTCGCCGCCATCCACAAGGAGCACAAGAAGCTGGCCACCCCCGAAGAGATGGCCGACTTCCTCGCCACCCAGGGCGTGGATCGCGACAAGTTCCTCAGCACCTACAACTCCTTCGCCGTGAAGGGTCAGGTGGAAAAGGACAAGAAACTGGCCATGGCCTACCAGATCACCGGCGTACCGACCATGGTGGTCAACGGCAAGTACCGCTTCGACCTGGGCTCCTCGGGTGGTCCGGACGAGACCCTGAAGGTCGCCGACTTCCTGATCCAGAAAGAACGCGCCGCCAAGTAAGCGTTACCCGCCGCCGCGTCCCGCGGCGGCGGCTCCTCAGCTCGTCCCTCTCAAGCGGCCTCCGGTCGTCCTGCTCAAACTTTCCCCGAAACCGCCGATACCCTAGCCACTATCAAGTCGGCTGGCCGCCCCGTCGTGCCTGCCTGCTGGCCACCCTCAAGCCTTTGGAGCGGGCGGATGGAGCGCGCGGACGTCGAACGCTGGAAAAGCAAATACCTGGAGAGCCTCGAGAACCTCGAACGCCTGGAGAGCCGGTGGGAAAACCGCCTGGACCTGGTGCGTCGTGGCCTCGTGCGCAGCAGCCTGGCCGCCGAAGGCAACGACGCGGCGGTGGACGCCTGCCTGGTCGAATTGCGCGACATCCTCCGCCGTGACGACAGCGACGCCGACCTCGCCAAGCTGATTCCGCGCCTGGAGCGCACCGTGCTCGATTCCGAGCAGCGCCGGGAAATGCGCGCGCGCCAGGTGGCCGAGGCCTTTGCCGAACTGTGCCGGCTCTTGCAGACCCTGGAGTTGCCGCGCGACCAGCGCAAGGCGCTCAAGGGTTTCGCCAAGCGCGCCCAGGCCGCGGCCGACCAACCGGGTGAATTGCCCGCGCTGCTCGGTGAATTCAGCCGTCTGCAGCAACAGGCGCTGAGTCAGCTGCACCCCGAACAGCCCGCCCGCTCCGGTTTCCTGCAGCGCCTGCTGGGCGGTCGGGGCGAGGCGGCGGAAGAGGCGCCGGCGACCGCGTCGAGTCCGCTAGCTGAAGACGCCTCGCCGGCGCCAGTAGCCTCGCCAGCGACGGAAGCGCTGGCAACGCCCGAACCGCCGCCGCTGCCGGTCGAAGGTATAGCCGCTGCGCCATCTGAAGCCCCTGTAGAGCCTCTGGCAGTCCAGGCCGATCCGGCCTATGCCCTGCCCCCGGTGCCCGAACCCGGCTACAGCGCCATTGCCCCGCACCTGGAAGCCACCCTGCTGCGGCTGCTCGACGACCTGGCGCTGCCGGACAGCCACAAGCCCCAGGCCGAGCACCTGCGCCAGCGCATCCAGGGCAGTCTGAACTGGTACGAACTGGTGCCGGTGCTCGACGATCTGTCGGTGCTGGTGCTGGCGCTCAACCATTCCGGGCAGAGCGAATTCCAGCTCTACCTGCGCCGCCTCAACGAGCGCCTCGCCGCCTTCCAGACCGGTCTGCAGGACGTCCACGTCGGACGCCAGGACGGCCAGACCCAGGAGCGCGCCTTTGGCGACGCCCTGCGCGGCCAGGTCAATGAATTGCAGAACGAGGTGCAGGAGGCGACCGACCTGGACAGCCTCAAGCTGTCGCTCGACAGCCGCCTGGAAGGCCTGCTGACCAGCCTGGCCGACCAGCAGAGCCAGCGCGAGACCCGCGAGCAGGAAGCCAGCGAAAGACTCAGCGCCCTCACCGAGCGCGTCGCCGGCATGGAGCGCGAGGCCCAGCAGTATCGCGGCCACCTGGAAGAACAGCGGCAGAAGGCCCTCTGTGACCCCCTCACTGGCCTGCCCAATCGCGCCGCCTGGAGCGAGCGCCTGGAGCTGGAGGTGGCCCGCTGGCAGCGCCACGGCGGCGATCTGCTGCTGGCGGTGCTCGACGTCGATCTGTTCAAGCGCATCAACGATGGCTACGGCCACCTGGCCGGTGACAAGGTGCTCAAGATCATCGCCAGCGAATTGCAGCGCCGCCTGCGCAAGACCGACTTCATCGCCCGCTTCGGCGGCGAGGAATTCGTCATGCTGCTGGGTGCCACGCCGGTCGCCGGCGGGGTCACCCTGATCGAGCAGCTGCGTGCCGCGGTCGCCGCCTGCCCCTTCCATTTCAAGGGCGAACGGGTGGTGATCACCCTGTCCGCTGGTCTCGCGGCCTTTGCGCCGGGCGAGGATGCCGATACCGTATTCGAGCGTGCCGACCAGGCGCTCTACCGCGCCAAGCGCGCCGGACGCGATCGCCTGGACGTGGCCTGACCCCTTCCACGTTCGCGAGGTAATCGTGCGAAAGCCCTTCAAGCTCCTCCTCTGGCTGCTCTGCGGCCTGCTCCTGGCCGGCTGCTCCAGCGGCCCCCGCATCAATGACGACTACACCGCCCGCGATCAGGACAGCCGGGTGCAGTACATCGTGCTGCACTACACCGCAGCCGATTCCAAGCAGTCGCTCAAGCTGCTGACCCAGGCCGGCGTCAGCGCCCACTACCTGATCGATACCGACGGCACCATCTATCGCCTGGTGGACGAGAACCGCCGCGCCTGGCATGCCGGCGTGAGCGAATGGGAAGGCCGCACCTGGCTCAATTCCACCTCCATCGGCATCGAGATGGTCAACCTGGGCTTTCGCGACACCCCGGCCGGACGCCAGTGGTATCCCTTCAGCGAAGCCCAGATCAAGGCGCTGATTCCGCTGCTCAAGGACATCGAACAACGCCACGGCCTGGATCGCCGCGCCATCGTTGGCCACAGCGACATCGCCCCGGGGCGCAAGCAGGATCCGGGTCCGCTATTTCCCTGGGCGCGCCTGGCCGCCGCGGGCCTGATCAACTGGCCGGATCCGGCGGTGGTCGCCCAGCGTCAAGCCAGCCTGGGCGGCGTGCTGCCACCCCCGGCCTGGTTCCAGGACCAGTTGGCACGGATCGGCTATACGGTACCCCGCACTGGCGTGCTCGATGCGGCCACCCGCGATGTGATCGGCGCCTTCCAGATGAAGTACCGGCCTGGCCGCTTCGACGGCCAGCCGGATCTGCAGACGGCGGCGCTGCTGCTCAGCCTGCCCAGCGGTCGCTAGGCGGCCGCAGGCGGCTTACAGCCGCACGCTGGCAAAGGTGGATTCGCCCTGGGCCTGGCTCAGGGCCGCCAGCGCGGACGAGGCCGGCATCAGCGACAATTCCTGGGACAGCGGCATCAGCGCGATGGGCTGCTGGATGGTCGGCCCCTGGCGCTCGTCACGCGGCGGGATGCCGAAGTATTCGCGGTAGCACTTGGAAAAGTGCGGAGTGGAGACGAAGCCGCACACCGAGGCCACCTCGATGATCGACAGGGTGGTCTGCTTGAGCAGCTGCCGGGCGCGGATCAGCCGCAGCTTGAGGTAGTAGCGCGACGGCGAGCAGTGCAGGTACTTCTGGAACAGCCGCTCCAGCTGGCGTCGGGACACGTCCACGTAGACCGCCAGTTCGTCGAGGTCGATGGGTTCTTCGAGGTTGGCTTCCATCAGCGCCACGATTTCCTGCAGCTTGGGCTGGTTGGTGCCCAGCATGTGCTTGAGGGGGACGCGCTGGTGATCCTGCTCGTTGCGGATGCGCTCGTAGATGAACATTTCCGAGATCGCCGCCGACAGCTCGCGGCCATGCTCGCGACCGATCAGGTGCAGCATCATGTCCATCGGCGCGGTGCCGCCCGAGGCGGTGCAGCGATTGCGGTCGATGGTGAACAGGCGGGTGCTGAGCACCACGCGCGGATAGGCTTCCTGCAGGGCCGCCAGGGTTTCCCAGTGCACGCTGCAGTCGTAGCCGTCGAGCAGGCCGGCCCGGGCCAGGGCCCAGCTGCCGGTACAGACCGCGCCCAGCTTGCGGCCCTGGCGCGCCTGGCTCTGCAGCCAGGTGCAATGTTCGCGCGACACGCTGCGCTGGATGCCCACGCCGCCGCAGACGATCACCATGTCCATCACCGGGGCGGCGCTCACGGCGCTGTCCGGGGTGATCTGCAGGCCATCGCTCGCCCGCACCGGTCGGCCGTCCAGGCTCAGGGTGCACCAGCGATAGAGTTCCCGTCCCGACAGCTGGTTGGCCATGCGCAGCGGCTCCACCACCGACGCCAGGGAGATGAGTGTGAAGTTGTCCAGCAGCAGAAAGCCGATGGACTGGATCGCACGGGCCTGTGTCGAGGTGGGAATGGGCGACATGGTTTGAATCTCCTTCACGCAGGCTGGGGCCCTTGGCTGGGCTCTAATGAGGTGCGACGGACAACGTTGGGTGAAAGATGTGTCGCGGACGCATAAGTCATGTCGCAATTCCCATGCCGAAACTGGGTGAACCCCTGCCCAGGCAAGCTGTCTGGCACGAACAACCCATTCAGCAGCGCTCAATGACGTTGATTAGCTAGGGTTTTTATTTGCGACCTTTCTGATCCGAGACCGACCCTTGGCCGATGGCACTTCGCCAGGTGGACGCCATCGGTAACACCGGGACGTAACCGACGCGCGCCAAAATGTGGCATGGCGACTCAACGGGCACGGTTGTAGGTCAGGCCCTGCGACCGTCCGTCGCCCTTCTGGCCACTTATGGCGAAAAGCCACCAGCCCCCGGGCCAGACGGACCGGTACGTGCAGCGGCCAGCGGCCCTTCCCCTCGCGACCCCTGGAGTTCAGGATGAAAATCTCCCCAGCGCTGTGGTTGTCCGGTCTGTTGCTGAGCGCTGCCGTACAGGCAGGCGAAGCCGAGAATTGTCAGCAGGTACGCCTGGCCGATGTCGGCTGGTCGGATCTCAATATCACCAACGCCACGGCCCGCTATCTGCTCAGCGCCCTCGGCTACGAGACCGAGGTGCTGCGCCTGTCCCTGCCGCAGACCTACGACGCCCTGGCCGCGGGCGAGGCCGATGTCTTTCTCGGCAACTGGATGCCGGCACAGGCCAAGCTCAGTCAGCCGCGGGTCGATGCGGGTGCGGTCGAACGCCTGCACGCCAACCTGGAAGGGGCCCGCTACACCCTGGCGGTCCCCCAGTACGTCTATGACGCCGGGGTGAAGAACTTCGCCGATATCGCCCGCTTCGCCGAGCGCTTCGATCACACCCTCTACGGCATCGAGCCCGGCAACGACGGCAACGCCCTGGTGAAGAAGATGATCGCCAGCAACGCCTTCGGCCTGGGCGACTTCAAGCTCGATGAATCCAGCGAGCAGGGCATGCTCACCCAGGTGCGGATGAAGGAATTGCTGGACCACCAGTGGATCGTCTTTCTCGGCTGGGAACCCCATCCGATGAACGTCCGGCACAAGCTGGCCTACCTCGACGGTGGCGACGAGTATTTCGGCCCGAACCAGGGCGGGGCGACGGTCTACACGGTGGTGCGCAAGGGCTACGCCCAGCAGTGCCCCAACGTGGCCCGGCTGCTGGGCAACCTGGTGTTTTCCCTGGACATGGAAAACCAGCTGATGGATCGGGTGCTCAACGAAAAGGACAATCCGCGCCGCGCCGTGCGCAACTGGCTCAAGCGCAATCCCGAACGCCTCGACGCCTGGCTCAAGGGCGTCGCCACCCGCAGCGGCGCGCCGGGTAACGTGGCGGTGAAGGCCAGTCTGGCCAACTGATCCAGGGCCGCTCCGGCCGACGCCAGCGCCTCTGGCCAGCGTTCCGCCACGGCGAGGGACGCTGCTGCCCGCCTCTCTCGCTCTGCCACAGCGCTCCGGGCGCGGACGTGCCCTGGGGCTCACGCTGGATACGACATCTCCGCTTCTGGTTACGACGCCGCGTACACTGGTAGCGACGCAGGCGGTAGGCGAGCCTGGGGGGATGGGTTACAGATAAATACACGTGGGGCGCACCGAAAGGTACCCCGCCAAACGCAAGGAGATGTGTCCATGAAAGGTTGTTCCCGTTGGCTCTTGAGTGCCGCCCTGCTGGCGCCACTCGCTGTTCAGGCAGCCGAGCCGGCTTCCTGTGCCAAGGTGCGCTTTGCCGATGTCGGCTGGACCGACATCACCGTGACCACGGCCGTGACCAGCGAGGTGCTGCACGCCCTCGGCTACCAGACCACGACCAACATGATCTCCGTACCGGTCACCTACAAGTCCTTGCAGAACAAGGACATCGACGTCTTCCTCGGCAACTGGATGCCGAGCATGGCGGCGGATATCAAGCCCTATGCCGACAACGGCAGCGTCGAGACCGTACGCGCCAACCTGGAGGGCGCCAAGTACACCCTGGCCGTGCCCCAGTACGTCTACGACGCCGGGGTGAAGAGCTTCGCCGACATTGCCAAGAACGCCGACAAGTTCGACGGCAAGATCTATGGCATCGAGCCGGGCAACGACGGCAATCGCCTGATCCAGGGCATGATCGACAAGAACACCTTCGACCTGGGCAAGTTCAAGCTGGTGGAATCCAGCGAGGCAGGGATGCTGTCGCAGATCCAGCGCGCCGAGCGCCGCCAGCAGTGGGTGGTCTTCCTCGGCTGGGAACCCCATCCGATGAACACCCGCTTCAAGATGGCCTATCTCGAAGGCGGCGACGACGTCTTCGGTCCCAACTTCGGCGGCGCCACCATCTACACCAACGTCCGCAAGGGCTACGTCCAGGAATGCCCCAACGTGGGCAAGCTGCTGACCAACCTGTCCTTTACCCTGGACATGGAAAACCAGCTGATGGACAAGGTCCTCAACGAAAAACAAGCCGCGAGCGCCGCCGCCAAGGCCTGGCTCAAGGCCCATCCGCAGGTGCTCGACCAATGGCTGGCCGGCGTGACCACCCGCGATGGCAAGCCTGCGCTGGAAGCGGCCAAGGCCACCCTGGCCCCTTGATAGAACAATAACATTCGACTGTCCCGCGCCAGTTCGGGCGGGTACTGCCACAGCCGAAGCACGAATCCGCGGTTCTCGTGCTTCGACCTGTCCACTCCTACCTGACGGGCACCGTTATGTTACTTACCGACCACAAGCTCCCTCTCGGTCAGCAGATCGCCGACTTCATCGACTGGCTGACGCTGCATGGCGCCAGCGTCTTCGACAAGATCTCCGATGTGCTGTCCGGCCTCATCCACGGCCTCACCGCCGGCCTGATGTGGTTCAACCCGCTGGCCTTCATTGCCCTGGTCGCGGTAGGGGTCTATCTGTTGCAACGCAGCATCGGCCTGGTGATCTTCGCCCTCGTCTCCCTGCTGCTGATCCTCAACCTGGGGTACTGGCAGGAAACCCTGGAAACCCTGGCCCAGGTGGTCTTCGCCACCCTAGTGTGCATCGCCGTCGGCGTGCCGCTGGGCATCGTCGCCGCGCACAAGCCCTGGTTCTACACCGGCCTGCGCCCGGTCCTGGACCTGATGCAGACGGTCCCCACCTTCGTCTATCTGATTCCGACCCTGACCCTGTTCGGCCTGGGCGTGGTGCCCGGGCTGATTTCCACGGTGGTGTTCGCCGTGGCCGCGCCGATCCGCCTGACCTGCCTGGGCATCCAGGACGTTCCCGCCGAGCTGATGGACGCCGGCAAGGCCTTCGGCTGCTCGCGCTGGCAGCTGCTGACCCGCATCGAGTTGCCCCACGCCATGCCCAGCATCGGCGCCGGCATCACCCAATGCATCATGCTGTCGCTGTCCATGGTGGTGATCGCCGCCCTGGTGGGTGCCGATGGCCTCGGCAAGCCGGTGGTGAACGCCCTCAACACCGCGGACATCGCCCTGGGCTTCGAAGCCGGCCTGTCCATCGTCCTGATCGCCATCCTGCTCGACCGGGTGTGCAAGCAACCCGCCCCTCGCGAGGTTAAGTAAATCATGACCGCCATACGTTTCGAACATGTCGACGTCATCTTCGGCAAGCAGAACAAGCGTGCCTTGGAGCTCCTCGACCAGGGCAAGGGTCGCAGCGAGATCCTCCAGGAGACCGGCCAGGTACTGGGCGTCGAAGACGCCTGCCTGGAGGTCCAGAAGGGTGAGATCTGCGTGCTGATGGGCCTGTCCGGCTCGGGCAAGTCCAGCCTGCTGCGCTGCATCAACGGCCTCAACACCGTGAGTCGCGGCAAGCTGCTGATCGAGCACAAGGGCAGCGAGGTGGACATCGCCAACTGCTCGCCCGCGGTGCTCAAGGACATGCGCACCACCCGCATCGCCATGGTGTTCCAGAAGTTCGCCCTGATGCCCTGGCTGACCGTGGCCGAGAACGTCGGCTTCGGTCTGGAGATGCAGGGCCGCTCGGCCGCCGAGCGCAAGAAGCTGGTCGAGGAGAAGCTGGAGCTGGTCGGCCTGACCCAGTGGCGCAACAAGAAGCCCGACTCCCTGTCCGGTGGCATGCAGCAGCGCGTCGGCCTGGCCCGCGCCCTGGCCATGGACGCCGACATCCTGCTGATGGACGAGCCCTTCTCCGCTCTCGATCCGCTGATCCGCCAGCAGCTGCAGGACGAATTGCTGCAACTGCAGGCCAAGGTCAACAAGACCATCGTCTTCGTCAGCCACGACCTCGACGAAGCCCTCAAGATCGGCACCAACATCGCCATCATGAAGGACGGTCGCATCATCCAGCACGGTCGTCCCGAGGACATCGTGCTCAATCCGGCGGACGAATACGTGCGCACCTTCGTCGCCCACACCAATCCGCTCAACGTGCTCAGCGGCTACAGCCTGATGCGCGGCCTGGACAAGTGCGGCCGCGAGGGCAACGAGATCTGCCTGGAACGCAGCCACGACATCTGGCTGGCGCTCGACAACCAGACGGTCAAGGCGCTGCGCCGCGGCGGCGAGAGCCTGGCCCTGCAACGCTGGACCCCGGGCATGCCGATCAACAGCCTGCAGCGCCAGCCGACCCTGGCACCGGCCGATATCCGCATGCGCGACGCCCTGGAGATCCGCTACCACACCGGGCACAAGCTGGTGCTGGAGACCGATGGCCGCGCCGTGGGCATCCTCGGCGACAAGGAGCTCTACCACGCCCTGCTGGGCAAGAATCTGGAAAAGGCTGGCGAAGACGTCGCCCCGCCCGCGGTCCGCTCCACCCTGTCCCAGGCGGGCTGACCGTCCGCCCCGCCACCCGCCTCTCCGCTGCAGAGGCGGGTGCGCCCCTCTCCTGCTCCATCGCCGGCAGAGCCAGCAGGCTTGCCTGACCGGCACCTGCCTCCCCTGATCCTGAGCTCCACCTTTGACCCTGGCCAACAGACGCGCAGACGCCTTCCCCGGCAACACCTGACGGTGCCGCCGCGCGACTGGGAGATGATCGAGGTGATACAAGGCAGGCGGGCTGCGAGCGCCTCGGCGATCTCGCAGCCCGCCTGGAGCGGTAGCGGGAAGGCCTTAGAGCACCACAGTCCGCCCGGCGTTGAGGAAGACGCGGCGTTCCAGGTGATAGCCCACCGCCCGAGCCAGGGTCAGGCACTCGATGTCGCGGCCGCGGGCCACCAGGTCCTCGGCGTAGTGGGCATGGTCCACGGACTCGACGCCCTGGGCGATGATGGGGCCTTCGTCCAGGTCGTTGTTGATGTAGTGCGCCGTGGCGCCCACCAGCTTGACGCCCTTGGCATAGGCCTGGTGATAGGGCCGCGCGCCCTTGAAGCCGGGCAGCAGCGAGTGGTGAATGTTGATCGCCCAGCCGTCGAGGCGACGGCACAGCTCGGGCGACAGCACCTGCATGTAGCGCGCGAGAATCACCAGCTCGGCACCGGTCTCCTGCAATACCTGCCAGACCTTGGCTTCCTGGGCCGGCTTGTCCTGGGGATCCAGGGCGAAATGGTGATAGGGAATGCCGTGCCAGGCCGCCAGGGGCTCCAGATCCGGGTGGTTGGAGATCACCGCCACCACGTCCATGGGCAACTGGCCGATGCGCTGGCGATAGAGCAGGTCGTTGAGGCAGTGGTCGGCCTTGGAGACCATGATGGCGACCTTGGCGCGATAGCCGGGCGGGGTCAGCTCGAAGGTCATGTCGAAGGGCGTGAAGCGCAGATCCAGACCGACGCGAAACAGGCCTTCGTTGAAGTCGCTGGGTACCTGGAATTCCACCCGGATGAAGAAGCGCTGGGCTTCGCGATCGTCGAAGCTGTGGTGCTGGGTGACATAGCAGCCCTGCTCGAACAGGTAGCGCGTGACCACGTCCACGGTGCCGAGGCGACTCGGGCTCTGGGCGGTGAGAATCCAGGTATCGGGCGTGCGGCTCATGATGAATTCCTTTGCATGGAGATGAAGCCAGAATCACAAAACCCGACCTGCGCCTCACGCAGGTCGGGTTCGAGAGAACGACTGGACGCAGCGACCGATCAGGCCTCGATGCGCAGTCCGTACTCGGCGCTCGCGTCCTGCAGCCACAGCCAGACGTAGTCGGCGAAGCTGCGTCGCACCACCAGCTCCCAGGTGTCTTCCGCGGTATGGCGGATCATCAGCTGGGACTTGGCGAACACCGTCCCCACCGCCTTGCCCACCGGGAAGTTGCTCGGATGGACGTCGTAGGAGGTGGACTTCATCAGCACTTCACGCACCTTGGGGCCCTTGAGCTCGACCAGGGTCTGGCCACCGCCGACGTTGACGATGGCGACATGGCGCTCGCCCAGGGCCTGGCGCAGGGCCTGCTCGGTGGCGAACTCGCTGCCACCGGGCACCACCAGCAGCCACTCGTCCGGGCCGAGCCACTGCAGCGAGCTCTCGCCCTTCTGGGTGATTGCCAGGGGACCGGGCACTTCCAGGCCGACCACGCTCTGCACCGCGCCGGTGAAGCCTTCGTCATGGGCGTCGCCACGGATGACCAGATGCCCCAGCAGGGCCCGCTCGCGCAGGGTCACCCCGGCGGTGGCCGGGCCGCGGCCGGCGAGCTTGTTCAGCTCGGCGTGGAACAGCGGGGATTCGGCGCGCGCCGTGGCGGAGTATTGGTCGTAGACATTGATGTTGTTCATGGGGCGCTATCCTCGTTAGGCGACGTTCTGCCGCTCACCCTTGGGGTCGTAGAACACCGGCGAGACGATCTCGGCAGCGATGTAGCGGCCATCGGCCAGCGGGGCGTAGACGGTCTGGCCCATGCGGCCCAGGCCACCCTTGACCATGGCCATGGCGAAGCCGTAGCCCAGGGTCGCGCTGTGGTAGCTGGAGGTCACGTGACCGACCATGTCCATGGGGATCGGCTGGTTGCGCTCGAACACCAGTTGCGCACCTTCCGGCAGGACGTCGCGGGCATCCAGGGGCTTGAGGCCGACCAGCTGCTTGCGATTCTCGCGGACGCAATCCTGGCGATGCATGCCGCGCTTGCCGATGAAGGAGAAGCTCTTGTTCAGGCTCACCGCCCAGCCCATGCCCAGGTCCTGGGGCGTGACCGAACCATCGGTGTCCTGCCCGATGATGATGAAGCCCTTCTCCGCCCGCAGCACGTGCATGGTCTCGGTGCCATAGGGGGTGAGGTCGAATTCCTTGCCCGCCGCGACCACCTGCTCCAGCACGCCCATGGCGTAGTTGGCCGGTACGTTGATCTCGTAGGAGAGTTCGCCGGTGAAGGAGATCCGGAACACCCGCGCCGGTACCCCGCCCACCTGGCCTTCCTTCCAGGCCATGAAGGGGAAGGCGGCGTTGTCCAGATCGATGTCGGTCAGCTTGGCCAGCAGCTTGCGGCTGTTGGGACCGGACAGGGTCAGGGTCGCCCAGTGGTCGGTGACCGAAGTGAAGTACACCTCCAGCTCCGGCCATTCGGTCTGGTGGTACAGCTCCAGCCATTCGAAGACGCGCGCGGCGCCGCCGGTGGTGGTGGTCATCAGGAAGTGGTTGTCGGCGAGACAGGCGGTGACGCCGTCGTCGAAGACCATGCCGTCTTCCTTGCACATCAGGCCGTAGCGGGCCTTGCCGATGTCCAGCTTGGTCCAGGCGTTGGTGTAGACGCGGTTGAGGAATTCCCGCGCGTCCTTGCCCTGGATGTCGATCTTGCCCAGGGTGGAGGCGTCGAGCAGACCGACGCTGCGGCGTACGGCCAGGCACTCGCGGTTGACCGCGGCGTGCAGGTCCTCGCCCGCCTTGGGGAAGTACCAGGGGCGCTTCCACTGGCCGACGTCCTCGAACAGGGCGCCCTGCTTGAGGTGCCAGGCATGCAGCGCGGTGTAGCGCTTGGGCTCGAACAGGTGGCCGCAATGCCGTCCAGCGATGGCGCCGAAGGTGATGGGCGTGTAGTTCGGGCGGAACATGGTGGTGCCGACTTCCGGGATGGCCTTGCTCTGCACCCGGGCGGCGATGGCCAGGCCGTTGATGTTGCCCAGCTTACCCTGGTCGGTGCCGAAGCCCATGGCGGTGTAGCGCTTGACGTGCTCGATGGACTCGAAGCCCTCGCGGCAGGCCAGCTCGATGCCGGCGGCGGTCACGTCGTTCTGCAGGTCGACGAACTGCTTGGGGGCCCGCGACGACGGCTTGTCGTGGGGCACTTGGAACAGCGCCAGACTCGGCTCTTCCTGGCGGAATTCGGCCTGGGGCAGCTCGCCGCTGACCACCTTGGCACCGGCTTCGGCCGCGGCGGTGGCGCCGGCCTCGAAACCGTCGGCCAGGACATCGCCCAGGGCGAAGACGCCATTCACGCCACCGGCGCAGAGGCGCTTCTGCGGCGCCGGACCGGGCACGAAGGCCTGGATGTCATCGCGCCACAGCGGACGACCGCCCAGGTGCGAGGCCAGGTGGACCACCGGGCTGTAGCCGCCGGAGGTGGCGATGAGGTCGCAATCGAGCCACTCGCCGCCACCCAGGGTCCGGAAGGCGGTCAGGTCGATGGTGGCGATCTTGGCGCCGGTCACCCGGGTATTGCCGCGGGCTTCGCTGACGGCGGTACCGCCCATGACGCGCACGCCACGCTTGCGCATTTCCTCGACCCAGGCGCCGCGCGGATTGGGGCGCGCATCCGCGACTGCCACCACCTGGCGACCGGCTTCGAGCCAGTCCAGGGCCACGCGGTAGGCGTAATCGTTGTTGGTGGACAGCACCAGGCGCTGACCCGGGGCCACCGCATAGCGACGGATGTAGGTGGACACGGCACCGGCCACCATGTTGCCCGGCAGGTCGTTGTTGGCGTACACCAGCGGCCGCTCGTGGGCGCCGGTGGCCAGCACCACGCGGGTGGCGCGGACGCGGTGCAGGCGCTGACGCACCTGGCCATGGGGCGCGCGATCGCCGAGGTGATCGGTGAGTCGCTCGTGGATGGTGAGGAAGTTGTGGTCGTGGTAGCCGTTGACCGTGGCGCGCGGCAGCAGCACCACGTTGTCCAGGCCCTGCAGCTCGGCCACGGCCTTGGCGGCCCAGTCGGCGGCCGGGGCGCCGTCGAGACGCTCGCGGCTGTCCAGCAGGCTGCCACCGAATTCTTCCTGTTCGTCGGCCAGGATCACCCGGGCGCCGCTGCGACCGGCGGCCAGGGCCGCGGCCAGGCCGGCGGCGCCACCGCCCACCACCAGCACGTCGCAGTGCTGGTTGAAGTTGTCATAGGTATCCGGATCGACCTGGGTCGGCGCCCGGCCGAGGCCGGCGGCCTTGCGGATGTACTTCTCGTAAGTCATCCATAGGTTCTGCGGATACATGAAGGTCTTGTAGTAGAACCCGGGCGGCATCATCTTGCCGCCGACCTTGCCGAGGATGCCCATGAGGTCGTTGTTGACGCTCGGCCAGCCGTTGGTGCTGGCGGAGACCAGGCCCTGGTACAGCGCCTGCTGGGTGGCCCGCACGTTGGGCACCTGGGTGGCCTCGGTGGCGCCGATCTGCATGATGGCGTTGGGCTCTTCGGCACCGGCGGCGACGATGCCGCGCGGCCGCGAATACTTGAAGCTGCGCCCGATCACGTCCACGCCGTTGGCCAGCAGCGCCGAGGCCAGGGTGTCACCCTTGAAGCCCTGGTAGGTCTGACCGTTGAAGGTGAAGGTGATGGCCTGGCTGCGGTCCAGGCGACCGCCCTGGGTGAGTCGATGGACCTGGCTCATGTGCGCTCTCCTCGCTCGGCGGTGAAGCGGGGTTGCTCGCCGATCAGATAGGTTTCGAGAATTTCGTAGGTCTCGGTGTTACGGGTCGCGTTGAAGTACTGGCGGCAGCCCGAAGCGTGGACCCACAGCTCGTGACGCAGGCCGCGCGGGTTGTCGCGGAAGAACATGTAATCGCCCCACTCCGCGTCGCTGCAGGCCTCGGGATCCAGCGGACGCGGGATGTGCGCCTCGCCGGCGGCGTGGAATTCTTCTTCGGAGCGCAGTTCCCCGCAGTGGGGGCAATGGATGTACAACATGCTCGGGCTCCTTAGTGCGCGACGGCCGCTGCGCCGTGTTCGTCGATCAGCGCGCCGGTGTGGAAACGGTCGATGGAGAAGGGCTTGGCCAGCGGATGCATCTCGCCGGAGGCGAGCGACGCCGCGAAGACGTTGCCCGAGCCCGGAGTGGCCTTGAAGCCGCCGGTACCCCAGCCGCAGTTGAAGAACAGATTTTCCACCGGGGTCTTGGAAATGATCGGGCAGGCGTCGGGCGAGGTGTCGACGATGCCGCCCCACTGGCGGTTCATGCGCACCCGCGAGAGGATCGGGAACATCTCGACGATGGCCTGCAGGGTGTGCTCGATCACCGGGTAGGAGCCGCGCTGGCCGTAGCCGACCCAGCTGTCGATACCGGCGCCGATCACCAGGTCGCCCTTGTCGGACTGGCTGATGTAGCCGTGTACCGCGTTGGACATGATGACGCTGTCGATGATGGGCTTGATCGGCTCGGACACCAGCGCCTGCAGCGGGTGGGATTCCAGCGGCAGGCGGAAGCCGGCCAGCTTGGCCATGTGCCCGGAGTTGCCGGCGGTGACCACGCCGACGCGGCGGGCGCCAATGAAGCCACGGTTGGTTTCCACGCCGATCACCTTGCCGTCCTGCTTGCGGAAGCCGGTGACCTCGGTCTGCTGGATCAGGTCGACGCCCAGGGCGTCGGCGGCGCGGGCGAAGCCCCAGGCCACGGCATCGTGACGGGCCACGCCGCCGCGGCGCTGCACGGTGGCACCGAAGATCGGGTAGCGGGTGTTCTTGCTGCAGTCCAGGTAGGGAATCTCCTCGGCCACCTGGCGGGTGTCGAGCAGTTCGCCGTCCACGCCGTTCAAGCGGTTGGCGCTGACCCGGCGCTCGGAATCGCGCATGTCCTGCAGGGTGTGGCAGAGGTTGTAGACGCCGCGCTGGGAGAACATGACGTTGTAGTTGAGGTCCTGGGACAGGCCCTCCCACAGTTTCATGGCGTGCTCATAGAGGTGCGCCGATTCGTCCCACAGGTAGTTGGAGCGGACGATGGTGGTGTTGCGCGCGGTGTTGCCGCCGCCCAGCCAGCCTTTCTCGATCACCGCGACGTTCTTCACGCCGAATTGCTTGGCGAGGTAGTAGGCGGTGGCCAGGCCGTGACCGCCACCGCCGACGATGACCACGTCGTACACCGGCTTGGGCGTCGGGGTGCGCCACATCCGCTGCCAGTTCTCGTGATGGCTCAGGGAGTGCTTGAAGAGGCCGAAGCCGGAATAGCGTTGCATCTGGAGACTCCTGCAGACGACGCCCCTTTCCGCAAAGGGGGAAAGGGGTTGGATAAGGGTTGCGTCAGGCGCGTGGCGACTAGCGGTAAACCGGGTAGTCGCGGCACAGCGCGGCCACCTGGCGCGCCACCTGGGCTTCCACATCGGCATCGCCGAGGTGGTCGAGGATGTCGCAGATCCAGCCGGCGACGCGTTCGCTTTCGCTGACGCCCAGGCCGCGGGTGGTCAGGGCCGGGGTGCCGATGCGCAGACCCGAGGTCACGAAGGGCGACTGGGGATCGTTGGGCACGGCGTTCTTGTTCACGGTGATGCAGGCGCGCCCCAGGGCGGCGTCCGCGTCCTTGCCGGTGATGCCCTGCTTGATCAGGCTGACCAGGAACAGGTGGTTGTCGGTGCCGCCGGAGACCACGTCGAAGCCGCGGGCCTTGAACACGCCGGCCATGGCCTGGGCGTTCCTGATCACCTGCTGCTGATAGGTCTTGAAGCCCGGCTCCAGGGCTTCCTTGAAGCACACCGCCTTGCCGGCGATGACGTGGATCAGCGGGCCGCCCTGAGCCCCTGGGAACACCGCGGCGTTGAGCTTCTTCTCGATGTCGGCGTTGGCCTTGCACAGGATCAGGCCGCCACGGGGGCCGCGCAGGGTCTTGTGGGTGGTGGTGGTCACCACGTCGGCGAAGGGCACCGGGTTCGGGTAGACCCCGGCGGCGACCAGACCGGCCACGTGGGCCATGTCGACGAACAGCAGAGCACCCACGCTGTCGGCGATGTCGCGGAAGCGCTGGAAGTCCAGGGTCTTGGAGTAGGCGGAGAAACCCGCCACGATCATCTTGGGCTTGTGCTCTTCGGCCAGACGCTGGATCTCGTCGTAGTCGATCAGGCCGGTGTCGGTGTTGATGCCGTACTGGACGGCGTTGTACAGCTTGCCGGAGGAGCTGACCTTGGCGCCGTGGGTCAGGTGACCGCCGTGGGCCAGGCTCATGCCCAGGATGGTGTCGCCGGGCTGCAGCAGCGCCAGGTACACGGCCGAGTTGGCCTGGGAACCGGAGTGCGGCTGGACGTTGGCGTAGTCGGCGCCGAACAGCTGCTTGGCACGCTCGATGGCCAGCTGCTCGACCTTGTCGACATGCTCGCAGCCACCGTAGTAGCGCTTGCCCGGATAGCCTTCGGCGTACTTGTTGGTCAGCACGCTGCCCTGGGCTTCCATGACGCGCTGGCTGGTGTAGTTTTCGGACGCGATCAGTTCCAGGTGATGCTCCTGGCGCCGCGCTTCCTCGCCCATGGCGGCGAACAACGCATCATCGTAGCCCTGGATTTGGTCCTGCTTGCTGAACATCGCGGCGCTCCTAAAGTCTGTGGCGGTGAAAACCACCCCCTTGGCCGCGATGGTAGGCCCGGCCCCAGACCCCAAGATGCCTGTTTACGCCCCGGGCCGGCGCGTTTGCGACAGCCACTCAACGGCCGAGTTCTGCCGTTCGCCGGGTGCCATCAAGTCGCTCCGATCCGCGCCGATAGGCTGACTACCTCCCCCCCGGCCAGCGAGTTCTGCCATGTTCAATGCGCACCACAAGAAGACCATCGCTCGGCTGGAGGCCGAGTTGCACGCCAACCAGGGCCTGACCCAGGCGCTGGAGCGGTCCATGGCGGTGATCGAGTTCGATACCGACGGTACCGTCCTGCGTGCCAACGACAACTTTCTCCGCCTGACCGGCTATCGTGCCGACACCCTGGTCGGTCAGCACCATCGCCGGCTCTGTCCGGCCAACGTGGTGCAGGGTCGCGACTATGGCGATTTCTGGGCCCGCCTCAAGCGCGGCGAGTTTGTTTCCGGCACCTTCCACCGCCTGGACGCCCAGGGCCGTACCCTCTGGCTGGAAGCCAGCTACAACCCGGTGCCCGACAGCAGCGGCAGGATCGCCAAGGTGGTGAAGTACGCCCTCGACGTCACCGCCCAGGTCGAGCGCGACAGCGAAGCCCAGAGCAACCTCAAGGCCTTGGACCGCGCCCTGGCGCGCATCGAATTCGACCTGGACGGGCGCATCCTCACGGCCAACGACAATTTCCTGGCCACCCTGGGCTACAGCCTCAAGGAGATCCAGGGCCAGCAGCATCGCCTGTTCTGCGAGCCGGCCCTGGTCAATAGCAGTGAATACGCCGACTTCTGGCGCCGCCTCAATGCCGGCGAGTTCTTTCGCGGCCAGTTCAAGCGGCTGGGCAAGCACGGCCGGGTGGTCTGGTTGGAGGCGAGCTACAACCCGGTGTACGACGCTACCGGTCGGCTATACAAGGTGGTCAAGTACGCCAGCGACATCAGCGAGCGGGTGGAAAAGCACGAAAGCGACAGCCGCAGCGCCTCGCGGGCCTATCACATCTCCGCCGAGACCGAGAAGGTCGCCGAGCACGGCACCCGGATCATCCAGGCGGCCGCCGGCGAGATGCGCGAGATCGCCCACAACGTCAGCGCCTCCGCCGAGGTGATCGGCCAGCTGGGCCAGCGCTCCGAGCAGATCACCGCCATCGTCAACACCATCCGCGGCATCGCCGACCAGACCAACCTGCTGGCGCTCAACGCCGCCATCGAGGCCGCGCGCGCCGGTGATCAGGGGCGTGGCTTCGCCGTGGTCGCCGACGAGGTCCGCCAGTTGGCGGGGCGCACCAGCAGCGCCACGGCGGAGATCGCCGAGATGATCGGGCGGATCCTGAGCGAGACCCAGCAGGCGGTCGCCAGCATGGAAAGCACCCAGGGTCGAGCGGTCAAGGGCGTCGAGCTGGCCGACCAGGCCGGTGCGGTGATCGTGCAGATCCGCGATGGCGCCAGCGACGCCGTGGAAGCCGTGAGCATGTTCGCCAGCAAGCTGGACGAATCCGAGGTGATTCCCAAGGGCGCGCGCAACTGGGTGGGGCATTGAGGCCGCGGGCTTGATCGGGATCAAGCGTCCCTGACAGCCAGGGTCTAGCATGAAGGCATACCCCTCTCGTGGAGATGCCCCATGCACAATGTCCTGGTCGCCTACGACGGTTCCCCCAGCGCCGACAACGCCCTGCGCTACATCCTCGACCTGGTGAAGGCCGGGCTGTCGCTGGAGCTGCACCTGCTCAACGTCCAGAACGAGCCGGAAATCTATGGCGCGCCCTTCGACGACCGCATCCTGCGCGAATGGCGCGGCAGCCTGCAGGACAAGGCCGAAGACATCCTGATCCGGGCGCGCCCGGCCCTGCTCGAAGCCGGTATCGAGGCCCAGATCCACGTGGGCTTCGGCGGCATCGCCGAGACCATCGGCGAGACGGCGCGGCGCCTGCAGGTGGACACCGTGGTCATGGGCACCCGCGGCCTGGGCTCGCTCAGCGGCCTGCTGCTCGGCTCGGTGGCCCATCGCGTGGTCCATCAGGTGCCCTTGCCGGTTATCCTGGTGAAATAGTCGCCCAACAAAAAACCAGCCCTCGGGCTGGTTTTCTCGTTTCGGAGCAGCGTCTGGATCAGATGCTCAGGGTCCAGTCGTAGTCGACGATCAGCGGCGCGTGCTCGGAGAAGCGCGGTTGCCGCGGCAGGCGCGCCGAGCGGACGAAGCGGCGCAGACCCGGGGTCAGGATGTTGTAGTCGAAGCGCCAGCCCAGGTTGAGGTGCTCGGCCTGGTCGCTGTCCGGCCACCAGCTGAACTGGTCGCCTTCGCGGCTCACTTCGCGCAGGGCATCCACATAGCCCATGTTGCCGATCACCTCGTCCATCCAGGCCCGTTCGGGCGCCAGGAAACCGGGGATCTGCTGGCAGTCGCGCCAGTTCTTCACGTCCTGCTTCTGGTGCGCCACGTACAGCGAGCCGCAATAGATGTACTCGCGGCGCTTGCGGCGCTGCTTGTTCAGGTAGTGGGTGAAGTCGTCCATGAACTTGAATTTCATGTTCAGGTCTTCGTCACCGCGCTTGCCCGAAGGCAGCAGCAGGCTGGCGATACTGACCTTGTCGAAGTCCGCCTGCAGGTAGCGACCGAAGCGATCGCAGGACTCGAAGCCCAGGCCGCTGATCACCGCCTTCGGCTGGACCCGCGTATAGAGCGCGACCCCGCCCTGGGACGGCACTTCGGCGTCGCAGGCATAGAGGATGTAACCCTCCAGCGCATAGGCCGGATCGTCCATGTCGTAAGAAGAGGCGCGCGTATCCTGCAAGCAGATCACGTCGGCATTCTGCGCCTTAAGCCAGGGCAACAGGCCCCGCTCCACAGCGTCCTGAATACCATTGACGTTCAAGCTGATGATCCGCATAAATGGCCCCCAAAAAATCGTGGATGTATGATACCCGAGCTAAACCGGTTTAGCTAAATACAAGCCGCGCAAGGACTTATATGCAGGCGTATCAGCGTAATTTCATTCGTTTCGCCATCGAGCGCGGAGTTCTGCGCTTTGGTGAATTCACCCTGAAATCGGGTCGTATCAGCCCCTATTTCTTCAACGCCGGCCTGTTCCACAGCGGTGCGGCCCTGGCTCAGCTCGGCCGTTGCTATGCCGATGCGCTGGTGCAGGCCAACCTGCCCTTCGATGTGCTCTTCGGCCCGGCCTACAAGGGCATCCCTCTGGCCGCGGCCACGGCGGTGGCCCTGGTCGAGCACCACGGCCGCGACGTGCCCTGGTGCTTCAACCGCAAGGAAGCCAAGGACCACGGCGAAGGCGGCCTGCTGGTGGGCGCGCCTCTGACCGGTCGGGCGCTGATCATCGATGACGTCATCACCGCCGGCACCGCCATCCGTGAGGTCATGCAGATCATCGAGGGTCAGGGCGCCAGCGCGGCCGGGGTGCTCATCGCCCTGAACCGCCAGGAGCGCGGCCGCGGCGAATTGTCGGCCATCCAGGAAGTCGAGCGCGACTACGGCATTCCGGTGCTCAGCATCGTGGCGCTGGATCAGGTGCTCGAATACCTGGCCGAGGACGCCGAGCTCAAGCGTCACCTCCCTGCCGTCCAGGACTATCGCGCTCAATACGGCATCTAGCCCCAGGAGAGACGGCCATGGTCGTACGTCGCGCCGCTGCCAGCCTGTTGCTCATCGCCCTGCCGCTGGCCGGCCAGGCGGCCGAGCTGTACCGCTATCTGGACCGCAACGGCACCCTGGTCATCGACCGCCAGGGCGTGCCGCCGGAATACGCTGGCAAGGGCTATGACGTGCTCAACGAGCAGGGCCGGGTGATCCGCAAGGTCGCGCCGGCGCTGCCCGCCGCCGAACTCGATCGCCAGGCGCGCGAGCGCCAGCAGGCGGTCGTCGATGGCCAGTTGCGCAAGCTCTACAGCAATGTCGAGGACGTCGACCGCGCCAAGGCGCGCAAGCTGACGGAGCTCGATGGCCTGATGCAGATCAAGAAGGCTAACCTTGAGGCCGCACGCCAGCTGCAGAGCCAGTTGATGGAGCAGGCGGCGGTGCAGCAGCGCAATGGCCAGGCGCTGCCGGCGGACCTGCAGGCACGCCTCGACGCCGCGGCGGCCGATCAGGTGCGTCTGCAGGCCGATCTGCAGCGCTACGCCGAATTGCGCACCAGCACCAGCGCAGCCTTCGACTCCGATCGTGCACGCATGCAGCGACTGGAAGCGGCTCAGGCCACGGATCGCTAGCCCTTCTGAGCACGCTGCCGGCGGCCCCCTCCGCCGATGGCCTGCTGGGCGGCACGACAAGGTTGCCGCCTCTTCACGCCATATTCTGGCACGTACCGTGCAAATCGATTTTCTACGTATTGTTGAACAATCGGGCGTGAAGACCTATGAGCGGCAAAGACGCAGGCGCGCTGTCCCTGGGGGCTCAGCTGCTGCTGGAAATGCGCGAAGACATCATCGGCGGTCGCCTGCTACCCGGTACGGCGCTGGTCGAGGCTGAACTAGTCAAGGCCTACAACGCCTCGCGCAACACCATTCGCGAAGCCCTGCACCAGCTGGATCGCGAAGGCCTGGCCACCTATGTGCGGCACAAGGGGGTGATGGTGCGGCGCCTGGGCCTGGCCGAGGTGCGCGACCTCTTTACCGTGCGCCGCACCCTGGAGCTGCAGGCCATCCTCACCAGCCGCCCGCTGCGCGAATACCAGTCCGATCGGATGCTGGACGCCCTGGAGGCCGCCGAACTGGCGCAGTCGCGTGAAGACTGGCGCGCCCTCGGCACCCACGGCCTGCATTTCCATCAGCACATCGTCGGCCTGCTGGGCAGTCCGTTGTTCGATGAATTCTTCGCCACCGTCGCCGCCCAGATACGCCTGCTGTTTTCCCTCGCGCCCGACGAGGAGCACTTCCAGCGGCCCTGGGTCATCCGCGACCGCCAGATCCACGACCTGCTCGCCGCCGGACAGCGCCAGGCGGCGGCCGAGGCCATGGCCAGCTATCTCGACGATTCCGAAAACCGGCTGCTGGATCTGCTGAGCGCAGCCAGGCCGCTCTGACCGAGGAGACCTCCCATGTACAAGGACTACCCCGCCGCCTACCAGTCCACCCAGGGTTCCGCCCTGCAGGTCGACCAGGCCTTTTACGATCGCCTGCGCGAGGACAAGGACGCGCGTACCCTGATCGAGCAATTCGAGATCCCGATCCGCACCGGTCGCGCCTGGAAGGTCCCGGCGGGCCATCTGTTTCGCGTCACCACCCCGCACGGTCCCCAGGTGGGCGACTTCAACGTCTGGAACGCCGAGGACCCACGCGAGCGTATGTGGGCCGCGCGCACCCGGCAACTGCAGGGGGCCCACGTCAGCACCTACGACCGCCTCTGGTCGAACCTGCCCTTCCTGCGTCCGCTGCTGACCATCACCGACGACAGCCTGGCCGGCTACGGCATCGACGAACACGGCGGCCGTCTGCACGATCTGCTCGGCACCCGCTGCGATCCCTACGTCAACAAGATGCTCACCGGCGAGGACTTCCACCACCACTGCCACTCGAATCTGACCCGCGCGGTGCTGCCCCACGGTCTCACCGAATTCGATGTCCACGATGTGCTGAACATCTTCCAGTGCACCGGCCTCAACCATGACGACCTGTACTTCATGAAGGCCTGCCCGGCAAAGCCCGGCGACTACCTGGAATTCTTCGCCGAGATCGACGTGCTCTGCGCCCTGTCCACCTGCCCGGGCGGCGATCTGTCCCTGGCGATGTGGGGTCCTGACGCCGAGGACCCGCTCAAGGTCTGCCGCCCGTTGGGCGTGGAGATCTACCGGGTCGAGGAGGCGTTGCTGCAGGGTTGGGAATCGCCCAAGCGGGCGGCCTACAACGGCCAGCACGGTCTGACCCTGCCCAAGGCCAGCTGGGAGCAGTGAGTTCAGTCCACCAATGAAAACGGCGCCCTGGGGCGCCGTTTCTGGTCCGACCGCAAGCGCTCAGCGCTTGCGGTTGGAGATCAGGGTACCGACGCCGACATCGGTGAAGATTTCCAGCAGCACCGCGTTGGGCACCCGGCCATCGATGATGTGGGCGCTCTGCACGCCGCCCTGCACCGCTTCCAGCGCGCAGCGGATCTTCGGCAGCATGCCGCCGTAGATGGTGCCGTCGGCGATCAGCGAATTGACCTGCTCGGTGGACAGCCCGGTGAGCACCTGGCCCTGCTTGTCCATCAGGCCGGCGATGTTGGTCAGCAGCATCAGCTTCTCGGCCTTGAGTGCCTCGGCCACCTTGCCCGCCACCAGGTCGGCGTTGATGTTGTAGGACTCGCCGTCCGGACCCACGCCGATGGGCGCGATGACCGGGATGAAGTCGCCACGCACCAGCATGTTGATCAGGTCGGTGTTGACCCCGGTGACCTCGCCCACATGGCCGATGTCGATGATCTCCGGCTTGGTCATTTCCGGCGTCTGCCGGCTGACCTTGAGCTTGGTGGCGCGGATCAGGCCCGCGTCCTTGCCGGTCAGGCCGATGGCCTTGCCGCCATGGCGGTTGATCAGATTCACGATGTCCTTGTTGACCTGGCCGCCCAGCACCATCTCCACCACGTCCATGGTCTGGGCGTCGGTGACGCGCATGCCATCGATGAAGTGGCTTTCGATGGACAGGCGCTTGAGCAGGTCACCGATCTGCGGACCGCCGCCGTGCACCACCACCGGGTTGATGCCCACCGCCTTCATCAGCACGATGTCACGGGCGAAACCGGCCTTGAGCTCGTCGCTCTCCATGGCGTTGCCGCCGTACTTGATCACCAGCGTCTTGCCGACGAACCGGCGGATATAGGGCAGCGCCTCGGACAGCACCTCGGCGACGTGCGAGGCATCCTCGCGGCTCAGGGTCATGGCTCACCTCTCAAGGTCGACATAGAAAAGACAAAGGGCGCCTAGGCGCCCTCTGTGCTACCGCTGACCCGAGGTCAGAACGGCAGATTCAGATCCGGCTGTACCGCCAGCAGCTGCTTGCGGAACACCGTCTTGATGCGCTCCAGCTCTTCGAGGGTTTCCGCCTCGAAGCGCAGCACCAGCACCGGCGTGGTGTTGGACGCACGCACCAGGCCCCAACCGTTCTGGTAATCGACGCGGACGCCGTCCAGGGTGGTGATCTGGGCATCGCCCCACTGGGCGTCGCGCTGCAGGGTTTCGATGATGCCGAACTTGTTCTCTTCGGTCACCTGGATATTGATCTCCGGGGTGGAGATGTCTACCGGGAAGGTATCGAACACCTGTTGGGCGCTGTTCTTCTCCTGGCTGAGGATCTCCAGCAGACGCACGGCGCTGTAGATGCCGTCGTCGAAACCGAACCAGCGCTCCTTGAAGAACACGTGGCCGCTCATCTCGCCAGCCAGCAGCGCGCCGGTTTCCTTCATCTTCTTCTTGATCAGCGAGTGGCCGGTCTTCCACATGATGGGACGACCGCCGTAGCCGGCGATGAGGTTGTTCAGGCGGCGGGTGCACTTGACGTCGAAGATGATGTCGGCGCCCGGGTTGCGGGAGACCACGTCCTTGGCGAACAGCATCAGCAGCTGGTCGGGATAGATGATCTTGCCTTCGTTGGTCACCACGCCGACGCGGTCGCCGTCGCCGTCAAAGGCCAGGCCCAGGTCGGCACCGGTTTCCTTGACCTTGGCGATCAGGTCTTCCAGGTTCTCGGGCTTGCCCGGATCCGGATGGTGGTTGGGGAAGTTGCCGTCCACTTCGCAGAACAGCGGGATGACCTCGCAGCCCAGGGACTCGATCAGCTGGGGCGCGTTGACCGCGGCCACGCCGTTGCCGGCGTCCACCACCACCTTGAGCTTCTTGGCCAGTACCACGTCGTTGCGGATGTAGTCGGCGTAGCTCTTGAGCACGTCGACCTGCTTGATCTGGCCCTGGCCGCTGGCCACGTCACCGGTCTCGATGCGCTCGCGCAGACGCTGGATGGATTCGTTGGCCAGGGTCTCGCCGGCGATGACGATCTTGAAGCCGTTGTAGTCCGGCGGGTTGTGGCTGCCGGTCAGCATGACGCCGGACTTGCCTTCGAGCACGTTGGCGGCGTAGTAGAGCACCGGGGTCGGCACCATGCCGACATCGCTGACATTGGCGCCGCTGTCGGCCACGCCCTTGATCAGTTGGGCGACCAGCTCGGGGCCGGACAGGCGGCCGTCACGGCCGACGGCCACGTTGGGCTCGCCACGTGCCAGGCTCTCCGAGCCGATGGCGCGCCCGATCCAGTAGGCGGCTTCGGCGGTCAGGGAGTCACCCACCACGCCACGGATATCGTAGGCGCGGAAGATGCTGGCGTTGAGTTGGGGGGCTTGCGGGGTAGTGCTCATCGGGGGTTTCTCCAATCCCAGGAGATCCTGGTCTTCGTCGAGGATACTGATATCGAGGATGTCGGTGGTCTGGAACAGCGGCTCGCTCTGCTGCGAGCGGCCTCTGTCGGCAAACTCCGCCAGGGTCTTGGCCACCGCATCGCTGGGAGCGGTGGCGTACAGGTCCGGCGACGACCCGGCCGATCGGCTGGCCAATCGGGCCGTCGACTTGGCCACGGGTTCCATTACCGCCAGGCGCAAAGTCGGGCTTTTGGCTATCTGATTGGCTTCTAGTTCCTCGGCATAGGCCGTCAGACTGCGGACGTCGTCACGGAGCCGGCGTGACAGCTCCCGGGAAAACAGCCAAAAGCCCGCCAGCACGCCAAACAGCGCCAGCAGCAGCGCCACCAGGGGGATGCCCAGCGGTGTATCGGCGCCTGCCTCGGCGGCGGGTGCCAACTCCAGCGTCCAGAGCGGGCTGCCGGTGGCGAGCCGCCGCATCAGCGCCGGATCGCCCGGGCTGCCGCCACTGGCCAGCACCTGCACGCTGCCACCGGGAAATTGCTGCAGCAGGCGCCACTGGCCGACGTTCGCCGATGGCGTGGCCCAGCCCTGCAGCACGGCGGGCAGCTCTTCCACAAGCACGGCGCTGCCAAGCAGCTGATCGCCGCGGCGGATGGGTTGGGCGCTGTAGACCAGCCAGCGATCGCCCAGTCGATAGGCTTCCGGCGGGGTCCGCTGGCCGCTTTCCAGGCGCTTGAGCAGATCGAGGGCGGCATAGTTGAGGGGGCCGGGACGATCGTCTTCGATCTGGCGCATGCCGGCCGGCACCACCAGCACGTCGACCACGCCGAGGCGCTCGCGCAGCTGGCTTTCCGCCGCCGCGCGCGCCGCCGGATCGTTGCCCTGCAGGGCCTGCAGCACCAGGGCATCCCCGGCGACACCCTGCAGCCGGCGGGTCAGGCCGACCAGCAGCTGATTGAGGGAGGTCGCCTGCGCCTGCAGCGCCTGGTCCGCCTGCTGCTCCTGGTTGCGCGCGCCCTGCGGCTGCAACACCAGGAACCACAGCAGCAGCGCGGCCAGCAGCAGGCCGGCGAGCGCCAGCAGCAGTCCCGCGCCCATGCCGGGCAAGCCAGCGACCCGGGGGGCCGCCTTGCGCACATCCTTGTCGTTCTTGCCCCTTGCCATGCCGTTCTTCTCCTTTATGTCACGGCGCGCCTTGCGTGTCTGGCGTCAGCGGGTACCGGAGTGGCCGAAGCCGCCAGCGCCCCGCTCGGTCTCGGTAAAGCTGTCGACGATATCGAAGTGCGCCTGCACCACAGGTACGAGCATCAGCTGGGCGATACGTTCGCCCACGCTCACGGTGAAGGTGGTCTGGCCGCGATTCCAGCAGGAGACCATCAGCTCGCCCTGGTAGTCCGAGTCGATCAGGCCGACCAGATTGCCCAGCACGATGCCGTGCTTATGGCCCAGGCCCGAGCGCGGCAGGATCAGCGCCGCCAGCGACGGATCGGCCACATGGATGGCGAGCCCGGTGGGAATCAGCGCGGTCTGCCCCGGCTCCAGCACCAGATCCTCCTGCAGCATGGCGCGCAGGTCGAGGCCGGCCGAGCCGGGGGTGGCGTAGGACGGCAGCGGGAAATCGCGCCCCAGGCGCGGGTCGAGGATCTTGGCTTGAAGGCTATGCATGGTTCTGGGTGGTGTCTTTCAGGTGGGTGGAAATCAGGGCGATGAGCTGCCGGGCGATCTTGCCCTTGCTGGTCTGCTCGAAGCGGATCTCGTGCAGGCCACGGTCGATCACGGTGACCGCGTTGTCTTCGCTGTTGAAGCCGATGGCCGGATTGGCCACGTCGTTGGCGACGATGAGGTCGAGATTCTTGTCTCGCAGCTTGCGCTGGGCGTACTCCAGCAGATTCTGGGTTTCCGCGGCGAAGCCGACGCTGAAGGGGCGATCCGGGCGCCCTGCCAGGGTGGCGAGGATGTCCGGGTTGCGCACCAGCTCCAGCAGGAGCCCGTCACCGCGGGTGGGATCCTTCTTCAGCTTGTGCGGCGCGATGACCTCGGGGCGATAGTCCGCCACCGCCGCCGAGGCGATGAGCACGTCGCAGGGCATCAGCGCCTCGCAGGCGGCCAGCATGTCGCGAGCGCTGATCACGTCGATACGCTCGACGCGATCGGGGGTCGGCAGATGCACCGGGCCGCTCACCAGGCTAACGCGCGCGCCCGCCTCCGCCGCCGCTTCCGCCAGGGCGAAGCCCATGCGGCCGGAGCTGTGGTTGGTGATGTAGCGCACCGGATCGATGTTTTCCTGGGTCGGCCCCGCGGTGATGACCACGTGGCGACCGGTCAGGTCGAGGCGCTGGAAGCAGTCGGCGGCGAGCTGGGCAAGGTCGGTGGCTTCCAGCATCCGGCCGGGGCCGACGTCGCCACAGGCCTGGCTGCCGCTGGCCGGACCGAACAGCTTGATGCCACGGCTGCGCAGGAGCTCGGCATTGGCCTGGGTGGCCGGATCGCGCCACATGGCCTGGTTCATGGCCGGTGCCAGGGCGACCCGGGCATCGGTGGCCAGCACCAAGGTCGTGAGCAGATCGTCCGCCACGCCCTGGGCCAGGCGCGCCATGACATCGGCGGTGGCCGGCGCGACCAGCACCAGATCGGCCCAGCGGGCCAGCTCGATATGCCCCATGGCCGCTTCGGCGGCCGGGTCCAGCAGATCCAGATGCACCGGCAGACCCGACAGTGCCTGCAGGGTCAGCGGCGTGATGAATTCGCGACCGCCGCGGGTCAGCACCACCCGCACCTCGGCGCCCTGATCCTTGAGTCGGCGCACCAGCTCGGCGCTCTTGTAAGCGGCGATGCCACCTCCGACGCCCAGCACGATGCGTTTACGATGGAGCCGCTGCATATAGCCTTTCCGTTCTCAAACCGTCTAGAACGGGCATCGCACGGCCAATCGAGGCCTGCGCGCACCCGCGAATGATCCGGTTAAGATAGCACAGCGCCTGCAGGACGCAGGCGCCCCGCCAGACAAGGAGCGCCCATGAGCATCAAGGATTGGCCGGCCCAGGAACGGCCGCGGGAGAAACTGCTGGAACAAGGCGCCCAGGCCCTCACCGACGCCGAACTGCTGGCGATCTTCTTGCGCACCGGCGTGGCCGGCAAAAGCGCGGTGGACCTCGCCCGCCAGCTGCTTGGGGAATTCGGCAGCCTCAGGGCCCTGCTGGAAGCCGATCTCACCGCCTTCAGCGCCCACCTCGGCCTCGGCCCGGCCAAGTTCAGCCAGTTGCAGGCGGTCCTGGAGATGGGCCGCCGCCACCTGGCCGAAGGCCTCAAGCGCGACTCGGCCCTGGAAAGCCCGCAGCAGGTCCGCGACTATCTCAAGGCCCGCCTGCGCCACGAACCCCACGAGATCTTCGGCTGCCTGTTCCTCGACACCCGTCACCGGGTGCTGGCCTTCGAAGCCCTGTTCCACGGCACCATCGACGGCGCCAGCGTCTACCCCCGCCAGGTGGTCAAGCGCGCCCTCGCCCACAACGCCGCCGCCGTCATCCTCACCCACAACCACCCTTCCGGCATCGCCGAACCCAGCCAGGCCGACCGCCTGCTCACCACACGCCTCAAGGATGCCCTGGCGCTGATCGATGTGCGGGTGCTGGATCATTTCATCGTGGGGGATGGGGAGCCGCTGTCGATGGCGGAATATGGATGGCTTTAATAGCTTCGCGAACAGGCAAGTCCGGCCCAACTTAAAATATAACTTTATAGTTGTGACTTATCATATCTTTTAAAACTGACGATGACTGTCAGGTTTTCACAGTTAGTTCGGACAATTTTTGTCACTTCACTAAATAGGCTTATTTTTCATTAAGAATTAAGCAATAAAAATTGGACATAGATCACAATTTTTTGCTACCAAAGCTCATAAAACCGCTCTAGGATGCGCCTCTAGGACATTTTGAGCCAATAGCTGCCCAGCAGCAGGCGAAAAGCTCTCCAGTAGTTTTCGTCTTAAGAAGTTCAAGGAATAGAACTTCAATCCCGTGAGGTCATGGATGACTTTATTGTCTTCGCTCGCCCAGAACTATATAGCGGTCGCCGATCAACCCATCACCACGGACAACTTCGCCGGGGAAGATCGCCGCTATAGCCCCGAGTTCGAGAGACTCGAAGCGGTCTGCCAGAACACCCAGGCACTGCATCGCGACGTCATGCCGGACTGGGAGTCCACGGCCGAGCAGGCGACCACCTTTCTGCGTGAGCACTCCAAGGACCTGCGCGTCGCCGTCTGGCTGACCTGGGCCCTGTATTGCACCCGGAACTGGACGGGGCTGGAAGCCGGCCTGGCTCTGCTTGAGCGATTGCTGGAGGCTCACTGGCAGGATCTTTACCCCCGCAAGGAGCGCACCCGCGCCGCGGCGCTCGGTTGGCTCCAGATCCGCCTGGAAGGCGTCTTCAATACCACCGCCCTGACGACGCTGGAAGCATCCTGGCTACAGACCTTCAGTACCCAGCTCGGCCAGTTGGAGGCACTCCTCCAGCCACGCCTGGGCGAGGCCGCTCCGCTGCTGTTGCCGTTGGTACGTCGCCTCGATGAGCAACGACGTCGCCAGATCCAATCCACCGCTCCGGCGGAGTCGACCATCGCAGCCCTGTCACCCAGCCCGGTCGTAACCGCTCAGGCACCCCAGGGCCCGCTGGACTCGGACAAGGACGCCCATCGTCTGCTGCGCCAGCTGCAGGAAAGCGCCCGCACGCTGAGCGGCTGGTGGCTACGTCAGCGGAGCGGCGACCACCGCGCCCTGCGGCTGAATCGCGCCTTGCTGTGGAGCGGCATCGACAGTCTGCCCGCTCATGATGCCAGGGGTGTCACCGGCTTGCGCGGCCTGCCAGCTGATCGCCTGAAATATTTCCAGGAGTGCCAGGCCGCTGGTGATTTTTCTCTGCTGCTCGGCGAACTGGAGGTCAGCCTGACGCGGGCGCCTTTCTGGCTGGATGGCCAGCGGCTGGCCTGGGAGTGTCTGCAGGCCCTCGGTGCGACAACGAGTTGTCGAGAAATCGAGTGGCCGCTGATGTTGCTGCTGGAACGGCTGCCAGGTCTCGAAGCCCTGGCCTTCCATGACGGGCAACCCTTTGCCGATGCCCAGACCCGCTTCTGGCTGTCCGGCCTGACGGCGGCTAAGGCGACGCAACCCGTATCCGCCTCAAGCGAGGCGTGCCAGGACAGCTGGAGCGAAGCCCTTGCCGAAGCCCTGGGGGAGTTGCGCGCGAGCGGCCTCAAGAGCGCCGTGCGCCACCTGCAGCAGCGCAGCTGCAGTGCCCAGGGCGAACGCCAGCGCCTGCTGTGGGATCTGGCCAGCGTCCGGTTGCTGATCCAGGCCCGCCAGTTCGAACTGGCACACCTTCAGCTCGCGGCCCTGGATGCCGAACACGGCGCCCTGCTGGCGCACTGGGAGCCGCAACTGGCGCTGGAGATCCTGCAGGCCCGCGGCCAGTGCCTGGAAGCCCTTCCCGCCACCGCCGATAGCCGGATGCAGCTGCAACAGCTGCGTCCGCGACTCTGCCGCCTCGATCTCGAAGCGGCTCTCGACTGAGGCTTGTCCTCATACCCAAGGAGAAACACATGGCCAAAGAAGGCTCGGTTGCCCTGAAAGAACGCATCAACGTCACGGTTCGACCCGCCAGCGGCGGTGCCGAGGAAGAACTCGAACTGCCCCTCAAGCTCATGGTGCTGGGCGATTTCACCCAGCGAGCCGACGACCGCAAGCTCGAAGACCGCAAGCCGGTAGCCGTCGACAAGGACAACTTCGATGAGGTGATGGCCAAGCAGCAGCTGGGCCTGACCCTGGCGGTACCCAATCGCCTGCAGGACGACAGCCAGGACGATCTGGCCGTCCAGCTCGACCTCAAGGCCATGGCCGACTTCAGCCCGGCGCGGCTGGTGCAGCAGGTGCCCGAACTCAAGCAACTGATGGATCTGCGCGATGCCCTGGTGGCGCTCAAGGGGCCGCTCGGCAACGCCCCGGCGTTCCGCAGGGCCATCGAGCAGGTGCTCGCCGATCCGGTCGCCCGGGCCACGGTGCTCGGCGAACTCGGCTTGCCGAATCAAGACGTCTGATCAGGAAGATCATCATGACCGCTACCCTGCTCCCGCAACCCGCTGCCGACGTCGCTGAAGGCCGTGGCATCCTCGACCGCATCATCGCCGAGACTCGCCTCGCGCCCCACGACGAGGGCTATGGCGTGGCCAAACGCGGCATCTCCGCCTTTATCGAAGAGCTGCTCAAGCCGCAAAACGCCCAGCAACCGGTCAAGAAGGCACTGGTCGATCGCATGATCGCCGAGATCGATGAGAAGCTCAGCCGCCAGGTCGACGAGATCCTCCACCACGCGGAGTTCCAGTCGCTGGAGGCCGCCTGGCGCGGCCTGCACCTGCTGGTGGAGCGCACCGACTTCCGCGAGAACAACAAGATCGAGATGCTCAACGTCTCCAAGCAGGATCTGCTGGAAGACTTCGAGGATTCGCCGGACATCGTCCAGTCGAGCCTCTACAAGCACGTCTATACCGCCGAATTCGGCCAGTTCGGTGGCGAGCCGGTCGGCGCCATCATCGCCAACTACGACTTCGACCCCACCGCACCGGACATCCGCACTCTGCAACAGGTGGCAGCGGTCTCGGCCATGGCTCATGCGCCCTTTATCGCCGCCGCCGGTCCGCGCTTCTTCGGCCTGGAAAGCTTTACCGGTCTGCCCGACCTCAAGGACCTCAAGGATCACTTCGACGGTCCGCAATTCGCTAAGTGGCAGAGTTTCCGCGAGCAGGAAGACGCGCGCTATGTCGGCCTGACCTTGCCGCGCTTCCTGCTACGCACGCCCTACGATCCGGAAGAGAATCCGGTCAAGACCTTTGCCTATCGCGAAAACGTCAGCCGGGACCATGCCCACTACCTCTGGGGCAACACCGCCTACGCCTTCGCCACCCGCCTGACCCACAGCTTCGCCACGTACCGCTGGTGTCCGAATATCGTCGGTCCGCAGAGCGGCGGCGCGGTGGAAGACCTGCCGCTGCATCACTTCGAGAGCATGGGCGAGATCGAGACCAAGATCCCCACCGAGGTGCTGATCTCCGATCGTCGCGAATACGAGCTGGCCGATGCCGGCTTCATCGCCTTGACCATGCGCAAGGGCAGCGACAACGCCGCCTTCTTTTCCGCCTGTTCGACGCAAAAACCCAAGTTCTATGGCAACAGCGAAGAAGGTCGGGCAGCTGAGCTGAACTACAAGCTGGGTACCCAGTTGCCCTATTTGTTCATCGTCAGCCGCCTGGCCCACTACCTCAAGGTGCTGCAGCGCGAGCAACTGGGTGGCACCAAGGAGCGCACCGACCTCGAGCTGGAACTCAACAAGTGGATCCGTCAGTTCGTCGCCGATCAGGAAAACCCCAGCGCCGAGGTGCGTGGTCGTCGACCGCTGCGTGCGGCCAGCATCCGCGTCAGCGATGTCGAGGGCAATCCGGGCTGGTTCCGCGTGGGCCTGAGCGTGAGACCGCACTTCAAGTACCAGGGCGCCGATTTCACCCTGTCGCTGGTCGGCAAGCTGGACAAGGAGTAACGGCTCATGAGTTACGGCAGTCTGTTCGAACGCCTGGCCGGTCCGGGCAGCGCGCACAGCCGGGGCGCGTCCGCCGACGCCTTGAGCGCCTCGGTGGCCGCCCACCTGGCCAAGATGCTCAGCACCCGTGCCGGCAGCGTCCCGATCCAGGTCGACTACGGACTGCCCGACCTCAATGACTTGCGGCTGTCGCTGCACGACTCGCTACAGCGTGCGCGGCTGGCCATCGAGGCGTTCGTGGCCGCCTACGAGCCGCGCCTGTCCGGTGTGAAGGTGCTGCCGCTGCCGCGGGAAGGTACCACCCTGGCGTTCGCCCTCGAAGGCCAGCTCGAACTCGACGGCCAGTGGTGCCCCATCCGTTTCATCGCGAGCCTGGATGGCAGCGGCCAGGTCAAGGTCAGCCAGGCATAGGTCCATGTCCTTCAATCACTACTACCAGAGCGAGCTGGCCGAGTTGCGTCAGCTGGGCGCGCGCTTCGCCGAACGCAATCCTGCGCTGGCACCCTTTCTGGGCCAGGCTGGTCAGGATCCAGATGTCGAGCGCCTGCTGGAAGGCTTCGCCTTTCTCACTGGTCGGCTGCGGCAGAAGCTCGACGACGAGTTGCCGGAATTGACCCATTCGCTGCTCAACCTGCTCTGGCCCCATTATCTGCGGCCCCTGCCGAGTTGCACCATCCTCGAATTCGATCCGCTACCAGCACCAGGCGCGGCCATTCAGGTTCCACGTGGAACGGAAGTGGAATCCCGGGCGCTGGACGAGGTGAGCTGCCGCTTTCGAACCTGCTTCGCCACCGCTATCCAACCGCTACGCGTGGATGAGCTTAGCCTTGCCCAGCAGGGCAGCGGCGCGCGCCTGACGCTGCGCCTGCAGATCACCGGCAACGGCACCCTGGACGCTCTGGACCTGCATCAGTTGCCGCTGCATCTGGCGGGCGATCGCACGCTTAGTCAGGCTCTCTATCTCGCACTGCTGCACAACCTGGCCGGTCTGAGCCTGGTACCCCTGGATGCCGAACGCCAGCCGCTGACTGACCTCCAGGGCGGCGAACTCGTCCTGCCGCTCGCTCGCGACCAGGTCCAGCCGCTGGGCTTCGGCGAAGACGAGGCGCTGCTGCCCTATCCACCCAATGCCTTCCGCGGCTATCGCCACCTGCAGGAATATTTCGCCTTTCCGGAGAAATTCCTCTTCGTCTCGATTCAGGGAATGACGAAGCTGCAGCAACTGGCAGACCCGGTTCGCCGCCAGATCCGCGGGCTGGAGTTGCGCTTCGACATCGCCCGGATCGCCCGGCAGCCGCGGCTTCCCAGTCGCGATAACCTGCGCCTGCACTGCGTCCCGGTGGTCAATCTGTTCCGCCATGACGCCCTGCCGATCCGCCTCGACGGCAAGCGCGACGAGTACCCGCTGTTTCCGGCCGGCCATGGTCGCGAACACCTGGGGGTCTTTGCCGTGGAGCGGGTGACCGGCTGGCAACCGGGCGGCCTGGGCCATCGTGACTATCTACCTTTCGAATCCTTCGCCCACGACCTGGGCTTCGGCGGCCAGAGCCGTCGGCCGCACTATGCCGTACGCCAGCGCAGCGCCCTGCTGCACGGCGGCATCGATACCTATCTGGCGTTTGGCGATCCGGGTACCGATCAGGACACCCTGTCCATCGAACTGACCTGCACCAACCAGAACCTGCCCCAGCGCCTGCGCGCCGGTGATCTGTGCCTGCCCACCGAAAATACCCCGGGTGGTCTGGGCTTTCGCAATCTGGCCGCCCCAACTGCCTGTCATGCGCCGGTGCTGTCCGGCAACCGGCTGTGGCAGCTGGTTTCCAATCTATCGCTCAATTATTTGTCGCTCACCGATGTCGCGGCCCTGCGTACGGTGTTGGCCAGTTACGACCTGCCCAGTCAGCACGACCGGCAGGCCGAGCGTATCAGTCACCAGCGCCTGGCCGCCCTGCAGGGCATCAGCCATCGCCCGGTGGATCGCCTCTACCGCGGCCTGCCGATCCGCGGTATCGCCACCCAGCTGGACATGGATGCCAGCGGCTTTCGCAGCGAGGGCGAGCTGTACCTGTTCGCCAGCGTACTCAACGAGTTCTTCGCGCTCTACGCCAGCCTGAATTCCTTCCATCAACTCAGCGTTCGCAGCCTGCAGGGAGAGGTGTATCTATGGACACCGCGCATGGGTCAGCAGCCGCTGATCTGAATCGCTCGGCGCTGTGCCGCGAGATTCGCGAGTACTCGCTTTTCCAGGGTATCGGACAGGTGCTCCTGCAGTTGCAGGGCCTGATGCCGAGTCTCTCGGAGGAGCAGCTCTATGAACGGCTGGAGTTCCATGCCAACCCCAGCCTGGCCTTTCCGGGTAGCGATATCGAGCGCCTGCACTTCGTCGAGGACGCCGATGGGCTGCGCGCCCGCCTGCAACTCAACCTGGGCGCCCTGATGGGCAGCGGTTCGCCGCTGCCGGCCTTCTACAGCGAACAGGCGCTGAGCGATGGCGAACAAGGGCGTACCACCCGCGACTTCCTCGACCTCTTCAATCACCGGCTGCACCGGCTGCTGCTGCCGATCTGGCGCAAGTATCGCTATCACGCCCGCTTCCGAGAGGGCGCGCGTGACGAGTTGTCGGCCCGGCTGTTCAGTCTGATCGGCCTGGGCGACAGCAGCCTGCGCCAGGCGCCGGAGCTGAACTGGAAACGCCTGCTGCCCTATCTCGGCCTGCTCAGCCTCAAGGTGCATTCGGCGACGCTGATCGAAGCGGTGCTGCGCTATTACCTGGAGCAGCCCGAGCTGCAGCTGGAGCAGTGCCTGGAGCGCGCAGTGGTCATTCCCCCAGAACAACGCGCGCATCTCGGGCGGGCCAGCGCCCAGCTCGGAGAGACAGCCGTCCTGGGTGTGCAGGTGCGCGATCGTGGCGGCAAGTTTCGCCTGCACGTGCTCGAACTGGACTGGGAAGCCTTTCATTCATTCCTGCCCGGGGGCAGTCGGTACGCCGCCGTGCGTGCCTTGCTGAATTTCACCCTGCGCGACCAGCTGGACTACGACCTGCGCCTGCATCTGCGGCGGGACGCGTTGCGGCAATGGCGGCTGGAAGCCGCCAGCCCCTGCCGTCTCGGCTGGACCACCTGGCTCGGCCTCGGCCGAGCCAAGGGTCAGGTCACCCTGGCCTGCCACCGTTAATCAAGGACGATCAACATGCTCACCCTGGACCTGAACCTCCTTATCAACAGCCTTTCCGTGACCGCGCGCCAGGACCTGGAACAGGCGGCGCAGCGCTGCGTCCGTCGAGGCGGGCGGCACATCCTGATCGAAGACCTGCTGGCGGTCCTGCTGGAATCCCGCGACGGACTGCTCACTCGCGCGCTGAAAGCGGCTGACCTGGACCCGGTGGATTTCGCCGCGACGCTGCAGCCGCGCCAGCGCAATGGAGAAGGCGGCGACCAGGTCTTCGATCCTGCACTGCTGCTGTGGCTGCAGGATGCCGTGCTGCTCGCCCGTCTCGAACTGGAACAGGCTGAGACCGATAGCGCGGCCCTGCTGCTGGCGTTGTTGCGCCATCCCGAGCGGCTGTTGGGCACAGGTTACGGTCGCCTGCTGGAGCGGGTGGATGCCGCGCAGCTCCTGGACTTCGTCAGGGCTCAGCGGCCCGAGGGGTCACCGGTCATCAGCGAGTCCCCTCTGGACCGCTTCACCCATGACCTCAGCGGCCAGGCCCGTGCCGGGCGCCTGGATCCAGTGCTGGGCCGCGAGGCCGAGATCCGGCAACTGGTGGACATCCTCTCGCGGCGGCGCAAGAACAACCCCCTCGTGGTAGGCGAAGCGGGCGTTGGCAAGACCGCCATCGTCGAGGGCCTGGCGCTGCGCATCGCGGCAGGCGAAGTACCCGACAGTCTGCGCCGGGTGGAAATACGCAGTCTCGATCTCGGGTTGCTGCAGGCCGGCGCCAGCGTCAAGGGCGAATTCGAACGCCGCCTGCAAGGTGTGATCGATGCCGTACGCCAGGCACCGTACCCCATCATCCTGTTCATCGACGAGGCTCATACCCTGATCGGTGCGGGTGGCCAGCCCGGGGGCTCGGACGCGGCCAATCTGCTCAAACCTGCCCTGGCGCGCGGCGAGCTGCGCACCATCGCCGCCACCACCTGGGGCGAGTACCGGAAGTACTTCGAAAAGGACCCGGCCCTGGCGCGGCGCTTCCAGCCGGTAAGGCTAGACGAATTCGACGTCGCCACCGCCATCACCGTCCTGCGTGGGTTGGCGCCGACCTATGCCGAGGGCCATGGCGTTTATCTGCGCGACGATGCGGTGGTGGCCGCCGCCGAGCTGGCCGCCCGCTATCTGAGCGGGCGCCAGTTGCCGGACAAGGCCGTGGATGTGCTCGACACCTGCTGCGCCCGGGTGCGTATCAGCCTGGCCAGCCCGCCTCCGGCCCTGGATGCCTTGAGCGCACGCCTGGCCGCTACCGAGCGCACGCTCTCCGCCACCCGCCGCGATGCCGATCTCGGTCTGCCCGTCGCGCCCGGCCATCTGGATAGCCTTACCGCCCTGCGGGACGCCGAGCACCTGGCAGCCACTGCGCTGCAGGCCGACTGGGAACGCCAGCGGGAGCTGGCCGAGCGCATCCTGACCCTGCGTACGGCCTCGGTCAGCGCTGCGCTGGCAGCGACCCAGGCAGAGCTGGAGCAGCTGCAACGCCAGCATGGGCGCCTGGTCAACCTGGAGGTCTGCCCGCACCTCGTGGCGGAGGTGATCGCGGCCTGGACCGGCCTCCCGGTCGACCAACTCGCCCGTCGCCATGACCAGCGCCTGGCCCGCTTTGCCAGCGATCTACGCGGACGCCTGCGTGGCCAGGAGCAGGCGGTGGTCGCCCTGGATCGCGCCCTGCGCGCAGCCGCGGTGGGTCTGAACGCTCCCGAGGCGCCGGTCGGCGTCTTCCTGCTGGTCGGCCCCAGCGGGGTCGGCAAGACCGAGACCGCCCTGGCGCTGGCCGAGTTGCTCTATGGCGGAGAGCGCTTTCTCACCACTCTCAACCTGTCGGAATTCGCGGAAAAACATAGCGTGTCGCGCCTGATCGGCGCACCGCCCGGCTATGTCGGCCATGGCGAAGGAGGTCTGCTCACCGAGGTCGTGCGCCGCCAGCCCTATTCGGTGGTCTTGCTGGATGAAGTGGAAAAGGCGGATCCCGAGGTACTCAACCTCTTCTACCAGATCTTCGACCGTGGCCAGGCCACCGACAGCGAGGGCCGGCAGATCGACTTCCGCAACGTGCTCTTTCTGCTGACCTCCAATCTGGCCAGCGGCGAGATCCAGCGGTTGTGCGCCGACGTACGTCCGGACGTGGCCCAACTGACCGAGGCGATTCGCCCCACCCTGACAGGCCACTTCAAGCCTGCCCTGCTGGCGCGGATGCGCGTGGTGCCCTACTACCCGCTAGATGCCGAGCTGCTGCGTGAGCTGATCGTGCTCAAGCTCGAACGACTCGGCGTCCGGCTGGCCGCCCGCCAGGTCGCCTTCAGCTATGCCCCGGCCCTGCTGGAGGACCTGGCGGCACGTTGCTTGGACGCCGACAGTGGTGCTCGCCGGATCGACCTACTCCTGGAGCAGCGAGTGCTACCGCTGCTTACCGACCAGTTGCTCGACGCCCTCGCCCGTGGTCAGACGCCAGGGCGGCTGCACCTCACCTGCAACGACCAGGGTGATTTCCGCTGTGAGGTGGCGGCATGATCCCGTCCCCCGCGCCAGAAGCCATGCTGCCCCTGTTCATCGCGCTCGGCCAGCACGAAGACCCCGCCCAACTCGCCCTCGGCCTGGTGGAAGGCATCCAGCGTCTGGCCCGGCTCGACCTGGTGCAGTACTACCGTCTGGACGCCACTCATACCCAACTGGTGTGCCTGGCACAAAGTCTGGACAGCACCGCCGCCATGGCCGGTAACGCCCTGCCGCTGGAGCAGGAGAGTCTGCTGCACTACTGCCTTTCGCAGAATCGCAGCCTGCACCTGCGTGAGCTGGACCCGCTGCTGCACACCACTACCTTCCTGCCTGGCGACGGCTGGCGCAGCCTTGGTTGCCTACCCCTGACTGGCCCGTCGGGCAGCGTCGAGGGTCTGCTGGTACAGGCCAGCCGCTGCCGCCGCGAACTGGAAACCCATGCAGAGGTACTGACACCGCTCGGATGCTTCGCCCTGGCGCAGAGCCAGCTGCTAGAGCGCGCCCAGACTCAGCCATTGGGCGCCGTAACGGAAAGGCCAACGTCACCGGCAGTGGGCGATGGCTTCGGCATGCTTGGCGATAGCGGCGCCATGCGGCAGGTCCATCGCTTGATCGGCAAGATACTGCACAGCCCCATCACCGTGCTGCTGACCGGTGAAACCGGCACCGGCAAGGAACTGGTGGCCCGGGCCATCCACGAACGGGGCTCGCGACGGACCCAGCCCTTCGTGGTGCAGAACTGCGCGGCGCTGCCCGAGCACCTTCTGGAAAGCGAGCTCTTCGGCTATCGCAAGGGCGCCTTTACCGGTGCCGAGCGCGATCGCGCCGGTCTGTTCGATGCGGCCAATGGCGGCACCCTGTTTCTCGACGAGATCGGTGATATGCCGCTGACCTTACAGGCCAAGCTGCTGCGCGTGCTGCAGGAAGGCGAGGTCCGCCCGCTGGGTAGTGCCGAAACCCACAGGGTCGACGTACGCATCGTTGCGGCGACCCATCGTCAACTGGTGCGGCTGGTCGAGCAGGGCACCTTTCGTGAGGATCTCTACTATCGCCTCACTCACTTTCCCATTCAGCTGCCGCCCCTGCGCGAGCGCGGCGAGGACCTGCCGCTGCTGGCCCGGCACTTCGCCGACCAGGCCTGCGCATGCCTGCAGCGGTCACGTTGTCGCTGGTCCAGCGCCGCCCTGGACCTGCTGGCGGGCTATGCCTTTCCCGGCAATGTCCGCGAACTCAAGGGGCTGGTGGAGCGCGCCGTCCTGTTGTGCGACGGCAACGAGCTGTTGCCCGAACACTTTGCCATCCGCTCCGCCGACCTGACCGGCAATGCCGGCAGCCTGACCTTGCGTGAGCGCCTGGATCAGCTCGAACGCGGCCTGCTGGTGGACTGCCTGCGCAAGAACCGCGGCAACCAGACCCAAACTGCCCAGGAATTGGGACTGCCGCGCCGCACCCTGCTCTATCGCCTGCAGCGACTGAGCATCCGCAGCGCCGATCTGCAACTTTCCTAGAGGAACGCCCCATGCCTGCGCTACTTCGCTCCCTGTTGCTGCTGACGTTGCTCGCCCTGGCCGCCTGCACCTCGTCGCCCGGGGATCTGCAGGACTATCGCCCCCTGGGCGAACCCCAGACACCCCACCGCCTCACCTAGGACAGGACAAGACCATGGAACTGGTATTCGATCTGGTCGGCAGTCGAGCACACGCCCCCGGAATGCTCACCCAAAAGACCTTTCGCCACGTTGGCGGACTCATCGGCCGCAGCGAAGACTGCGACTGGTACCTGCCCGATCCGCAGCGGGTGCTGTCCAGTCAGCACGCCCGCATCAGCTACAGCGAAGGCGACTATTTTCTCACCGACCTGAGCAGCAATGGCGTCCAGCTTGCCGATGGTCAGCGTCTGACCAAGGGCGAGCCTTGGCGGATCCAGCATGGCCAGACCTTCGCCCTAGGCACCTTCGCCCTCGCTGCCCGCCTGGTCCGCGATCCGTCCGGGTTCGCCGACGATTTCCAGGTCCCAACCAGTGCCCCTGGACTGATCCCGGACGACGCCTTTCTCGAACTGGATCCGTTGCAGGCGCTGGAGCATCGCGATCCTCACGGCATCGACGAGCTCGAGGGTCTGGATCCCTTCGCCACTGACATTACTCGCAGCGACTATGCCCGGGTCGATCTGGACAGCCTGGGCATTCCTGCTCTGGTAGAGCACAGCGCTCCGGCTCCGGTCGAGCGCCCAGCGGCGGCTCCGCAGCGCCAGACACCAACGTTCTGGAAGGCCTTCGGGGCGGCCCTGGGTCTGGAGCTTGCCGACCTCGACCACGAGGCGCGTGAAACCCTGGCACTCGAGGTCGCGCGCCTGCTGCGCCTGGCGACCCAGGGCCTGCACGGCTGCCTGCGGACCCGCAACGAAACGCGCAATGAACTGCGGCTGCCGCTTACCACGGTACAGAGCAGCGGCAACAACCCCTTGGCCTTCGCGGCCGACGGCGACGCGGCCTTGAGTCAGTTGTTGCGCCCCAGCGCTTCCGGACAGCTCACCGCGGACCAGGCTCTGCTCCGCGCCTGCCGCGAACTTCAGGCCCATCAGGTCGGCCTGGTCGCGGCCAGTCGCCAGGCTGTGCTGGCCACCCTTGAACAGCTGGCACCGGCCCAGTGCGAAGCCCGCCTTGAGCGTGACGGCCGACGCCTGCGCTGGGGGCGCGATGCCAGACTCTGGCGTGCCTGGCAGCGCCAGTATCGCGAGCTGCGCCAGGACGACGACTGGCGCGAACGGCTGTTCGCCAAGGACTTCGCCCAGGCCTACACCGAGCAGGTCCGCCTCATCGCCACCCTCAATCCCACCCAGCAAGGACGCTGACATGAACACCCTATTACGCCTCGGCGCGCTCGGCCTGGCCCTGCTGCTAGGTGCCTGCACCAGCCCCAGGGCACCTGATCCGACCCGCATCGACCTGACCCTGAAGGGCGGTGAGGACCTCAATCCCGACCTCAACGGCCGGCCCTCGCCGCTGGTGGTGCGCCTTATCGAACTGAGGAATCCGGTCGGCTTCGAAAATGCCGAATTCTTTTCCCTCTATGAAAACGCCAAGCAGACCCTGGCTCCCGACTGGGTCGCCGAGGAAGAAGTCGAGCTACGGCCCGGTGAGTCACGCGAACTCAAGCTGAGGGTGCAGGACGCCAGCCGCTACGTCGGCATCTATGGCGCCTACCGCAACCTGGGCGGCAGCCAGTGGCGGCAGGTCATCCAGCTCAGGCCCGCGGCGCTGGCGCAGATCCGCCTGGATTTCACGGCGGATGGCATCCAGGCCGCTCCGCCGATCAAGGAGTAGGCCATGCAGCAACTCAAGGTGATCTGGCAGGAAGGCATGCTGCTGCGGCCGCAGCACTTCCAGCAGAACGACCGCTATCACGCCCAGCAGCTGCAGATTCGTACCCGTCGCCTGGGCGAGCCGGCATGGGGCTTTTTCGAGCTGACTCTCGATCGCCAATTCCTCGCCATGGGCAAGGTAGTGGTCAGCCAGGCCAGTGGCATACTGCCCGATGGCACCCTCTTCGAATTGGGCGCCGACGGCGAGCCCCTGGCTCTCGATGTACCGGCCAATACCCGCGACAGTGCGGTCTGGCTGGCGCTCCCCCTGACCAGCGGCCAGCGCCTGGAGAGCCGTCCAGTCGACCAGGACGACGTCATCGCCCGTTACCTGAGCGTCGACAGCGAGATCGCCGACTCTCATGCCGGTTTCGGCGAGCGGGGGGCGGTCACCTGCGGACGTCCCGATTTCCGGCTGCTGCTCGATAGCCATCCGCGACTGGACGCCTATGTCCGCCTGCAGGTCTGTCAGCTGCTGGAAACGGCGCCAGACGGCAACCTGGAGCTAGATACCGCCTTTACCCCCAGCGTCATCCAGGTGCGAGCGGCCGAGCCTCTGCTGGCGGGTCTCAAGGAGGTCGCCTCCCTGCTCGCCCATCGCGGCGAGGTACTTTCTCAACGCCTGCGCCAGGCTGGCAGCCTGGGCACCGCAGAGATCGGTGACTTCCTGCTGCTGCAACTGGTCAATCGCCATGAAGCGGTTCTGCGCCACTGCCTGGACTATGAACAACTGCATCCACGCAGCCTCTTTCGCGAACTGCTCGCCCTGCACGGGGAGCTAGCTACCTTCGCCGCTGCCGAACGGCGTCCTGCACTGGACCTTCACTATCGCCACGCCGATCAGTCCGGCAGCTTCGCACCGCTGTTCCAGGCCCTGCGCCAGGCATTGTCCATGGTGCTCGAACAGCATGCCCTGCCACTGCCCCTGCAACAGCGCCAGTACGGCATCCAGGTCGCGCCCCTGCAGGACCACGGTCTGCTAGCCAGCGCCAGCTTCGTGCTCATCGCCGGGGCCGAGTGCAGCACCGAGGAATTGCGTCAGCGCCTGCCGGCGCACCTCAAGGTGGGACCGGTGGAGCGCATCCGCCAGCTGGTGAATCTGCACCTGCCAGGACTCACCCTCAAACCGCTGCCGGTCGCGCCGCGTCAGCTGCCCTTCCATACCGACAAGGCTTATTTCGCCCTCGAACTCAGCGCCACCGACATCGCCCAGCTCGAGCAATCCGGTGGCTTCGCCTTTCATGTCTCCGGCGCCTTTCCGGGCCTCGACCTCGCCTTCTGGGCGATCAGGAGCTAAGCATGCAGACCGCAACCGACGCAGGCCGGGACGACAGGACCGTGGTGCTGAGTCGCCACGCCCAGGGGCCGGACACACCCCGCAGCCGGCTCACCGACTTTGCCGAGCCACCACGCTACGCCCAGCTGGAGGAACGCATGGTCCAGGCGGCACGCCTGCGACCGGGCGAGACCCTGAATCTGAGCATCAATCCCATGATAGGCGCTGCCGCGCCACTGCTCTCCGAGGTGGTGCGCCTGCGCCAGAGTTACGCCGCGGAAGACCTGCATGTGCTCAAGGAGCGCCTGGCCGCCAGCCTACGGCTGTTCGAACAGCGTGCCCTGGCCAGCGGGCTGGACAGCGGTGAGGTCATGGCCGCCCGCTATGCCCTTTGCACCACGGTCGACGAGGCGGTGGTCACCACCCCCTGGGGCAATGCCGGTGACTGGTCGCAGCTCAGCCTGCTGAGCTGCTTTCACAACGAGACCTTTGGCGGCGAGAAGTTCTTTCTGCTGCTCGAACGCCTCAGTCGCAATCCGGCCAAGCACCTGGCTCTGCTGGAACTGCTCTACCTCTGCCTGGCGCTGGGCTTCGAAGGCAAGTATCGGGTGCTGCCGCGCGGCATGCTCGAACTGGAAGCCATCCGCGACAGCCTCTATCGGCAACTTCGCCAGCTGCGCGGGGATGTGCCACGCGAGTTGTCGCCGCACTGGCAGGGACTGGATGCCCGGCCACGACGGCTGGTCCGCCTGGTGCCCTGGTGGCTGGTCGCGCTGTTCACCCTGATCTGCCTTGCCAGCCTCTATGGCGGTTTCAGGCTGGCGCTGGAACAGCAGCGCGACGGCCTGCTGCAAGGCTATCCCGGTGGCCCTGCGGTCACCGCGCCAGCGGCCGCCCCACCCCACGCCTGATACGGAAGCGCACCCATGAAAGGATTCATCATTGCACTCGGACGCATGCTGCGCCGTCCCTGGACCTGGACGCTGCTCGTGACCCTGGGTCTGGGCGGTCTGGTCTGGACCCTTGGTCCTCTGCTGGCCTTTGCCGGCCACAGCCCCTGGGCCTCGGTCACCCACCGCCTGGCCACCCTCTGCGGTCTGTCCCTGGCCTGGGGATTGGTCATGGCGCTGCTGCAAAGCTTGCAGCAGCGCAAACAACGGCAGCGTCTCGCCACCGAAGCGGGCCAGCACGATCAGCTGCGCGCCGAGCGCATCGACGACGAGGCCCACGAACTGGAGTCCCGCGCCCGTGACGCCTACCGCACCCTGCATGGCGCCGGCCTCTATCGGGGACGCAGCCAGCGCTGGCGGCGCGAACTGCCGCATTACCTGCTGCTGGGGCCGGAGGGTGCCGGCAAGACCTCGTTGCTGGATTTCTCAGGTCTGGAATTCCCGCTCAATACAGAGCGTTCCCGATTGACCCGCGATGTCAGCGGCACCCGTCACTGCGACTGGTACTTCGCCGAACAGGGGGTGCTCCTGGACACCGCCGGCCGCTACCTGACCCAGGGTGACGCTCCGGTGGACAGCAGTGCCTGGCAGACCCTGCTGCACCTGCTACGGCGCCAGCGGCGAACGCACCCGCTCAATGGCATTCTCATTGCTATCCCGGTAGCGCAGTTGGCCAGTGGCAACGAAGTCGCCCTGGAAACCCAGGCACGTCAGGTACGCGCCCGCCTGAACGAGGTGGCTCGCGAGCTCAAGGTCGAGGTCCCCGTCTATCTGGTGCTGACCCAGGCGGATCACCTGCCTGGCTTCGACGCCTTCTTCGACGGTCTTTCTCGCGAGGAAAATGAGCAGGTCCTGGGCACCACCTTTCGTGAAGCCCAGAACGGTACCGATCCCGGAGTGCTGCGCCAGGAATTCGAGGAACTGCTGCGCCGCCTCAACAGCCAGGTCATCCCGCGTATCCATCAGGAGCGCGACGGCCAGCGCCGCGGCCAGATCCTCGACTTCCCACATCAGCTCGGTCGTCTGGGCGATGGCCTCGCCCTCTTCGTCGAATTGGCCTTCGCGGGCAATCGCTACCAGCGCGCGGCCCAGTTACGCGGGTTCTACCTGACCAGCACCCCGGCGCTGAGCCAGCCACTCGACGCCCAGACCCAGGGCATCGGCGATCAGCTCGGTCTGCCCAGCAGCCTGCTGCCCCAATACCGTAGCGGCCAGCCACGTTTCATCCGCCAGTTGTTCAGTCGCGTGATCTTTCCCGAGGCGGCTCTGGCTGGCCTGGACCAGCGCGAGCTGCGCCGCCTGAGCTGGGGGCAGCGGGGTCTCTATGCCGCAGCCCTGGCCGGCCTGGCCTTGGGTGCGGCGCTCTGGACCAGCAGCTTCGCCGGCAATCACGCGCGACTGGAGCGCCTGCGCGACCTGGTGCAGCACGGCGTGCAGGCGCGCAGTCAGCTCAAGGCCGACGCCGATGCCCGCGCGGTGCTGCCGGTACTGGACAACGCCTATGCCGGCACCCAGGTCTTTCCAGCCGCAGACGCTACGCCGCTGCGCGAACGCACCGGGCTCTATCAAGGAGAGGCCGTACGCCCAGTCACCGAGGCCGCCTATCACCAGACCCTCGACAACTATCTGCTGCCGCGGCTCAAGGCGCAGCTGGAAGAGCGCATCCGTGGCAGCCTCGGCGACCGGGAGCGGCTGATCGGTCACCTGCGGGCTTACCTGATGCTGCAACTGCCCGAACGCCGCGACGCCCGCACCCTGCGCGATTGGGCCGCCGCCGACTGGTCTCAGCGCTATCCGGGTGACGCCCTCACCCAGAACAGTCTGGATACCCATCTGGCGCGCTTGCTGGAGCAGGGCTTTGACGCCTATCCGGTGGATACCCAGTTGGTGACCCAGGCGCGCCAGGTACTGCGCAGCGAATCCCTGGCCGCGGTGGTCTATCGCATCCTGCGCGACCAGGCCAGCGGCCTGCCGATCTATCGGCTGAGCCAGCAGCTGGGCGCCCAGGCCCTGACCTTCGAAGGCGCCGACTACCCCATCCCCGGGTTCTATACCCGTCAGGGCTATGCGCAGACCTTTTCCACCCAGGGCCTGACCGTGATCCAAGAGCTGACCGCCGACAACTGGGTGCTGGGCGATGGCGACGGCATCACCGGCATGGACCTGCGCCACCTGCAGGTGGAACTCGAGCAACTCTATTTCCGCGACTACGCCAATCAGTGGAGCGATGCGCTCGCCCGGATCACGCTGCAACCCGTGGGCGACGCCAACCAGGGCGCCACCCTGCTGGCCGGGCTCACCTCGGCCAACTCGCCGCTCTTGCAGCTCCTGACCGAAGTCCGCAACAACACCCGCCTCGCCGCGGCGGCCAGCCAGGGTGGAGCCCTGCCGGACACCGCGCGCCGCAGCCTGCAGAGCCGCTTCGAGAATCTGCATCGGCTGCTCGACGACCAGGGCGCTGCAGTGGCCGACCTTGCTCCAGCCATGGCGGCACTCAATGACCTCCAGCAACAACTGGCAGGCCTGGCCCACGCCAGCGCTCCGGAGCAGGCCGCCTTCGAACTGGCCAAGGCGCGCATGGCCGGCAACCGCGACGCACTCAACAGCCTGCATAGTGCCGCCAGCCGGCTGCCCACCCCGGTCAACGGCTGGCTCGGTCTGCTGGTCGACGACAGCTGGAATCTGATCCTGGCCGGCGCCTACGACTACATCAATGGGCGTTACCAGAGTGAACTGCTGGCGAGCTATCGCAACGGCCTGGACAGGCGTTATCCGTTCAAGGCCGACAGCGAAAGCGATGTCTCTCTGGTCGATTTCCGCGAATTCTTCAAGGCCCAGGGTATCGCCGACAGCTTTTTCGAGACCTATCTGAAGCCCTTCGTGGTTCGCGGCGAGAGCGACGCCTATCGCGCGCGCAGCATTGATGGCCACAGCCTGCCGCTGTCTCGGGACTTCCTCGCCCAGATGAGCCGCACCCAGCAGATCAGGCGCGGCTTCTTTGCCGAGAATCCGGCCGAGCCCGGCATCGTCTTCAAGCTCGAGCCCTATTCGCTGGATCCAAGCCTGACCCGCGCCGACCTCAATATTGGCAAGGAGCGTCTGGAATACCGCCATGGCCCCATCGTCGCCGCCACCTTTCGCTGGCCGCAGAACGATGCCTTGAGGACGACCTTGGTCCTGGAGGAGCTGGGTGGACGCCGCGTGGGCCTGGAGCAGGACGGTAGCGCTTGGTCGCTGTTCCGCCTGCTGGACCGCATGAAGCTGCAACAGCACAGCGCCCGCGACGTGCTGCTGGTACAGGCCGACCTGGAGGGCCGCCATGCCGGCTATCTGCTGTCCAGTCAGCGTTCGCCCAACCCCTTCGACGTGGCCACCCTGCGCGGCTTCAGGCTGCCGGAGCGGCTCTGATGGCGACGGCCCTGAGCATTGCCCGTACCCATCCGGGCAAGGAACGTGCCCATAACGAAGATGCGCTGCTAGAGCGCCCCAGCGACGGCCTTTGGGCGGTGGCCGACGGCATGGGCGGCCATCAGGACGGTGCGCGCGCCAGTCGCCTGGCTATCGAGCGCCTGGCCGAGACGCCTTTGAGCGGTGGGCTCGACCAGCGTCTGGAACAGGTGCGCCGAGTGCTTCACGACATCAATCGACGACTCACCCAGGATCTCACGGTACTGGCCGAAGGTCCCGAGCGCCTGATCGGCACCACGGTCGTGGCGCTGGTGGTCAGTGGAGGCGAGGCGGCCTGCATCTGGGCGGGTGACAGTCGCGCCTATCTCTGGCGTGGCGACCGGCTCTACCAGCTGACCCGCGACCATCGCCTGCTGGAGCGCCTGATCGATGTCGAAGGCCTCAGTCCCCGCCAGGCAGCCCGCCATCCGGGCGCCCGCGCCCTGACCCAGGCGCTGGGTGCCCGGGAGGCCTTGGCCCTGGACATCGTCCGCTTCGGGTTGCAGCCCAGTGACCGCCTGCTGTTGAGCAGCGACGGCCTGCACGATGCCCTGGAAGAGCGCGCCCTGGGCGCCGCACTCTCGCTGCCCTCGCCCGCCCTGGCCCTGGAGCGCCTGCTCGATGGCGTGCTCAAAGGCCCCGCGCGCGACAACCTCACCGCCATCGTCATCCATCTTCGGGAGGCTGCATGAACCTTCAGGATCCAGCCGTCGATGACGGTCTCACCCACTTCGCCTTCGCTTCTCCCAGCACGACGGCTGCTACCCGCCAGCTGGCTCCACTGCCCGATGTGCTGGGCAGCCGCTATCGACTGGAAAGCCTGCTGGGCGTTGGCGGGATGGGCGCCGTCTACCGCGCCCGCGACCTGTTGCGCGAGCAGTATGGTGATCCCGCACCCCAGGTCGCGATCAAGGTGCTCAACGACGACTTCGCCGAGTACGGCGATGCCAACGCCCTGCTCTATGGGGAGTTCGCCCTGACCGTACGGCTGCGCCATCCGCATATCGTTCGCCTGCATGGTTTCGAGATCGACCCTGGCAGCGAGCGCGCCTTCATCACCCTTGAGCTGTTGCGCGGCCCAACGCTCGATGCCCTGCTCTGTGACCGTCCCGAGGGACTCGACTGGACCGAACTGCAGGAGATCGCCCTGCCGCTGCTGGATGCCCTGCAGTTCGCTCACGCCAACGGCGTCCTGCATGGCGATCTCAAGCCCAGCAACGTGATCCTCACGGAGAGCGGTCTGCGCCTGTTCGATTTCGGTCTTGGTCAGCCCTGCGAAGACCTGCTGCCCGGCCTGCCGCGGTTGAGTCGTGGACGCTTCAATGCCTGGACCGTGCGCTACGCCGCGTTCGAATTGCTCGAAGACGGACGGCTGACCCCAGCGGGCGATCTCTATGCCTGCGCCTGCGTGCTCTATGAACTGGCAACCGGCAAGCATCCCTATCGCCGCCTTAGCGCCAAGCAGGCCCGCAGCCTGCAAATCGAACCCGAACGGCCAGCGGCCATGCCTACCGACGCCTGGCAGGTGCTTCGCAAAGCCCTGGAAATCGATCCCGCCCGCCGCCAGCAGGACCTTGGCGAGTGGCGCACCGCGTGGCAGGCGCCGGCGCCTCCGCAGCCGTGGTGGCAGCGTCTGCTCTCGCGTTCCACGTGAAACCTCTCACTGTCAGGAAGACACTCCATGTTCAGCCCCGCCAATGCTCCGCGCTTCACCCTGACCCTGCCGGGCCTGGTCCATGACTTTCAGGTGCTGGCCTTCCATGGGCAGGAAGCCCTCAACGAACCCTATCGTCTGCGGGTGGAAGTCGTCAGCGAAAAGCCCGACTGGGCCCTGGAAGACCTGCTCAACCGTCCCGCCTGGCTTGGCTTGGGCCCTATGGACGTAGGCCTTCACGGACTGCTGGGCGCCATCGTTCAGGGGGACTCAGGACGACGCCTGACCCGCTATCGGCTCGAACTGGTTCCCCGTCTGACCTATCTGGCCCAGCGTACCAACTCGCGGATCTTCCAGAACCTCGCGGTACCCCAGATCCTCGCCAGGTTGCTCGAAGAGCATGGGATCCTGGAGGGTGCCTATCGCCTGGCACTCGGCCCAACGCCCTATCCTGCGCGCGACTACTGCGTGCAGTATGGCGAGAGCGATCTGCACTTCCTCAATCGCCTGTGCGAGGAAGAAGGCATCCACTACCACTTCGAGCACCGGCCTGACGGCGCCGTGCTGGTGTTCGGTGATGACGCCACCAGTTTTCCCCGTCTCGCCGCCACGCCCTACCATCCAGGCAGCGGTCAGGTCGCCGATCATCCCGTCGTGCGCGGACTCGAAGTCGGAGTCCAGACCCGCAGCACCCAGCTGATCCTGCGCGATCAGGATCCCCTGCAGCCCCGGCTGCGCCTGGAAAGCCGCACCGACCTCGAACAGCAGCCGACCTTGGAAAGCTACCGTTTTCCTGCCGGCTTTCGCGATCGGAATCGCGGCAAGCAGCTCAGTGCCCGCGGCCTCGAGGCGTTGCGCGTCGACAGCCAGACAGCCCAGGGCCACGGCGATCAGCCGCGTCTGGCCAGCGGCCATTTCCTACCCCTGACCGAGCATCCCCGCGCAAGCTGGAACCAGTTGTGGCTGCTCACCCGTATCGAGCATCAGGGCCGCCAACCCCAGGTGCTGGAAGAAGGCCTGGGCACCTCTGCTCTGCTGAGGCTGCCAGACGACGATGGCTGGAGTCAGGGGTACCGCAATCGTTTCCACGCCATTCCCTGGCAACTGCCCTTTCGCCCTCTGCCTCGTCATGCCAAGCCACGCCTGCTCGGCCAGCAGAGCGCCGTGGTCACCGGCCCGGCTGGAGAAGAGATCCATTGCGACGCCCTGGGTCGGGTCAAGGTCCAGTTTCATTGGGATCGTGAAGGGCAGGCAGACGAACGCACCAGTTGCTGGCTACGGGTAGCCAGCAACTGGGCCGGTAATCGCCAGGGTGCCCTGGCCATCCCGCGGGTCGGCATGGAAGTTCTGGTGGGCTTTCTCGAAGGGGATCCCGACCAGCCCCTGATCCTTGGCTGCCTGTACCACGCCGAGCATCAGCCACCGGTACAACTACCTAGGGACAAGACCCGGAGCACCTTCAAGAGCCTGAGTAGCCCAGGCGGCCAGGGCTACAACGAACTGCGCATCGAGGATCGCCAGGGGCAGGAGGAAATCCACGTCCATGCCCAGCGCGACTGGGATGAACACATCCGCCACGACCACCGCAGCGAGATCGGCCACGAGCGCCATCAGCGTATCCATGGCAACAGCCACAGCGAGCTGCACGCCGAAGAGCACCGCCTCGTCCATAGCCTGCGCAAGGTCGAGGTCAAGGCCAGCGATCACTTGCTGATCGGCGGCAGTCAGCATCTCAAGCTGGGCAGCGGCCAGTTCGTCGAGGCCGGCCAGGAAATCCATATCAAGGCGGGTGATCGTGTCGTCATCGAGGCCGGCACCGAACTTACCCTGACTGCCGGTGGCAGTTTCATCAAGCTCGACCCCAGCGGTATCAGCTTGGTCGGTCCCCTGGCTCGCCTGAATGCCGGCAGCGCACCCGGCAAAGGCTCGGGCATCGCCCTGCAGCGACCGCGAGCACCAGGTACCACCCAGCCGGGCACGGCTGGCGATTCAAACCAGCTGGCACTTGCCAACGAACCGCAGCACCAGGACGCAAGGCCTCAGCGAATGCTCCATTTTTCCGTCTGACCCGGCCACTCGAAGGACCTGCCGCGACGACGCGGCCTATGCAAAGGACAGCAGGATGACCACCAACCCCACAGCACCCCAGCCCAAGGTGGAAAACTGGGCCTATCCCTTCAAGGCGAAAGGCGGCCAGGATGTCACCGATCCCCAGCTCTATCAGCAGGCACTCGCCCATGCCCAGGGTGGTACCTATCTGTTGGGTAGTAATGGCCTCTGGCACGGCGGTATCCACTTCGACGAAGGCACCTCAGCCTTTCTGGATCAGTCTCGCATTCACTGCATCGCGGACGGCGAGGTGGTCGCCTATCGTATCGACGACAGGGTTCATCGCTTCGCGCCCGAGGCGGATTCGGAGGGCAAGACCTACTCCACCAGCTTCGTCCTGATACGTCACTGTCTGGAAGCTCCGCAGTTGCCCAACGGCACCGAAACGCCTCCCTCGCTGGTCTTCTTCAGCCTCTACATGCACCTGCTGGACTGGGCCGGCTACGAAGCCAAGCCCACCCTGCCTCGCCCGGCCTTCTGGGGTAACGATCGCTATCGTGTACGGACCCAGGGGGGCAAACTCAATGTTCGCCAAGAGCCGCGCGCTAATGCGCCAGTCCAGGCCGAACTCGCCAACGGTAGCCGGATACGGATTGCCGGAGATGGCGAGTGGTGCGAGATCATCGAGATCCTCGATAACGGCTTGACCCTTCGCCCCAGGCGTACCCAGACCAGCCTGGGCTACGTCGCGCGCCGCTACCTCGAACCGGAAGCCGCGCCCAAGGCACAGAACACCGTAGTTGTCCTGGATCAGCCCTTTCCCATCAAGGCCGGCGCTCTGCTCGGCCACCCGGGCCTCTACGAAGGTCGGCAGCAGATCCACCTCGAGACCTTCAGCTGCGACGACGTTCCCGCCTTCATCGAGCGCAGCCGGGCCTGGGCCGTCCGCCTACCGGAGAGCGACAAGACCCTACTGAAGATCCACGCCGGCGCGAGCAAGCTGATTACCCACCGCCCCGAAATCGATGCCAATCATCCCCCGCGGATCGGCGATCCAGGGGTTCAGGTAGGGGTGGATCTGATTCTCAGCCAGGCGCAACTGGATGCTCTGCCTGCTGCTGACAAGATCACGGTCGCCACGGGTAATGAAGGTGATGTCCGTACACCGGAACAGCGCTGGTGGCATTTGAAGGGCTTGTTGGCAGATGGTGAAGGAAGGCCGATAGAGGGGTGGCTTTGTGAGCAAGAGCTCATTACCAGTCGGCATAGTCCGTGGGAGTGGGTAAGTTATCTAACGATAGAAGAGCATATTTCGCCGCTATCAGCGCTAGCTTATCAACTCGACGCTCGAGGTCTCTTGAGCCCTGAAGAGCAAAAATTTTATGAATTTAATATACAGCAAGCTAAAGACAGTGAAATCCGTACAGCTCTTTACAAAATACTAGACACTGATCAAGACCAAAAGCTCACTAGCAGAGAAATAGAAAGCGGGCTGCGAAGCCCGTGGCAAGCAACCGCAATCAGGAGAATATCCGCGTGTTATGAAAGTGAATGGGCTCAAGCAGATAAAAAGTGGAATAGCCTTGACGCTTTGATGGCTCATGATGGCGAGCATAATACACTATGGGAAGAAGAAAAAATAAAAATTAACACTATGGCTTGGCTGACAGACAATCTATGCAATACGCTTCCATTCAAATCCTCTAAGTTTTGGCACTTTGAAACCATCGAAACCATATCTAACCACCAGAAAAAAGCGAACCTCATAGAAAAGAGTCTTTTTTTAGAACTCTACAATGATAGGCACGCCAGCTTTTCGTCGCAAACATCGGCAAAACTATCATCAAAGTCTCTTGAAAACCTGTCAGAACTAATCGACAGTCTTAACAGTTACTACAAATCCGAACAACACAAAGCAAATATTTGCGAAGTAGCTTACATGCTGGCGACAGCGAGACACGAAACCTATCACTATCTATCGCAAGAATTTTTTAGCAAAAAGCCAGAGATTGGTGAATTATCATATTTTGATAAATATGATCCTATTTTGGCAAACACAGCTCAGTTGAGAAGAAGAGCTATAGAAAACGGCAACAGCCAGCAGGGAGATGGCTACAAATATAGAGGCAGAGGTTGTGTCCACCTCACATGGAAAAAGAATTATTTAAAGGCATCTGAAAAATTTAAAGTTGACTTCGTTTCAAATCCAGATCTGGCCGCAGAGTTTAAATACTCAGTACCCATAATGATATGGGGAATGACTAATGGGATCTTTACCGGGAAAAAACTAAAAGACTACATAAACTCTGAGAAAACCGACTTCGAAGGAGCAAGAAGAATAATTAACGGCTTTGACCAAAAGGACTTGATTGCCGGATATGCTAGAAAATTTCTTGACATCCTAGAGACGACCTCAAGCTTACTAAAGGAGTTTTAACTGTGGCTCAGATATATATAGTGGTATTTTTAAGTTTTATGGCGTTGTCAAATTTGGCTGGCGCAGTAGAAATAGAGGTTGAAAAAATCAGCGAAAAAGACGTCACATTCAAACTCGAAAACAAAGCTCTGAAATACACCAATATCATCGGAGAAATGGATGGATCTTATAGAGAGTTAATAAGAATTGACTCTAAGCCTTCGCTTTACTCAGCCGCAGATGGAGAAAACTATTACACGCTGAAGGTAAAAGAGAATAATATATATATAGATTGCCTATATTCTGACTTTAGGAGCTCTACGAATGGACTGCGCGTCCGCAGGGGCGTTTGCGGACTGAATAAAATTTTAGATTCCGAATATGTTGATTGGGCTTTTGAATACACTAATGCATGGCAAGCTGAAACCTCCAAGATGGATACCACTTCGCTTCTTGAAAAAAAAGAACCTATAGAAATCTCGGCAAACCAAGGCCCAAATATCAAAGTAAAACAAATTTATTCAAAGTTATCAGATCTAGAAAATTCCACACCAAACTATGTCATTGAAGCTGCTGGAAAATGCTACAGCCAAGGAAAAATAAACTTGTATGTGGTGAACCGAAAACAAAACCCTGAAGAGAACCCAATATTTTTAATTATTGAGCCCACTGGCAATGAATTTAAAACCCATAACTTATCGAGCGAAAACTATATAAAAAAGAGCACGCCATGTTCAAAGACGGCAGAAATTAATAAGTAGATACTCATGAACTCCTAACCAAAATCTTTACCTGCACAGCTAATCTAATACTGCTCCCTTAAGCTAAACCATCAATGGACAGCATGAACGAAGGATTGCGGAAGTTTTCTGAAATAGACAAAGTCAAATATAAAATTGGGCCTTTTGTTTTTTCGATGCTTCTTGCCGCTCATATCTCATCGCACGCAGAAGAGAAATCCCATCTCACACTATGCGCTGCAAGTGAAACTGTTCTTTTCAATTGCGAATTACAGCATAAGAGTGCATCCCTATGCTTTGATGAGAAAATAAAATTAATCAAATATAGATTTGGGACGCGGGTAAAAGAAAACCTCATCTATCCAAAAACACCAGCAAAAAATGAATATAGCTTTAAGTTAAGTACTACTCCTTATCCAGGAGGTGGAGAAAATAGAATAAGATTCGCCAATGGTATATATAACTACTTTATATACGATATCACGAGAAGCCAGCAAGACAAAACCTCGATAGACTCTATACAAACAGCCGGCATTGCTGTTTACGAAAACGGCAAGAGAATCGCTAATCTAAAATGTGAAAACTCTGAAACTAGCATTTACCCTCTTGCATTTGAAATATTGCAGAGAGAAGAATTTTCTCATGACATAAACACAGATTAACTTAGCAAAAGCTTTACTCGATCCTCCAGCAACCCCGGAAACCTCGTATACCACGTCTGATTCAACGGCGACGGATGCGGCAGCGGATAGAGCGTTAACGTCTTGCGGATGCCCTCTTCCGTTTCCAGGGTGACCTCGATGCTGCTTTCGAAGCGCTCTTCGCTCTTCCAGAAGGCTTCCAGGCGAGCGCGTTCTTCCTTGGGTTGGCCGATGCCGAACCAGAGGAAGGCTTCGCGGCCGAGGGTGATGAGTTGGGTGCCGTGCCAGTGCTCTATCAGCAGGCGGCGCATCAGGGGGTGGAAGGTCTTTTTCACCCGTTCCGACCAGGCTTTGTTGCCAAGCGGCTTGTAGGGCACGGTGTTAGCCCAGAAGAACTGCTGACTCAGGCTGCGGGTGGCTTCGAAATCGGCCGGGGGCTGGCCGTGCAGGTGGGTATAGAGGACCTTGCGGGCGATCTGGCCGCCGCTGCCGATGAAGGGTTCGCCGTATTTCACCTCGTCCCGCCCCGGATCGCGACCAAAGAAGCCTAGCGGCGCATCGGGATCGCCCAGACCAATGATGGGGTCCAGCGGGTCTTTGGCGAACTGTTCATAGACCGGAAGATCGACACCCGGAAGATCGGCAGCGAGCTGGCGAAAGGCTTCGCGCTCTGCGGAAGACAGCGGCATGCAACAGGTCTCCATAGAGGAATTAATCCCTCTAGTAGAGCCCTGCCCTGCGGGTGACGTTCCGTAACGACTGGCGGAGCGGCAGTCCTGGGGCGATAGGGTAAACTGCCCGGCTCGAACGACCCTCAAGGTGAATCGCGTTGATCAATCTGCTACGCAACGGCCTCGGCCAGGTGATCGTCGGCCTGGATCTGGTGACCCGGCCACGCAAGCTTAAGCGCACTGAGCAGGCTCAGGCTGCCATCGAGGCGGAGCTGGCGAATCTGTCGCTCTATCAGTTCCAGGCCTGCCCCTTCTGCGTGAAGACGCGCCGGGCGCTGCATCGGCTGAACCTGCCGATCCGCCTCAAGGACATCAAGAAGGACCCGCAGCTGCGCGCCGAGCTGGAACAGGGCGGTGGCCGGGTAAAGGTGCCCTGCCTGCGGATCGACGAAGGCAGCCAGAGCGTGTGGATGTACGAGTCGGACGACATCATCGCCTATCTGGAGCAGCGCTACGGCGAGCGGCAGCCGGCCTAGGGTCTGCGTGTGATCGTTGGTGGACAAGGCTGCGCCGTTGTCCACGCTACGGGGCTACGCACAGCGTCCGTAGGTTGGGTTGAGTGCAGCGAAGCCCAACGTTGCCAAGGTTTGATCCGCGCTGTTGGGCTTAGACGATAGAACTGTCACAGCCCAACCCACGCCCTCAGAACTCGATCTGCACATCCCCTTGCGGGATGCTGCAGCAGGACAGGATGTAGCCTTCGGCTTCGTCTTCCTCGGTGATGCCGCCGTTGTGGTCCATGACCACCTCGCCGCTCTTCTTGAGCACCTTGCAGGTGCCGCAGATGCCCATGCCGCAGGCCTTGGGGATGTGCAGGCCAAGCTTGGCCGCGGCGCCGTGGATGGTTTCGCCGGGGCCGATGTTGACGCTCTTGCCACTCTCGGTGAAGGCGACGTTGCACTGGGCTTCCAGGGGAATCGGCGGCAGTTCGGCCGCGGCTTCGGCCTGCTCGGCCGCCTCCACCTTGGCTTCCGGCGGCGTCGCGCCGAAGGATTCCTCGTGGTAGTGGGTCATGTCGAAGTCCAGCTCGCGGAGCATGGCCTTGACGGCGTTCATGTAGGGCGTGGGGCCGCAGCAGAAGATCTCGCGCTCCCGGAAGTCCGGCGCCATCAGCTCCAGCATGCGGCGGTCGAAGTAGCCGCGATAGCCGGCCCAGGACTCGCCGTGCTCGGTGCGCTCGCACACCAGGTTCAGGGCGAAGTTGTCGATCCGCGCCGCCATGTGCTCCAGCTCGCCCTGGTAGATAATGTCGCGCGGGGTACGGGCGCTGTGCACGAAGACCATGTCGACGCTGGCGTTGGTGTCGTAGAACCAGCGCGCCATGGACATCACCGGGGTGATACCGACGCCGCCGGAGAGGTAGAGCACCTTGTCGGCGGGATAGTCGATGGCGTTGAACAGGCCGACCGGCCCGTGCACGGCCAGGTTGTCGCCGACCTTCATGTTGTCGTGCAGCCAGTTGGACACCTGGCCGCCCGGCACGCGCTTGACGGTGATGGAGAAGCTGTAGGGCACCGAGGGCGAACTGGAGATGGTGTAGGAGCGCATCACCTGGCGGCCGTCGATCTCCAGCTCCAGGGTCACGAACTGACCCGGCTTGAAGAAGTACATCAGCGGGATTTCGGCCGTGAAGCAGAAGGTGCGCACGTCCCAGGTTTCCTGGATGACCTTGACGCAGCGCACGGGGTGGCGGCCATTGGTCCAGGTCTGGGTGGTTACGGGGTTGAGGAAGGTATTCATGACGCACCTCGACTGCCACTGGGGCTATTGGCGGCGATTCTGGGAGGGCCCCACGACCGCCACTTTCCCAATCGCGACATCCACATGCCGATGGCGACCGGCCCAGCAATGGCAAGGGCTGGGGCGTCGTGAACAGCGTCGGCCATGTCGCCCATGAGCAAGGCCCCCTCCCGGCTCCGGCCCCACACTCCGCCCCAAGCCGAACCTGAACAGCGCGCGACGGGCGACACCCGGGGTCATTCGGCGGCCCTGCCCCGTCGGCCAATAGCCTTGCAATACCGTGACCAACCACTTTTGCCACCCGCCGCGGTGGCCACGAGGATGTACGATGGACGTCAGCACCTTGAGTTTGGGCGACCCTCTCGATCCGGCCCGCAAGGCCACGGCCGAGATGCTGCGCACCCGCGAGCGCACCTACTCCCTGCCCCAGCCGTTCTACAACGACGAGCGCCTGTTCCAGATCGACATGCAGGAGATCTTCGGCAAGGAATGGCTGATCGCCGGCATGACCTGCGAGATCCCCACCAAGGGCAACTTCATCACCCTGCAGCTGGGTGACAACCCCATCCTGGTGGTCCGCGGTGCCGAGGGCAAGGTGCACGCCTTCCACAACGTCTGCCGTCACCGGGGTTCGCGCCTCTGCGTCAGCGACAAGGGCAAGGTCGCCAAGCTGGTCTGCCCCTACCACCAGTGGACCTACGAGCTGGATGGCCGCCTGCTGTTCGCCGGCACCGAGATGGGCGCCGACTTCAACATGGCCGACTTCAACCTCAAGCCGGTTCACGTCAAGACCGCTGGCGGCTACATCTTCATCTCCCTGGCCGACGAACCGCCGGCCATCGACGACTTCCTGCGTACGCTCGAGCACTACATGGAGCCGTACGACATGGAGAACACCAAGGTCGCGGTGCGCACCGATCTGGTCGAGCAGGCCAACTGGAAGCTGGTGCTGGAAAACAACCGCGAGTGCTACCACTGCAACGGCTCCCACCCCGAGTTGCTGAACACCCTGCTGGAGTGGGACGACGTCACCGATCCGCGCGCCTCCCAGGCATTCAAGGATCAGGTCGCCGCCTGCACCAGCCGCTGGGACGCCGACAACATCCCCTACGCCCATGCCAGCTTCGGCCTGCGCAACCGCATCGTGCGCATGCCGCTGCTCGCCGGCACCGTGTCCATGACCATGGACGGCAAGCCCGGCTGCAAGAAGCTCATGGGGCGCATCAAGGACCCGGACCTGGGCTCCATGCGCATCCTGCACCTGCCGCATTCCTGGAACCACTGCATGGGCGATCACATGATCGTCTTCACCGTCTGGCCGCTGGGTCCGACCGAGACCGTGGTGACCACCAAGTGGCTGGTGCACAAGGATGCCGTGGAAGGCGTCGACTACGATCCGGTCAATCTGCGCAAGGTCTGGGATGCCACCAACGACCAGGACCGCCGGCTGGCCGAGGAAAACCAGCGCGGCATCAATTCCAAGGCCTATCAGCCGGGTCCCTATTCCAAGACTTACGAATTCGGCGTGATCAACTTCATCGACTGGTACAGCGAGCGGCTGCTCAACAACCTCGGTGAAGAGGCGCCGGCGGCGCACCTGCGCCAGGTCAGCGGCGACTGACCAGGGTACCGGCACCCTCCTTCCGTGGAGTCGCAAGGACTCCACGGAAGCCTACAAACGTCTGACCTTTCTAACGCTGCGAGCTTTTGCCGCACCCGTCCTAGAGCCTTTTCGCCAAATCATCACCTAAAGTTGTGACCCTGTTCGCACTCCGAACCCTCCTCCTCCTAGCAGGCCGTCATGACTCTTCGCTCCCTGTCCATCGCTACCCGCAACCTGCTGTGTTTCGGCATCCTGGCGGTCCTCGTCGCGGCGCTCGGCCTCTTCGGCTGGTACCAGCTGTCGGAGATCCGCCAACTGGGACACCAGGTGGAGCAGCGCTACATCCCGACTCTGATCGCGGCCGACAATCTCAGCCTGCTGGTGGCCCGCACCCGCATCGAAACCTTGCGCCTGCTGGCCATGCCCGATGCCCAGACCCTGGCCAACACCCGCCAGAAGCTGGACGGTCTGAGCACCGAGGTGCAGGCCATCTTCGCCCGCTATCAGCACGAGCTGCTGTCGACGAAGAGCCGCACTGCGCTGGATGAATTGCGCCAGGTGCACCAGAGCTACATGCAGGGCGTGCAGCAGATCGCCGACCTGGCCGGTGCCGGTCAGCTCGACCAGGCCCGTAAAGTCGTGCAGCAGAGCATGGGCCCGCTGGGTACGCGGATGAACGCCTGCATAGAAACGCTCCGCCAGGCCGTCGAGCAGGACATCCACGCCGCCAGCGCGGATGCGGATGCAGCCTATGCACGCTCCAACAGCGTGACCTGGCTGGCCATCCTGGTGACCCTCACCCTTACCGGCCTGCTGGCCTGGCGCCTGACGCGCAGCGTGGCCAACCCCATCGCCCAGGCGGTAGCGGCGGCCCGTACCATCGCCGCGGGAGACCTGACCCAGGCGCTGGACAGCCGTGGCCACGACGAGGCGGCGCAGTTGCTGCAGGCCATGCAGCAGATGCAGGGTCAGTTGCGCGAGACCCTGGGGCATATCGGCGATTCGGCCAGCCAGCTGGCGTCCGCCGCCGAAGAGATGACCTCGGTCATGCAGGAAAGCGCCACCGGCCTGCAACAGCAGAACAACGAGATCGAATCGGCGGCGACCGCCGTCACCGAAATGAGCCAGGCGATCGAGGAAGTCGCCGGCAACGCCTCCTCCACCTCCAATGATTCGCGCCAGGCCGCCGATACCGCCGTTCAGGGCCAGCGTCAGCTGGGCGAGACGCTCACGGCCATCGAGACCCTCACCGAGCAGGTCCTGGGTGCCAGTGCCCGGGCTCGCGAGCTGGAAACCCAGACCCGCAACATCAGCCAGGTGCTGGACGTGATCCGCTCGGTCGCGGAACAGACCAACCTGCTGGCCCTGAACGCCGCCATCGAGGCGGCGCGCGCGGGCGAGGCCGGCCGCGGCTTCGCCGTGGTGGCCGACGAGGTGCGCGCCCTGGCCCATCGCACCGGTGAGTCCACCCGCGAGATCGAGAGCATGATCGGCGACATCCAGCAGGGTACCGGCCAGACCGTCGATGCCTTGCTGACCAGCGCGGACCAGGCGCGCCAGACGCGCGAGCAGGCGCAATCGGCCAATGCCGCCCTGGCCGTCATCGCCCAGTCGGTCGCGGGCATCGACGAGCGCAACCTGGTGATCGCCAGCGCCGCCGAAGAACAAGCCCAGGTGGCGCGCGAAGTCGACCGCAACCTGGTACGCATCCGCGACGTGTCGGTGCAGACCGCGGCGGGTGCCGAGCAGACCCGCGCCTCCAGCCAGCAACTGGCGGCGCTGGCCGCGACCCTCAGCGGGCAGGTACAGCGCTTCCAGTTCTAGCCGTGATCGCGGCTGACGACTGGCGAGTCCTGACCACCGGCCGCCCCTGGTCATACTTCCGTCAGATTTGGGACGAATGACCATCAAGTCACGGCGACCCTAGCCGTTAAAGGGGGCCTCACTCTTCACCGGGGCTGCCGCCGTGACCTTTCGTTCCTTCTCCCTCGCCATTCGCAGTGTGTTGTGTTTCGGCCTGCTGGCCATCCTCGTGGCCAGTCTGGGTCTGTTCGGACTGCTGCAACTGTCGCAGATCCGTACCCAGGGCCAGGTCATCGAGACCAACAACGTGCCCAGCATCGTCGAAGCCGACAACCTCGCCCTGCAACTGGCCCGCACCCGGGTCGAGGTGCTGCGTCTGCTGGCCATTCCGGATGCCGCCACCGTCGCCAACACACGCAAGAAGATCGACAGCATCAATGCCGACATCGGTGCCGGTTTCGGTCGCTATGAAAAACTCGTCAGCAGCGATCGCGAACGCCAGGCCTTCGATGCCCTGCGCCAGATCCACGGCGACTATGTCCGCTACACCGCGCAACTGGCCGACCTGATCGGCGCCGGCAAGCTCGACGAAGCCCGCAGCCTGATCCAGACCAGCATGGCCCAGCTCGGCGTGCAGATGAACGAGCGCACCGAAGCCCTGCGCAAGATCAACCAGGAAGACATCAAGGCCGCCTCCCAGCACTCCGGCGAGACCTATGCCCAGGCCACCTCCATCACCTGGATCGTGATCGCCCTGGCCCTGGGTCTGACCGTGCTGCTGGCCTGGCGCCTGACCCTGAGCATGACCCGGCCCATCGCCGAGGCCGTCGCCGCCGCCCGGACCATCGCCAATGGCGATCTGACCCAGACCCTGGATACCCGCGGTCACGACGAAGCCGCCCAGCTGCTGCAGGCCATGCAGCAGATGCAGACCAATCTGCGCGACACCCTGGGCCACCTGGGCCACTCCGCTACCCAGCTGGCTTCGGCCGCCGAGGAGATGACCGCGGTCATGCAGGAGAGCGCCCACGGCCTGCAGCAGCAGAACAGCGAGATCGAGATGGCGGCCACCGCCGTCACCGAGATGAGCCAGGCGGTGGACGAGGTGGCTGGCAACGCCACCTCCACCTCGTCCGAATCGCGCCAGGCCGCCGATACCGCGCGTCAGGGCCAGCGGCAGCTGGGCGATACCCTGGGCGCCATCGAGGTGCTTACCGAAAACGTGCTGGGTGCAAGCGAGCAGGCCCGCCAGCTGGCCGAGCAGACCCGCAACATCAGCCAGGTGCTGGACGTGATCCGCTCAGTCGCCGAGCAGACCAACCTGCTGGCGCTCAACGCCGCCATCGAAGCGGCGCGTGCCGGTGATGCCGGTCGTGGCTTCGCCGTGGTCGCCGACGAGGTCCGCGCCCTGGCCCATCGCACCGGCGAATCCACCCGCGAGATCGAAGGCATGATCGGCAGCATCCAGCAGGGCACCGGCCAGACCGTCGATGCACTGCTGACCAGTGCCGACCAGGCCCGCCAGACCCGCGAGCAGGCGCAGTCGGCCAACGCCGCCCTGGCCGCCATCGCCCAGTCGGTGTCGGGCATCGACGAGCGCAACCTGGTGATCGCCAGCGCTGCCGAAGAGCAGGCCCAGGTGGCCCGCGAGGTGGATCGCAACCTGGTGCGCATCCGCGATCTGTCGGTGCAGACCGCCGCCGGTGCCGAGCAGACCCGCGCCGCCAGCCAGCAGCTCTCCGAACTGGCAGTGGAGCTCAACGGCCAGATCCGCCGCTTCCGCGTGTGACCTGTCCGGCAGGGACGCCCCTGCCGGATCCCGTCGCGGTGGCAAAACCGGGAGGCGACCGCTACGCTGGCGCCTTCGCCCACCGCGCCTCTCTCGCATGAGCTATCGCTACGTCATCTTCGACTTCGACGGCACCCTGGCGGACAGCCTGCCTTTTCTGCTGAGCTGTCTCGGCGAGCTGGCGCAGACCCATGGCTTTCGCCAGCCAGCCGCCGACGAGTGGCCACGATTGCGCGCCTCCTCCCTGACCGGTCTGCTCGACAGCCTGGGCATCCCGCTCTGGCAGGTGCCCCGCATCGCCCGGCACTATCGCCGCCTGCTGGTCCAGCGTGGCGCTCAGGTCCTGCCCTTCGCCGAGATTCCCGCCACCCTCGACCGCTTGCAGGCCAGTGGTCTGCAGCTGGGCCTGGCGACCTCCAACTCCGCCGCGGCCGTGCACCAGGTGCTGCCCCAGGCCGGACGCCTATTCACCGCTGGCGAATTCGACATCCCCCTGCTGGGCAAGACGCGGCGTCTGAAGCGCCTGCTCCACCGCCAGGGGATCACGCCGGCCGAGGCCCTCTATGTCGGTGACGAACTGCGCGATCTGCAGGCCGCTCGCCGCGCCGGACTGGGCTGCGCCGCCGTGGCCTGGGGCTATGGCTGCCCCACGACGCTGCGCGCGCAGCAACCCGATCTCTTCTTCGAACAACCGGCCGAGTTGCTGCGGCTGCTGCCCTCCCCCTGCTGAAGGAATGCCCATGAAGTCTCTGTTGCTGGTCGCTGGTCTCGGTCTGAGCGGTCTCTTGCAGGCCGCCGAACTGCAGGTACGGGTGGAGACGGTCGATGCCTCGGGGGGCCAGTTGCTGCTGGCGGTATTCGATAGCGAAGCGGCCTGGAAAGCGCACAAGACGCCCGTGGCCCAGGCCCATCTCACCGCGCAGGCGGGTACCCAGGAGCAGCGCTTCGATCTACCGCCCGGGCGCTATGCCGTGTCGGTCATCCACGACAGCAACGGCAACAGCTCGCTGGACACCAATTTCATCGGCATGCCCACCGAACAATACGGCTACAGCAACAATCCGCCACTGCGCATGCGCATGGCCACCTTCGAGGAATGCGCCTTCACCCTGCCGGCCGCAGGCCTGCGCCAGCAGGTGACGCTGCGCTAGGCCAATGCTGTCGTACACAGGCTTCCAAACAGAAAATCAACAGACTTATCCACAGGGCTTTTAGCGGCGATCGCTGAGTACGGCGCTGAACAGACGTGGATAACTCCTTGGGCTGGCAGCAGAAATCCCTTGACTCGGGAATAACCCGGAAAACTGGTCATTATTTGATCGATTCTCTGGAAGCCGCGCCAGCTATGGCCTCTGGCACTAGACGAACAACCTATCCACAGCCCTATGCAGCTCTATTGTGGGTTGTGGAAAACACCCAAAAGAGGATTGATCATTTTTTGTACGATCCTCTGCAGGCCTTGCCAGCCATGGTGTACAGGCCAGGTCCCACATCTTTTCCACAGGCACGCACACAGCAGATGTGGGAAAACCGGACCGCGGAGTGCGCCTTCGGCAGCCTGAGCGACCTAAACGAAATTGGCTATTTAATGAGCAATTTTGCCCGGACAACCGCCTGATCGGTTGCTGACAACTTGCCCAAGGCTTATCCACAGCCTTTACCTGTCAGGCAATGACGGCAAAGCAGTCCGGCGTTCGCAGCCTGACTCAGCGGATCAGGTCGTAGCGGATTCGATCAACAGGGCCAATACCTGCCCAACCCTTCTGGCACGCGGCCTTGCGCCGGTAGCGAACAGACTGCCCAAAAAGTTATGCACAGCTTGCAGGCTGTCCAGGCATAAAAAAAGACCGCCTGATGCGGTCTTTTTCGAGGCTGGCGAGGGCCTAGCGCGCGGTGCGCACGCTGTCCGACAGCTGCTTGCAGAGGCCGAGCACGCCGTCGATGGCAGCGCCTGAGGACTCGGCCTTGGCGATCTGATCGACGAAGGCCGAGCCCACCACCACACCATCGGCGATGCGAGCGATCACCCGCGCCTGCTCGGGGGTTCGGATACCGAAGCCGACGGCCAGGGGCAGGTCGGTGAAGCGGCGCAGGCGCGCCACGGCGGCCTCGACGTGTTCGGTGGTGGCCGAGCCGGCACCGGTGACGCCAGCGACGGACACGTAGTAGACGAAGCCGGAGCTGGTGTTGAGCACCCGCGGCAAGCGGGCGTCGTCGGTGGTCGGGGTGGTCAGGCGAATGAAGTCGATGCCGGCGGCCTGGGCTGGCAGCGCCAGCTCGGCGTCGTGCTCGGGTGGCAGATCGACCACGATCAGGCCATCCACGCCCGCTTCGGCGGCTTCCGCCAGGAAGCGCTCCACGCCATAGCGATGGATGGGGTTGTAGTAGCCCATCAGCACCAGCGGCGTCTCGCCTTCCCCACGCCGGAAGTCGCGCACCATCTCCAGGGTCTTGGCCAGATTCTGACCCGCCTGCAGGGCGCGCAGGGCAGCGGCCTGGATGGCCGGGCCGTCGGCCATGGGATCGGTGAAGGGCATGCCCAGCTCGATGACGTCGGCACCGGCCGCCGGCAGGCCCTTGAGGATGGCCAGGGCGGTGTCATAGTCCGGATCGCCGGCGGTGGTGTAGGTGACCAGGGCCGCACGGCCCTCGGCCTTCAGCGCGGCGAAGCGGGTATCCAGGCGGCTCATAGCTTGTCTCCCAGGTGACTCATCACGGTCTGCATGTCCTTGTCGCCGCGGCCCGAGAGGCAGATGACCATCAGGTGGTCCTTGGGCAGGTGCGGCGCGCGCTTGAAGGCCTCGGCCAAGGCGTGAGCCGTTTCCAGCGCCGGGATGATGCCTTCCAGGCGGCAGGTCTGGTGGAAGGCCTTGAGCGCCTCGTCGTCGTTGATCGGCACGTATTCCACGCGCTTCACGTCGTGCAGGTGGGCGTGCTCCGGGCCGATGCCGGGGTAGTCCAGGCCGGCGGAAATCGAGTGGGCGTCGATGATCTGGCCATCGTCGTCCTGCAGCAGGAAGGTGCGGTTGCCGTGCAGCACCCCGGGCATCCCGCCGTTGAGGCTGGAGGCGTGCTTGGTGGTGTCGACACCGTGGCCGCCGGCTTCGACGCCGATGATGGCGACGTCAGTGTCATCGAGGAATTCGTGGAACAGGCCCATGGCGTTGGAGCCACCACCGACGCAGGCGATCAGGCTGTCGGGCAGGCGTCCTTCCTTCTCCAGGATCTGGGCGCGGGTCTCCCGACCGATCACGGCCTGGAAATCGCGGACCATGGCCGGATAGGGATGCGGACCGGCCACGGTACCGATCAGATAGAAGGTGTCGGCGACATTGGTCACCCAGTCGCGCAGCGCCTCGTTCATGGCGTCCTTGAGGGTGCCGGTACCGGAGGTGACCGGAATTACCTCGGCGCCCAGCAGCTTCATGCGGAAGACGTTGGCCTGCTGGCGGTCGATGTCGGTGCTGCCCATGTAGATGACGCAGGGCAGGCCGAACCGCGCGGCCACGGTGGCGGTGGCCACGCCGTGCATGCCGGCGCCGGTCTCGGCGATGATGCGGGTCTTGCCCATGCGCTTGGCCAGCAGGATCTGGCCGATGCAGTTGTTGATCTTGTGCGCGCCGGTGTGATTCAGCTCTTCGCGCTTGAGATAGATCTTGGCGCCGCCGAAGTGCTCGGTCAGGCGCTCGGCGAAGTACAGCGGATTGGGCCGACCGACGTAGTCGCGCTGGAAGTAGGCCAGCTGCTCGAGAAACGCCGGATCCTCCATGGCGGTCTCGTATTCGCGCTGCAGATCGAGGATCAGCGGCATCAGGGTTTCGGCGACATAGCGGCCACCGAACTGGCCGAACATGCCTTGAGCGTCGGGGCCCTGGCGATAAGCGGGCTGGGTCATGGGATTCTCCTGCGAAGATGGATCTACCTTACCTGCTTGAGTGCCGCTGATAAATCGATAAGATCGCGATGACCCGTCAGGAAATCTCACAGATGAGCGATCCCCGCGACCTGCCTCCCCTGAATGCCCTGCGCGCCTTCGAAGCCACTGCTCGTCTAGGTGGCATGAGCCGCGCAGGGGACGAGCTGCACGTGACCCATGGCGCCGTAAGTCGCCAGATCCGTGCGCTGGAGGAACAACTGGGGGTGGCGCTGTTTCGCCGCGAAGGCCGTGGTCTGGCGTTGACCGAAGCCGGTCTGCGGCTGCGCGAGGTGAGTGGCGAGGTCTTCGAGCGCCTGCGTGAGGTGTGCGCCGAACTCAAGGCCGGCAGTCGCCAGGGGCCCTTCGTGCTGGGCTGCCCGGGCAGTCTGGTGGCGCGCTGGTTCATTCCGCGGCTGGATCGCCTCAATCGCGATCTGCCGGAGTTGCGCCTGCACCTTTCGACCCGTACCGACGACACCCCGCTGGCCGCCGCTGGCCTGGACGCCAGCCTGCTGTTCACCGAGACGGCGCCGCCACAGGACGTGATGCCCTATCACCTGGCGCCTGAGCGCATCGGTCCGGTGCTGAGCCCCTATTGCCCGGCCTATCTGAGATTGCGGGACGGCGATCTGCAGGCCTTGCTGGCGGAACGCCTGCTGCACACCCTGTCACGGCCCCAGGCCTGGCCACAGTGGTTCGCCATCCAGGGCCTTGAGGCACCGGAGCTGGAGTACGGGCAGGGCTTCGAGCACCTCTATTACCTGCTGGAGGCGGCGCTGTCGGGATTGGGCGTGGCGATCGCGCCGGAGCCACTGGTGGCGGCGGATCTGAAGGCGGGCCGGCTGGTAGCGCCCTGGGGTTTTGCGGCGACCGGTGCGGAGTTGGCGCTGTGGGCGCCGGGTCGGCTGGCGGATGAACGGGTGGAACGATTGGCGGCCTGGCTCAGAAACGAGCTGGCCGAGCGCTAGCGCCCGAGGCACCCCTTGAGGATGCCTCGAACCGCCACGATCAGTGGTCGCCGCGCAGCAGCGCCCAGCCGACCAGGACGGTCACGCCGGCGGCGATGCCGACGGTGGCCCAGGGATGTTCGCGCGCCACGCCGCTGGCGGCGCGACCGTACTGACGGGTCAGGCGACGCACGTCGTCATAGACCTCTTCCAGCGAATCGCCCGAATGGTGCAGGGCTTCGCGAGCGGTGCTCTTGAAGGAATTCAGACTGCTGCGGGATTCGCGTGCAGCGTTCTTCTTCAGCGATGCCAGCGAGTCGAGCAGGCTGTTGATTTCGTTCTCGATGCTGGCGATGGACGCCTGGTAATCGGTGTTACGGGCCATGACAACCTCCTGGGATGGACGGATTCAGGAAATGTGACTACCGAGCCGTTGGAAAGTGCTGCAAAGCCGTGGGCGAGAGCCTGGGCAGTGAACTTATCGGGGCCTTTCGCGGCCTCAAATGGCAGAGGCACCCTTCCCGGCGAGTCGACCGCGACACCGGTCAACGCGTTGCCGGCTAACCGCTGCAGCGCCCGCTATTGCTGACCCAGGAGAGTTTCATGTCCGATCATCACACCTACAAGAAGCTGGAAATCGTTGGCTCTTCCACCACCAGTGTCGAGGACGCCATCAACAACGCCCTCGCCGAGACCGCCAAGTCGGTCAAGAACCTGGAATGGTTCGAGGTGGGTGAAATCCGCGGTCATATCCAGGACGCCAAGGTGGCTCATTATCAGGTCACCCTGAAGATCGGCTTCCGTATCGAAGCCAGCTGAGCAGCATTCCAGACCTCCCTCCCCCCGCAAAAGGACAGGCAAGATGCGTAGAATCGTGATCACCCTCGGTTTGTTGGCCCTGAGCGGCGGCGCCTTTGCCGCCGGCACCTCGTGCGACACGGTCAAGGCCGATATCGATGCCAAGCTGCAGGCCAAGCAAGTGGCGCACTACAGCCTCGAGGTGGTGGACAAGGGCAGTGCCAGCGCCTCCGCCAAGGTGGTGGGCAGCTGCGAAGGCGGTAGCAAGGACATCGTCTACCAGCGTCGCTAGCTCGCTGACAGCAAGGCGCTACCCACAGGTGGCGCCTGGGTTCTCGCGAAGAGACGCCCACTGCCCAACGGCAGTGGGCGTCTTTTTTTCAGAGGTCCGTGGCGGGTCCGAAGAACTCATGGCGGATCTGCTTTTCCGGCACGCCCAGCTCCAGCAGATCACGGCGCACCTGGGCCATGAACGGCTGCGGGCCGAGAAGATAGACGTCCAGGTCGCGATCCCTGGGCAGCCAACGCTGCAGGCGCGCCCGATCCAGGCGCGAGGCATAGGCCTCTTCCGCCACCGGTTCGCTGTAGCAGAAATACAGCTGCAGTTGTGGATGGTGGGCGGCCTGCTCTTCCAGCCAGTGCCCGAAGGCCTGGACCCCGACATGGCGGGTGCAATGGATCAGCTGGATCGGCCGCCCGCTCGGCAGCGCCGCCGACACCATGGGCAGCAGCGGCGTGATGCCGACGCCACCGGCGATCAGCAGCAGCGGCTTGGTCGATTCCTGCAGGACGAACTCGCCGGCCGGCGCGAAGACCTGCAGCACGGTGCCCTCATGGGCGTCGGTATGCAGGTAGCGCGAGACCACCCCACCCGGCTGATGCTTGACGCTGATGCGATAGCCACGGCCTTCGCTGGCGGCCGAGATCGAGTAGTTGCGGCGGTATTCGACCCCGTCCAGCGTCAGGCTCAACCCCAGGTACTGCCCGGGCTGGGCGATGCTGGTCGGCAGCCCGTCCACCGGCTCCAGGTAGAAGGAGCTGATCTCTTCGCTTTCCGGCTCGATCCGCGCGATGCGGAACGCCCGCCCACCACGCCAGCCACCGGGCGCCTCGGCCTGGGCGGCGTAACGCTGCTCCTCGGCACCGATCAGCAGATTGGCCAGCTGGCCATAGGCGGCGGCCCAGGCGTCGATCACCGCATCGGTGGCCACCTCGGCGCCCAGCACCTCGCGGATGCTCTGCAGCAGGGCGATGCCCACCAGCGGATAGTGGTCCGGCTGCACCTGCAGCGAGACGTGCTTGTTGACGATCTGCTCCACCAGCGGCCCCAAGGTATCCAGGCGATCGATGTAGCGGGCGTACATCAGCACCGCGCGCGCCAGCGCCCGGGCCTGGGCACCGCTGGCCTGGTGGGCACCGTTGAACAGCGGGCGGATCTCGGGGTTGTCGCCGAGCAATCTGTCGTAGAAATGCCGGGTCAGGATTTCCCCGCCGGTTTCCAGCAGGGGGACGGTGGCCTTGATGATGGCCTTTTGGTCTGATGACAGCATGGCAGGGATCTCCAAACAGGACTGCCCTGGCCGTATCACGAGTCGTGCCAACCAAAAAACTGCGCCAGATCAGGCTTTTATCCAGGGAGCTTGTCATAATGACCAGGTCCCTATGACTCGCCGAGGTCAAATTGACCCGTACCACCCTGCTCGAAGCCATGGTGCCCCTGGTGGCGGATCTGGCCCGCGACCTGCCCGATCAGCAGCGCTATGCCAGCCTGCTCGATGCCCTGCGCAAGGTCCTGCCCTTCGATGCGGTGGCCCTGTTGCGCCTGGATGGCGATGTCCTGGTTCCCCTGGCGGTAAGGGGTCTCGCGGCCGACACCCTGGGCCGGCGCTTCAAGGTCGGCGAGCACCCGCGCCTGGCGCTGCTGCTGGCAAGTCGCGCGCCGACCCGCTTCGCCGTCGATTGCGACCTGCCCGATCCCTACGATGGCCTGGTGGAGGGCGTGCAGGGCCATCTGGAGGTCCACGACTGCCTGGGCTGTCCGCTCTATGTGCAGGACCAGCTCTGGGGCCTGCTGACCCTGGATTCGCTGCAGGCGCAGAATGCCCAGCCCGAGGATCTCACCATCCTCGCCGCCTTCGCCGGGCTGGCGGCCGCCACCGTGGCCGCCGCAGAGCGCATCGGCCAGCTCTCCGCGCGCATCGTCAGCGAGCATGAGCTGACCGTGGCCTATCAGCAATCGGTGGGGCACCAGCGGCCCCGTGAACTCATCGGCCAGAGTCCGGCCAGCCTGCGCCTGCGGCAGGAGATCGAGACCGTGGCGGCCAGCGACCTGACGGTGCTCATCACCGGCGAGACCGGCGTCGGCAAGGAGCTGGTGGCCGAAGCCGTGCACGCGCGCTCCCTGCGCCAGCAGCGGCCGCTGATCAGCCTCAACTGCGCGGCCCTGCCCGAGGCCCTGGTGGAAAGCGAACTCTTCGGCCATGTGCGCGGGGCCTTTTCCGGCGCGGTGAGCGACCGCCGCGGGCGCTTCGAGCTGGCCGACGGCGGCACCCTGTTTCTCGACGAGGTCGGCGAATTGCCGCTGACGGTGCAGGCCAAGCTGCTGCGGGTGCTGCAGAGTGGCCAGTTGCAGCGGCTGGGCTCGGATCGCGATCTCAAGGTGGACGTGCGCATCATCGCCGCCACCAATCGCGACCTGGCCGAGTGCGTGCGCGCCGGGCGCTTTCGCGCCGACCTCTACCATCGCCTGAGCGTCTATCCGCTGGCCGTGCCGGCCATGCGTGAGCGCGGCCGCGACGTCCTGCTGCTGGCCGGTTTCTACCTGGAGCAGAATCGTGCCCGCCTGGGCCTGCGTGGCCTCCGGCTGACGCCCGCGGCGCAGCGCACCCTGCTGGCCTACGACTGGCCGGGCAATGTGCGCGAACTCTCCCACCTCATCAGCCGGGCCGCGCTCAAGGCCCATGCCGGCAGCGAGGAGCGCGGCGGCATCCTGACCCTGGACGGCGATCAGCTCGGCCTGCCACTGGGCCCCGCGCCCCTGCCCGAGGAGGATGCCGCCCTGCCCTCTGCCTCCCTGCGGGAGGCTACCGATGCCTTCCAGCGCCAGACCATCACCCTGGCGCTGGAACAGCACGGCCAGAACTGGACCCTGGCCGCCGCCGCCCTGGGCCTGGACCGCGCCAACCTCGCGCGCCTGGCGCGGCGGCTCGGTCTCAGGTAGCCCTCAGGCCGTAGCGTTCACAGGGCTTTCTGTACCGCCGGCAAGCCCGGCTGGCCATCGCGGGTGGTGACGCCCTGCAGCCAGGGCTCGAGCACCTGGGGATGGGCCTTGAGCCAGGCCTTGGCGGCGGTGTCGTAGCTGCCGCCCTTGTCCCGCGCGGCGCTCATGACGGCGTTCTCCATGTCCAGGGTGAATTTCATGTTGCTCAGCAGGCGGGCCGGATTGGGGCACTGCTCGGCGTAGCCCTTGCGCGTCAGGGTGTTGACCGTGCCGGCGGTGCCGAAGTACTTGTCGCCGCCGGTCAGGTATTTGATGGGGTAGTCGACGTTCATGGGGTGCGGGGTCCAGCCGAGAAAGACCACCCACTTGTCGCGCTTCACCGCGCGCCCGACCTGGGAGAGCATGGCCTGCTCGCTGGACTCCACCAGTTGCCAGCCACCCAGACCGAATTCGTTGTCCTGGATGATCTTCTGCAGCGACTGGTTGGCCGGCGCGCCGGCGCCGATGCCGTAGATCTTCTTGCCGAACTGGTCGGCATGCTTGGCCAGGTCGTCGAAGCTCTTCACCCCGCCTTCCCAGACATAGGTGGGCACCGCCAGGGTGAATTCGGTCCCGACCAGATTCTGCGCCAGCTCGGTGACCTGCCCGGTCTTCACGAACTGGTCATAGTGCGCCTGCTGCGCCGGCATCCAGTTGCCGAGGAAGGCATCCACCTGCCCGTTGCGCATGCCGCCGTAGATGATCGGCACCGCCAGGGTCTCGACCTTGCCGGTGTAGCCCAGCGCACTCAGGATCGCGCCGGTGAGGGCGTTGGTGGCGGCGATGTCGCTCCAGCCCGGATCGGCCAGGCGAACCGTTGCGCAGGCCTGGTCCTCGGCCTGGGCCGACAGGCTGACCAGGGCCAGCGTGAAGGTAGCGATGATTCCGTGTTTCATGGCCGTGCTCCTGTTAGCGGTTCAGGGTTGAGGGTAGCGGGCGCGACGCTCCAGGTCGTCGAGGTCGATGTGATTGCGCATGTACTGCTGGCTGGCATCAACGAAGGGCTGGTGATCCCAGCTGGTCCGCTCGCCCTGCTCCAGGGCCGCCGCGACGAAGCGCCGCCGCCGCTGGCTGGCCAGCACCTCGGCGTGCAGGCGCGGCAGGTCCCAGCGCTGGCGGACCTCGGCCTGGAAGCTGGCGAGCAACTCGGCGTAGTCGGCGCTGGCGGCCAGATTCTCCCGCTCCAGCGGATCGTTCTGCAGATCGAACAGCAGCGGCGGATCCAGTTCGCAGTGGATGTACTTGTAGGCGCCGCGGCGGATCATCAGCAGCGGGCTGACGGTACCCTCGGCCAGGTATTCGCCGATCACCTCGTCGTGCCCTACCCGGCCTTCGAGGTGCGGCAGCAGCGAGCGGCCATCCAGCGGCAGCTCGTCCGGCAGCTGGCCGCCGGCCAGCTCGACGAAGGTCGGCAGCAGGTCCAGGGTCGACACCGAGGCCTGCACCCGCGCCGGGGCGAAGCGACCGGGCGCATGGATCAGCAGCGGTACCCGCGCGGCCATCTCGAACCAGTGCATCTTGTACCAGAGTCCGCGCTCACCGAGCATGTCGCCGTGGTCGCCGGAAAAGACGATCACGGTGTCGTCGGCCAGACCGCATTCCTCCAGCGTCTTGAGCAGGTGGCCGACCTGGGTGTCGACGTAGCTGCAGGCACCGTAGTAGGCCTGGCGGGCGTCGCGGATCTTGGCCTCGGGCAGCGGCTTGTCCCAGAGGTCGATCACCTTGAGCAGGCGTTGGCTGTGGGGATCCTGCTCGGCCTGGGGGATGGCGCCTTGCGGCAGCGGGATGTCGACCTCGTTGTACAGGTCCCAGAATTCGCGGGGGATGGTGTAGGGATCGTGCGGATGGGTCAGGGACACGGTCAGGCAGAACGGCTGGTCATCGCCGCGACGCACGTGATCGTAGAGGTACTGGCGCGCCTTGAAGACCACCTCTTCGTCGAAATCCAGCTGGTTGGTGCGCACGCAGGGCCCGGCCTGCAGCACCGAGGACATGTTGTGGTACCAGCTCGGGCGCTCGTCCGCCGCGTCCCAGTTCACCGCCCAGCCATAGTCGGCGGGATAGATGTCGCTGGTCAGGCGCTCTTCGTAGCCGTGCAGCTGATCCGGTCCGCAAAAGTGCATCTTGCCCGACAGCGCCGTGCGATAGCCGAGGCGGCGCAGGTGGTGGGCATAGGTGGGAATGTCGGCGGCGAAATCGGCGGCGTTGTCGTAGGCGCCGATCTTCGACGGCAGCTGGCCGCTCACCAGGGTGAAGCGCGAGGGCGCGCACAGCGGGCTGTTGCAGTAGGCAGAGTCGAACACCACGGCCTGTTCGGCCAGGCGTTGCAGGTTCGGCAGCTTGATCGGCGAGGCGGCGTCGTACAGCGGCAGGATAGGCGCCGCCATCTGGTCGGCCATGAGGAAGAGGATGTTCATCGGCTTGGACAAGAGCGCCTCCGCTAGGATCAGGGTTGCTTATGGGTGACCCATCATCCAATGCTGAAAAATCTGCGTGAAGGCCACTGGGGATGATGTTTCGGATAAGCTAGGCTTATGACCAATCGCCATGGAAACATACTTTTGGACGCCGCCCCTGCCGACCGCCCTGCCCTGGCGCTGGACAGCCTGCGCACCTTCGAGGTGGTGGCGCGCCGCCTGAGCTTTACCGCGGCGGCGGGCGAACTGGGGACCACCCAGCCGGCCATCAGCCAGCAGATCAAGCGCCTGGAAGCCCAGTTGCAGGTGCGGCTGTTCGATCGCGTCCATCGCGGCATCCTGCTCACCGAAGCCGGACGGCTGCTGCAGGAATACGTCGAGGCCGGTCTCGCCACCCTGGACGAGGGGGTGCGGCTGGTCACCGCCCGCCCCGCCCACGAGGTGCTGCAGGTGGCCACCGATTTCGCCTTTGCCGCCTACTGGCTGTTGCCGCGCCTGCCACGTTTCCATGCCCGCCATCCGGAGCTGGACGTCAGCCTGGTGACCAGCGACAGGGTGCCCCTGCCCGGTCCGGAGATCGACATCACCCTGGGCTTTGGCGACGGCCGCTTCAAGCATGGCGAAGCCTGGCCGCTATTTCGCGAAGAGGTCTTTCCGGTGTGCAGTCCGCGGCTGCTCCAGGGTCGGCAGCCGCCGCTACCCGTCCTGGAGCTGGGTCAGTGGCCGTTGCTGCACCTCAAGGCGGCGCCCAACAGCCGCTGGTATGACTGGAAGACGCTGTTGCCGGCGCTGGACCTGGCACCCCTGCCCGCGGCGCCGTCCGGTGCGGTGCTGAGCTTCGACAACTACACCCTGGTGATCCAGGCGGCCATCGCCGGCCAGGGCCTGGCGATCGGCTGGCGCCACCTGGTGGACGATCTGCTGCAGCAGGAGCTGCTCTGTCGCCCCTTCGCCGGGCTGGCCACCTCGCGCTATGGCTATTACGCCATCCTGCCCGAGCGCAAGCGGCGCCAGCGACTGGTGCAGCGCTTTCTCGACTGGCTGCTGGAAGAACTGGAACTGCCGCGCGAGTCCCTGGCCGGCGCGCGGCTGGCGACCTGAGCGGCGCGCTAGCGCTCGTAGACTTCCAGCGGCAGATCGTCCGGATCGGCAAAGAAGGTGAATCTCTTGCCGGTCAGTTCGTCGGTGCGGATCGGCTCGGTGACCACGCCATGGCCCTGCAGGTGGGCGACGGTGGCGTCCAGGTCGGCCACGGCAAAGGCCAGGTGGCGCAGGCCCTGGGCTTCCGGGCGCGAGGGCCGCGGCGGGGCATCGGGAAAGGAAAACAGCTCCAGCTGGGCATGCGCGCCCACCGCCAGATCCAGCTTCCAGGAACGCCGGGCCTCGCGATAGGTTTCGGCGATCACCGGCAGCCCGAGGATCTCGGTGTAGAAGTGCCGGGAGCGTTGGTAGTCGGCGCAGATCAGCGCCACGTGGTGCAGACGATCGAAGTGGGTCATCAGGGTACCGCGACGAATTTGAGGTCGGCTGGCGCGCCAACGTCCAGGCTCTGGAGTTCGTCGCCGAGCTTGCCGCTGTCGGGATCCCGGGCGAAGACCTTGAGCTGATTGGATTTCTGGTTGGCCACCAGCAGGAAGCGTCCGGACGGATCGATGGCGAATTCCCGTGGCGACAGGCCGTTGACCGGATGGCGCTCGACAAAGGTCAGGGTGCCGTCGGGATTCACCGCGAATACCGCCAGCTGGTTGTCGGTGCCACGACTGGCGACATAGAGGAAGCGCCCGTCACCGGACAGGTGCAGGGCGCCGGCATCCCGCTCGCCGGTGAATTCCTGGGGCGTCAGGCTGTAGCTCTGCAACTGCCGCAGCATGCCGTCCTGGTGGGCGAAGGCCATCACCTGGCCAGCCAGTTCCAGGGTCAGGTAGGCGTAGCGGCCATCGGCGCTGAACACCAGGTGGCGCGGCCCGCTGCCTTCCGGCACCGGCACGAAGGGTGTCTCGGCGGCCACCAGCGGCCGCTCCGGTTGCTGCGGCAGATAGCGATAGACGAAGACCTTGTCGGCGCCCAGATCCGGGGCGAAGACGAAGCGGCCGTCCGGGGTGGTCACCGCCGCATGCACATGGCTCGACTGCTGGCGCGGGTGCTGTTCGCTGGGCTGGTGGAATTCGATCTGCGCCACCGGACTGAGCACGCCGCCGTCCTGGATCGGCAGCACCGCCAGGGAGCCTTCCGGCAGGCTGGAGTAGTTGGCGACGAACAGGAACTTGCCGTCGGTGCTGAGGCTGGAATGGGTCGGCTCGTCGCCCAGGCTCTTGACCTGGCTGACCTGCTGCAGGCGGCCATTGCCCGGTTCGAAGCGATAGGAGGTGACCCGGCCAATGCTGTCGCCGCTAGAGCCCCGGCCATTCTCGTTGACGGCGAACAGGGTCCGGCCATCGCGAGACAGGGTCAGAAACGAGGGATTGGACGCCTTGACGATGCGCAGCGGGCCATCGATCTGACCATTGCGACTGTTGAAGCGATAGACATACAACCCCTGGCTGCTACCCGCGGTGTAGCTGCCGACCAGCAGATTGAACAGACCGGGTTCGGCGCGGGCCGGGGCATTGTGCCCCACGAGCAGGGCGAACAGGGCCAGCGGCAGCAGACGGGGCAGAGCTCTCATGGGAAATCCTTGGCGAGCGATGGGCGTTGAGACCGATGCGAAGCGGCCCGGTTTCCCTACCGTCTGGAGGCGGAAGGCGGCCGCGCGCGGCGGCTATTCTACTGAAATCCGGGCTGGCACTGTGCCAGAGGGATTTCGCCATTTATCGCCTGCGCCGGCGCACCGGCGGCCCACGCCCGAGCGGCCGGCCCCGGGAGCCCGTGCCAGAGCCTGCGGTGAACTCGGCGGTGCCCGCGGGCTGCCGACAAAAGAATTGCCCGGACTAGTCCAGCACGCCCTGCAGGATGGCGTAGACGAGCCCGGTGCCCACGGCGACCAGCACCATGTCGGTACCCAGGCGCCGCCATTCGTAGCCGGGATAGTCAGGCAACTGGCGGGCGATGCCCGGGGGCAGGGGGCGGCCGTAGCCGGCTGGCAGAGGACGCCCACGCTCCAGACGCAGACCCGGGGGCAGGTCACCCCCACGGCCGATCTGTCCCCGCAGCGCCTTGATGCGCTCCCGCGCCGGTCCCAGATCGGGCGGCCCGCCGGCGGCCGGTCCGGCAGCCGGACGACCCTGATCATGCGCCATGGGACCGGGTCCCTGGCCCTTGGGACCACCCTGTTCCTGCCAGCCCGGCCCGTGCGGCCCCTTGGGCCCGCCAGGTTCGTGATCCGGCGGCGCGGCCAGCGCCAGGTTGCCGGTCAGACAGAAGGCTGCAGCAGCGAGGAGGGTACGCATGGAGGGCTTTCCTCATGGGGGACGAGGGTGTCGGTTATCCCCTTGGAGTCCGATCACGGAAAAAGACTCCCGGGTCATTCACGGATGCACAGCCTGTGGATAAATCGGGGATAAAATCGGTATAACTTCGTGAGAAATCCCTAATCTCAGCCAGGGGCTAAATAAAAAGCCTTTATTATCAATGGATTAAAAAGATGATCGGCTGGCTATCGAATCCGCTTTTTGTGGATAAAACTTGGGACCCCCTGCGCTGAAGCCTGTTTTCATCGCTACAGAAGCCCTATACGGATCGATTTCACTCGACCCAAAAACAGCAAGACCGCGCCCGGGTGATCCCGGGCGCGGTCTTGTCGAAGGTCACCGCTGCCTAATCCGGCTTCTTCAGCTTGGGATTGGGAAAGAACTGCACGGCCTGCACCTTGGGATCGAGCTTCTTGGGCTTGAGCGCACTGATATTGACTCGCGTCGGCAATTCCTTGGGGACCGAATTGCCGCGCTCGTCCAGGGTGTCGCTGTAGCCGCAGGAGACGCACTCGCGATGAGGCGTGCCCTCCTGGGTCCACATCTTCAGGGTGTCCTGCGCCTGGCACGCCGGGCAGACCGCCCCGGCGATGAACCTCTTGCGGATCGGCTCGCTCACGCCGCCTCCTCGCTCAGCCCGGAATGGCGGAGCAGGGCGTCGATGCTGGGCTCGCGACCGCGGAAGTCGACGAACAGCACCATGGGCGCCTGGGAGCCGCCGCGGGCCAGGATGGCTTCGCGGAAGGCCCGCCCGGTTTCCGGATTGAAGACGCCTTCTTCCTCGAACTTGGCGAAGGCATCGGCGGACAGCACCTCGGCCCACTTGTAGCTGTAGTAACCCGCCGCATAACCACCGGCGAAGATGTGCGCGAAGCTGTTGGGGAAGCGGTTGTAGGCCGGCGGACGCACCACCGAGATCTCGTCGCGGATGCCTTCCAGCACCTCGCGCACGCTACGACCGTCGCCATGGGTGGCGTGCAGCTCGAAGTCGAACAGCGAGAATTCCAGCTGGCGCAGCATCATCAGGCCGGACTGGAAGTTCTTGGCCGCCAGCATCTTGTCCAGCAGCTCCTGGGGCAGCGGCTCGCCGGTCTCGTAGTGACCGGAGATCAGCGCCAGGCCTTCGGGCTCCCAGCACCAGTTCTCCATGAACTGGCTGGGCAGCTCCACCGCATCCCAGGCCACGCCGTTGATGCCGGAGACGCTGGCATGCTCGACGCGGGTCAGCAGGTGGTGCAGGCCATGGCCGAATTCGTGGAAGAGGGTGGTCACCTCGTCATGGGTCAGCAGCGCCGGCTTGCCGGGGCTGGCCGGAGTGAAGTTGCAGACCAGGTAGGCCACCGGATCGATCAGCCGACCCTGGGCGTCGCGGCGCTTGTCACGGGCGCCGTCCATCCAGGCGCCGCCACGCTTGTTGGCGCGGGCATAGAGATCGAAATAGAAGCGACCGATGGAGGTGCCGTTTTCCTTGATCTCGAACAGGCGCACGTCCGGATGCCACTTCTCGAAGTCGCGCAACTCGGCGATCTCGATGCCATAGAGCTTCTGCACCGTGGCGAACAGGCCGGACAACACCTTGTCCACCGGGAACCAGGCACGGACCTCTTCCTGGGACAGGGAATAGCGCTGCTGGCGCAGCTTTTCGGCGAAGTAGCCGGTGTCCCAGCTCTGCAGATCCTGCACGCCCTGTTCGGCGGCGAAGGCGCGCAGTTCTTCCAGGTCGCGCTGGGCGAAGGGCTTGGAGCGCACGGCGAGGTCGCGCAGGAAGCCCAGCACCTGGTCGCTGCTCTCGGCCATCTTGGTGGCCAGCGACAGCTCGGCGTAGTTGGCGTAGCCCAGCAGGCGCGCCAGTTCCTGGCGCAGGTCGAGCAATTCCTCCATCACCGGGCCGTTGTCGAACTGGCCGGCGTTGGGACCCTGCTCGGAGGCGCGGGTGGCATAGGCGGCGTAGACCTCTTCACGCAGGGCGCGGTCGTCGGCGTAGGTCATCACCGCGTAGTAGCTGGGGAATTCCAGGGTCACCAGCCAGCCGTCCAGCTCCTTGGCCTGGGCGGCGGCCTGCAGCTGGGCCTTGGCCGACTCGGGCAGGCCGGCGAGGGCGGCTTCGTCGGTGAGGTGCTTGGTCCAGGCCTGCGTCGCGTCGAGCAGCTGGTTGGAGAACTTGCTGCCCAGCTCGGACTTGCGCGCCTGGATGGCGGCATAGCGCTGCTGCTCGGCCGGCGGCAGGTCGATGCCGGACAGGCGGAAGTCGCGCAGGGCGTGTTCCAGGGTGGTCTTCTGACCGACGTCGAAGCCCTTGGCTTCCTCGCTCTCGGCCAGGCGGCTATAGGCCTGGAAGAGGTCCTTGTTCTGGCCGATCTCGGTGGAATAGGCCGACAGCTTGGGCAGGCAGGCCTCGTAGGCGGCGCGCAGCTCGGCGCTGTTGCACACGGCGTTGAGGTGGCCGATGGGGCTCCAGGCCTGGCCCAGCCGATCGTTCAGCTCGTCCATCGCCAGCACCAGGCCGGCCCAGGTGGGGTGTTCCTTCTGGGTCTCCAGCAGCTTGGCCAGGGCGGCACGGTTCTCGGCCAGGATGGTGTCGATGGCCGGCTCGACGTGCTCGGGCTTGATGGCGGAAAAGGGCGGCAGGTCATGGGACTGAAGCAGCGGATTGCTGGCGCTCACGGCGTTCCCCTCGGGGCGATGGCTTTGACAGTTATATATGGAGCCCATCCTAATAGGTCTCAAGACCCTTCCGACGAGAAAAGGTATCTATCGTGACCATAAGGACCTTCCAGGGTAAGACCCCGCAACTGGGCGAACGCGCCTTCGTCGACGCCACCGCGGTGGTGATCGGCGACGTGACCCTCGGCGCAGACAGCTCGATCTGGCCGTTGACGGTGATCCGTGGCGACATGCACCGCATCCAGATCGGCGCCCGCACCAGCATCCAGGACGGCAGCGTGCTGCACATCACCCACGCCGGCCCCTTCAACCCGGACGGCTATCCCCTGCTGATCGGCAACGACGTCACCGTCGGCCACCAGGTGACCCTGCACGGCTGCACGATCGGCGACCGGGTGCTGGTGGGCATGGGCAGCATCGTCATGGACGGCGCGGTGGTGGAGGATGACGTGGTGATCGGCGCCGGCAGCCTGGTCCCGCCGGGCAAGCGGCTGGAAGGCGGCCATCTCTACGTCGGTCGCCCGGTCAAGCAGGTGCGACCGCTGGAGGAAAAGGAACGCGCCTTCTTCACCTACAGCGCCGGCAACTACGTGAAGCTCAAGGACCAACATCTGGCCGAGGGGTATGGGGAGGAGGGGGCGTAAGCGTTGCGATAACTGGTCGGGTTGGGTTGAGTGCAGCACCGTAGCGTGGAAAACGGCGCAGCCTTTTCCACGGATGACTTCATTGCGCAGGTACGCCCTCACCCCAACCCTCTCCCAAGGGGATAGGGGGCTGTCAGAGCAGGCGGCCATCTCCAGCATCTCCGGCCCGATTACGATCAGCCGTTATACCCAGCCCGTAGGAACGGCACCTGGCGCAATAGCACCGTAGCGTGGAAAACGGCGCAGCCTTTTCCACGGGTGACTTCATTGCGCGGGTACGCCCTCACCCAACCCTTTCCCAAGGGGAGAGGGGGCTGTCAGAGCAGGCGGCCATCTCTAGTTGGTAGGTTGGCTTGAGCGCAGCGAAGCCCAACGCTCGGCTACCCCCGCAGCGGACAGGCTTCACCCAAGCGCGAATACAGCACCCCACGCAACGCCTGCAATTCGTCGATGCGCGCCTCGATGACCCTGAGCTTGTCGCGCAGCAGTTCTTGCAGATAGGCATCCGGATCGGCGGCGCGCTCGACGTCCTTAAGGTTGGCGGCGATTTCCTGCAGGCTGAAACCCAGTCGCTGGGCGGTGCGGATATAGCCCAGCCATTCGACGGCTTCGGGCGGATAGTCGCGATAGCCGTTGGCCCGCCGCCGCGCCTGGAGCAGTCCCTGGCGCTCGTAGAATCTCAGGGTGTCGCGATTCAGGCCGGTGGCCTGGGCGAGGGTGCCGATACGCATCCGTTCTCCTTGACCCTGGACCTTGCTCCAGGGTCGACACTGGACTTCCTCTCGCTCAAGGAAGTCCGTCCATGTGGAAGCTTGCGCCCTATCTGCGACTGGTCCGTGCCAGCGCCCTCTATGATCTGCTGGTCACCGCGCCCTTCGCCACCCCCTGGAGTCTCGCCTGGCGGCTACGACAGCTCGACGAGCTCGGCCAGGCACTGGGCCTGGCGCCCCTGGCGGCATTTCCGCCGGAAGCCCTGTTGCTGGGCAATCTGCTCGGCTCTCTGGTGTGCGTCTGGGCCGTGCTGCGCCTGGCCAAGCCTTCGCTGCTGCTGGGACGCTACGATGCCGTCGCCAGGGGCCTGTTCGCCCTCTGGCAGGCCTGGGCGCTGTACCAGGGCGCCAGTCCCTTGCTGGCGGGGTTCCTGGTCTTCGAAATCGGCTTCGGTATAGCCCAAGCTTGGCCGGTGTCTCCTGTATCCCGCGGCGTTCAACCTCAGGTATTGGGCTGACGTCTGTCCGTCGGGCTTCGCCATACCCCACACAGCAAGACTCTCAATCGCGGCCATGGCTGTCCGCCGATACGGCTGCTCCTAACTGCGTGCGCTGCTGTGCTGTCTCATCGCGGCCATGGGCCGCTCCTACAGCGGTTATATATCCCGTAGGAGCGGCCCCATGGCCGCGATTCGAGCCCCTAGCAACGGCGGCCTTGGCATGTCCAGTATGGCCCTCGCCCAACAAGCCACGCCTTGCCCCTCACCCCAGCTGCCGCCTTAACTCCGCCAGCACCGGCGCGCTGTCGGGGCGCACGCCGCGCCAGAGTTCGAAGGCCTCGGCGGCCTGTTCCACCAGCATTCCCAGACCGTCCAGGGTGTGGAAGGCACCCTCGTCCAGGGCCCAGCGGTTGAAGGGGGTGAGGTCCTTGCCGTACATCATGTCGTAGGTCACCGTCTGCGGGCCGATCACCGCTTCCGACAGCGGTGGGCGACCGCCCCCGAGACTGGCCGAGGTGCCGTTGATGATGACGTCGAAGGGCGCTCTCAGGGTGGAGAAAGCCGCCACCTCGATCGTCCCCAGTTCGGCGAATTCCCGCGCCAGTTGCACCGCCTTGAGTTCGGTGCGATTGGCCAGCACCAGTTGCCCGGGATTGCAGGCCAGCAAGGGCTCCAGCACGCCGCGTACGGCGCCGCCGGCGCCCAGCACCAGGACGCGCTGACCGGCCAGCTGCAGACCGGCGTTGACCGTGAGATCCCGCACCAGCCCGGCGCCGTCGGTGTTGTCGCCGAGCAGGCGACCGTTGGCCTGGCGCTTGAGGGTGTTCACCGCCCCGGCGCGGCGCGCACGCGGGGTGAGTTCATCGCACAGCTGGTAGGCCTCTTCCTTGAAGGGCACCGTGACATTGGCGCCCAGGCCGCTCTGGAAGAAGCTGCGGGCGCTTTCGCTGAAGCCGTCCAGCGGCGCCAGCAGCGTCCCGTAGTGCAGGCGCTGGCCGGTCTGGTCGGCGAACAGGCTGTGGATCAGCGGCGACTTGCTGTGGGCGATGGGATTGCCGAAGACGGCGTAGCGATCCATGGGTCTATCCTGCAGGCGTCGGGGCGAGCGCGAGCCAGTCGCGGTCGGTGAGAAAGAAGTCGGTCAGGCGCGCTTCCGGCGAGCCGGGCACGGGTTTCCAGTCATAGCCCCAGCGCACCTCGGGCGGCAGCGACATGAGGATGGACTCGGTGCGCCCGCCGGATTGCAGGCCGAACAGGGTACCGCGGTCATAGACCAGGTTGAATTCCACGTAGCGGCCACGGCGATAGGCCTGGAATTCCCGCTCGGCCTCGCTGTACGGCTGGTGGCGGCGACGCTGGACGATGGGCAGGTAGGCGTCGACGAAGGCATCGCCGATGGCGCGCTGGAAGGCGAAGCAGGTCTCGAAGTCCCACTCGTTCAGGTCATCGAAGAACAGGCCGCCGATGCCGCGCGGCTCGCCACGGTGCTTGAGGTGGAAATAGCGGTCGCACCAGGCCTTGTAGCGCGGATAGACGTCGGCGCCGAAGGGCGCGCAGGCGTCATGGCAGACCTGGTGCCAGTGCACGCAGTCGGCCTCGTTGCCGTAGTAGGGGGTGAGGTCGAGACCGCCGCCGAACCACCAGACCGGCGCCTCGCCGGGCTTTTCGGCCAGGAAGAAGCGCACGTTGGCATGGGCGGTGGGGATATGGGGATTGCGCGGGTGCATCACCAGGGAGACGCCCATGGCCTCGAAGCTGCGCCCGGCCAGTTCCGGGCGATGGGCGCTGGCCGAGGGCGGCAGGCTGTCGCCATGCACATGGGAGAAATTCACGCCGCCCTTTTCCAGCAGGGCGCCCTCGGCGATCACCCGGGTGCGGCCACCACCGCCGGTCGGCCGGGTCCAGGCGTCTTCGACGAAAGCGGCGGCGCCATCCTCGGCTTCCAGTGCGGCGCAGATGCGCTCCTGCAGAGCGAGCAGATAGGCCTTGACGGCCTCCAGGGAGGGATTCATCGCAAGGATTTCCACAACAGGCGGGGAGGGCGGAGAGCATAACACCCGTATCCGACCGGTTGACGCGGCCCGCGGTTGCGGCTTGGATGAAGGCTCACCCCAAGAGAGCCCGGCCAAGGGCTCCAACCAGGAGATACTCAAGCATGGCCCAGCGCATCCAGTTCAGTCGCACCGGTGGTCCCGAAGTACTCGAACTTGTGGATTTCGAACCCGCCGCGCCCGGCCCCGACGAGGTGCAGGTGCGCAACCATGCCATCGGCCTCAACTTCATCGAGACCTACTACCGCAGCGGCCTCTATCCGCCGCCGTCGCTGCCCTCCGGCCTGGGCACCGAGGGCGCCGGGGTGGTGGAAGCGGTCGGCAGTGCGGTCACCCGCTTCAAGGCCGGCGACCGCGTGGCCTATGCCACCGGCCCGCTGGGCGCCTATGCCGAGGTCCATGTGCTGCCCGAGCGGCATCTGGTGCACCTGCCGGAAGCGGTGTCCTTCGAGCAGGGCGCCGCGGTCATGCTCAAGGGGCTGACGGTGCAGTACCTGCTGCGCCAGACCTATCCGCTGCAGGCCGGCGACACCGTGCTGTTCCATGCCGCGGCCGGCGGCGTCGGCTCCCTGGCCTGCCAGTGGGCCAAGGCCCTGGGCGTGCGCCTGATCGGTACCGCCGGCTCGCCGGAAAAGCTGGAAAAAGCCAAGGCGCTGGGCGCCTGGGCGGTGATCGACTATCGCCAGGAAGACGTCCCGGCGCGGGTCCGCGAATTGACCGATGGGGCCAAGGTGCCGGTGGTCTACGACGGCGTCGGCAAGGACACCTGGGAGATGTCGCTGGACTGTCTGGCGCCCCGCGGCCTGATGGTCAGCTTCGGCAACGCCTCCGGCGCGGTCACCGGGGTCAACCTGGGGATCCTCTCGCAGAAAGGCTCGCTCTATGTCACCCGGCCGACCCTGGCCACCTACGCCGCCTCGCCCGAGGCCCTGCAGGACATGGCCGATCAGCTGTTCGAGCTGATCACCGATGGCCGCATCCAGGTGGACATCGGTCGGCGCTATCCACTGGCCGAGGTGCAGGAGGCGCATCGGGCGCTGTCGGGTCGTGAGACCAGCGGCTCGACCATCCTGCTGCCCTGAGGCAAAACGCCCGCACGCCTGGCCGGGAAATCGTGACGGCCATTAAGTTTCCTGCAGCCAGGCGGCACGACGGGGGTAAACGCCGGTCTATGTCGGACAGTCAGGTCGTCACGGCCTTGACGTTCTTTCAAGAATCGGCCGGATCGCTGCCCTTGTCATGCCTATCTCCAGCCCCCTCGCCAGCCTGCTCGACACCGCCACGGACACGGCGCTGATCACCCTGACCGCCGACGGGCGGATCGGGCAGTGGTGCCCGGCCGTCGCCCGGCTGCTGGGCTGGACGGCGCAGGACTGGCTCGGTGAATCCATCGTCGGCCTGCTGCTCCCCGAGCCGCCGGCCGACGGCTGGCTGACTGCCCTCGAACGCTGCCAGACCCAGGGCCTGCGCCACCGCGACGGTCACCTGGTACGCCTCGACCTGCACCTGGTGCCGCTGCGCCGGGCGGATGTCCCCGTGGGCTGGCTGCTGCACGTCTGGCAGGCCCCGGCGAGCCGGGCCCGGTTCGCCGCCCGGCGCAGCGCCGAGCGCGACCTGCCGCAACGCCTGCAGGCGCTCGGCGAATGGTCACGGCGTCTCAGCGGCACCACGGATCTCGCCGCCCTGCGGCTGTGCGCCACCCAGGCCCTGCGCGACCTGGCCGACGATCCCCAGGCGCGGCTGCTGTCCGTGGCCGAGGCCGGCAGTCCGCCGGCGGGTCAGTTGCTCATCCCATTCGGCCCGGCCACTCAGCACCTGGGCTATCTGCAGCTAGGCAGCGCCGTCGAGGCGGACACCCGGCTGCTGCTGGATCAGTTGGCCCTGCTGCTGGGTGCCCTGCTGGTGCGGCAGCAGACCCAGGATCAGGCCCGACACCTCGAACGGCGCCTGTCGCTGGAACAGGGCCTGTTGGCCAGCGTGCTGCAGCAGGCACCCCTGGGCATCTCCATCACCGAGGCCGGCAGCGAAGAAGCGGTGATGCTCAACGACCGGGTCGACATCCTCCTGGGCAAGCGTCCGGCCGGCGAGACGCTGGACGAGCGCTATGGCGCCATCGGCGCCCTGCACGCCAATGGCCAGCCCTATGCGGTGGACGACTATCCCACGGTACGGGTGCTGCGCAGCGGCCAGTCGGTGGCGCCCGAGTTGATGCGCTATCGGCGACCCGACGGCAGCATCCGGCTGCTGGAAGTATCCAGCGCACCGGTCCGCTCGGCCACCGGCGAGGTGATCGCCTCGGTCACCCTGTTCGATGACGTCCAGCAGCGGGTCGATGCGGAAACCGCCCTGCGCGAACACAGCGCGCGCCTGGCCAGCCTGATCAACCAGGCGGCGGTCGGCATCTGCCAGACCGACGCCCGCGGGCGCATCCTGCTCGCCAATCGCCGCTATTGCGAATTGCTCGATCGCAACGAGGTGGGGGTGCTGGAACAGACCCTGCAGGCCCAGACCCATCCCGAGGATCGGGCCGTCCTGGAGCGCCATTTCGATACCCTGCGCGAGCGCGGCGACAGCTTCAAGCTGGACCAGCGTTTCCTGCGCCCCGACGGTTCGGTGGTCTGGGTCAGTCTGCATGGCTCGCCGCTGCAATCGGAAATCGGCCAGGAACTGTCGGTAAGCCTGGTGGTGGTCGATCTCACCCAGCGCAAGCAGGCCGAAGCCGCGCTGCACCTGTCCAACCAGCGCTTCCGCAATGCCGTGGAGGCGGTGCAGGGGGTGGTCTGGACCACCAATGCCCAGGGCCATCTGCTTGGCGAACAACTCGCCTGGAGCACCCTGACCGGGCAGAGCTATGCCCAGTATCAGCAGGACGGCTGGGCCGATGCCCTGCACCCCGAAGATGCACCTCGCACCCTGCGTCGCTGGCGCCTGGCGGTGCAGCAGCAGGTGGACTTCCACGACGAACACCGCCTGCGCTGTCGCGACGGCCAGTGGCGCACCTTCAGCGTGCGCGCCCTGCCGGTGCGGGAGAACGGCGTGGTCTGCGAATGGGTGGGCGTGCACACCGACGTCAGCGAGATCCGCATGGCCGAGCACCGCCTGCGACGCCTGGCCGAATTGCTTGAACAGCGGGTCCACGAGCGCACCGTCGAGCGTGACCGCATGTGGCGCGTGGCCGACGACCTGCTCGGCGTCATCCAGGGACAGCGCTGGCTCAGCCGCAATCCCGCCTGGGGCCGCACCCTGGGATGGGACGACGAGGAATTGCGCCACCAGCCGCCGACCTCGCTGGAGCATCCGGACGATCCACCGGTGTTTCCGCGTCTGGCCGCCCTGCGCCACGGCGAGGTGCTCAGCGATCTGCCCGGGCGCCTGCGCACCCGCGACGGCGCCTGGCGCCACATGATGTGGAAGGCCACCGCCGATCACGACGGACGCATCTATGTCTTCGGCCGCGACGTCACCGTCGAGCACGATGCCGCCCTGGCCCTGCAGAATGCCGAAGCCGCCCTGCGCCAGGCGCAGAAGATGGAAGCCATCGGCCATCTCACCGGTGGCATCGCCCACGACTTCAACAACCTGCTCACCGGTATCAGCGGTTCCCTGGAGTTGCTGCGCCGGCGTCTCGACCAGGGTCGTCACGACAACCTGCAGCGCTACCTGGACACCGCCGAGCAATCCGCCACCCGCGCCGCGGCCCTGACCCATCGGCTGCTGGCCTTCGCGCGCCGGCAGACCCTCGACCCGCGGCCGGTGGACGTCAACGACCTGATCCTGTCCCTGGAAGAACTCTTCCAGCGCACCCTGGGCGAACGCATCAGCCTGCGCAGCAGCCTCGCGCTGCAACTACCGCCGGCGCGCACCGACACCAACCAGCTGGAAAACGCCCTGCTGAATCTGGTGATCAACGCCCGCGACGCCATGCCCGAGGGCGGCCAGCTGACCCTGGAAACCGCCCTCGATCACCTCACCGACCTGGCCGCCGAACACGACCTGCCGCCGGGCGACTATGTGCGTCTGACCATCGCCGACACCGGCAGCGGCATGCCCGCCGAGGTGGTGGACCGCGCCTTCGATCCCTTCTTCACCACCAAGCCCATCGGCCAGGGCACCGGCCTGGGCCTGTCGATGCTCTATGGCTTCATCAAGCAGTCCGGTGGCCACGTGACCCTGGAGAGCGAATTGGGCAGTGGCACCCGGGTAAGTCTCTGGCTACCCTGTGCCCAGCCCGAGCGGCCGGCGGCGAGCGCGACGCCCCAGGCGGCCATCGCCCAGAGTCGGGGCGAACGCCTGCTGCTGGTGGAGGACGATGTCTCGGTGCGGCTGCTGCTGCGCGAGATGCTCACCGAGCTGGGCTATCGCGTGCGCACCGCGGCCAGTGCCTCGGCGGCGCTCACCCTGGTCGACGGCGACCTGCCCTGTGACCTGCTGATCACCGATCTCGGCCTGCCGGATCTCGACGGCGCCGAGCTGGCAGGACGCCTGCGCGAGCGCTGGCCGGAGCTGCCGGTGCTGTTCGTCAGCGGTCACGCCGAGCGCCCGACGCCGAACGGCGAGCCCTCGCTGGCCAAGCCGTTCCAGATCGATGCCCTGGCGCGGTTGCTGCGCCAGCTGCTGGACTGACCTAGGGTCGGAAGACCTTGCCGGTCACCAGGTCGCGAATCACGCTGGGATTTTTGCGCCCGCCCAGTTCACCCGTGAGGATGCCGTCGAGGCCCTTGGGAAAGTATTGCTGAACCCGCAACCGCGTGCGGGCGGCCGGGCGACCGGCGGGATTGGCCGAGGTGGAGATCAGCGGCCCGGTCAGGGCGCAGAGTTCGCCCACCAGGGGATGCTCGGAGACCCGCAGCGCCACGGTGGCGTGGGCGCCGGTCACCCAGCCGGGCAGGCGATTGTGGTGCGGCACCAGCCAGGTGTTGGGCCCCGGCCAGGTGCTGGCCAGCTTGGCCAGGGACTCTTCCGGCAGATCGTGCAGCAGGAAGTCGAACTGGCGGATGTTGTCGGCCACCAGGATCAGACCCTTTTCCATGGGCCGATGCTTGAGCATCAGCAGGCGATAGACCGCGGCCTGATCCCAGGGATCGCAGCCCAGGCCCCAGACGGCCTCGGTGGGGTAGGCCAGGACGCCCCCCTCGCGCACGATTCGCGCCGCCTGCCGCACTCGCCAGCTGTTGTGCATCGCCTTGCCTCCGCCAAATCCCTGAAGTCTACCCGAGCGCGCCGCCGATGCCAGTCATCCCCCGCTAGCCGAGGCGACACCAGCTGCCCTGCTGCGCCACGATCCGGCCTTCCAGCTCCAGTTCGGTCAGCTGGACCAGCACCTCCGGCAGCGACAGCTCGCAGAGCCGCGCCAGTTCTTCGCTGTTGAGCGGTCCGGCGGCCAGCTGACGCAACAGGGGATGCTCCTCGACCGCCGCGGTGGTAGCGAGCGGGGCCAGGCTGCGCCAGCCCTGCAGGGCTTCGAGAATGTGTTCAACGCCCTCCACCAGCTGCGCGCCCTCGCGGATCAGCTGGTGACAGCCGCGGGCCCCGGGATGATGAATGGAGCCGGGCAGGGCGAACACCTCGCGGCCCTGTTCGGCGGCCAGGCGCGCGGTGATCAGCGAACCGCTGGAAGGACTGGCCTCCACCACCAGGGTACCCAGGCTGAGACCGCTGATGATCCGGTTGCGCCGTGGAAAGTTGCCGGCCTGGGGCGTGCAGTCCAGTGGCAACTCCGAGACCAGCACGCCGCCTTCGGCCAGCAGGCGCCGGGCGAGCCCCAGGTGCCAGCGCGGATAGAGCTGCCGCAGACCGGTGCCGAGCACGGCGACCGTGCCGCCGCCGGCCTCCAGGGCGCCCTGGTGCGCCGCGCCATCGATGCCCAGCGCCAGGCCACTGGTGATGCAGAAGCCGGCCGCGGCCAGGCTGTGGGCGAAACGCCGGGCATTGTCCAGCCCCTGGGCGCTGGCCTGACGACTGCCGACCAGGGCCAGTTGCGGTCGTTCGAGCAACCCGACCCGTCCTTCGACGAACAGCAGCGGGGGTGGATCGGCGATCTCGGCGAGCAGCGCCGGATAGCGCTCGTCGCCCAGGCAGAGCAGGTGGCGTTCGGGGCCGTCCAGCCAGGCAAGGGCCTGGTCGACCCGTTCGCGGGTGGCGGGACTGCGGCGGGCCTCCGCGGCCACCGCCGGCAGGCGCAGGGCGCGCCAGGCGGAGGCCGGGGCACTGAGGGCGGCGCTGGCGCTGCCAAAGGCGTCCAGCAGCAGGCGCTGGCGCACGGCGCCGAGTTCGGGGAGTGCGTGCAGGCGCAGCCGAGCGTCCAGCTCGGCAGGGGAGAAGCTGGCCATGGTGTCGTCCTTGAGGGTGGCCGGTCGCCGTCCTGGCGACCCGCGAGGGGTTAGGGGTTGCGCACCTTGTCCATGATCGCCAGCTGGCGGGTGGCGGTCAGGACCAGGCCGTAGCTGATCTTGTCGTAGGTGCGAAAGACCATCAGCAGGCCGGCGCGCTCGTCGGGGATCTTCACCAGCTCGCCGGTGATGCGATCACGCACCGTCTCGCCGGTCTTGTAGACCGCCAGCACGTTGCCCTCGGCCAGGCCGTCACGAGCACCCTTGTTGAGGGTCACCACATCGAACTGGCCGACCTGGGTGACGCCACGCGGCACATCGAGGATCAGGCCGTTGATGTCGCGGGCCGGGGCGCTGGGCATGAAGGTGGAGTTCACCAGCCGCTCCTCGGTGGGGAACAGCCGGTCGCCCAGGCGCACTTCCTGGGTGGTGCGCGTCAGGCGCAGGGTGGCGATGTCGCCCTCCTGGGCGACCAGATCGGCGCTGCCGATGAAGTCGCCGTTGATGCCGAGGAAGGCACCGGTCTTGGGATCGACATAGGTCTTGCCCTGGCGGTAGATGCCATAGGCCGAGACCCCCGGCTGCAGCTTGCCGCGCACATAGATGCGATCGCCGGCGCCGCTCACCACCCGCTCGGCGTTGCCGGCCACCACATAGGGCGCCGCCTGGAACTGTTCGGCCGAATCGATGGCGCGATTCTGCAGCAGAAAGCTATTGACCGCTTCCAGCGGAATGGCCGGGATGGCTTCGGCGATGGGCGTGCTGCGCACCGTGGGCGACAGCTTGACCGTGCCGCGCGAGGCGCCGCGGTTGAGCTGCAGGCGCGGCTGACCGTCGACATAGCTCAGCACCAGGGTGTCGCCGGGATAGATGAGATGGGGATTCTTGATCTGCGGATTGGCCTGCCAGATCTCCGGCCATTCCCAGGGTTTGCTGAGGAATCTGGCGGAGATGTCCCAGAGGGTATCGCCGCGAACCACGGTGTAGCTTTCCGGGTGATCCTGACGCAGGGTGACCGCTGCGTACGCCGACTGCAGGGCGCCCCCTGCAACCAGCAGCAGGGCGAACAAAGATTTCCTCATGCGTCGAATCCCTTTACACTCTTGGCCTTGAAGAACCGTCTTCACGCAAACGTCGGGGAATCGCCCCAGTCGTGCCCTGATCGCCACCTTTGTCGGCACCGGGCAGCGCAGGCGCTCATCCCCGTCGACCGACGTCATCCACCACTCGGGACCAGCCCGAGCCGGGTGGAAACAACGCTGCGGCATCTTAGCAGCGCCCCTTGACTGTATTCCACAAGTGCCCTCAACGCCATGGCGATCCTAGACATCCTCGAATTCCCCGATCCCCGCCTGCGCACCGTCGCCAAGCCCATCGACACGGTGGACGACGCCCTGCGCCAGACCATCGACGACATGTTCGAGACCATGTACGAAGCGCCCGGCATCGGTCTGGCCGCCACCCAGGTCAACGTGCATCGCCGCCTGGTGGTGATCGACGTCAGCGAAGACAAGAGCGAGCCGCTGGTCTTCATCAATCCCGAGGCCGAGCCGCTCACCCAGGAACTGGGCGAGTATCAGGAAGGCTGCCTGTCGATTCCCGGCTTCTACGAAAAGGTCTGCCGCCCCGAGCGCGTCCGGGTCAAGGCCCTGGATCGCGACGGCAAGCCCTTCGAGCTGGAATGCGACGGCCTGCTGGCGGTGTGCATCCAGCACGAGATCGATCACCTCGACGGCAAGCTGTTCGTCGACTACCTGTCGCCGCTCAAGCGCGATCGCATCAAGAAGAAGCTCGAAAAGCAGCAGCGCCACAAGGCCTGATCGCCCTGGCGGACGGCGTCTTCGGCGTCCGCCGCTCGCCCTTTCCGCCAGGTCCGCCATGTCCAGATCCCTTCGCCTCGTCTTCGCCGGAACCCCGGAATTCGCCGCCGTGCACCTGCAGGCGCTGATCGATGCCGGTTATCCCATCGCCGCCGTCTATACCCAGCCGGATCGCCCCGCCGGGCGTGGCCAGAAACTGGCCATGAGTCCGGTCAAGCAGCTGGCGCTGAGCCACGGCATTCCCGTGCAGCAGCCGCCGACCCTGCGCGATCCCGCGGCCCAGGCCACCCTGGCGGCGCTGGAACCCGATCTGCTGGTGGTGGTGGCCTACGGCCTGATCCTGCCCCAGGCGGTGCTCGACATCCCGCGCCTGGGCTGCATCAACAGCCATGCCTCGCTGCTGCCGCGCTGGCGCGGCGCGGCGCCCATCCAGCGCGCCCTGGAGGCCGGCGATGCCGAATCCGGGGTCACCGTGATGCGCATGGAAGCCGGTCTGGATACCGGTCCCATGCTGAGCAAGGTGAGCACACCGCTGACCGCCGACGATACCGGCGGCAGCCTGCACGATCGCCTGGCCAGCCTGGGCGCCGCCGCCGTGGTCCAGGCGCTGCCGGGTCTGGCCGACGGCAGCCTGGCGGGCGAGGTGCAGGACGATGACCTGGCCACCTATGCGCACAAGCTCAACAAGGACGAGGCCCGGCTGGACTGGGGCCGTCCGGCGGTGGAACTGGAGCGCCGTATCCGCGCCTTCGATCCCTGGCCGCTGTGCCACACCGCCCTGGCCGGCGAACCCCTCAAGATCTGGGCCGCGGAGCTGGCCGCAGGGCAGGGCGTTCCCGGCATGGTGCTGGATGCCGATCGCTCCGGCCTGCTGGTCGCCTGCGGCGAAGGCGCCCTGCGCCTGACCCGGCTGCAGCTGCCCGGGGGCAAGCCGCTGGGCTTCGCCGATCTCTACAACGCCCGTCGCGAGCGCTTCGCCCCCGGTCAGGTGCTGGGTCTATGAATCCGCGGCTGGCAGCTACCCGCGCCCTGGCGGCGGTCCTCGCCGGCCGCGCCTCCCTGGGCAGCAGCCTGCCCGAGCAACTGGCCAAGGTCGATCCGCGTGACCGCGCCCTGGCCCAGGATCTCGCCTTCGGCACCGCCCGCTGGCAGCCGCGCCTGTCGCTGCTGGCGGAAAAGCTCCTGCAGAAACCCTTCAAGGCCGGCGACCGCGATCTCGAAGCCCTGCTGCTGATCGGGCTCTACCAGCTGTTCCACACGCGCATCCCCGCCCACGCCGCCATCGGCGAGACGGTGGGCTGCGTCGACAAGCTGAAGAAATCCTCGGCCAAGGGCCTGCTCAATGCCGTGCTGCGCCGCGCCCAGCGCGAATACGACAGCCTGCTGCCGGCCCTGGAGCATGACCCGGCGGCGCGCCTGGCCCATCCGCGCTGGCTGCAGAAAGCCCTCAAGGCGCGCTGGCCGGAGCACTGGGAAGCCATCGCCACGGCCAACAACCTGCACCCGCCGCTGATCCTCAGGGTCAATCGCCGCCAGGGCAGTCGCGATGCCTATCTGGCCGAGCTGGCCGCCGCCGGTATCGAGGCCGTGCCCTGCGCCTTCAGCGCCGATGGCATCCGCCTGCTGCAGCCCCAGGACGTCACCGCCTTGCCGGGTTTTGCCGCGGGTCGCTTGAGCGTGCAGGACGAAGCCGCGCAGCTGGCGGCCGAACTGCTGGAACTGGCGCCCGGCCAGCGGGTGCTGGACGCCTGCGCCGCGCCCGGAGGCAAGACCTGCCATCTGCTGGAACGTGAGTCGGGGCTGGCCGAGGTGGTGGCGCTAGACGCCGATGCCGGCCGCCTGCAGCGGGTCGAGCAGAATCTGGCGCGTCTGGGCCTCACCGCGCGCACCCTGGCTGCCGATGGCCGTGCCGTGGCCGACTGGTGGGACGGCACGCCCTTCCAGCGCATCCTGCTGGACGCCCCCTGCAGCGCCACCGGGGTAATCCGCCGCCATCCGGACATCAAGCTGACCCGCCAGGCCAGCGACATCGCGCCCCTGGTGCAGCTGCAGGGCGAGTTGCTGGACGCCCTCTGGCCGACGCTGGAGGTGGGCGGCATCCTGGTCTACGCCACCTGTTCGGTGCTACCGGAAGAAAACAGCAGCAACCTCGCCGCCTTTCTCGCCCGCACCCCTGGCGCCCGCGAACTGGACATCCCCGCTACCTGGGGCCTTGCCCAGCCCCATGGTCGCCAGCTCCTGCCGCAGCCCGACGGCCATGACGGCTTCTACTACTGCAAGCTGATCAAGATCGCCAAGTAGGAGACCTCGCCATGCTCGAATCCCTGGAGAAGATGCTCGCCCGCGGCCAGGACAACGCCCTGCTCAGATTCGGTCTGGGCAAGGGCTATCTGGATGCCGGAGAACCCGCCCGGGCGATCGAGCACCTGGCGCGCTGCGTCGAATTCGATCCGGCCTATTCGGCGGCCTGGAAACTGCTGGGCAAGGCCCATGAGGGGAGTGGCGACCTGGCCAGCGCCGAGGCGGCCTGGACCCAGGGCCTGCAGGCGGCGCAGGCCAGGGGCGACAAGCAGGCGGAAAAGGAGATGACGGTGTTTCTCAAGCGCCTGGCGCGCCGCGCTCAGTCCTGATCGCGCAGGAATCTGAGGCCCGCGCCGTCACCATCGGTGCGCATGACTTCCATGGTCACCTTGGGCGCTTCGATCGGCAGGTCGAGCACCTGGCCGACCACGCGGGTGCCCTGCGGCAGCCGGGTTAGCTCGGGGTGCACCACATAGACGCCGCCATCGGACAGGTCGCGGGTCTCGCCGACGATCTCGCCATCCGGATAGGCGATCCACAGCCGGCACTTGAGCGGGGTACGGGTATGCTGGCGCTGATCGCGCGAATTCATCGCCTGACTCCCTGGCTTAGGCGCTCCCTTGAGGTCCTGGCAGCTTCCGGCAAAGCCCGGCGCCTGTCAGCCGCGCACCGACCGAACGGTGCTGGCGAAGCGCCGAGCGATAGCTCATGGGACCACCGCTCGAGGTTCAGCGCCCGGGCATGACCCGGGCTGGCAAGCGGCCTAGTACCACTTCTCCTCGCCATCCGGGCGATTCTTGAATCTCTTCATGCTCCACATGTACTGGGTCGGATAGCGCCGCACGTAGCCGGCCAGCACCTCGCTCATGGCGGCCACCGAGACCTCCGGATCCGGGTCGTACATGGCCGCGGGCGCGGCTTCCAGGATCACCTTGTAGCCGCTGCCGTCCGCCAGGCGCACAGCATGGAAGAACACCCCGCGGGCCTTGCCGCGCGCCAGCAGCGAGGGCACGAACTTGCTGGTCAGGGCGGTGGTGCCGAGGAAGGGCACGAAGAGGCCGGCGCTGCGACTCGGCTCGGGATCCGCCGGAATGCCCACGGCGCCGCCGCGCCGGACTTCCTTGATCACGCTGATGATGCCTTCCGGGGTGGAGGGCGCCACCCGATTGCCCAGCTGTACCCGCTGGCGCTTGAGCAGCTCGTCCACCGCCTTGAGCTTGGGCGGCCGGTAGAAGATGATCGGCTTGGCGTGGGAGCAGTAAAAGTGGTTGAGCAACTCCCAGTTGCCCAGGTGGCTGGTGATGCCCACCACGCCATCGCCGGAGGCCAGGGCTTCCTGCAGGACGTCCATCCCTTCCACCTCGCGCACCAGGCGCAAGGAACGCTTCGGCGACCAGATCCAGGCGCAGGCGCTTTCGGTCAGGGTCTTGCCGATGCCGCGCAGGCACTCGCGCGACAGCCGTTCCAGACCGGCGGCATCGAGTTCGGGAAAACAGTGGGCGAGGTTGATGCGGGTGACCTTGCTGGCGCGGGTCGGCAGCTTCCACATGCACCAGCCGATGAATCCACCCAGGCGCTGCACCAGCGGCCAGGGCAGCAGGGCGAAAAGGCGCAGGAAGGCGATCATCAGCGCGCCTTTGAATCTTTCCAAAAGAGGGGCTCCTGTCTGAATGCCCAGACAGTTTACCGTCTACAGACCCCGGAAACGTTAAGAAAGCGTAAGGTTCGCGCCAACTGGCAGCTATACATTCGACTGTTCCTGCAGCTCTGCCGACGCAGACGCCAATTCGCCATGGCGGTCGCAGTCGAGGGTATGGTCCATGACCAGACCCATGGCCTGCATGAAGGCATAGCAGATGGTCGGCCCGACAAAGGTGAAACCGGCCCGCTTGAGCGCCTTGCTCATGGCCTCGGCTTCCGGGGTGATCGCCGGCACCTCGCTACGATCACGGAAACGATTGATGCGCGGAGTACCGCCGACAAAGGACCACAGCCAGCCGGCAGGGTCTTCGAGGCGCAACCAGGCCTGGGCATTCTGACGAGCGGCGCGCAGCTTGGCGCCATTGCGGATGATGCCCGGGTCCTGCATCAGCACCGCGATCTCGGCATCGCTCAGTTGCGCCAGGCGCCTGGGATCGAAGCCATGCAGCACCTGACGATAGCGCTCGCGCTTCTTCAGCACGGTGATCCACGACAGTCCGGCCTGGAAGCCCTCCAGCAGGAGGAATTCGAAGAGCACCGCCGGATCGCGCTGGGGCACGCCCCACTCGTGGTCGTGATACTCGATGTACAACGGATCGGCGGTGCACCAGAAGCAACGCGGCATGGCGAAGACTCGGTCGAGGAGGGAAGGCCTCACCTTAGCGCAATTGCCCGACAGCGGAGGCGAGTCATAACCGCCTCTGGAATGGGTAGCATGGCGAATGCTCTGAACGCACGTTTCTAACAGGCCGCAGGCGCTGCTACCGTAGGAGCAGCTACCTTTATCGCGGCCATGGGCCGCTCCTACAGGCCAACCCGTATTTGTAGGAGCGGCCCATGGCCGCGATAAAGCGCGCAGCCGGCCATCCCCGCCAAATACCGCCGGGCAGCCCTACGAGCCCATGCGGTCCCTCCCGGCTTTCGGCTATACTCCCCGGCTTTTCGTCGCAGCCGAACGGGTATTTTTCGTGAGCCAGTCCAAGCCCACCGTGCGCACCTTCCAAGACTTGATCCTGGCCTTGCAGCAATACTGGGCCGAGCAGGGCTGCGTGGTACTCCAGCCCTATGACATGGAAGTCGGCGCCGGTACCTTCCACACCGCCACCTTCCTGCGCGCCATCGGTCCCGAGACCTGGAACGCCGCCTATGTGCAGCCCAGCCGCCGCCCCACCGACGGCCGCTACGGCGAGAACCCCAATCGCCTGCAGCACTACTACCAGTTCCAGGTGGTCTTGAAGCCCAACCCGGACAACTTCCAGGAGCTCTACCTCGGCTCCCTGGCCGCCATCGGCCTGGATCCGCTGGTGCACGACGTGCGCTTCGTCGAGGACAACTGGGAATCGCCCACCCTGGGCGCCTGGGGTCTGGGCTGGGAAGTCTGGCTCAACGGCATGGAAGTCACCCAGTTCACCTACTTCCAGCAGGCCGGCGGTCTCGAGTGCTATCCGGTGACCGGCGAGATCACCTATGGCCTGGAGCGCCTGGCCATGTACCTGCAGGGCGTGGATTCGGTCTATGACCTGATCTGGGCCGACGGCCCCTTCGGCACCGTGACCTACGGCGACGTCTTCCACCAGAACGAGGTGGAGCAGAGCACCTACAACTTCGAGCACGCCAATGTGCCCAAGCTGTTCGAACTGTTCGACTTCTACGAGTCCGAGGCCAATCGCCTGATCGCCCTGGACCTGCCGCTGCCCACCTACGAGATGGTGCTCAAGGCCTCCCACACCTTCAACCTGCTGGACGCCCGCCGGGCCATCTCGGTGACCGAGCGCCAGCGCTACATCCTGCGCGTGCGCACCCTGGCGCGCAGCGTCGCCCAGGGCTACTTCAAGGCCCGGGCCCGGCTGGGCTTCCCGCTGGCCAGCCCCGCGCTGCGTGACGAGGTCTTGGGTCGCGACGATGTCCAGGCGCTGCTCAAGGAGGGCGAATGATGAGCACCACTCTGGATTTCCTGGTCGAACTGGGTACCGAAGAACTGCCACCCAAGGCGCTCAAGACCCTTGGCGACAGCTTTCTCGCCGGCATCGAGAAGGGCCTCAAGCAGGCCGGTCTCGGCTATGCCGGCGCCCGCGCCTATGCCGCGCCGCGCCGTCTGGCGGTGCTGGTCGAAGCCCTGCAGACCCAGCAGCCCGAGCGTAGCGTCAACCTGGACGGCCCGCCGCTCCAGGCCGCCTTTGGCGCCGATGGCCAGCCGACCCAGGCGGCCCTGGGCTTCGCCCGCAAGTGTGGCGTCGACATCAGCGCCATCGACCGCAGCGGTCCCAAGCTGAGATTCTCCCAGAGCATTCCCGGTCAACCGGCGGCCAGCCTGCTGCCCGGCATCGTCGAAGCCTCCCTGGCCGAGCTGCCGATTCCCAAGCGCATGCGCTGGGCCGCCCGCCGCGAGGAATTCGTGCGTCCCACCCAGTGGCTGGTGATGCTGCTGGGTGACGAGGTGATCGACTGCGAGATCCTGACCCGCCGCGCCGGCCGCGACTCCCGCGGCCACCGCTTCCATCATCCCGAGGCGGTGCGCATCAGCGCCCCGGCCCACTACGCCGCCGACCTGCGCGCCGCCCATGTGCTGGCCGACTTCGCCGAACGGCGTCAGCTGATCGAGTCCCGCGTGGCCGAACTGGCCGCGGCGGAGCAGGGCAGCGCCGTGGTGCCGCTCGCGCTGCTGGACGAGGTGACCGCCCTGGTGGAATGGCCGGTACCGCTGGTCTGCGCCTTCGAGGAACGCTTCCTCGAGGTGCCTCAGGAAGCCCTGATCACCACCATGCAGGACAACCAGAAGTACTTCTGCCTGCTGGACGCCCAGGGCAAGCTCCTGCCGCGCTTCATCACCGTGGCCAACCTGGAGAGCAAGGATCCGGCGCAGATCGTCAGCGGCAACGAGAAGGTGGTCCGCCCCCGTCTCACCGACGCCGAGTTCTTCTTCAAGCAGGACCAGAAGCAGCCGCTGGAAAGCTTCAACGAGCGTCTCAAGAACGTGGTCTTCCAGGCCCAGCTCGGCACCGTCTACGACAAGGCCCAGCGCGTCGCCGCCCTGGCCGCCTTTATCGCCGAACGCATCGGCGGTGATGCCGAGCGCGCCCACCGCGCCGGTGTGCTCGCCAAGTGCGACCTGGCCACCGAGATGGTCGGCGAATTCCCCGAGATGCAGGGCATCGCCGGCTACTACTACGCCAAAAAGGGCGGCGAGGCCGATGATGTGGCCCTGGCGCTCAACGAGCAGTACATGCCGCGCGGCGCCGGCGCCGAATTGCCGCAGACCCTGACCGGGGCCGCCGTGGCCCTGGCCGACAAGCTCGACACCCTGGTCGGCATCTTTGGCATCGGCATGCTGCCCACCGGCAGCAAGGACCCCTTCGCCCTGCGCCGTCAGGCCCTGGGGGTGCTGCGCATCCTCATCGAGAAAGGTCTGGAGCTGGATCTGCCAGCCGCCGTCGCCTTCGCCATCGCCGGTTACGGCGAGCGGGTCAAGGCCGCGGGGCTGCAGGAGCAGGTGCTGGACTTCGTCTTCGACCGCCTGCGTGCCCGCTACGAGGACGAAGGCGTCGACACCGCCGCCTACCTGGCCGTGCGGGCCCTGCGCCCGGCTTCGGCGCTGGACTTCGATCAGCGCGTCCAGGCCGTGCAGGCCTTCCGCCGCCTGCCCGAGGCCGAAGCCCTGGCCGCCGCCAACAAGCGCGTCTCCAACCTGCTGGGCAAGTTCGAGGGCACGGTCGCCACCCAGGCCGATGCCACCCTGTTCGAGACCGACGCCGAGCGCACCCTGGCCGCGGCCATCGCCGATGCCGAGCGGGAAGCCGCGCCCCTGGCCGAAGCTCGCCGTTATCGCGAAGCCCTGGAGCGCCTGGCCAGCCTGCGCGCCCCGGTGGATGCCTTCTTCGACGAGGTATTGGTCAACGCCGAGGACGAGCGCGTCCGCGCCAATCGCTATGCGCTGCTCGCCCACCTGCGTGGCCTGTTCCTGGGCATCGCCGACATCTCGGTGCTGGGCTAGGGCATGAAGCTGATCGTGCTGGATCGCGATGGCGTCATCAATGTCGATTCCGATGACTACGTGCGCAGCGCCGAGCAGTGGCAACCGCTGCCCGGCAGCCTCGCCGCCATAGCTCGCCTGAACCGGGCCGGTTGGCAGGTGGCCGTGGCCACCAACCAGTCCGGCCTGGCCCGCGGCTACTTCACGGAAGACGACCTGACGGCCATGCACGAGAAACTGCAGCGGCTGCTGGCGGAGGAGGGCGGTCGGGTCGACCTGATCCTGCACTGCCCCCATGGCCCGGAAGCGGGCTGCGACTGCCGCAAGCCGCTGCCCGGCCTGTTTCGCGCCATCGCCCACCACTATGGCCGTGCCGACCTGAGCGGCGTGCCGGTGGTGGGCGACAGCCTGCGCGATCTGGAAGCCGGCGTGGCCCTTGGCTGCACACCCTGTCTGGTGCGGACCGGCAAGGGTGAACGCACCCTGGCCAAGCCTTTGCCAGCCGGCACCCGGGTCTTCGCCGACCTGGCCGCGGTGGCTGATCATCTGCTCGAGGAAGCGCCCTGATGCGGCTCTTGCGTACCCTGTTGTTCTATGTGCTGCTGGGAACCAGCGGCATCCTCTGGTCCTGCGTCAGCCTGCTGATCGCGCCCTTCCTGGCCTATCGCGCCCGCTATCGGCTGGTGGTCAAGGCCTGGACCGGTTTCGCCGTCTGGCTGGCCAAGGTCATCTGCGGCATCCGCTACGAGATCGAAGGCCTGGAAAACGTCCCGGCGCAGCCCTGCGTGATCGTGGCCAACCACCAGAGCACCTGGGAAACCTTTTTCCTGTCCGCCCAGTTCGAGCCCACCTCCCAGGTGATCAAGCGCGAATTGCTGCGGATCCCCTTCTTTGGCTGGGCCTTCTCGCTGCTCAAGCCGATCGCCATCGACCGTGACAACGGCAAGCTGGCCCTGCAGCAGCTGACGGAGCAGGGCGGTCGCTACCTGGCCCAGGGTTGCTGGGTGCTGATCTTTCCCCAGGGTACCCGCATCGATCACGGCCAGATGGGCAAGTTCTCTCGCGGTGGCGCCGCCCTGGCCTGCAGCCTGAACGTACCCATCCTGCCCATCGCCCATGACGCCGGTGCCTACTGGCCCAATCGCTCCTGGATCAAGTCGCCGGGGACCATCAAGGTCAGCATCGGTCCGCTGCTCCATCCCCAGGGTCAGGATCCGCGCGCCATCGTCGATCTCAATGCCCGCTGCTTCGCCTTCATCGAACAGGCTCTGGCGACCAAGCCCGACGCCAGTCCCGCCCGCGCTGCGTAGCCTGACCGCCAGGCCGCGAGGCCTGGCTGTTTCCACCCCTTTTCCGCCCTTTTCCCACAGACTTATCCACAGGCCAGATCAAGCCTTCGGTGTGGGCGGATTTTGGCCCGCTACCTCGGATGAGTCTTCATCCACAAGTACCGACAAGCTTATTCCCAGGCTTATCCACAGGATCGTCCGTTATAGCCTGTGTCTCTATGCCGCATGGCACGGCCTCTTTACGCAAATTTTCTGTGGTGATCAAAAGCGGCTGAGGAAAACTATCCACAAAACCTCTGGCTATAAGATGAACGGCGTTCGCTCCCGGGGAACGAAACGCTGCGGCTCTCTAGGCAGAATGTTTTCCACAAAAAAGCCCCGCATGGCGGGGCTTGTGCATAACCGAAGGGTCAGACGTCGAGGTTCGACACGGCCAGGGCATTGCTCTCGATGAAGTCGCGGCGCGGCTCCACCTGATCGCCCATCAGCGTATTGAAGATCTGATCGGCGGCGATGGCGTCCTCGATGGTCACCTGCAGCATGCGGCGCACGTTCGGGTCCATGGTGGTTTCCCACAGCTGATCCGGATTCATCTCGCCCAGGCCCTTGTAGCGCTGGATGTTGAATCTCTTGCTGGTCTCCACCATCAGCCATTCCCAGGCTTCCTTGAAGGTGCTGACCGGGCGCCGGCGTTCGCCGCGCTTGGCGTAGGCGCCTTCCTCCAGCAGGTTGTCCAGCTGGGCGGCCAGCTCGGTCACCAGGCGGTAATCGTTGCTGCCGAAGAAATCCCGGTTGAAGGTGACGTAGCTGGACAGGCCGTGGGCACGGGTCTCGACCTCCGGCAGCCACAGGCCGCGCTCGCGGTCTTCGCGCAGGCTGAGGGTGTAGGTGGTGCCATTGCGCTCGGCAGCCTTCAGGCGCGTCTCCAGGCCGGCCAGCCACTGGCGCATGGCCGCCTCGTCACCCAGCTGCTCCACGCCCACGCGGGGCAGGTACAGCAGGTGTTCGCTGACCTCGGCCGGATAGAGGCGCGACAGGCGCTTGAAGGTCTTCATCACCTGGCGATAGCTGTTCACCAGCTTCTCGAGTTCCACGCCGGACAGGCCCGGGGCGTTCTCGTTGACGTGCAGGCTGGCTTCCTCGAGGGCGGTCTGGGTCAGGTATTCCTCCATCGCCTCGTCGTCCTTGATGTACTGCTCCTGCTTGCCACGCTTCACCTTGTACAGCGGCGGCTGAGCGATGTAGATGTAGCCCCGCTCGATCAGCAGCGGCATCTGGCGGAAGAAGAAGGTCAGCAGCAGGGTACGGATGTGCGAACCGTCGACGTCAGCATCGGTCATGATGATGATGTTGTGGTAGCGCAGCTTGTCGATGTTGAACTCTTCGCGACCGATACCGCAGCCCAGCGCGGTGATCAGGGTGCCCACCTCCTGGGAGGAGAGCATCTTGTCGAAGCGGGCCTTCTCGACGTTGAGGATCTTGCCCTTGAGCGGCAGGATCGCCTGGGTGCGCCGGTTGCGACCCTGCTTGGCCGAACCACCGGCGGAGTCACCCTCCACGATGTAGAGTTCGGACAGCGCCGGGTCCTTTTCCTGGCAGTCCGCCAGCTTGCCGGGCAGACCGGCGATGTCCAGAGCGCCCTTGCGGCGGGTCATCTCTCGCGCCTTGCGCGCCGCTTCCCGGGCCCGGGCCGCGTCGATCATCTTGCCGACCACCGCCTTGGCTTCGTTGGGATTCTCCAGCAGGAAGTCGGAGAAGTACTTGCCCATCTCCTGCTCCACAGCGGTCTTCACCTCGGAGGAGACCAGCTTGTCCTTGGTCTGGGAGGAGAACTTGGGATCCGGCACCTTGACCGAGATGATGGCGGTCAGGCCTTCGCGGGCGTCGTCACCGGTGGTGGCCACCTTGAACTTCTTGGCCAGACCCTCGGCCTCGATGTAGTTGTTCAGATTGCGCGTCAGTGCCGAGCGGAAGCCCGCCAGGTGGGTACCGCCATCGCGCTGGGGAATGTTGTTGGTGAAGCAGAGGATGTTCTCGTTGAAGCTGTCGTTCCACTGCAGGGCCACTTCCACGCCGACGCCATCGTCGTCGCGCTGCACTTGGAAATGGAACACCTCGTTCACCGCGGTCTTGTTGGTGTTGAGGTAGTCGACGAAGGCACGCAGGCCGCCTTCGTACTTGAACAGCTCTTCCTTGCCGCTGCGCTCGTCGCGCAGGACGATGCCGACGCCGGAGTTGAGGAAGGACAGCTCGCGAATCCGCTTGGCCAGGATGTCCCAGCTGAACTGGATGTTGCTGAAGGTCTCGGCGGACGGCTTGAAGTGCACCTGGGTACCGGTGGTGTCGGTCTCGCCGATCACTGCCAGCGGCGCCTGGGGCACGCCATGCACATAGACCTGCTCCCACACCTGGCCGGCGCGGCGAATGGTCAGCCGCAGCTCTTCGGACAGGGCGTTCACCACCGAGACACCCACGCCGTGCAGGCCGCCGGACACCTTGTAGGTGTTGTCGTCGAACTTACCGCCGGCGTGCAGCACGGTCATGATGACCTCGGCCGCGGAAACGCCTTCTTCCTTGTGGATATCCACCGGGATGCCGCGACCGTTGTCGCGCACGGTGATGGATTCGTCCATGTGGATGGTGATGCTGATCTCGCTGCAGAAGCCGGCCAGGGCCTCGTCGATGGAGTTGTCCACCACCTCGAAGACCATGTGGTGCAGGCCGGTGCCGTCATCGGTGTCGCCGATGTACATGCCGGGGCGCTTGCGCACGGCATCCAGTCCCTTCAGCACCTTGATGCTGGAAGAGTCGTAGGTATTGGTCTCGCTCATGCTTGGCTCCCGCTAGTGTGGGTCTGCTTGATATGGCCGTGTTCCACGTGAAACACGCTGACCTCTGTCTCCGGCCGCCAGGCGGCCTGTAGCGTCTCGCGCTCGACACAGGTGATGAAGACTTGGCACTCCAGTGCCTCCAGCAGCCGGCACAAGGCCAGCCGGTGTCCCTCGTCCAGTTCCGAGGGCAGGTCGTCGATGAGATAGACGCACTGGCCCCGCTTGACCTGGTTGACCAGCCGCCCCTGGGCGATGCGCAGTGCGCACACCACCAGCTTCTGCTGGCCGCGCGACAGGATGTCCGCCGCGTTGTGATTGCCGATGCGGATCCGCAGGTCGGCGCGCTGGGGACCGGCCTGGGTATGCCCCAGCTGCAGATCCCGCGGCAGGCTGTCCGCCAGCACCTCGCGCAGATCGCGCTCGCGGTCCCAGCCGCGGTAGTAACTCAGGGTCAGGCCGTCGAGCTGGATCAGCTCGGCCAGCACCGCGGTGAATTCCGGTTTCAGGCGCTGGATATAGGCCTGGCGAAAGCCATCGATCTCGGCACTGGCCAGGGCCAGTTCCTGATCCCAGGCGGCCTGCGCCGCAGGGTCGATTTTACCACGTCTGAGCCAGTGATTTCGCTGCCTGAGCGCCTTTTGCAGGCGTTGCCATAGGGGCAGAAAACGCTGTTCCTCGTGGAACACGCCCCAGTCGAGAAACTGCCGTCTGATCTTGGGACTGCCTTCGAGCAGCCGGAAGCCGTCGGGGTTGATCAGCTGCAGCGGCAGCACCTCGGCCAGCTGCGCCGCACTGCGGGCATTCTCGCCGTTGATGCGGATCTGGTAGTCGCCGCCGCGCTCGCGCTGGATGCCCAGGTTGCAGTCCTGGCCCCCCGGCAGCCGTACCTGGCCGAACACCGTGCAGCTGGCCTGCTCGTGCTGGATGACCGGCGCCAGCTTGGTGCTGCGAAAGGAGCGGGCCAGGCCCAGCAGGTGGATGGCTTCCAGCAGGCTGGTCTTGCCGCTGCCGTTGGCGCCGTGCAGCAGGTTGACCCGGGGCGAGGGCTGAAGCGCGACCGCCTGCAGATTGCGCAGGCGGTCGGCGTTGAAGCGGATCAGCGTCATCGAGCGGCGATCAGAGGCGCATCGGCATCACGACATAGGAGGAATCGTCGTTGCCCGCCTCCTGCAACAGCGCACTGCTGCTGGAATCGGACAGGGTGATGCGCACCTGGTCGGTGGTCATCACGCCGAGCACGTCGAGCAGGTAGCTGACGTTGAAGCCGATCTCCAGGCTGCCGCCGTCGTAGTCGACCTGCAGTTCTTCCTCGGCCTCTTCCTGCTCCGGGTTGTTGGCCTGGATCTTCATGAAGCCGTTTTCCAGCTGCAGGCGGATACCGCGGTACTTCTCGTTGGAGAGAATGGCGGTGCGGCTGAACGCCTCGCGCAGGTGCTGACGTTCGCCCAGCACCAGCTTGTCGCCATGCCGCGGCAGGACGCGCTCATAGTCGGGGAACTTGCCGTCCACCAGCTTGGAGGTAAAGGTGAAGTCCCCGGTGGTGGCGCGGATATGGTGCTGGCCCAGCACCACGTTGACCGGCTCTTCCGGTTCGGTGAGCAGGCGCGACAATTCCAGGATGCCCTTGCGCGGCACGATGACCTGGTGCTTCTCGGCCTGGTCGACGTCGGCTTCCAGCATGCACATGGCCAGGCGGTGACCATCGGTGGCCACGGCGCGCAGGCGCCCGGTGCTGGCTTCGAGCAGCATGCCGTTGAGGTAGTAGCGCACGTCCTGCTGGGCCATGGCGAAGCCGGTGCGCTCGATCAGGCGGCGCAGGCGCCCCTGGGGAATGCTGAACTTCAGCGACCCCGGACCTTCCTCCACGGTGGGGAAGTCGTTGGCCGGCAGGGTGGACAGGGTGAAACGGCTGCGACCGGCGCGGATCAGCAGCTTCTGCTCCTCGGTGCGGATGTCGATCAGCGCATCGGGCTGCAGGCTCTTGCAGATGTCCATCAGCTTGCGCGCCGGAACGGTGATTTCGCCGGCTTCGGCGGCTTCTTCCAGATCGACCCGGCCAACCAGCTCGACTTCCAGATCGGTACCGGTCAGCGACAGCCGCTGGCCTTCCACGACCAGGAGTACGTTGGACAGCACCGGCAGCGTTTGCCGACGTTCCACGACACCGGCCACCAGCTGCAGCGGTTTCAACAGGGCTTCGCGTTGAATGGTGAAATGCATGGTCAGGTCCTTGCCAGGGCCGCGTCCGTCAGGTCGTCAGGGTACGCAGCAGGTTCTTGTAATCCTCGCGGATATCCGCGTCGGATTCCCGAAGTTCGGCGATCTTGCGACAGGCGTGCAACACCGTCGTGTGATCGCGTCCGCCAAAGGCGTCGCCGATTTCCGGCAGGCTGTGGTTGGTCAGCTCCTTGGACAGCGCCATGGCGACCTGCCGCGGCCGGGCCACCGAACGCGAGCGGCGTTTGGACAGCAGATCGGCGATCTTGATCTTGTAGTACTCGGCCGCGGTGCGCTGGATGTTGTCGATGCTGACCAGCTTGTCCTGCAGTGCCAGGAGATCCTTGAGCGATTCGCGGATCAGCTCGATGGTGATTTCGCGGCCCATGAAGTGGGCATGGGCGATCACCCGCTTGAGCGCGCCTTCCAGTTCCCGCACGTTGGAGCGGATGCGCTGGGCGATAAAGAAGGCGGCGTCGTGGGGCAGGTCGACCTTGGCCTGGTCGGCCTTCTTCATCAGGATCGCCACCCGCGTTTCCAGCTCCGGGGGCTCCACCGCCACGGTGAGACCCCAGCCGAAGCGCGACTTGAGGCGCTCTTCCAGGCCGTCGATCTCCTTGGGATAGCGGTCGCTGGTGAGGATCACCTGTTGTCCACCTTCGAGCAGGGCATTAAAGGTGTGGAAAAACTCTTCCTGCGAACGCTCCTTGCGGGCGAAGAACTGGATGTCGTCGATCAGCAGCGCATCCACCGAGCGGTAGAAGCGCTTGAATTCGTTGATGGCGTTGAGCTGCAGCGCCTTGACCATGTCGGCGACGAAGCGCTCCGAATGCAGATAGACGATCTTGGCGTTCGGATTGCGCTTGAGCAGGTGGTTGCCCACCGCGTGCATCAGGTGGGTCTTACCCAGACCCACGCCCCCATAAAGGAAGAGCGGGTTGTAGCCGTGCTTGGGATTGTCCGCCACCTGCCAGGCCGCGGCGCGGGCCAGCTGGTTGGACTTGCCCTCGACGAAGTTCTCGAAGGTGAAGGTGCGATTCAGGTAGCTGGTGTGCTTGAGCGCACCCTCTACCTGCACGGTGCGTTCGGTCTTGACCGCCGGCTCGTCGGCCTCGGCCAGTTCCGCGGTCACGTCTTCCAGGGCGACGCCCGCGGTGACGATGTCCGACTGGATCGGTTGCGGAGCCTGCACGGGAGGAGGCAGCGGGGTGCTCTGGCTGCTTGGCGTCTGCGCCGGACGCGGCTTGTTGCTGCGCTTGCTGCCGATCAACAGGGACAGCACCGGGGCGATGCCGTCGTCGGCATGTTCCTCGAGCAATTCGAGGATGCGGCTCAGGTACTTCTCGTTGACCCAGTCGAGCACGAAGCGATTGGGCGCGAACACCCGCAGCTCATCCCCTTCCGCTTCCACCTGCAGTGGCCGGATCCAGGTATTGAATTGTTGCGAAGGCAGCTCGTCGCGCAGCACATCCACGCAACGTTGCCAGAGTTCGACCGACACAGCGTCTCCCAAGAACTGGAGCGGCCCGGACGGGCCATGAGCAAACGCCCATTGTATCCCTCCCCACCCGGGTTATCCACATGACCGCGCAGTTTCCCAACAGATAGCCGTCACGAAGGCAACGGGCGGACGCACGACCGTCAGCTCTGTGGATAACGCCGTCTGAACTCTCTGGACATCCCGAGGCTTTTCGCTGTGGATAATCCTGCTGTGCGTAACAGCCTTGCTTATCCACAGCCTCTCAGCAGGCAGAGCACCCGAACTGCACCTGTTGAAAACAGACTTTCCGTTCCCGCTCCGGTCAGAGCCCGTCTGGCCTGGCACAATCTATCCACAGAAATCCGCTGCACCATACATATTCACTTCAACAGTCTTTTAAAACCTTCTGACCTGTTGATTTTATTTGCGCGGTCTCCTGTCAGCCGGTGCTGGTTGGAAATTGACCTGTACCGAGGCTTTCTCTAGAATCGCCGGTCTCTTTGCGCGGGGCACTCATGCCTTGCCGCTTTCACCTAGGTAAAAGTCCATGAAACGCACCTTCCAACCCAGCACCCTGAAGCGCGCCCGTGTCCACGGTTTCCGTGCTCGTATGGCAACCAAGAACGGCCGTCAGGTTCTGTCCCGTCGCCGTGCCAAAGGCCGCAAGCGTCTGGCGATCTGATTGCCCGGTCAGGTGGTGAGTCAGGGTTTCGGTCGGGACAGGCGCTTACTGAGCTCCCAACAGTTCCAAGCGGTCTTTGACTCTCCCACCCACAAGGCATCCGGCAAGCACCTGCTGCTGCTCGCCCATGCCAATGGGCTCGACCATTCCCGCCTCGGGCTGGTCATCGGCAAGAAGAGCGTCAAGCTTTCTGTCGAGCGCAATCGCATCAAGCGGGTCATCCGGGATTCCTTCCGTCTGAATCAGGACCGCCTGGGCAGCTTCGATCTGGTCTTCGTCGCCCGCAAGGGACTTGGCGAAGTCGACAATCCCGAATTGCACGATCAGCTGCTGCAACTGTGGAAACGTCTCAATCGCCAGGCGAGCAAGACCGTTGCCCACCCAATCGACAGTCCCGACGGTGCTCATGCGTAAACCGGCCCTGCTGCTGATTCGCTTCTACCGTTACGCCATCAGCCCCATGATGGCCAGTCACTGTCGTTTCTATCCGACCTGTTCCGGTTACGCCCTCGAAGCCATCGAGCGCCACGGGCTGCTGCGTGGTGGCTGGCTGACCACACGGCGACTGTGCCGGTGCCATCCCTGGCACTCAGGCGGATATGATCCCGTTCCTCCCGCAAAGAACCCAGCCCCGACCTCTTCGATGGCCGAGTAAACATGGATATCAAGCGCCCGCTACTCATTGCCGCCTTGGCGATCGTGTCCTACACCCTGGTTTTCCAGTGGAACAAGGATTACGGCCAGGCCGATCTGCCCACGGCCAAGACGCAGACCAGCGTCCTGCCGGGCGATACCCCCAACGTGCCCACCGACGTACCGGCCGATGCCAAGGCCGCGGCGCCAGTGGACAACTCGGCCGCCCAACCGAGCACCGCGCTCATCAAGGTGCGTACCGACGTCCTGGATCTGGCCATCGATCCGCGCGGTGGTGACATCGTCCAGCTCGGACTGGTGCAGTACCCCCGTCGCCAGGACCACCCCGACGTTCCCTTCATGCTGTTCGACAACGGCAACGAGCGTCTCTACCTGGCCCAGAGCGGCCTGACCGGTGCCAACGGACCCGATGCCAACAGCGCCGGTCGTCCGCTGTACACCTCGGCGCAGTCCAGCTACGTGCTCGCCGATGGCCAGCCGCAACTGGTGGTGGATCTCAAGTACCAGGCCAATGGCGTGGACTACACCAAGAGATTCACCTTCCACCGGGGCCTGAAGGTCGATTGTTCGGACGCCGAGAAGGCGCAGAAGAAGATCACCTGCATCAATCCGGACGCCTACCAGATCCAGGTCAGCTACCTGATCGACAACCACAGCGCCAACGCCTGGAACGGCGTGCTCTACGCCCAGCTCAAGCGTGACAAGAGCGGCGATCCCTCGGCCACCACCGCCACCGGCGTGTCCACCTACCTGGGCGCCGCGGTCGGCACCCCGGCCGAGCCCTATCGCAAGGTGTCCATGAGCGACATGGACAAGAACCGCCTGCAGGAATCCGTGCAGGGCGGCTGGGTGGGTTGGCTGCAGCACTACTTCGTCACCGCCTGGGTGCCGAACAAGGATGAGCAGCACCAGATCACCACCCGCAAGGATGCCCAAGGCAACTACATCGTCGGCTTCACCGGTCCGCAGTTCAGCGTGCCGGCGGGTGGCAAGGGCGAGACCTCGCTGACCCTCTATGCCGGTCCGAAGATCCAGGAGCACCTCAAGACCCTGTCCCACGGCCTGGAACTGACGGTCGACTACGGCTTCCTGTGGTTCATCGCCCAGCCGATCTTCTGGCTGCTGCAGCATATCCACAGCATCCTGGGTAACTGGGGCTGGTCGATCATCGTCCTGACCATCATCATCAAGATGCTGTTCTTCCCGCTGTCCGCCGCCAGCTACCGTTCCATGGCGCGCATGCGTGCCGTCGGCCCGCGACTGCAGGCGCTGAAGGAACAGTATGGCGACGATCGCCAGAAGATGTCCCAGGCGATGATGGAGCTGTACCGCAAGGAGAAGATCAATCCCCTGGGTGGCTGCCTGCCCATCGTGGTGCAGATGCCGGTGTTCCTGGCGCTGTACTGGGTGCTGCTGGAAAGCGTCGAGATGCGCCAGTCGCCCTGGATGTTCTGGATCACCGACCTGTCGGCCAAGGATCCCTTCTTCATCCTGCCGATCATCATGGGCGGTACCATGCTGGTGCAGCAGATGCTCAACCCGGCACCGCCGGATCCCATGCAGGCCAAGGTCATGAAGATGATGCCGATCATCTTCACCTTCTTCTTCCTGTGGTTCCCGGCCGGTCTGGTGCTGTACTGGATCGTCAACAACTGCCTGTCGATCCTGCAGCAGTGGTACATTACCCGGAAGATCGAGGCGGCCAGCAAGAAGGCCTGACCCCGCTCACCCTGTCCACACGACGCCCCTTGATTGGGGCGTCGTGCTTTCTGGAGGATCGTCATGTCCCTGCCTTCCGACAGCATCGCCGCCATCGCCACCGCCACTGGGCGCGGCGGCGTCGGCATCGTCCGCGTCTCCGGTCCCCTGGCCGCCCCGCTGGCGCGGGCGATCTGCGGCCGCGAGCTGCCGCCCCGGCATGCCCACTACGGCAACTTCCTCGCCGCCGACGGCAGCGTGCTGGACGCCGGCATCGCGCTGTTCTTTCCCGGTCCCAACTCCTTCACCGGCGAAGACGTGCTGGAACTCCAGGGCCATGGCGGCCCGGTGATCCTCGACCTGCTGCTGCGCCGCACCCTGGAAGAGGGCGCCCGCCTGGCCCGGCCGGGTGAATTCAGCGAACGCGCCTTTCTCAACGACAAGCTCGACCTGGCCCAGGCCGAAGCCATCGCCGACCTCATCGAGGCGAGCACCGAACAGGCGGCGCGCAATGCCCTGCGTTCGCTGCAGGGCGAATTCTCGCGCCGGGTGGAGAGCCTGGTCGAACAGCTGATCCGCCTGCGCATCTATGTCGAGGCGGCCATCGACTTTCCCGAGGAAGAGATCGACTTCCTCGCCGATGGCCGGGTCCAGGGCCTGCTGGAGGGCGTCCAGGCCGAACTGCACGAGGTCCAGCGCGAAGCCAACCGCGGCGCCCTGCTGCGCGACGGCATGACCGTGGTGATCGCCGGTCGTCCCAATGCCGGCAAGTCCAGCCTGCTCAACGCCCTGGCCGGGCGTGAGGCCGCCATCGTCACCGACATCGCCGGCACCACCCGGGATGTCCTGCGCGAACATATCCACCTCGATGGCATGCCGCTGCATGTGGTCGATACCGCCGGCCTGCGCGACACCAGCGACCGGGTCGAGCAGATCGGGGTCCAGCGCGCCCTGGATGCCATTGCCGGCGCCGACCGGGTGCTGCTGGTGGTGGACGCCAGCGCTCCGGAAGCCCGGGATCCCCAGGCGCTCTGGCCGGAACTGCTGAGCACCCGGCCGCCGCTGGACAAGCTGACGGTGATCCGCAACAAGGCCGACCTCACCGGTGAGCCCACCGGGCTGCTGGCGACCGAGCCGGTCGAGATCAGTCTCAGCGCCACCGATGGCGCCGGTATCGAAGCCCTGCGCGAGCATCTCAAGGCCTGCATGGGCTTCGAACAGACCACCGAAGGCGGCTTCAGCGCCCGCCGCCGCCATCTGGATGCCCTGCAGCGGGCTGCCAGCGCCCTGGACCACGGCTATCGCCAACTCACCCTGGCCGGCTCCGGCGAGCTGCTGGCCGAAGACCTGCGCCAGGCCCAGCAGGTGCTTGGCGAGATCACCGGCGCCTTCAGCTCCGACGACCTGCTCGGGCGCATCTTCTCCAGCTTCTGCATCGGCAAATAGCCTCCCTTCCGCCGTTCCCGGCCTGTGCAACGCAGGCCTTGGCTGTCCTCATCTCCCCTTTCCAGAGTCCTGTTGATAACCCTGCCTGAGGTCTGCCCATAAATCGGTTCACGAACTGTCCATGACTGGCGTTGTGGATAAGCGGGCAAAGGGTCCACAGGATGCTGAGAGCTTGTATTCATCCACAGCACAAGACGTACACGGGGTTCAGGTTTTCCCCAGCCCAGCGCTGACGGGGTCTGCATAGGCTTATCCACAGCGAAGGGCCTGCATATACATAAGCTCTATATCAGTCCTTTTAAAACTTTCTTCCCTATTGTTTATATTGGGTGTCTGCCAGGCCGGCTGATCATTTTTTGGCCAGAGCCCCCTTCTGCAAGCGACGTCCAGGCCTTATACTTGCCGGCTTTCCTTTGAATTCCTGCCAACAGGCACGAGGTGCGTGGTGGACTTTCCTTCCCGTTTCGACGTCATCGTGATCGGCGGCGGCCATGCCGGTACCGAAGCGGCCCTGGCGGCCGCTCGCATGGGTGTGCGCACCCTGCTGCTCACGCATAATGTGGAAACTCTCGGCCAGATGAGCTGCAACCCCGCCATCGGCGGCATCGGCAAGAGCCATCTGGTCAAGGAGATCGATGCCCTGGGCGGCGCCATGGCCGCGGCCACGGATCTCGCCGGCATCCAGTTCCGCATTCTCAACAGCCGCAAGGGACCTGCCGTGCGCGCCACTCGCGCCCAGGCCGATCGCGTGCTGTACAAGGCGGCCATCCGCTACACGCTGGAAAATCAGCCGAACCTGTGGATATTCCAGCAGGCCTGCGACGACCTCATCGTCGAAGGCGATCGCGTCGCCGGCGTGATCACCCAGATGGGCCTGAAATTCCATGCCGACAACGTGGTGCTGACCGCCGGGACCTTCCTCGGTGGTCTTATCCACATCGGTCTGCAGAACCACAGCGGTGGACGAGCCGGGGACCCGCCGGCCATCGCCCTGGCCCAGCGCCTGCGTGAACTGCCGCTGCGGGTATCGCGACTGAAGACCGGCACGCCGCCACGCATTGACGGCCGCTCGGTGGACTTCTCGGTGATGACCGAGCAGCCTGGCGACACTCCCTTGCCGGTGATGTCCTTTCTCGGCAATCGCGAGCAGCATCCGGCGCAGGTCAGCTGCTGGATCACCCACACCAATGCCCGCACCCACGACATCATCCGCGCCAACCTGGATCGTTCGCCCATGTACTCCGGCGTGATCGAAGGGGTAGGGCCGCGCTACTGTCCGTCCATCGAAGACAAGATCCACCGCTTCGCCGACAAGGACAGCCATCAGGTCTTTCTCGAGCCCGAGGGTCTGACCACCCATGAGCTCTATCCCAACGGCATCTCCACCTCGCTGCCCTTCGATGTGCAGCTCGAGGTGGTGCGCTCCATGCGCGGCATGGAGAACGCCCACATCCTGCGACCCGGCTACGCCATCGAATACGACTTCTTCGATCCGCGGGATCTCAAGTACAGCCTGGAAACCAAGGTCATCGCCGGCCTGTTCTTCGCCGGCCAGATCAATGGCACCACCGGCTACGAAGAAGCCGGCGCCCAGGGGCTGCTCGCCGGTGCCAACGCCGCGCTGCGCGCCCAGGGCCGCGAGGCCTGGTGTCCGCGCCGCGACGAGGCCTACCTCGGCGTGCTGGTGGACGACCTCATCACCCTGGGCACCCAGGAGCCCTATCGGATGTTTACCTCGCGCGCCGAATACCGGCTGATCCTGCGCGAAGACAACGCCGACCTGCGCCTGACCGAGAAGGGTCGCGAGCTGGGCCTGGTGGACGATCAGCGCTGGGCGCTGTTCGAAGCCAAGCGCGAGGGCATCGCCCTGGAAGAGCAGCGCCTCAAGGCGACCTGGATCCGTCCGGGCACGCCCCAGGGCACGGCGGTGGCCGAACGCTTCGGCACCCCGCTCAACCACGAATACAACCTGCAGAACCTGCTGGCCCGCCCGGAGATCGATTACGCCGGCCTGATGGCCGCGGTGGGCGAAACGCCGGCCGAGACCCAGGTCGCCGAGCAGATCGAGATCAAGACCAAGTACGCCGGCTACATCGATCGCCAGCAGGACGAGATCCAGCGGCTGCGCGCCAGCGACGCCGTGGCGCTGCCCGCCGAGCTGGACTACGCCAGCATCTCCGGCCTGTCCAAGGAGATTCAGCACAAGCTGGCCCAGGCCCGTCCCGAAACCCTCGGTCAGGCCTCGCGCATTCCCGGGGTCACCCCGGCGGCGGTCTCGCTGCTGCTGATCCACCTGAAGAAGCGCAGCGCCGGTCGCAGCCTGGAGCACAGCGCCTGATGGCCAGCGCGATTCAAGCCAACGAACTGCGCCAGGGCGCCGAGACGCTCGGCGTGGCGCTGTCCGCCGCCGTGGAAGAGCGCCTGCTGGGCTACCTGGACCTGCTGGTCAAGTGGAACAAGGCCTACAACCTCACCGCGGTGCGCGATCCCAACGAGATGGTCTCGCGGCACCTGCTGGACAGCCTCAGCATCGTCCCCTACGTGGGCGCCGGGCACTGGCTGGACGTGGGCAGCGGCGGCGGCATGCCGGGCATTCCCCTGGCGATCCTCTTTCCGGAGTCGCGCTTCACCCTGCTCGACAGCAACGGCAAGAAAACGCGCTTCCTGACCCAGGCCAGGATCGAGCTGGGCCTGACCAATCTCGAGGTGGTGCATGCCCGCGTCGAGGCCTATCAGCCCGCCGCGCCTTTCACCGGCATCGTCTCGCGGGCGTTCAGCGCCATCGACGACTTCGCCAACTGGACACGCCACCTGGGCGACAACCAAACACAGTGGCTGGCGATGAAGGGGCTACACCCCGACGACGAGCTGGCCAAGCTACCAGCGGATTTCCGGGTTGCGGCGGCGCACGTCCTCGCGGTTCCCGGTTGCCAAGGCCAGCGGCACTTGCTGATACTGCGCCGCACGAACGGAGAGGGGTAAGGCGGTACATGGCCAAGGTTTACGCGATAGCCAACCAGAAGGGCGGGGTGGGCAAGACCACGACGTGCATCAATCTCGCCGCTTCTCTGGCCGCCACCAACCGGCGCAAGGTGCTGCTGATCGACCTCGATCCCCAGGGTAACGCCACCATGGGCAGCGGGGTGGACAAGCATGCCCTGGAGCATTCGGTGCTGGACGTCCTCACCGGCGCCTGCGGCCTGCTCGACGCCATGCACTTTTCCGAGCACGGCGGCTACCAGCTGCTGCCCTCGAACCGCGACGTCACCGCCGCGGAAGTCGAGCTGCTGGAGATGAGCGGGCGCGAGAGTCGCCTGCGCGATGCCCTGGCCCCGGTGCGGGACAACTACGACTACGTGCTCATCGACTGCCCGCCGTCGCTGTCCATGCTGACCATCAACGGGCTGGTGGCCGCCGATGGCGTGATCATCCCCATGCAGTGCGAATACTTCGCCCTGGAAGGCCTGACCGATCTGATCGGCAGCATCCAGCACATCGCCCAGCGGCTGAATCCGCAGCTGAAGATCGAAGGCCTGCTGCGCACCATGTTCGATCCGCGCATCGGCCTGGCCAACGACGTCGCCGCCCAGCTCAAGCAGCACTTCGGCGACGAGCTCTACGAAACCATCATTCCGCGCAACGTCCGCCTGGCCGAAGCCCCCAGCTACGGCATGCCCGCGCTGGTCTACGACAAGAGCTCCAAGGGGGCCGCGGCCTATCTGGAGCTGGCCAGCGAGCTGGTCAAACGTCAGCGCAAGGCGGCTCGCGTCGCCAAGACTGCCTAAGGAATCCCCATGGCTGTGAAGAAACGAGGTCTGGGCCGCGGTCTCGACGCCCTGCTCGGCGGTGCCAGCGTCAAGGTCCTGCAGGAGCAGGCCGCCGCCACCCCGGTCAGCGAACTGCAATCGCTGCCGGTGGACATCATCCAGCGCGGCAAGTACCAGCCGCGCCGGCACATGGATCCGACCGCTCTGGAAGAGCTGGCCAACTCCATTCGCGTCCAGGGGCTGATGCAGCCCATCGTGGTGCGTGCCATCGGCGAAGGCCGTTACGAGATCATCGCCGGTGAACGCCGCTGGCGCGCCAGCCAGCAGGCCGGCCTGGACCGCATCCCCGCGCTGGTGCGCGATGTGCCCGACCAGGTGGCTATCGCCCTGGCGCTGATCGAGAACATCCAGCGGCAGAACCTCAATCCGCTGGAAGAGGCCATGGCCCTGCAGCGGTTGCAGGACGAATTCGAGCTGACCCAGGCCCAGGTGGCCGAAGCCGTCGGCAAGTCGCGCTCGGGCGTGACCAACCTGCTGCGCCTGCTGGCCCTGGCCGAAGACGCCAAGGACCTGCTGGCCAGGGGCGAGCTGGAGATGGGCCATGCCCGCGCCCTGCTCGGCCTGCCCAAGGCCCGCCAGGCCGAAGGGGCGCGGCACGTTGTCGCACGGGGGCTCACCGTCCGCCAGACCGAAGCCCTGGTGCGCCAGTGGCTCAGCGGCGCGGAGCCGGTCGAGAAGGCGCCTGCGGTGGATCCTGACATCAGCCGGCTGGAGCAGCGTCTGGCCGAACGTTTGGGCGCCAACGTGCAGATCCGCCATGGCGAGAAAGGCAAGGGTCAACTGGTGATCCGTTACACCTCTTTGGACGAACTTCAAGGCGTACTGGCGCACATTCGCTGACACAAATGCCTGCAAGGCTGGGCGGCAATCTGTCCGGGGTGGCTTGAACCACTCCAGACGCGCCCCTATACTTTGCCCGCTTTTTGTCGGCACAAAGCATGCCAGTGAAAACAACTATTATGCCGACACCAGAGGACTTCGAGCCGATGGACCGCCGCACGCCCAAACGCCTGCCCTTCCATCACCAGCCTGCCTTTCGCCTGCTGCTCGTCCAACTGGCTGTCGCGTCGTGTGCCGCCGTTGTCTTGTCTTGCTTCGTCGGTAAGGTCGCCGGTTATTCCGGATTGTTGGGCGGGCTGATTGCCTGGCTGCCCAATCTGTATTTTTCGTTCAAGGCGTTCCGCTATCGCGGCGCCCATGCCGCCCGAGACATCGTCCGTTCTTTCTACTCGGGCGAGGCGGGCAAACTGATTCTCACGGCAGTGCTCTTTGCACTGACGTTTGCCGGGGTAAAACCGCTTTCGGCTCCTGCACTGTTCGGTGTCTACCTGTTGACGCTGATGGTTAATGCCGGCGCGCCCCTGCTACTGAAAAAACCGACTAGACCTTAAGGCATTCGAGGCACACATGGCAGCAGACTCCGCTTCGGGCTACATCCAGCACCACCTGCAGAACCTGACCTATGGTATGCATCCGGTGAACGGCTGGAGCTTCGCCCACACCCCCGCTGAAGCTAAGGAAATGGGCTTCTGGGCCTTCCACGTGGACACCCTCGGCTGGTCGGTCGCCCTCGGCCTGATCTTCCTGGTGCTGTTCCGCAGCATCGCCAAGAAGGCCACCAGCGGTCAGCCCGGCGGCCTGCAGAACTTCGTCGAAGTGCTGGTGGAATTCGTCGACGGCAGCGTCCGTGACACCTTCCATGGCAAGAACGCCCTGATCGCGCCCCTGGCTCTGACCATCTTCGTCTGGATCTTCCTGATGAACCTGATGGACCTGGTGCCGGTGGACTGGCTGCCGTCCGTGGCCGGCATGCTGTTCGGCGAGCACACCTACTTCCGCGTGGTGCCCACCACCGACCCGAACGCCACCCTGGGCATGGCCCTGTCGGTGTTCGGCCTGATCATCTTCTACAGCATCAAGATGAAGGGTCTCGGCGGCTTCTTCGGCGAGCTGACCCTGCACCCGTTCAGCAGCAAGAATCCGCTGCTGCAGATCATCCTGATTCCGATCAACTTCCTGCTCGAATTCGTCACCCTGATCGCCAAGCCGATCTCGCTGGCGCTGCGACTGTTCGGCAACATGTATGCGGGCGAGCTGATCTTCATCCTGATCGCCATCATGTTCGCCAACGGTCTGGCACTGGGCGGTCTGGGTATCGTGCTGCAGTGGGCGTGGGCGGTGTTCCACATCCTCATCATCACCCTGCAGGCCTTCATCTTCATGATGCTGACCATCGTCTACCTGTCGATGGCGCACGAAGAAAGTCACTAAGGAATGGCCCCCGGGCGCTGCTGACGGCGTCCGGAGGCGGTTCTGCCGTGAGTCCCGGCGGGCCCTGTCCGCCGGGTAACTTGGGAAAACTTTTTCGCTTCAACCTTAACCAAGACGACTAAAAAAGTCGGGAGGAAAGATGGAAACTGTAGTTGGTTTGACCGCGATCGCCGTTGCTCTGCTGATTGGCCTGGGCGCTCTGGGTACCGCCATTGGCTTCGGTCTGCTGGGTGGCAAGTTCCTCGAAGGCGCCGCTCGTCAGCCGGAAATGGTTCCGATGCTGCAAGTCAAGATGTTCATCGTCGCCGGTCTGCTCGACGCCGTGACCATGATCGGTGTTGGTATCGCCCTGTTCTTCACCTTCGCTAACCCCTTCGTTGGTCAGATCGCCGGCTGATCACCCTCGCGGGTGTAGGCAGGACTGATGGACAACGAACGAGCGAGGTGTTGGCGTGAACATTAATGCAACCCTGATAGGCCAGTCCGTTGCCTTCTTCATCTTCGTGCTCTTCTGCATGAAGTACGTGTGGCCGCCGATCATCTCGGCGCTGCGTGAGCGTGAGAAGAAGATTGCCGATGGCCTTGACGCTGCCAACCGCGCGGCTCGTGATCTGGAAGTGGCACAGCAGCAAGCCAACCAGAAAGTGAACGAAGCCAAGGGTCAAGCAGCCGAGATCATCGAGCAAGCCAACAAGCGTGCCGCTCAGATCGTCGAGGACGCACAGGCCAAGGCCCGTGCCGAAGGCGACCGGATCAAGGCGCAGGCTCAGGCGGAAATCGAGCAGGAAATCAACACCGCGAAGGACGCTCTGCGTGCTCGCGTCGGCGTGCTGGCCGTGGCCGGCGCCGAGAAGATCCTCGGATCGACCGTTGATGCCAATGCTCATGCCCAGTTGGTCGACCGACTGGCAGCGGAAATCTAAGCGAGGCCACCAATGGCAGAACTGAACACGCTGGCCCGGCCCTATGCCAAGGCGGCTTTCGAGTTCGCACAGTCCCAGCAGCAGTTGACCCAATGGTCGGCCGCGCTAGGGCTGCTCGCCGCGGTATCCCAAGATGGGACCGTGCGCCAGCTGCTTCAGCAGCCGCAGTTGACTGCGGACGCCAAGGCCGGATTGCTCATCGACGTATGTGGCGATCAGCTGGATGCACAGTCCCAGAACTTCGTTCGGACCGTGGCAGAAAACGACCGGATCGACCTGTTCCCGGCCATCGCCGAGATTTACGAGGCGTACAAGGCCGAGCAGGAAAAATCCATTGAGGCGGAAGTCACTAGTGCTTTCGCCTTGAGCGACGAACAGCAAGACAAACTCGCCAAGGCTCTCAGCGCAAGGCTAGGTCGACAAGTGCGACTAAATGCATCCGAGGATGCGAGCCTGATCGGTGGTGTGGTAATCCGCGCCGGCGACTTGGTAATCGATGGCTCCGTTCGCGGCAAGCTCGCGCAACTGGCCGAAGCGTTGAAACCTTGAGTTTGAAGGGGCAGTAGCATGCAGCAACTCAATCCTTCCGAAATTAGTGAAATCATCAAGGGTCGCATCGAGAAACTCGACGTGACCTCGCAAGCCCGCAACGAAGGCACCATCGTCAGCGTGTCCGACGGTATCGTGCGGATCTTCGGTCTGGCCGACGTCATGTACGGCGAAATGATCGAATTCCCCGGCGGCATCTACGGCATGGCGCTGAACCTGGAGCAGGACTCCGTCGGCGCCGTGGTCCTGGGTAGCTACCTGGGTCTGGCCGAAGGCATGAGCGCCAAGTGCACCGGCCGCATCCTGGAAGTCCCGGTTGGTCCGGAACTGCTGGGTCGCGTCGTCGACGCCCTGGGCAACCCCATCGATGGCAAGGGTCCGCTGAACGCCAGCGCCACCGACGCCGTCGAGAAGGTCGCACCGGGCGTGATCTGGCGTCAGTCGGTCGACCAGCCGGTGCAGACCGGCTACAAGGCCGTCGATGCCATGATCCCGGTAGGCCGCGGTCAGCGCGAGCTGATCATCGGTGACCGTCAGATCGGCAAGACCGCCATGGCGATCGATGCCATCATCAACCAGAAGAACAGCGGCATCCGCTGCGTCTACGTCGCCATTGGTCAGAAGCAGTCGACCATCGCCAACGTGGTGCGCAAGCTGGAAGAGAACGGCGCTCTGCACAACACCATCGTGGTGGCAGCCAGTGCGTCCGAATCGGCGGCCCTGCAGTTCCTGGCACCCTACTCGGGTTGCACCATGGGCGAATACTTCCGCGACCGCGGTGAAGACGCCCTGATCGTCTATGACGATCTGTCCAAGCAGGCCGTGGCCTATCGCCAGATCTCCCTGCTGCTGCGTCGTCCGCCGGGCCGTGAAGCCTATCCCGGCGACGTGTTCTATCTCCACAGCCGTCTGCTCGAGCGCGCCTCCCGCGTCTCCGCCGACTATGTCGAGAAGTTCACCAACGGCGCCGTGACCGGCAAGACCGGCTCGCTGACCGCACTGCCGATCATCGAGACCCAGGCCGGCGACGTGTCCGCCTTCGTTCCGACCAACGTGATCTCCATCACCGACGGCCAGATCTTCCTGGAAGCCGGCCTGTTCAACTCGGGCATCCGCCCGGCGGTCAACGCCGGTGTCTCGGTATCCCGTGTGGGTGGTGCGGCCCAGACCAAGATCATCAAGAAGCTGTCCGGCGGTATCCGTACCGCGCTGGCCCAGTACCGTGAACTGGCGGCCTTCGCCCAGTTCGCCTCGGACCTGGACGAAGCCACCCGCAAGCAGCTCGAGCATGGTCAGCGCGTCACCGAGCTGATGAAGCAGAAGCAGTACGCGCCCATGTCCATCGCCGAGATGTCCCTGAGCCTGTACGCCGCCGAGCGTGGTTTCCTGAGCGATGTGTCCCTGGACAAGATCGGTAGCTTCGAGCAGGCCCTGATCGCCTACTTCAACCGCGATCACGCCGACCTGATGGCCAAGATCAACGTGAAGGGCGACTTCAACGACGAGATCGACGCCGGCATCAAGGCGGGAATCGAGAAGTTCAAGGCCACGCAAACCTGGTAAGCCGCGACGGGGGCGCCAGCCCCCGTTTGCCAACCCGATAGGTGTCACATGGCAGGCGCAAAAGAGATTCGCGGCAAGATCGCGAGCATCAAAAGCACACAGAAGATCACCAGCGCCATGGAAAAGGTTGCGGTCAGCAAGATGCGTAAGGCTCAGGCCCGCATGGCTGCCAGCAAGCCTTATGCCGAGCGCATCCGCGCTGTGATCGGCCACCTGGCCAACGCCAACCCCGAGTACCGCCATGCCTTCATGGTGGAACGCGAGGTCAAGCGCGTCGGTTACATCGTGGTCAGCTCCGATCGGGGTCTGGCCGGTGGTCTGAACACCAACCTGTTCAAGGCTCTGGTCCGCGACATGAGCGACCAGCGCGGCAAGGGTGTGGAAATCGATCTGGCGGTGATCGGGGCCAAGGGTGCCTCCTTCTTCCGCAGCTTCGGCGGCAACGTGGTCGCGGCCATCAGCCACCTCGGCGAAGCCCCGGCGATCGGCGATCTGATCGGCAGCATCAAGGTGATGCTGGATGCCTACCTGAACGGCCGTATCGACCGTCTGTACGTGGTGTCCAACGTCTTCGTCAACACCATGACCCAGAAGCCGACCATCCAGCAGCTGGTGCCCCTGGTACCGGCCGAGGGCGGTGAGCTGCAAGGTAAGCATTGGGACTACCTCTACGAGCCCGACGCCAAGACCCTGCTCGACGGTCTGCTGGTGCGCTACGTGGAATCCCAGGTGTACCAGGCCGTGGTCGAGAACGCTGCCAGCGAACAGGCCGCGCGGATGATCGCGATGAAGAACGCCACCGACAACGCCGGCGATCTCATCAAGGAGCTGCAGCTGGTCTACAACAAGGCTCGCCAGGCTGCGATCACCCAAGAAATTTCGGAAATCGTCGGCGGCGCCGCCGCGGTCTGACGGACAGCTTAAACATTCGAGGAACGCGAAATGAGTAGCGGACGTATCGTACAAATCATCGGCGCCGTGATCGACGTGGAATTCCCGCGCGACGCGGTACCGCGCGTCTTTGACGCCCTCAAGGTGCAGGGTGCCGAAACCACCCTGGAAGTCCAGCAGCAGCTGGGCGACGGCGTGGTCCGTACCATCGCCATGGGTAGCACCGAAGGCCTCAAGCGCGGCCTGAACGTGGGCAACACCGGCGAGGCCATCAAGGTCCCGGTCGGCGTCAAGACCCTCGGCCGCATCATGGACGTCCTGGGCAACCCCATCGACGAAGCCGGCCCCATCGGCGAGGAAGAGCGCTGGGAAATCCACCGCAAGGCCCCGTCCTATGCAGAGCAGGCCGGTGGTAACGACCTGCTGGAAACCGGCATCAAGGTCATCGACCTGGTCTGCCCCTTCGCCAAGGGCGGCAAGGTCGGCCTGTTCGGCGGCGCCGGCGTGGGCAAGACCGTCAACATGATGGAGCTCATCCGTAACATCGCCATCGAGCACAGCGGTTATTCCGTGTTCGCCGGCGTGGGCGAGCGTACCCGTGAAGGGAACGACTTCTACCACGAGATGAAGGACTCCAACGTTCTGGACAAGGTCGCCCTGGTCTATGGCCAGATGAACGAGCCGCCGGGCAACCGTCTGCGCGTGGCCCTGACCGGTCTGACCATGGCCGAGAAATTCCGTGACGAAGGCCGTGACGTCCTGCTGTTCGTCGACAACATCTACCGCTACACCCTGGCCGGTACCGAAGTGTCCGCGCTGCTGGGTCGTATGCCGTCCGCGGTGGGCTACCAGCCGACCCTTGCCGAGGAGATGGGTGTCCTGCAGGAGCGCATCACCTCCACCAAGCTGGGTTCGATCACCTCCGTCCAGGCCGTCTACGTCCCTGCGGATGACTTGACCGACCCGTCCCCGGCGACCACCTTCGCCCACCTGGACGCCACCGTGGTTCTGTCCCGTGACATCGCCTCCCTGGGTATCTACCCGGCGGTCGATCCCCTGGACTCCACCTCGCGCCAGCTGGACCCGAACGTGATCGGCCAGGAGCACTACGACACCGCTCGCGGCGTCCAGTACGTGCTGCAGCGCTACAAGGAGCTGAAGGACATCATCGCGATTCTGGGCATGGACGAACTGTCCGAGTCCGACAAGCAGCTGGTATCCCGCGCTCGTAAGATCCAGCGCTTCCTGTCCCAGCCGTTCTTCGTGGCCGAAGTCTTCACCGGTTCGCCCGGCAAGTACGTGTCCCTCAAGGACACCATCGCTGGCTTCTCCGGGATCCTGCGTGGCGACTACGATCACCTGCCCGAGCAGGCGTTCTACATGGTCGGCAGCATCGACGAAGCCATCGAGAAAGCCAAGAAACTGTAACTGCCGCGCCCGGCGACGGGCGCTCTTAGAGGCACGCTATGGCCAAGACAGTCCAATGCGACATCGTCAGCGCGGAAGGGGAAATCTTCTCCGGCGCGGTGGAGATGATCATCGCCCACGGCCACCTGGGTGATCTGGGTATCGCCCCGGGCCATGCGCCGCTGCTCACCGATCTGAAACCGGGCCCCATCCGCCTGGTCAAGGCCGGGGGCGCCGAGGAGGTGTTCTACATCTCCGGCGGTTTTCTGGAAGTGCAGCCGAATGTCGTCGAAGTGCTGGCCGATACCGCCAGCCGCGCCGGTGACATCGACGAAGCTGCCGCTCTGGAAGCCAAGCAGCGCGCCGAGGCAGCACTGAGCGACAAGGGCACGGAGTTCGACTACACCGCTGCCGCCACTCAGCTCGCCGAAGCCGCCGCCCAGCTGCGCACCATCCAGCAGCTCAAGCGGCAGGCCAAGCGCTAAGCGCAAGGTCAGGCTGTAACGACAAGGGTAGCTTCGGCTACCCTTTTCTTTTGTCGCCCGAAAAGTGGGCGAGAAATTTCGCGTGGTCGGACTTGCAAGGCGCCTGTCGCCTTCGGTCGCCGGCTCGTCTCTTCCCTCTGTCTCCGAGGTTCCGATGTCCCTGGAAATCGTCATCCTGGCTGCTGGCCAGGGCACCCGCATGAGATCCGCTCTACCCAAGGTGCTGCATCCCGTGGCCGGTCGCAGCATGCTGGGGCATGTCCTCGACCGCGCCCGCGAATTGCAGCCGGCCGGCATCCACGTCGTCATCGGCCATGGCGCCGACCAGGTCCGCAGCCAGCTGGCCGCCGACGACGTCAGCTTCGTGGTCCAGGCCGAGCAACTCGGTACCGGCCATGCCGTGGCCCAGGCGGCGCCGGCGCTGACGGCGGAGCGGGTATTGATCCTCTATGGCGACGTGCCCCTGATCCAGACCGAGACCCTGCAGCGCCTGCTGCAGCAGGTGGATGACAGCCATCTGGCGCTGCTGACCGTGGAGCTGGACGATCCCACCGGCTATGGCCGCATCCTGCGCGATGAGCAGGGGCGGGTAACCGCCATCGTCGAGCACAAGGACGCCAGCGACGCCCAGCGCGCCATTCGCGAAGGCAATACCGGCATCCTCGCGGTACCCGGTCGGCGGCTGGCGGACTGGCTGGGTCGCCTGTCCAACAGCAACGCCCAGGGCGAGTACTACCTGACCGACGTCATCGCCCTCGCGGTGGCGGACGGCCTGACCATCGCCACCAGCCAGCCGGCGGACGCCATGGAAGTGCAGGGCGCCAACGATCGCCGGCAACTGGCCCAGCTGGAGCGGCACTTCCAGCAGCGCGCCGCCGAGCGCCTGATGCTGCAGGGCGTGACCCTGCTGGATCCCCTGCGTTTCGATCAGCGTGGCCAGGTCGAGGCGGGTCGCGACGTCTCCATCGACGTCAACGTCATTCTCGAAGGCCGGGTGGTGCTGGAAGACGGCGTGAGCATCGGTCCGAATTGCGTGATCAAGGACAGCGTGCTCAAGCGCGGCGCCATCATCAAGGCCAACAGTCATCTGGACGGCGCCGTGGTCGGGGAGGGCGCCGACGTCGGTCCCTTCGCCCGTCTGCGCCCGGGCAGCGAACTGGGCAGCAAGGCCCATGTAGGCAACTTCGTCGAACTCAAGAACGCCCATCTGCAGGACGGCGCCAAGGCCGGTCACCTGACCTATCTGGGCGATGCCAGCATCGGTGCCGGCAGCAACATAGGCGCAGGCACCATCACCTGCAACTATGACGGCGCCAACAAGTTTCGAACCGAAATCGGCGCGGACGTCTTCGTGGGTTCCAACAGCTCGCTGGTGGCGCCGGTCAGCCTGGGCGCCGGCGCGACCACGGCGGCAGGCTCGGTCATCACGGCGGACGTTCCGGCTGATACCCTGGCGCTGGGGCGGGCGCGGCAGGTCAACAAGACCGGCTGGCAGCGACCGAAGAAGGCCCCCAAGGCTTGACGCCGGCCTGCTATTAGGTTTTGATTCGATCCATTATCTTTCGAATCGAAATCTATGACCCGTCGCAACACCGCCCAGCGTCGCCATGCCATCCTTGCCCAGCTCCAGGAGCAGGGCGAGGTCAGCGTGGACGAACTGGCCCGCCAGCTGGAGACCTCCGAGGTCACCATCCGCAAGGACCTGGCCGCCCTCGAGCGCAATGGGCTGCTGCTGCGCCGCTACGGCGGTGCGATGGCCATGCCCCAGGAGCTGCTGACCGAGGCTCCGCCCCAGGCATCGCCCTTCAAGCAGGCCATCGCCAGGGCCGCGGCGCGGCGCCTGCGCGAACATGCACGGATCATCGTCGACTGCGGCAGCACCACGGCAGCGCTGATCCCGCAACTCGATCGCCGTCCCGGGCTGGTGGTCATGACCAATTCCCTGCAGGTGGCCACCGCCCTGCGCGAGTTGGAACAGGAACCCATGCTGCTGATGACCGGCGGCACCTGGGATCCGCACTCGGAATCCTTCCAGGGGCAGGTCGCCGAGCAGGTACTCAGATCCTACGACTTCGACCAGCTGTTCATCGGCGCCGACGGCCTCGATCCGGAGCGCGGCACCACCACCTTCAACGAGCATCTGTCGCTGTCGCGGGTAATGGCCGAGGTGGCGCGCGAGGTGGTGGTCATGGCCGAGGCGAGCAAGCTGGGCAGGCGAATTCCCAATCTGGAACTACCTTGGGAAAGGGTGGACGTGCTCATCACCGATGAGCGACTGCCCGCCGAGGCGGCCCGGGCGATCAAAACCCAGGGGGTGCAGGTCATCTGCGCCCCGGTGGATAACTAGACAATCAGGTCATCCACAGCCGGCCCCGCCGGGTCGTTGTGGATAAGACAGGCAAGGGGAGGTAAGCATGTGTGGAATCGTCGGCGCCATTGCCGAGCGTAACATCACCGCCATTCTGGTCGAGGGTCTCAAGCGCCTGGAATACCGTGGCTACGACAGCGCCGGCCTGGCCCTGCTGGATGCCCAGGGCGAGTTGCAGCGCCTGCGCCGCATCGGCAAGGTCAGCGAACTGGAAGCGGCCCTGTTGGCCGATCCCCTGGCCGGTCGCCTGGGCATCGCCCACACCCGCTGGGCGACCCATGGTGCGCCCACCGAAGCCAATGCCCACCCGCATTTCTCCCAGGGTGACGTGGCGGTGGTGCACAACGGCATCATCGAGAACCACGAGGCCCTGCGCGCCCAGCTCAAGGCCCAGGGCTATGTCTTCACCTCCCAGACCGACACCGAGGTCATCGTCCACCTGCTGCACCTCAAGCTGCAGGACAGCGGCGACCTGACCACGGCGCTGAAGGCGGCGGTCAAGGAGTTGCACGGCGCCTATGGCCTGGCGGCGGTCTGGCGCCAGCAGCCGGATCGCCTGGTGGCGACCCGCAGCGGCAGTCCCCTGGTCATCGGCCTGGGTCTGGGCGAGAACTACCTGGCCTCTGACCAGCTGGCGCTGCGTCAGGTGACCGATCGCTTCGTCTACCTGGAAGAGGGTGACGTGGCCGAGATCCGTCTGGATCAGGTCAAGCTCTGGGACGTGAACGGCGCGCCGGTCCAGCGCGAGACGGTGCAGTACCACGAAGGCAGCGAGGCCGCCGACAAGGGTGCCTATCGCCACTTCATGCTCAAGGAGATCCACGAGCAGCCCAGCGTGGTTCAGCGCACCCTGGAAGGCCGTCTGGGTGACGGTCAGGTCTTGCCCGAGGCCTTCGGTCCGGCGGCGTCAGAGTTGTTCGCCAAGGTCCGCCAGGTCCAGATCGTCGCCTGCGGCACCAGCTTCCATGCCGGTTCGGTGGCGCGCTACTGGATCGAGGAATACGTCGGCATCCCCTGCCAGGTGGAGGTGGCCAGCGAATTCCGCTATCGCCGCGTCGCCGTCAGCCCAGACACCCTGTTCGTCACCATCTCCCAGTCGGGCGAGACCGCCGATACCCTGGCCGCGCTGCGCATGGCCAAGCAATCCGGCTATCTGAGCAGCCTGGCCATCTGCAACGTGGCGACCAGCTCCCTGGTGCGCGAATCCCAGCTGAGCTTCCTGACCCAGGCCGGTCCCGAGATCGGTGTGGCCTCGACCAAGGCCTTTACCACCCAGCTGGTTTCGCTGCTGCTGCTGACCTTGAGTCTAGGTCGCTGCCAGCAGCGTCTGGCTGCCGCCGTCGAAGCCGAGCTGGTGGCCGAATTGCGCCGGCTGCCGGCGCGGCTGGACGAAGCCCTGGCCATGGACAAGACCGTGGAAAAGCTGGCGGAATCCTTTGCTGAGAAGCACCACACCCTGTTCCTGGGGCGTGGCGAGCAGTACCCGGTGGCCATGGAGGGTGCGCTCAAGCTCAAGGAGATCTCCTACATCCACGCCGAGGCCTATCCGGCCGGTGAGCTCAAGCACGGTCCGCTGGCGCTGGTGGATGCCGACATGCCGGTGGTGACGGTGGCGCCCAACAACGAGCTGCTGGAAAAGCTCAAGTCCAACCTGCAGGAAGTGCGCGCCCGTGGCGGTCAGCTGATCGTCTTCGCCGACGAGCGTGCCGGCTTCGAGGAAGGCGAAGGCACCCGCATCGTGCCCATGCCGCACATCCACGATGCGCTGTCGCCGATCCTCTACACCATCCCGCTGCAGCTGCTGTCCTACCACGTCGCCGTGTTCAAGGGCACCGACGTGGACCAGCCACGCAATCTGGCCAAGTCGGTGACCGTGGAATAAAGGGTTCCACGTGGAACCTCAGGGCACGCGCCAGCTGCCCTGATTCTGCTGCCGACAGGCGACGGCCAGGAAGCGGCCGTCGCCGGGCTCGCCGTAGTAGTGGATATCCTGTCGATAGGGCACGCCCGGACTGCGGGCGCCCTGGCAGATGCCGATCTCGCCGACCGGACAGCGGTCGACGAAGCGGACCTCGGTCTGCTGGTCCTTGAGCTGCGGCTGGCAGAAGCCGTCGCGAAACAGCTGGGCGGGGATGTCGATATTGCTCTGGCAGACCTGCACGTCCACACTGCCCTGACGACTGCGGATCACGCAGGCATCGGCGAGCGCCAGTGACGGCAACAGCAGCAGAGGCATCAGCAATCGCCACATTCCAGCCCATCTCCCTGATGAAATCGCCACTCTAGCATTCGACCCTCCCGCCATGCGCCTCGCCGATATCAAGACCCATGTGATCGCTGGCCCTCTGGGCGCCGGCAAGACCACCCTGATCCGCCAGCTGTTCGCCCAGCGCCCCACCCACGAGCGCTGGGCGATCCTGGTCAACGAATTCGGCCAGGTCGGACTCGACGCGGCGCTCATGACCCGGGACGACGACGGCCTGGCGATCGCCGAGGTCCCGGGTGGCTGCCTGTGCTGCGTCCAGGGCGTGCCCCTGCAGGTAGCCCTCACCCGACTGCTCAGACGGGCACGACCGCAGCGGCTGTTCATCGAGCCTTCCGGCCTGGGCCATCCCGCCAGTCTCTATCGGCAACTCCAGGCGCCGCCCTGGACCGGGGTGCTGAGTCTGCAACCGCTGATCTGGGTGGTGGATGCCAGGCAACTGCTGGAGGGCCAGCCCTTGCCGGACGCCCAGCAGCAGGCGCTGGGCCAGGCCGGCCTGATCGTGCTCAACAAGAGCGCGGGCCTGGAGCGGGCAGGCTTGCCGGCGCAGTTGGGCGATCGGCCGCTGTACTGGACCGAAGGCGGGCGGATCGCCCTGCCCGACCTGCCCCTGGCCGACGGTGAAACCTCGAGCGACGGCGAGTTACCCGAGCCCGAGTCGGCGTCCGCTCCGCAGGCGCTGTTGCTGTCCGGACGCCCGCTGCGCTTCAGCCATACCCTGGAGGGCCACCACGCCGTCGGTTGGCGCTGGCATCCCAGCCACAGCTTCGACGGCCCGGCATTGCTGGCGCTGCTGGGCGGTCTCCCCGGGCTGCTCAGGCTGAAGGCGGTGCTGCAGCTGGCGGAGGGCTGGCAGGCCTACAACGGTCTGGCCGGGCAGGGCGCTTGGGAGCCGACCCTGTGGCGACGCGACAACCGGCTGGAGTTGATCCTGGAGGAGAAGCCGGACCTAGAGGCCCTCGAAAAAGCGCTGGGCGGGACCATTCGCGACATTTGAGGTTGCCAAATTTGTTCAGCTAATGATAATGATTATTAAATTTACTTCCTCTGCGTATTGCTCCCATGGCTCCGACGTCTCTTGCCAAGCCTGAACCTCTCGTAGTCGCTGCGCATACCGATGGCGATGAGCTGGAATCCGTCCAGGGACCCGTCAGGGCCGCCCAGGCAAGCGATGTGGAGCCCGTGGCAGGGGTCAATGCCAAGCGTAGCGAACCCTCGGCCACCATTCTGTCGTTCCGCATGCCCGAGCGTAACGAAGAGATCCTGACCCCGGTATTGACCCCGGTCGGCGCTGCGGAACCGGGCGAGCAGCCACCCCGGGGTCGCGGCTGGGGGGCCGCCTCGGCGCTGTCGCTGATCATGCACGCCAGCATGGCCGCGGCGCTGTTCCTGGTGGTCCAGGCGCCACCGGAGCTGAAGATCGCCAAGGGCGACGAACCCATGCAGGTCAGCTTCATCCAGTTGCCCAAGCCGGTACCCGAGCCGCCCGCGCCGACTCCGGCACCGCCCGCGCCACCGCCGCCGCAACCCGAACCGCCGCCACCGGAGCCGCCCAAGCCCGTGGAACCGCCGAAACCGGTGGAGCCGCCCAAGCCGGTGGTGGAAAAGCCCAAACCCAAGCCTAAGCCCAAGCCGGTCGAGCACAGCCAGCAGAAGCCGCTGCCGAAAAAGGTCGAGCCCGCGCCGGAGCCGGTGGCTCAGGCCGCACCGGCGCCGGCCCCCGCGCCTGCGGCCACGGCTGCGCCCAGTCAGCCGGCGCCGGCCGCCGCACCGTCCGGTCCGCCGAAGACCGCCGGCCTGCCCACCGGCAGCATCGACGACGCCGACATCCGACCGATCAAGATGACGCCGCCGGAGTATCCGGAAATGCTGCGTCGTCGTGGTGTGGGTGGCGAGGTGCGGGTGATGTTCACCGTGACCGCCGACGGTCGACTGGCCGACATCCAGGTGCTGGAAGCCTCCAACAAGCAACTGGAGCGCGCGGTGCTCGATGTGCTGGGCGAATGGCGCTTCGCCCCCCGGGTCTCCGGCGGCCAGATCGTCCCCCGCAAGGCCACCAAGACCTTCAACTTCAAGATCCAGCGCCGCTAGGTCGCTAGGCGGCGGAGCCCCTGGGCTCCCCGGGCCGCTCCAGGCCCAGATAGCGGAACATGCCATGGGCGATCTCGCGTTCGCCCATGATCACCTCGTCCACGCCATGACGCTCCAGATGGCGGATCTCGTCTTCGTGATGGGCGCGGGCGAGGATAGGCAGTTCCGGCGCCAGCTCGCGGGCCCGGCGCGCGATCTCGGCGGCCTCGAAGCCGTTGGGAATCGCCAGCAGCAGGGCCCGCGCCTCCTCGAGCTTGGCCCGTGCCAGCACCTTGTCCTGGGTCGCGTTGCCGAGGATCGCCTTGAATCCCTGCTGGCGTAGCGCCGTGACATGTTCCGGTTCGTCCGAGATCACGATCAGCGGCGGATCCTCGCGATCCAGACGATCGCAGAGATAGCGGCCCACCCGTCCATAGCCCACCAGCACCAGGTGACCCCGTTGCGCCACTGGCTCGGGTTCGTCGTCCAGTTCTGGCGCATGCTTGCCCTTGGCATTGATCAGCCGGCGGCCTTCGCGACGCTCCATCCAGGGCTGCAGCAGGTCGATGCCGTGAAACAGCAGCGGATTGAGGATGATGGAAATGATGGCGGCGGCCAGGATGAGGTCGTGAGCGCCCTGGTCGAGCAGTTTCAGCGACAGGCCGAGGCTGGCGAGGATAAAGGAGAATTCGCCGATCTGCGCCAGGCTGGCGGCGATGGTCAGGGCCACGCTCAAGGGGCGACGATAGGCCAGGACGATCAGAGTCGCGGCGATGGACTTGCCAAAGACGATCACCGCCACCGTGGCCAGCACCGCCAGGGGTTGTTCCAGCAGGATCTCCGGATCGAACAGGCAACCCACGGAAAAGAAGAACAGCACGGCGAAGGCTTCGCGCAGGGGTAGCGAATTCTCCGCCGCGTCGTGGCTGAGTTCCGATTCGTTGAGCACCACGCCGGCAAAGAAGGCGCCCAGGGCGAAGGACACCCCGAACAGCGACGCCGAGCCATAGGCGATGCCCATGGCGATGGCCAGGGTCGCCAGGGTGAAGAGTTCGCGCGAACCGGTACGGACCACCCGGGCCAGCAGCCAGGGGATGACGCGCCGGCCCACCAGCAGCATCAGCGCGATGAAGGCGCCAACCTTGAGCGCGGTGAGGCCCAGCTCCAGCCCCAGGCTCTGGCCCGCCTCTTCGCCGCTGTCGCCACCCAGCGGCCCGGCCAGCGCCGGCAGTACCACCAGGGCCAGCACCATCAGCAGGTCTTCCACGATCAGCCAGCCCACGGCGATGCGACCACGTCGGCTTTCCACCATCTGGCGTTCTTCCAGGGCCCGCAGCAACACTACGGTACTGGCCACCGACAGCGACAACCCGAACACCAGGCCGCTACCCAGCCCCCAGCCCAGGAAGTGGCTCACCCCCATGCCCATCAGGGTGGCGGCGGCGATCTGCACGATGGCGCCGGGGATGGCGATGCGTTTGACCGCCAGCAGATCCTTGATGGAGAAGTGCAGACCCACGCCGAACATCAGCAGGATGACGCCGATTTCGGTCAGCTCCTTGGACAGTTCGGGATCGGCGACGAAGCCGGGCGTGAAGGGGCCGGCCGCGACCCCGGCGAGCAGATAGCCAGCGATGGGCGGCAGGCGCAGACGGGTGGCGAGGATGCCGAAGGCAAAGGCCAGGACCAGGCCGATCGCCAGGGTGGATATCAGAGGGGTGTCATGGGACATGCTGGCTCCAAGGATTTGGATTGCCAGATCCTGGAGCCGCTGCCGTCGAACGACGGCGACCTAGCCGGCAAAACTCAAAAGGTTTCCTTGAGTGCCTGATAGCGCTCTTGAAGTTCCCGACGGATCTGCCGGCGCTGCTGGGCCTGCACACAGCGCCGCTTCTCGTCCGCGGTCACGGGTTCCAGCTGGGGCACGGGGCAGGATTTGCCGTTCTCGTCCACCGCCACCATGGTGAAGAAGCAACTGTTGGTGTGGCGCACCGAACGCTGCTGGATGTTCTCGGTGATGACCTTGACGCCGATTTCCATGGAAGTGGTCCCGGTGTAGTTCACCGAGGCGAGAAAGGTCACCAGTTCGCCGACATGCACCGGTTCGCGAAAGATCACCTGATCCACCGAGAGGGTCACCACATAGCGTCCGGCATAGCGGCTGGCGCAGGCGTAGGCCACTTCGTCGAGGTGCTTGAGCAGGGCGCCGCCGTGGACATTGCCGGAAAAGTTGGCCAGGTCCGGGGTCATCAAGATGGTCATGCTCAACTGGTGGTTGCCGGCTTCCATGGGCGAATCCTCGAGGGGGAAATCCTGTAGACGGCGCACCGACGCCGTCTGTCACAGCCGTCAACGGCCGGCGGACAGCCCGAAGTCGATGGGCAGGTCGGCGCCGGAAATGGCCGCCGCCTGGGGCTGGCAGAGGAAGTAGACGAATTCGGCCACCTCTTCCGGCTGGATGAAGCGCGCGGTGTCACCCTGGGGATAGCGATTGAGCAGGTTGCGGCGATACCCGGCCGGATCGCCGCTGCCATAGTGGGCGGCCTGGAAGTCCAGCATGGGGGTGTCGATGTCCCCTGGCGAGACGGCATTGACCCGTACCCCATCGCGCGCCAGCTCCACCGCCAGATTCTGGCTGAAGAAGCGCACCGCGGCCTTGGCCGCGCCATAGGCCGCCGCGCCGGCGATGGGCTGGCGTCCGGCGCCGCTGGCGACGTTGATGATGACGCCGCGATTTTCCTTGAGGAAGGGGATGGCCGCCGAGCACATGAAGAAGGTGGCCTTGAGATTGACCGCCATCACCAGGTCGTAGTCGTCCTCGGTAAAGGTCTCGACCTCGCCTTCGCGCCAGATGCCCGCCGCGTTGATCAGGGCATCCAGGCGCCCGGTACGGGCCATGACCTTGCTGACCAGGGAACGGCAGCCCTCGGCGCTGGAGATATCGGCGGTCACGCTGGAATCCAGGCCGACGATGCCGTTGAGGCCATGCAGGCCCTCGGCATCGCGGTCGGCGGCGGCGACGCGCCAGCGACTCTGGGCGAAGCGTTGCGCCAGGGCGCGGCCGAGGCCGCCCGCGGCACCGGTGATCAGGACGACGGGAGTGCTCATGACGCATCCTCCGTAAGTGATGGCCTTATCCAGACCCATGCGCAGCGGGGTCGTTCAGTAGCGGGCCGGTCAGCTTTCCAGCCAGACGTCGCGCGCCCAGACCCAGACCGAATCCCAGGATTCGTCGGTCAGGTCGCCATCTTCCCACAACAGTACCTCGCCTTCCTGGCTGACGCAGTAGTAGCCGTCGTCGCTGGCGCAGAGGGGGATGTACTCGCGCGGCAGGCCTTCGTCCCAGGCGGTGGCAGCCACTTCCGGCAGGTAGGTATGGGACTGGGGATCGGTGACGGTCACCGGCTCGATGCGGCCATAGACCACGTCGCTGACGGTCAGCAGGAACTCGCGGAATTCCGGCGGCAGGCTGATGAGCAGTTCTTCCTCGATCTCGACCAGCAGGTCTTCGTCGGGCAGCTCCAGGGGTACGGGAACGGGTTCGTTTTCTTCACGCAGGCGTTCGATGACGTCTTCCATAGCAGGCCTCTCTCGAAATGCGCACCGGATAAAGGGAAAAGAGGCGCGCAAGGTTAGCAGTTCAGTCCGGGATAACGGCAGCTTCCGTGCGGACTTGATAGCGGTTTCGAGAGATGTTCGGCAGGCGGCGCCCATGAAAAAGCCCGGCTTAGAGCCGGGCTTTTCGGTGACGCGCCCTTATCAGGCGTTCTGGCGGATACCGGCCAGCAGCCAGGGCTGGTTCTCGCCGGCCATGCGCTCCATGCGCCAGCTTTCGCTGAACGGCTGGCCCTGGTCGAAGCGCGATTCCTTGGATACACCGTTGAAGGTGATGGTGGCGATGGTCTTGCCCTGCAGATCCTCGACACCGTCGAGGGTGGCGTTCAGGTTCTCGATGTAGGTGGACTGGAAGCCCTCGCCCAACGCGGCGCGCTCGTCACGCAGCCACTGCAGCATCTGCGGGGTGACGAACTCGGAGATCTTGTCCATCTCGTTGGCGTCCCAGTGCTGCTGCAGGTTCATGAAGTGCTCGCGACCGGCGGCCACGAAGCGCTCGGCATTGAACCAGCTCGGTGCGTTGATCACCGGCGCGGCGCCAGCGGCGGCACCGCCGAACAGACCGCCATTGTTGGGCTGGTTGGGCATCTCGCGCTGCATCGGCGCATGACCGGCGACGGCGGGCTGCGGACCGGCCTGCTGCTTGCGACGGGCGATCAGGCGGAAGATCACGAAGGCGATGATCGCCAGGATCAGGAAGTCGAAGAACTGGAAGCCTTCGAAGCCGTCACCCATGAACATGGAGGCGAGCAGACCACCGGCGGCAATACCGGCCAGCGGGCCGAGCCAGCGCGAGGCACCACTGGGACGGGCGGCGGCGGCGGCGCCAGCACCGGCGGCGGGCGCGGCCATGCCCGGCTGCTGGGTCGGCGCGGCCTGGCGGGTCTGGTGAATGGGCGCGGCGCCAGCGGACTTGCCGGCGCCCATGCGTTTGGCATTGGCATCCAGGCTGAGCGTGAGGCCCAGGCACAGGATCATGAAGAAGCTCATCAGGCGTTGCATGTGGTGTTCTCTCTGTGAAGAGTCTGGTGTTGAATACATCTTGCGCTGCCCGGTCAAGTACAGCCAGCGTGAATTGTTTCGGTATTTTGCCCTGTCGGCGTTACCTGGAAGCAGGGCGCCAAGTGCTTACGACCGTTGAAAATTTCCAAGCACATCAATCTATTACAGATTTTTGCAAAATCCGTCACAAGAGTTTGCAGATGCTAGTCTTGGACTCCAGTCAGCGCAGGTGTCGGGAGAGTGCCCGGCCCGTCATAGGAGGGCCCGGCCGATGCATGCTCTAGCTTTTATCCAGGACATGGCCGTCATCATGCTGGTGGCCGGCGTGGTGACCATCCTCTTCCACCGCCTCAAGCAGCCCGTGGTCCTGGGCTACATCCTCGCCGGCTTCATCATCGGACCCCACACCCCGCCATTCGGTCTGATCCACGACGAAGAAAGCATCAAGACCCTCGCCGAGGTGGGGGTCATCTTCCTGATGTTCAGCCTCGGCCTGGAATTCTCGCTGCGCAAGCTGTTCCGGGTGGGTGCCACGGCCTTCATCGCCGCCTTCCTCGAGATCAGCCTGATGCTCTGGCTGGGTTACCAAGTGGGCCAGATGTTCGGCTGGTCGCATATGGATTCGCTGTTCCTCGGCGCCATCCTGGCCATCTCCTCGACCACCATCATCGTCAAGGCGCTCAACGAGCTGAAGATGAAGCACGAGCGCTTCGCCCAGCAGATCTTTGGCGTGCTGATCGTCGAGGACATCCTCGGCATCGGCATCATCGCCCTGCTGTCGGGCCTGGCGGTGAGCGGTTCGGTGGAACCGGGCGCGGTGGCCTCGACCCTGGGCAAGCTGAGTCTGTTCATGATCGTGGCGCTGGTCATCGGCATCCTGCTGGTGCCACGCCTGCTGGCCTACGTGGCCAAGTTCGACAGCAACGAGATGCTGCTGATCACGGTGCTGGGGCTGTGCTTCGGCTTCTGCCTGCTGGTGGCCAAGCTTGAATACAGCGTGGTGCTGGGTGCCTTTCTGATCGGCGCCATCATGGCCGAGTCGCGGCAGCTGCTTAAGATCGAGAAGCTGGTGGAACCGCTGCGCGACATGTTCAGCGCCATCTTCTTCGTCGCCATCGGCCTGCTGCTCGATCCCAAGGTGCTGGTGGAATACGCCTGGCCGATCACCGTGATCAGCGTCGCCGTGGTGCTGGGCAAGATCCTCGCCTGCAGCCTGGGGACCCTGATCGCCGGCAACGATGGCCGGACCTCGCTGCGGGTCGGCATGGGCCTGGCGCAGATCGGCGAGTTCTCCTTCATCATCGCCACCCTCGGGATCACCCTGGGCGTCACCAGTCATTTCCTCTATCCGGTGGCGGTGGCCGTGTCGGCGATCACCACGCTGCTGACACCCTATCTGATCAAGGCCGCCGATCCGCTGGCGCTGTGGATCGGCCGCTGGTTGCCGCAGCCCATGCAGCGGGTGCTGGGCATCTATGGCGAATGGCTGCGCAGCATCCAGCCCCAGGGCGAGAAGGCGGTCCTGGCCGGCATGATGAGGCGCATCCTGCTGCAGGTGGGCATCAACCTGTCGCTGGTCATCGCCATCTTCCTTGGCGGCGCCTATTTCGCCGGCGGCCTGGCCGGCTGGCTCAGCACCTGGATCACCGATCCCGATCTGCAGAAGGCCTGTATCTGGGGCGGGGCCCTGCTGCTGTCGCTGCCCTGCCTGATCGCCGCCTATCGCAAGCTCAAGGCCCTGGCCATGCTGATGGCCGAACTCAGCGTGCGGCAGAACCAGGCTGGCCGCTATACGCAGCCGGTACGGCGACTGGTCAGCGAGCTGATCCCGCTGCTGTCGCTGGCCGGCATCCTGGTGCTGCTGGCCGCGCTGAGCAGCAGCATCCTGCCGCGTGGCGAGCTGCTGCTGCTGATCGGCCTGGTCGCGGTGGTGGTGATCGCGGTGCTGTGGCGCTGGTTCATCCGCGTCCATTCGCGGCTGCAGATCGCCTTCATCGAGACCCTGGAACAGGACAAGGGCGGACACCCTTAGGCCGCTTTTGCGGAATCCAGCCATTGCCCACCGGGGATCGACGCGGCAGAATCGCTCTAAGTCGGCCGTTTGAATAAGCGGATCGATGGCAAGGGAATGCGCAATGCAGGAAATGGGCTTGGCCGCTTTCTGCCGTCCGGCAATCTCCCACCGGCGGTCAGGCTCTTTTCCTGCGCCCTTTTAAGAGGCTGTTCAAAGTTTCGCGAGCTAGAGCGAAACAAGGCGGAAAGACCCGAGGAAGCGGAGTTTACGAGTGGTAAATGAGCATTCCGAGGGGCTTTTCAACGCAGTTTGGCCGACGCGCAGCAAACTTTGTATAGGCTCTCAGGGCCGCCAGGCCAGCAGCAGCACGCCCCCGCCGATGGCGGCGATGCCGCACCACTGGCGCAGGTCCAGGCGCTCACCCAGCAGCGCCACGCCAAAGATCGCCACCAGCACCACGCTCAACTTGTCCACTGGCGCCACCAGCGAGGCGGGGCCCAGCTTGAGCGCCCGGTAGTAGCACAGCCAGGACAGGCCGGTGGCCACGCCCGAAAGCAACAGGAACAGATAGCTGCGACCGGCGATGCTGGCCAGGGGTTGCGCCTGCCCGGTGGCCAGGACGATGGCCGCCAGGACCACCACGACCACCAGGGTGCGCAGCAGGGTGGCGAAGTCGGCATTGACGTGTTCCACGCCCAGCTTGCCGAAGATGGCGGTGAGGGCGGCGAACGCCGCCGCCAGGAGCGCCCAGAACAGCCAGGAGGTGGTCATGGCTAGAGCGGTTCGAGCTTGGCGTAGCTCACCATCAGCCACTTGCTGCCTTCGGACTTGAAGTTGACCTGCACCCGGGCATGGGCGCCGGAGCCCTCGTAGTTGAGGATGACACCGTCGCCGAACAGGGCGTGGCGCACCGGCTGACCGAGACTGAAGGTGGTCTCCGGCACCGGGGCCTGGGCGAAGGGACTGGGTCGGCTGCCGGCGAAGGGCTGCTTGACCGCATTGGACAGCCGCACTTCCTGGATCAGGCCGTCCGGTACCTCGCGGACGAAGCGCGAGACCTTGTTGTAGGTCTCGCTGCCATAGAGCCGGCGGGTCTCCGCATAGCTCATCACCAGGCGGCGCATGGCGCGGGTGATGCCCACGTAGGCCAGGCGGCGTTCCTCTTCCAGGCGGCCGGGTTCTTCCAGGCTCATCTTGTGCGGGAACAGGCCTTCTTCCATGCCGGCCAGGAACACCAGGGGGAATTCCAGGCCCTTGGCGCTGTGCAGGGTCATCAGCTGGACACTGTCTTCGTGGCTGTCGGCCTGGGTGTCACCGGATTCCAGGGCGGCGTGGTCGAGGAAGGCCGCCAGGGGCGTCATCTCCTCGTCACCGCTGAAATCGAAGGAGCGCGCGGCGCTGACCAGTTCTTCCAGGTTTTCCACCCGCGCCTGACCCTTCTCGCCCTTTTCTTCCTTGTGGAAGGTGACCAGGCCGGTCTGCTCGATGATTTGCTGCACCAGGCTGTGCAGGGACAGGTCCTCGGCCTTGAGCGCCAGGGTGTCGACCAGCTCGACGAAGGCATTGAGCGCCGAGGCGGCGCGACCCGACACCGCGCGGGCGCCGACCAGGTCGTGCAGCGCCTGCCACAGCGAGGTGTTCTGCGCGCGGGCGGCGCCGCGCAGCGCCTCCACGGTCTTTTCGCCGATGCCGCGCGGCGGCACGTTGATCACCCGCTCCAGGGCGGCATCGTCATGGCGATGCTGGATCAGCCGCAGGTAGGCCATGGCGTTCTTGATCTCGGCGCGCTCGAAGAATCTCAGACCGCCATAGATGCGATAGGGGATCTTTTCGCGCAGCAGCGCCTCTTCCAGCACCCGGGACTGGGCGTTGGAGCGGTAGAGGATGGCCATCTCGCTGCGCCGGGTGCCCTTCTTGAACTCGCTCTCGATGGTCTCGACGATGTAGCGCGCCTCGTCGTGCTCGTTGAAGCCGGCATAGAGGGTGATGGCCTCGCCTTCGCCGGTGTCGGTCCATAGCTCCTTGCCGAGGCGGCCGAAGTTGTGGGCGATCAGGCCGTTGGCGGCCTTGAGGATGGTGTCGGTGGAGCGGTAGTTCTGCTCCAGGCGGATGATCTCGGCCGAGAAGTCCTCGTTGAACTGCTGGATGTTCTCGATCTTGGCGCCGCGCCAGCCATAGATGGACTGGTCATCGTCGCCCACCACCATGAGGCTGGCGCCATTCTGCGCGAGGTGCTTGAGCCAGGCGTACTGGACGGCGTTGGTGTCCTGGAATTCGTCCACCAGCAGGTGCTGGAAGCGCCGCTGGTAGTGTTCCAGCAGGCTGGGATTGTTGCGCCACAGATCCAGGGCGCGCAGCAGCAGCTCGGAGAAGTCGATCACCCCGGCGCGCGCGCAGGCCGCCTCGTAGGCTTCGTAGATGCTGCGCATTGTGCTGAGGAAGAGATCGCCGGCGGCCTGGATGTGCTGCGGTCGCAGGCCTTCGTCCTTCTGGCCGTTGATGAACCACTGCGCCTGGCGTGCCGGCCAGCGCTGCTCGTCGAGGCCCAGTTCGCGGATCACCCGCTTGACGATGCGCTGCTGGTCGTCGCTGTCGAGGATCTGGAAATTCTGCGAAAGCCCCGCTTCCTGCCAGTGCGCCCGCAACAGGCGGTGGGCCAGGCCGTGGAAGGTGCCGACCCACATGCCTTGGGGACTCATGCCGAGCAATTGCTCGATGCGGTGGCGCATCTCCGCGGCGGCCTTGTTGGTGAAGGTCACCGAGAGGATGGAGTGCGGCGAGGCGCGCTCGACCTGGATCAGCCAGGCGATGCGGTGCACCAGCACCCGGGTCTTGCCCGAGCCGGCACCGGCCAGGACCAGTTGGCGACCCAGGGGCGCGGCCACGGCCTGACGCTGGGCATCGTTGAGGGAATTGAGCAGCAGGGAAATGTCGTCGTTCATCGCCGCATTCTACCGATGCGGCAGAAGGAGCGCCAAACCGGACGGATGGGAGGCGAGGCGGGTGGCGCAGGGCAGCGGACCCCCCAGCCAGCGGGGCTGGCGGGGGGGCAGAGTAATGCTTGCAGTCGGCGCCTCAGGCGGCGATCGGCGAGCGCCAGTCGTCGGAACCGGAGGTGCCGGAGACCTCGTGGGTCCAGACGATCTTGCGGTAGGTGAAGTAGACGTCTTCCAGGTGGGTGAAGTGCGCCATGCTCGGGTCCTGGCAGTTGGGCATGCGCGACTGGACGTCGACGATGATGGCGTCCTCGAGTTCGATGGTGAAGTAGTGCTCCTGGGTGCCGGTGGCCGAGGTGCGGTACCACTCCAGGCGGCACTTGCCGAGGCGTTCGCCGGAGGTGAGGGCGTTGAAGATCAGCGGCGAGGCCTTGTCGAACACCTTGGTGATCATCAGCGGCTTGTGCACGCGCTGGCCGGTGGGCTGACCCGACTGGGGATCGCGGGGAATGATCACCTGATGGTTGAAGGCCTGGACCAGGATCTGGTCTTCGTGACCTTCCTGGAAGATGTTGCCGACCGAGTCTTCGGTAAAGGTGCCGGCGGTGATCAGGCCTTGCTTGGTGCCTTCGAGGGACAGGTACGCGGGGGTTGGCATGGTGCTCTCCTTGCCTGGTGATAGGCCTTCATGGCCCGGGTACCAAGAACTAACAAGGGCTATGCCAGAACCGAAAATTCCTTTCTGATCAGTGGGTTGCAAAAGCACTACAGGGGCGGGGCAGAGCAACTGTGCGCCACCGCTCGGGAATCTGCGCAAGGCCTTGCGCAGAGCGGTTCAAAAGCTGCTCGGGCTCAGGTAGTCGGTCGTGCGGATGACTACCAAGTGCCGATACGGGCGCGAAAAAGACCGTGCTGAATCGTAATGACCAAGAGCCTTGGCGACCGTTATGTAGTATAAGTACGACGCACTACATCCGCCCGCTAGACGAGATACGCCTGTGAACCTCATGCAACACATTGCTCAATCCCGCCACCTGCTGCGCAAGTCGGAGCTCAAGGTCGCCGAGCAGGTCATGGTGGATCCGGCTGCCGTCATGCACAGCTCCATGGCCGACCTCGCCCACAACGTCGGCGTCAGCGAGCCCACCATCGTGCGTTTCTGCCGCGCCATCGGCTGCGACGGCTTCCAGGATCTCAAGCTGCGCCTGGCCCAGAGCCTGGCGGCGGGGGCCAGTTTCGGCCAGTTCGCCATCCACGAGAACGATGCGGTGGAAGACTTCAGTCTGAAGATCTTCGACACCACCCTGCATACCCTCATGGACGTGCGCGAGCGCCTGGACATGCGTGCGCTGGAAACGGCGATCGAGGCGATCGCCAAGGCCCAGCGGGTGATGTTCTACGGCTTCGGTGCCTCGGGTTCGGTGGCCAACGACGCCCAGCACAAGTTCTTTCGCCTGCAGCTCAGCGCCACCGCCTATTCCGATCCGCACATGCAGGCGATGTCGGCAGCGACCCTGACGGCCTCCGATGCGGCCATCTGCATCTCCCAGTCGGGCCGCTCCAAGGACCTGCTGATCACCGCCAACCTGGTGCGCGACAACGGCGCGGCCCTGATCACCATCTGCCCGGGGCAGACGCCGCTGGCCGATCTGTCGACGGTCAACATCGCCATCGACGTGCACGAAGACACCGATATCTATGTGCCCCTGACCTCGCGGATCGCCCACCTGGTGGTGATCGATGTGCTGGCCATGGGCGTGGCCATGTCCCGCGGTCCGGCCCTGGTCGAGCACCTCAAGGGTGTGAAGCGCAGCTTGCGCAGCCTGCGGTTGTCATCGAAATCGACCAAGCACAGCGACACCCAATAGTCGTCTTTTTGTCGCCAAATCGTCACCTGTTAGGGTGAAGCTGCCCATTCCGATCCCAGCCCGGAGGAATTGGCATGACCGCTCTCATCCAGGAATCCAGCGTTCGTCTCGACAGCAAGACCCGCAGAAAGCTACAGGATCAACGGCGGATGAAATTCCGCCGCGCCATCGAAGCCCGTGCCGAAGAGCAGCGACTCGCCGTGGAACTCGATGAATTGCTGTTTCTCAATCAGCTGCTGGACGAGCGCCAGGCCCAGCGCCGACAGCAGGCTCCAGGGCAATACCTAACGCATTGATCAGGCTGCGCTGGCTGCGCAGGTAGTCGACGAAGGCCTGAGCCACCGGCGACAGCGGCTTGCCACGTACCTGCACCACGCACCAGGAGCGCCGCAGCGGCAATTCGGCGACGTCCAGCTCGACCAAGCTGCCGGCGGCGAGATCACTGCGAATGGCCTGGCGCGGCAGCAGCGCCAGGCCGAGTCCGGCGCGGACCGCCTCGCGCTGCGCCTCGAAGGCGCCGATCTCCAGCTGTTCGGCGAAGTGCGCGCGCTTCTGCTTGAGATAGTCCTCGCAGGCCTGGCGCGTGCCGGAGCCGACCTCGCGTACCAGCAGCGGATAGGCCGTCAGATCGCGCAGGCTCAGGCCATGGCGGCCGGCCAGGGCATGGCCCGGGCGCGCCACGGCGACGATGGCGTTGTCCAGCAAGGGCAGGAAATCCAGGTCCGAGCCACTGGGCACCCCGGACATCAGCGCCACGTCCTCGCGATTCTCCGTCAGCCGACGCAGCACCCGGGCATGGTTGCCCACGGTCAGCGCCAGATCGACCTGGGGATGGCTGCTGCGGAACTGGCTGAACAGGTGCGGCGCCAGGTACTGGGCGCTGCTTTCCACCCCCAGTCGCAGCTGGCCGTGCAGGGCGCCGCGCAGATCTGACAGCTGCATATCCAGGCTGCCCAGGCGGGCGAAGAGATCGCGCCCGGTCTGGCGCAGGGCCTCGCCGGCTTCGGTGAGGTAGAGGGTGCGATTGACGTAGTTGAACAGCGGGGCGCCCACCACCTCTTCGAGCTGACGGACCTGCAGGCTCACCGCCGGCTGGGTCAGCGCCATGATGTCGGCCGCGCGGCTGTAGGAGCGGGCCTCGCACACGGCCTCGAATACCTGCAATTGGCGAAAGGTGAGCCGCATCAGGGGCTTGCGCATGGGCATCTCAGAGATCCATAAGGGATGACTTATGGAGTATCCAACAATTATTTATTTTCCATAAGAGAGACCCTGGCGTAGCTTCAGGTCACCGGCAATAACAAGCGGCTGCAGGCTGCAGCAGACAAGGAGCCAGGTGTGATCAAGAAGATACTTATCGCCAATCGGGGCGAGATCGCCGTGCGCATCGTGCGTGCCTGTGCCGAGATGGGCATTCGCTCGGTGGCGGTCTACTCCGATGCGGATCGCCAAGCGCTCCACGTGAAACGTGCCGACGAAGCCCATGGCATCGGCAGCGATCCGCTGGAGGGTTATCTCAACCCGCGCAAACTGGTTAACCTGGCCGTGGAGACCGGTTGCGACGCCCTGCATCCCGGCTATGGCTTCCTTTCCGAAAACGCCGAGCTGGCGGAAATCTGCGCCCAGCGCGGGATCCGCTTCATCGGGCCGTCCGCCGAGGTCATCCGCCGCATGGGTGACAAGACCGAGGCCCGGCGCAGCATGATCGCCGCTGGCGTGCCCTGCACCCCGGGCACCGAGGGCAACGTGGCGGACATCGCCGAGGCCCTGCGCGAAGGCGATCGCCTCGGTTATCCGGTGATGCTCAAGGCCACCTCCGGCGGCGGCGGTCGCGGTATCCGCCGCTGCAACTCCCGCGAGGAACTGGAGCAGGCCTATCCGCGGGTGATCTCCGAGGCGACCAAGGCCTTCGGCTCGGCCGAGGTGTTTCTCGAGAAGTGCATCGTCAATCCCAAGCACATCGAGGCGCAGATCCTCGCCGACAGCCACGGCAACACCGTGCACCTGTTCGAGCGCGACTGCTCCATCCAGCGGCGCAACCAGAAGCTGATCGAGATCGCGCCCAGCCCCCAGCTGACCCCCGAGCAGCGCGCCTACATCGGCGACCTGGCGGTGCGCGCGGCCAAGGCAGTGGGTTACGAGAACGCCGGTACCGTGGAATTCCTGCTCGCCGAGGGCGAGGTGTATTTCATGGAGATGAATACCCGGGTGCAGGTGGAGCACACCATCACCGAGGAAATCACCGGCATCGACATCGTTCGCGAGCAGATCCGCATCGCCTCGGGCCTACCGCTGTCCTTTGCCCAGGAAGACGTCCAGCACCGCGGCTTCGCCCTGCAGTTCCGCATCAATGCCGAGGACCCGAAGAACAACTTCCTGCCGAGCTTCGGCAAGATCACTCGCTACTACGCACCGGGCGGACCGGGGGTGCGAACCGACACCGCCATCTACACCGGCTACGTGATCCCGCCGTACTACGACTCCATGTGCCTCAAGCTGATCGTCTGGGCGCTGACCTGGGAAGAGGCCATGGATCGTGGCCTGCGCGCCCTGGACGACATGCGCGTGCAGGGGGTGAAGACCACCGCGCCCTATTACGGTGCCATCCTGCGCGATCCCGAATTCCGCAGCGGGCGCTTCAACACCAGCTTCGTGGAAAGCCATCCGGAGCTGACCCAGTACTCGATCAAGCGCAACCCGACGCACCTGGCCATCGCCATCGCCGCCGCCATCGCCGCCCACGCCGGTCTGTAAGGACGACAGAACAATGAAAAGCATCCAGATCACCGACACCATCCTGCGCGACGCCCACCAATCGCTGCTGGCGACCCGCATGCGCACCGAAGACATGCTGCCGATCTGCGCCAAGCTCGACCAGGTCGGCTACTGGTCGCTGGAAGTCTGGGGCGGCGCCACCTTCGACGCCTGCGTGCGCTTCCTCAAGGAAGATCCCTGGGAGCGTCTGCGCCAGCTGCGCAAGGCGCTGCCCAATACCCGGCTGCAGATGCTCCTGCGCGGCCAGAATCTGCTCGGCTACCGGCACTACAGCGATGACGTGGTGGAGGCCTTCGTCGAGCGCGCCGCCGCCAATGGCACCGACGTCTTCCGCATCTTCGATGCCATGAACGACGTGCGTAACCTGGAAACCGCCATCCGCGCGGTCAAGGCCAGCGGCAAGCATGCCCAGGGCACCCTCTGCTACACCACCAGCCCGGTGCACACCGTCGCGGCCTTCGTCGACCAGGCGCGGCGCATGGCCGACCTGGGCGTGGACTCCATCGCCATCAAGGACATGGCCGGCCTGCTGACGCCCTATGCCACCGGCGAGCTGGTCAAGGCGCTCAAGGAGGCCCTGACCCTGGACGTGGTGGTGCACTCCCACGACACCGCCGGGGTGGCCGCCATGTGCCAGCTCAAGGCGGTGGAGAACGGCGCCGATCGCATCGACACGGCGATCTCCAGCATGGCCTGGGGCACCAGCCACCCGGGGACCGAATCCATGGTCGCGGCCCTGCGCGACACGCCCTATGACACCGGTCTGGACCTGGAGCTGCTGCAGGAGATCGGCCTGTATTTCCATGCGGTGCGCAAGAAGTACCACCAGTTCGAGAGCGAATTTACCGGGGTCGACACCCGGGTGCAGGTCAACCAGGTGCCGGGCGGCATGATCTCCAACCTGGCCAACCAGTTGCGCGAGCAGGGCGCCCTCAATCGCATGAACGAGGTGCTGGAAGAGATCCCGCGGGTACGCAAGGACCTGGGCTATCCACCCCTGGTGACCCCGACCTCGCAGATCGTCGGCACCCAGGCCTTCTTCAACGTGCTGGCCGGCGAGCGCTACAAGACCATCACCAACGAGGTGAAGCTCTATCTGCAGGGCCGCTACGGCAAGGCGCCGGGCGCCATCTGCGAGCAGCTGCGCAAGCAGGCCATTGGCCAGGAGGAGGTCATCGAGGTGCGTCCGGCCGATCTGCTCAGTCCCGAGCTGGCCCGGCTGCGCGCCGAGATCGGCGACCTGGCCAAGAGCGAAGAAGACGTGATGACCTTTGCCATGTTCCCCGACATCGGGCGCAAGTTCCTCGAGGAACGCGCCGCCGGGACCCTGGTGCCGGAAGCCCTGCTGCCCATGCCGTCGGCCGATGGCGTGGCCGCGGTGGGCGGCCAGGGCGTGCCGACCGCCTTCAGCGTCGACGTGCACGGCGAGACCTACCAGGTGGACATCACCGGCATCGGCCTCAAGAGCGAAGGCAAGCGGCACTTCTACCTGTCCATCGACGGGGTGCCGGAAGAGGTGGTGTTCGAAGCCAGTGGCGACTTCGTCGCCGAGGGCGGTCAGCGGCGGCGCCAGGCGGAGCGTCCGGGCGACGTCAGCACCACCATGCCGGGCAACATCGTCGAGGTGCTGGTCAAGGAGGGTGACCAGGTCAGGGCCGGGCAGGGCGTGCTGGTCACCGAAGCCATGAAGATGGAAACCGAGATCCAGGCGCCCATCGCCGGCACCGTCACCGCGGTGCGGGTGGCCAAGGGCGACCGGGTCAATCCGGGCGAGGTGTTGATCGAAATCGAAGGCTGAGATCACTTCGATTTCCCTTGGGGCCTGCGGGCCCCTTTTTTGTTTCCGAAAGAAGGCTAGTCGGGTCGGTCGTCCGGGCGCAGGCGCCAGGTGCCTTCGTGGCGTTCGGCCAGGCCGCGTTGCTCCAGGTCGCTGAGATAGCGACGCAGGCCGCGTTCACCGCGGCGCTGAAAGAACGGCAATAGGCGCGGCAGCAGGTCGGGCACCAGCATCGCCAGCCGGCTCAGCCAGAGTTCGCCGGCGCGCGGCGCGCTTTCCAGGCGCGGTCGATCCAGCACCCGCACCAGCAGCCGCGCCACCGTATCGGGTGACTGGGGCGGATCCATGAATTGCAGGGCGTTGCCGCCGGCGATGGCCTCGTGGCGCAGCATCGGGGTGTCGGTGGCCGACGGCAGGACGCAGCAGACGCGGATGCCCTGGGGCGCGAGATCCTGGGCTAGGGCGAGCATGGCGCCGCGCAGGCCGAACTTGCTGGCGCAATAGATGGGGCTCTCCGGGGTGGGAAAGATGCCCGCCAGGGAGACGGTGGTGACCAGCCGGGCATTGGTCGAGCGCCGGAGCAGGGGAATGGCCAGCCGCGTGAGCAGCAGGGGCGCCAGCAGGTTGATGTCGAGCTCCTGGCGAATGCTCGCCGGAGAGCGTTCGGTGAGGGGGCCGACGCGGACGATGGCGGCGTTGTTGACCAGGGCATCGAGGCGACCGCAGCGCTGCTGGACGAAGTCGATCAGGGCGGCGAGCTGGTCTTCGTTGCAGAGATCGGCGGCGTAGGTCAGGGTGGTTTCGCCCAACTCGGCGCGCAGGGCGGCCAGGCCTCTGGCGTCGCGATCCACCAGGACCAGCTGGACCGGTCGGCGGCTGAGTTGCCGCGCCAGGCATTGACCGATGCCGCCGGCGGCACCGGTGATCAGGATGACGTCGCTCATGGGCAGGCTCGCTCAGGACGGGGTGGGCAGGCTGGCCGGAAGCGGCTCGGGCGCCTGGCGCAGGGGATCGAAATAACCCGGGGTCAGGTCGCTCCAGCCCAGCCGGCGGCGCAGCTGGCGCAGATGGTTCTGCAGGGCGTGCACCTCCAGGTAGACGGCGTGGCGGGGCGAGTCGACGAAGCGGATGCCGCCGGAGAGGTCCGGGTCGTCCTGCTGGATCAGTGCCTGGAATTCGCGGGCCTGGTGCGGGCGCTGGAGCTGGTCGGCCAGGTGGCAGGCGATCAGGTGGGCTTCCTGATCGAACAGCTTGTAGGCACTGGAGTTGGTCTCCAGATAGCCGATGCCGAACAGGTTGCGGTGTTCACGACTGAAGATGGACAGATAGAGCTGCGGCCGGCCGTGCTGCCAGCTGAAGTAGTCGGCGGCGTAGCGGCAACTCCAGCGATAGCCGGTGGCATAGAGCACCAGGTCGAGACCTTCCCGGCTGCCATCGCGAAACACCACCTGGTCGCCCTCGAAGTGCGAGACGTCCGGCCGTGCCTGGATGTTGCCGTGCTGCAGGTGGTGCAGCAGCTGGCTGTTGAGCAGCGGATGGCTTTCGAACAGGCGATGGTCCGGCTTCGGCAGGCCGAAGCGGGTCAGGTCGCCTTGCAGCAGGCGCAGCAGACCCTGGAACAGCGGCCGTTCCAGCCACAGCGGCAGGCGCGGACCGCGTTCGCCGAAGACGTCCGCCGGCACGCCGAAGAGGTGCTTGGGGATGAAGTGATAGCCGCGCCTCAGGCTGATGAAGGCGCGCTCGGCGTTGGCGGCGGCGTCGCAGGCGATGTCGGCCCCGGAATTGCCGGCGCCGACGATGAGCACCCGCTTGCCCTGGAATTCCGCCGCACGCCGGTAGCTGACCGCGTGGCGGATCTCGCCGCTGAAGTGCCCCGGGATCTCCGGCAGGTTGGGGTCCCAGTTGCAGCCGGTGGCGCAGATCAGCGCCCGGTAGCGGCGGCGTTCACCGCTGTCGAGGGTGACGATCCAGCGGCCATCCGCATCCTTGTCGACCCGTTCGACGGCGGTGTTGAAGCGGGCCTGGGCGTAGAGCCCGAAGGTGCGGGCGAAGGCGCGCAGGTAGTCGAGGATCTGGCGATTGCCGGGATAGTCGGGAAAGGCGCGGGGCATCGGATAGTCGAGAAAGCCCGAGAGGTCTCGCGACGAGATGAAGTGGGCGGATTCGTACATGGGCGTGCCGGGGTTATCCAGGTCCCAGACGCCGCCGAAGTCGCTGTGGCGCTCGAATTGCTCGTAGTCCAGGCCGCGGCGCTTGAGGGCGCGGGCCATGCACAGGCCGCCGGGGCCGCCGCCGACGATGCAGATGCGCTCGCCGCAGTCCTGGTAGGAGAGGTCGTCGTTCATGCAGGTCTCCACGCGTGGGTGTCGAGGCAACCTTAGCGGCGGGTCGAGGGGCCACGGCAGGGTGGCGGCGGCCAGGGAAGGGGGCCGAAACGGACAGCCGTTGCCAAGGGATTTTCGCCCGGTCGCCACTGGGTTAACGTCCAGCCAGGTTGTCGCCCGAGGAGCGTCGTCATGCCGGACCCCGTCGATCCGCGCTTTTCCCGTGCCTCGGCGCCGCCCCAGGTGTCGCGGCTGCTGCTGCGCGTGGCGGCCGACCGCAACGCCGACGTGGAGCGACTCTGCCGCGGCCTGGGCTTCACGGCGGCCGACGTGCAGCGGCCGGGCTTTCGCCTGTCGCACCGGCAGGGCTATCTGCTGGTCAGGCGCTGCCTGGCGCATTTGGGCGACGACGGCCTGGGCCTGGCGGTCGGCGCCCGGCAGACCAGCGTCTCGCTCGGCCTGGTCGGTCTCGGCATGCAGGCCTGCGCCACCCTGGGCGCGGCCCTGGAGCTGGGGTTGCACTATCAGCGGCAGGCCGGTGCCATGCTCGACTATGGCCTGGAGCAGGGGGCGGCGGCGGTGCGGCTGGTGCTGACGCCACGCTTCCACGAGCCGGCGGTGACCGCCTTCTACATGGAGGAGGGGCTGGCCAGCGTGCTAGGCGTCGCCCGCCATCTGGCCGGGACACGGTTGCCGCCGCGGGCGCTGAGCCTGGATTATCCCGCTCCACCGCATGGCGAGCGCTATGCGGCCTTGTTCGAGTGCCCGGTGCGTTTCGCCGCGCCGGTGACCGCCATCGAATTCGATCCTGCCTGGCTGCACATGCCCCTCGCCACCCACGACGACGCCGTGGCCGCCGAGGTGATCGAATTGCTGGGCGCGACGGCTGGCTACGATCCGCTGCGAACGGATCTGGTCGAGGGCCTGCAGCGCGAGATCCGCAAGCGACTGGATGCGCCGCCGACCCTGGCGCAACTGGCCGCGCCGCTCAATCTCAGCGAACGGACCCTGCGGCGCCGTCTCGAGGCGGCGGGTACCCACTATCAGGCACTGGTCGACGAAGCGCGTCGTGATCGCGCCCTGACGCTGCTCGGCCGGGCCGACCTGGCGCTGGCCGAGGTGGCCTTTCAGACCGGCTTTGGCGATCTGCGCAATTTCCGCCGGGCTTTCCGGCGCTGGACCGGCCTGGCGCCGCAGGAAGCCCGTCGCCGCCTGAGGACGCGGGTGGAGGAGGGTGACTAGGCATCGCTCCCGGCTCGTCCGGTCGCTCTAGCCCGAGAGGTTTAGGGCGCCTCTATTTATCCGATTGAGAAAAAGCACTAACACCTCTCGATAGGGTCTGCTATTTAATATAGCCAAGGCTATAACGATCCCGGGAGGATTCGCGATGCTGAAAGAACTCAAGAAACGCGCCCTGCGCGGTCTGCTGGACAAGCTGCTCGACGGACACGCCGAACGTCGTCCGTTGGAGACCCAGCCCGAGCGCTCGCGCGGCATGACGGCCCACGCCGCGCACTGATCCCTGCCAATCAGGCCGGTCCCGCCGGCCTCTGCAGCCCTCATCAGCGCCTCCGCCCTGTCCTGAGCGAGGCGCCTTGCCCTGTTCGTCCCTGTCCCTTATCCCTCTCATCCCAGGTTACAAAGTCTTCCTGCACCTCTGATAGGTTGTGCTATCTAATTTAGCCAAGGCTATAACCACCGAGAGGCGGGCCGGATGCTGGAGAAGACGAGACGCTGGACCCTGGCGGGTCTGCTGGGATTGCTGCTGGGCAACGTCGCTCAGGCGGCGGAGCCGTTCAAGGTGGTCACCACCTTCACGGTGATCGCCGACATGGCGCGTAATGTGGCGGGCGACGCCGCGCGGGTGGAATCCATCACCAAGCCCGGCGCCGAGATCCACAACTACCAACCCACTCCGGGCGATCTGCTGAAGACGCGCGACGCCCAGCTGGTGCTGTGGAACGGCCTCAATCTGGAGCTCTGGTTCGAGCGCTTCTTCAGTCGCATGAAGGACGTGCCCAGCGCCGTGGTCTCGCGGGGTGTCGAGCCCATCGCCATCGCCCAGGGTCCCTATGCCGGCAAGCCCAATCCCCATGCCTGGATGTCACCCCAGGCAGCGCTGATCTACGTCGACAACATCCGCGATGCCCTGGTGCAGCACGACCCGGCCCAGGCCGAGACCTATCGTCGCAACGCCGAAGCCTACAAGGCGCGCATCACCGCCACCCTCGAACCCCTGCGCCAGCAGCTGCAGGCGATTCCCGAACAGCGGCGCTGGCTGGTGTCCAGCGAGGGCGCCTTCAGCTACCTGGCGCGCGACCTGGGGCTCAGGGAGCTCTATCTCTGGCCGATCAACGCCGACGCCCAGGGCACGCCGCAGCAGGTCCGCCGGGTGATCGAGACGGTGCGCGCCGAGCGGATTCCGGCGGTGTTCAGCGAAAGCACGGTTTCCGCCGCACCGGCCGAGCAGGTGGCACGGGAGAGCGGCGCTCGCTATGGCGGGGTGCTTTATGTCGACTCCCTGAGCGCCGCCGAGGGACCGGTGCCCACCTATCTCGACCTGCTGCGGGTCACCACCGAAACCCTGGTGAAGGGGCTGGCGCCATGATCGCGCTCGAGGGGGTCAGCGTGACCTATCGCAATGGCCATACCGCCCTGCGCGACGCCAGTCTGGTGGTACCCGGCGGCTCCATCACCGCCCTGGTGGGCGTCAATGGCAGCGGCAAGTCGACGCTGTTCAAGGCGATCATGGGCTTCGTGCCGGTCCGTTCCGGCCAGGTAAGGGTCGATGACCTGCCGGTGGCCCAGGCGCTCAAGCGCAACCTCGTCGCCTACGTCCCCCAGAGCGAAGACGTCGACTGGGACTTTCCGGTGCGGGTGGAGGACGTGGTGCTCATGGGCCGCTATGGGCGGATGAATTTCCTGCGCCTGGCCCGCGCCGCCGATCACCAGGCGGTGGACGCCGCCCTGGCCCGGGTGGGGCTGACCGCGTTGCGCAAGCGGCAGATCGGCGAACTCTCCGGTGGCCAGAAGAAGCGCGTCTTCCTCGCCCGCGCCCTGGCCCAGGACAGCCGGGTGATCCTCCTGGACGAACCCTTCACCGGGGTGGACGCCACCTCCGAGCGCGCCATCATCGAATTGCTCCAGGCGCTGCGCGCCGAAGGTCGCTCCATGCTGGTGTCGACCCACGACCTGGCCAGCATCGAACGCTTCTGCGACCGCACCGTGTTGCTCGATCGCACCGTGCTGGCCCAGGGGCCGACGGCCGAGGTCTTTACCCGGGAGAATCTGGAACGCACCTTTGGCGGCGCCCTGCGGCTGTTCGAGGCTGGCCAGGCGGAGCCGCGGCGGCGGGAGCGTGCCTGATGGAAGGGCTGCTGGAACCCCTGGCCTACGGCTACATGAGAAATGCCCTGGGTGCGGCGGCGCTGGTGGGCGGGCTGTGCGCCTTTCTCTCCGCCTACCTGATGCTCAAGGGCTGGTCGCTGATCGGCGATGCCCTGTCCCATGCCGTGGTGCCCGGTGTGGCCGGCGCCTATCTGCTCGGCCTGCCGCTGGCCCTGGGCGCCTTTCTCGCCGGCGGCGCGGCGGCTGGCGCCATGCTCGGGCTGCGGCACTACACCCGACTCAAGGAAGACGTCATCATCGGGCTGATCTTCAGCGCCTTCTTTGGTGGCGGGCTGTTCCTGGTCTCGCTGGCGCCGGTGGCGGTGGACATCCAGACCATCGTCTTCGGCAACATCCTGGCCATCACCCCCGAGGCCAGTCGCCAGTTGCTGACTATCGCCGCCATTTCCCTGCTGGTGCTGCTGCTCAAGTGGCGCGACCTGCTGCTGGTATTCTTCGACGAAGGCCAGGCGCGCGCCTGCGGTCTCAATCCCACCCTGTACCGGCTGCTGTTCTTTACCCTGCTGGCGCTGAGCACCGTGGCGGCGATGCAGACGGTGGGCGCCTTCCTGGTCATCGCCCTGGTGGTGACGCCGGGGGCGACGGCCTATCTGCTCAGTGATCGCTTCTCGCGGGTGGTGCTGATCAGCGTCGCCATCGGCGTTGGCAGCGGGCTCTTGGGCACCTATCTCAGCTATTTCCTCGACGGCGCCACCGGGGGCTGCGTAGTGGTCTTGCAGACCCTGATCTTTCTGCTGGCCTTCGTCCTGGCGCCGCGTCACGGCCTGCTGGCCAACCGGCGCCGGGCGCGGCAGACGGCGGAGGCGGGCTGATGGACTGGCTGCTGCTGACCCTCGAGGTCGACTTCCTGCGCCAGGCATTGCTGATGGCCGTGCTGGTGGCGGTGCCCACGGCGCTGCTGTCCTGTTTCCTGGTGCTCAAGGGCTGGGCGTTGCTGGGCGATGCCATCGCCCACGCGGTCTTTCCCGGCCTGGTGCTGGCCTCGGCGCTGGGGGCACCGCTGGTGGCGGGCGCCTTCGTCGCGGGGCTGGGTTGCGCCCTGGCCACCGGCTATCTCAAGCGCCACAGCCGGGTAAAGCAGGACACCCTGATGGGCGTGGTCTTTTCCGGCATGTTCGGCCTGGGCCTGGTGCTGCACGCCAGGCTGCCCACCGAGCTGCACCTGGACCACATCCTGCTCGGCGACCTGCTGGGGGTGTCCCCGGCGGCCTTCTGGCAGATGGCGGTGATCACCGGCCTGGTGGTGCTGGCGCTGGCCTGCCGCTGGCGCGACCTGCTGGTGCTGGCCTTCGACGCGGCCCAGGCCCGGGCCCTGGGGCTGCGGGTAGGGCTGCTGCACTACGGCCTGCTCGGTCTGATCGCCCTGACCGTGGTCGGCGCCCTGCAGGCGGTGGGCATGGTGCCGGTGGTGGCGCTGCTGATCGCCCCCGGTGCCACGGCCTTTCTGCTGACCCGTTCCTTTGGCTGGATGCTGCTGCTGGCCACCACCCTGGCCGTGATGGCGGCCCTGGGCGGGGTGCTGCTGAGCCTGGTCTGGGACAGCGCCCCGGCGCCCACCCTGGTGATGCTGCTGACGGCCGGTTTTCTGCTGGCCCTGGCATGGCGCCTGTGGCGGGATCGACGTCGTTCGGGCGACAAGGGCGTTCAGGTGGCCTGATGTAATCGACTGACCGGCCCTGCCAGGCACCTCCGGTCACGCTCGCCTCACCTCAGGAGAACTACAATGAAAACCGTCGCCCAGTTGCTTGCCCTGAAGACCCAGCAGGACGTCTACACCATCGCCCCCGACGCCTGGGTGCTCGACGCCCTGCGCCTGATGGCGGAAAAGAACGTCGGGGCCCTGCCGGTGATGCGCGACGGCGAACTGGTGGGCATCGTCAGCGAGCGCGACTATGCGCGCAAGGTGGCCTTGCAGGGGCGCTCCTCCTATGCGACCCCGGTCAGCGAGATCATGACCGAGGCGGTCATCATCGTGCTGCCGCAGCAGACCGTGGGCGACTGCATGCAGATGATGACCGACCACCACCTGCGCCACCTGCCGGTGATGGGCAACGGCAAGCTGATCGGGCTGCTGTCCATCGGCGACCTGGTCAAGGCGACCACCGTCCAGCAGGCGGAGCTGATCCGCCATCTGGAAGGCTATATCCGCGGCGAGTGAATGCCGCTGTCTCAACCTGTCCCAATTTCCGTAACGTCAATCATTACCATCCATGCCCTTTTACCGGAGGGCATGGCTCATGGCCAGGTTGCAACGTTTCATCGCTACGCCGCTGGCGCTCGGCCTGGCCGCCGCCAGCCTGGCGGTCCAAGCCGAAGAGATCACCGATCTCGACACCACGGTGGTCACCGCCGCCGGCTTCGAACAGCGTCTGGAGAACGCACCCGCTTCAGTCACCGTGATCGACGCCGAGACCCTGCGCAAGCGCCCGATCCGCGATCTGGGCGACGCCCTGCGCGACGTCGAGGGCGTGGTGGTCAACGGTGCGGCCAATGAAACCGATATCTCCATCCGGGGCATGCCGGGGGACTACACCCTGATCCTGGTGGACGGTAAGCGGCAGAGCGCGCGGGAGTCGCGGGTCAACGGCAATCGCGGCTACGAGCAGAGCTTCATTCCGCCGGCGGCGGCCATCGAGCGGATCGAGGTGGTACGCGGGCCCATGTCCTCGCTGTATGGCTCCGACGCCATCGGCGGGGTGATCAACATCATCACCAAGAAGAACGCCGCCACCTGGCACGGCTCCCTGACCACCGACTACATCGCCCAGCAGCACCGCGACCAGGGCAATTCGCGCCAGGGCCAATTCTTTCTGAGCGGACCGCTGCACACCGACCTGCTCGGTCTGCAGCTCTGGGGCCGCTACCTTGATCGCCAGGCCGACGACGACATCGAGCGGACCCAGGGCTTCAGCAAGGCGCGTCATCGCGATCTGACTGGGCGCCTGGCCCTTACCCCTAACGAGAATCACGAATTCCTGCTGGAAGCCGGGCAGACGCGCCTGCGCAACGGCGACGGCCTGAGCGACAACTGGGCGACCCGCCAGCAGGACAACGACCGCGATCACTGGTCGCTGAGTCACACCGGCCACTGGACCGGCGGGCTGCGTTCGGACGTGTCGCTGCTGCACGAGGAGACCTCTCGCGAAGGCCTTGCCACGCCGGAGCAGACCGATGTCTATGGGCGCAAGCCCCAGGTCGAGAACACCGTGTTCGATGCCAAGCTGGTGACGCCCCTGGATGACCACCTGCTCACCACCGGTCTGCAATACAACCGTGGCGAGGTACAGGATTGGAACCAGGGGCTGAACGATCGCCGCCAGTATTCCTTTGCGGTGACCCAGCAGGCGCTGTTCGCCGAGGACGAGTGGGCCATTACCGACAGCTTCGCGCTCACCGGCGGGCTGCGCCTGGATCACCACGAGCTGTACGGCAATCACTGGAGTCCGCGGCTCTACGGGGTCTGGCATGCCACTCCCGAGTGGACCTTCAAGGGCGGCGTCTCACGCGGCTTCAAGGCGCCGGAAATTCGCGCCGTGGCGCCGGGTTACGCCTATCTGCGGCGCAACCGCTTCGTCATGCTCGGCAATCCGGATCTCAAGCCGGAGACCAGTACCAACTACGAGGTGGCGGCGCTCTGGTCCAACCGGCGCAATCTGGAAGCGGCGGCGACGCTGTTCTACAACGACTTTCAGGACAAGCTGTCCACGGTCACCACCACCGAGCGCTGGAATGGCTACATCCGCATGGACCGCATCAACGTCGACGAGGCGGTAATCCGCGGCGTGGAGCTCAGCGGTGGCTGGGACATCACCGAGGCCCTGCGCCTGGGCGGCAACTTCACCTATCTCGACTCGGAGCAGCGCAGCGGTCCCAACCAGGGTGCGCCCCTGGCCCTGACCCCGGAGCGCAAGGCCAACGTCCGCCTGGACTGGACCCTGTCGGACCGGCTCAATCTGTGGACGGCGCTGGATTACTACGGTGAGGAATACGACGCCACCCTGACCGGCGAAGCGGCGCCGGCCTATACCACCTGGGACGTGGGCGGCGGCTTCGTGGCGACGCGCAACCTGAGCTTCAATGCCGCTATCCGCAACCTGAACGATCGGCGCCTGGACGACGAGACCTATGGCACGGTGAACTACGGCCGGCATCTCTGGGTGAGTGCGACTCTGAGCTTCTAAGGGAGCCAGATGCTCCACGTGGAACCTCCACTGCGTTGGTGCTGGAACCGTAGCGTGGAAAACGGAGGAGCCTTTTCCACCAGGGAATCCGCTGTGAGGCACGCCCCGGAGGGAGAAGGCGCTATTCGAGCAGGCGTTCATCTCCAGCATCAGCCAGATCCTGATCGATCAAGGTGGCGCTACCCTGGGAGCCATTGTCCTGGCGCGACAAGGTCTTTTGTTTGGACGATCGCGGCCATGGGCCGCTCCTACGGGATATCTGGCTGCTAGGAGGTCGACGGCAGCAGGATCCGGGCGCAGAGGCCGCCTTGCGGGCGATTGCGCAGCTGCAGCTCGCCGCCGTGGGCGAGGATACAGGCCCGGGCGATGGCCAGGCCGAGACCGAGGCCACGAGCGCTGTCCTGGCCCGGAGGCCGGTAGAAGGGTTCGAAGACCCGTTCCAGCTGGTTTTCCGGCAGGCCGGGGCCGTCGTCGAGGATGTCCAGGCGGAGCAGCTGTGGCGCGGGGCGCGACAGCTCCAGTGTGGCGCTGCCACCGTGCTGCAGGGCGTTGTCGAGCAGATTGCCCAGGGCGCGCTTGAGCGCCAGTGGGCGACCGCGGAGCAGTGCCGCGCCGGTGCCCGACCAGGTCACCGTCTGGCCCAATGCCTGATAGCGATCCTGCAATGCCTGCAGCAGGGCGACGAGGTCGACATCCTGGTGGCTTTCGGTCCGGCGCTCGCCACGGATGAAGTCGAGGGTTTCCTGCACCATGGCGTCCAGTTCGGCCAGGCTTTCTTCCATGTCGTCGCGCTCGACCGACGGCTCCAGCAGGGCCAATTGCACCCGCAGCGCAGCCAGTGGAGTGTTGAAGTCGTGGCTGATGGCGGCCAGCATGCGCACCCGATCATCCAGGTGGCGCAGCAGCCGTTCCTGCATCAGCTCGAAGGCCGCTGCCAGCTCCCTGGCCTCGCGTGGGCCCTGACGGACCTCCAGGCGACTGCGCTCGCCCCGGCTGAGTCCCTCCGCGGCGCGGGTGAGTCGTTGCAGCGGCCGTACCAGTTGGCCGATCAGCAGCCAGGCCAGCAGCAGCACCGGCAGGGCGCCCAGCAGCAGCGACCAGCCCAGGGCGGTCAGCCAGCCGTGGCCGCGTGCCGGATACTGCACGGCATTGAGCCAGCGACCGTCCGAAAGGCGCACGCTGCTGCGCAAGCGCAGGGGTGCCCAGCCGGCTGAGGTCAGCGGCGAGGCGCGGGCGGCGTCGCCGGCGAGGCCTTCCAGCTGCATCACCAGACCCTCTTCGGCCTGTCCAAGGCGCCGCGCCAGATCCCGGGTCAGGCGGCGTTCTTCCGCGAGCATGGGGAAGGGCGCCACCTCCGGCGTCGTGGCTATCCAGACCTGTGCCGGTGACTCGGCCAGCACCCGCAGCAGGGCTTGCGCCTGCGCCGTCGGCAGGCGCTCGACCGCAGTACGGGCCACCGCCAGGCGCTCCAAGGCCTGGCCATAGGACAACGGATGGACCAGCGCGCCGGTCTGGTGCAGGACCAGCGCCGCGGCCGCGTGCGCCAGCAGCAAGGCCGCGCAGAACAGCAGGCAGAGGCGGGGGGTGATGCCCTGCAGCCAGCTATGCCAGGGCGCGATCATGGGCCGTCCAGGGCCTCCACCGGGCAGTCCAGCAGATAGCCGCGGCCCCAGACGGTCCGCAGCGGCGATTCGCCTGCCGGATCGGCCAACCGCAGGCGCAGGCGACTGACCTGGCGATCCAGGCTGCGGTCTTCCAGCGCGCGATCGGGCGGCTGTACCTGGTGCAGCAATAGATCACGATGCAGCACGGTCTGGGGCCGACACAGGAAGGCCAGCAGCAGGCGCGCCTCCGCCTGACCCAGGCGGCGGGTGCTGCCGTCCGGGTAGTGCAGGCGCTGACTGACGGCGGCGTAGTGCCAGCCCGCGAAACGATAGATCGCCGCCGGTACAGGCTCGCTCGGAGACGTCGGAGCGGTCGCCTGGTAGCGACGATGCAGGGTGCGAATCCGTGCCACCAGTTCGCGCGGTTCGAAGGGCTTGGTCAGGTAGTCGTCGGCGCCCTGTTCCAGGCCAAGCACCCGGTCATCCACCTCGCCCCGGGCGGTGAGCAGGATGATCGGCGTCGTGTCGCGCTGGCGTAGCTCACGGCAGAGACTGAAGCCGTCGCCATCCGGCAGCATCACGTCGAGGACGATGACATCGAAGCGCTGCTGCGCGAGCAGCGCCTTCATCCGCGTGGCATCGGCTGCGGTGGTGGCTTCGAGCCCCTGGCGACGCAGGTAGATCGCCAGGGGCTCACGCAGCTTGCGGTGGTCGTCGACGAGTAGGACGTGGATGGCGGTCACGGCGAAGGGAGATTGGTGGTAGCAACCTCTCTAGGATAACGCTTTGCCTGCTCCGTTGGTATTGCTTCTCATTTGCTGGGCGCGACAGCCAGGGCGCTGAGCTGGCGTCCTTCGGCATCGAAATTCTCCGCCGCCAGCCAGCGCCGGAAGCCGGCGTCGACCGTGGGCCATTCGTGATCCAGCAGGCTGAACCAGGCGGTGTCGCGATTGCGGCCCTTGACCACCCGGTGCTGGCGGAACAGCCCCTCAGGGCGCATGCCCAGGCGTTCGGCGGCGCGTTTCGAGCGGGTATTGGCGTTGTCGCACTTCCACTCCAGGCGCCGATAGCCGAGGGCGAAGGCCTCCTGCATCAGCAGATAGAAGGCCTCGGTAGCCAGGGGCGTGCGCTGCAGGCGCCCGCCGAAGGCGACATGGCCGATCTCGATGCTGCCGTGTTCGGGGACGATGCTCATCAGGCTGAGTTGCCCCAGGGCGCGACCGTCGCGGGGGTCCACTACCGCATAGAAAAGCGGATCGCGCCCCTGGGCCAGGCCGGCCAGCCAGCCGTCGAAGGCGGCCCGCTCGGTGAAGGGGCCATAGGGCAGATAGTCCCACAGGGCCGGGTCCCGGTCGTGCAGGGCTTCCCAGAGATCGTCGCCATGACGCGGCGGGTCCAGGGGTTCCAGGCGTACATGGTGACCCTGCAGCAAGCGGGGCTGGGGCACATGGGCCGGGGTCCAGTCGAGCGGGGTCATGATCTGTCTCCCAGCAGGTGACGGTACTGGATGAAGCCGGAGCGGGTTGCGATGCGATCGTAGAGCTGGCGTCCCGGGTAGTTGGTCTCCTGGGTCAGCCAGTGCACCCGGTCGCAGCCGTCCGCTTCGGCGCGGGCATAGACGTGCTCGATCAGGGCGCGGCCCAGGCCGCCGCCGCGGTGGTCCTGGGCGACATAGAGATCCTGCAGGTAGCAGTAATCGCTCTCGGTCCAGCAGGAGGGGTGATAGATGAAGTGCACCAGGCCCAGGGGCCGCTCGCCGTCCCAGGCCAGGGCGCCATGCAGGGGCTGGGCGGGATCGAGCAGGCGCTGCCAGGTGCGGGCATAGGTGGCCTCCGGCAGGACGGTCTCGTAGAAGGCCAGGTAGGCCTGCCAGAGGTCGTGCCAGACGGCGTGATCGGCTTCGCTCAGGGGGCGGATGGTCATGGGTGGCTCCAGGGTCAGGCGGGAGAGGGGATCAGGGCGGCCAGGGCCTGGTCGCCGGGTACCGGGCTGGCGGCCAGACCCTGGCGGACGCCTTCGCGATCGGCGGCGTTGCGATTCTGGCTGAGCTTGGCGAGGCCCTGGAGGCTGTCGAGGGGCAGGCGCAGGCCGCGGATGGCGCGCAGCATGCCCTGGACATAATCCGCGGGCGCATCCGCGACCTGCCAGGGCCGGGCACGCCCGGCTTCGTGCTGGTCGGTGAGGCGCTCCAGCAGCTGCAGCAGGCGCTCGGGGTCATCGAACACCTCGACGCTGCCACGGGCATGCACCGCCTGGTAGTTCCAGGTCGGCACCACCCGCCCATGTTCGGCCTTGCCGGGATAGAAGGCCGGGCTGACATAGGCCTGGGGACCCTGGAACACCGCCAGCGCGACAGGGGCCCCGACCAGTGCCTGGGCCTGGGGATTGCTGCGTGCCAGATGGCCATAGAGGGTGCCATAGGGACCCTCGTCGGGCGCCAGCCAGAGCGGCAGATGACTCACCAGCGGACCGGCCTCGGTCTGGCTGACCAGCAGCGCCAGGGCGTGATCGCGCAGGTGCTGGTGCAGCCTGGGCAGGTCGTCGAGACAGAAGGCGGGATTGGGATACATGGATAGGAACTCCAGCGATGTCCGACCATGCTAAGGTCGCCTTTGGCTCCCTGTAAGAGCCAATTTCCATGACTTTCAGGGTGCCAATCCATGCTGGGATTCGAGCCGTCGGGGCTGTTGCTGGAGCCGGGTCGGAGGCTGGCGCGCCAGCTCTACCAGGGCCTGCGCGAGCGCATCCTGGCCGGTGAGCTGGCCGCCGGGGTACGGCTGCCGGCCAGTCGCGAACTGGCGCGGCTGCTGGGGATCTCGCGCAATACCGTGACCGCCGCCTACGAGCAGCTGCTGGCCGAAGGTTTTCTCGACAGCCGCCCGGGCGACGGCACCTATGTCGCGCCCGTGACCCGTGCGCTGGCCGCTCCCGAAGCCACAACCAGGGCCGCCCCCTTGCCCCTGGCCAGCGTGCCGCCCGGCGCGCCGTGCGCCTTTCGGGTCGGCCTGCCGGCGGTGGATCTGTTTCCCTTCGCCACCTGGGCGCGGCTGCAGCAGCGTTTCTGGCGCCAGCCGGAGCCGGCGCTGCTGGGCTATCGCGAACCCGGCGGCGAACCGCGACTGCGCCGCCTGCTCTGCGCCTACCTGCGCCAGGCGCGGGGCCTGGTCTGCGCACCCGAGCAGATCCTCATCACCAGCGGCGCCCAGCAGGCCATCGAACTCTGCGCCCGGCTGCTGCTGGCGCCCGGCGCCCCGGCGGCCATGGAGGATCCCGGCTATCGCGCCGCGGGCCTGGCCTTGCAGAGTGGCGGGGCGCGGCTGCAGGGAATCCCGGTGGATACGGCAGGGCTGGTGGTAGAGCAACTGGCTGGCCAGCGGGACTGCCGACTGGTCTATGTCACCCCTTCGCACCAGTATCCCACCGGCGCCGTGCTCTCCCTGCCGCGCCGCCTGGCGCTCTTGGACTGGGCACGGCAGACGGACGCCTGGATCGTCGAGGACGACTACGACGGCGAATACCGCTACCAGGGCGCGCCGCTGGCGCCCCTGGCCGCGCTGGATCGCCACGGTCGGGTGCTCTATGTCGGCACCTTTTCCAAGATCGCCTTTCCCGGCCTGCGCCTGGGCTATCTGGTGGCCCCGCCCGCGCTGGTGCCGGCGCTGCTGGAGCTGCAACGGGCCGGCATCCGCCATCTCGACAGCGCCACCCAGACGGTCATGGCCGATTTCATCGAGCAGGGTCATTTCCAGCGCCATATCCGGCGCATGAGACGGGCCGCGCGCAATCGCCGTGATGCCCTGCTGGCCGGCTGGCCAGAGGTCGCCGGCTGCGCCCCGCCGGGTGTGCCAGTGGCCGGCCTGCATCTGTGCCTGCCGGTCACCCAGCTGGCCCGCGAAGCCGAGCTGGTAGCGCGGGCGGCCGCGGTCGGGGTGGAACTCAACGCGCTGTCGCGCTACTGGCTGCCCGAGGGCCCGACCCCGCCCGACGCCCGCGCCGGATTGGTGCTGGGCTTCGCGGCGGTGCCGGAGGTGCGGATCGAGGAGGCGCTGGCCAGGCTGCGGGAGGCCTGGAGTGAGTAGTTATGAAGGCAATAACGTTAGTTATGATATTGCCTTGAGATTATTAGGCTGACGCTAGTTTGGCTGTCATTGCAATTGAACCTACTTGTGCTTCACTTGCCATCCCCGATATCGGGATATAATCCAGGCTTCTATCCTGCTAGATAGAGCACCCGCCGTTTTCATGGATGAAACATCATAGGTCGTTTCATCCTGGTTATCCGTTATCTCCAGTAACCAGGAGTCACTTACGTGAGTCAGGCTTCTTTGCTTCCTTCCCGGCCAGTTCGCCTTGCTGCGCTGGCCGTAGCCATTTCCCTGGGCGTTACCGGCTGCGCCACCGTCGATAATTTTTCCAGCGGCCAAAGTCGTACCGTCAACTGTCTGGCTGGCGGTTTCCTCGGCGCCGCTACAGGCGTAGCCGCGGCTGCGCTGGCCAAGGGCGATGGTGCGACCCTGATCGCCGGGGCCGTGGTCGGCGCCTCGGTTGGCTGTGGCGCCGCCCTGGCCTACAAGAATCGTCTCGAGCGACTCAAGCAGATCGCTGAGCAGGAGAAGATCCCGCTTCAGGTGGAAACGTTGCAGACTGCCGCCGCTACGCCTTCGGCTGCGCCCCAAGAAGCGGGGCTGGTGGCTCAGATCGCCGATGAAGGCATGTTCCCGACAGGGAGTGCCCAGCTCAACGACGAAGGTCGCCGCAAGCTCGCCAAGCTTGCCAGTGCCTATGTTGGCAAGGAAGCCACACCCATTCTTATCGTTGGCCATACCGACGCTACCGGCACACCGGCCATCAACCAGGCGCTGTCGGAACAGCGCGCACGGGCGGTAGCAAGCATTCTGGTCGAGCAGGGCATTTCGCGAGATCGCATGTACTTCCAGGGTGCCGGCGCCTCACGCCCCATCGCCGACAATAGCGATCCGCTCGAGCGTGGCAAGAACCGTCGCGTCGAGATCGTCGAGTTGAACGACAAGGCGATGCTGGTCAAGCGTATCAACGCGGAAAAGAACAACGCCAAGTATCTGGCCCATGGCACCGCCACGGAGTCCGTGGCCAAGCCCGAGAGTAAAAAACCGGCTGTTGCCACGGCTTCGTCGAAAACCGTCAAGACGGCTGATGCCGAGGCGCCTCGGCAGGCGAAGCCGAGCGTGGCGAAAATCGATTTCGGCGGTCAGCCGGTTGCCAGCGGTGCCTGGAAGCTGGGTCAGGCCCTGCGTCCGAAAAGCGGTGGATTCACGCTGATCTCCACTGCCTACGCCCAGGTGCCCATGAGCAGCTGTCAGCAGGACGCCCCGCGCGTCAGTGGCGAGGTCAAAAGCTTCGCCACCGGCGCTGCGCTATCTGACCATGCCACGCGCGAATACCTGCCAGGCATGAACGGACGCGCCTGGGCCGGCTTGGTCAATGGGCATCTGGTGACCCTGTCGCCGGTTGCCGTGCTGCGTGATAACGCTGCGCTGGTGAAGGATCCGAAAGTCTTCGTCACCCAGAACTATGAAAAAAACAAAGGCGGACCCAGCGATGCCTATACGGCCGTCGCCAATACCTATGAAGGTGAAGACGCCATTCTCTATCGGGTCTTCTTGGAACAACCCGAGCAGGCACCGGTAAGTTGTATTGATGTAGTGATTAAAAAGACCGGCGACAAAAGTATCGACGGCGACTTGTTTTACGACAATGGCACCAAGCCTTACATAGCGACTTACGCGCCTGTGCGCGGCTGATTCCGGGGACGAAACATGGAACTTTTCGAGACGTTGACGACAGCGCTGGCGGCTTATCGCTACGTGATATGGCCGCTGATCAGTCTGTTGGTGCTGGTCGTGGTAATCATCCGCTGGTGGGAGGAGGTCAAGTACTTCTTCCTCAATCTGGGCGTCAGCTTTCCGGTGGTGGGCTTTATCGCCAAGGCGTCCAAGCGCGATCTCATGCAGGATCGCGAGGAAGGAGGGACGGCCTGGTACAAGGCTGAGCGCGAACTGTGCGCGAAATACCATCGTTATTACGAGCGCGTGAACAAGGACGCAGCCTTCTACGACAAATGCGCAAACTATCTGAACAAGGTGGAAGAGCGCGGCCGCAAACCCACGGGATTGCCACTGTGGATTGGCAGCATCTTTCTAGTGATCCTCGAGGCGTTCATCTTCGCCCTGGTACTGGCGCCTTTCATTGCCAACAACATTTCCGCCAATCAGGCGGAATTCTCGGCCATCGTCATCTCTCTGCTGATCGGTACGATTCTGGTTCCTGCTACCCACCTCATGGGCGCCGAGATTCACCGTAACGGCCTTATCAGCAAGGCTCGCGAATGGCATCGGCAGGCTCGGCGCAACAACAATGCCAAGGATCTTCAGGCCGATGCCAACGTCGATCTGGACCGTACCGGTCTCGATGATAAAGAGCCCAAGTACCTGCATATCATCAATCGGGTAAAGCACAACGCCACGGTCTCCCCAACCTGGTGGACCACCATCATTGCTACGGCGCTTATCCTGACGCTGGCCATTGGTGCCTACTTCATCCGAGCCTCCACCATCAACGAACTGGAAACCCAGCAGGTAAACGGTTCGCCCTATGCTTCGGGTAGCGGTTCGGCGCTTACGCCAGACGCCTCGCCTTTCCAACTGCCCAGCGAAGCCACTGCCGATGGGCAGGCGGCTGACCAGCGTGCGGCCAGTGAGGTCGCGGGAGATCGGATCTTCGCCTACAAACTCACCTTCTTCATCCTGTCGGTCATTTTCATCGGCGTGCAGATCATCGGCATCCTGATCGGCGTTTTCCGTTCGTTCGCAGGCACCCAGTCACGGGAAGCAGCGGGCTATATCTCCGGCTTCAGCAGTGCCAGTGAATTCGCGGCCTATCAGCAGAGTCAGCGTGATCGAGTCGCCCGAGATGCCGAGGCCAAGCTCAGCAGCCTGCAAGAGCGGATCGAGCATCGTCATTCTCTAGGCGGTAGTGCTGACCGTGGTCCGCGTCGGAGCTTTGCGCTCTATGCCAACGAGAAGGAGCGGCAGAACAGCGAAAATCAGCAGCAGAAAAAAGCGCGTGCGGCCGCCAACGAGTTGGAAGAAATGCGCAAGGCGCTCGATACCGCCAGGGAAAAGCAGGCCTTGCAACGTGAATTGGCTGCGCTCAACAACGCGGCGGCTAGTGCTGAAGTCTCAGCTCCTGAGCGCTCGTCGAGCGCGACCGTTGAAGCACCAGCACCAGCACCAGCACCAGCACCAGCACCAGCACCAGTATCTGTACCAGCACCGGTATCGGCACCGGAGCCCACGGCTGCCTTGGACCAGAACGCCTTGATCGCCAATCTGGGCGATCTCACGGTCTATTCGCCCGAAGAACTGACCGCTATTGGCGAAGAGTTGGGTATCGACAACGCCGCGCTGCTGAGCAAGCAGAAAGTGCAGGTGGCGATAAAACGCGCCAAGAAAGAGGGTGCCTGAAATGCGTCTGACCGTAACCCTGGCAATCGCGGGCCTGTTGTTGGCGCCTGCGGCAATGGCGGCTGAACGTAACGATCTGCCGAGCTGCTACAGCTATGCGCAATTGGCCAGCGAACAGCCAGCCGCGTCGGGGCGAGCGTTGACGGTGGTCATCGATGAAACGGTCAATATGCCCCAGGCGCTGAAAAGCAGTGCCTGGGAGCACACCCTGAGATACCTGCAGCCCGGCGACAGCATCAAGCTCTATCAATTTTCGGCGCTGTTGCAGAACAACTACATGAAGTTGCAGTTCGCCGGCGTCCTGGAAAAACCGTTGGTTGGCAAGGTGCGTAACCATATCGGCAATGCCAGTCTCAAGAAACTCGATACCTGTCTGCAACAGCAGGCCGCCTTTTTCCAGAAGACATTCGGCAAGCAATTCGTCGAGAGTTTCGGCAAGCCGAACGAGGAGATATCGCGCAGCGAAATCTTCGCCAGCCTCAAGAAAATTGGTGAAGACCTAGGCCAGGAGCCCAGCGCGGATCAGGTCATTCTGCTGGTATCCGACATGCTGGAAAACAGCGACTTCGGCAGCTTCTATCAAGCTAACCGCATTCGTGGAATCGACCCTGCAGCCGAGCTGGCCAAGGTAGAGAAGAAGGAGCTGTTCGCCCAACTGCACGGCGCCCGGGTTTATGTGATGGGCGCGGGGCTGATCGGTGACGATGCCAAAGGCGCCTATCGTTCAGGCAAGGTACTGCAGAGTCTCGAACGTTTCTGGCAGGGCTATTTCGAACGCTCCAATGCCACGCTCGTCAGCTTCGGTACGCCAGAGCTGACCACCGATCTCAAGTAACCGCTGGATCCTGCTGCCTTAACTGCAACTTCAAAGGATCACTCCTCCTATAGCGGGTGTGATCCTTTGAAGAGCAGCCTTTTCAACGCTGGCTTCAGCAAATTCGGTCGGCATTCATCCCGGTTGGCGCTCGGTCGATCGGCTTGTACCAGGATCCTATCTCTCTGCCTGCTGCATAGCGGCTTTTGCCTGGGGACCATAGGTGGCTATGGCGTCCTCGATCTGTCTTCGATTGTCGAAGTCCAGACCGTTACGAAGTCTGCGGTATTCGCGCCGCCTGGCCCTCAGATGATCGACACATGCCTGATCCGGCTCTGGTTTTGCCTCTTCTGCATAGATCAGCCGAGAACAGTTGGCCATCAGTGATTCAAGTGCAAAGCGCGCCGTTTCAAAGCGGGCCAGCTTTTGAGTAGTGGTTTCTGTCTCAGTCATATGGCCTCCGGTTCTGCTCACAACAGCAAGGACCAGCGAGTAGTTGGTGGCAAGAAGACTCTATCAAGCGCGCTGCCGACGTCGATCGGGCATCGTCCTTTGTCTCCGCCCGACCAAGCGACTCTAACGCCCCCGATACGCCTTCCCGTAGTGCCGCTCCAGGCGCGACTGCAGGAACTCCATGGCCAGGGACATCAGCCAGTAGAGCACCGCGGCGGTGGTCAGCATTTCCAGATAGCGATAGCTGGAGCGGCCATAGGACTGGGCGAGGAACATCACCTCCCAGACACCCATCACCGAGACCAGGGAGGAGTCCTTGAGCATGGAGATGAACTGGCTGGTGGTGGGCGGGATGATGCTGCGCATGGCCTGGGGCAGGGTGACGCGCCAGAAGATCACCCGCGGCGCCAGGCCCAGGGCCAGGGCCGCCTCGCGCTGACCGGCGGGGACGCCGAGCAGGCCGGCGCGAAAGATCTCGCTGAGGTAGGCGCCATAGTTCAGCGACAGGGCGAGGATGCCGGCGCTGATGGCGCCGGGCACCACGCCGATCTGCGGCAGGCCCAGGTAGATCAGCAGGATCTGGATCAGCAGCGGGGTGCCGCGAAAGAAGGAGGCGTAGAAGGTCGCCACGCCATAGGCCAGGGCGCTGGACGACAGCCGGCCCAGGGCCGCGGCGAAGCCCAGCAGCACCGACACCAGGATGGAGCTGAGGCTGAGGAACAGCGTCAGGGCCGCGCCCTGCAGGAAGCCGTTGGGGCCCAGGCGCCAACCCACCAGGTTGGGCAGGCGCGGCCAGACGCTGGCGAACTTGAGGTCGAAGCCGAGCACGAAGACCACGCCCCCGGCCAGCAGCGCCAGCCAGGTCAGCCAGACACGGGTACGAAAACTCAGCAGGGGGCGGCGCTGGTCTGGGGGCGGTAGCGGACTCATTGGCTGATGTCGGCACCGATCCACTTGTCGGAGATCCGCTTCAAGGTGCCGTCCTGGCGTAGCCCTTCGATGATCTCGCGCAGCGTGGCGGCGAATTCCGGATCACCCTTCTCGATGGCCACGGCGTTGGGCTCGGCATAGAGCGGCGCGCCGGCCAGTTTGAACTTGCTGTCCTGGGCCAGGCGCGGCTGGGCCGTCACCAGGTTGGTCAGCACCGCGTCCAGGCGCTTGCCGGCGCCCAGGCCGAGGTCCTGGAAGGCGACGTTGTCGTCGGGGAAGGGCACCACCTGGACATCGTCGAAGGGATAGCTCAGCGGCTTGTCCTCCTGGCCCTCAATGGTCAGGTCCTTGTTCAGGTAGCTCTCGTAGGAAGAGGCGCTGGTGACGCCGACCTTCTTGCCAGAGAGGTCCTTGGCGCCGTGGATGCGGTCGTCACCGGCGTTGACCACGATCACCGCCGGCGAGGCGTAGTAGTTGACCGGGAAATCGAACACCTGAGCGCGCGCCTGGCTCGGCGTCATGGAGCAGATGCAGACGTCGTAGCGACCGCTCCAGCGACCAGCGGCGATCACGTCCCAGGAAGGTGTTTCCAGGCGCAGCTTGACGCCGAGCTTGTCGGCCACGGCCTTGGCCACGTCCACGTCGAAGCCTTCCAGCTGGTTCTGGGCATTGAGCTGGGAGAAGGGCGGATAGCTCTCCATGAGCACATTGACCAGCTCGCCCTTGGCCTTGACGCGATCCAGGGTGGCCCCGGCCGAGGCCGAGGTGGCGACCAGCGCCAGGGTCAGGCCGAGGGCCGATAGCAGAGCGGTTCTCATGGGGGCGTCCTTTGCAAAGGGTAAGAGGGCCTGGTATTAGAGAGATATGAGAACCGATATTGAAATCTGTTTTGGTTATAAGGAAAAGTGAAATAGCTATATGGCCAACATGAATCTTGTGCTTCTCGACGGTGGCATGGGCCGCGAGCTACAGCGTCGCGGCGCGCCCTTCCGTCAGCCGGAATGGTCGGCCCTGGCCCTGAGCGAGGCGCCGGAGCAGGTGGAGGCGGTGCACCGCGCCTATATCGAGGCCGGCGCCCAGGTAATCACCAGCAACAGCTATGCGGTGGTGCCCTTCCATATCGGCGAGGCGCGCTTCGCCGCCGAAGGCGAGGCCCTGGCCGCGCGGGCCGGCCAGCTGGCACGGCAGGCGGTGGTGGCCAGCGGTCAGCCGGTACGGGTGGCGGGGTCGCTGCCGCCGCTGTTCGGCTCCTATCGCCCCGATCTGTTCGAGCCGGCGCGGGTGGACGAGGTGCTGCAGCCGCTGATCCGCGGCCTGGCGCCCCATGTCGATCTCTGGCTGGCGGAAACCCAGAGCTCCCTGGCCGAGGTGCGCGCCATCGCCGCCGGGCTGCCAGGGGACGGCAAGCCGCTGTGGCTGTCCTTCACCCTCAAGGACGAAGACGTCGACGAGACCCCACGGCTGAGATCCGGCGAGCCGGTGGCCGCGGCCGCACAGCTGGCGGTGGAGCTGGGCGCTGGTGCCCTGCTGTTCAATTGCAGCCAGCCCGAGGTGATGGCCGCGGCGCTGGATACCGCGCGGGCGACCTTTGCCGCGGCGGGTGTCGAGATTCCCTTTGGCGCCTATGCCAACGCCTTCCCGCCCCAGCCGGAAGAGGCCACCGCCAATGATGGCCTCGACCCCCTGCGTCCTGACCTGGATCCGCCCGGCTACCTGAGCTTCGCCCAGGACTGGCAGGCGCGTGGTGCGAGTCTGATCGGCGGCTGCTGCGGCATCGGTCCGGAGCATATCGCCGTACTCAACACGCGATTGCGCGGCTGACGCCCGCATTCAGTTGGTAAAAAAAGCGGACAGCGCCCCGGGCGCTGTCCGCTTTTTTCTGGCCGCCAGACGCCGTTCAGACCTGCGTCTGGCCACCATCGGCGAAGAGTTCGGCGCCGTTGACGAAGCTGGAATCGCTGGAGGCCAGGAACAGGGCGACCCTGGCGATCTCCTCGGGCTCACCGACGCGACCCAAGGGGATCTGGCTGGCCAGGTGGTCCAGCAGGCCCTGCTGCTGAGCGGCATCCGGACCGGCCAGCTCCACCAGGCCCGGGGTGCGGGTGGCGCCCGGACTCAGGGTGTTGATGCGGATGCCGCGGCCCTGCAGCTCCAGGATCCAGTTGCGGGCGAAGGCGCGCACGGCGGCCTTGGAGGCGCCATAGACGCTGAAGGCCGGGGTGCCGGTACTGGCGGCGGTGGAGCCGGCGAGGATCACCGAGGCATGGTCCGCCAGCAGCGGCAGAGCCTTCTGCACGGTAAACAGCACCCCCTTCACGTTGCGATCGAAGGTGTCGTCGTAGTGGGCCTCGGTCACCTCGGCGAGGGGCAGCATGCTGCCGCCCCCGGCGTTGACGTAGAGCACATCAAGGCGTCCGTGCTCGCGGCGGATGCGCTCATAGAGGGCATCGAGCTGGTCCAGGCGGGACGAGTCCACGGCGATGCCGGTGGCATTGCCGACCTGGGCGACCGCGGCGTCCAGTTCCGCCTGCCGCCGACCGGTGAGGATGACGTGGGCGCCCTGCTGGGCGAAGAGTTTGGCAGCGGCCAGGCCGATGCCGCTGGTGGCGCCGGTGACGAGGGCGATCTTGTCTGCGAGCTTGAGGGTCATGGCGGGAACTCCGAGGGTTGTGATCAGGTGGAGTCAGCCTATCGACCCTGGCTTCCTTGCAAAATAGAATGATTGGCAAGTCATCGTTGCAGAAATGAAATGAGCAGATTGCCGGATTTCGAAGGGTTGGCGATGTTCGCCAAGGTCGCCGAAGAGGGCTCCTTCGCCGCCGCGGCGCGGGTGCTGGGCGTGTCGGTGGCCACCGTCTCGCGGGCGGTGACGCGCCTGGAGGAACGCCTCGGTGGGCGGCTGTTCAATCGCACCTCGCGGCAGCTGGCGCTGACCGAATTCGGCCGCGAGCTGGCCGCTCAGGCCGGTGATCTCTATCGCCAGGCGGAGGCGACCGAAAGCGCTGCCCAGGCCCGCGCCGTGCAGCCCCGTGGCCAGGTGCGGCTGGCGGTGCCCATGGCCTTCGGCCTGCGCTGGGTGGCGCCGCTGCTGCCCGAGCTGCTGCGCCGCTATCCCCAGCTGTCGGTGGATCTGCACCTGTCCGATGCCACCGTGGATCTGGTGGCGGAGGGTTTCGACGCCGCCCTGCGCATCGCCGCCTTGCCGGACTCCTCGCTGGTCGCCCGGCGGCTCTGCGCGGTGAGCCAGCTGCTGGTGGCGGCGCCGGCCTATGTCGAGCGCCACGGCTGGCCAAGCCATCCGCAGGAACTGACCGACCATGCCTGCCTGAGCTATGCCTATCGGGCACGCAGCCAGGTGTGGCGCTTCAGCGGGGACGACGGTCGCGAAGAAAGCGTGCTACCGCGTGGCCCACTACGCGTCACCAATTCCGAAGCCCTGCTGCCGGTGTTGCTGGAAGGCCTCGCCATCGCCGAGTTGCCGGACTTCATCGCCGCCGACTACCTGGCCGATAGCCGGCTGGTGCAGCTGCTGCCGGACTGGCAGCTGACCCGTGGCGGCCTCTACTTCGTGACCCCCTCGGCGCGCAGCCGACCCACCAAGATCCAGGTGCTGCTCGATTTCTTCGTCGAGCACCTGAGTGCTCCCGTCTGGCAGCGAGGCGAACAGCACCTGTCCCTGTCGGCTTCGTGACATCCGGCAACATCCACTCGCCACCACGCAAGGCTGGCGAAAGGTTGACCTCTTAGGATCCCCTCAAGACCCGCCCCCGTGAGCGGGCGACGTGCCTACAAAAATAACCAGGATTCTTGCCATGTCGTATCTGTCCTTCCAGGCGTCCCCGCGCGCCCCTCTCCCCTGGATTTTCGCCCTCTCCGCGCCCCTGCGCCGCGGCTGAACCCTCCTTCTCTTCGCGAAAATTCAGAGGTATTCCCATGCTGACTTTCCTCGGCTTCGCCATGGTCATGACCTTCATGTACCTGATCATGACCAAGCGCCTGTCTCCGCTGATCGCCCTGACCATGGTGCCGATCGCCTTCGCCGTGCTGGCCTGGGCGCTGTCCAGCGAATTCGCCAGCCTCGGCCACGTCAAGCTCGACGCCCTCGGCCCGATGATGCTCGACGGCATCCGCAAACTGGCGCCCACCGGCGTGATGCTGTTGTTCGCGATCCTCTACTTCGCGGTGATGATCGACACCGGCCTGTTCGATCCGGCGGTGCGCTGGATCCTCAAGCTGGTCAAGGGCGATCCGCTCAAGGTGGCCATGGGCACCGTCTTCCTGACCCTGGTGGTCTCCCTGGACGGTGACGGCTCGACCACCTACATGATCTGCGTGGCGGCCATGTTCCCGCTGTACCGGCGCCTGGGCATGAATCCGCTGATCATGACCTGCCTGATGCTGCTCTCCAGTGGCGTGATGAACCTGACCCCCTGGGGTGGTCCGACCGCGCGCGCCGCCAGTGCCCTGCACGTGGATCCGGCCGACGTCTTCGTGCCCATGATCGCGCCCATGCTGCTGGCCATCGCCTGGCTGTTCTTCCTGGCCTACCTATATGGCCGCAGCGAGCGCGCGCGCCTGGGCATCCTGCAGATCGGCGAGACCGAAGGCGCCGACGTCACCGTCTCCCAGTGCGCCGAGGCCCGCCGCCCGCACCTGCGCTGGTTCAACGGCCTGCTGACCCTGGCGCTGATGGCCGCGCTGATCATGGGCGTGCTGCCGATGCCGGTGCTGTTCATGATCGCCTTCGGCATCGCCATGACCGTCAACTACCGTTGCCTGAACATGCAGAAGCAGCGCATCGCCGCCCATGCCGAAAACGTCCTGGCGGTGGTCTCGCTGATCTTCGCCGCGGGCATCTTCACCGGCATCCTCTCGGGTACCGGCATGGTCGACGCCATGTCCAAGGGCCTGCTGGCGGTGATCCCGGACGCCCTGGGCCCGTACATGGCGGTGATCACCGCCCTGGTCAGCCTGCCGTTCACCTTCTTCATCTCCAACGACGCCTTCTACTTCGGCGTGCTGCCGGTGCTGGCCGAGGCCGCCGCGGCCTATGGCATCAGTCCGGTGGAGATCGCCCGGGCCTCCATCGTCGGTCAGCCCGTGCACCTGCTCAGCCCGCTGGTGCCCTCGACCTACCTGCTGGTAGGCCTGGCCAAGGTGGAATTCGGCGACCATCAGCGCTTCACCCTGAAGTGGGCCACCGTGACCTGCATGTTCCTGCTGGTCGGCGCTTTGTTACTGGGTGTGTTTCCGCTGTACAGCCGCTAGAGTTTTGCCAGAGCTACGACTAGCCTTGCCGGCTGTTCGAAAACGGCGCGTCGCCCGATGCGCCTTTTCCATTAGAGCGCGCGCCCGAGCGCGCCTTGGCTACGAGAGGATTTGCAATGGACTGGTTGACCAACCCGGAAATCTGGGTCGCCTTCTTTACCCTGACGGCCCTGGAGATCGTCCTCGGCATCGACAACATCATCATGATCTCCATCCTGGTCAGCCGCATGCCCAAGCACATGCAGGCGCGGACCCGGTTCTTCGGCCTGGCCCTGGCCATGGTCACCCGCATCCTGCTGCTGCTGTCCATCACCTGGGTGATGCGCCTCACCGCCGACCTGTTCTTTGTATTCGGCCAAGGCATCTCCGGCCGTGACCTCATCCTCTTCTTCGGCGGCCTGTTCCTCCTGTGGAAGAGCAGCGCCGAGATCTACCACGGCCTGGAAGGCGAGGAAGAGCAGGACGAAGACGCGCCCACGAAGAAGGGCAGCGGCTTCATCGGCACCATCATCCAGATCGCCATCATCGACATCGTCTTCTCGCTGGACTCGGTGATCACCGCGGTCGGCATGGTCAGCCACGTGCCGGTCATGGTCGCGGCGATCATCGTCGCGGTGCTGGTGATGATGCTGGCGGCCGGCGCCATCAGCACTTTCATCGACAAGCACCCGAGTCTGAAGATGCTGGCGCTGTCCTTCCTGATCGTGGTCGGCACCGTGCTCATCGCCGAGGCCTTCGAGGTCCACGTGCCCAAGGGCTATGTCTACTTCGCCATGGCCTTCTCGCTGGCGGTGGAAGCCATCAACATCCGCCTGCGCGGCAAGGCCAAGGCCCGCGAAGCGGTCAAGCTGCGCAAAGAGCAGATCTGAGCCCAGCGGCGGAACCCACCCGGCTCTCCGCCGCCTAATCCAGCAAGTCCCCACGAGCCCGAAGGTGCCCTGCCTTCGGGCTCGTGCGTCTGTGCAGAACGGTCATTACGATTTTGTGACAAGCTCGCCAGGAGCTCTTGGACACGCGCCGGGAGGGCGCCACGATGCTGACACTGCTCAATCTGCTATCCGCTGTGGCCCTGCTGGTGTGGGGCACCCATATCGTGCGCACCGGCATCCTGCGGGTATACGGTGCCAGTCTGCGCCGGGTGCTCAGCCGCAGCATGCAGCGCATGCCGCTGGCCTTTCTTTCCGGTATCGCCGTCACCGCCCTGGTGCAGAGCAGCAACGCCACGGCGCTGCTGGTGACCTCCTTCGTCGCCCAGGGCCTGGTACCGCTCACCCCGGCGCTGGCCATCATGCTCGGCGCCGACGTGGGCACCGCGCTGATGGCGCGGGTGCTGACCTTCGACCTGTCCTGGCTGTCGCCGCTGCTGATCTTTCTGGGCGTGGTGTTCTTTCTCGGTCGCAAGCAGACCCGCGCCGGCCAGCTCGGCCGGGTCGCCATCGGCCTGGGGCTGATCATCCTGGCGCTGCAGCTGATCGTCGAAGCCGCCTCGCCGATGACCCACGCGGCCGGGGTCAAGGTGCTGTTCTCCTCGCTGACCGGCGACCAGCTGCTCGACGCCCTGACCGGCGCGGTCTTCGCCATGGTCTCCTATTCCAGCCTGGCGGCGGTGCTGCTGACCGCCACCCTGGCCGGCTCCGGGGTCATCTCGCTCAAGGTGGCGCTGTGCCTGGTGGTGGGCGCCAACCTGGGCAGCGGCGTGCTGGCGCTGATGGGCGCGGCCAAGCAGGGCGTGGAGGCACGGCGGGTGGCGGTGGGCAGCCTGCTGTTCAAGCTCGCCGGCTGCATCCTGGTGCTGCCCTGGATCGGCCTCTTGGCCGACTGGCTGCAGGGCTACGACTTCAACGACGCCGAGGTGGTGATCGGCTTCCACGTCGCCTACAACCTGGTGCGCTGCCTGCTGTTCCTGCCGCTGACCGGGCCCCTGGCGCGCTTCTGCACCGCCATGCTGCCGGCCAAGGACAGCGCCGAGACGATCCTGCGGCCGCGGCACCTGGACACCGCCGCCCTCGACACCCCGGCCCTGGCGCTGACCAACGCCTCCCGCGAGCTCCTGCGCATGGGCGACGTCATCGAGCAGATGCTGCAGCACCTGCTGGTGCTGATCAACGCCGGCGACAAGCAGCTGGCGCGCGAGGTGCGCCGTCTCGACGACGACGTCGACGCCCTCTACACGGCGATCAAGCTGTACCTGGCGCGCATGCCGCGCGACGACCTGGACGAGCGCGACAGCCGGCGCTGGGCCGAGACCATCGAACTGGCGATCAACCTGGAGCAGGCCGGCGACCTGATCGAGCGCATGGCCAGCGACGTCGACAGCAAGAAGATCGCCGCCCGCCGTTCCTTCTCGGCTTCCGGGGTGGACGAACTTTCCGCCCTGCACCGGCTGCTGGTCGACAGCCTCAAGCTGTGCCTGTCGGTCTATCTCTCCGGCGACCTGGACGCGGCGCGCCGCCTGCGCCGGCTCAAGCAGCGCTTCCGCCTGCTGGAGCGGCGCTATGCCCATGCCCACGTCGAGCGGCTGCACCAGCAGGTGGTTGAGAGCTTCGAGACCAGCTCCCTGCACCTGGGCCTGCTCAGCGACATGCGCCGGGTCAATTCGCTGTTCTGCAGCATCGCCCATGGCGTGCTGGAGGCGGCCGACGCCGGCTACGCCACCGAGCACGAACTGCCGGTGGAAGGGCGCGAGGAGTCGGGTGGGGCCTGAGGTTGGGTTTTGTGGATGAGGCTGCACCGTCATCCACGCGACTGCTCTGATCTTGTCAGCGCCAATGAAGTTGAGCGCCACTTCGGATGGCCCTCTCTCCCCTGGGGAGAGGGCTGGGGTGGGGGAGCCCCCTGCTGCGAACTCCCAGTGGAAAAGGCTGCGCCGTTTTCCACGCTACGGGGCTTCAATGATTTATCGCGGCCATGGAGGTCCGCCGAGGCGGCCGCTCCTACAGATGACTGTCTGCTCGCATTATCGCGGCCATGGGCCGCTCCTACAGAAGCATCACACCCTGTAGGAGCGGCCCATGGCCGCGATTGAGGTACCTCACTGCACCCGGCTATCGAGCTTCTGCAAGATCCGCCACGCCGTCTCGATCCGCGCCGGGATCGGATAATTGCGGTTGGCCAGGATCACCAGGCCGAGCTGGCGCTCGGGGATAAACAGCGCATAGGCGCCGAAGCCGTTGGTGGAGCCGGTCTTGTTCAGCAGGCGGGCACCGCTCGCCGGCAGGGGCGGGTGTTGCCAGTCCACCGGTTGCGGCTCCAGGGCCATCGCCGGGGTGTTGCCGGCCAGCAGCTGGGTCTTGGCCAGCGGATAGGGGTAAGCCTCCCAGCCCAGGCCCTGGGTCAGGGGACCACTGCGGTAGTAGCCCTGCTGGGTGGCGTCGAGCGCCTTGGCCAGGGGTGCCGGCAGCCGGCCGGGATTGAGATTCGCCTCGACGAAGGCGAGCAGATCGCCGGCGGTGGTCTTGATGCCATAGGCCTCTTCGGCATAGACACCCGGATTGACCCGCAGCGGCTGATCGTTCTTGCCATGGCCCCAGGCATAGTGGGCCTGCTCGGCCGCTGGCACCTGCAGATAGGTGTGATCGAGTCCCAGGGGCTTGAGTACGTGGCGCAGAAGCGCTGTGGCGAAGGGTTCGTCGAGCCGCTGGGCCGCCAGGGCGCCGAACAGGCCGATGCTGGGATTGGCGTAGAGGCGGCGGCTGCCGGCGGGGAAGGGCGGCTGGAAGGCGCGGTAGAAGGCCGTCGCCTGATCTTCCGTGGTGACGCTATCGGGAAATTGCAGCGGCAGGCCGCCGGCGCTGTAGGTGGCCAGTTGCAGCAGGCTGGCCTGGCCGATGGCGCTGCCGGCCAGGGCCGGGCGGACCTGAGCGGCGGACTCGTCCAGCCGCAGGCGACCGGTCACCGCGGCGTAGCCACCCAGGGTGGCGGTGTAGGTCTTGCTCAGGGAGCCGATCTCGAACAGGGTGGCGGCGTCCACCGGCTGGCCGCTGCGACGGTCGGCGGTACCGAAGTAGTAGAGCCGGCGCAGGCCCGGGGCCGTGACGCCCACGGCCAGACCGGGGATGTCCTGCTCGGCCATCACCGCGCGGGCGGCGGCGCGGACCTCGTCGTCGAGGGGATTGGCCGCGTTGGCCAGGAGCGGCAGGGCCAGGCCCAGGCCGAGCAGCAGGGAAAGACGCGGGAAAGCCGACATGCGGGAGCCATTCCTGAAGAGGGGAGACCAGGAGTCTAGCCGAGCGGTGCGGCACCGGTATGAGACGCGGCCAGCGTTGGAAGATTTTACCGCCGCTGCTGTCCATGGCTGGCTGGAGCCCGGTCCTCGACTGGACTACAGTCGCCTCTCACCTTTTCCAGGAGTCATCCCATGTCCGCTGCCCCCCTCGTCGAACAGATCCAACTGGGTCAATTGCCCGTCTGGCGCATCCGCGTCGGCCAGGCCGAAGCCCTGGTGGCCTGCCAGGGCGCCCATGTGCTGCGCTACGGCTTCGACGGCGAACCGGACATCGTCTGGGGCAATCCGGAAGCCGTGTTCGAGCCCGGCACCCCGATCCGTGGCGGCATCCCGGTCTGCTGGCCCTGGTTCGGCGACCTGCTGAAGAATCCGCCCGCGGTCCAGGCCATGTGCACCACCACCGCGGACGCCCCGGCCCACGGCCTGGCGCGGCAGGTCGCCTGGCAGGCCGGCGGCGTCGAGGTGGACACCGACCGGGTGCGCCTGGACTTCCACCACCGCACCTCCGCCGAGACCACCCCGGGCTGGCCCCATGCCACCGAGCTGACCCTGAGCCTGAGCGTCGGTGAGCGCCTGGAGCTGACCCTGAGCGTGCGCAATCTGGAAGATCATCCGCTGGTGCTGAGCCAGGCGCTGCACACCTATTTCGCCGTGAGCGACGTGCGCGAGGTGGGTATCGAAGGCCTTGCCAATGCCGACTACTACGACTGCCTGGACGGCTGGACCCGCAAGCGGCAGAACGGCGAGCCCACCATCACCGCCGAGACCGACCGGGTCTATGTCGGCCTGCCGGCCCGCCTGGCGATCCGCGATCCCCAGTGGCAGCGCCGGCTGTTCGTCGAGACCCGCAACAGCCATTCGGCGGTGCTGTGGAATCCCTGGATCGACAAGGCCGCGCGCCTGAGCCAGTTCGCCGACGACGCCTGGACCGGCATGCTCTGCATCGAGACCGCCCGGGTGATGGACGACGTCCTCACCGTGGCGCCGGGCGCCTCCGCCGAGATGGCGGTGAGCCTGTGGCGCGAGGCGCTGTAAGGGTCTGAGCGGCGCCTGGGGCGGCCCTCACCCCGACCCTCTCCCGCAGGGAGAGGGGGCGCTCAGGGGGAGTTTGGTGCGAAGGGCTTGGGCTGTCAGGCTTCAAGCGTACCCTCACCCCGACCCTCTCCCGGAGGGATGGGGGCGCTTAAGGGGGACTTTGGTGCGCAGGACTTGGGGCTGTCAGGCTTCAAGCGCACCCTCACCCTGGCCCTCTCCCGGAGGGATGGGGGCGCTTAAGGGTGACTTTGGTGCGCAGGACTTGGGGCTGTCAGGCTTCAAGCGCACCCTCACCCCGACCCTCTCCCGGAGGGAGAGGGGGCGCTTAAGGGGGAGTTTGGTGCGAAGGGCTTGGGGCTGTCAGGCTTCAAGCGCACCCTCACCCTGGCCCTCTCCCAGAGGGAGAGCGGGGGCTCCGATAGAGGTTGGCGCGGAGAGATGATCGCGTCGAGGGCAAGCCTGGATCCAGGCCAGGATGCAGCGGGCTAGCGGGCGGCAGAGGTCACACAGGAGCCCGCACGAAGCCGACCCAAACGCCCCCTCTCCCCCAGGGAGAGGGCCGGGGTGAGGGAACAGCCGGCACCTAGCCGACGATCACAACTCCTCGCACAGATTCCGCCCGATCCACTCGGCCACCGCGGCGCGCTCCAGGCCGCAGCCGAGCAGGGCGTGCAGCTTGCCCAGGGCGGCTTCGCGGGTCATGCCGCGACCGGAGATGACCCCGGCGTCGGCCAGGCCGCTGCCGGCGGCGTAGGTGCCCAATTCCACGGTGCCACGGGCACCCTGGCTGAGGGCGACCACGGGGACCCCGGCGTCGCGCAGTTCAGCGAGGGCGGCGAGAAAGTCGGCGTCGTCCGCCGGCCCCGTGCCGCTGCCGTAGCACTCCAGTACCAGCCCCTGCACGCCACTGCCCATCAGACCGCGCAGGACCCCACCGTCGACCCCCGGAAACAGCGGCAGCACCGCCACCCGCACCGGCTGGCGCGGCTGGTCGAAGCGTAGCGCGGCAGGTGCGGCGACGAGGGCGTCGCCGCTGCGCGGCCGGGCGCTTGCCACGAAGGCCTTCCAGCCGCTGCTGGCCTGCTTGGTGCAGCGCGCCGCGGGCAGGCGTTCGCCATGGAATTGCACTTGGACTCCCGGCGCCAGTCCGCTCGAGAAGGCCGCGAAGCTGTCGGCCAGGTTGCCGTCGGCATCGCTGTCCGGCACGCCGGCCGGCAGCATGGAACCGGTCAGCAGCACCGGAATGGCCAAGCCCAGCAGGCGGAAGGCCAGGGCGGCGGCGCTGTAGGCCAGGGTGTCGGTGCCGTGCAGCACCAGCACGCCGCGACAGGCCGGGTCCGTAGCGGCCGCAATGATCGCCTGGGCCATGCGCTCCCAGGCGGCGGGGGTCATGTTGGCGCTGTCGATCAGCGGCAGCAGCTCCTGCAGCCGCCAGGCCGGATTGCCCAGCTCCGGACGGCTGGCCAGCAGGGCATGGATGCGCGCCTCGAAACCGGCGGCCGGGGCCAGGCCGGCGGCGGTCGCCTGCATGCCGATGGTGCCGCCGGTGTAGAGGATGTGCAGGTAGGGTGAGCTCATGAGGGACTTCCTGATAAGACTGCCCCCACACGGGGTGGGGGCAGGAAAGCGGTCGCGGTCCGGGTCGGGACGACCCGGTGGCGGCGGTCAGTGCGCCTGGCGCGGCTGGGCGGCGCGGGCTTCGGCGACGGTCTCTTCCAGACGCTCCAGCGCCGGCCAGGCCTGGCGATCCAGGTCCAGGTCGCGGAACTGGTCGGCGTCGAACACCGGCTGGTCGACCCCGGCACGGCGCTGGGCGTCGTAGTCGTTGAGCACGCGCATGCCGACCTTGATCAGCAGGGCCAGGGCGATCAGGTTGACGAAGGCCAGGCAGGTCATGGTGATGTCGGCGAAGGCGAACACCGTGGTCAGGTTCTGCATGGAGCCCCAGCAGATCAGCACCAGCACCAGGCCGCGATAGCCGAGCAGCACGGCCTTGCCGCGGCCGAGCAGGTAGCGCAGGCCGTTCTCGCCAAGGTAGATGTTGTAGAGGATGCAGGTGAAGACGAACAGCGACAGGGCGACGCTGATGAAGATGCGACCCCAGTCACCGACCACCGCGGCCAGGGAGTTCTGGGTCAGGACGATGCCATCGCCTTCGAAGCCCGGGGTGTAGAAGCCCGACAGCAGGATCAGCAGCGCGGTGCAGGTGCAGATGACGAAGGTGTCGAGGAAGACGCTGAAGGCCTGCACCACGCCCTGGGCGGCCGGGTGCTTGACCGCGGCCACGGCGGCGACGTTGGGCGCTGCGCCCAGGCCGGCTTCGTTGGCGAAGACGCCACGCTTGACGCCCATGGTGATGGCGGCGCCCAGCAGGCCGGCGAAGGCCGGTTCCAGGCCGAAGGCGCTTTTGACGATGGTCAGCAGGGTGCCGGGGACCAGGTCGATCTGGGTGACGATCACATAGAGGGTGACGGCGATGTAGGCCAGGGTCTTGACCGGCACCAGGATGTCGGAGACCGCGGCGATGCGCTTGATGCCGCCGATGAACACCAGGCCCAGCAGGATGGCCAGGGCGATCCCGGTGTACTGCACCGGCAGGCCGAAGGCGTTTTCCAGCGAATGGGTCACGGTAAAGGACTGCAGACCGACGAAGGCGAAGCCGTAGGTCACCAGCAGCAGCGCCGAGAAGGCCAGTGCCATCCAGCGCTTGTTGAGGCCGTGCTGGATGTAGTACGCCGGGCCGCCGACATAGAGGCCGTCGCCGTCGGCGCGCTTGTAGACCTGCGCGAGGGTGCACTCGAAGAAACTGCTGGCCATGCCGACCAGGGCGGTCACCCACATCCAGAACACCGCGCCGGGGCCGCCCAGGGTCACGGCCAGGCCCACGCCGGCGATGTTGCCGGCACCGACGCGACCGGCCAGGCTGAGCATCAGCGCCTGGAAGGAGCTCAGGCCATCACCGCTGTTGCGCAGGGAGTCCTTGAACACGGTGAACATGTGCGGGAAATGGCGCACCTGCACGAATCGCGAGCGCAGGGTGAAATAGCTGCCCAGGCCGACGATCAGCACGATGAGCACGTGGCCGGACAGGAAGTCGTTGAGCATTTCTAGGTAGTGCATGAAGAATCCTCGAGCATGCTAGTGATGCTCCAAGGCCGGCTCGCAAGCCTTGGGGCTATTATTGTGGAATATCCCGCCAGGGTCTGCTCCCGTCGTGGGGAGACGACGGCAACAGGCGCTGGGACGGGTCGGTCCGGGTGGAACGGGCAGTAGGTCGGACCGGGCGCCTAGATTCGGCTATCCCACCGGCGTGAACAATTCCGCGCCTCGCTTCAAAATGGCGCGACTTGATGCTAGTTTTCTGGCCGTCTGTCAAGCTCGGGCCGGACTCATGAGCGACTTTTCCGCCAATTTGCAGCTGCTCTGCCAGCGCCACCGCTCGATTGCCGCCGTCTGTCGCGCCGTCGGCATCAACCGCGCCCAGTTCAATCGCTACCTCAACGGGCAAAGCCGTCCGTCGCCCTACAACCTGCAGCGGCTGGCGGAATTCTTCGGCCTGCCGGTGGGCGATCTGCAGCTGCCGCAGCGGCAATTCGCGGCGCGCCTGGGCGCGCCGGTCGGCCAGGAAACGGGGTGGGCCGGGCAGGCCCTGGCCCTGTTCGGCGAGCGTCAGGAGGGCCTGGCGCGTTACCAGGGCTACTACCACGAATACTATCCGTCGCTGTCCACGCCGGGCGTGGTGCTCTGCGGACTGGTCTGGCTGTTCGCGGAAGCGGGTGTCTTCCGCTATGTGCGCTTCGAGCGCCTGCGTCGCCGCGGCGAGACCACCAGCCAGGCACGCTTTCGCTACCTGGGCCTGGCCATGAGCCTGGAAAGCCGGCTGTTCTTTACCGACTACGAATCCCTCACCGGCAACGAGTTGTCGCAGACGGTGCTGCTGCCCAGCGCGCGCAACCGTATCGATCGCCTCAACGGACTCAAGCTGGGCGTCAGCGCCTCCGACCGGCGCGAGCCGGCCTGCACCCGGGTGGTCTGGGAGTATCTGGGCACCCGGCCGCCACGGGGTCGGGCCTATGCCCGCATCGGCCTCTACGACTGGCAGGATCCCAGCCTGGACGACGATCTGCGCCAGCGCCTGGCCAGCATGGTCCTGATCGATCGGGTCTATCGCCTGGGCTAGAGGGATTCTTCCATCGCTGGGTGGCAGCGATCGCAGTCCTCGAGGATGGCGCGGTCGCGCCCGGCTTGCTTGGCCCAGTAGAGCTGGCGATCGGCGGCTTCGATAAAGCTCTCGGCAGAGTCGTGATCCGGCCGGGCGCAGGCGCCGCCAATGCTCACGGTCACCCGCGGACCGGCCTGGGGCCCGAGGTGGGGGATCTCCAGGCGCCGTACCGCGTCGAGCAGGCGCTGCGCCAGCTTGGCGGCATCCTCTTCGCGCGACGGCGTGCAGAGGATGGCGAATTCCTCGCCGCCGTAGCGGGCCAGGCAATCGCCGGCGCGCAATTCGTCGGCCAGGGCGCTGGCGACCTGTTGCAGGCAGCGATCGCCCGCCGGATGCCCATAGCGGTCATTGAAGGCCTTGAAGTGATCGACGTCGATCATCAGCAGGAGCAGCGGCCGGGGCGGGGGATGGGCCAGGGCGGTGGCCAGGGCCTGCATCAGCGCCCGGCGATTGGCCACGCCGGTCAGGGGATCGGTGGCGGATTGCTGCGCCAGGAAGCGGTTGGAGGCGGTCAGCTCTTCGTTGCGCAAGCGGTCGCGCAGGATCAGCAGATAGCCCTGACGGCGGGCGCGCTCCATCCAGAAGTTGTTGAGCAGGGTAAAGCTCGCGGTGGCGAACGCCAGGGTCATGACCAGCGACGCCTCCAGGGCCGGCAGGCTATGCATCTGGGTGGCCAGGCCGATGGCCAGCAGGGCGATCAGGGTGTGGACCGCGGCCTGGCGCAGGGGCGGCGCGATGCAGCTGTTGGTGAAGAGCGTCATCAGCGGCATGGTCGCCAGCCAGAGGGCGCGATGCGCGGCATCGGTGGCCTCGACATCGAGCAGCGGCGGGAGATAGGCCAGCAGACAGGGCAGGATGCCCAGCCACTCGCGCGCGGGATGTTCGGCACGTATCAACCCGAGCGCCAGCAATACCAGCCCGCCGCCGATCACCACCAGCGCGCTGAGCAGGCTGATGAGCCAGAAGGCATCGGTCATCAGGATCCAGTCCCAGATCGAGAAGCTGGCGTAGGCGAGGATGGCCACGGTCAGGCTGATGCGCAGGTGCCGCCGGCGCGAACGGGCGATGTCGTGCTGGTAATGCCGTTCCAATACCGGTTCGAAGCGCAGGGCCCAGAAAGGCCGAGCCAGCGCTCGGGTGAGGGCGAGACTGAGGGACATGACGCCGTACCTGGCAGGTAAATCCAATGGGTCACTTCAGCACAATAAGTCCCTTAGCGCGATAGAGGGTTCCCGGACGCGGGGATGTAACCGCCGAATGGTAGCCATTGGCTACCATTCGGATGATCGTGGAGGACTCGACCTTCAATTACCGGCCTTGATACGACTCCAGGCACGGGTGCGGACCCGCTCGATGGGCTGCGGCAGCGGCTGCACCACATAGAGCTTCTTGAGCATCTCCGGGGTGGGCACCAGGTCGTGGTTGTCGCGGATGGCGGCGGTCACCAGCGGCATGCCCGGCTTGTTGGCGTTGGGGTAGCCGAGGTAATCGCTGATCCCGGCGATCACCTTGGGCTCGAGCAGGTAGTTGATGAAGGCATGGGCCTGGTCGACATTGGCAGCACTGGCCGGAATGGCCCAGGTGTCGAACCAGATGGGCGCGCCCTCGCGTGGCAGACGCCAGTCCACCACCACGCCGTTGCCGGCTTCCTTGGCGCGATTGCCGAACTGGTAGAAGCTGCCCGAATAGCCCACCGCCACGCAGATGTCGCCGTTGGCGATGTCGGTCATGTACTTGGTGGAATTGAAGTAGGCCATGTAGGGGCGGATCTTCAGCATCAGCGCCGTGGCCTTTTCGTAGTCCTTGGCGTTGGCGCTGTTGGGATCCAGGCCCAGGTAGTGCAGCACCACCGGCAGGATGTCCGAGGGCGAGTCCAGCATGGCCACGCCGCAACTCTTGAGCTTGGCCATGTTCTCCGGCTTGAACACCAGGTCCCAGCTGTCCACCGGTGCGTCCGCCCCCAGCGCCGCCTTGACCTTGGCCGGGTTGAAGCCGATGAGGATGGTGCCGTACATGTAGGGCACGCCGTACTGATTGCCCGGGTCGTTGACCTCCAGCAGCTTGAGCAGCTCGGGATCGAGATTCTGCCAGTTGGGCAGCTTGCTCTTGTCCAGCTTCTGGAATACGCCGGCCTTGATCTGGGTTTCCAGGAACTGGTTGGAGGGAATCACCAGGTCATAGCCGGAGCGGCCGGTGAGCAGCTTGGCCTCCAGCGACTCGTTGCTGTCGAAGGTATCCCAGGTGACGCGGATGCCGGTCTGCTTGGCGAAGTCCTTGGGCGTCTCGGGCAGGATGTAGTCGGCCCAGTTGTAGACCCGCAGTTCGCCGGGATCGGCGGCCTGGACGGCGGTGGCGAGCAGGGCGCCACCGAGCAGGGCGGTGAGCGGACGCAGGAGGCTGTGCATGGTCGGATTCCTCGCGATAGGGATCAGGCGCCGTCGAAGGCGGCCAGGACGTTCACCGTGTTGATGCCGATCTCCGCCACGGCGTAACCGCCTTCCATGACGAACAGGGTCGGCAGGCCGAGCCGCGCCAGGCGTTCGCCCAGGCGCAGGTAGTCGTCGCTCTCCAGCTTGAACTGGGAAATGGGATCGGCCTTGAAGGTATCCACGCCCAGGGAGACCAGCAGCAGGTCCGGGGCATAGTCCTGCACGCGCGCCAGCGCTACCTCCAGGGCGGCGCTCCAGCTGTCCCAGGCGCTGCCGGCGGGCAGCGGCAGATTGAGGTTGAAGCCCTGGCCCGCCTCGCTGCCGGTCTCGTCGGCATAGCCGAGGAAGAAGGGGAATTCAAAACCCGGATCGCCGTGCAGCGAAAGGAACAGCACATCGTCGCGCGCATAGAAGATGTCCTGGGTGCCGTTGCCGTGGTGGTAGTCGACATCGAGGATGGCCACCCGCCGGGCGCCGCCGTCGAGGGCGGCCTGGGCGGCGATGGCGGCGTTGTTCAGATAGCAGTAGCCGCCCATGACATCGGCGGCGGCGTGGTGGCCCGGCGGGCGGCAGAGGGCGAAGGCGCTGCGGGCACCTGCGGCGACCTCGGCTCCGGCACTCAAGGCCACCTGGGCGGCGCTGTAGGCGGCCTGCCAGGTGCCGGCGGTGATGGGCGCGCCGCCGTCGAAGCTGTAGTAACCCAGGCGCCCGTGCAGGCTGGTGGGCGGCAGTACCTGGCGCAGGGTGCGCGCCGGCCAGGTATAGGGCAGCAGGTCCACGGTCTCGCCGCGGGCCGCCCATTCGTCCCAGGCGCCGGCGAGAAAGTCGAGATAGGCCGTGCTGTGGATGCGTGCCAGTGGCGCCCGGCCGAAGTCCTTGGGCGGCACCACCTCGCCGAGCTGCCTACGGTGACACTCGGCGAGGATGAATTCGACGCGCTGGGGCTTTTCGAAACAGGGCTGCAACTGGCCATCGATCAATTCGCAGCGGCCGTGATGCAGGGCGTGATCGGGACTGTGGTGGATGCGCATGGCGACTCCGGGCGGCGGGCTCTCTCCAGATTCTTGCCAGCCCGGCGGCCCGCGACGAGAGGCGCTGCGGCCAAAAGGGGATAGATCCGGCCAGATTGCGCCCGGCGGCGGCCATCAGCTGCCCTTGGCTTCGTAGACCACGAAGCGCTTCAGGGTCGGCTCCAGCACCTCCCAGGTGCCCTGGAAGCCGCGCGGGACGACAAAGCTGCTGCCGGGCCCGAGACGAGTGGCATGGCCCTGGTCATCGGTGACCAGATTCACCCCTTCGAGGATCTGGCAGTACTCCTCTTCGGTGTAGTTCACCCGCCACTTGCCCACCTCGCTGTGCCAATGGCCGACGGCGAACACGCCGCTGCCATCCTCGTAGTCGAGCCAGAGGCTCTGCAGCGGATCGCCCTCCAGGCGTTTTTCCGCCGGCAGGCGGTATTGATCGGTGGGTTGGCCGCGGTCCGCGAGCAGGGTCAGCGAGGGCATGGGGAATCCTCCATGGGGACGGGAAGCGCTCAGCATACGCCGGCCGCTAGAGTCGATAACCCCGCGGCGACTGGCCGCTCCAGCGGCGGAAGGCATGGCGGAAGCTGGCTGTCTCGCTGAAACCCATCGCCTCGGCGATGCGATAGATGGGCAGCCGCTCCTGGGCCAGCAGGTCGCGCGCCCGCGCGAAGCGCAACTCATCCAGCAACCGTTGATAGCTGCTGCCGCCGGCCTGCAGGTGGCGACGCAGGCTGCGCGGTGCCATGCCGAGGTGGCCGGCCAGGGCCGCGAAGGAGGGTGGGGCCGCCAGATCGGCACCCAGCAGGGTGCGGATGCGGGCGAGCAGGGCGCGCTGGCGATCCTGTTCGGGGGCGAGGCGGCCGCACTGCTCCAGGGCGTCACGATGGGTCACTGGATCGGCCAGTGGCAGCCCGCGATCAAGCCAGGCAGCGGGAAAGGCCAGGCCGTTGAAGGCGGCGGCGAAGGCCAGGGGCGTGGCGCCGAAGCAGTCGCCATAGCGCGCGCGATAGACCGGCTCGGGGTGCCGGAAGGCCACCTGCACCAGCGGCAGGGACGTACCCAGGAGGTCGCAGCAGATCGCCAGGAGCGAGGCCAGGCAGCACTCGGCGTTGCAGCGCTCCAGCTCGGGCGCGAAGGGATGGTCATCAGCCCTGAGCCAGGCCAGTTCGCCGTGGCGCTCCAGGCGCAGGGTGAAATAGGCGCCCAGCAGCCTTTGGTGGGCCAGGGCCGCCTGCAGCGCGGCGCCCAGGGTCGGGGCGCTGAGCAGGGCATAGCCGAGCAGGCCATAGCCGGAGACGCGCAGCCGCCAGCCCAGCAGCAGCCCCAGTTCGGGCGGTGCGACGGGGAGGGCGTTGGCGATGACCCGTTGCTCCTGGGCCAGGGTGATGAGCCGATGGGGCTGTTCGAGATCGTCCAGCCGCAGGCCGCTGCCGGCCAGCAGGGGCGCCGCCCGGGCGGGCGTGTCAGCCGCCAGTTGCTGGAGGACCAGAGACACCAGGTTGAGATTGATCAGACCGGACTGACGCATGGGCAAACTCCCCGGGGCGGTGGCAGCCTTCCAAGCAAGAAGGATACCGCGCCCGGGGGGAGTTGCCGTCGGTTACCGCTCAGGTCTGGCGTGCGGGACTCAGACCTTGGCTTTGAGCGGTACCAGCCGCGGGGCGATCATGTTTTCCGGGCGCAGGATGTCGTCCAAGGTCGCCTCGTCCAGCAGATTTTCCTCGCGCACCAGCTCCAGCACGCCGCGACCGGTTTCCAGCGCCGTCTTGGCGATGCGGGTGGAGGTCTCGTAGCCCAGGTAGGGGTTGAGCGCGGTGACCAGGCCGATGGAGTGCTCCACCTGGCGGCGGCAGTGCTCGACGTTGGCGGTGATACCGGTGATGCAATGCTCGCGCAGCATGTCCATGGCGCGCTGCAGCAGACGGATGGAGTCGAAGATCTTGTAGGCGATCAGGGGCTCCATGACGTTGAGCTGCAGCTGGCCACCCTCGGCCGCCAGGGTCAGGGCCAGGTCGTTGCCGATGATCTCGAAGGCCACCTGGTTGACCGCCTCGGGGATCACCGGATTGACCTTGCCCGGCATGATGGAGCTGCCTGGCTGGCGCGGCGGCAGGTTGATCTCGTTGATGCCGGTGCGCGGGCCGCTGGAGAGCAGGCGCAGGTCGTTGCAGATCTTCGACAGCTTCACCGCGGTGCGCTTGAGCATGCCGGAGAACAGCACGAAGGCGCCCATGTCCGAGGTCGCCTCGATCAGGTCGGCGGCGGGCTTGAGCGGCTGGCCGCTGATTTCCGCCAGGCGCTGCACGGCCAGGAGCTGGTAGCCGGGATCGGCGTTGATGCCGGTGCCGATGGCGGTACCGCCCAGGTTGACCTCGGTGAGCAGTTCCGGCGCCAGGCTCTTCAGCCGCGCCAGGTCTTCGCCCAGGGTGGTGGCGAAGGCATGGAATTCCTGGCCGAGGGTCATGGGCACCGCGTCCTGCAGCTGGGTGCGACCCATCTTCAGCACCTCGGCGAACTCCACGCCCTTGGCGGCGAAGGCGGTGATCAGGCTGTCCAGGCTGGCGAGCAGGGCGTCATGGCCGAGCAGCAGGCCCAGGCGAATGGCGGTAGGGTAGGCGTCGTTGGTCGACTGCGCCATGTTGACGTCGTTGTTCGGGTGCAGGTGGCGATACTCGCCCTTGGCGTGGCCGAGCAGCTCCAGGGCCACGTTGGCGATCACCTCGTTGGCGTTCATGTTGGTCGAGGTGCCGGCCCCGCCCTGGATCATGTCCACCACGAACTGGTCGTGGAATTCGCCGCGAATGATGCGCGAGCAGGCGTCATTGATCGCCTGGTGCTTTTCCGCGGGCAGATGGCCCAGTCGGTGGTTGGCGTCGGCCGCCGCCTGCTTGACCATGGCCAGGGCCACCACCAGCTTGGGGTAGTGACCGAGGGGCACGCCGGAGAGGCGGAAGTTCTGCACGGCGCGCAGGGTCTGGATGCCGTAGTAGGCATCGGCAGGGACTTCGAGGGTACCGAGGAGATCTTTTTCGAGGCGGACGGATGATGCAGAGTCGGACATGATAGCGTTGGGCTTCGATCGAGCGGCAGGCGCCGCGATGCCCTAGAATCTAGGCTTGCCAGCCGATCTCGGCCAATGCCGATCCGCCAAGCCTCATGCCGGATCGGCATAACTTGGGTTGTGACCTCACGAGATCAGATGACGTATGGGTGCCATGAACATCGAATTCAAATGGCTGGAAGACTTCGTGGCCCTGGCGGCCACCTACAGTTTTTCCCAGGCCGCCGAAAAGCGTTTCGTCACCCAGCCCGCCTTCAGCCGGCGCATCCGCGCCCTGGAGGAAAGCGTCGGCCTGACCCTGGTGGACAGATCCCACACCCCGGTCAGCCTCACCGAGGCCGGGCAACTGTTCCTGGTCACGGCGCGCAGCGTGGTGGAGCAGCTGGGCGAGACGGTGCGCCACCTGCACCACCTGGAAGGCGGGCAGGGCGAGGTGCTGCAATTCGCCGCCGCGCACTCCCTGGCGCTGGGCTTCTTTCCGCAGTGGATCGCCGGCCTGCGCGGCCAGGGCCTGGCCCTGGCCAGCCGCCTGGTGGCCACCAACGTCGGTGATGCCATCCACGCCCTGCGCGACGGCGCCTGCGACCTGATGCTGGCCTTCCACGATCCCGATGCCGCCCTGCAGATGGACCCGGAGCTGTTTCCTTCGCTGCACCTGGCGCACACCGCCATGCTGCCGGTCTGCGCCACCGATAGCGAAGGACGACCCCTGTTCCAGCTCGACGGGCAAAGCAGTGTGCCGCTGCTGGCCTACAGCGCCGGCGCCTTCCTTGGTCGCTCGGTGAATCTCCTGCTGCGCCAGCGCAAGTTGCGCGCCGTGACCCTCTATGAAACCGCCATGGCCGACAGTCTCAAGACCATGGCGCTGCAGGGCCTGGGCGTGGCCTGGGTGCCGCAGCTGTCGGTGGCCGCGGAACTGGCCCGCGGCGAACTGGCCATCTGCGGCGATGCCGCCTGGCAGGTCGGCCTGGAGATCCGCCTCTACCGCTGTGCCCTGTTGCGCAAACGGCTGGTGCAGCAGGTCTGGCGACATCTCGAAAAGCAGGGGCCCTCGAGCTGAAAATCTAGCCCTGATTGTGCTGATATCGGCTTTTGGCTAGCCGACGTCCTGCAAGCCTTTTGTGCCGATCTGCGCGACACTGGCCTCTCTCTCACGGAGGTCAGCCATGCAGCGCATCCGCGTCATCGATTCCCACACCGGCGGTGAACCCACGCGCCTGGTGCTGGATGGTTTTCCCGATCTCGGCCACGGCAGCATGGCCGAACGCCGCAGCCGTCTGGCCGGCGAGCACGACGCCTTCCGCCAGGCCTGCATGCGCGAACCGCGCGGCAACGAGGTGCTGGTCGGGGCGCTGCTCTGCGAGCCGGTATCGCCTGCGGCCAGCGCTGGCGTAGTGTTCTTCAACGAGGTCGGCTATCTGGGCATGTGTGGTCACGGCACCATCGGCCTGGTGGTCTCCCTGGCCCATCTCGGCCGGATCGGCCCCGGCGATCACCTGATCGAGACCCCGGTCGGCGACGTCACCGCCACCCTGCATGACGACGGCAGCGTCAGCGTGCACAACGTTCCGGCCTATCGCTATCGCCACGCCGTCCGGGTGGAGATTCCCGGCCATGGCCCGGTCACCGGCGACATCGCCTGGGGTGGCAACTGGTTCTTTCTCTGTGCCGATCACGGCCAGCGCATCGCCGCCGACAATCTCGACGGCCTGCTCACCTTCAGCCTGGCCCTGCGTGGCGCCCTGGAGGCCGCCGGCATCACCGGCGAGCAGGACGGGCACATTGATCACATCGAACTCTTCGCTGAGGATCCGGACGGCGCCGACAGTCGCAGCTATGTGCTCTGCCCGGGCCGTGCCTACGACCGTTCGCCCTGCGGCACCGGCACCAGCGCCAAGCTGGCCTGTCTCGCGGCCGATGGCGACCTGGCCCCTGGCGCCGTCTGGCAGCAGGCGAGCGTCATCGGCAGCCGTTTCGAAGCCCATTATCAGCCCGGCGACGAAGGCCGCATCCTGCCGGTGATCCGCGGCCGCGCCCATGTCATGGCCGAAGCCACCCTGCTGCTGGCCGCGGACGATCCCTTCGCCTGGGGTATTCCGGGGTGAAGCAGGTGGCGGACGTCCTCGTCGTCGGCGCCGGCATCGTCGGGGCCAGTTGCGCCGCGGCCCTGGCCGCGCGCGGCTGTCGCGTGCGGGTGCTGGACGCCGGCCTGCCTGGCGCCTCCGCCGCCGGCATGGGCCACCTGGTGGTGATGGACGACGACCCCGCAGAATTGACCCTGAGCGCACGCTCCCTGGTGCTCTGGCGCGAGCTGGTGCCCCAGCTGCCAGCCGCCGCCGACTACCGCAACTGCGGCACCCTCTGGCTGGCCCGTGACGCCGCCGAACTCGATCTGATCGAGGCGAAGCGCCAGCGCCTGGACGCTCAGGGCGTCGCCAACCAGCCGCTGAACGCTGCGGCGACCGCCGCGGCGGAACCGGCCTTGACCGCCCTGGCTGGTAGCCTGGAGGTGCCCGGCGACGGCCTGCTCTATGCACCCGTGGTGGCCGCCTGGCTGCTACAACGCTCGCCGCTGATCGAATTCCAGCGTGCCCGGGTAAGCGCCGTCGAAGGCAGACGGGTGCGTCTGGATGACGGGCGGTGGCTGACCGCCGACGCCGTGGTGCTCGCCGCCGGCCTGCAGGCCGCCAGTCTCTGCCCGGACCTGCCGCTGGTGCCCAAGAAGGGCCATCTGCTGATCACCGACCGCTATCCCGAGCAGGTCCGCCACCAGCTGGTGGAGATCGGCTACGGCGCCAGCGCCCATGCCAGCAGCGGTGCCTCGGTGGCCTTCAATGTCCAGCCGCGCCCCACCGGCCAGTTGCTGATCGGCTCGTCGCGCCAGTTCGAGCGTCCGGACATGGCCGTGGAACCTGCGGTGGTCGGCCAGCTGCTGCGCCGCGCCCTGGATTTCCTGCCCGGTCTGACCCATACCTCGCTGATCCGCGGTTGGACCGGCCAGCGCGCCGCCAGCCCCGATGGCCTGCCGCTGATCGGCGCCCATCCCGATCAGCCCGGTCTGTGGCTGGCGGTCGGTCACGAGGGCCTGGGCGTCACCACCGCGCCGGCCACCGCCGAAGCCATCGTCAGCGGGCTGTTCGGCGAGGGTTCCACGTTCCACGTGGAACCCTTCGCACCGGCTCGCTTCGCGACTGCCCCGAGGAGCCTGGCATGCTGACCCTGTTCATCGATGGCGAGCGCCTGGAGATCCGTCCCGGCAGTCTGCTTACCGCGGCCCTGGCCAAGAGCGGCAACCCCGCCGCGCGCCGTTCGGTAGGCGGAGAAGCCCGGGCCCCTTTCTGCGGCATGGGCATCTGCCAGGAATGCCGGGTACAGGTCGACGGCGTGCGCCGCCTGGCCTGCCAGACGCCGTGCCAGGACGGCATGCAGGTGGAGCGCCTGTCATGAACGCCACGCGCTGCGATCTGCTCATCATCGGCGGCGGCCCGGCCGGTCTCGCCGCCGCCCGCGCCGCCAGTGGTCGGGGCCTGAACCTGGTGCTGCTGGACGACAATCCCTTGCCCGGTGGTCAGATCTGGCGCGCTCGTGCGGGCCAGGTCGCCGCCGAAGTCGGTCAATTGCCGGCAGACGTCACCCTGCTTACCCAGACCCGCGTCGCCGCGGTCCTGGGCTCACACCAGCTGCTGCTGGAAGACGCCCACGGCAGCCGTACCCTGGATTTCCACACCCTGATCCTCTGCACCGGTGCCCGCGAACTGCTGTTGCCGTTCCCTGGCTGGACCCTGCCCGGAGTGACCGGCGCGGGTGGTCTGCAGGCGCTGATCAAGGGTGGCGTGGAGGTGGCCGATGAGCGCCTGGTGGTCGCCGGTACCGGTCCGCTGCTGCTGGCCAGCGCCGCCACCGCGCGCCAGGCGGGTGCCCGGGTCGCCCTGGTCGCCGAACAGGCCGGGCGCCGCGCGGTACTCGAGTTCGGTCTGCAGCTATGGCGTTGGCCGAACAAGCTGCGCCAGGCGCTGACGCTGGCTACTCCTCGCTATAGCCCCGGCACCTGGGTCGAGGCGGCGCTCGGTACCGACCGTCTCGAAGCCGTACGCCTGCGCCAGGGCGAGCGTCGCTGGGAGATCGCCTGCGATCGCCTGGCCTGTGGCTATGGCCTGGTGCCCAATGTCGAACTGGCCCAGAGCCTTGGCTGTGCGACCCTGGATGGCGCGGTGGCGGTAGATGACCAGCAGCGCACCAGCCAGCCGCACATCCTGGCCGCCGGCGAATGCACCGGCATCGGCGGCAACGAACTGGCCCAGGCCACCGGCCGTATCGCTGGTCTGGTCGCCAGCAGCCAGCTTGACGCCGTGGCCCCCGTGCAGGCCGAAGCCCGGGCCTGGCGCCGCTTCGCCGCCCAACTGGCTCGCACCTTCGCCCTGAATCCGGCCATTGCCCGGCTGGCCCAGCCGGATACCCTGGTCTGCCGCTGCGAAGACGTCGCCCTCGGCGCCCTGGTCGGCCATGCCGACTGGACCCAGGCCAAGCTGCGCAGCCGCTGCGGCATGGGCGCCTGCCAGGGCCGCATCTGCGGCCAGGCCACCCGCGTCTTGCTGGGCTGGACGCCCCCGGCGCCGCGCTTTCCCCTGCAACCCACCCGTATCGACAGCCTGCTGGCCCTGACCGAGGACGAGAGATGAACGCCGCCGCCCACCTGGACGCCCTGAGCCGCGCCCGGCCCGCCGACCTGCCCGCGCTGCTTGCCAGCCTGAGCCTGGTGGCGCCGCTGCTCGACGCCATCCCCGGCGTGGTGTTCTTCGTCAAGGATCTGGAGGCGCGCTATGTGCTGGTCAACCTGACCCTGGCCCAGCGCTGCGGCTTCGAGGACGTCAGCGAGTTGCTCGGCCGGACCGCCGAGGAAGTCTTTCCCGCCCCCCTGGGCGGCGCCTACGCCGAACAGGATCGCCGCGTGCTGCGCGAAGGCCTGGCGCTGGACGATCAACTGGAATTGCACCTCTACGCCGGTCGTACCCCGGGCTGGTGCCTGACCCGCAAGCTGCCACTGCACGACGCCCAGGGCCGGCTGATGGGCATGGCGGGCATCTCCCACGATCTCCAGGCTCCGACCGCCGATCATCCGGCCCACGCCAAGGTGGCCGAGGTCGATCGCTATCTGCGCGAGCACTATGCCCAGCCGCTCTCGGTAGGCGAACTGAGTCAGAGGGTCGGCCTGTCGGTCTCCCAGCTCGAACGCCAGTGCAAGCGCATCCTGCGCCTCACGCCCCAGCAGTTGCTGCACAAGGCCCGGCTCGACGCCGCCTCGCGCCTGCTGGCCCGCGACCTGCCCGTCACCGAGGTGGCCCTGGCCTGTGGCTATACCGACCACAGCGCCTTCAGCCGTCAGTTCCGCCGTCTCACCGGCCTGTCGCCCCGGCAATACCGCGACTCTCTCAAGCCCCGTTCCCGTCTGGAGGAAACCCCCGCATGAGCACTCCCCGCGTTAACTGGAGCGGCGTCTTTCCCGCCGTCACCACCCAATTCAACGACGACTTCTCGGTCAACCTGGAAAAGACCCATGGCGTGATCAGCAACCTGGTGCGCGATGGCGTCTCCGGCCTGGTGATGTGCGGGACCGTGGGCGAGAACACCTCCCTGACCCTGGAAGAAAAGATCTCCCTGGTGGAGGTCGCCAAGGACGCCGCCGGTGGTCGCGTACCGGTGATCTGCGGCGTGGCCGAATTCACCAGCCTCAATGCCACCCGCACCGCCCAGGCGGTCGGTCGCGCCGGCGCCGACGGCATCATGCTCATGCCGGCCCTGGTCTACTCGGCCAAGCCCCACGAGACCGCCGCCCACTTCCGCAGCGTGGCCAGCGCCCTCGACCTGCCGCTGATGGTCTACAACAACCCGCCGATCTATAAGAACGATGTCACCCCGGACATCCTCATCTCCCTGGCCGACGTCGACAACATCGTCTGCTTCAAGGATTCCTCCGGCGACACCCGTCGCTTCATCGACGTGCGCAACGAGGTGGGTGACCGCTTCGTGCTCTTCGCCGGTCTCGACGACGTGGTGCTGGAAAGCATCGCCGTGGGCGCCGAAGGCTGGGTCTCGGGCATGTCCAACATCTTCCCCACCGAAGGCGAAACCATCTTCCGCCTGGCCAAGGCCGGTCGCTTCGCCGAGGCCATGCCGCTCTACGAATGGTTCATGCCGCTGCTGCACCTGGATGCCCGCCCGGACCTGGTGCAGTGCATCAAGCTCTGCGAAGAACTCGCCGGCCGCGGCAGCGCCCTGACCCGTCCGCCACGCCTGGCCCTGCCCGACGCGGACCGCGCCTTCGTCGAACGCCTGATGGCCAAGGCCCTGGAAACCCGCCCGCAGTTGCCTGACGTGGGGATCTGAGGCAAGGCCTTATCGCGGCCATGGCGGTCCGCCGACGTGGCCGCTCTTACAGGTTCAGATACGACTGTAGGAGCGGCCCATGGCCGCGATAAAAACCACCCCTCACGCCGCGCCAATCCACCCCTCTCCTGCCTGCGGGAAAGGGCCGGGGTGAGGGCGCTCTCTAGCGCGATCCCACCTCAAGCGTCCAGGCATCTAGCCCGCACCTCTCGCCCCACACCACCACCCGTCCCGTGAGCGCCACAGCCTGTCCTCCAACCGACAGGCGATACCCGGCGCAGGGGCACGCTCCGCCCCGCTTTCGTCTATACTAGGCCGCTCATTTCCCAAGCCACGTCCACCGCGTGGCTTCTTCATTTCAGAGGCACGACGATGAGCGCACTCGTAGGCGTGATCATGGGCTCCAAGTCCGACTGGTCCACCCTGAGCCACACCGCCGACATGCTGGACAAGCTGGGCATTCCCCACGAAGTGAAGGTGGTCTCCGCCCACCGCACCCCCGATCTGCTGTTCCAGTACGCCGAAGAGGCCGCCGGGCGCGGTATCGAGGTGATCATCGCCGGGGCCGGCGGCGCCGCCCACCTGCCGGGCATGTGCGCTGCCAAGACCCACCTGCCGGTGCTGGGCGTGCCGGTGCAGTCGTCCATGCTCTCGGGCGTCGACTCCCTGCTGTCCATCGTGCAGATGCCGGCCGGTGTACCGGTCGCCACCCTGGCCATCGGCAAGGCCGGCGCCATCAACGCCGCGCTGCTGTCCGCCAGCATTCTCGGCGGCAAGTACCCCGAATACCACGAGCGGCTCAACGCCTTTCGCGAAGAGCAGACCCGCACCGTGCTGGACAACCCCGATCCGAGGGAGCAGGCATGAAGATCGGCGTCATCGGTGGCGGCCAGCTGGGCCGCATGCTCGCCCTGGCCGGCACGCCGCTGGGCATGAACTTCGCCTTTCTCGATCCGGCGCCTGACGCCTGCGCCGCCGCCCTGGGCGAACACCTGCGCTCCGACTACGGCGACCAGGATCACCTGCGCCAGCTGGCCGACGAGGTCGATCTGGTGACCTTCGAATTCGAGAGCGTCCCGGCCGAGACCGTGGCCTTCCTCTCCCAGTTCGTGCCGGTCTATCCGTCCGCCGAAGCCCTGCGCATCGCCCGTGACCGCCTGTTCGAGAAGTCCATGTTCCGCGACCTGGGGATCCCCACGCCGGCCTTCGCCGACGTCCTCTCCCAGGCCGACCTGGACGCTGCCGTGACCCGTATCGGCCTGCCGGCGGTGCTCAAGACCCGCACCCTGGGCTACGACGGCAAGGGCCAGAAGGTCCTGCGCCAGCCGGAAGACGTCACCGACGCCTTCGCCGAACTAGGCAGCGTGCCCCTGCTGCTGGAAGGCTTCGTGCCCTTCACCGGCGAGGTCTCCCTGGTCACGGTGCGCGGTCGTGATGGCGAGGTCGCCTGCTACCCGCTGGTGCACAACACCCACGAGAGCGGCATCCTGCGCCTGTCGGTGGCCAGCTCCGACCACCCGCTGCAGGCGCTGGCCGAAGACTATGCCCGCCGCGTGCTGGAACAGCTCGACTACGTCGGCGTGCTGGCCTTCGAATTCTTCGAGGTCGAGGGTGGCCTGAAAGCCAACGAGATCGCCCCGCGCGTGCACAACTCCGGGCACTGGACCATCGAAGGCGCCGAGTGCAGCCAGTTCGAGAACCACCTGCGCGCCGTGGCCGGCCTGCCGCTCGGCTCCACCGCCAAGGTTGGCGAGAGCGCCATGGTCAACTTCATCGGCTCGGTACCGCCGGTGGCCGCCGTCACCGCTCTGGAAGACTGCCACCTGCACCACTACGGCAAGGCCTTCAAGGCCGGGCGCAAGGTCGGTCACGCCACCCTGCGCAGCGCCGATGCCGCGACCCTGCAGACCCGCATCGCCGCCCTGGAAGCCCTGATCCAGGATTGATGCCAGACGGCTTCCGCACACGGAAGCCGTTTTCCCCTGAACCTCGACGGATCACCGGTGGTCGGAGACTACAACGACGCCTGCTGACCGGCGTTGTCTTACCAGCACTCAAACAGGGGATTCTTCACATGGGCATCATCGCAACCATCATCATCGGTCTCATCGTCGGCCTGGTTGCCCGCTTCCTGAAGCCGGGCGACGACAGCATGGGCTGGATCATGACCATCATCCTGGGCATCGTCGGCTCCGTGGTCGCCACCTACCTGGGCCAGGCTCTGGGCATCTACCGTGCCGGTGAAGGCGCAGGTTTCATTGGTGCCGTGGTCGGCGCCATCATCGTGCTGTTCATCTACGGCATGGTGACCAAGCGTCGCTAAGACGCCGCTTCGCCTCGGCGAAGCCAAGTAGCACAGCGTTTTCGCCCCTGGTGTCGCCCGTCGACCCAGGGGCTTTTTCATGGGCGAGGCTTTGCTTTGCGGCCTGGAGACTGGACCCCTGACCCAGCGCGCCTCACACTCGGACTTTTGCGTCCGACCTGCCGACCATGCCCAGACTGCTCATCACCCTGCTGCTCGCCAGCCTGCCGCTGCTGACCCATGCCGCCAAGGGCGAACCCCCGGAAACCAACTGGCTCGACCTGCTCACCGCGGAGGATCGCCACGCCCTGGAAACCATGCCGGAGATCAGCCACGACAGCCCCGAGGCGCCTGGCGGTTTCGGCTCACCGGGCGGGCTCAAGCAGAAGGACAACGGCCTGCCCGAGGTGATGCACTCCACCCGCACCGTGGCCGCCCTGGATGGCCAGAACGTGCGGCTGGGGGGATTCCCGGTGCCGCTGGAAACCGACGCCAAGGGCAATTTCCGCGAATTCTTCCTGGTGCCCTATCCAGGCGCCTGCATCCACGTGCCGCCGCCGCCGCCCAACCAGATCGTGCTAGTGCGCTACCCCAAGGGCGTGCCGCTTCCCGACATCTACGAGCCCTACTGGATCATCGGCACCCTGCACACCGAGGCGGTCGACAATGCCTTGGCTGAGGCCTCCTACACCCTCGACGCCAGCAAGGTCCGCAAGGTCGAAGAAAGCGATCTCTGATGCCGTAGGTTGGTTGAGACGGCTCCACCGTCGCAGCCCAACAGCCAGAGGTGGCCCCGTAGCGTGGACAACGGCGCAGCCTTGTCCACATCGCCAAGTCCTTGTCTTGCACCAGTGGAAAACGCTGTGCAGTTTTCCACGCTACCGGCACCAGGATAATCGCGGCGCGCTGCCCCGAAAGTCGCTAAGCCAAACGCAGCGGCAGGTGCAGGGTGATGACCACCTCGCCCGTGCCATTGGCGAAACGTGCCTCGCCGCCGAAGCTTTCGCTGAGCGCCTTGACGATGGGCAGGCCCAGGCCCCAGCCGCGCTTGTCGCTGCGGGTGGAGATGAAATAGGGCGTGGCCAGGTTGGCCAGGACCTCGTCGGGAAACTGGCCGAGGTTGCGCAACTCCAGCATGACCTGGTCGTCGGCCAGCCACTGGCGGACCCGGATCGGCGTTCCCGCCTCGCCGTGCTTGGCGGCGTTGAGCACCAGGTTGTCGAAGATGCGCAGGAAGGCGTATCTGTCCCACAGCACCTCCTGCGCCGGGGTCTCCAAACTCAGGTCGAGGTGATTGGCGAACTGCAGGCGCAGATTGGCCGCGGCGTCGTTCAGCAGCGGACCCAGCACCAGCGGATCGCCGCTGAGGCGGACACCGCCGCCCAGGCTCATGTGGCTGATGTCCAGCACGTCGGTGATCATCTGGTTCATGCGCTGCAGGTTGTCGTGCAGGGTCTGCAGCAGATCGTCGGTACGCCGCGCCGGATTGCGCTGCATCAGGTTGACCACCATGGTCGCGGCGGTGAGCGGCGAGCGCAGGTCGTGGTTGAGCGACCTCATGAAGCGTTCGAGCATGACCTTTTCCGCCTGCAGATTCTCGCTGCGGGCGATGGCCGAATTGCGCTGCTGCTCCATGTGGCCGACCCGGGAGCTGGCCTTGAGCAGGGCGCCGACGGTGGCCAGCACCTCTTCCGGATTGATCGGGTGGGTCAGGTAGGCCTGGGCGCCGGTATTGAAACCCTGGGCCTTGTCCCTGCCGGAGACGAAGGTGGCCGAGATGTTGATGATGGCCGGCAGCCGGCCCCAGCCGCACTTGTGCTCGATGGCCTGGATCAGCTCGAAGCCGGTGGTGTCCGGCAGATTGACGTCGATGATCACCAGCTCGACGGATTCGTCGATCAGCGCCAGGCCACTGGCACCGCTGGCGGCTTCCAGCACCTCGTAGTGGCTCTGGCTGCCGAGGATCTTGCGCAGCACATAGCGATTGGCCTCGGTGTCGTCGATGATGACGATGCGGCGCGGGGCACTAGTCATCGGACAGGCTCCGCGCCAGGGCGCAGACCTCGGCCAGCAGCCGCTCGGCGTGATCGGGGGCGTGCTTGAACAGGATGGCGTGGCAGTAGTCCTGCAGGCGCTGGCGGCCCGCCTCGTCGAGGGGCTGGGCGGTGTTGATCAGCACCCGCCGGTGCATGCTCCAGTCCATGCTGGCGAGCAGGTCCTCGCCATTGATGTCGGGCAGGTCGAGGTCGAGGATGATGATGTCCGGGCGCACCGCATTGAGCCGGTCCAGGCTGCTGCGGGCGCTGTCCGCCTCCAGCAGGACCGGATTGAGGCGTTCGAGGGTGCGCCGGACCAGATAGCGATCGCCCTCGTTGTCCTCGATCACCAGCACGGTGAGGCCGCTGAGATCGGGCTCCGGTTCGGCGGCCCGGTGGCTGGCGTAGTGGCGCGGCAGGCGCAGGGTGAAGCGACTGCCGCGGCCGACTTCGCTGTCGAGGGACAGCTCGCCGCGCAGAAGCACGGTGAGGCGCTGCGCCAGGGGCAGGCCCAGGCCGGTGCCTTCGATATGGGTCAGGTGCGGCGAACGGATCCGCTCGAATTCCTCGAAGATCTTCTGCTGATCCGCCGCGGCGATGCCGATGCCGCTGTCTTCCACCAGGAATTCCAGGCTGGCGTCGTCGGGCTGGAACACCTGGATGCGCACCTGGCCCCGGGGGGTGTACTTGAAGGCGTTGGAGATCAGGTTGCGCAGCACTTGGAACAGCCGACTCTCGTCGGTATCTAGCAGCACCCCGGCCGGCGGCGGGGCGACGCTGAAGCTGACCTGCGGATAACGCGGCGCCAGGGCCGCGGCGAACTGTTCGAGGCGATCGATGAAAGGCCCCAGCGCAAAGGGCTGGGGCACGATGGTCAGGCGGCCGGACTGCACCTCGGCCAGCGCCAGCAACTCGCCGACCAGATTGGCCAGTTCCAGCGCCGCGTCGCTGATGAAGCGCACCTGGCGCTGCTGTTCGGCATTGAGCGCCCCGTCCACGCCGCTGGCGAGCAGCTTGGCGACATTCTCGATGATGTTGATCGGGGTGCGGAATTCATGGGTCATGTTGGAGAAGAAACGGGTCTTCGCCTCGCTGGCCTCCTTGAGCTCCTGAGTGGCCTTTTCCAGCTCGGAATAGAGCGCCACCACGCCCTGGTTGGTGTTTTCCAGTTCCTTGTTGGTGACCTCCAGTTCCGACTGGCGCACCTGCAGCTCGGTGTTGGTCAGCAGCAGCTCTTCGCTCTGCAGGCGGATCTGCTGGTAGGGATCCGGTGGCGGACTGCCCTGCAGCTCTGCCGTCAGCGCCTGGAGCTGCTCCGCCTCGGGAAAGGGTCGCGGCGCCTGGTACTTGCGGGCGGTGATGCAGGTGCCGGCAGGGGAGGTCTGGATGTCGAAGTCGTCGAACAGCCGCTGGGCGCCGCGCAGGCCGATGCCCATGCCGGTGCTGGAGCGATAGCTGCCCGCGCGGATGGCCTCCATCTCGGCGATGCCCGGACCCTGGTCGACCGCCCGCACCTCCAGGCCGCTCAGGCGCAGGTCTTCGCCACGCAGCAGGGCGAAGTCGAAGTGACCGCTGCCGGCGTACTGGTGGATGTTGCGCGCCAGTTCGGAGACCGCGGTGGCCAGGCGGATCTGCTCCAGCACCGGCCACTCCATGGCCGCGGCCAGGCGCTTGGCGGCCTGGCGGCAGTGCACGATGTCCTGCTCGCAGTGCAGGGCGAGGGTCAGCAGGGGCAAGACGTCAGACATGCTTGAGTACCAGAACGGTGGCATCGTCGGCGGAGCGCCGGAAGTCGCGGTGCAGGAGGGCGGCGATCAGTGCCGGATGGCGCGCCCCGAGCCCGGAGTGCTCGCCCAGTCCCACCTTGGACGTCAGGCCATCGGAGTTCAGCACCAGCAGGGTGCCGGGCGTCCAGGGGTAGGTATAGGTCTGGATCCGCCCGATCCGGTAGCCCAGGGTGCCGTTGTTGGACACCAGGCTGCGTGTGGTGTTGCCCAGCAGGCGCCCGGCGATGTTGCCGATGCCGCAAAAGCTCACCTGGCCCTGATCCGGGTCCAGCTCGGCCAGCGCCAGGGCGGCGCCGCGGGTTTCCATGAGCGCCTGGTGCAGATTCTCCATCAGCCGCTGCAGGGGCAGGTGCGCGCCATGGCGCAGGAACAGTTCCCGCGCCCGGCGACTGGCGGTGGCGGCCTGCTGGCCATGGCCCAGGCCGTCGCAGACGAGCAGGCGGCGCCCGCTGACCGCCCAGGTGTCGCCGCAGAGTTGCTCCTCGGGGTGCGGCGTGCACAGGGCGCCATGCTGCAACCGGCTGCTGGGCGTCCCGGCCAGATGGAAGCGCGCCAGCACCACGGTGCCCTGACCCGGTCGCGAATGGATGTCGAACACATCGGCCTGCCGGCGAATCGCCCCCAGGCCGGCGCCCAGCGTCGCGGCCGTGCTGTAGTGATCGCTCAGACAGCGGGCGACGTCGTGCATGCCCGGGCCGCGATCCACCGCCAGGACATCGAGCACCCCTTCGCCGCCCAGGGTGGCCAGGAGTTCGCCGTGCCCGGCATGGCGGACCAGGTTGTAGCCCAGCTCCTGGGCGACGATGGTCAGGCGCCCGAGCAGGGTTTCGTCGGCGGTGACGGTGCCGGCCAGCCGGACCAGGGCGCGCCGGGCGGCATCGACATGGACGCTGGTGCTCACCGGCAGCACCAGGCTGCACGGCTGGTCGTTCATCGCCACTTCCAGAGTTCGACGGTGGTGCCCTGGCCGGGCTGGCTGTCGATGTGGAAGTCGTCCACCAGCCGCCGCGAACCGGACAGGCCCAGGCCCAGGCCCTTGCCCGAGGTGTAGCCGTCGACCATGGCGCGCTCGAGATCGGCGATGCCCGGGCCGTGATCGCGGATCACCAGGCGGATCGCCGGCTTGCCGGCGCGCAGCGTCTCCTCGATCAGGCACTCGCCGCCCAGCCCGTAGACCAAGCCGTTGCGCGCGATCTCGCTGGCCGCAGTGACGATCTTGGTCTGGGAGATGAGGCCCAGGCGGATGGCTTCGGCGACCTTGCGCACCTGCTGACGGATCAGCACGATGTCAGTCTCCTGGCGGAGTGGAAGCGTCTGTGTCTTCGCCACCCTCTGACTCCTCCAGCGATTCGTCCGCGGCGACCATGGCTTCCAGCCGGCGCATGCCCTTTTCCATGTTCAGCGCCGTGGCGATGCCTTCCAGCGATAGCCCCAGTTCCACCAGGGTGATGGCCACCGCCGGCTGCATGCCGACCACGATCACCTTGGCATCGAGGATGCGCGAGACCTGGGCGATGTGGGAGAGCATCCGGCCAATGAAGGAGTCGACGATTTCCAGCGCCGAGATGTCGATGAGCACGCCCTTGGCCTTGTGCCGCACGATCTGCTCGGTGAGGTCTTCCTGCAGGTCCAGCGCCAGCTGGTCGTGCATGTCCACCTGGATGCTCAGCAGCAGGAAGGGTCCAAGCTTGAGAATCGGAATCCGCTCGATCATGAGGCGCTCCCTAACCCTTGGCGGCCGGGGCGGCCAGGCGCACGCCCTGCTGGCGCAGGGCCAGGCGGAAGGCATCGGCCAGGGACGCCTTGGTGATGACGTCGCCCAGGTCCACGCCCAGGTGGACGATGGTGGCGGCGATCTGCGGGCGGATGCCGCTGATGATGCACTGGGCGCCCATCAGCCGGGCGGCGGTCACCGTCTTGAGCAGGTGCTGGGCGACCATGGTATCCACCGTGGGTACGCCGGTGATGTCGATGATGGCGATGTCCGACCCGGTCTGGACGATCTTTTCCAGCAGCGACTCCATCACCACCTGGGTGCGGTTGCTGTCCAGCGCGCCGATCAGCGGGATGGCCAGGATGCCGTCCCACAGCTCCACCACCGGGGTGGACAGTTCCAGCATGCTTTCCTGCTGCTCGCGGATCACCGTCTCGCGACCGCTCATGAAGCTTTCCATGCTGTACAGACCGAGCTCGTCGATCAGCCGGGTGGCGGCCCAGATCTCGGCGAGGGGATCGTCGCACTCGTTCTGGATCAGGTTGAACAGCGGTTCCTTGAGCGAGAAGACGAAGGTCGCCGTCTGCGCGGGCGTCAAGCCCGCGCGACTCTGGTCGAAGGAGAAGCGCTCCAGCAGCGCGCGCACCGGCTGCCAGTGCGGCTCGCGCAGATTGCCCAGGCCCTGGGCGGCGGCCACGGTGATGCGGCGCAGCAATTCGGCGGAGTTGGCCAGGATGGTGGTTTCATCGAGCAGGTCGATGCGCATGCCGGCCGCGCGCTGGGCGCCGATCCAGGCATCGAGCAGCGACCGCTCGTGGGTGCGCAGCAGCTCGACCAAAGCGGTACTGTACATGGGGGTTCCTAGGTGACAAGAAGGTGGCTCAGGACGAGCCGACCAGGCAGAGAGCGGGCAGGAAGAGGCGCAGGTGTCGGTGGGGATCCGAGCGCGTGGCCGGATCCCCGAGAGATCACATGTCCATCTTTTCCTTAGTGATCTTGCCGGTCTTGGCGTCGGCATGGAAGTCGTACTTCATACCATCCTTCTTCATGCCTTCGCCTTCCCACTGACCGTCATCGGCTTCGATCTTGGTGATCGAGGTGTAGCCCTGCTCCATGAGCTTGGACTTGACGTCGTTCATGGGCATCCAGTCGGCACCGGGCTGGTCGGCCAGGGCGGCGGTGCTGGCCAGGACGGAACAGGCGAACAGGGAAGCGAGCAGCTTGGATTTCATCGCGAGACCTCGGCGTGGTGGTGTGCCCGGACTTGGACCACCAGCACGCGCGACAAATCCCGTCTGGCGCAGACGTTAGACTGACGATTCCTCGACCAGGTGCGGCAGCAGTCCGGCAGGGGCCTTGGCGCTCTGGCCCTTGGTCTTGCGCGGGGCATAGGGGCGGCTGGCCAGCCGCCAGAGATCCCGCCAGCGTTCGGCGAGGGCAGTGGGCTTGTCCAGATAGAGGCGCAGGCCCAGGGAAAAGGCCTTCGCCTGCAGCCGCTCGCGCTGCTGGGCCAGGCTTTCGCCGATCGCCAGGCGGGTGTTGCTGGCGCCGAACAGGGTCGGCTCGTCCAGCAGCAGCTGCTGCATCACCGCCAGGTCGTGATCGTCGCCCAGGTATTCCGACAGGCGCTTGAGGCTCTTCTGCCGCGTCTTGAATTCCGCCGGCCAGGCCGCGGCGAGCAGCTGGGTGTGATACCAGTGATCCTTCACCCGCTTGCGCCAGTCGTGCAGGGTATCGTCGGTGGGCTTGTCGCGCGCGGTCTTGAGCGCCTGGCGCCCGGCCTTGTAGTTGTCTTCCAGGCCGCGGGCGAAAAGGGCGAAGCCCTTGCCGGACAGTTTCCAGCCGGCCACCTCCTCACGCATGGCGGTCAGTTCCTCGAGCAGTTCGGGATGGCCGCTGGCCGCGGCGATCTGCTGGTCGGCGCGCTCCTGCAGCCGCTGCCGCACGCGCTTCATGGCCGGCGAGGCGAATCTCTTGCGGTCGGATTCGCCCAGCTTGTCCCAGCTTTCCACCAGGGCGGCGCTGTCGCGCAGCGACGACAGCTCCCGGCCCAGATCGCGCAGACGCCGATTGCGACTGGCGAAGGCGCGCTTGCCCAGGGCGCCGTGCAGCAGCCGCAGGAGGGCGCGCAATTCCTTGAGGCGCTTGCGCGTCTCGTGGACGCCCTTGGGGGTACCGCTCGCCAGGGACGCTTCAGCCTGCACCAGACGATCCGTCACCACGCGGCGGACTTCCTCGTCAGCCGGTTGCCGTGCATCGAAACGAAAGGCCATCGAACTCTCCTCAATAGGTGGACTGCCACACCCGCTTGCGCGGGAGCGTAACGGTATGAAAGACCTCCACGACAGCGGGAGATGCCAAATTTCATCTAAACGTCATATTTCCTTCATACCGCCTGGCGCCGGGCACCGCCTGCCGCAGGCCGGGTCAGAAGGGCTATAGTTGCCCGACCACCTGCGCAAGGAGATCCGGATGTTCGAAGCCGCCGAAAACGAACACCTGCTCGATGAGGCCACCTACGACGCCAAGCTACCCAAGCTGCGCGAGGCACTGCTGGCCGCCCAGTACGAACTCAAGGCGCAGGGCCGTTTCCCGGTGATCGTGCTGATCAATGGCATCGAGGGGGCGGGCAAGGGCGAGACGGTCAAGCTGCTCAACGAGTGGATGGATCCGCGCCTGATCCGCGTCGAGACCTTTCTCCAGCCCACCGCCGAGGAGCGCCAGCATCCACCAGCCTGGCGCTACTGGCAGCGCCTACCGGGCAAGGGCCGGACCGGCGCCTTCTTTGGCAACTGGTACAGCCAGATGCTGCACGGCCGGGTCAACAAGGAACTCAGTCGCGTCGAGCTGGATGCCGCCATTGGCCAGGCGGAACGCTTCGAGCGCATGCTGGCCGACGAAGGTGCGCTGATCCTCAAGTTCTGGTTCCACCTCTCCAAGCCCCAGCTCAAGCAGCGCCTGAAGCACCTCAAGAACGATCCCCGCCTGGGCTGGAAGCTCAGCCCGTTGGACTGGCGCCAGGCCAAGGTCTACGACCGTTTCGTCAAGGAGGGCGAACGGGTGGTGCGGCGAACCCACCACGACTACGCCCCCTGGCACGTGGTGCCCGGCTTCGACGAGCGCTTTCGCAGCCTGACCGTCGGCACCGTGCTGCTCAAGGCGCTGCAGCGCGCCCTGGTCAACAAGCCGCGCAAGCAGCGCCGGGCTGCCGCCGTGGTACCGCCGCCGGTGGATGGCCGCGGCGTGCTGGAAGCCATGGATCTGACCCAGCGCCTGGACAAGGCCGACTACGAAGACCAGCTGCTCGCCGAACAGGCGCGCCTGGCGCGCCTGCTGCGCGACAAGAAGTATCGCCGCCACGCCCTGGTGGCGGCCTTCGAGGGCAACGACGCCGCCGGCAAGGGCAGCGCCATCCGCCGGGTCACCGGCGCCCTGGATCCGCGCCAGTACCGCATCGTCCCGGTTGCCGCACCCAGCGACGAGGAGCTGGCCCAGCCCTATCTTTGGCGCTTCTGGCGGCACATCCCGCGGCAGGCCAACTTCACCATCTTCGATCGCTCCTGGTACGGCCGGGTGCTGGTGGAGCGGGTCGAGGAGCTGACGCCCGTCGCCGACTGGCAGCGGGCCTATGGCGAGATCAACGACTTCGAGGAACAGCTCCACGACGCCGGTATCGTGCTGGCCAAGTTCTGGCTGGCCATCGACCAGGACACCCAGCTCGAACGCTTTCGCGCCCGCGAGGAAACGCCCTTCAAGCGTTTCAAGATCACCGAGGACGACTGGCGCAACCGGGACAAGTGGGATCTCTACAGCCAGGCGGTCAACGACATGGTGGTCCAGACCAGCACCGCCATCGCGCCCTGGACCCTGGTGGAGGCCAACGACAAGAGGTTCGCCCGGGTGAAGGTGGTGCGGACGCTCAATGAGGCGTTGGAGCGGGCGTATGACAAGGGGTAAGCCAATGCCAGGGCTGTTTGGCTGATTATCGAGGTTTGCGGCTACCTCTTGTTTCGCCCCCTCGGGCGAGTCACTTTTGCCAGTCGCGGCTGCGCGCCCCGGACAAAAGTAACCAAAAACGCTTGCCCCTCCATCCGGCCCCGGCTGCGCCGGGGTCCACTCCCTCCATCGCCGCTCCAGGGGCCCGCCGCGAAGGGCCTTCCATGGCCCTCGCGACTCTCGCGGCATCCATGCCGCTCGACCCCTTGCGCAACGATTGCGTTCGCCCTGCTGGAAGGGGCATTGGGCGCGCCTGAGGCTTTGGGTGGTTTGGGCAATCAGCGTCTTTGTGGCGGAGATGGGCAATCCCGCAAAACCCGAATCCCAGAAACGAAAAAGCCCCACCGAAGTGGGGCCTTTCTGCAACCGGATCAGTCGTTAAACGACTTGAACCTGGTCAGCTTGCATACCCTTCTGGCCTTTGACAGCCACGAAAGTGACCTTCTGGCCTTCGCTCAGGCTCTTGAAGCCGGCGCTTTCGATGGAGCGGTAGTGCACGAACAGGTCGGCGCCGCTTTCCGGGGTGATGAAGCCGTAGCCTTTCTCATCGTTGAACCACTTGACGGTGCCATTTTCACGATTGGACATGAGTATCTCCAGGATGTAGGGGGAACAACCACGTTAGCGAGACATTCGCTAGCGGGACTGTAATGCGAGAGTGAGACGAGCCAGGAGATGAAAATGAAGCAACATCAAGCAGGTATCGAGTAACTATTGCAGTAGCAGTGCCTACACCATACGCGCTTTCGCGAGCTTGTATAGCCCTGATTCGCATATTTGTTGACCAATGGCGCTGCTTGCGCTGCCAGAGCGTCTCACTCAGGCTACGGACTCCCCTGCTCGAAAGAGACTCCGCATGGACAAGCTGCACCGGATCAAGGGGGCCTGGCCCTACCTGATCGCCGTCTTTCTCAACGCCTTCGTCGATCTTGGCCACAAGATCGTCATCCAGAACACCGTGTTCAAGGTCTATGACGGTTCCACCCAGGTGGTGCTGACCGCGCTGGTCAACGGCATGATGCTGCTGCCCTTCATCCTGCTGTTCAGCCCCTCCGGCCATGTCGCCGATCGCTTCGCCAAGGTGCGGGTGCTGCGCCTCGGCGGCTGGGCGGCGGTGGCCATCACCCTCGGCATCACCCTGGCCTACTACGCCGGGCTGTTCGAGCTGGCCTTTGCCATGACGCTCCTGCTGGCCATCCAGGCGACCTTCTATTCGCCGGCCAAGTACGGCTACATCAAGGCGCTGTTCGGCAAGCAGCGGCTGGCCGAGGGCAATGGCCTGGTGCAGGCCAATTCCATCATCGCCATCCTCGCCGGCACCGTGGTCTTCACCGCCTTCTTCCAGCTGCACCTGGGCGCGGACCAGGCCACGCCTCACGCCATCCTGCAGGACATCGCCCCGCTGGGCTGGCTGCTGGTGCTCTGCAGCCTGGCCGAGGTGGCGCTGCTCTATCGCCTGCCGCTGCTGGAAGAGCCCAGGCCGCGCGCGCCCTTCGACTGGCATGCCTATGTGCGGCTGCAGAGCGCCCGGCAGAACCTGGCGGTGATCGGCGAGAATCCGGTGATCCGCCTGTCGATCATCGGCCTCGCGGTGTTCTGGTCGGTGGGCCAGGTGCTGCTGGCGAGCTTTCCGGCCTATGCCAAGGATCACCTGGGCATCGACAACGTGTTGCTGCTGCAGGGCATCCTGGCCTGCGCCGGAATCGGCATCGCCCTCGGCTCGGCGCTGGCCAGCCGGGCCTCGCGCGGGCGCATCGAGACCGGCCTGATCCCGGTGGGCGCGCTGGGCATCGCCCTCGGTCTGTGGTGGCTGCCGGCGCCCAGTTCGGCGCTGGTGCATGCGCTCAACTTCGTCTTCATCGGGCTGATGGGCGGGCTGTTCATCGTTCCGCTCAATGCGCTGATCCAGTTCCATGCCCGGGAAGACCAGCTCGGCACGGTGCTGGCGGCCAACAACTGGGTGCAGAACGTCGCCATGCTGAGCTTTCTGGTGCTCACCGCGGTGATCGCCCTGCTCGGCCTGGACAGTCGCTGGCTGCTGCTGCTGATCGCCGCGGTAGCGCTGATCGGCGGCGCCTACACGGTGTGGAAGCTGCCGCAGAGTCTGGTGCGCTTTCTGCTCGGCCTGATGGTCACCCGCCACTACCGCATCCAGGTGCAGGGGCTGCAGAACCTGCCGGCCCAGGGCGGGGTGCTGCTGCTGGGCAATCACATCAGCTGGGTCGACTGGGCCATGGTGCAGATCGCCAGTCCGCGCCCGGTGCGCTTCGTGATGCTGCGCTCCATCTATGAGCGCTGGTACCTGAAGCCCTTCCTCAAGGCCATGGGCTGCCTGCCCATCGCCCAGGGCAACGGTGCCGGGGCGGCGCTGGAGCAGGTGGCGGGATTGCTCAGCGCGGGCGAGGTGGTCTGCCTGTTTCCGGAAGGGGCGATCAGCCGCACCGGGCAACTCGGCGAATTCCGCCGCGGCTACGAAAAGGCCTGCGAGCGGGTCGGGCCCGAGGTGCAGATCGTGCCCTTCTACCTGCGCGGCCTCTGGGGCAGCCAGTTCTCGCGCTCCTCCAGCAAGCTCAAGGAACTGCGCGACAGTCCGCTGCACCGCGAGGTGGTGGTGGCCTTTGGCAAGGCGCTGGCCAAGGACACCCCGGCCGATGTGCTCAAGCGGCGGATCTTCGAGCTGTCGATCCGCTCCTGGGAGCGCTACATGCAGGGCCTGCCGTCGTTGGCCGATGCCTGGGTGGCCAGCGTCAAGCGCCGACCCAATGGCCTGGCGCTGATCGACGACCTGGGCGCTCCGCTCAAGGCCGCCCAGGCGCTCACCGGCGCCGCCTGCCTGGCGCGGCGGATGCGCAAGCGGCCCGAGGCCAATCTGGGTCTGCTGCTGCCCACCAGCAGCGGCGGCATGCTGGCCAACATGGCGGTGCTGCTGGCCGGCAAGACGCTGGTCAATCTCAACTACACGGCCACGCCCGAAGCCCTGGCGTCGGGCCTGGACCAGGCCGGTATCCGCACCGTCTACACCTCGACGCGCTTTCTCGACCGCCTGCGCCAGCGCGGCCTGCCGGTGGACGAGTTGCTCGCCGGGCGCGAGGTGGTGGATCTGGAGGCATTGCGCGCCGGGATCGGCAAGGCCGAGTTGCTGGCCAACTGGCTGGCGGTCTGGCTGCTGCCGACCGCCATGCTGCAGGTGCTGGTGAGTCGCGCCCACGATCCCGAGGCCACCGCCGCCATCCTCTTCTCCAGTGGCAGCGAGGGCACGCCCAAGGGGGTGATGCTCAGTCATCGCAACCTGATGGCCAATCTCAAGCAGACCTCGGACGTGCTCAATACCCAGGACGACGACGTCTTCATGGCCTCGCTGCCGCTGTTCCACGCCTTCGGTCTTACGGTGACCCAGTTCCTGCCGCTGATCGAGGGGGTGCCGGTGGTCTGCCAGGCCGATCCTACCGACGTGGCCGGCATCGCCAAGGCTGTGGCGACCCATCGCGCCACGGTGCTCTGCGGCACCTCGACCTTCCTGCGGCTGTTCGTGCGCAACACCAAGGTGCATCCGCTGATGCTGGAGAGCCTGCGCATCGTGGTGGCCGGCGCCGAACGCCTGGATCCGGCGGTGCGCGAGGCCTTCAAGCTCAAGTTCAACCAGGACATCTACGAAGGCTACGGCGCCACCGAGACCGCCCCGGTGGCCTCGGTCAACCTGCCCGATGCCCTGGACGTCAGCTACCTGCAGGTGCAGCGCGGCGGCAAGCTCGGCACCGTGGGTATGCCGCTGCCGGGGACCGGCTTCAAGATCGTCGATCCCCAGACCTTTGCCGAATTGCCCACCGGCGAGGCCGGCATGGTGCTGATCGGCGGGCCGCAGCTGATGCAGGGCTACCTGAACGATCCCGAGCGCACCGCCAAGGCCATCCGCGAGATCGACGGCGAGCGCTGGTATGTGACCGGCGACCAGGGTCGGCTGGACGAGGACGGCTTTCTCACCATCGTCGACCGCTATTCGCGCTTCGCCAAGATCGGCGGCGAGATGGTCAGCCTAGGCGCCGTGGAGCAGGCCCTGGCCAGGGCGGTGGCCGATCCGGAGATCGAGCTGCAGGCGGTCAATCTGCCGGATGCCCGAAAGGGCGAGCGCATCGTGGTGCTGCATACCGGCGCCCTGGACGCCGCGGCGGTGGAGAAGACCCTGCTGGCCCAGGGGGTGGGCGGACTACTGCTGCCCTCGGCCTGGCTGGCGGTGGACAGCCTGCCGAAACTGGGAATCGGCAAGGCCGACGTGGCCGGGGCGAAACGTCTGGCGCAGACGCGGTTAAACGAGGCGGAGGAGGTTTAGGCGGCATTTCGTCCATCCGGCGCCGGCGAGCCCTAAAGCCTGGCGCCGTTTGGCCGATCATGAGGGGGCTAATCATTTTTCGAGGTCTTCCCGGTGAAGCTACGCTCCCTCAACATCGCCCCGCGGGCCCTGGTCGCCTTTGGTTTCTTCGCCCTGCTGGTGATCGGCCTGGGGTTGTTTTCCCTGGGCCAGAATCGGGTCATCAAGGAGAGCGAGGAGCAGATCGTCGGCAACGTCATCCCCAGCGTCCAGACCATCGGCGAGATCCGCGCCGATCTGCTGAGTCTGCGCATGCAGAACCAGGGGTTGATGCTGGCCAGTTCCAACGCCGAGACCCAGGCGGTGCACAAGGCCATCGACGCGGCCAAGGCCAGCCTGGAACAGCATGTGCGCCAGTTCGACGGCCTGTTGCTCACCGACTCCGGGCGGGCGGTCTACACCCGGATGACCGGCCAGCTAGCCACCTACCTGAACAACCAGAATCGCTATCTCAAGGCGCTGGACGACCAGAACGACGCCGAGTTGCTCAAGCTGGCCGGGCAGGACGGCGAGATGGCCCACAGCGGCAATGCCCTGAGCGCCACCGTCAACGAACTCGCCGGGCTGGTCGATGGCAAGGTCACGCGCCTGGCCGCCGCCTCCATGGCCAGCTACCACAACGCCATCGCCATCACCGTGGCGGTGATGGTGGCGGCCCTGGCCGGTACCCTGCTGCTGGCCTGGCGCTTCACCCGCAGCCTCACCGGGCCGCTGGAAAAGGCCCTGGCGGTGGCCGAGCGCATCGCTGCCAACGATCTCAGCCGGACGATCGAGCCCGACGGGCGCGACGAACCCGGCCGGCTGCTGGCGGCCATGGCGCGGATGCAGGACAACCTGCGCGGCACCCTGGAACGGCTGACCCTGTCGTCCACCACCCTGGCGTCCACCTCCGAAGAGCTGTCGACGGTCACCGAGACCGGCCTGCGCGGCATCCAGCGGCAAAACGACGAGCTGGCCCAGGCGGCCACCGCCGTCAATCAGATGACCGCCGCGGTGGAGGAGGTGGCGCGCAATGCCGCGGCTGCCAGCGCTGCCGCCCAGGACTCGCGCACCTCGGCCGATCTCGGTCAGCGCCGGGTCGAGGAAACCCTCGCCACCATTCATGCCCTGCACAGCGCGGTGGCTTCCAGCAGCGGCGAGATCGACGGCCTGGCGGGCCAGGTGCAGCGCATCAGCGGGGTGCTCGACGTGATCCGCGGCATCGCCGAGCAGACCAATCTGCTGGCGCTCAACGCCGCCATCGAAGCGGCGCGCGCCGGGGATGCCGGGCGTGGCTTTGCCGTGGTGGCCGACGAGGTGCGTGCCCTGGCGGCCCGTACCCAGCAGTCCACCGGCGAGATCGAAGACATGATCGGTGCCATCCAGGGCGGCGCCGGCAAGGCGGTGGACGCCATGGCCACCAGCAATCAGCAGGCCGGTGCCTGCCTGACGGTGGCCGCTGCCGCCGGCGAGGCGCTGGCCGAGATCGCTCGCCACATCGTGCAGATCAACGAGCGCAACCTGAGCATTTCCGCGGCCACCGAGGAGCAGGCCCAGGTGGCGCGCGAGGTGGATCGCAACCTCACCAGCATCCGCGACCTCTCCACCCAGAACGCCGCCGGGGCCGAGCAGACCGCCGCCGCCAGCACCGACCTGGCGCGCCTGGCCGGCGACCTGAACGGCGCGGTCCGGCAATTCCGCCTCTGACCGCGGGCCTGCCTCAGCGGGCGATGTCTTCCAGCGCCCGATTGCGGGTGCGCGGGCCGAACAGGCCGATGGTCAGCACCACGATCAGCATGCTGGCGACGATGAAGGCCAGCACGCCCGGGGTGCCCAGGCGCTCCAGCAGGGTGCCGATCAGCAGGCTGCTGAACACCGTCGACAACCGGCTGAAGGAATAGCAGAAACCCACCGCCCGGGCGCGGATGGCGGTGGGGAACAGCTCCGCCTGGTAGGAGTGGAAGGCAAAGGTCAGCCAGGCGTTGCAGAAGGTGATGCCGACGCCACAGAGGATCAGACCGAGGGCGCCCTGCTGCAGGGCGAACAGGCTGCCGAAGCCCACCGTCCCCAGGGCGGAGCCGACGATCTGCCACTTGTTCTCGAAGCGGTTGGCGATGCGCACGAACAGCAGCGGTCCCAGCGGATAGGCGAGGGTGATGACGAAGGCATAGCCCAGGCTGTGGGTCAGGCTCACGCCCTGGCCGGAGAGCAGCGCCGGCAGCCAGTTGCCGAAGCCGAAGAAGCCGATGGCCTGGAACAGGTTGAAGACGATCAGCATGATCACCCGGCGCCGATAGGGCGGTTGCCACAGCGCCGCGAAGCGCGCGCTCACGGCGCGTTCTTCGACGATCGCCGCGGGTGGCGGCAGCGGCTGGCCGCTGTCGGCCTGGCAGGCGGCTTCCAGGCGCTCCACGCCCTGTTCGGCTTCGTCCAGCCGGCCCTGCTGCGCCAGCCAGCGCGGCGATTCGGGCAGGCGCTGGCGCAGCCACCAGATGAACAGGGCGAAGACGGCACTGGACAGCACCACCCAGCGCCAGCCGGAAATGCCCAGCGGCGCCTGGGGCACCAGCCACCAGGACAGCAGCGCCACCGCCGGCACCGAGAGGAACTGGAGGGCGAAGGCAAAGGCGAAGGCCGAGGTGCGCATGGCCTTGGGCACCAGCTCCGACAGATAGGCGTCGATGGTCACCAGCTCCAGGCCCAGGCCGATGCCCACCACGAAGCGCAGGGCGATCAGCCCCAGGGCGGTGGTCTGCAGACCCATGGCCAGGGTCGCCAGGGTGTAGCCGACCAGTGCCCAGGTAAAGATCGCCCGGCGGCCGAAGCGGTCGGCAATGGGGCTGAGCAGGCTGGCGCCGACGAACAGGCCGAGAAAGGTGGCCGCGGCGAAGGCGGCCTGATCGGAGACCCCGAACACCCCGGCCGCGCCGGTCTGGAAGACGCCATCGCGCAGGAGCCCGGGGCTGATGTAGGCGGTCTGGAACAGGTCGTAGAGTTCGAAGAAACCGCCGATGGACAGCAGGGCCACCAGGCGCCACAGGCTGCGGGTGGCCGGCAGGCGATCGAGACGCGCCGAGAGGGCGGCGGCCCGCTGGGAGGCGGGCAGGGCAGTGGCCGAAGCCGAAGACGCTGAGGGCATGGGACGCTATCCAGAGAACAGTCGTCCTACAGCTTACGGATCAGTCCTTGCCGAATGTTGCCAAAGATTTCCGTGCCGGGTGGGCCGTTTGGCAGCAAATCGCGTTTTCCGGCCTGGTTCTGGCAGCCGCTTGCGTGGATCAGGGGACCAGCGCCAGGGCAGTGCGCAGATCGACCACCAGGACATCCAGATAACCGCCCTGCAGCGCGCCGCGGATGGCATTGACCTTGCGCAGGCCCCCGGCCAGACCCACCACGCGGTCGATCTTCAGCAGTTGCGGCAGGTCCACCGCGACCACGGTCTCTTCACTGTCGTCCAGTACCGGTCGGCCCTGGGCGTCGAAGTACCTCAGGCAGATGTCGCCCACCGCGCCGCGGGCGGCGAGCACTTCCAGCATGGCCTCGCCGTGATAGTTGCCGCTGTTGCGCAGGAGCTGCGACGGCTCCAGCTCGCCGATGCCGACCAGGGCCACGGTGAGCCGGGCGAAGCGTTCGGTGACCTCGCGCACCTCGTCCAGCTGCAGGATGCGCTGGCGACTTTCCGGCGACTGCTCGATGCTCTGGGACGGCAGCAGATAGGCCGGGCAACCCAGCAGATTGGCCAGTTGCTGGGTCAGCAGGGTGGCTTCGAAGGCGCCCTTGTTGCCGACCCCGCCGAGCAGCTGCACCACCTCGGTCGCGCCTTGACGACTGCTGCCGCGGTGCATGTGGCCGACCATGGCGCGGATGGTGGAGCTCCAGGAGGAGATACCGATGTGGTCCTTTTCGGTGACGCTGGTTTCCAGATAGTGGGCGGCGGCCGAGCCGATGGCCTGCTTGATGGCCTCTTCGTCGTCACCGGTGGGCTCCACCACGATCGCCTGGCGGATGCCGTAGCGCTGTTGCAGCTGGCGCTCCAGCTCCAGGTGGAAGTTGCGCGGGCGCTGCACCGAGATGCGCACGATGCCTTCCTTGAGCGCTCGGCTCAGGGCACGGCTGACGAAGGATTGCGACAGGTCGAGCTGTTCGGAGATCTGCGACTGCTTGAGCCCTTCTTCGTAGTAGAGGGAGGCGATCTTGGTCAGCAGGCGTTGTTCTTCGAGATTACTCATCCAGATTTCCGGTACCGGCGGCTAGGTTGCACCCAGGGCTGCCGGGCCGGGGCGGCCGTGACAAACCCTCAAAAAGCAGGCACTTGGCTGTTAGAAAGGCGCATTTTCCCGCTATTTTCCCTCAGCCTCCCGCTGGACGCCAAGGCTTTTGCGGCCTGGCGTCCCCGGGGGTCGATCAGGACATGATCAGACCACCGTCCACATTGATCGCCTGGCCGGTGATGTAGGCGGCGTCCGCCGAGGCGAGGAAGGCCACCAGGCCGGCCACATCGGCCGGGGTGCCGGCGCGCTTCATGGGGATGTTGCCGACCCATTCCCGCATCAGTTCGCCCTGGCCATAGCGCTTTTCCGGGGTGGAAAGGATCTCGCCCCAGACGCGGTCGTTGTAGTCCCACATCTCGCTTTCGATGATGCCGGGGCAGAAGGCGTTGACCGTGATGCCGTGGCGCGCCAGTTCGTGGGCCAGGCTCTGGGTGATGCCGATGACGCCCATCTTGCTCGCCGCATAGTGGGGCGTGTAGATGAAGCCCTGGCGCCCCTGGCCGGAGCTGGTGTTGATCAGGCGTCCGCCACGCCCGGCGGCGACCATGCGCCTGGCCGCCTCGCGGCAGCACAGCCAGACGCCGGTGGTGTTGACCTGCAGGATGCGGTCGAAGTCCTCGCGCGGCATGCGGTCGAAGGCATCGATGGTGATGATCCCGGCGTTCTGCACCGAGACGTCGACCCGGCCGAAGCGCGACTCGGCCTGGGCATAGAGGTCGGCCACCGCCGCCTCGTCGGTGATGTCCACCACCAGCGGCAGCACCTCGGCCCCGGTCTCGGCGGCCAGCCGTGCGGCGGTGTCATGCACCCGCTCGGCGTTGGAGACCAGCACCAGGTTGGCGCCCTCACGCCCGAAGCGCTCGGCGATACCCTCACCGATGCCCCGACAACCGCCGGTGATGACCACGGTTTGACCTGCGAAGCGACGTTCCACGTGAAACCTCCTAGGGCTATAGGCGATGATCTCGCGAGCTAGAGCCAAACTAGGCGAAAAGACCTGAGGAAGCGGAGTTTACGAGCGGTAAATGAGCATTCCGAAGGTCTTTTCAACGCCGTTTGGCCGACGCGCAGCAGATCGTGAAAGGCGTTACCAGCAGACGAAGCCGCCATCGACGATGAGATCCACCCCGGTGCAAAAGGATGCGGCCGGGCTGCAGAGGAAGATCGCCGGACCAACCATTTCCTCCACCTCGGCCATGCGGCCCAGGGGGGTGGTCTGCTCGAAGATCTTGACCTGGTCGGCCACCTCGGGACGGGTGTTCATCGGCGTGGCGGTGTAGCCGGGGCTGATGCAGTTGACACGGATGCCGCGCTCGGCCCACTCCATCGCCAGGCTCTTGGTCAGGTGGATGACCCCGGCCTTGGAGGTGTTGTAGTGGGCCTGCAGGAGGCCGCGGTTGACGATGCTGCCGGACATGGAGGCGATGTTGACGATGGCGCCCTTGCCGCGCGGCAGCATGACCCGCGCCTGGGCCTGGCAACTGAGCATCACCCCGGTGAGGTTGATGTCGAGCATGCGCTGCCAGCGCTCCAGTTCCAGCTCCTCGGCCGGCTGGGCGTTGGCGATGCCGGCGCTGTTGACCGCGAGACTCAGGGGGCCGAGTTCGGCCTCGGTACGGGCCACGGCGGCTTCCAGGTCGGCGGCGCTGGTCACCGACCCTTCCAGGGCCAGGGCGCGGCGGCCGTGGGCCTGGATCCGCGCGACGGTACCGGCGAGGTCGCGGCTGCCGGGCAGGTCGAAGCAGGCCACCTGGGCGCCGGCCTCGGCCAGTCCGACGGCGATGGCCTGGCCGATGCCACTGCCGGCACCGGTAACGAAGGCGGTCTGGCCGCCGAGATCGAAGAGACGCATGGGAAAACTCCTAGTCAGGCGGTCGCCAGTTCCATCACGGCCACCGGAGTGGCCTGTTCACGTTCGAGAATGCCCATCTGCTGGCCACGGCTCATCACCATGACCCGATGCGACAGGCCGAGGACCTCGTCGAGGTCCGAGCTGACCACGATCACCGCCATGCCGGTGGCCGCCAGTTCGGCGATCACCTGGTAGATGGCGGCGCGGGCGCCGACGTCGATGCCGCGGGTGGGCTCGTCGAGGATGAAGACCTTGGGATTGCGCGCCAGCCACTTGGCGATGATCACCTTCTGCTGGTTGCCGCCGGACAGGGCGGCGATGGCCTGCTCCGGCTGGCCCTTGACGCCGAGCCGCGCCACCGCCTTGCGGGCGAAGGCGCGCAGGCCGCCGGGCGAGACCCAGCCGCCCCCGGCGAGCAGGTCGGTGTTGCCATAGATGAGGTTTTCCTCGATGGCGTGATCGACCACCACGCCCTGCTGCTTGCGATCCTCGGGCACCAGCACGATGCCGGCATGGATGGCGTCGTAGGGACTGGCGAAGCGACAGGCCTGGCCTTCCAGCACCAGCTCGCCGGTGACCTGCTCGGCCGCGCCGGCGATGGCGCGGACCAGCTCGGTACGCCCGGCACCGACCACTCCGGCCACGCCAAAGACTTCGCCCGCGCGCACGCTGAAATCGATGTGTTTGAGCGGCATCTCGCGGCAGCTCAGGCCCTTCACCCGCAGCACCTCGCGGGCAGCGGGCGCGGCCATGGCCGGGAAGATGCGCTCCACGCTGCGGCCGACCATCTCTTCCACCAGTTGCCGCACCGGCACCTGGGCGGTGGCGTGCAGGGCGATCTGGCGGCCGTCGCGCAAGACCAGCACCCGGTCGGCGATGCGCGCGATCTCTTCCAGGCGATGGCTGATGTAGATGAAGGAGACGCCCTCGGCCTTGAGTCGCTCGACCTGGGCGAACAGCAACTCGGTCTCTTCGCCGCCCAGGGCCGCGGTGGGTTCGTCGAGGATCAGCAGGCGCGCCTTGAGGGTCAGCGCCTTGGCGATCTCCACCAGTTGCTGGGCGGCCACGCTGAGGCCGGCCACGGTGCGCGTGGCGGGTACCTTCAGGCCCAGGCGATCCAGCTGGCGCTGGGCCTCGGTTTCCATGAAGGCGCGATCGATACGGCCACCGCGCATGGGCAGGCGCCCGACGAACATGTTCTCGGCGATGGTCAATTCCGGCAGCAGGCGGATCTCCTGGTGGATCAGGCCGATGCCGGCGGCCAGGGCGGCGCCGGGAGAATCCGGGGCGTAGTCGCGACCCAGCCAGGTCATGCGCCCGCCGGCTTCGGGCGGCACCAGGCCGGCGATGATCGACGACAGGGTGGACTTGCCGGCGCCGTTCTCGCCGAGCAGGGCCAGGACCTCGCCGGGCTGGATGTCGACGTCCACGCCGCTCAGCACCTCGATGCCGGCGTATTTCTTGCCGATGTTTCTCAGGCTGAGGGCCGCGGGCTGTTCCAAGGGCATGACGGCGGACATGGAGCCTCCGAAAGGGGGAGCTAAAACGGTGCCTCCCTAGGGAGGCACCTGGGGCAGGAGCCAACACGATCTCGCGAGCTAGAGCCAACCAAGGCGAATACAGCTGAGGACGCGGACCGGGCTTGCGCTCAAGTTTACGAGTGGTAAATGAGCATTCCGACCGGGCTGGCGATCCAGGTTGTATTCAACGCAGGTTGGCCGACGCGCAGCAGATCGTGGTTACGGGTGGTTCTCGATGAAGGGGGCGACGTTATCCTTGGTGGTCAGGATCGCCTCCTGCAGCTGCTCCTTGGGAACCTGCTTGCCCTCCTTGAGCGCCACCGCCGATTCCAGGGCCATGCGCCCCATCTTGCGGGTCTGCTGGGTCATGGTGGCGGACAGGGTGCCGGCGGCCACGGCCTTGAGGCCGGCCACGTCGCCGTCGAAGCCGACGATGGTCACCGGATGGTCGAGGTTGGCCACCTTGACCGCCTGGGCCGCGCCCAGGGCCATGGCGTCGGCACGGCCGAAGAAGACGCTGATGTTGGGATCGCGCTGGAGCATGTCCTGAGCCACGGCGAAGCCCTTGTCCTGGGCCCACTCGGCGGGCTGCTGGGCGACCACCTTCAGCTCGGGAAACTTGGCCAGGCCTTCGGCGAAGCCCTTGGCGCGATCGTTTTCCGGGGTGGTGCCGATCTGACCCTGGAGGATGGCGACGCGGCCCTTGCCGTTGGTGACCTTGCCGACGTATTCGGCCAGGGTGCGGGCGGCGGCGACGCTGTCGCTGGCGATGAAGGTGTCACCCGGGGCGTCGGGGGCGTTGCGGTCCACCGCCACCACCGGGATGCCGGCGGCCTTGGCCGCCTTGACCGGGACACCGGCGGCGGTGGCGCCGGCCGGGATGTAGATCAGGGCGTCGACCTGGCGGGTGATCAGGTCCTGGATCTGGTTGACCTGGGTCGCCGAATTGCCCTGGGCGTCCACGGTGATCACCTTGATGCCCTTGGCCTTGCCCTCGGCCTCGACGGCCTGCTTGATCTGGTTGAAGAAGTCGGCCTGCAGGTTGGCCACGGCCAGGCCCACGGTGAGTTCCTTGGCCTGGGCATTGAGGGCGCCGGTGCAGGTGATGGCGGCGAACAGGGTACTGAGCAACAGCTTCTTGGGGGTCAGCATGGATGGCACTCCGTTGTTATTGTTGTACTGCGGTGACGAGACGAAGCAGTTCTAAACTAGCGCTGCCCGTTACGGCGGCGCAGGGTGTCCAGGGTGACGGCCAGGGCGATGACGATGCCGATGATCACCTGCTGCACGAAGGGCGAGACACCCAGCAGATTCAGGCCGTTGCGCAGCACGCCGATGATCAGCACTCCCACCAGGGTGCCACCGACGCTGCCGACGCCGCCGCTGAGGCTGGCGCCGCCGATCACCACCGCGGCGATGGCATCCAGCTCCATGGACAGGCCGGCGCTGGGCTGGGACGAATCCAGCCGCGCCGCCATGGCCACCGCCGCCAGACCCGCCAGGGCGCCGCTTAGGGCATAGATCCAGATGGTGATGGTGCGCACCTTGATGCCCGACAACCGCGCTACCTCGGCGCTGCCGCCCATGGCATAGAGGTTGCGACCACCGGCGCGAAAGCGCAGGAACACCCAGGCCACCAGCAGCATCAGCAAAAACAGCCCGACGGTGACCGAGAGGAAGCCGAAGTGCCGCACCGTGGCCAGGCTGGTGAACCAGTCGGGAAAGCCGACGATCTGGCGACCGTCGGTGAGGATGTTGGCCAGGCCGCGGGCCACCGACATCATGGTCAGGGTGGCGATGAAGGCGGGCAGCCGGGCGCGGGCGATGAGCAGGCCCGAGACCAGCCCGCAGACCAGGCCGCCGAGGATGGCGGCGGGAATCGCCAGGCCCAGCGGCCAGCCGATGTCCTGATAGAGCCAGCCCAGCAGCATCATGGAAAAGGCCAGCACCGAGCCCACCGAGAGGTCGATGCCGCCGATGACGATGACCAGGGTCATGCCGATGGCCAGGATGCCGAGCACGGTCACCTGGTCGAGGATGTTGAGGGCGTTGCGCACGGAGAAGAAATACTCCGAGGCAAAGGAGAACACGGCGATCAGCAGCGCCAGGCCGATCAGCGGACCGCCGACGTTGCGCGGCAGGCGCAGGGCCAGGCGGGCGAGGGGCTTGGCGGGTGGCGAGGCGGTTGGGGCTTTGGCGTCCACGCACTTCTCCTGAGGTTATTGTTCTTGTGTCTGGCTCGCCTGAATATTTATGCGTGCCTGATTTTTAATTCAGACTCCGCCTGTTCCGGATGGAAGTCAAGCGCCTTTTCATCACCGCGCGCCGAACGCGACGGCCTCGGCAATCCCGCATCCTGGCCCACATTCTACCCGTACACCCGGTCGCCGATGGCCCTTCATGGCTATTGACGGCCCTGCGGATTGGGGTCTAAATGATAAATATATTTTCAGTGACGAATAAATATTCATAAGACGCCCACTGAAACCTCGGCAGGCGTCTGCTCCACTGCAGCTTCGGATACCCGAGGGGGTCGCCTGATGAATCCGTTCCAGTACGACGTCGCGCAGATTCGCGAAAAGGCCCGGCTGATCCGCCGGCGCGTCATCCAGCTCAATGCCGGCTCGCCCGCCGGCGGCCACACCGGGGCGGATCTGTCGGAAACCGACATCCTCGCCACCCTCTACTTCCGCCTGCTCGACGTCGCCCCGGAACGCCTCGCCGATCCCCGGCGCGACATCTACATCCAGAGCAAGGGCCACGGCGTCGGCGGTCTCTACTGCTGCCTGGCCGAAGCCGGCTACTTTCCGCCGGAATGGCTCGACACCTACCAGCACTTCGACTCCCACCTGCCGGGCCACCCGGTGCGGCAGAAGACCCCCGGCATCGAACTCAACACCGGCGCCCTTGGCCACGGCCTACCCGTGGCCACTGGGATCGCCCTGGCCGCGCAACGCGATGGCAGTCCGCGGCGCGTCTATGTGCTGACCGGCGACGGCGAACTGGGCGAGGGCTCCAACTGGGAGTCGGCGCTGACCGCCGCCAAGTACCGGCTGGACAACCTGACGGTGATCGTCGACCACAACCGTCTGCAACTGGCCGGCCCCACCGCCGAGATCCTGCCGCTGGAGCCCCTGGCCGAGAAGTGGCGCGCCTTCGGCTTCCATGTGGTCGAGTGCGACGGCAACGACGTGGCCCAGTTGGTGGAGACCCTGGAAGCCCTGCGTGAACACCGCGGCCAGCCCCAGGTGCTGATCGCCAACACCGTCAAAGGCAAGGGGGTTTCCTTCATCGAAGGCAAACCCGAATGGCACCACCGGGTGCCCAAGGGCGACGAGATCGCCGCTGCTCTGGAGGAGCTCGACCATGGCCACTGATACCCAGACCCCGGGCGGAGCCCATCTCGCCAGCGTCATGGTCGAGGCCTTCATCGCCGCGGTGGACGCCGGCGTCGACCTGGTGCCGGTGGTGAGCGATTCCACCTCCACGGCCAAGATCGGCCCCTTCGTCAAACGCTTCCCGGAGCGCCTGGTCAACGTCGGCATCGCCGAACAGACCCTGGTCGGGGTGGCCGCCGGCCTGGGCCTGGCCGGCAAGGTGGCGGTGACCTGCAACGCCGCGCCCTTCCTGATCTCCCGCGCCAACGAACAGGTCAAGGTGGACGTCTGCTACAACAGGTCCAACGTCAAGATGTTCGGCCTCAACGCCGGGGCCAGCTACGGTCCCCTGGCCAGCACCCACCACAGCCTCGACGACATCGCCGTGATGCGCGGCTTCGGCCACGTGGAAATCTATGCCCCGGCCGATGGCGCCGAGTGCCGGCAGATCGTCGAACACGCCCTGGCCCATGACGGTCCGGTCTATATCCGCCTGGACGGCAAGGCGCTGCCCGATCTGCACGGGCCCGACTATCGCTTCGTCCCCGGTCAGGTCGACGTGCTGCGCCAGGGGCACGACGTCAGCCTGGTGGCCCTGGGTTCGGTGGTCCACGAGGCGGTGGACGCCGCACGCTTGTTGGCCGAGCAGGGCATCAGCGCCCAGGTGATCAACCTGTCGTCGATCCGGCCGCTGCAGCGCGAGGTCTTGCTCGAAGCCCTCTGCGCCGCCCGCGGTGGGGTGGTCACGGTGGAAGAGCACAACGCCAATGGCGGGGTGGGCAGCCTGGTCGCCGAGGTGATGGCCGAGGCCGCGCTGGGCGTGCCGCTGATCCGCCTGGGCATCGCCGATGGCGAGTATGCTGCCGCCGGTGGCCGGGGGCCGACCCGCGCCAAGCACGGCATCGATGCTGCCGGGATCGTCGCCGCGGTGCAGCGCCTGCGCTGAGCTCTGGCGTAGTGAGCCGATAAGAACAAGGAGCCGCCATGGCCGCCGAACCGCTGATCCTCGCCCTCGACGAGGGCACCACCAATGCCAAGGCGATCCTGGTGGATCGCGCCGGTCGGGTCGTGGCCCGCGGTTCCCGGCCGCTGACCGTCCAGCATCCCCAGGCGGGCTATGCCGAGCAGGATCCCCTGGCCATCTGGCAGGCCCTGCAGGGCGCCATCGGCGACTGCCTGGCCCAGACGGACGCCCCCCTGGCGGCCATCGCCATCAGCAACCAGCGCGAATCCGCCCTGGCCTGGGAGCGCGGCAGCGGCCAGTTGCTCGGCCCCCTGGTGAGCTGGCAGTGCAAGAGATCCCAGCCGCAGTGCGAAGCCTTGCACGCCGCCGGCCACGGCGAGCTGATCCGCGAGCGCAGCGGCCTGGCGCTGGATCCGATGTTTTCCGCCGGCAAATGGCGCTGGCTGCTCGACCAGATTCCCGACGGCACGGCCCGCGCCGCCGCTGGCGAGATCTGCCTGGGCACCGTGGACAGCTGGCTGCTCTGGCAACTCAGCGGTGGCACGAGCTTTCTCATCGACGCGGCCAACGCCGCCCGTACCCAGTTGCTCGATCTGCGCGGCGGTGACTGGGATCCGCAGCTGCTGAGTCTGTTCGGGATTCCCCGGGCGGCCCTGCCAGAGATCCGTCCCAGTGCCGGCTGCTTCGGCGAGACCCGCGCCCAGGGTCCGCTGCCGGCCGGTCTGCCGATCCTGGCGATGATCGGTGACTCCCATGCGGCGCTGTTCGGCCAGGGCGGTTTCGTCCCGGGCAAGGTCAAGGCAACCCTGGGCACCGGCTCCTCATTGATGACACCCATTGCCGAACCCGTGGTCTCCGCCCATGGCCTGGCCACCACCCTGGCCTGGCGCCTGGGGGATACGCCGACCTTTGCCCTGGAAGGCAATATCGTCCACACCGGCGCCGCCGTGGGCTGGACGGCGCGGCTGCTGGGGGGCGCCGGAGAGCTGGAGGCCCTGGCCGCCGAAGCCGCGGCGCTGCCGGACAACGGTGGCGTCTACTTCGTCCCGGCACTCGGGGGGCTCGGTGCGCCGCATTGGCGCGCCGAGGCGCGGGGGCTGTTCTGCGGTCTCAGCGAGAATTGCGGACGGGCGCACCTGATGCGTGCGGCGCTGGAGGCCATCGCCTACCAGATTCGCGATGTCTTCGACGCCATGCAGCAAGACAGCCCGACGGCCCTGGACGAACTCTGGGTGGACGGCGGCGCCACGCGCAACGAATGGCTGCTGCAATTCCAGGCCGACCTGCTGCAGCGCCCGGTGATCTGCAGCCTGTCGCCGGAGGTCTCGGCCCTGGGCGCCGCCCACCTGGCCGGCCACGCCCTGGGCTGGTGGCAGAACGCCGCGGCCCTGGCCGATCTCGAACGGCCACGTCGCCGCTACGAACCCCGCGCCAACGCCGTGCCCGACCTCTATGCCGGCTGGCGCCAGGCGCTGGCGCGGACGCTGCGGTAGGATTCCGGTGTTTTGCTGATCGCGGCCATGGGCCGCTCCTACAGGATGTCCGGCTCCTGTAGGAGCGGTCGCTACGGCGCACCGGCATGGCCGCGATTTGGCGGGATCAGCCCCGTAGCCTTTTCCAATGGGACACCGTGGCGAGGGGCGCCCTCACCCCAACCCTCTCCCCGAGGGAGAGGGGGCTGTCCGAGCAGGCGGTTGGCTGCATTCGTCCCGGCAGGAGCGGGGTCGACTAGCGCGGTGCCGCCCGTAAGAGCAGCCCGGGATGACTCAGGTCGGCAGGGTCATGAAGATCTGGGTGCCCTGGCCTGGGCGGGAGACGACGCCGATGCGGCCGCCGTGCTGGCGGATGATTTCCTTGCACAGGGCCAGGCCCAGGCCGGCGCCGCCCTTCTGGCTGCCGATCTGCACGAAGGGTTCGAATACCCGGCCCTGCTGGGCGTAGGCGATGCCCTCGCCGTTGTCCTGCACCGCCATCAGCAGCTGCTCGTTCTGGCGCATGGCCTGGATGACGATACGGCCGCCGGCCGGGGTATGGCGCAGGGCATTGCTCAGCAGGTTGTCGAACACCCGGCTCAGTTGCTTGGGGTCCAGGCTGACCCGTGGCAGCGGCGTATGCAGCAACTCGACGGCCAGCTCGACATCGCGCTCGCGCGCCTCGTCGGCGTGGCGGGCGCGGGCTTCCTCCAGCAGGTCGCCGATCTCGCTCGGCAACTTTTCCGGACGCTGCAGACCGCTCTGGTGGCGCGAATAGTCCAGCAGGTCGTTGATCAACTGCACCAGGCGATGGGTCTCCTCGTCCACCGTCTGCAGCAGAAAGGCCTCGCGGGATTCCGGCGCCACCTTGAGGCGTTCGCGCAGCAGACCGAAGGCCATGTGCATGCCGGTGACCGGGGTGCGCAATTCGTGGGAGGCGCGCAGGACGAATTCGTTGCGCACCCGATCGAAGGCGCGCTGCTCGGTGACATCGCGCAGCACCATCAGCGCACCCACGCTGCGGCCGTCGGCGTGGTTGACCGGGGTCAGACTCCAGGCCAGCAGCCGCACCTCGTCGTCGACGCGGATCTCCAGGTCTTCGGGCGCCGCGTCCAGGGCGCCGCCGGCCAGTACCCGTTGTACGCTGGTCTCGATTTCCGGCCGTTCCAGGGCGGCGATCAGGGATTCGCCCAGGTGATTCTCGTTCCAGCCCAGCTGGCGGCAGGCCACCGGATTGGCGTGCTCGATGTTGCCCTGGGGATCCAGGATCACCAGGCCGTAGTCGATACTGTCGAGCACTGCCTGCAAGCGCCGCTGGCCGGCCACCAGGGCCTCGACATTGGTCTGGCTGAGGCGGTGCAGGGCCTGGGCCATGTTGCCGAAGCGGCGGCTGAGCAGGGTGAACTCGGCGATCTGCGAGGTGGGCAGCTGGACGTCGAAATTGCCCTGGCTGATGCGTTCGGCGGCCTTGGCCAGGCCGTCGATGGGCCCGGTGAAGCGCCGGGCGATGCCGTTGGCGGTGACCACCCCGGTGACCAGGATGGCCACGCCGATCAGCGCCAGCAGCAGGGCGATGATCACCGCCCGGTCATGGGCCTCGTCCTGCATGCGCTCCAGGGTCACCACATAGCTCTTTTGCAGGTCGTAGATGCGATTGCGCAGGGCGTCGAGGGTCTGCTGGAAATCCGGATCGGCGCGCAACTGGTTGTAGCCGCCGGGTGGGGAGCGCAGATAGTCGGCGAAGCGCTCGTAGCGGCGCTTGACGTCTTCCAGTACCGCCAGTTGCTCAGGCTTGTGCATCTCGCCCTGCACCATTTGCAGATTCTGTTCGAAGCGCTGCTGGGCAGCGACCAGAACCTGGGGATCCGGGGCACCGTCGAGCATCTGGAACAGGCTGTTGCTCAACTCCTGGCGCATGTTCAGCGTCAGGTTGATGAAGTCCAGGTTGCTGCGGGTCTGGACGCTCTGCTCGCGGGCCAGGTGCAGGACGCTGACCAGGCCCACCAGCAGCCCGATGAGGGCCACGGCGATCAGGGCGGAGATGCTGAGAAAGAGGCGGGTGTGCAACTTGATCGGCAGCTTCATAGCCCGTACTGCTTGCGTTTTCGATAGAGCGTGGAGGCGTCGATGCCCAGCGTCTTGGCGGCCTGGTCGAGGGTCTCGCTGGTGGCCATCACCGCGGCGATGTGGGCGCGCTCCAGGGCTTCCAGACTCAGCGCCTCGCCGACCCGCGGTGCGCTGGCGGCGCCGCTGGAGGCCGGGCTGTCACCCATGCCCAGGTGGTTGACGTCCACCAGGTCCTGGCCGCAGATGATGCTCGCCCGCTCGATGACGTTGCGCAGCTCGCGGACGTTGCCCGGCCAGCCATAATTGCGCAGGGCGTCCAGGGCTGCCTCGCTGAAGCCATGGGCGGGTCTGTTGTAGTCCTTGACGAAGCGGGCGAGAAAGCGCTCGGCCAGATCGACGATGTCTTCCTTGCGCTCGCGCAGCGGCGGCAGGTTGAGCACGATGACGTTGAGGCGATAGAGCAGGTCTTCGCGGAATTCGTTTTCCGCCACCATCTGTTCCAGGTTGCGGTTGGTGGCGGCGAGGATGCGCACGTCGGCGCGACGGGTCACCGGATCGCCGACGCGCTCGTATTCCTTGTCCTGGATGAAGCGCAAGAGCTTGGGCTGCAGGGCCAGGGGGAAGTCGCCGATCTCGTCGAGGAAGAGGGTGCCGCCATCGGCCTGGCTGACCCGGCCGAGGGTGCTCTCGCTGGCCCCGGTGAAGGCGCCGCGGGTATGGCCGAACATCTCGCTTTCCATCAGATCGGCGGACAGCGACGGGCAGTTGATGGTGACGAAGGTCTTCTTGGCGCGGCGACTCCAGGCGTGGATGGCGCGGGCCAGTTCGCCCTTGCCGGAACCGGACTCGCCGAGGATCAGCACGTTGGCATCGGTGGTGGCGACCTGTCGGGCGGTCTCCAGGATGCTCATCATCGCCGGGCTGCGCGAATCGAGACCGGCACTGGATTTGCGTACCTCGCCCTCGAGGGCCTCCAGGCGCGCCGAGAGCTGGCGGAATTCCAGCTGCTTGGCCGCCGCCATGCGCAGCTGATCGGGACTGCAGGGCTTCACCAGGTAGTCGGCGGCGCCGGCCTGCATGGCGTCCACCGCGGTGTCGATGGCCGAGTGGGCGGTGACAATCACCACCCGCATCCAGGGCGCCTGGATGCGCATCTGCTGCAGCACGTCCAGACCGTTGTCCGCGCCCAGGCGCAGGTCGAGAAAGCAGAGGTCGTAGACCTGGCGCAGGAGCAGGGCCTCGGCCTGGGCCGCGCTGTTGGCCGTGGCCACGCTGTAGCCGGCGTCTTCCAGGCAGAAACGAAAGGTCCGCAGGATGGCGGCTTCGTCATCCACAAGAAGGATACGACCGCTGGTTTGTTCCATGACGGGAGAACTCCAGGCCGCAGGGGCCGAAACGCGCTAAAGGACAGAGCTGGCAGTTAGTCCATCATACATCGTGCAAGTTGCAATCCGCAGGACCATCGGGCAATCCGGGCAGGCCGTCACGGGCATCGTGCAGATCGCAACCCGCCGGGGAGAAAGTGGCAAAAAGCAGATTTTTTGGTGGGCAATGGAAGGTTTCGGGCTCCCTTTCCCCGTCGCGCGGTCGAGCGGACTGGCCCGGTGCCTCCAGATCAGCCCCTGGCCATCATGCAAAACGCAATGGTTCAGGCGTTGCACCTTGCAAGGTGCAAGTGCAGGCGCTTCTGCCAAAAATCATAAGTTGTTGTTTTTAAAGGAAAAAATAGTTTTCGAAAAGCTGGCACGCAGTCTGCAATCTCCTTGGCAAGCCGGCCTCAGGGCCAACGGATTGCAGGAGATACCCGATGATCAGCCAGACCCTTCGCAAGCACTTGGTAGGTACTGCGCTCTTCGCTTGCTTCGCCAGCGCCGCCGTCGCCGCCCCCCAGGGCCAGGACGTCAGCCGCGAACAGGCACTCATCGCATCCACCCGCATTGCTGCCCAGGCCATGGTGCCTGCAGCCAAGCCGCTGGCAAGTCAAGGCCGTGGGGAACTCAAAGCCATCCCGGCACAGTCCAACGGTGACCGTCTGGTGAAGCAGACCCGCTGGGTATTCTGAGGTCATGACCATGATGTGGATGCTGCTGATGATTGTGTTGTTCGCTGCAGCGGCGGTCGTACTCGGGATGTTGCTCAGTGCTTTGATGATGGGTCGTGCGCTCAATCAGACGCACAACCTCAACGGTCTGGATCTCGATCTGACCGATGTGGAACCACGGATGGCGAGTCTGGATACCCAGGATTTCGCTAATAAAACCACTGCTCGCTGGACAGGTGCTGTCGTCCGCTGAGTGCACTTGCAATACATAGGAGAAACACCATGCTGAGCTGGGCTATCACTTTCCTGATCATCGCGATCATCGCAGGCGTCCTGGGTTTCGGTGGCATCGCCGGTACCGCCACCAGTATCGCCAAGATCCTGTTCGTGCTGTTCCTGGTGCTGTTCGTGGTGTCGTTCTTCATGGGTCGCCGTCGTCCCTGACGTTCGGTCCGTGAGCAAGACAGGCAGCCGGTCGTGATGACCGGCTGCTGAGGCTCTGTCATCGGATTGCAGCTTTAAGCCGATTCAATGGACAACCTCTAAGTCGTCTCCTAATCCGAGACGCAAGGGCCACATGGTCGGGACGCTCTGCAGTAGGGGAGGGTTCCAAGAGTACAGGGAGTACTTTCGCACTCGCGGCGGACTGGGCTGGTTACGACCACACCCCTGAATTCGACCGGTTTCGTCTCTAGCGAAACCCGCCGACGTCAGGGGTGTTGTCGTTTGGGAGAGGCAAAAGTCGGACGTTCGGCAGGACTCAACCCTGCCAGAAGGCGTCCCACCAAGAACGCTCGCCGCGAGCGTCTTCCAGAACCACCGTACAGGTGGTGCCGGCCGCCAGCAGCAGGCCCTCAGGCAGCGGGTCCAGGGCGATGCGCACCGGCACCCGCTGGGCCAGGCGTACCCAGTTGAAGGTGGGATTCACATCGGCGGTGAGTTCACGACTCTGGGGGTTGTCCCGGTCATAGATGCCGCGGGCGATGCTTTCCACGTGGCCTTGCAGCGTCTGGCCGCTCATCAGGCGCATCTCCGCCGCCGCACCCACCCGCACATGGGGCAGCTTGGTCTCTTCGAAATAGCCATAGACCCAGAACGAATGGGCGTCGATGACGGCCAGCTTGGGCGCGCCCGCGGCGGCATAGTCGCCCCTGAACACCGAGAGGTTGGTGACGTAGCCGTCCACGGGGGCCAGCACCCGGGTGCGCTTGAGGTTGAGGCGCGCCGATTCCAGCTGGGCCTGGGCCTGGCGCAGATCGGCCTCGGCGGCCAGGGCCGCGCTGCTGGCGTCTTCGCGGTTCTCGCGAGAGACCACCAGGCTGTCGATGTCGGCGCGGCGGCGGGCGTTCTGCTGACGCATGGCCAGGGTGGCCTTGCGCGCGGCGACCGAAGCCTCGGCCTGATGCACGGCGATCTCGTAGTGCTCCGGATCAATCTGCAGCAGCAGGTCGCCCTTGTTGACCCACTGGTTGTCGCGCACGGCGATCTCGGTCACCAGGCCCGCCACGTCGGGCGCGATGGTGATGACCTCGGCGCGCACTCGGCCGTCGCGGGTCCAGGGATCGTTCATGTAGTGCACCCAGAGCAGCCGACCGAGGATCAGCGCCAGGCAGACCACCAGCAGGGTAAAGAGCACGCCGAAGAGTTTCTTGAGGATCATGGCAGGAGTCCTAGCGATAGACGCACAGCGCCAGGGCGCAGTAGAGGCAGATGAACAGGGCCAGGCGCAGCAGCGCCGGATGCCAGACGACGTGATAGAGACCGACCGCGGCGAGCACCCGGTCCAGCGCCCAGGCGAGCAGGGCAGCGACCAGGAACAGCACCGTCACGGTGGGCAGGTAGAGGCCGTGGAAGGCGATTTCACGTGGCATGGGGGATCTCGAGATAGCGGGCCAGCGGCCCCTGGGGATCGAGCAGGGCGCTGCGGATGAAATGCAGATCGCTTTGCACCTGGCGCAGCGGCGACTCGTCATAGGGCAGTTCCGGCGGTTCGGTCACGACCGTCACGGCGGCCAGGGCCGCATCCACCGCCACCAGCGCTCGGCGCAGATGTTCCGCGCCGGGCTTGAGGAAGAGACGCACCAGGGCGCGTCCGAGCACCCGGATGGCCTGGCGCCAGGCGCTGCCCTCGGCATAGCGTGGCGCGTTCGGCAGGCGCGCCTGCAGCTGGCGCAACTCGATCACCGCATGGCCGATCTCCAGCACCGCGAAAGCCCAGCCGATCAGACGCCGCTGCGCCGCGCCGCGCCCGGCGCTGACGCCATAGGCCTGGTTGAGCAGGTCGCGGGTCTGGCCCTCGAAGGCCGGTGCCAGGTGCGGCAGCGGCGCGCTCACCGCCCGTACCAGCTGCTGGCGCAGGTCCCGTTCCAGCCGGCGCCACAGCCAGGGGCTGTTGGGCGGCAGCAGCACCGCCGAGACCGCCGCGGTGATCACCATCGACAGGACCACGGCGATGCCGTTGTTGATGAAGGCGTAGGCGTCGTAGACCGGCGGATTGTCGGGAATCGAGGTGAAGCAGAAGAACACCAGGCAACCCAGGCCATAGCCCATCCAGCCCGGGCGCAGGGAGATCCAGGTGCCGAGCATGAACACTGGCGCCAGGGTCAGCAGCAGCAGCGGCAGGCCGGTGATCCAGGGAAAGACGAAGAAGGTCAGGAAGAAGCCCAGCACCACGCCGCCACTGGCGCCGACGGCCATCTGCAGCGCGGTGCGCTTGGGATCCGGCGAGGCCGAGGCCAGCGCCGAGACGGCTGCGGCGTTGAGCGCCAGCATGCCGCCGCTGGGATAGGCACTGGCGATCCAGAAGGCGCCCAGCACCAGCACCAGAAAGGCGCTGCGGATACCCGTGACCGCCGCGCCCAGGGCATTGGCCTTGGCCACGAAGCGCGGCTTCCACTGCTCGCGACTGTGCCGCGGCGCGGCCAGGGAAGCGTGGGTCTGCAGATAGCCGTGCCATTCGCCGGTGAAGCGAAAGAGCAGCTCCACGGCGGTCTCGAAGTCGCGCCGGTCGGTTTCGCTCAAGGGCGGCAACTCGGCGCGCAGGGCACGAATGCGCGGCCGCAGCCCCTGGTGCAGCTGTTCCAGACGCGCCGCCGCCGTCAGGGCCGCGCGGTCGGTGAGCGCCTGGCCGCGCCATTCCTCGAACAGTTCCAGCAGCGGCGCCCAGAGGCGTTCGAGGGCCGTCAGTGGCAGCTGGGCGTTGCGTTCGCGCAGGCGCATCAGCAGGCGGCTGAGGGCATGCAGGCGGGTGGTCAGGCCCATGAATTCGGCGTTCAGCCGGGCCAGGCGGCCGCTGCGCATGCGCATGTGCGGGTCTTCGAAGGCCGAGGCGCTGCGCAGGCTTTCCAGCCCCACCGCTTCGGCGGCCAGGCGCACGCCCGCGGCTTCCAGGGTGGGCCGGTCGAGCCGACCGCGCAGGACGTCGGCGGCCAGTCCGGCGAAGCCGCCCATGCGCCGATAGAGGGTCGCGCGCATGGCCGTGGCGCTGGTCTGCGGAAAGACCGCCGCACTCACCGCGCCGCTGCAGAGCACGCCCAGGGTGATGGCCAGCACCCGCATCACCGCCGACATGAAGGCGGTGTCGGCATTGAGCGCGGCAGGGATGCCGATCAGCGCGGCGGTATAGCCGGCCAGCATGCAGGCATAGCTGCGAAAGTCCCGGTAGCGCGCCGAGCCGGCCACGCAGAGGCCGATCCACAGCGCCAGAAAGATCAGGAAGGGCACCCGTTCCTGGGCGAACAGGGCGATCAGCACCAGCATCACCGCCAGTCCCAGCAGGGTCCCCATGACCCGGTAGAAGCTCTTGGCCAGGACCTGGCCGCTCTGCGGCTGCATGACGATGAACACGGTGATCACCGCCGAACTGGGGTGCGGCAATTGCAGGCGCATGGCCAGCCAGAGGGTCAGGCTGGCGGCGAGCAGCATCTTGGCCTGGTAGAGCCAGAGGCTGCCGTCGCTGCGCGCCCAGGCGCCGAGGGCCTGGCGCAGCGGCGCGCCGGCGGTGGTGCCGGCACTCACCGGGGGGCTCGCTCGACGGCCACGCGCGCCGGCACCAGATCGTGGTCGCCCGGGCCGCGTTCGAGGTCCGCGCCGCCGCCGAGGGCGACCAGGGCAGCGGCCTGGGCGGCCAGGCGCAGGGCATGCACCTGGGCGGTGACCCGCTGCTGGGCGAACAACCGGGTCTGGGCGTCGAGCACGTGCAGGTAGTCGGTCAGGCCGCGGCGAAAGGCCTCGCGGGCGATGTCGTAGGTGCGCTGGGCTTCCTGGCTGGCCTGGTCGGCGAGGGTGGCCTGCCTGGCCGCCGAGTCGGCCTTGATCAGCGCATCGGAGATGTCCTTGAGGGCGTCCACCAGGGTCTGGTTATAGGCACTGACCGCCATGTCGTAGGCCGCCGATTCCGCGCCGAGACGACTGCGCAGGGCGCCGCCGTCATAGATCGGCAGGGAGAACGCCGGGCCGATGAAGGAGCCGGTCTTGGCGTGGGTCAGCATCTCGCTGAGGCGGCCCAGGGTCAGGAACTGGCCGACGTTGGCCACCAGGTCGATGTTGGGATAGAAGCTGGCGCGGGCGACGTCCACGCCCTTGGCCGCGGCGGCGATCTGCCAGCGGCGTGCCACCACGTCGGGGCGCTTGCCGACCAGTTCCAGGGGCAGACTGCTGGGCAGGCGTGGCGCCGCGCCCAGGGTCAGGCGCGGCCGCTGCAGGCGGGCGCCGGCACCCGGGCCCTTGCCGGCCAGGGCGGCGAGCTGGTTGCGATCCAGCGCCAGGGTCTCGTCCAGGGCTTCCAGCTGGCGTTCGGTCTCGGGCAGCAGGGCGCGCGCCTGGCTAACCTCGAACTGGGTGCCGAGGCCACCGTCCAGCTGACGCTGGGCCAGGTCGGCCAGTTGCCGCTGCTGCTCCAGGGTGGCGGCGAGGATGTCGCGCTGGTCGTGGTGCAGGGCGAAGCCGATGTAGCTGCGGACGATGTTGCCGGTCAGCTCCAGTTCGGCGGCGCGGACCTCGGCGGCTGCCTGATGGGCCTGGTCCAGAGCCTGGGCGCTGGCGTCGCGCTCGCGGCCCCAGAAGTCCAGGGCATAGCTCAGGCCCAGTTCGGCATTGTTGTTCCAGGTGGTGCGATCGGCCAGCTCGCCCGGGCCATAGAAGCCGTCGGTGGGCCAGCTGTAGCGCTTGAAGGCGCCCTTGCCCTCGACCTGCAGGGCTTCCCGGGATTCGGCCAGGCCCGCCAGGGACTCGGCGCGGCGCACCCGGGCGGCGGCCGTGGCCAGGCGCGGGTTGTCGGCCAGGGCACTGCCGATCCAGGCATCCAGCTGGGGATCGCCATAGGCGCGCCACCACTGGCGCTCGGGCCAGGCGGCCTGGCCGGCGGCGGCCTGGATGGCGGCGTCGGTGGCCAGCGCCTGATCGTCGAGACGCTGCGCCTGGGGCGCGTTGTGACCGGTACCGATACAGCCGGCCAGCAGGGTCGCGAGGGCGACCACCGTGAGCGCAGGCCAGGCTCTGCTAGAGAAAGGCGACACGTGGGGGTCCGTTGGCAACAAGGCCATACCGGCGTCTGGCTGAGAGGGCGCAGCGCGGTAGGCGAGATGAGCTGGAACTGAAGAGGACGCCGGTAGGAGATGCCCGCGAACCGAGCGGTCAGCGGACGTTACCATTAGGCTGCTAACGATTCTATAAAATTCCAGGGTGGCCGATTAGCGCGCGAACCGGCGAATCTTTGTTTCACATACTGAAATAATATGGAGAATGACGCTTTTCCCGACTGTCGAGGCGGCATGGACACCCTGCACAACATGCGCGTTTTCGTCGCCGTGGTGGAGAGCGGCAGCTTCACTGGGGCGGCCCAGACGCTGCAGACCACCACGGCCCACGTCTCCCGGGCGGTGGCCCATCTGGAAACCCATCTGCGCACCCGCCTGCTGCACCGGACCACGAGACGCATCGCCCTGACCGAGGCCGGCCAGCGCTACCTGGCGCGCTGCGAGCAGATCCTCGCCTATGTCGAGGAAGCCGAAGCCGAGGCCGGGCACGCCCAGGCGCGCCCCGAGGGACGGCTGCGGGTGCACAGCATGACCGGCATCGGTCAGCACTACGTGATCCGCGCCATCGCCGGCTATCGCGCCCTGCACCCCGAGGTGCGCTTCGACCTGACCATGGCCAACCGCATTCCCGATCTGCTCGAAGAGGGTTTCGACCTGGCCATCGTGGTGGCGGCCGAGTTACCCGATTCCGGCTTCGTCTCCCAGCAGATCGGCCACACCTACAGCATCCTCTGCGCCTCGCCCGCCTACCTGGCGGAGCATGGTCAGCCACAGACGCCGGCGGAGCTGGCCGACCACGCCTGCCTGAGATTCATCAGTCCGGTGGTGTCCTTCGACCGCTGGCACTTCGAGGGCCCCAACGGCCCTGAGACCTATCGCATCGGCGAGACCCCCTTCCAGGTCAACGTCGGCGACGCCATGACCGAGGCCCTGCGCCAGGGCCTGGGCATCGGCGTGCTGCCGCTCTATTCGGCGGTGGACGGCCTGCGCGACGGCAGCCTGGTGCGGGTGCTGCCGGCCTATCGCCTGCAGCGGCTCAATGCCTATGCCCTCTATGCCTCGCGGCAGTACCTGGATGCCAAGATCCGCACCTGGGTGGCCTATCTGCGCGAACAGATCCCCGGGGCGCTGGAAGCGGACGAGGCGTTCGTGCGGGCCGTCAGCGAAGTCGTCGGCCAAGCGCATTGAGATCGGCGGGCCCCTTGGACTAAGCTCGGAAGAGACCGGGCCGCGCGCCGGGTCATAGTTAGTAAGCTATTGAAATATCGCCCGGTATTGCGGTCCTGAGGGCGACAGGATGGGTGCTCGACGGCACACTCCGCCATCGTCGAGGTCCATGTCCCGAGTCGGTGCCCACGCCGACGGACCGCCGTGCAGGACGGCCGGATCACGCAGGCGGTCAGGGACCGCCGTCAGAGCGTGTTCAAGGTCTCGCGAGCTAGCGACAAACAAGGCGAAAAGGCCTGAGGAAGCGGAGTTTACAAAGGGTAAATGAGCATTCCGAAGGCATTTTCAACGACGTTTGGCCGACGCGCAGCAGACTTTGAACAGGCTCCAAGCGCCACGGGAGTCCAATGAGCGCCCCAGCAGGACCCACTCTGAGATTCGCCGACCAGCCGCTCAAGGGCATCGCCCTGATCTGCCTCGCGGTCTGGCTGTTCGCCTCCCACGATGCCCTCTCCAAGTACCTGTCCGGCTTCTATCCGGTAGTCATGGTGGTCTGGGCCCGCTACCTCTCCCACACCCTGCTGATGATGGGCATCTTCATCCCGCGCTCGGGACTGGCGGTGATCCGCACCAAGCGACCCGGCCTGCAGGTGCTCAGGGCGCTGTGCCTGATCGGTTGCAGCCTGTTCTTCACCACCGGGCTGCGCTACCTGCCGATGGCCGAGGCCACGGCGGTCAACTTTCTCGCCCCGCTGATGGTGACGGCGCTGTCGGTGCCGCTGCTCAAGGAAACCGTGACCCGCAGCCAGTGGGCGGCGGTGCTGGCCGGCTTCATCGGGGTGCTGATCATCGTGCGGCCGGGCGGCCAGCTGTTCACCCCGGCGGTGCTGCTACCGGTCTGCTCGGCGGTGTGCTTCGGTCTCTACCAGCTGCTGACCCGCCTGCTCAGCGGCATCGACAGCCCCACCACCAGCAACTTCCTTACCGGCATCATCAACACCCTGGTGCTGAGCAGCGTGGTGCCCTTCTTCTGGGAGATCCCGACCCTGACCCACGGCTTCATGCTGGCCCTGCTCGGCCTCTTCGGCATGTCCGGCCACCTGCTGCTGACCCAGGCCTTCCGCTATGCGCCACCGGCGCTGCTGGCGCCCTTCAGCTACGGCCAGATCGTCACCGCCGGCATCATCGGCTATTTCGTCTTCGGTCATGTGCCGGACAGCGGCGCGCTGATCGGCATCCTCATCATCTGCGCCAGCGGCCTGGCGGTGGCTTGGCAGCAGAGCCGCAAGGCGTCCAAGGCCAAGAAGGCCCGTGCGGTGCAGGCGACGCAACCCGAGGCGCTGCCGGAGGTGGTGGCCGATGCCGCCGCGGGCGCTCCGGCTCAGCGCAGTCCGTAATCGGCGATGATGCCGACGAGGATCGCCAGCCCCGCCCAGTGGTTGTGCAGGAAGGCCTTGAAGCACACCAGAGGATCACGGTCGCGGGTGACGTGGAATTCCCAGGCGAAGCAGCCGGCCGCCACCACCAGGCCCAGGTAGAAAGGCAGGCCCAGGCCGAAGCGGCCGCCGGCCAGCGCCAGGCAGAACAGGGTCAGGCCCTGCAGGGTGGCGATGATCACCCGGTCGGCGTCGCCGAACAGGATGGCGGTGGATTTCACCCCGATCTTGAGATCGTCTTCGCGGTCGGCCATGGCGTAGTAGGTGTCGTAGCCCACCGTCCAGATCACATTGGCGACGAACAGCAGCCAGGCCGCCGCCGGCAACTCGCCGGTCTCGGCGGTGAAGGCCATGGGCATGCCCCAGGAAAAGGCCGCGCCGAGCACCGCCTGGGGGTAGTAGGTGTATCTCTTCATGAAGGGATAGAGCGCCGCCACGCCCAGGGCGCCAAAGGACAGCCAGACGGTGGTGGCATTGGTGCAGAGCACCAGGCCGAAGCTGAGCAGCACCAGCACGGCAAAGAACAGCAGGGCTTCCTTGGGCGAGATGCGCCCGGTGGCCAGGGGGCGGTTCTTGGTGCGGGCGACGTGGCCGTCGAAATTGCGGTCGGCGAAGTCGTTGATCACGCAGCCGGCCGATCTCATCAGCACCACGCCGAGCACAAAGATCAGCAGATTCTTCAGACTCGGCACGCCCTCGGCGGCGATCCACAGCGCCCAGAGGGTGGGCCAGAGCAGCAGATAGATGCCGATGGGGCGGTCCAGCCGGGTCAGCTGGACGAAGTCGCGGATGCGCTCGCGGCGGGGGCGCGTAGCGATCACCCGGGCGCTGGGCTCGGGACCGCGGGGCGCGGCGGGACGGCGATCACGGGGACGGGAGGCGTTCTTTTTCATCGGACGGCTGCATGGCGAAGGGCCCGGCGATTATAGGGGCCCTGGGATTTCGCCGCTGCCGTCGTGATGAGTCGACCCGCTCTCGCGCCGCGCGTGCGGCCAGAAGGCCGGCAGGAAGACCTCGCCCACCAGGATCGCCAGGGGACCACGCCGGAACACCGAGCGCCGGGCCCAGCAGGGCGTGGTGGCCGCTCCTGCGGGCAGCCAGGCGAGCGGATAGCGGCAGGCTTCCAGCGGTCCGCGGACAAAGGCCGGTGCCTGGAACAGCCAGTGGCCGAGGGGGCGCTCGCCCAGCGCCGCCAGGTCGAAATCCGCCGCTTCCAGGGCTTCGCGCGCCGCCACGCTGCGGGCGAAGACCCAGGCCTCGCCGGCACCGCGCAGCCAGACCTCGCGCACCCAGCCAGGGCTGGCCGGCGGCACCTCCAGCGCCTGGCACTCGTCCAGCCGCAGCGCTTGCCAGCCCTCGGCGATCACCTCGACGGCGAAGCGGCCGCCACTGAGGGCGGTCAGGCGTTCGGTGAGGGAGCCGCGGTCGGCATAGAGCCAGCTCCACGGCGCCTCGGCATGGTCCGGCTCCGCGCCGGCCGCCGCCTGGGTCAGCCAGCGCGGGGCGCCGTCAGAGGCCCCAGACATTGCCCAGGGTGCTCAGCAGGGAGGGCTGGGTCCCTTGCTTGCCGAGATAGCCGAGGATCACCTGGGCGAACTGGCTGGTCATGCCGCTGTTCATGCCCAGGGCGTTGAAGGTCTTGTCGACGTCCTGGCGGCTGTCGACATTGCCCAGCAGGCTGCCCAGCGGACTCTGCTTGGCGTCCTGACCACCGCCGCCGAGCAGACTGCCCAGGCCGCCCAGTTGCGCCAGGCCGCCGGTGGCATTGGCGCCGGCCAGTTGGTCCAGTCCCGGCACGGCCTTGGCCAGCTGGCGATAGTCGTTGCCCACCAGCTGATTCTTGGCCAGGCCGAGCAGGGCGCCGGTGCCGCCCACCGCCTGTTGCGGGGTGACGTTGAGCTGGCTGGTCAGCGCCTGCAGCAGGCCCTGGGCCTGGGGCGTGGCCGCCGCGGCGGCGGTGGCCTTGGCGTTGTTGTTGCCATTGGCGCTGTTGTAGGCGTTGACGGCGTCGTTGAGGTTGAAGGCGAACACCGGGCTGGCGGCGAGCACCAGCGGCAGGGCGAGAACGGACAGACGCATGGGCGGACTCCAGCGGGTTGCGTGAAAGGTCAGAGGATAACCCGGCGGCGATGACCACAGACTGAACGGCTTCCCTGCAGGGAGCGGACGCTGCGGTTATCATCGCCGTTTTGCCGGGAGAACCGCGATGCTCAACGGGTTGTGGCTGGGCTTCTTCATCGTTGCCGGGATCAGCGCCTTCGGCCAATGGCTGGTCGCCGGCAACGCCGGGGTCTTCGCCGCCATGGTGGAGAGTCTGTTCGCCATGGCCAAGCTGTCGGTGGAGGTCATGGTGCTCCTGTTCGGCACCCTGACCCTCTGGCTCGGCATCCTGCGCATCGCCGAAAAGGCCGGGCTGGTGGACGCCCTGGCGCGGCTGCTCGGACCGCTGTTCGCCCGGCTGATGCCCGAGGTGCCGCGCGGTCATCCGGCGCTGGGGCTGATCACCCTCAACTTCGCCGCCAACGGCCTGGGCCTGGACAACGCCGCCACGCCCATCGGCCTCAAGGCCATGCGCGCCCTGCAGGAGCTCAATCCCAGTAGCACCACGGCGAGCAATGCGCAGATCCTCTTCCTGGTGCTCAATGCCTCTTCGTTGACGCTGTTGCCGGTGACGGTGTTCATGTACCGCGCCCAGCAGGGCGCCACCGATCCGACCCTGGTGTTCCTGCCGATCCTGCTGGCCCACACCTGCGCCAACCTGGTGGGGCTGTTCTCGGTGGCCTTCATGCAGCGGCTGAAACTCTGGGATCCGGTGGTGCTGGCCTGGATCGGCGGGGGCGCCCTGGCCTTCGGCGCCTTCGTCGCCTTTCTCTTCACCCTGACCGCCACGGCGCTGGCCGGGTTGTCGTCGCTGCTCGGCAACCTGACCCTGTTCGGCATCATCCTGGCGTTCATGATCCTTGGCGCCCTGCGCAAGGTGCCGGTCTACGAAGCCTTCGTCGAAGGCGCCAAGGAAGGCTTCGACGTCGCCAAGTCGCTGCTGCCCTATCTGGTCGCCATGCTCTGCGCGGTGGGGGTGCTGCGCGCTTCCGGCGCCCTGGAGGCCGTTCTCGAAGGCATCCGCCATGCGGTGACCTTCCTTGGCTGGGACACCCGCTTCGTCGAGGCGCTGCCCACCGCCCTGGTCAAGCCCTTCTCCGGCAGTGCCGCCCGCGCGCTGCTGATCGAGACCATGCAGACCCACGGCGTGGACAGCTTTCCGGCGCTGGTGGCGGCGACCATCCAGGGCAGTACCGAGACCACCTTCTATGTGCTGGCGGTGTACTTCGGCGCGGTGGGCATCCAGCGCGCCCGCCATGCGGTGGGGTGCGCCCTCCTGGCGGAATTCACCGGGGTCACGGCCTCGATCCTGATCTGCTACTGGTTCTTTGGCTGAGCCTTGGGCTCCAGCTCGACCATCCACTCGTCCTGCACCATGCGCCGCTGGCGGCGCGTGGTCAGCTGCTGGGTCTGCCAGTCCTCGGCGATCAGCGCGCAGTAGTGGCCGTCGTGCTGGCCCAGGCGAAAGCGCCGGCGCACGCCGATGGGGTCGTGGTCCGAGCCGTAGAAGGCCACCGCGCGGATCTCCAGGCCCTCGAACACCCAGCCCTCGGGCGGCCGGTGGTCTTCCAGGGTCAGGCCGTTGTACTCGGCGGCGCGGCGAATCAGGCCCTGGAAGGTGCCGATGTGGGTGAAGTCGCCGGTGTTGAGCGGTCCCTGGTGGGTAGCCTGGCCCAGCACCAGATCGGGATCGACGTCATCCTGGCCACTCTCGCGGATGTCGGTGACATCCGTGTAGAGCGTCTCGCGATTGGTCTTGAGGATCACCGTGAGCTGGTTGATGAACACCGGCTCGGCGCTCATGTTGGACAGCAGGCAGAGGGCGCCTACGCCCTTGCCGGCGCCGCGGTTGATGATCAGCCGCGGCTGACGCTGGCGCTTGTAGTTGTTGAGCAGGAGCTGCGCATAGAGGACCCAGACGCCCAGGGTGCAGCACTGGGCGAAGAGTGTGAGGACCTGGGAATTGTCTTTCAACCACTGGAACATGGGAGCACTTCGCTGAACGGAATGCCCATCGGAAATACCGTTCGGGTTCCAGGTTCCACCGCTTCGCTGGCCAAAGGGCCGCGCTGAGAACATCGCCACAGCGCGGGCGTCCAAGCCTGAGAGGTCATCACGCCAAGGAAAACCGCCATGCTGCGTCTCTCGCTCCTCTGCTGCACCACCCTGCTGAGCACTGCCGTGCTGGCCGAACCCCTGTCCTGCGATCAGCTCAAGGCCGACATCGAGGTCAAGATCCAGTCGGCCGGGGTGACCGCCTATACCCTCGAAGCGGTCCCCAATGCCGAGGTGCGCGATCCCAACATGGTGGTGGGCAGCTGCGCCAACGGGACCTACAAGATCCTCTACCAGCGCAACGACTGAACTCCCGGACCGGGAGACAGACCGTTCATCCGCTGGATGCTTGTACAGTTCCGCTTGGCTTAGTACTGTTTGCGCATACAGTATTTAGCCAAGAGGGTAATGCCATGTCGCCGTTCGCCCGGATTCGCCAAGCTCTGTCCCTTGCCCAGCCCGCGCCGCGCTGGATGGAACGCGAGGATTTCCTGCGCATGAGTCGCCAGCTGCGCGAGCAGAAGGGCCGCCCGCTGACGGTCCGCACCCAGGATCGCAGCCAGGACGACTGGCTCAGCGTGCCTGCCTAGTAGCCCTTCACCCGACCGTGCCGGCCGCTCTGCCAGCCGTGGTCAGAAGGGCGAGCAGATGCCGCGCTCGGAACTCACCAGCTCGCGCGGGCCGTCGTAGAGGGTGATCTGACCCTGGCCAAAGGTGTTCTCGGCCTCCAGGCGATAACGCCGGCCGGCCTGGAAGTCCGGATAGTCCAGTTCCAGATAGCACTGGATCTGCAGCGGTTCGCGCCAGCCGAAGCGCGAACCGAAGCCACCGCCGCCATAGAGTTCGTAGCGATAGCTCACCTTGAGGCTGTGGCTGCCGGGGGTGAGCTGGAAGTAGCGGCCGTCATCGAGACGCTTGCCGTCCTGGGCCTCGGCCAGCAGCGAGGCGCCCACCGCGGGTTCGCGCAGCACCAGATCGACCCACGCCTGGTGGGGATCCTTGGGGGGCAGCGGCGTGGTGCAGCCGCCGAGCAGGAGCAGCAGGGGGACCAGCAGGCGCAGGCGCATGGACGGCGACTCGCGACAGGGAGATCAGCCGAGTCTACACGTCGCCGCAACGACTGGCAGTGCTACGCGCGACTTCCTGGTTGCGCTCGTCATAGAGGCGCGCCCAGGGCCGCCAGCCGGTCTGGCCGGCTTCCAGGCGATAGCGCTCGCCGGCGGCGAAGGCCTTGTAGTTGAGGGTCACCAGGCAGGTGCGCGCCAGCGGATCGGCCACCTGGGCGCCGATGTTGGTGGGCTGCACCTCGAACTGGTAGCGTACCTGCAGATCGTGGTTCCCCGGCCAGACCTGGAAGTAGCGCCTGTCTTCGAGATCCTTGCGGTCGGCGCGCAGGGCTTCCAGCTTGGCCTTGCCGTCGCTGTCCAGATCGATCCAGGCCTGCGCCGGATCCGGCTTGGGCAACGGCCACAGGGAACAGCCACCTAGGAACAGCACAGGCAACAGCAGGCACAGTCTACGCATGACGGCTACAACTCCGGGCAGGGAAGGGCGCGCCACCCAGCCAGGCACCCTGCCTGCGCAACGCACGAGCCGCTGGCTGGCGCTGCTGTCCCTCGTGATCGGACTGAGCGGTTGTACCTCGGTCGGGTACTACGGTCAGATGGTACAGGGCCAATGGGCGCTGATCCGTGATCGCGAGCCCATTGCGACGGTCGTCGCAGATCCCGCGCGACCCGCCGCCCTGCGCGAACGCCTGGCCGTCGCGGCGGCGGCCCGCCGCTTCGCCAGCGCCGAGCTGGCCTTGCCCGACAACGCCAGCTATCGCAGTTTCGTCGAACTCAAGCGGCCCTTCGTGCTGTGGAACGTCTTCGCCACCGCCGAATTCTCCACCCGGCCCACCACCCACTGCTTTCCCATCGCCGGTTGCGTGGCCTATCGCGGCTACTACCAGGAAGCCCGGGCGCGAGGCGAGGCGCAGCGGCTGCAGGCCGAGGGCCAGGACACCTATGTCGGTGGCGTGCCGGCCTATTCGACGCTGGGCTGGTTCAGCGATCCGCTGCTCAGCAGCATGCTGCGCTGGGACGACGATCAGGTGGCGGCGACGATCTTCCACGAACTGGCGCACCAGCGCTTCTATCTGCCCGGCGATACCGCCTTCAACGAGTCCTATGCCACCTTCGTCGAGGGCGAAGGCCTGCGGCAATGGCGCGCCAGTCGCGGTCTACCCCCGCCGGATGCGGGGCGCGAAGCCCGCTACCAGCAATTCCGCGCCCTGCTGCTGACCACCCGCGCCGACCTGGCCCGGCTCTATGCCCAGCCATTGACGGCCGAGGCCAAGCGCGCGGCCAAGGCCTGCCGCTTCGCGCAGTTGCGCAGCGATTACCAGCGGCTGCGCGCCACCCCGGCCTGGCGGGACGACCGCCGCTTCGATGGCTGGATGCAGCAGCCGCTCAACAATGCGCGGCTGGTGCCCTATGGCCTGTACGAACAGTGGGTGCCGGCCTTTGCCGCCCTTTATCGACAGCACCCGGGCAACTGGCCGGCCTTCTTCCATCGGGTCCGGCTGCTGGGCGAGCGCCCGGCGGCCGAGCGCGAGCAGGCGCTCAGGGCGCTGCTCGGGCCGGAGGCAGGCCCCCAGTCCTAGCGCGGTGCCCGCCAGTTGGACCAGGCGGCGACCAGACCCAGAGCCGCCGCCAGAGCCAGTCCCAGCCGCGGGGCCAGGCTGCCATCCAGATGCAGCAGCAGCGCCAGGGCCGCGGCGCCCAGGGCCATGCCGGTCTGCCGCGCCGTGGCCTGGACACCGCCGGTGGCGCCATTGCGACCGGCCGGGGCGGCGGTCAGCATGATCCTGTTGTTGGGCACCTGAAAGAAGCCGAAGCCGATGCCGCCGAGAATCAGGCAGGGTATCAGCAGGGCGGTCGAGCGCTCCAACGGCATGATCGCCGCCGCGGCCAGCCCCAGGGCGATGCCCAGGCCACCAAGCATGCAAAGGCGCTGCGGCGGGTGGCGGTCGGCCAGGCGCCCGGCCACCTGCGCCGAGACGGCCACGGTGAGCGGCCAGGCCAGCATCAGCAGGGCCACCTGCAACGGCACTAGTCCGAGCTGGTGCTGCAGATAGAAAGGCAGGGCGAGAAAGCAGAGCATCTGCGCGGCAAAGGAGCAGACCGAGGCCAGCACCGAGTGGCGCATGGCCGGCAGCCCCAGCAGATCGACCGGCAACAGCGGCGCCGGCAGACCGCGCTCGCGGCGCACCAGCAGCACCAGGCTGGCAGCGGCCAGCAGCAGCAGACCCAAGCCCTGCACCGGCGCGGCGCCGAGGCGCTCCAGACCGCCGATGCCGGCGCAGAACAGCAGGGCGTTGAGCAGCACGCTGAGCGGATCGAGGCGGCGCTGCGCACGGGGGCTGTCGGGCAGGTTATGCACCAGCAGCGCGATCAGCACCGCCACCGGCACATTGACGGCGAATAGCCAGGGCCAGCCACCCAGGGCCAGGATGGCGGCGCCCAGGCTGGGTGCGGCAGCCGACCCCAGAGCCACGCAGAGGGCATTGATGGCGATGCCACGCCCGAGGCGATCGCGCGGATAGGAGAGGCGGACGATACCGGCGCTGACGCACATGATGGCGGCGGCGCCCACCCCCTGCAGCGCCCGCGCAGCTACCAGGCTGGCGAGATCCGGCGCCAGGGCGCAGCCCAGGGAGGCCAGGCCGAAGATCCCGACCCCGGCGGCGAAGACCGGCCGCAGACCGTGACGCTCGGCCACCGCGGCCAGGGGAAACAGCAGCGCCACCAGACTCAGCTGATAGGCGCTGACGATCCAGACCGCCGCCGCCGCCGAGACGTCCAGGGCCTCGGCGATGCTGGGCAGCGCCAGGTTGGCGATGCCGCTGTCCAGCACCGTCATGCTGATGGCCAGCAGCAGGGCGGCCACGGCGCGATAGCGGCGGGGCAGGGGCAGGCCGTCGGTGACGGCGGTGGCGGTGCTCAATCCTCGACCTTCACATGCTGGTCGCTCTCGCCGAGCTTCCAGTAGCCGGCCGCCTTGACCCAGTCCCGCGGCAGTCCCTTGGCCAACAGCGCCTGGCGCGCGGCGCGGGCTTGGGTGGCCTCGCCGGCGATCCAGGCATAGCCTTCACCGGGCGGCAGCTCCAGCTGCTCCAGGGCCTGCACCAGGGCCTCGGCCGCGGTCTCGCGATAGACCCAGCGGATCTCGGCGGCCGCGGCCGTCGGCAGGGCGATTTCCAGGCCCGGACGGGCCACTTCGGCAACGACTACTACCCGGACGCCGGCTGCCAGCTGCTCCAGGCGGCGAGCGATGGCGGGCAGGGCGGTCTCGTCGCCGGCCAGCAGGTACCAGTCGAAATCCTCGGGCGGCACCAGAGCGCCCTTGGGTCCACCGATGATCAGCTCGGCACCCGGCTGCGCCTGGCGCGCCCAGGTGGTCAGCACCCCGGCTTCATGCAGGTAGAAGTCGATGGCCAGTTCGCCACGGGCGGCATCGTAGTGGCGCGGCGTGTAGTGGCGGCCCACCAGCTGCTCGGGGCTAGCGGCGCGAATCGGCGTGGTGTCGGCGGGGACGAAGAGCTTCACGTGCTCGTCGAAGGCCGCGCTCTGGAAATCCGCCAAGTCGCTGCCGCCAAAGGTCAGGCGCAGCAGGTCGCCACCGAGTTCTTCGCGGCGGACGACGGTTGCCCAGCGACGCTTGAGGTCGAAGCGCACGCGCTGGAAAAGGTGAGGGGCACTGGCATCGCCCTCGCGGCTGTGAAAAGATGTCGCCATTGCGGAGGTACCATTCATTGAGGTTCCTCACTATATTCGAGGTAAGCAGCTTTCATGTCAACCGCCGCCGCCATTGCCGAAGCCCTGATGGATCTGAAACGGCAGATGCGCCAACAACTGGATGAGACCCTCAAGGCCTCCGGACTTTCCTTTGCCCGCTACAAGGTGCTCAAGGTGCTGGAACGCCTGGGCCCCTGTCGTCCGGGCGAGGTCGCCGAACAGCTGCGCCATGCGCCGCGCACCCTGACCGATGCTTTCGATGCCCTGGAACGCGACGGCCTGGTCCGGCGCGAGCCCCATCCCCAGGATCGCCGGGCGCTGCTGGTCCATCTCACCGAGCAGGGTCGCCAGGCGCTGGACCAGGCCCAGGTGCCGCGCACCCAGGCCCTGGAAGCGGTCTTCGCGCCGCTGGACGCCACCGAGCAGGCGCAGTTGCTGGCCTATCTGGAGCGGGTGCGGATCCGCAATTGAGCGGCGGGCGAACTCCGCAGCGGTCGTCGCGCTCGAAAGAAGGACCCTACCGAGGAGAGCCCTTCATGAGCGACCAGCGTTCCGATGCCCATCTGGGCAAGACCCCACCCAACGAACCCGCGCTCGATGAAGCCGGACGGCCGGTGGACGTGGTGAAAAAGGACATGGAACAGCCGGAATCGACGCCGACCGATGGCATCGACAAGGTCATCACGCCCACCGATATCAAGACCAAGGAGCAGGAAGCCGAGGAGATCAGGCGCAAGACCGCCGAGGTCGAGCGCAAGCTGGAACGCTGATGCTCCACGTGGAACCTCGGGCCAGCCGGGGCTGCCACGCGCCAGCGGCCCTGGCCGGTCATAGTCCGTACCAGGGCCCGTCATAGCGATTTTGAACGGGTCAAACGCAGGTGGGTGCTTTAGCCTGGACGCGGATCATCTCCCTTCAGCGTCAGGAGCACCCTTGGACTCGATCACCTTCATCGAGCAACTCGCCCGCGAGGGCTTCCAGCCGCCGGTACTGGTCGAGCGCGAGGCCCTGGGCCGCCTGGACTCCCATGCTCATCCCTTCGAAGCCAAGGCGCTGGTCGTCCAGGGCGACTTGCACATCCGCACGGCCACGGGCGAGCGCCACTATGGCGTTGGCGAGGTCTTCCACCTGGCCGCTCAGGAGCCGCACTCGGAGCGCTTCGGTGCCGAGGGCGTGCGCTATCTGGCAGGTCGGCGCCTGGCCTAGCCTTCGCTGTCGTTCTTCTCGATGTCCTTGCGCTGGCGATTGAGGATCACGCAGCCGTAGATGCCGCCGCCCAGCAGCAACACGGCGAGGATGGAAAAGAGGGTCATGAAGAGGGAGTCGTTCATCGTGCTCTCCGAAAGCGTGGTCGGAGCAGTCTAGCGATTCGGCCTGTCGCTGCGAACGGCCTTTATGACGCGGTGTTGCCGATGCCAGGCGGCACCGGCAGGCACCTCAAACCCTTAGCCTTCGAGCGTGGCGTTCAGGTTGATCTTGGCGCCCTTGAGCACCTTGGACACCGGGCAGCCTTCCTTCGCCTGGTTGGCGATGGTGGTGAACTGCTCTTGGGTGGCACCGGGGATCTTGGCCTTCATGGTCAGATCGATGGTGGTGATCTCGAAGCCGTCGCCGACCTTGTCCAGGGTCACGTCGGCCTTGGTCTCGATGCGCTCGGGGGTCAGACCGTTCTGGCCCAGCAGCATGGAAAAGGCCATGGAGAAGCAACCGGCATGGGCCGCGCCGATCAGTTCCTCGGGATTGGTGCCCGGGGTGTCTTCGAAACGGGTGTTGAAGCCGTAGGCATTGTCCTTGAGCGCGCCGCTCTCGGTGGAGATATGGCCCTTGCCATCCTTCAGACCGCCTTGCCAGACCGCGGAAGCATATTTTTTCATGGAGCGTCTCCGGTTGTGGATGAGAATTCATCTAGAACCAGACGGCAGCCGGTAAGTTCGTTGCAGTCGATCCGGGACCCACGTGGTCAACCCTTTTCGACCATCCCTGGAGGCCCCCATGAACTATCGCAATCTAGGCCGCACCGGTCTGAAGATCTCGCCCCTCTGCCTCGGCTGCATGACCTATGGCGTCCCCGAGCGCGGCAATCACCCCTGGACCCTGCCGGAAGACCAGAGCCAGCCGCTGCTGAAGAAGGCGCTGGATCTCGGGATCAACTTCTTCGACACCGCCAACAGCTACTCCGACGGCACCAGCGAAGAGATCGTCGGCCGCTTTCTCAAGGCCAACGCCGTGCGCGAGGAGATCGTGCTGGCGACCAAGGTGTACTTCCCGCTGCGCGACAAGCCCAATGTCGGCGGCCTGTCGCGCAAGGCGATCTTCGCCGCCATCGACGCCAGCCTGCAGCGGCTGGGCACCGACTATGTCGACCTCTACCAGATCCACCGCTGGGACTATCACACCCCCATCGAGGAGACCCTCGAAGCCCTGCACGACGTGGTCAAGGCGGGCAAGGCGCTGCACATCGGTGCGAGCAGCATGTATGCCTGGCAATTCGCCAAGGCGCTGCACACGGCGGAACGCCATGGCTGGACAAAATTCGCCACCATGCAGAACCACCTCAATCTGCTCAATCGCGAAGAGGAGCGGGAGATGCTGCCGCTGTGCCGCGACGCCGGCATCGGCGTGATCCCCTGGAGTCCGCTGGCCCGCGGCCGCCTGACCCGCGACTGGGACGCCAGCACCGCGCGCACCGAAAGCGACGCCTTCGGCAAGACGCTCTATACCGCCAGTGAGGAATCCGATCGGCAGATCGTCGCCGCCGTGGCGCGCATCGCCGAAGCCCGTGGCGTACCCCGTGCCCAGGTGGCCCTGGCTTGGCTGCTGCAGAAGCCGGGCATCGACGCACCCATCGTCGGGGCGTCCAAGCCTCAGCATCTGGAGGATGCGGTGGCGGCGCTGGAGCTGCGCCTGAGCGAAGAAGAGATCGGTGCCCTGGAAGCGCCCTATGTGCCGCATCCGGTGGTGGGGTTCAGCTAAATACGCGAGCAGCCCTCACCCCGGCCCTCTCCCGGAGGGAGAGGGGGAAGAGCGGGATGGCGCGAGGAATGAGTTCCGGCGCCCAGGCCGTCACGAAGCTTGATCTCTGGGCTCTAGCTCCCCTCTCCCTCAAGGAGAGGGGCCGGGGGTGAGGGCCCCTTCACTCCGACCTCGACTTTTCAGACTGCCCCTGCCCACGCGCGAGGAGTCGCTAGCTCCCCTCTCCCTGAGGGAGAGGGGCCTGGGGTGAGGGCGTCCGGACTCAGGCGTACTGGTCGGCGATCTGGCGTTCGGCGCTGGCCAGGGCCGCGTTCTTGGCTTCGTCGCCATAGGCCAGGCCTTCAGCGCGGACGATCTGGACATCGGTGATGCCGAGGAAGCCCAGCAGCAGCTTCAGATAGTCTTCGTGGGCGATGCCGGTGGGCTTGCCGGCATGGATGCCGCCCGCGGTAGCGACGATGATCGCCTTCTTGCCTTCACAGAGACCCACCGGACCGGCTTCGCTGTAGCGGAAGGTGGTGCCGGCCACGGTGATGCGGTCGATCCAGGCCTTGAGCTGGGTCGGGATGGTGAAGTTGTACATGGGGGCGCCCAGCACCAGGACATCGGCGGCGAGGAATTCCTGCAGGGCGCGGGCATTGCGCTCGGCTTCGTCGCGCTGTTCGGCGCTGCGCTGCTCGCCGGGGGTGGCACCGGCGGCCAGGCTGGCGGCGGAGAAGTGCCCCAGGGCGTCGTGGGCGAGGTCATGGTAGCTGACCTTCAGTCCGGGGGTAGCGGCCTTGAGGGCGGCGACCACCTTGGCGGTCAGGGCACGGGAGGCGGAGTGATCACCGAGGATGCTGGAATCGATGTGCAAGAGTTTCATGTGCGGTAGTCCTGTAGGGTTCGACGCGATGAGCCCAGACTACCGATAAGACGATCGGCTGATTAGTCGCCTAGAATGCGATGCTTCGTCCCATGGATAGGACAATCGTCCATGCAAGACCTCAATGATCTCGCCTACTTCGCCAAGGTAGTGGAAGCCGGGGGCTTCGCCGCCGCCGGGCGGCTGCTGGGCATTCCCAAGTCGCGGCTGTCCCGACGGATCGCCGAGCTGGAGACGCGCCTGGGCGCGCGGCTGCTGCAGCGCACCACCCGTACCCTGACCCTGACCACCCTTGGCGAGCGCTACCTCGTGCACTGCCAGGCGCTGCTGCGCGAGGCGGAGAGCGCCGCCGAGACGGCGGCCAGCCTGTCCAGCGAACCCCGTGGACCGCTGCGGGTGTCCTGCCCGGTGGCGCTGGCGCAGGATTACCTGCCCGACGTCGTCACCCGCTTCCTGCAGCGCTATCCCCAGGTGCAGCTGGAGATGGTGCTGGTCAATCGGCGGGTGGACGTGGTCAACGAGGGTCTCGACGTGGCCCTGCGGGTAAGGGACGTCGACGACGTGGAACCGGGGCTGATCGTGCGCCGCCTACGCCAGGCCTCCGGGGTGCTGGTGGCCGCACCCGACTTTCTCGTCGGTCGCCAGCTGGATGCACCGGAGGCCCTGCTGGGGGTCCCGCTGCTCGGCGCCCTGGAACTGGATCGCCGGGTGCACCTGCGCATGGTCGGCCCCAACGGCCAGCGCCGTGAGCTGGTGCTGGAAGCCCGGCTGGGCATCGATGACTTTAGCGTACGCAAGACCGCCGCCCTGGCGGGCCTCGGCTACACGATGCTGCCGCTGCTCTATTGCGAGGCCGAACTGGCCGAGGGTCGCTTGCAGCGCCTGCTGCCGGACTGGTCGCTGCCCGGTGGTCACCTGCAGGCCGCCTATGCCCACAGACGCGGTCAGCTGCCGGCGGTACGCGCCTGGCTGGAGCACCTGGAGGACAGCTTCCGCGATCAGGGCGGGATGCCGGTCTAGACCACCGTCGCCCAGGCCGAGGCGAGCAGCAGCGCCGCCATCCCCAGGTTGAAGCCGCGCCAGGCGCGGGTCGATTTCAGGCCATGCGCCGCGACCCGGCCGAGCAGGGCCCAGAGGCCCAGGCAGGGTACGGACACCAGCAGGAACACCAGGGCCAGCACCAGCACCTGGTGCCAGAGATCGGCACCGGGTTCGGCATAGACGGTCACCACCGCCAGCGCCATGCTCCAGCTCTTGGGGTTGAGCACCTGCAATCCGGCGGTGCCGCCGAAACCGAGGCGGGCGCTATCGTCCGCCACCGCGGGCGCCCCGGCGCGGGCCAGTTGCCAGGCCAGCCAGCTCAGCCAGAGCACCCCGGCCCAGGCTAGGGCGCGCTGCCAGTCGGGGTGTTGCGCCAGGGTCTGGCCGAGTCCGAAACCCACCACCAGCACCAGGGCCACCGCGCCCAGGCTGCCGCCCAGCACCAGCGGCAGGCTGGCCCGGGCGCCATGGCGCGCGCTGTGGCCGAGGATGAGCACATTGGTCGGCCCCGGGGTGATGGAGGCGACCAGGGCGAACAGCAGAAAGGGCAGCAGGGACATGGAAGACTCCCGAGAGGACTGAGCCACCAGGGTCGCAAGCCTTGCCGCTAGCGGTCTGGAAGATTCGAGCAGCGCGCGCGATAGGCCGCCGGGGTCAGGCCATAGGCGCGGCGGAACCAGCGCCCCAGGTGACTCTGATCGGCGAAGCCCAGGGCGGCCGCGGTCTCCGCCGGCGACAGACCATCGGCCAGCAGGCGGCGTGCCCGCGACAGGCGCAGCTGCACCAGATAGGCATGGGGCGCCAGGCCAAAGGCGGCCTTGAAGGCGCGGGTCAGGCGGAATCTGTCCACCCCAGCGGCCTGGGCCAAGGCTTCCAGGCCGATGTCTTCGTGGTGATGGGCATGCAGGAAGTCGCGGGCGCGCAGGGCCACCTGAGGCAGCCGCGGATCGCCGGCCTGGGGCGCGCGCCATTGCAGTTGCGGCAGGAGGCGCAGTAGCAGGGCGTCCAGCGCGCTCTGGCGGACGATACGCAATTCCGGACGACTCAGGACCTCATGGGCCCAGGCCACGGCGCGATGCAGCTCGGCCTGCTCCACCAGGGTCCGGGCGAAGCCGGGTTCGCCCAGGGGTCGGCCGTCGCCATGCAAGCCCTGCAGCTCGCGCGCCAGCCACTGGGGATCGAGATAGAGCATGGAATAGGTGAAGCCCTCGGCCTCCGGCGCCTGGCCGTCGTGCAGTTCGCCGGGCTCCAGCAGAAAGACCTGGCCGGGCGTGCTCAGGTGGCGCTGGCCGCGGCAGTGGAATTGCTGCAGGCCCTGCTCGGTGTAGCCCACCAGATAGGCGTCGTGCCAGTGCGGGTCATAGGCATGGCCTTCGAAATGGGCGCGCAGGGTCTCGATGCCGGTCTCGGCGTCCTGCTGCAGCTGGATCCAGTGATCGTCGGCCATGGCGAGAGAAGGGGGCTTTCGGGCCTTTCAGTCTAGTTACTGACCTGATGGCGGTCTGGAAGATTCGTGCAGCCCTAGCGTCCCAACCGCGCGGGCAGCTCCCGTGCCAGGTAGCGGATCAGCTCCGACAGTCGGCGCGGCACGTGGCGCTGCTGGCGGTGCACCGCATAGATGGCCGCCGCCGATGCCTCGTGATCGGTCAGCAGCGGCACCAGGGCGCCGCTGGCGATCAGCTCGGCCACGTCCCATTCCGATCTCAGGATCAGCCCGTGGCCCTCCAGCGCCAGACGCACCACCACCTCGCCATCGTTGCTGCTCAGGCTGCCGCGGACCTTCTGGGCGAAATGCTGGCCGTCCCGGGTGAAACGCCAGACGGCGTAGTCACCGGCGTCCTGGCGCAGCACCAGGCAGTTGTGGTGCGCCAGGTCGGCCACGCTTTCCGGCACGCCGGCCCGGGCCAGGTAGGCCGGGGCGGCGCAGAGCAGGCGGCGGTTGTCCAGCAGGCGATGGGCGATGACCCGGGCATCCGGCGGCTCGCCGACGCGGATGTCCAGGTCGAAGGGGCCGTCCAGCAGATTCACCGGATGGCTGGAGAGGTGCAGGTTGAGCTCCAGCTCGGGATGACGGCGGGCGAAGTCCGACAGCAGTGGCGCCAGGTGGCGGCGGCCGAAGCCAAAGGTGGCGTTGAGATTGAGCGTGCCACTGAGGGGCGCATCGGGTCGGCCGACCGCGGCCTCGAGATCCTCCAGCTGAGTCAGCAGCGGACGGGCGCCTTCCAGATAGCGCAGGCCTTCCGGGGTCAGGTCCAGCCGTCGCGTGGTGCGGCGGATCAGCTGCACGCCCAGCCGGCGCTCCAGGGCGGTGAGTCTCTTGCTGACGGCCGCCAGCGACAGGCCCAGTTCCCGGGCGGCGGCGGTCAGGCTGGGGTGGCCAGCCAGGCGGACAAAGAAGGCGAGGTCATCGGCGGACAAGATTCTTGATCCCAGGTTAAGAATGGCTTTCCCTGTGGCGGGATTGTACGCCCCTGGCGCAGGACTACACTGGGTCCATCTCACCCAGACTGCCGGAGAACGTCCATGCAAGCGTCCAAGCCCCACAAGATCGCGGTCATCGCCGGAGACGGCATCGGCAAGGAAGTCATGCCCGAAGGCATCCGCGTGCTGGACGCCGCCGCTCGCCGCTTCGGACTCTCGCTGCAGTGGGACCACTTCGACTTCGCCAGCGCCGAGTACTACCAGGCCCATGGCAAGATGCTGCCGGACGACTGGTTCGAGACGCTCAAGGACTACGACGCCCTCTACTTCGGCGCGGTCGGCTGGCCGGACGTGGTACCGGACCACATCTCCCTCTGGGGCTCGCTGCTGCAATTCCGCCGCCGCTTCGACCAGTACGTCAACCTGCGGCCCTGCCGGCTGATGCCCGGGGTCAAGGCGCCCCTGGCCAATCGTCAGCCGGGCGACATCGACTTCTATGTGGTGCGCGAGAACACCGAAGGGGAGTATTCCAGCGTCGGCGGCATCATGTTCGAGGGCACCGAACGCGAGGTGGTGATCCAGGAAACGGTGATGACCCGTCACGGCACCGACCGCATCCTCAAGTTCGCCTTCGACCTGGCCCAGCAGCGGCCGCGCAAGAAGCTGACCTCGGCCACCAAATCCAACGGCATCGCCATCACCATGCCCTGGTGGGACAAGCGCGTGGAAGAGATGGGCAAGGCCTATCCGGAGGTGGCGGTGGACAAGTTCCACATCGACATCCTCACTGCCAACTTCGTCCTGCACCCGGACTGGTTCGACGTGGTGGTGGCCAGCAACCTGTTCGGCGACATCCTCTCCGACCTGGGTCCGGCCTGCACCGGCACCATCGGCATCGCGCCCTCGGCCAACATCAACCCGGAGCGCACCTTCCCCAGCCTGTTCGAGCCGGTACACGGCTCGGCGCCGGACATCGCCGGGCGTGGCATCGCCAATCCCATCGGCCAGATCTGGTGCGGCGCCATGATGCTGGAGCACCTCGGCCATGCCGAGGCCGGCGCTGCCGTGGTGGCGGCCATCGAGGCGGTGCTGCGCCAGGGGCCCGAGCAGGCGCCCCTGACCCGCGACCTTGGCGGCCAGGGCACCACCGAAAGCCTGGGGCAGGCCATCGCCGCGGCCCTGGCCTGAAATGGACGGTCTCTTCGCGGGATTCGAACAGCGGCGGCTGAGCGTCAACGGCGTCGAGCTCAATTGCCGCGTCGGCGGCCAGGGCCCGGCGCTGCTGCTGCTCCACGGCCATCCCCAGACACTGGTCATGTGGCACAAGGTAGCGCCGCGGCTGGTCGAGCGCTTCACCCTAGTGGCCGCCGATCTGCGCGGCTATGGCGACAGCGCCAAGCCGGAGGCGGGTGCCGAGGCGTACAGCAAGCGTACCCTGGCGCGGGACAACGTCGAGCTGATGCGCCGGCTGGGTCATGAGCGCTTCGCCGTGCTGGCCCACGACCGCGGCGCCCGGGTCGCCCATCGCCTGGCGCTGGATCATCCGGAGGCGGTGGAGCGACTGCTGCTGCTGGACATCGCGCCGACCCTTGCCATGTATCGGCAGACCGACGAGGCCTTCGCCCGCGCCTACTGGCACTGGTTCTTTCTGATCCGCCCGGCGCCGCTGCCGGAGCGGTTGATCGAAGCCGATCCGGAAGGCTATCTCAAGGGCGTGATGGGTACCCGCAGCGCCGGCCTGGCGCCCTTTCCGCCGGAGGTGCTGGCCGAATACCTGCGCTGCCTGAGCCTGCCCGGCACCGCCCGTGGCATCTGCGAGGACTATCGCGCCAGCGCCGGGATCGACCTGGCGCATGACCAGGCCGATCTGGATGCCGGGCGCCGGCTGGAATTGCCGCTGCGCATACTCTGGGGCGCGGAAGGCACCGTGGGGCGCTGCTTCGATCCCCTCGCCGAGTGGCGCCAGGTGGCCACCCAGGTCAGCGGCCGCGCCTTGCCGGGCGGGCATTACCTGGCGGAGGAGCTACCGGATCTGGTGGTAGAGGAGGCCCTGGCCTTCTTTGGTTGACGCGGTGACTGCAAAGGAGTGTTGCGTCATCTGGCTGTAACAAAGTGTGACGTTATCGAGGTCAAGCGGGTCTATTCGTGAAATTTTCGTGAAAAGAGACCTCGATGAACGCTCTACTCTTCGCTTCCACCTGGCAGTGGCGCCGCCTGGCGCTGTGCCAGGGACTGGCTCTGGGCCTGTTGCTGCTCTGGCTGATTCCGGGTGTGCGCAGCCAGCTGCTGGCCTTCGACGCCGGGTTGTTCCATGCCCTCAACGCGCCCCTGGCCCAGTCCACCGCCTGGCTCTACCTCTGGACCTTCTTCAGCCTGAGACCGGTGGATGCCCTCGTTGGCCTGGTGCTGCTGGCGCTCCTGGTCCGTGGCGGCTGGGCCTATCCGGCCCGGCAGGTGCGCCCGGCGCTGGCGGCCTTCATCGGCCTGCTGGTGATCCTGCTGATCGTGCGAACGCTGTTGACCAAGGGCATCGAAGCCTGGGGCCTGCAGCATTCCAGTCCGTCCGATGTGCTCTCGGGCGCCTATCTGCTCAGCGATCGCTTTCCCGGACTTGAGCACGGCTGGGAATTGAAGGACAGATCCGGCGCCAGCTTTCCCGGCGACCATGCCTCGGTGCTGCTGCTCTGGGCGCTGTTCATGGCCCATTTCACCCGCGGCGGACGCCGGTTGATGGTGGCCGCGCTGGCCGTGCTGTTCATGCTGCCGCGCCTGGTGGCCGGCGCCCACTGGGGCTCGGATGACTATATCGGCGGTCTGGCGCTAGCCCTGGCCGTCATCAGCCTGGGCCTGCATACGCCGCTGGCGGCCGTCTTCGCCCGCCAGGGTGAGCGCCTGCTGACGCCGCCGTTGCGGAGTCTGGGCCGGTTGCCGCTGCTGGGTCGGCTGAGTCTGCTGCGGCCCTAGCGCCTGCTAGCCGCGTGGCTGGGCCAGGGCTGGCAGCAATTGCTGGTCGATGGCCTGGCGCACCGCCGGCAGCAGCGCCGCGCTGCCGGACAGCAATTCCTGGATCAGTTGCCGCAAGGCCTGGGCGCGCTCCTGGTTGAGTCCCGTCACCGCCTGGCGGCAGGCCTCGTCCGCGGTGGCCGCGGGCGTTACGTTGAAACCCAGCGCACGCAGGCGGTCGCGGAAGTCGTCCTGGTCGATCAAGTCGGCGATCATCATGGTGCTGCCCTCTCCGGTGGAATGCCTGGATTCTCCCATCGGCGTCGCAGACGGCAAGCCGGGCTGGCGTCGCCGCATAGCCGGATGTCGTTTTTGGAAAGCACCGCGCCCGCCAGCCAGGCAATGTAGGTTTATTACGACGTCATGCCCGGACAATCTGCCGCAGGGTCAAGAGCGACGTTCGCGGTTAGAATGGCGCCTATCAACGACATTTTCCGGTTGTTCGCCACCAGAGCCGAGCAACCCCCGGTTACACACTGAGGCCCATCAGGGCGTTTGAACCTCTTCCGTCTCCAGCGGTTGAGGTTTTTTTTTGTCTTTTGCCAGGTCAGCAGGGGGCAGGGCGCCCAGTTCGCCCGCGAGAAAGCGCTCCAGGGCCTCGCGCAGCGCCTCGGCCCGCCGACCCTGGGCGCGCAGGGCGCCGTGCAGCAGACCGGCGCCTTGCCACAGGCGACCGGGCGTTCCGCCGGCACGCAGGGTGGCGATATAGGCGCGGCCATGGTCGGCCAGGGGATCGCGCCGGGCCACGGCGACAAAGGCCGGCGCCAGTCCACTGCAATCGCTAGCCTCCAGGGGCAGGGCGAGAGACTCCCGGCGCTGCGCCTGGCGAGGCAGATAGACCTCCAGACACGCCCGCCAGTCGGCCGCGCTCAGCAACGGCGCCGCGGCCTGCCGGCGTTCGCTGGGCAGCACCCGCGCGGTCAGCGCCGGATAGATTAGCGCCTGGGCCCGGGGCTGGGCACGCCCTTGCTGCCGCAACGCCAGGCATAGGGCGGCGGCGAGATTGCCGCCGGCACTGTCGCCGGCCACCGCCAGCCGGGTCGGGTCCAGCCCCAGTGTCGGGGCGTGCTGCTGCAGCCAGTCCCAGGCCTGGCGGGCATCGTTCAGAGCGGCGGGATAGGGATGCTCCGGCGCCAGGCGATAGTCCACCAGCAGCACCGCCAGCCCCAGTCGCCGCGCCAGCCGCGCCGCGAGAAAGCCGTGGGAATCCAGATCGCCGAGCATCCAGCCGCCGCCATGCAGATAGAGCAGGGCGGGACGGTCAGCGGTGGGCTCCCGCGGCGCCACCAACCGCAATGGCACGTCGCCGGCTCGGTGATCGCTGACCGCCAGGCCCTGATAGTCCGCCGGTGCCAGGGCGGCGCAGAGGCGCGTATAGGCCTGGCGTTGGGCCTGGATATCCGGGTCGGCCGTGGCGAAGGCCTGGCTGGCCGCGACGAAGGCGGCCATGTCCGCCGACAGCGGTGGCTGGCTCATCGTTGCAGCACGCGAATCCGGGAGTGCAATTCGTCTCTGTCGACATAGCAGCCCTGGAAGTGACGTGCGCCGCTGGCAGGGTCGAATTCATCCCTGGCATGCAGGGCGCGTCTGTTGTCGAAACACCACAGCTGACCCGCTTCGAGTCGCTGTCGATAGCGGAAGCGATCGTCCCGCGTCAGGGCGATGAAGCGACGGTAGGCGCGGTAGAGCAGCGGCATGGTGGCGGGCGGGGTACTGAAGGGGCCACGCAGGAAATTCGCCATGCGGATTTCCGTCACCTCCTGGTTTTCGTCCAGGGCAATGATGGGCGCCTGGTAGCGATAGTCAGAAGACCTGCCCCGATTGCGGAATTCGATGGGCAGGCTGGTGAGGATCTCGAAAGCCTGCGGGTCTTCTTCCCTGAGCACTTCCGCCAGTTTGAAACCATCGACGAAGGTGCTGCTGCCGCCGCGTGCGTCGTTGACCAGGCAGTGCAGGAATTGCAGACCGGGTTGCAACTCGCGGGTCGGCAGATCGGTATGCAGCGGGAGGTTGAAGGCGGTATAGGCGTTGCTGTCCGCATCGACCTTGGACTGGACATCGAAGAGCGTGCCGAAATTGCTTTCCCGGATGAAGGAGATGCGTTTCGCCACGGGGACGAGCGCGCCGCTTTCGGTAGGCACGCCGTGGATCAGGGACAGGCCGGTATCTCTCACTGCCAGCAGCCAGGCCAGCAGCGCGGCGTCGTCGGCCATTACGTCGGTGTAATGGAAGGCTGGAACAGCCAGGCTGCTGCCCCAGAGCCTTTTCTTCGGCTTCAGCCGTTCCCGTTCAGCGAGGGATTCCTCGTCATAGGCGTGGGCGCGCAACCAACCCGCGTCGTAGGTACTGGCATGCCCGTCTTGCCAGAGGATGTCCAGATTGCCGTCATCCGTGAGGGTCACCCGGGCGGCCTGAATGTCTTCGGGAATATCCAGGATCTCGACGACCTGCTCGCGGGTAACGGAATAGACACAGCGCGAGCAGGGGCAGTTGTCCCTGAGCCAGAGTAGGTGGTAGGGACTGGTTCGGCCGTCCAGCCAAAGCACCGTGACCTGAGTGTCATCCTCCAGGGCGCTGCGTATCGGGCTGATGACCTTGTAGGTACTGAAGTCGGCGATGGCGCTCATGTCAGGGTGACTCCGCTGGATCCTTGGGGTCGTTGGTCATTTTCTCGCGGGCGGCAGGCCGATGACCCGCCCGACGTGCTCCGGCCAGGGTTCGTCCCGCTGCGCCGCCAGCCGGGTCGCCAGCCAGTCGTGCACCGCGGGGGCGAAGGGCGCCGATTTAGGACCGGCTAGGTCCACGTGCAGCAGCAACTGCTCGGAGGCGGCCAGCAGCTCTGTCTCGCCCTCGCGATACAGCCCGAAGTGCAGGTGCAGACGCTTGGCGTCCAGGGCCAGGAATCTCACCCGCACCTCCAGCTGGGCGTCCGCCTTCACCTCATGGAGGAAGTTGAGATGGCACTCCAGGGTGAACAGCGAGTGCCCGCTGGCGGCGCGGCCGGCGGCGTCCAGGCCCATGGCGTCCATCAGGGCGTCGGTGGCGTGGCTGAAGATCAGCAGGTAGTAGGCGTCGCGCAGATGACCGTTGTAGTCGACCCACTCGGGGGCGACGGTGGTGCTGTGGATCAGCATGACCCTTCTCCTAGTCCCGAATCCCGTGGCGTGTCTTGCAGTCGGCGATGGCCGCCTGCACCGCCAGCAGGCAGTCGTCGCGATAGCGCTCCAGCGCCGCCAGTTCCAGGTCGCCCTGCTGGGCCTGGGTGCCCTCGACCACGGCGTCGATCAGGCCGTCGGTCAGCTCCGGGGCTTCCAGGTAGGTCCAGGGCAGCTTCAGGGCCGGGCCGAATTGCTGCATGAAGTGGCGCATGCCCGCCGGGCCGCCGGCCAGGGTGTAGGTGAGGAAGGTGCCCATGAACGACCAGCGCAGGCCGGCGCCATAGCGGATGGCGTCGTCGATCTCGCCGGTGGTGGCGACGCCGTCGTTGACCAGGTGCAGCGCCTCGCGCCACAGGGCTTCGAGCAGGCGGTCGGCAATGAAGCCGGGCACCTCCTTGCGCACCCGCAGCGGCCGCATGCCCAGCTCGCGATAGAAGGCCTCGGCGCGCTCCAGGTTGGCCGTCGAGGTCTGGCTGCCACCCACCACCTCCACCAGCGGCAGCAGGTAGACGGGGTTGAAGGGATGGCCCACCAGGCAGCGCTCGGGGTGCTGGGCGTCGGCGTAGAAGTCACTGGGCAGCAGCCCCGAGGTGCTGGAGCAGATCAGGGCGTCGGGCCGAGCCGCGCGACTGACCCGGGCATGCAGGTCGCGCTTGAGCTCCAGGCGCTCGGGGGCGCTTTCCTGGATGACGTCGGCGCTGGCCACCGCGGCTTCCAGATCGGTATGGAAACTCAGGCGCTCCAGGCTGGCGCCGGGCGCCAGGCCCTGGGCCTCCAGGGCCGGCCAGGCATTGGCCAGGCGCGTGCGCAGGGCGGCCTCGGCGCCGGGTGCCGGGTCCCAGGCACGGACGTCCACGCCCCGAGCCAGGGCCCGGGCGATCCAGCCGGCACCGATCACGCCGGTGCCGAGGGCGGCGAAGACGGCGCTCATCGGGCACCTCCCAGCTGCATCCGGTCCCGCCCTTCGGCCGGGCTCAGAGCGCGTCCGCCCAGCCGTTCGATGATCTGGATGACCCGCTCCACCAGGCTGCCGTTGGTGGCGTGGACGCCCCGGTCCAGCCAGAGATTGTCCTCCAGGCCGACGCGGACGTTGCCGCCCAGCAGCATGGCCTGGGCGGCCATGGGCATCTGCATCCGGCCGATGCCAAAGCCGGCCCAGCAGGCGCCCGCCGGCAGGTTGTCGACCATGGCCTTCACGGTGGTGGTGTCGGCCGGGGCGCCCCAGGGAATGCCCAGGCACAGCTGGAACAGCGGATCCTTCAGCAGGCCCTCCTTGAGCAACTGCTTGGCGAACCAGAGGTGGCCAGTGTCGAAGATCTCCAGCTCGGCCTTCACCCCCAGTTCGGTGATGCGCCTGGCCCCGGCGCGCAGTTGCGCGGGGGTGGAGACATAGATGAAGTCGCCATCGCCGAAGTTGAGGGTGCCGCAATCCAGGGTGCAGATGTCCGGACGCAATTCCTCGACATGCAGCAGGCGGGTGAGGGGACCGACCAGGTCCGAGCCGGGGCCGAAGTCGGTGGGCGTCTCGCCCGGGCCGATCTCCAGGTCGCCGCCCATGCCGGCGGTGAGGTTGATGACGATCTCGGTGTCCGCCTCGCGGATGCGCTCGACCACCTCGCGATAGAGCGCCACGTCGCGACTCGGCTTGCCGGTGGCGGGATCGCGCACATGGGCGTGCACCACGGTGGCGCCGGCGCGGGCCGCTTCCAGGGCGGCGGCGGCGATCTGCGCCGGGGTAACGGGGACATGGGGATTGCGGCCTACGGTATCACCGGCGCCGGTCAGGGCGCAGGTGACGATGACATCGGTGTTCATGGGGTCTGTCCTTGGGCGATCAGAGCTTGAGAGCGGCGGGCTGGCCGGTACGGGTGGTCACGCCCTGGAGAAAGGCGTCGAGGCGTTGCGGGTTGTCCTTGAGCCAGGCGCGGGCGGCGTCCTTGGGCGCGGTGCGCTCCAGGATGGGCGCCATCACGGCACTGACCTCGGCACTGTCCATGTGCAGATTGCTGAGCAGGCGCTGGACGTTGGCGCAGCGCTGCGGATAGTCGGCGGTGGTCACCACCGAGACCGTGGCCTGGCCTTCGTTGGGGCCGAAGACGTCTTCGCTGCCTGTCAGGTAGCGCATCTTGATCTGCAGGTTCATCGGATGCGGCTTCCAGCCAAAGAAGACGATCCACTCCTTGCGCTTCTCGGCGCGGCGCACGGCGGTGAGCATGCCCGCCTCGCTGGACTCCACCAGCTGGAAGTCCTTGAGGCCGAAACGGTCGGTCTTGATCATCTCGGCGGTGCCGCGGTTGGCGCCGCTGCCTGGCTCGATGCCGTAGATCTTTCCGCCGAGCTTGTCCTTGAAGCGGGCGATGTCGGCAAAGGTCTTCAGGCCCCCCTCGTAGACGTACTCGGGCACCGCATAGGTGGACTGGGCATCGGCCAGCAGCGGCGGAGTCAGCACCTTGACCTGGCCCTTGTCGACGAAGGGCTGCACCACCGGCTGCATGGTCGGTTGCCAGTAGCCGAGGAACACATCGAGATTCTTGTCGCCCATGGCCGCCATGATGATCTGCTGGGAGGCGGTGGTCGGCTTCACGCCGTAGCCGAGGCCTTCGAGCATGACCTCGGCCAGGGCGCTGGTGGCGACCACGTCGGTCCAGCCGACGATGCCCATCCGTACCGTCTGGCAGCTGTCGGGATCGGCGGCGCGGGCGCTGCCAAGGGTGGCGGCCAGGAGGCCGCAGGCGAGGAGGGTGGCGCTTAGGGTCTTGTTGGGCATGACGAACTCCCTGGGGCGGCGGGCGGGGATGACTGCCGGTTGCCTTCTACCCTAGGCGCCTCGCCCCGCCGCCATGTGCAGCCCGACGACCGGAATTTGCACCCTGGCGACCTTCTTGCTTGCCCAAGCCAACCGTTACCGAGGACGCCCCACCCATGCCGCAGTCCTTTGCCTTTCTCCTGCTGCCCGGCTTTTCCGCCCTGGGCTTCATCGCCACCCTGGAGCCCCTGCGGGTGGCCAACCGCTTTCGCCCGGGCAGCTACCGCTGGCGCATCCTCGGTCGCGAGGGCGCGGCGGTGACCGCCAGCAACGGCATGTCGGTCAATGTCGACAGTGGCCTCGATGCCCTGGAAGCGGGCACCACCCTGTTCGTGGTGGCCGGTTTCGAGCCCCTGGCCCATTACGACGACGGCCTCGCCAGCTGGCTGCGCCAGGTCGCCCGCCACGGCCATCCCCTGGGCGGGATCGACACCGGTGCCCTGGTGCTGGCGCGTGCCGGGCTGCTGGACGGCCATAGGATCACCCTGCACTGGGAGGCGGTGGCGGCCTTTCGCGAGGCCTGGCCGCAGCTCGAGGTAACCGGCGAGCTGTTCGAGATCGACCGCGGCCGCATCACCTGCGCCGGCGGCACGGCCAGCCTCGACCTGCTGCTGGAACTGATCGGCCGCAGCCACGGCAGCGAACTGGCGGTGCAGGTCTCCGAGCAATTCGTGCTCGGGCGCATTCGCCCGCCGCGCGAGCACCAGCGGCTGCAGGTGGCGCAGCGCTACGGCATCGCCAATCGCAAGCTGATCCGCGTGGTGGAGCGCATGGAGCGCCACACCGAGACGCCCCTGGGCACCCTGGAGCTGGCCGCCGGCATCCAGGTGACCCGCCGCCAGCTGGAGCGGCTGTTCCGCCTCCACCTGCAGACGACCCCCTCCACCTTCTATCTGCAGTTGCGCCTGGACCGGGCCCGCCAGCTGCTGCAGCAGGGGGAGGCCAGCGTGCTGGACGTCGCCCTGGCCTGCGGCTTCGAGTCCGCGTCCTATTTCTCCCGCTGCTACCGCCAGCGCTTCGGCCTGAGTCCGCGGGAAGACCGGCCGCACCGGTCGTCGGCGCCGGAGCTTGCGGCGGCGGCTGCCGGCCTGCCGCCGGGGTAGGCCGACCCGCTCACTGACGCTTCTGGTGATACCCCTGTCGTTTTTGCATCCGGTCGGCCAGGACCCCGGGGCTATGCTGGCCTCGAATCGCCGGCACCCGTTCCGGCGCGAGACCAACGCCGGAGCCCGTCATGAATGCCACCGAACTCCACGCCGACAGCATCGTCATCGACGGGCTGATCATCGCCAAGTGGAACCGCGAACTCTTCGAAGACATGCGCAAGGGTGGCCTGACCGCCGCCAACTGCACCGTCTCGGTATGGGAGGGCTTCCAGGCCACGGTCAACAACATCGCCGCGAGCCAGAAGCTGATCCGCGAGTGCAGCGACCTGGTGGTCCAGGTGCGCACCACCGCCGAGATCCGCCAGGCCAAGGCCCAGGGCAAGACCGGCATCCTGTTCGGCTTCCAGAACGCCCATGCCTTCGAAGACCAGATCGGCTACGTGGAGATCTTCAAGCAGCTCGGCGTGGGCATCGTGCAGATGTGCTACAACACCCAGAACCTGGTGGGCACCGGCTGCTACGAGCGCGACGGCGGCCTGTCCGGCTTCGGTCGCGAGATCGTCGCCGAGATGAACCGCGTCGGCATCATGTGCGACCTCTCCCACGTCGGCTCCAAGACCAGCGAGGAAGTCATCCTCGAATCCAAGAAGCCGGTCTGCTACTCCCACTGCCTGCCCTCGGGCCTGAAGGAGCATCCACGCAACAAGTCGGACGAAGAACTCAAGTTCATCGCCGACCACGGCGGCTTCGTCGGCGTGACCATGTTCGCCCCCTTCCTGGCCAAGGGCATCGATTCGACCATCGACGACTACGCCGAGGCCATCGAGTACGTGATGAACCTGGTGGGTGAAGACTCCATCGGCATCGGTACCGACTTCACCCAGGGCCACGGCCATGACTTCTTCGAGTGGCTGACCCATGACAAGGGCTACGCCCGCCGCCTGACCAACTTCGGCAAGATCGTCAACCCGCTGGGCATCCGCACCGTGGGCGAATTCCCCAACCTGACCGAGACCCTGCTCAAGCGCGGCATGCCCGAGCGCACCGTGCGCAAGGTCATGGGCGAGAACTGGATGCGCATCCTCGGCGAAGTCTGGGGCGAGTAGTGAATACCTCTGGAGCCTACTGCGCACACCGCTAGCGGCGTCGCGTCCTCGCGCCAGGTTCGCCGTACCTCGGTACTGCTCTCACCTGGCGCTGCGGGGCTCCTTGCCAGCGGCGCGCTCGCTACGGCTCCACAGGCATTCACCCACACCTTTTTTTAGATACGTATTAGCGAATCGGAGCTCCACACATGGCCAGCCACGCCCCCGAAATGCCCATCCAGGTCGACGACGAAACCGGCGTCTGGACCACCGACGCCCTGCCGATGCTGTACGTACCCCGGCACTTCTTCGTCAACAACCACATGGGCATCGAAGAAGTCCTGGGCGCCGACAAGTACGCCGAGATCCTCTACAAGGCCGGCTACAAGTCCGCCTGGCACTGGTGCGAGAAGGAAGCCGAGTGCCATGGCATCCACGGCGCCGCGGTGTTCGAGCACTACATGAAGCGCCTGTCGCAGCGCGGCTGGGGCCTGTTCGAGACCCAGAAGCTCGACCTGGACACCGGCCATGCCGAGGTCAAGCTCAAGCACTCCGCCTTCGTCTACGTCTACGGCAAGGTCAATCGCAAGGTCGACTACATGTTCACCGGCTGGTTCTCCGGCGCCATCGACCAGATCCTGGCCGCCAAGGGCAGTGCCATCCGCACCGTCACCGTCCAGGAATACAGCGGTTCCGAAGAAGGCCATGACGACGGCCTGTTCGTCACCCGGCCGAAGTAACGTCCCGCCCCCGGGTGGCCGCCGACCCGCTCGCGGCCACCCCAGCGACACCCCAGAGCAAGAGCGCGGCTCAAGACCGCGCACCAGCCGATCGAGGAGAAGGTCATGGCCTTCGAAGCAATGTTCCAGCCGATCCAGATCGGCAAGCTCACCATCCGCAACCGCGTACTCTCCACGGCCCACGCCGAGGTCTATGCCACCGACGGCGGCATGACCACCGAGCGTTACGTCAAGTATTACGAAGAGAAGGCCAAGGGCGGCATCGGCCTGGCCATCTGCGGGGGTTCCTCGGTGGTCGCCATCGACAGCCCGCAGCACTGGTGGAGTTCGGTCAACCTCTCCACCGACCGCATCATTCCGCACTTCCAGAATCTGGCCGACGCCATGCACAAGCACGGCGCCAAGATCATGATCCAGATCACCCACATGGGGCGCCGCTCCCGCTGGGACGGCGGCCACTGGCCGACCCTGATGTCGCCGTCGGGCATCCGCGAGCCCGTGCACCGCGCCACCTGCAAGACCATCGAGCCGGAAGAGATCTGGCGGGTGATCGGCAACTTCGCCCAGGCCGCCCGCCGGGCCAAGGCCGGCGGCCTGGACGGCGTCGAGCTGTCCGCCGTGCACCAGCACATGATCGACCAGTTCTGGTCGCCGCGGGTCAACAAGCGTACCGACGAATGGGGCGGCAGCTTCGAGAACCGCATGAGATTCGGCATGGAGGTGCTCAAGGCCGTGCGTGCCGAGGTCGGTGACGACTTCTGCGTCGGCATGCGCATCACCGGCGACGAATTCCACCCGGACGGTCTGTCCCACGACGACATGAAGCAGATCGCCAAGTACTACAGCGACACCGGCATGCTCGACTTCATCGGCGTGGTCGGCTCGGGGTGCGACACCCACAACACCCTGGCCAACGTCATCCCCAACATGACCTATCCGCCGGAGCCCTTCCTGCACCTGGCCGCGGGCATCAAGGAAGTGGTCAACGTACCGGTGCTGCACGCCCAGAACATCAAGGACCCGAACCAGGCCACCCGTATCCTGGAGGGCGGCTATGTCGACATGGTCGGCATGACCCGCGCCCACATCGCCGATCCGCACCTGATCACCAAGATCAAGATGGGACAGATCGACCAGATCCGTCAGTGCGTCGGCGCCAACTACTGCATCGATCGGCAGTACAACGGCCTCGACGTGCTGTGCATCCAGAACGCCGCCACCAGCCGCGAATACATGGGGCTGCCGCACATCATCGAGAAGTCCACCGGGCCCAAGCGCAAGGTGGTCATCGTCGGTGGCGGCCCGGCCGGCATGGAGGCCGCGCGCGTCTCCGCCGAGCGCGGCCATGACGTCACCCTGTTCGAGAAGCAGGAGCAACTCGGCGGCCAGATCACCCTGGCCTCTCGCGCTCCGCAGCGCGACCAGATCGCCGGCATCACCCGCTGGTACCAGCTGGAACTGGCGCGCCTGGGCATCGACCTGCGTCTGGGCACCGCCGCCGATCCGGCGACCATCCTCGACCTGCGCCCGGACATCGTCATCCTGGCCAACGGCGGCCATCCCTTCCTGGAACAGGTTGACCATTGGCACGCCGCCGACGGCCTGGTCGTCAGCAGCTGGGACATCCTCTCGGGCAAGGTCGAACCGGGCAAGAACGTGCTGGTGTACGACACCATCTGTGAATTCACCGGCATGTCGGTGGCCGACTACCTGGCCGACAAGGGCGCCCAGGTCGAGATCGTCACCGACGACATCAAGCCGGGCGTGGCCATCGGCGGAACCACCTTCCCGACCTACTACCGCAGTCTCTATCCCAAGGAAGTGATCATGACCGGCGACCTGATGCTGGAAAAGGTCTACGCCGAGGGCGACAAGAAGGTCGCGGTGCTGGAGAACGAATACACCGGCGCCCGCGAAGAGCGCGTGGTCGACCAGATCGTCATCGAGAACGGCGTGCGCCCGGACGAGGGGCTCTACTACGCCCTCAAGGAAGACTCGCGCAACAAGGGCCAGATGGACATCGAGGCGCTGTTCGCCATCGAGCCGCAGCCGGCGCTGGGCGAGACCGGCAACGGTTACCTGCTCTACCGGATCGGCGACTGCGTGGCCCAGCGCAACACCCACGCCGCCATCTACGATGCCCTGCGCCTGTGCAAGGACTTCTAAGACACGCCCCGTGAGGGTTCGCAACGTCCGGTCGGCACGGACAGCCTCCTCTCCCTGAGGGAGAGGGCGGGGGTGAGGGGCCCAGCTGACGCCTTGGCGTCAAAGCGGGCTCTCCATCTCGGCTTTCTCCCCAGGGAGAGGAGGTGATCCGCCGCCACCCGAGGTCCCGTAGGGAGACCCGCAATGCTCAGTACCATCCTCCCCATCCTGCTCTTCGCCGCCCTGGCCCTCACCGTGATCGGTGCCGTGCGCCGCTTCAGTCTCTGGCGACAGGGGCGTCCGGCCGAGGTCGACTGGCTGGGCGGGCTGCTGAAGATGCCGCGGCGCTACCTGGTGGATCTGCACCACGTGGTCGACCGCGACAAGTACATCTCCAAGACCCACGTGGCCACCGCCGGTGGCTTCGTCCTGGCGGCGCTCTTGGCCATCCTGGTGCACGGCTTCGGCCTGCACAGCCGCATCCTCGGCTGGGCGCTGCTGGCGGCCACCGCCTGCATGTTCACCGGCGCCCTGTTCGTCGCCAGGCGCCGCCGCAATCCGCCGGCGCGGCTGTCCAAGGGCCCCTGGATGCGCCTGCCGAAGAGTCTGCTGGCCTTTGCCGCGAGCTTCTTCATCGCCACCCTGCCGGTCGCCGGCATCCTGCCGCCGGACTTCGGGGGCTGGCTGTTGGCCGCGGTGCTGGCGGTGGGCGTGGCCTGGGGCGTGTCCGAACTGTTCCTCGGCATGACCTGGGGCGGTCCCATCAAGCACGCCTTCGCCGGTGCCCTGCACCTGGCCTGGCACCGTCGCGCCGAGCGCTTCAGCACCCCGCACAACGCCAGCGCCGCCCGCTCCAGCGGTCTCAAGGCGCTGGACCTGCACGATCCCAAGGCGCCGCTGGGCGTGGAAAAACCCGCCGACTTCACCTGGAACCAGCTGCTCGGCTTCGACGCCTGCGTCCAGTGCGGTCGCTGCGAAGCCATGTGCCCGGCCTTCGCCGCCGGCCAGCCGCTCAACCCCAAGAAGCTGATCCAGGACATGGTGGTCGGCCTCAAGGGCGGCAGCGATGCCCGCTACTTCGGCTCGCCCTATCCGGGCAAGCCGGTCGGCGAGCACGCCGGTGGGCCGCACCTGCCGATCGTGGCGCGCCAGGGCAAGGCCCTGGTGGATGCCGAGACCCTCTGGTCCTGCACCACCTGCCGCGCCTGCGTCGAGGAATGCCCGATGATGATCGAGCACGTCGATGCCATCGTCGACATGCGCCGGCACCTGACCCTGGAACGCGGCGAGACGCCGAACAAGGGCGCCGAGGTGCTGGAAAACCTCATCGCCACCGACAACCCCGGCGGCTTCGCCCCCGGTGGCCGCCTGAACTGGGCCGCCGACCTGGACCTGCCGCTGATGAAGGACAAGGGCCAGGCCGAGGTGCTGTTCTGGGTCGGCGACGGCGCCTTCGACATGCGCAACCAGCGCACCCTGCGCGCCTTCGTCAAGGTGCTCAAGGCAGCCAAGGTGGACTTCGCCGTGCTCGGCCTGGAAGAGCGCGACAGCGGTGACGTGGCCCGTCGCCTGGGCGACGAGGCGACCTTCCAGCAACTGGCCAGACGCAACATCGAAACCCTGGGCAAATATCGCTTCCAGACCATCGTCTCCTGCGATCCGCACAGCTTCCATGTGCTCAAGAACGAGTACGGCGCCCTGGGCGGCCACTACCAGGTGCAGCACCACAGCACCTTCATCGAGACCCTGCTCAGCCGCGGCACCCTGCACCTCGGCCAGCACGCCCTGGCCGAGCAGGGCGCCACCATCACCTATCACGATCCCTGCTACCTGGGCCGCTACAACGGCGAGTACGAGGCGCCGCGCGCCGTGCTCAAGGCGCTGGGCATCGCGGTCAAGGAGATGGAACGTTCCGGCTTCCGTTCGCGCTGCTGCGGCGGTGGCGGTGGAGCCCCCATCACCGACATCCCCGGCAAGCAGCGGATCCCCGACATGCGCATGGCCGACATCAAGGAAACCGGCGCCGAGCTGGTGGCCGTGGGCTGCCCCCAGTGCACCCTGATGCTGGAAGGCGTGGTCGCCCCGCGTCCGGAGATCAAGGACATCGCCGAACTGGTGGCCGAGGCCATCGTCGAGGCGCCGGTGGACAGTAAGCCTGCGGCTGCGCGTCGGCCGGTCGCGGAGGCGCTGTCGTGAGTGGGTTTGGTAGCCCCCTCACCCTGGCCCTCTCCCCGAGGGGAGAGGGGATGGCTACCGGTGTCCGGCCAGTTGTGGCGTTCGCCTGTAGCACCGGGAAAAGCCATCTGGCAGGCCTGCCGCTTTTTTCTTTTACCCCCGCTCCCCTCAGGGGAGAGGGATGGGGTGAGGGGCCCACCGCGCACCTCACCGGCCATTTCCAAACGGAGCGCCCAGCATGAGCATCATCCGTCGCGATCCGCGCCGCGAGTGGATCGCGCGCAACCGTCTGCATCCGCTGCACGCCAGTATCGCCAGCAGCGCCGAGTCCGAAGTCCGCTGGATGGGCCCCAATGGCCTGGTCCGCAAGAATCCCCATGCCGCGGCTGCCGGTTTCGTCGGGCCCCAGGGCGTCAAGCGGATCGATCGCAGCGGCGCCCAGCAGGGCGGCGGTCGCCGTGGCGCCGCCCAGGCGGTGGAAGAACAGCTGCCGCTGCACCGCATCGCCGAGCCGGCCTTCCACATCGCCGTGGTTCCGGACCTGGTCAGCGGTCGCCTGACCGCCCACGACCGTGACCTGCTGGGCCTGGCCCGGCAACTGGCCGGCGCCGAGGGCGCCGTGCTGGCGGTGGTCTTCGGCGAGGTCAAGGAAACCGCCTTCGATACCGCCGGCGTGGATCGCCTGCTGCATCTGGACGGCGAGCAATTCCAGGGCTATGCCCCCGAGCAGCGGGTGCTGGCGCTGCGCGCGGTAGACAATGAACTGCAGCCGCGTCACTGGCTGCTGCCCGACAGCCGCAGCGGTGGCGGCGAACTGGGTCGGCGCCTGGGCGCGGCCCTGCACGAGCGTCCCGCCACCCGCGTCTGGCAGGTCAAGGACGGTCTGGCCACCGGCCGCGCCGGTGCCGGTCGCCAGGATCTGCAACAGCCGCTGCCGCGCCTGGTGCTGGCCTTGCCGGAGTGCGCGGAGCCGGTCGGCGAGACCCGTCACGAGGTCCTGCAGGTCACCCTCGGCGGCAACATCGCCCGCCACCTGCCGCGCATCGAGGACCTCGGCCCGGTCGCCGTGGACCCCATGCAGATTCCCCTGGGCGAAGCGGAATTCATCCTCTCCGGTGGCAACGGCATCCGCGACTGGGATCTGTTCCACAGCACCGCCGCCATCCTCGGTGCCACCGAGGGCGCCTCGCGGGTGGCGGTGGACGATGGCCATATGCCGCGCAATCGTCAGGTAGGTGCGACCGGGACCTGGGTCACTGCGCGGGTCTATCTGGCCGTGGGTATCTCCGGCGCCGTGCAGCATCTGCAGGGCATCGCCAGTTGCGACAAGGTCATCGCCATCAATACCAATCCGGGTTGCGACATGGTCAAGCGCGCCGATCTTTCGGTGATCGGCAATGGTGACGCCATCCTGGCCGCCCTGGCGCGGCTGGTCGAACAACAGCGGGCAGGGGAGTTGCAGGATGTCGCCTGAGCAGAAGCTGCCGTCGCTGGACGGCGTCAAGGTCGTGGCCCTGGTCTCCGTTGGCGCCCACCCTACCTCCGGACGGGCCCGGCGGGCGGAACAGGATGCCCGCGCCGTCGAACTGGGCCTGCGCCTGGTAGGCGACAAGCTGCGCGTGCTGCACGCCGGTGACCCCGCCGAAGAGGCCTTGCGCGGCTATCTGGGCATGGGCGTGCCGGCCCTGCACGTACTGGAACAACCGCCAGGCGCCGATGCCCTGCCAGCCCTCGGCGATACCCTGCGCGACGTTGGCGCCGGCCTGGTGCTGACCGGCAGCCAGGCGGAAACCGGCGAGGGCTCGGGCCTGCTGCCCTATCTGCTGGCGGAGACCCTTGGCTGGCCGCTGGTGGTCGGCCTCGCCGCGGTGGAAGCCGTGGAAGGTGGCCAGGCGACCGTACTCCAGGCCCTGCCGCGTGGTCAGCGCCGTCGGCTGCGGGTACGGCTGCCCTTCGTCGCCAGCGTCGACAGCGCCGCCCCGGCGCCACGACAAAGCGCCTTCGGCCCGGCCCGGCGGGGCGAGTTGCAGGTGGAGACCACCGAGATCGTGCAGGACAGTCTGTTCGACAGCGGCGAATTGCAGCCCGCCAAGGCCCGTCCCAAGCGCCTCAAGGTGATCAAGGCCAAGACCGCCGCCGACCGCTTCAAGGCCGCCACGGCCAAGGCCTCCGGCGACGGCGGCCAGGTCCTCAAGGACCTGACCCCCGAAGCGGCCGCGGCCGCCATCTTCAAGGTATTGCGCGAGGAAGGCGTGGTGCGCTGAGGCTTTACCCCCTCTCCCCCTGGGAGAGGGCCGGGGTGAGGGCCCCCTTGGCACCCGAGTTTCAAGTGGAAAAGGCTGCGCCGTTTTCCACGCTACGGTGCCACGGAGCCGAAGCCACGCTCCAAACCACCCCCTCTCCCTCCGGGAGAGGGCTGGGGTGAGGGAAGCCCCGGCACCCAAGCCTCAAGTGGAAAAGGCTACGCCGTTTTCCACGCTACAGAGCCACGGTGTCGAAGCCACGCTCCAAACCGCCCCCTCTCCCCCTGGGAGAGGGCTGGGGTGAGGGCGCCCTTAACACCTGAGTTTCAGGTGGAAAAGGCTGCGCCGTTTTCCACGCTACAGAGCCACGGTGTCGAGGCCGCGCTCCAAACCGCCCCCTCTCCCCTTGGGAGAGGGCTGGGGTGAGGGGAGGCGCGGCACCCAAGCCTCAGATGGAAATGGCTGTTCCGTTTCCAAGCTACGGTGTCTGAATCGCGGCCATGGGCCGCTCCTACAGTGAGATCTAAACCTGTAGGAGCGGCCGCATCGGCGGACCGCCATGGCGGCGATCAAACCCAGTCAGGCGCATCTATCAGTGCGCCTCGTCCCAGTTACCACCCACCCCCGACTCCACCAGCAGCGGCACGTCCAGCTCGCCGGCGCCGCTCATCAGCGGTAGCAGGCCTTCGCGCAGCAGCTCCACCTGGTCCTCGCACACCTCCAGCACCAGTTCGTCGTGTACCTGCAGGATCACCCGGGCATCCAGCTCGGGGGTCGATTGCAGCCAGCCGTCCACGGCGATCATGGCGCGCTTGATGATGTCCGCCGCGGTGCCCTGCATGGGCGCGTTGATCGCCGCCCGCTCGGCTGCCCGACGCAGGCCCTGGTTCTTGGAGTGGATGTCCGGCAGGTACAGCCGGCGGCCATAAAGGGTCTCCACGTAGCCCTGGTCCACCACCTGGGCGCGGGTGCGCTCCATGTAGGCCAGCACGCCCGGATAGCGCTGGAAATAGCGATCGATATAGGCCTGGGCCTCGGCGCGGCCGACGCCGATCTGCTTGGCCAGGCCGAAGGCGCTCATGCCGTAGATCAGGCCGAAGTTGATGGCCTTGGCGCGGCGACGGTCCTCGTTGCTGACCTCTTCCAGGGGCACGCCCATCACCTCGGCGGCGGTGGCGCGGTGCACGTCCAGATCGTTCTGGAAGGCGTGCAGCAGGCCTTCGTCCTGGGCCAGGTGGGCCATGATGCGCAATTCGATCTGCGAATAGTCCGCCGCCAGCAGGCGATAGCCTTTGGGTGCGACGAAGGCCTGGCGGATGCGCCGGCCCTCGGCGGTGCGGATCGGAATGTTCTGCAGATTCGGGTCGCTGGACGACAGCCGCCCGGTAGCCGTCACCGCCTGGTGGTAGCTGGTGTGGATGCGCCCGGTGCGCGGATTGATCTGCTGCGGCAGCTTGTCGGTGTAGGTGCTCTTGAGCTTGCTCATCTGCCGGTACTGCATCAGCACCTTGGGCAGCGGGAAGTCCTGGTCGGCCAGTTCCTGCAGCACCGCCTCGGCGGTGGAGGGCTGGCCGGAAGCGGTCTTGCTGACCACCGGCAGGCCCAGCTTGACGAAGAGGATCTCGCCCAGCTGCTTGGGCGACCCCAGGTTGAATTCCTGGCCGGCCAGCTCATAGGCCTCCTTTTCCAGGGCGATCATCTTCTCGCCCAGCTCGCGGCTCTGCACCCCGAGCAGCGCCGAATCCACCAGGGCGCCGTTGCGCTCGATGCGCGCCAGCGCCGGCACCAGCGGCATCTCGATGTCGCGCAGCACCGCGGCCAGGCCCGGCACGGCCTCCAGCCTGGGCCAGAGGGTCTCGTGCAGGCGCAGGGTGACGTCGGCATCCTCGGCGGCATAGGGCCCGGCCTGCTCGATGGCGATCTGGTCGAAGGTCAGCTGCTTGGCGCCCTTGCCGGCGATGTCCTCGAAACGGATGGTGCTGTGGCCCAGGTACTTGAGCGCCAGGCTGTCCATGTCGTGACGGGTGCCGGTGGCGTCCAGCACATAGGATTCGAGCATGGTGTCGAAGGCGATGCCCTGGATCGTGATGCCGTAGCGGGTCAGCACATTGAGGTCGTACTTGCCGTGCTGCATGACCTTGAGCTTGGCCGGGTCTTCCAGCAGCGGCTTGAGCGCCGCCAATACCGGCTCCAGACCGAGCTGGGTGGGCGCGCCCATGTAGCTGTGGGCCAGGGGCACATAGGCGGCCTGGCCCGGCGCCACGGCAAAGGACAGGCCCACCAGCTCGGCGCGCTGGGCATCGATGCTGGTGGTCTCGGTGTCGAAGGCGAAGCAGTCGGCGGCCTGCAGGCGCGCCAGCCAGGCGTCGAAGTCGGCCTGCTCCAGCACGGTGTCGTAATGGGTTTCCACCTGGGTGGTGGCGGCATCCTCGGCCAGCGGCAGCGGCGCGCCCTGGCGCTTGGTGTCGCGGATCAGCTCATCCAGCCAGGACTTGAATTCCAGCTCCTGGTAGAGCGCCATCAGGGCTTCCACATGGGGCTCGCCGACCTTGAGTTCCTCGAAGGTGAGGTCCAGCGGCACGTCCAGCTTGATGGTCGCCAGCTGGTAGGACAGATAGGCCTGCTCGCGATGCTGGTCCAGCTTGGCGGCCAGCGACTTGGCGCCGCGCAGGGGCAGGGCGGCCACCGCGTCGAGGTTGGCGTAGAGGGTATCCAGGCCACCGCCGATGCCATTGAGCAGGCCGGCGGCGGTCTTCTCGCCCACCCCGGGTACCCCGGGGATGTTGTCGATCTTGTCGCCCATCAACGCCAGGTAGTCGATGATCAGCTCCGGACCCACGCCGAACTTGGTCCTGACCCCTTCCACGTCCAGCACGCTGCCGCTCATGGTGTTGACCAGGGTGACGTAGGGGCAGACCAGCTGGGCCATGTCCTTGTCGCCGGTGGAGATCACCACCGGGCGCTCGGCGCTGGCGCAGTGGCGGGCGAGGGTGCCGATGACGTCGTCGGCTTCCACCCCTTCGACGGCCAGCAGCGGCAGGCCCAGGGCGCGGATGCAGGCGTGCAGCGGCTCGACCTGGCCGCGCAGGTCGTCGGGCATGGCCGGTCGCTGGGCCTTGTAGTCGGCGAAGAGTTCGTCGCGGAAGGTCGGGCCCTTGGCGTCGAAGACCACCGCGAAGAGGCTGTCCGGATACTGGCGGCGCAGCGAGAGCAGCATGTTGAGCACGCCCTTCACCGCGCCGGTCGGCTTGCCGGTGGAGGTCATCAGCGGCGGCAGGGCGTGGAAGGCGCGATAGAGATAGGAGGAACCGTCCACCAGGACGAGAGGGGCGTGGCTCATGGTCTAGACCTTTGTCGTGGCGTGTGCGGCGTCTGTCCGGCCAGTCTCGACGACTGCAAGGCCGGGTTTTAGAATCGACCACTCGCTCCGTTCAAAAGGTCAAAGGTTACCATGGGTGCTCGTCGCTTCCTCTTCGCCGCGTTGCTGCTGGCGCCGCTGGTCCAGGCCGCGGAACCGCTGCCACCGGGCGAAAAGCCCCTGCCTGACGAGATCAAGGTGATCCGCTACCAGGCCGGCGACCAGACCATCGAGGAGACGCGCATCCGCGGCGTGCTGCAGTCCACCCGGGTCATCCCCAAGCATGGTGCGCCCTACGAACTGGTGCCCGCCGATGGCAGCAGCACCGCCGCCAACGACAAGCCGACCCTGCACGTCCCCAGCTGGCGCCTGTTCAGCTGGTAGGCGCAAGGCGCCTGGACCGGTAAACTGCGCGCCGCTCGCACATTCCTCCGCCAGGCTCCGTCATGTCCGTCTTCACGCCCCTCGATCGTCCCACCCTCGAAGCCTTTCTCGCGCCCTATGGCCTGGGCCGGCTGCGGGATTTCCGGGGCATCGCCGAGGGCTCGGAAAACACCAACTACTTCATCAGCCTGGAAGGCGGCGAATTCGTCCTGACCCTGGTGGAGCGCGGTCCGGTGGCGGAGATGCCGTTCTTCATCGAACTGCTCGACGTCCTCCACGACGCCGACCTGCCGGTGCCCTATGCGGTGCGCACCCAGGATGGCCAGGCCCTGCGCGAACTGGCCGGCAAGCCGGCGCTGCTGCAACCACGCCTGGCCGGTCGCCACGAGCGTGTGCCCAATCCCCATCACTGCAGCGAAGTCGGCCACCTGCTGGGCCATCTGCACCGGGCTACTGCGGGTGAAAAACGCATCGAACGCGCCAGTGATCGCGGCCTGGCCTGGATGCTGGCCGAAGGCGAGCGCTTGGCGCCGACCCTGGACGCGACCGCCCGGCCATTGCTGGAGCGCACCCTGGCGGAGATCCGCGAGTTGCTGAGCGAGCAGCCGCCGCTGCCCGAGGCCAATCTGCACGGCGACCTGTTCCGCGACAACGTGATGTTCGACGGCCCCCGGCTGTCGGGCGTCATCGACTTCTACAACGCCAGTTCCGGCTGGATGCTCTATGACCTCGCCATCACGGTGAACGACTGGTGCTCCACCGAGAGCGGCGCGCTGGACCTGCCACGCGCCCGGGCGCTGCTGGCGGCTTATGCCGCCGACCGCCACTTCACGCCGCGCGAAGCCGAATTGTGGCCGGTGCTGCTGCGGGTCGCCTGCGTACGCTTCTGGCTGTCACGCCTGATCGCCGCTCAGGCCTTTGCCGGTCAGGACGTGCTGATCCATGATCCGGCCGAATTCCAGCAGCGCCTGGTGGCGCGGCAGCAGACCCCGCTGGAATTGCCGCTGACCCTGTAGCCCGGGGTTCCACGTGAAACCTCTGTGCCGAGCTACAGCTGCAGGCGTCGCTCGATGGCGGGCTGCGCCTGGCCCTGCCGCTGCCAACTCAGCCTGGCCTCGATCAGGCTGCCTGGCGCCGCGCCCAGGCGCGTGATCACCGGGCAGCCGTCACCTCTGGCCTCGCCGGCCTGGCGCGTGCGGGCGACGCCCCCCGGGCCGTGCAATTCGACGATGAGTTCGTAGCGCAGGGGTGCGTCTTCGCCGGCGAAGCACAGCTCCACCTGAGCGCCCGCCGGTTGCGGCTGCAGCTCCAGACGGGCGCTGGCCGCGGTGCCGCCCGCCAGGGGCAGGAGGGCCGCGATTAGCCAGGCGACGGGTTTCACCGCTGGTTGATGGTGGCGCTGTTGCCGAAGCCGCTCTGCGAGATCTGCGCGCTGTCGTTGAAGCCGTTGAAGTTGGCCGAAGTCTGCAGGATGCTCGCGCGGTTGCTGTCGCCGATCTGGCTGACGCTGGCCGTGCTGATGGCACTGGTGACGTCGAGACGCGCTTCGTTGCCGTTGCCGGTCTGGACGATGCTGGTCTGGTTGCTGTCGCCCTGGACGGTGACGCTGGCCAGGTTGTCGTCGCCGGTGGAGCTGCCGCTGAAGCGATTGCCGCGACCGGCCTGGTTGACGTTCAGGGTGTTGCGATTGCCGTCCTGGGTAAAGCTCAGTTCGTTGAACTTGCCGGAGGAGAGCACCGTGGCGACGTTGGCCTGGCCGCGCTGGGTCAGCTCCACGGTGTCGACCGAGTAGCCCTGCTGGGTCAGGTCGATGCGGTTGTCGGTGCCGGTCTGACTGAGGGTGGCCGTCACGGCATCGCCGCTCTGGTCGACCCGCACCTGGTTGTTGTCGCCATTCTGCTCCAGGGTCAGCTGGGCGCTGGAGGCCGACTGGACCAGGGCGCCGCTGTTGCTGCCCACGGAGGTGATGCTGGCCTGGTTGCCGAAGCCGTCCTGGGCCAGGGTATGGACGTTGCTGCCGCCTTCCTGGCGCAGGTTCGCCACGTTGCCCTGGGCGTAGCCGTAGATATCGCCGCCCTGGGTGATGGTGGCGCTGCTGGCGCCGGTCTGGACCACGCTGATCGTGTTGCCTTCGCCCTGCAGCTGATAGAGCGACGCGCTGTTGCCGGGGCCGCTCTGGTCCAGGGTGATGGTGCCGCTGTTGCCATCCTGCTGGACGGTGGCGGTGCTGTTCTGGGCAAGGGCGTTGGCCGCCACGAGGGCCAGCGTCAGGGCGGCCAGGGGCCTGAGTAGAAACATCTGTCTGATCTCCATGAGTGCCATCAGCGGTACTGACGTACCACCGTGTTCTGGTTGCTTCCGTACTGGACGATGCGGCTGGACAGGCCCGAGCCGTGCTGTTCGATGCGGGCGTTGCCCTGGACGCCGAGTTGCAGGATGTCGGCCTGGTTGCCGCTGCCGACCTGCTCGATGCGCGCCACGTTGCCGTAGCCGCCCTGGAGGATGACCGCGCTCAGTTCCGTGCCATCCTGCAGGATGCGGGCTTCCTGGGCAGCGCCGCTCTGGGCGATCTGGGCGCGCAGCGCGGTGCCACGCTGGTCGATGAGCGCCTGGTTGCCTACGCCGAGCTGGCGGATGGCGGCTTCGCGCCCGGCTGCGGGCGCCTGCCCCAGGTCGCCGGTCTCCATGAGATCGGCGGCCGACGCCAGGGCGTCCAGGCCGAGTACCAGGGCAAGGACCACGATCAGGCCGCGGGTTGGGCTGCGCATCTCTGTCACCATCATTGCCTTGGATTCTCCGCCTGGCATTGTCCGGAGCCGCCTGGCCCATCGCTATCGCTCCAGGGAGCGAATCCCGCGAGGCTGGCGGCTTAATCCCTAGCGCCGGGTCGGCTCCAGGTACTTGGTCAGCGCCGGATCCCGCGGATCGCGACCGTCGGCCACCAGCCACAGCCGCCGTTCCACGCCCTGGGCGACCAGATGGGCGACCGCCGCCTCGATGGCCGAGAGCACGCACAGCTGCGCCGGCTCATTGGTGGTGTAGCCGGACTCGGCTTCGAGCAGCTTCTTGAATTCGATGAACTTGAAGACCCCGGCCTGGCGGCCGATGGAATAGATGGTCTTGGAGGTCATGACATTGGCCAGCACCCGACCGCTGCGGGTGTCGATGGCGCGCAGATTGACCGTCACCTGATCCACCCGGTATTCCTCGGACAGGCCGATGCCCAGGTAGCGCGCCCCTTCGCCGCCGCTGCGGACGTTGGTGTCGTAGGCCACCACGCCGCCTTCCAGCAGCAGGTTCGCCGCCTGCAGCGAGGGCAGCGCCTGCTGCAGATTTTCCGGCAGGTCCGGCTTGTTCTGGGTGGCGCGGATGATCTTGCGCTCGGTCAGCAGGTTCTGCAGGCCCTCGCGTTCGAGCACCACGAACCAGCCGCTGGCCTGCAGGGCGTCCACCAGCATGCTGCCGGCGCCCTGGGTGACGGCGGTGGAAAAGGAACTGGCCGGATTGGGCTTGTATTGTCCGGTCTGGTCGCGGAAGCCGTAGACGGCGGCCACCAGCGGACCCTTGGGCGGCGGCAGCGCCAGCAGGTCGTAGTAGGTGGAGGCACGCGGCGTCAGGGTCGGCGCGGCGTTCTGTTCGGCGGGCATGGGATCGCGCACGCAGCCGGTCAGGACGAGGGCGGCGGTCAGGGCCGCCGCCAGGGAAAAGGCGTTCATGGCAGGCATCCGTGCTCAGGGTTGGTTGAAGCCGTTGACGGAGATTTCCGAAATCTCCCCGGTACCGCGATCGGTGATCTGCACGGTCAGGTTGCCGGAGTCGTCGACGATGTTGACGATGAACTGGTCGGTGGAGAGGGTGCCCGAGTTGCCGTCCTTGATGTCGGTCAGCACCTGGGACAGCAGCCGCGATTCCAGCTGGCTGGTGAAACGCTCGAGGGGCGACTGGCTGCTGGCGCTGCTGCGCAGGTCGGGATCCTTGTGGCGATCCTGGGCGGTGGCGTTGTTCAGCAGGTAGGTGCCGTTGAGCGGATTGCCGCCAAAGGACGGATTCACCGGCGTATAGACCAGTTCGGTCGCCATGGCCGGGGCGACGCCCAGGGTGCAGAGCAGGGGCAGGGCCTTCCAGGCGTGCGCGTTCATAACTCGTCCTTTTCCATGTCGAAAGTGTCCTGCAGCAGATTTTCCAGGCGGCGCCGGGTGATGCCCTCGTGGACCTGGTCCGCCGCGGCGTAGGCGGCATCCTTGAGTTCGCTGTTGTTGGGCGGAATGAACTGGCGATAGAGCAGCCGCTGCTCGTACTCGACCCAGACCAGGCTGCCCCAGCGCGCCGAGGGCCGTTCGCGCACCACCAGGTTGAAATCCAGGTCGGTGGTGTCGGTGAGGCGGTCGGCGAAGTGGCGATAGAAGTCGTGGCCGAAGCGGGAGATGGTGTTGTCCACCAGCAGTCCCTGGATCAGCTCGCCCTCGGCCCGCAGCGGTCCGGCCAGCAGCAGGCCGAACAGCAGCCAGACCGCCTTCATCCCGGCAGGTCCTGCCCGGCATGGAAGCGCAGCGCCGCCTCGGCGCGATTGGCCGCGCCGGTCTTGCGCAGCAGGTTGTGCATGTGGCTCTTGACCGTGTGGGTGCTCAGGCACAGCGTCTCGCCGATGGCGGCGTTGGACAGCCCGCGACCGACCAGCCGGAGGATCTCCCGCTCGCGGCGGGTCAGGCCGTCGGCGGCGATGCTGGGGCGCTCGCGGGAGCGGCGCAGCAGGTGGGCCAGGATGGCGCGGGGCAGCCAGTCCTCGCCGGCCAGCAGGGCGCCCAGCCCCTGCAGCAGCTGGTCGCGACTGGCCTGGGGGGCGAACACGCCCTGGATGGCGGGAAAGCGTTCGACCCAGGGCAGGGCCTGTTCGACGCTGGCATTGAGAAAGGCCACCGTGACCGCCGGTGTCAGGCCTTCCAGCCAGCGCTCCAGCGCCGGCTCGGGCACGCTGCCGAGATCGACCAGCACCAGGCCGGCGTCGCCGGCTGCGTCCAGCTCGCGGGCGCAACTCAGCTCGATGCCGTGGCGTTCTTCCAGAAAGGGTTTGAGCAGTTCTGCCAGGAGGACGTTTCCTGTCGTCAGGCAGACCTTGCTCGCAGGTATCGCGCGCATGTCCATATGGGCTGTCTCATCATCCGTTGCGCGAACGCTGAGACAAATCGCCGGGAGCGACAAGAAAAAATTGACCGATTTCCAGCGACTTAACGGCTCTGTGGACCGCTTGGCAGATTACCCGTCGACCAGCCGGCGGCAGCTAGCTCCAAAGACTTAGCTCTCCGGATTGAGGCGCGAAAACAGGCGCGCCGGATGCCGGAGCGCCTGGGCCGAGGATCGTCGCCTCAGCGGGTGAGGGTAACCTTGCGCAGGTGGCGCGGCTGGTCCGGGTCCTGGCCCCGGGCCTCGGCCAGCAGGGCGGCCATGCGATAGAAGCTCTGGATCGCCAGCAGGCCGTCCAGGTCCGGATGGCCGGCGACGGTGAGGGGCAGGTCACGCTCGGCCACCTCGTCCGGCGCGGCCAGCAGCACCCGGGCGCCACGTCCGCGCAGGTCCCGCGCCAGGTGCAGCAGACCGGCCTGCTCGGGCCCGCGCAGGGCGAAGATCAGCAGCGGATAGCCGCGCTCCACCAGCGCCAGGGGGCCGTGCTGCAATTCCGCGCCGCTGAAGGCTTCGCCCTGCAGCGCCGAGGTTTCCTTGAGCTTGAGCGCGGCCTCCTGGGCGATGGCGAATCCCGGCCCGCGGCCGACCACCATGCAGCGCTCGGCGTCGCGCAATACCGGCAGCGCCGGCGCCCAGCTCAGCTCGGCTGCGCGATCCAGCGCTTCGGGCAAGGCCGCGCCGGCGGCCAGCAGGGTCTCGTCCTGCTGCCAGTGGGCGATCAGACGAGCCGCGGCGGCCAGGGTGGCGATAAAACTCTTGGTGGCGGCGACGCTCTGTTCGGGTCCGGCCTGCACGCCGATGGCGTGGCGGCAGGCCAGGGCCAAGGGCGAATCGATCTCGTTGACCAGGGCCGCGGTGCGGGCGCCGTAGCGATCCAGGGCGGACAGCGTCTCGATCAGATCGGGACTGCGCCCGGACTGGGAAAAGCCCAGGGCGAGCTGGCCTTCGACGCGCAGCGGCGCCTGGCGCAGGGTCACCAGCGAAGGCGGCAGCGACAGCACCGGCAGTCCCAGGTGGGCCATGGCCAGGTAGGCGAAATAGCTGGCCGCATGGTCCGAACTGCCGCGCGCCACGGTCAGCGCCAACTGCGGCGGGTGGGCCCTGAGGTCGTCGGCCAGCGCCGCCAGGGCCTGGTCGATGGTCGCCAGTTGGCGAGCGACCGCCGCGCCGCTGGCGGCGGCTTCTGCGAGCATGAGCGAGGTCAAGAGGGTCTCCTTGCGCGAACGCCTAGGGTCGCACTCTGCCACTCCTGGCCGGGCGCGACCAGCCGACCTTGGTCAGTCCCCGTCGTCCGCCGCGCCACCGGTGAACTGCAGGTCGTGCTTGCGCAGCTTGTCGGACAGCGTCTTGCGCGGCAGGCCCAGGGCTTCGGCCAGGCTGCGCAGGGAGGCGTGGGGTCGGGCCAGTTCGCGCTGGATGAGTTCGCGTTCGAAGGCCTCGACCTGCTCGCCCAGCCCGGCGGCAAGGGCGGCCGCCGCGGGTGCCGCCGCCGTGGAAGCGGCCACGGGCGTCGCCGTCATGGGCGCCAGGGGCGCATAGGCGCTGTTGTCCAGCGCCAGCTCCAGCCCCAGGGCGAAACGCTCGGCGGCGTTCTGCAATTCGCGCACGTTGCCTGGCCAGCTGTGGGCGATCAGGGCGGCGCGCTGCTCGGCGTCGGGTTCGCGCAGCGGGGTGCCGTGGCGCTGGGCGGCGGCCAGGGCGAAGTGGCGGAACAGGGGCAGGATGTCTTCGCTGCGCTCGCGCAGGGCGGGGATGCGCAGGGTGGCGACATTGAGCCGGTAGTAGAGGTCGGCGCGGAACCGGCCCTGGTCGGCGGCCTGGCGCAGGTCTTCCTTGGTGGCGGCGACCACCCGGATGTCCAGCGGGATCTGCTGGTTGGAGCCGAGGCGCTCGACCTTGCGCTCCTGCAGCAGGCGCAGCAGCTTGACCTGGACATCCAGGCTCATGCTCTCGATCTCGTCGAGAAAGAGGGTGCCGCCGCTGGCGTATTCGAATTTGCCGATACGGCGCTTCTGGGCCCCGGTGAAGGCGCCCTGTTCGTGGCCGAAGAGTTCGCTCTCCACCACGGATTCGGCGAGGGCGCCGGCGTTGATGGCGACGAAGGGGCCGTCGCGGCGATTCGACAGGTCGTGCAGGGCACGGGCCACCACCTCCTTGCCGGCACCGGTTTCGCCATGGATGAGCACATCGGCCTGGGTCGCGGCGAGGGCGCCGATCTGGTCGCGCAGGCGGGCCATGCCCGGGGTCTGGCCGATCAGCCGGGTCTGCAGCTCATGGCGTTCGGCCAGGGCCAGGCGCAGGCTGCGGTTCTCCAGCACCAGGTGGCGGGCGCCCAGGGCGCGGCGCACGCTGTCGATCAGGGCGTCGTTGGCGAAGGGCTTTTCCAGGAAGTCATAGGCGCCGGCGCGCATGGCCTGGACCGCCAGGGGCACGTCGCCGTGGCCGGTGATCAACACCACCGGCAATTCGGCGTCGCGCTGGTGCAACTGGGCGAGCAACTCCAGGCCATCGATGCCGGGCATGCGGATGTCGCTCACCACCACGCCGGGCCAGTCGCGCACGGTGGCCATTTCCAGGTCGCGGGCATCGGCCAGGGTGGTCACCTTGAAGCCGGCCAGGTCCAGGGTCTGGCTCAGGGCCAGGCGCAGGTGGGCGTCATCGTCGATCAACAGGATCTGGCTGGCGGGGTCGAAGGGGGGCAGGGCGCTCATGGCAAGGAACCTAAGGTAAGGGGCTGCACGGTCAACCGCGGACTTCTTCCTGGGGTACCGACGCGACCCCGGGTTTGCCGTGCAGCAGATAGAGGCGCACCTCGGCGCCACCGTCGAGATGATTGGACAGGTGCAGGTGACCGCTGAGGGTCCGCAACAGGTTATCGCAGATCGCCAGACCCAGGCCGAGACCCTGGGCGGTGGCCTTGGTGGTGAAGAAGGGTTCGTGGGCGCGGGCCAGGGCTTCGCTGGAAAAGCCCGGGCCGTTGTCCCTCAGGATCAGGGTCACACCGCGCTCGTCGAGGCTGGTGGTCAGCCACAGCCGGCGGGTGCTGGTCTTTTCCGCCAGGGCGTCGAGGGCATTGCTCAGCAGGTTGCTGATGATCTGCCGCAGGCGGGTCTCGCCGGCCTGCACCCACAGCGGCGCATCGGGCAGGTCGCGGATCAGCTCCACCTGCATGGCCCGGCGCCGGGCGGCGACCAGCGCCAGGGCGTCTTCCAGGGCGCCCTGCAGCACCACGCTCTCCGGCGCGCGGCGGGCACCGCGGGCATAGGCCTTGAGGTGGGCGATGATGTTGGCCATCCGCGTGGTCAGCTCACCGATCAGCTTGAGATTGCCGCGGGCATCGTCCAGCCGATCGTGGTCGAGCAGCACCACGGCGTTTTCCGTGTAGCTGCGGATGGCCGCCAGCGGCTGGTTGAGTTCGTGACTGATGCTGGCCGACATGGTCCCCAGCGCCGACAGCTTGCCGGCCTGCACGGCTTCGTCCTGGGCGCGCATGAGTTCGCGCTGGGCCTGCTCGCGATCGTGCACCTCCTGCTGCAGCCGAGCGTTGAGCGTCTGCAGGTCGCGGGTGCGCTCCTCCACGTTCAGCTCCAGGTCGCGCTTGGCCCGGGCATCCAGCGCCAGGCGCTCGATGAAGTGGCGCCGTCTCAGGGTCATGACCACCAGCAGCAACAGCAGCGCCAGCAGGGTGGCCGCGCCGACATAGAGGGCGCTGCGCACCTGGCGTTCGACCATCTCCCGCGGCGCCAGGATCTGCGCGTTCCAGCCCACTTCGTCAAGATTGCGGGTCTGGGTCAGCCAGTCGCCGGGCACCAGGGTCAGGGGCGCCGGATTGGTGGTGGGGTAGGGCCGGTTGGCGTTGACCTGCTCGCGCTGGCGCTCGTCCAGCGGATGGGTGGCGCGAAAGCGCCAGGCGTCATGTGAGGTGAGGATGACCACGCCCAGGTCATCGGTCACCAGCAACTGCTCGGGCGCGTTGCCCCAGAGCCTTTCCGCACTGTCCAGATCGACCTTGACCACCACCACGCCGATGGCGCGCGCGCCGTCACGCACGGCGGCGGCGAAATAGTAGCCGCGCTTGCTGGAGGTGGTGCCCAAGCCGAAGAAGCGCCCCGGCTGGCCCTGCATGGCCGCCTTGTAATAGGGCCGGAAGGAGAAGTCGCGACCGACGAAGCTGTCTGCCTGGCGATAGTTGGAGCTGGCCAGGCAGGTGCCGTCGTCCTGCATCAGGTAGATGACATCCGCCCCGGTGCGCTGGCGGATGTCTTCCAGCATCTGGCTGGCGGCGTCCTGTGCGCTGCCGTCTCGCTGGCCTTCCAGGGCATGGCGCAGCACCGGCAGATCGCCCAGCAGATCCGGCAGCACCTCGTAGCGTCTCAGGGTGCCCAGCAGGTTGGCGACATAGAGGTCCAGGGTCTGGCCGTTCTGCTCGGCCAGTTGCGCCTCGTAATAGTGCTGGGCCGCATAGCGCAGCGGAATCAGCAGCAGCGTCAGACCCAGGGCCAGCAGCAGCAGGCTGCTCCAGCGGGGGCGCTTGGGGAGATGAGGACTCTTGGGCATACGCGGCTACGGTAAGGGGGCGTCTCGGCATTATGCCCAAGCCGGGCCCCTGACGAAGGGGTTGCCAGACTGTTAACGCCTTGGCAGTCGATTGAAATATCTTGTTACCAATGGCCCTGGCTGTGGAAGGGGACACGGTTTTGCCGGGCGAAAGGCGGCTAACTGGGGCTGCAATCAGCCACCGAAGGAGTGACTTCCATGAAAAGCACCACCCTCTGCCTGACCCTCGCCGGCCTGCTGGCCACCTCCGCCGCCTTCGCCCAGACGGCGCCCGCCGATCCGGCAACGCCGCCTGCCGCGACGAGCAGCAGCCCGGCCAAGACCGGCAAGCAGACCACCACCCACCACAAGAAGGTGGCGCACAAGAAGGTCCACAAGGCCAGCACCAGCGGCAGCTGATCCGCGGCGCGGCACCTCCCCGCGGGGGAGGTGCCTAAAGGGGAGTGCATCCGTCCAGAGGAGTCCTCCCATGCGTACCTCTTCCCTGCTCTGCGCCCTGATCCTGGGCCTCAGCCTGTCCGGCGCCGCCCTGGCCCAGACCAGCCCGACCAATCCCCCGGCCACCCCCGCGCGACCCGATCCCACCAGCACCCATGGCATGGAAAAGGCGCCCAGCACCGGCGTCGGTGCGGCCGACAATGGTTCCAGCAGCGGTTCGGGCAGCGATACCGGCACCGATCACGTGAAGAAGCCAAAGACCCAGCACAAGGATCACTGAGGCATCCGCCCATTCCCCCGGGGAATGATCCAATGAGCAAAGATCGCTTGAGCAGCCCGTGCGGGCATGTCGAAATCGGCTTCTAGCCTGAGCCAGGAGCCGCTCCCATGACCGCCGCGTCGCTGCTTTCCCCGGATCTGATCCGCACCCGCTTTTCCCAGGCCATGTCGGCGATGTACCGCCAGGAGGTGCCCCAGTACGGCACCCTGCTGGAACTGGTCGCCGAGGTGAACGCCGGACAACCGGGCTTCGCCGGAGATTCCGCGGAGCGCCTGGATCTGGAGCGCCATGGCGCCATTCGCGTCGGCACCGCCGCCGAGCTGGCCACCCTGCGCCGCCTGTTCGCCGTGATGGGCATGCAGCCGGTCGGCTACTACGATCTGAGCGTGGCCGGGGTGCCGGTGCATTCCACCGCCTTCCGTCCGGTGGAGCCGGCCGCCCTGCAGGTCAATCCGTTTCGCGTCTTCACCTCGCTGCTGCGCCTGGAGCTGATCGAAGACGCCGAGTTGCGCCAGCTGGCCGAAGGGGTGCTGAACGCGCGGCGCATCTTCACCCCGGGCGCACTGGAGTTGATCGAGCGCGCCGAAGCCCAGGGCGGACTGACGGATGCCGAGGCCGCTGCCTTCGTCCAGGAAGCCCTGGAGACCTTTCGCTGGCACCGCGAGGCTAATGTCGACGCCAGTCTCTACCACCGCCTGCACGATGCCCACCGACTGATCGCCGACGTGGTCTGCTTCAAGGGGCCGCACATCAACCACCTGACCCCGCGCACCCTCGACATCGACGCCGTCCAGGCGCAGATGCCCGCCCGCGGCATCGCGCCCAAGGAAACCATCGAAGGCCCGCCCCGCCGCCAGTGCCCCATCCTGCTGCGCCAGACCAGCTTCAAGGCCCTGGAAGAGCCCATCCTGTTCCAGGGCGAGGTCCAGGGCTCGCACACGGCGCGCTTCGGCGAGATCGAACAGCGCGGCATCGCCCTCACGCCGGCCGGTCGCCAGCGCTACGACGAGTTGCTGCAGGAGGTCCGCCAGCGCAGCAAGGCGGCCGGCAGTGACTACGCAACGGTATTGGCCGAGGTGTTCCAGGCGCTGCCCGACAACTGGGACGAACTGCGCCGTCAGGGTCTGGCCTGGTTCCGCTATCGCGCTGCGCCCGGCAGCCAGGCGGCTAGCGATAGCCGCGATCCCGAGGCCCTGATCGCCGCCGGCCACCTCCTCGTCGATCCCATCACCTACGAAGACTTCCTGCCAGTCAGCGCCGCGGGCATCTTCCAGTCCAACCTGGGCGTCGGCAGCCAGCAGGAATACCAGAGCGGCGGCAATCGCGCCGCCTTCGAAGCCGCTCTGGGTGCGCCGGTACTCGACGAGATGGCGCTGTATGAGCGCCAGCAGCAGGACTCCCTGGACGCCGCCCTGGCTGCCCTCGGCCGCCCCGCCTAGAATGGCGGCTCCCGCGTCGGCGGCCCCCAGCCCCGACGCCCGCCCCCGGCAGGCAGCCACGATGTTCACCAAACTCGATCCGACCGACTGGCAGCTCATCCACCTGCTGCAACAGAACGCCCGCGCCTCCAACGCCACCCTGGCCCGCCAGCTGGGCCTGGCGCGCACCACGGTGGTCACCCGCCTAGCGCGCCTGGAGCGCGACGGCATCATCCAGGGCTACGGCCTGCGGCTGGGCTCCGAACTGGAACAGGCCGCCGTGCGCGCCTACTGCGCCATCAGCGTCCTGCCGCGCAGCACCGCCGGCGTCATCCGCGCCCTGGAAAAGATGGTCGAGGTCGAGGAAGTCTCCTCGGTCAGCGGCCAGTTCGACTACCTGGCCTTCCTGCGCTGCACCACCCACGAAAAGCTCGACGAGCTGCTCGACCGCATCGGCAACCTCGACGGGGTCAAGCAGACCCAGACGTCGATCATCCTGAATCGGAAGATCGATCGGCGGGTGACACTTAACAACTATTTCCTAATCACGTAGGAGTGACTAGCAGTTTGGATATCGTTCGTTCGCTAAGTTTTAGCTTTTTTGTCAACACATGTAGTCGTATTACGGCAGCTTACTGAATGGTATCTGCGGTATTTGACCTGTGAAAAAAATCTATTGCCCGGTGAGCCGTATGTTATGTTGCCTAAGGCAAAATTTCCATTAAGTTGAACAGGCTTCTGGCCGGCTATTAATGTGCGCGGGTAAAGGCTGAATGGTCAGCGTTTGCTAGCAAGGTAGTACGAGAGGCTATTCGACTGACTTCGGTATCTAAAATGAATAGCATGATCATTGGCGTCGCGACGCTTTAAATGTTGTTTTTTAGCAATATATACTTGTGTATTTTTAAGAGTGTTTGCTGAAACTTAGCTTGTGGTTTTAGGATAACAGATAATTTTATAGATTAGGTGGTTACCAGAAAACGCTGTACAATGTAACAGGTAACAAAAAGAAGATTTATCCTAAACAATAATTTCCAAAACTAAAGAGTACTTTGTGGAAAGACTTTCAGGTTTAGACGGAGCTAGAGGTGTCGCTGCTGTACTAGTAGCCCTAGCGCACTATTTTATCAGTTTATACAAGTTCCCTAGTGAATCTTTGCTAGGCTTTTTTTCGTCCTTTATAGGTAGCTACGCGGTAGGTCTATTTTTTTTAACTAGCGGGTTTGTTGTAGCATCTAGTGCGCAAAAAAGCTACGCATCGGATTTCTTCGTAAGGAGAATCTTTAGGCTTTATCCTGTTGCAATAGTAGTTGTTGCTATAAGAATGTTAGTAGAGTTTAAGCTCGGCAATATAAGAGGTCTAGACTGCCAAGATTTTTTAATAAGTGCTTCGCTCTTTGGTTCAGACTTAGTGCCGAACGAAGCGTTGGTCGAGCCCATCTACTGGACTCTTTCAATAGAAGTAAAGTTTTATATTATAGTGGGGTTAGTATATTTCTTGTCAAAAAAGCTTAATGCTGAGGTTTTGCCATCAATATTTATCATATTTGGTCTTTTATCGGTAGGGCACACATATATCATGCCGCATAACTCACAGTGGCCATGGGCAGTTTCATTTGGTGTATTAGCATCAACTCTTCCAATGTTGCTTTTAGGTTGGATAACTTGGTTGTATAAGTCGGAAGCAATAGGGCGAGCGTATTTTTTTTCCGGACTTTTGTGTGTCTTTCTATCCTTATTAAATGCGCCTTACCCAATTTACTTTTCACTCGATAAAGGCGCTCCGAGCTGGCTTTTATCGGCATTAACATTTTTCTTAATTCTAAAAAATCCATCTTTTTTGACGTTTATAAAAAATAGAGCTTTCGGATTTTTAGGGAAAATATCATATCCTCTTTATGCCGTTCACAGTTCGTTAATAATCATTGTCATAAACTATCTTCCAAGCGGCATGAATGCATTAATTACGTTTAGCATTTTTCTTGGATTGCTGCTACTTTGCTCATGGCTCTTGAGTTTCTTAGTAGAGCAACCAATGATAGAGTTTTCGAAGAAACTATTAAAACTGAGTCGAAAGAAGCTTGGCTGATATTGTTGAGAATCGTATGTTGTTTGCGATCAAGGTGGTGCGAAATCGTTGTTCACTGCATCTGTAAAAGCTAACTTTAACCATTAGAGTCTGCTAATATCTGGAAATGTGCTTATTTTATGGCATATTCCTAACATGACAAAGCCTATAAGTTTGCATCCGTCTTAGTAAGAGCGCTGTAATAGGCCGATTTGACGGTGGTGATAAATGCATGATTGGACAATAATATCTTCAAGTTCTGATTCGAGAAATGGGTAAGAGAATATAATATTTAATGCTTTGATTGGTATTCAGCGCTTCCTATTATTAGCGACCTTACAGTGTCAATGCTCATTGCTCCGCTCATCACGCTATTCGTCCAGTACATAAGCCCTTGATCATCTGCTTCTCTTGTTAAAAGCGTCCTATATAGGTCTTTAATCGATTCCCTAACTTGGAACTCTCTGCTAGCTCTTATGCTAGCTACCACAGACTGCTCATTCATTTTGTTCCCCATAATTAATGAAGTCCAATACGCGGCTCCCTCATCGTCTGCCTTTCTACCCAAATTATCCATATAAATATTATCAACTAATGTGACCGTTTTATACTCTTGCGTATTTTTGATGGATTCTATTGCTTCAGAAATGGTTATTTTCTTTGTCGCTATCAAAGTTGTCCAAAACAAAATCCCTTCATTATCGCCGGGTCGTTTGAGGTAAGTTTGATAAACAGCCTTTACTTGTAGGCGCGCACGATATTCGTCACTAGATAAGATATTTGATACAACCTCCGCTATTGTCAAGCTTCCATTCAGCACCCGTGCTGTCCAATATGTTATTCCTTCTGGATCACCTGCCCGCCCAAGATAGTCTATGTATATCTTTTTTATCATTGCTCGTGTTTGATACTCTAGGCTTTGAGTAAGTTGGTTGGCAACGTCCGATGGAGAGCTTATTTTCTGATCTATTAAGCCTGCCCAGTAGGCTAAACCTGCCGGGTCAGCAGCGCGTTCCAATAGAGAAAGATAAAGATCTTTTACAATTGAAAATGAAGATGAGCTAGTAATGCTACTCTGTATGGACACCACACCAAAGCCTACGCAGTTCGTTGGCGCGAGATATTTTTTGAGAATAGTCCATTGCGGGCGATCATTACCGTTAACAGGTTCGATAGAAAGATTGTAGCTGCCCCAACCTGGCCCCGCCGCCCAATAAAATGCGGGCACGCAGTTGCTTCTCAAATAATCAAGCATCTTGTCCATCATGGTATTCCATCGGGGATCGCTATCGGGGACACCGAACTCCCCAATCATTCCCCTTTTCCCATTCTTTCTCAGCCATTCCACGAACGGTCTTACCCTTTCTATTCCGTAAGTATCAGGCAAGGTATCTGCGTTAGTATTTGAATACACGCCACCTCCTCCTTCGCCATCAAAATAGCTGTGAGCCTGATAAACAATGAGATTAGAAGGGTCCTTCAATCCCAATAAAGAATCATTCCATTGGGGCCAGCGGGTAGCCTCTGCCCATCCATTACCCTCTATTAGTATTGGCCTTATACTATCGATAGATCTGATACCGTCAATCGCATGCTGTGCTGCAATGGGCCACTGCGTAATAGCATCGTGGGGTTCATTCATCACATCGTAAGCATATAACGAAGGCTGGCTATTCCATCGTAACGCAACTTTTGTAATTAGGTCTTTGTAACTGCTGTATGAAACATTACCTGTACCAATTACTACGCCGCGGTAGCGCATATAATTGTGTATGTCAAGGATGATCTTGACGTTATATTTTTGAGCGTATCCGAAAGTTCTATCTATTAGGCCCGCATAGGTTGGATCAAAAGGTCCATTCAAAGTAGGTTGTAGCCTTTCCCATAGGATAGGAAAGCGAACCATCCTCACCCCTCGAGCACTCCACTGACTAAAGTGAACTTCCAACGGGAAGATGAAATTCCTTTCGTTTACCCCTGGGAGCGACTGAGGAGCAAAGCCGGCGCCAGAAAGATTAATACCAATCAGCTGAGTGTTTTCGCCCAGCCCCCAGCTGTGTTGAGTAGCTAAAAGCAAAAAAGTTATCGCGATGTTTTTTGACGATCTGGCTAGGCTGAACATCTAATTCACCGATGGTTACGTGTCAATGTATCTCCGAAACACTGTGTATCTGAATCTATAGAGAAATCTTTAATTTTTCAGACGGATGGCTCAGATGAGACCGAATCGACCGAATTAGTCACTTATGGTATAGGTGCCTGATCTTAAGGTTATAGAAGGCAAGAGATAATAGGGATGATGTTTTTGTTTAAGCGGATAATGAACAGCTGGGCTGACTCCGTTTTGTATTCGACAGCTAAATAAAATTCTTGAACAATGCGCCCCGTCACCTTAACTCTTAGAATGTCATTCGATTGAAACGAATTATCGCTCTTCCTAACTACAGTTAATAATCATTATCGGTGGCGGTTAGAAAGGATATAGTCGGCGCGCGAGATGGGCCAATAATTCGGGTTTGATTTGATAAGTGAATAAACGCTGTGAACTTAGTCGAGCATCGGGCTAGTTTATTTTTTACCAGCTGATCAAATAGGAATTATTCGATTTCAAGCGAGAAGGTTAAAGGTCAATAGGAGTTACAACTGGATCAGTTTTATTTTCCGCCTATTAATTCGAATATAAGTGATAAATAATTTCGGGAGCAATTTATTTATAAAATGCAGCCATCAGTACTTGATTGGTTTTTTATTAAATAGCCTGTAGAATGATGGGCAATTTTGAGGAATGCTTGTCGCGATGGTGAAAAATATAATGGGAATACTAAAATATAAATACTGGATCAGCGCTAGTATTGTCTGCTCTAAGATCGCATCTGACACAGTTAAATTATAGATATTTAATCAATTGGTTGGCGTAGGAGGCTGCAGGTGTTAAGAACTCTTTTGAATTATCAGGGATTCATATTGGGTAGCGTGAAACGAGAGTTTGAGTTGAAATATAAAAGCTCAATGCTAGGTGCAGCATGGTCGATTATTCATCCTCTCTCATTGGTAATCGTTTACACATTGATCTTTTCGCAAGTAATGGGCGCACGTCTCCCAGGTGTGAATAACCCTATCTCTTACAGTATATACTTGTGTAGTGGTCTGCTAACTTGGAACTATTTTGTGGAGGTATTAAGCCGTGCACAAAATACATTTATAGAAAACGGGGCTTTGATAAAAAAGCTGAGCTTTCCAAAAATTTGCCTTCCTGTTGTTTTATTAATCAGCGCAACTATTAACTTTGCAATAATCTTTGTGATTTTTATTCTGTTTTTGGTGCTGTTTGGCTATTTTCCAGGCGTGGTAATTTTAGCGATATTGCCTGTTCTGATGGTGCAAGTATTATTTGCTATAGGGCTTGGTATAACACTTGGCGTGTTAAATGTGTTCTTTAGAGATATAGGGCAGCTTTTCAGCGTTTTCATTCAGTTCTGGTTTTGGGCCACACCTATAGTCTATCCAATAAATGTTCTTCCACAGTGGTTTAAAAACGTAGTGGATTTAAATCCTATGACCGCAATCATAAGAGCCTATCAAGATATAATCCTTTCAGGGGGGGTGCCAGACATCTATACATTACTGCCTTCACTGCTATTGGGGTTGATATTTTGTTTTATAGGTATCCTTATGTTTCGCAAGCATGTTGGTGAAATGGTAGACGAATTATAATGGCTAAGATAATAGTTAAAGGCTTAGGGAAGTCTTATAAAAAGTACAAAGGGCGCTGGGGGCGTTTATTACATTGGCTAGGGTTTTCAAATAAATTCGAAGAGCATTGGGTACTAAGGCATATAGATCTAGAGGTTGAAGCAGGTGAAGCAGTTGGCCTCATAGGAGTTAATGGGGCGGGTAAGAGTACCTTGCTCAAGATGATAACAGGTATCGTAAGACCTACAGAGGGTTCTTTCTCAATCGAAGGAAGAGTTGCAGCATTGTTAGAACTAGGCATAGGCTTTCACCCAGAGTTCACGGGTAGACAGAACGCTGTAATGTCCAGTCAGCTTTTAGGGTACTCCGCAAGTGACATAGAGAGAGTACTTCCAGAGATCGAATCATTTGCGGAAATCGGAAGCTACATTGATAGCCCTGTTAGAACGTACTCTAGTGGTATGCAGGTTCGACTAGCTTTCGCTGTGGCTACCGCTATAAGGCCCGATATTTTAATAGTAGATGAAGCATTGTCTGTTGGCGATATTCAGTTTCAACAAAAATGTGCGGAAAGAATAAAAACTTTTAAACAGAAAGGCACAACTATTTTGTTTGTAACTCATGACATGAACGCGTTACACAGCCTTTGCGATCGGGGAGTGGTCTTGAGTCAGCACGGCTGTGTCTTTCAAGGATCCACTGCTCAAGCTGTTGAAGCATATTTTGATTGTCTCGCACGGGACAAAGTTAGCGGAAATGAAGAGATTCATAATGATGTAGAAAATTTCCAGCCAGACACTTCTGCGCCCGTTGTTGCACTCAGCGGTCTACACAAATATATTGATCATTACGAGATAAAAAACAGAGCTTTACAAAGTGTGAGCGTAATTAGCGAATCAGAAGCGTTCTACCTCTTAATAAAGCTCAAAAATCTAGGCGGTATCGAAGATCCGCATTTGGGATTCCGGATTCAAGACCGACTAGGCTTAGTTATCTACGAGACTAATACCTATTGTCACGGGATCTCCCTCGGTAAGTATGTGCGAGCAGACGGAACAGCAAGGCTGAAAATAGAGCTATCCAACAGCTTATCAATGGGCGAGTATACGATCGCTTTTGGCTTGGAAAGCCAGGGGTATGGAGATGGCTTGTTTAAAAATGTATTATGCGTTACCGAAACCATAGGGTCTTTCACAATTATCCGCGCTAAAGACGCCGCCATATGGGCTGGCTCAACTAATATGCGGCCCAGCTTCGACTTTGAGGTTTGAATGAAATCTATATCTCCTTTTATTAGAAATCTGCACGACACAATATCGGATGGGCAGAAGGTATTTTGGATTGGATGCAATCCGACTGTTCAATGCACTGCGATGGATATAACCTCAGGATCGAACTGTCGAGTATGTGAAAATTATCACCGCTCCTTTGATTCAGTATGGATTTTTGAAATACCTATCTTTGAGATGGCAGTCGACTGGCGGCTGGTACTGGATGAAAGTATCAGGCTGCTAAAAGAGCACGGCACTTTAGTGATTAGATCTCGAGATTGCGAGCATGGCACATTATTTGAATTAAAAAGCTTGCTTCATCGTTCTCATCTAATAGACGTTACGTTAGAGATGCAACATTCATCAGAAGACGGATCAACGATTAGCGTTTATAAAGTCTTCAGGAGATTTTTTAAAAGCTACACGGATAAGAGTTGGACAATAGGGGTACTTTCTAATGGCGCAAAGGAAAGTAATGTAAGGAATTTGATTGCTAAGCTTCATAGTCTTAAATCAAATTTGGAATTCATAGTGTGCGGTCCAGCCTTTGAATACACCGAAGATTTTTCAGTGAAATTTATTGATGTAGATATCAATGACGCTTTGCCAAGAATCGGTGAGAAAAAGAACAAAATTATTCGAGCCGCATCTAATGCGAATATCGCTATCTTCCATGATAGATACATGGTAGATGAGAGCTTCTTCGAAGGCTTTGATCAATTTGGATACGATTTTGACTATTTAGCAGTGCGTCAACAGTATGAAAGCGGTAAAAGTTATCCTTCCTATGTGGGTTTTCAAAAAAAAGAGCTGAGATGGCAATCTCCATCTTTTGCGGACGATACTCGAGCGTTGTTTAACACACCATTTGTCAACGGCGGGATAATAGTTGTAAAGCGCCATTTGGGAATAGCCTTCAATATAAACCCGCTCCTTCTTCATAATGAAGCAGAAGATGTCGAGTATGGATATTGTCTCAGTGTACTTGGTGTTATACCAAGATATAACGTCTTGTCTTTGGCGACTACTGTAGGAACTCCCGAGGACTACACGAAAACCTTTCAGAAAACAGACGTTATTGATACAGCGTCAGATACCCAAAGGTCATTGGCTGCCTTAGCATTGAAGTTTTGGATAAAGCTCTCGCCTGACCAAAGAGCAAAAATTAAAAAGAGTAGGATTTATGGAAAAGTCAAAAGTTTGCTTTTTAATTGATGACGGGATTATCCGGTCGCACCACGGGGTTAGAAGATACATTCTTTCTCTTTCAGATATTCTATCTAGTAGCTATGAATGCGAAATCTTTGTCGCTAAGCGTCATGTGTCAGGGCGCTTTATAAACTGGAATAAGTTGTATTTTCAAAAAGTCGATTATAGGGATAACGGATTTAAAGAAAACAGACTTGTAGGAAGAAACAAGCGGGAAATAATTTCCAATATTCCGGTTGCGTTGCAGCATAGCGAAGCATTCAGTGGTAGCGAGATCGCGTCAATAAACTTTGGATGCAATCTACCTGATAGCTACGAGTTTGCTATCGTGTGCGCGCCGTGGTTGTTAACTGCCGACCTCTTGCTACCAAAAGCAAGAAAAACCTTTTGTATTGCGTATGACGCGATTCCGAACATCTATTCAATCAAAAGGCCCGGGGATGTAGGATTAGCAAATTTTGCTAGTGAGCATGCCCGCGGATACCAAATAGCTGAGACAGAACTGGATGGTATTTTGGCGATATCTGAAGACTCAAAAATACAGTGTGAGTCAATAGGGTTCGGGCGTATTAAGGAGATATCAGTAATACCTCCATTTTTACCCGCTGGTTTTTCGGGGTTATCGCCTAAAAATGCGGACAAAAAAAAGCGGATAGTATTAGCAGCTCCCTTCGATTTGCGAAAAGGGCTGGAAGCAATACCAGATCTAGTTAACGCTAGCGGAGCCGAGTCACTTGTTATTTTTGGATCAGTGCGTTGTGACATTGGTAAGGTATACGAGTTTTACGACCGGCTATCAATGGATAATGTGGAGTGGTGGTCATCTGTTAGCTATGATAAGCAAATAGAGCTTTATACGAATTCCCATCTTTTACTATTCCCCTCCTTAAATGAAGGGTTAGGGCTACCTGTTCTTGAAGCCTACGCCTGTGGAACCTCAGTTCTTGTTTCAAACATCAGCCCGCTTAATAAAATTGCCTTGAAAGAAGATGTACTTAATGACGATTTAGACGCCAGCAAAGCGAAGATAGCTGATCGTATTTCCTCTAACGCTGACCATAGCTTTCTTGCTAAACATGCAGATAAGACATGGGGTAGGGCAAACCTTGAAGCCGTATGGGGAACTTTCTAGATATAGATTTTAATAGGACGATATTATGCCTGCAGACCTAATTCTAGATATAGGGGCCAATATTGGCCAGTTTGGCTGTGAAGTTGGAAGATTAAATCCTGATAAAAATGTTATTTGTATCGAGCCAGTTCCAGCGCTTGCAGAGACAATTCAACAACGACTTTCCGAATCGTGCTTATCGAACGTATCTGTGATCCAATCGGCAGTTGGCCCCCAAGAAGGCGTTGCTGATTTTAATATTTCGAAGCGGGGCGACTGGGGAATATCAAGCCTATTGAAAATTAGTGTTAATAATGTTCAAGGTGATGAATATTGGTCTAGTCGCTCTGATCTTATTTACGATGAAACGTTTAAGGTAGACGTTTCATCACTAGAGCGTATTTTAGATGGCTTAGCTTTTGATCGAATTCCATTTATTAAAATAGATGTTCAAGGGCGGGATCTAGATGTTCTTAGATCGGCAGGAAAGTATCTTTCTAAAATAGAGGCTGGGGTAGTTGAGGTGGTTTCTACGCTATCCTGCTCAATATACGAGGACGTGCATGACGATCTACGCTCCTGCTTAAACTACCTGAATGAGAACGGATTTCAGGTTTTCTATATTAAGCCTAATGATCCCTCTGCCAATGAGTTTAATGTATTTTTCGCGAAGGTGGGTTGTGATCTAAAGGTTATCGAAAGGGAGCTAAACCTTAGAGGACTGGCGGAATATGACGGAAAATTTTTTTGGCATGCCTTTAGCGATAGCCCCAGCTACGCTGATGACCTGCACAAGAAACTCATTGAGGAAAACGAACGGCTTTTAGCTAGGATTAGTGAGCTAGATAGTGAGGTAATAAGACTCGATGCCGAGGTTAATAGGCTAAATACTGAGATTGAGTCAAACTATATTTTAAAGAAAAGTCAGGAGTAGGTTATGCTAAATATCGTAATACCAATGGCAGGGCGCGGGAGCAGGTTTTCAAATGCAGGTTATAAGCTTCCTAAGCCATTAATAGATGTCGGCGGAAAACCGATGATCGAAAGAGTGGTCGTCAATCTGACACCTCAAACCGATTTTCGTTTTATATTTATATGCCAGAAGGAACACAATGAAACCTACGGTTTGAAACAGATGCTGACTGATCTTAGTCCTGGGTCAATAGTCATTGATGTCGACGGAGTTACGCAAGGCGCTGCCTGTACTGTTTTATACGCAAGAGAATATATAGACAACGACAGCCCTTTGATGATTGCTAATAGTGATCAGTACGTCGACATAATTATTGGCGATTATATTGATCAGGTTAGTCGCAGGAATTTGGACGGTCTTATAATGACAATGAAGGCGGATGACCCAAAATGGTCGTTCGTCGGATTAGATGATGACTCAATGGTAACAAGAGTTGTGGAAAAGGAAGTCATATCCGATGAGGCAACCGTTGGTATTTATAACTTTGCGCGTGGTTCTGATTTTGTTCGCTGCGCGGAGTTGATGATAGCGGAAGGTAATACAGTTAATGGAGAGTATTATGTTGCGCCCGTATACAACTCTTTGATCGCGGAAGGTAAGCGGATCGGCATTTATAACGTAGGTAGCGAGGCTCACGGTATGTATGGATTAGGTATTCCTAAAGACCTTGATCTTTTCTTAAGCTTAAACATTGTTTCGTAGGAGACTATCGTATGAAAATATTGAGCCATAGAGGTTTTTGGAGAAGAGCCGAGGAGAAAAATACCCTGGGCGCATTTGAATTCTCCCGCGATAACGGCTTCGGTACGGAAACTGATGTTCGAGATCTAAATGGGCGCTTGGTCATATCTCACGACATTCCGAATCAGGACGCGCTAGATCTGCACTCTTTTTTAGAAGTCTTTGCAGGAACTGATTTGCCCGTAGCTTTAAATATTAAAGCAGATGGGCTTTCCAGTGTGCTCGAAAAAGCTGTATCTGAATATGATTTGAAAAATGCGTTTGTTTTTGACATGTCGGTTCCGGACATGAGGTCTTATTTCAAAACAACGCTACGCGTATTCGGCCGTGTTAGCGAGGTTGAGCCAGTAGTAGCGTGGGTGGATAGCTGTGGGGGTATATGGCTTGATTCTTTTGAGTCAACTTGGTATACGCCAGACGACGTAAGAAAGCTATTAGATTTAAATAAGCACGTTTGTATCGTTTCGCCTGAGCTGCATTCTCGTGAATATGAACCTGTTTGGCATGCGTTGAAGGGACTAAATATTTACGAAAACCTAATGTTGTGTACCGATCACCCAGATAAGGCTAGCGTTTTCTTTGGAGTCTGAAATGATCAAAGCCATAATATTCGATATGGACGGTGTCCTTATTGAGGCAAAGGATTGGCACTATGATGCGCTGAATAGGGCCCTTGCTCTGTTTGGTTTTTCGATTAATCGATATGATCATTTGAAAACATATGATGGCTTGCCAACAAAAAGAAAGCTGGAAATGCTTTCTATTGAGTCTGGTCTGCCAGTTGAATTGCATTCATTCATAAATGAGATGAAGCAAGCTTATACAATGGAGCTGGTTTATCAGTGCTGTAAGCCGCGTTTTAATCACGAATATGCACTTTCACGGTTGAAGGCGGAAAATTACAAGTTGGCGGTGGCCTCAAACTCTATAAAGAATACAGTCGATGTTATGATGCAAAAGTCAATGCTTGACAAATATCTTGATGCCGTCTTGTCTACAGACGACATATCGCGTCCAAAGCCGCATCCTGAAATTTATCTGGCGGCCATGTCACGGCTTGGTGTTCAGCCGGCTGAATGTCTCATCGTTGAGGACAACGAAAACGGCATTAAAGCTGCCATAGCTTCTGGTGGACATGTCATGGCAGTGAAGGAAGTTAGCGATGTCACATATCAAAACATATCGGCTAGAGTCGCAGAAATTGAGGGTGGTGCACGATGAATATCTTGCTTCTAGCTGCAGGCCCTTCAGATATCGATTCTCATGATGGAGCTTATCCACTTTGTCTAGCAGAGTTCGATGGAGTTCCGCTAATTCAACACATTATAGAGTCGATTTCTCCTTTAGAGCCCTCAAATCTAATGGTGGCCCTGAAAAAAAACGAGATTGATCGCTATCATTTGGATAGTGTAGTGACTATGCTTTCCTCGAGCGCTAAAGTTATTTCTGTACAAGGCGAGACTAAGGGAGCGGCTTGCACAGCTTTGCTCAGCGTAGGGTATATTGATAATGATGAACCTCTTTTAATTATCAATGCAAACGAGTTTCTAACGTTTGACTTTAACGAAGTTATCGACGATTTTCGTAAGCGGTCTCTGGATGCCGGGGTTGTTACTTTTTCGTCAATTCATCCTCGATATTCGTACGTAAAGCTATCATCTGAAGGCTTCGTTATCGAGGCGTCAGAGAAAAATCCAATCAGTAAAAACGCTACAGTTGGTTTTTATTGGTTCAAAAGAGGAGCTTCTTTTGTATCTGCAGCGAAAGAAATGATTCGAAAGGATGCCAAAACGAATGGTATATTTTATATCTGTCCTGCATTAAATGAGCTTGTATTAAACCAGCTTGTTATAGGGACGTATCAGATAGATTTGGATGATTATCATCCTTTTAAAACTGAACGTCAGCTGATGCAGTTCAACGCAGGATGAGGTTTTTATGAAGAATTATGATTTATCGGACATGGTAAAGGGTTGGTTTGTTGGGGGGTTTAACCCATCGGCTTACACGACGCAAGACTGCGAAGTCGCGGTAAAAAAGTATAATAAGGGCGATTTTGAATCGGAGCATTTTCATAAAGTGGCAACCGAGATCACTGTGATTGTTTCCGGGACAGTAAGAATGATGGGTAAAGAATGGAGCGAGGGACAAATTATAGTTCTGGAACCTGGTGAGGTTACCTCATTTGAAGCTATTAGTGATGCGGTAAATGTAGTGGTAAAATTACCTGGTGCACTCAACGATAAATTTATTGTGGAATGAAAAATGGCTAATTCTAATGGGTCAAAGGCTCTTATTACAGGTATAACCGGCCAGGACGGCGCCTACCTGGCCCAACTGCTGCTGGAAAAAGGCTATACCGTCTATGGCACCTACCGCCGTACCAGTTCTGTCAACTTCTGGCGCATCGAGGAGGTCGGCGTCGCCGGCCATCCCAACCTGCATCTGGTCGAGTATGACCTGACAGACCTGTCCGCCAGCATCCGTCTGCTGCAGACCACCGAAGCCACCGAGGTCTACAACCTGGCCGCCCAGAGCTTCGTGGGCGTCTCCTTCGATCAGCCGGTCACCACCGCCGAGATCACCGGCGTCGGTCCGGTGAACCTGCTCGAAGCGATCCGCATCGTCAATCCGAAGATCCGCTTCTACCAGGCGTCCACCTCGGAGATGTTCGGCAAGGTCCAGGCCATTCCGCAGATCGAAAGCACCCCCTTCTATCCGCGTAGCCCCTATGGCGTGGCCAAGCTCTACGCGCACTGGATGACCATCAACTACCGCGAGTCCTACGGCATCTTCGGTACCAGCGGCATCCTCTTCAACCACGAATCCCCGCTGCGCGGCCGTGAGTTTGTGACCCGCAAGATCACCGACAGCATCGCCAAGATCAAGCTGGGCAAGCTGGACGTGCTGGAGCTGGGTAACCTCGACGCCAAGCGTGACTGGGGCTTCGCCAAGGAATACGTCGAAGGCATGTGGCGCATGCTGCAGGCCGACAAGCCCGACACCTACGTGCTGGCCACCAACCGTACCGAAACCGTGCGTGACTTCGTCAGCCTGGCGGCCAAGGCCGTGGACATCCAGCTGGAATGGAAGGGCGAAGCGGACAAGGAAGAGGGCTACTGCACTCGCAGCGGCAAGAAGATCGTCGCCGTGAATCCCAAATTCCATCGTCCCGCCGAAGTGGACCTGCTGATCGGCAACCCCGAGAAGGCCAAGCGTGAGCTGGGCTGGGAGCCCAAGACGACCCTGGAGCAACTGTGCCAGATGATGGTCGAGGCTGACCTGCGTCGCAACGAACAGGGTTTCTCGTTCTAACTAAGGGGATAGGCATGCCAACCGCTCTGGTCACAGGCGCATCGGGTTTCACCGGACGCTATCTGATCCATGCACTCAAGGCCCGAGACTTCAAGATCATCGGGCTTGGGAGCGGCTCTACCGATGCGGATGTCACCGTGGCATGCGATCTCACCGACAAGGCGGCCGTCGCTGCCGCCGTGGCGCAGGCGCAACCGGATTGGGTCATCCATCTGGCGGCGCTGGCCTTCGTTGGTCATGCCGATCAGGAGGCCTTTTACCGGGTGAACCTGTTCGGCACCTTGAACCTGCTGGAGGCACTGGGTTCGCTCGAGCGGCAACCCCAGCGAGTGCTGATTGCCAGTAGTGCCAACATCTACGGTACTCCTGGTATTGAGGTGATCGACGAATCTGTCTGCCCGGCGCCCGTCAACCATTACGCCTGCAGCAAGCTGGCCATGGAACACATGGTCGCCACCTGGTACGACCGCCTGCCCATCGTCATCACCCGGCCATTCAATTACACCGGGCCGGGGCAGGATGAGCGCTTCCTGATTCCCAAGATCGTGGGGCATTTCGCCCGCGGTGAACGGGCAATAGAACTAGGCAATCTGGATGTGAGTCGAGACTTCTCCGATGTCCGTGATCTGGTTCAGGCCTATATCGGTCTGCTGGATAGCACTCACCGTTCCAGTCCGGTCAACGTTTGCTCCGGGCAGGCCACTGCGCTACGTACCGTCATCCAGATGGCTGAGCAGATCGCAGGTTATGCGATTGAGGTGCGTGTAAATCCAGCGTTCGTACGTGCCAATGAAATTCCTGTATTGCGAGGAGACGATGCTCGCCTGAGAGGAATCGTCGGTCCACGAGATCTGATACCCCTCCAGCAAACCCTGAGTGACCTTTTTAGGGCTATTGGTAGTGGTGCTCGACGGTCGTGAGACTAGGCCTGGGCACTACCGTCTGGTCTCGCGGGACCGCCTTGGGACATCTTGACGGCATCGGCATCTACAGTGAGGCGCTCTGGCAAGCGCTGTCGCGTTGTCCTGAGCTGCGCATAAGCTCGTATGTCCTCGATGGTGAGCCGCAGTCATTGGCCTGCGGAACACCCGTAGGACTGGCCAGGAGCTTCCCCGGTCTGGTACTTCGAAGCGCGCTGCTGGGCGCGGATCGTGGCATCAGCCGCCGACTGGCGGCGGAGGTCGAGGTATTTCACGCGTTGGATCATCATATCCCGCGACTGAAAGACATACCCTTGGTCGCTACCGTCATGGATTTGATTCCGCAACTGCATCCCGAGTGGGTCACTCCCAGGTTGCGTGCATTGAAGAGCAGCCTGTTCAACCGGAGCGTCCGCTGGGCTGATCAGGTCATCACCATCTCCGAAAGCAGTCGGTTGGATATCATCCGAATCCTGAAACTTCCCGAGGACCGGGTTCACGTAACCCCCTTGGGCGTAGATGCGCGTTATTTCAGCCGGCAATCCACGGCCGCGCGGCTGGAGGTGCTGACGCGACATGGCCTGGAGCCTGGCTTCTTTCTGTTTGTTGGAACGCTGCAACCACGCAAGAATCTCACCGCCGTTCTTGCGGCCCATGCTCGATTGCCGGAAGTACTGCGTAAACGCCATCCGCTGGTAGTCGTCGGCCGCAATGGTTGGCGTGCCGAGGCGCTGGTCGCCGAGTTACGCGCGCTGGAGGCCAGAGGCGAAGGGAAGTGGTTGGAGTATCTACCGCAGAACGAGGTGATCGCCCTTCTGCAGAGTGCGGCGGCGCTGGTATTCATGTCGTTGTTCGAAGGTTTTGGTTTGCCAGCGATCGAGGCTTTCGCCGCGCGTTGCCCGGTGATCTGCTCCAACACTACGTCGCTGCCAGAAGTCGTGGGTGAGGCGGCTTTGCAGGCCGACCCGCGTGAGCCTGGGGCTATCGCCCAGGCGATGCAGCAGGTTCTGGACGATCCCCTGGGCGCTCAGCAGCGGGTCGACGACGGCGAGCGACGCGCTCGCGGCTACACCTGGGACGCCTGTGCCGCCCAAACGCTCGAGGTCTATCGCCTAGCCCTGAAAGGACGTTAGGCGATCCGGTTCAACCAAGGGCTTTGCAATAGACCCCGATCAGTTCGGCAGCCATGATCTCGCTGCGAAAGTGCGTGTCGAAGCGCGCCCGAGCGGCCTGGCCATACCGGGTCCGTAGTTCGGCGTCCTGCCAGAGCGTGATCAACCCCGCACGCAGGGCAGCAGGCTCGGGCGGTACGCCGATCCCGGTCTCGCCGTCGAGATTGATCTCGCTCATGCCCGAGCCGATCTCGCAACTGAGCATGGGCTTGCCGTACATGGCCGCTTCCAGCAGCGCCATGCCAAAGGCCTCGGAGCGCAGGTGCGAGGGGAAGACAAAGCTTTCGCAGCCGGCATAAAGCGCCGCCAGATCTGCTTCGCTCTGACGTCCCAGGAAATGGCAGTTCTTCAGGCCCAACCGCTCGCACTGAGCGCGAAGGGCTTGGCCTTCCGGTCCGTCGCCGACGATGGCCAGCGGATAGTCGAGCCCCTGTAGCGCTTCGAGTAGCAGGTGCAGCCCCTTGTAGTAGCGCAATACCCCCACGAACAGCAGATAACGCGGTCCGAGACGCTCGCGCCAGTTCGCCACGCGCTGCGGATCCGCCTCGGGATAGCTGGCTGGATCCAGGCCATAGGGAATCACCTTAACCTTGGCGCCCAGGTGTTGCAGGGTAGGGCTGGACCGGCGATAGGGCTCGGTCGCCACTATCACGCGAGCAGCCTTGCCCAGGAAGCGTTGCATCAAAGGTGAATAGAGCTTGAGCAGATGGCGCTGCTTGACGATGTCCGAGTGGTAGCTGACAACATAGGGCTTACCCGGCCGTATCACCAGCTGCAGGACGTCCATGAACGGCCAGGGGAAGTGAAAATGCACCAGATCGACGGCGCGGCTTTCCTCGGCGAAGGCGCGGAAGGCGGCTAGGGAAAGTCCGGTCGAGGCGAGGTCGACGTCCTGCTTGAGCCGGCGGACAGGAATGCCATCCACCTCCACGCGCTCCGGAACGGGATGCTTGCTGAGCGTCAGAATTCGATGATCAATTCCGAAGCCTTTCGTACCCAGGCACATCTGGCGAATGACATGTTCGATGCCGCCATGGGTGTCGGGCAGATAGGTCTTGAAGACATGCAGAATGCGCATGAGTGATAATGCCATAAAAAGAGAAAGCACTATAGCATAAATCGAGTATGATAAAATCTATATGTTAATATATGATTTTAAAATAATTTTGGTTCATGTTCCATGTGGCTGAGGAACACCCAGCTGCATGCTATAAAAGCGCTTAGATTCTGGTTTCCAAAAGTCGATATTTGTATGAAGCAGATTGAAGGTGCAGGTCTGCGATGTCTTGAGCTTTTTTCCGTTAAAGCCAAATTTGTGAACAGCTTAATGAGTTTGTTCTGAAGCTCGTAGGCAGAGTCTAGGTAATAATCAGGAGTTTTTAGGATTAAGGCGTGCCGATCTGGGCTATATATAGCGCGCTTCGGTTTAAAGCTTGATTTGTCGTATTCAGTCGAACGCCACTTGCCTCTGCTGATCGATGGATACTCAGAGTCAATTAGCTTGGGATTCATGATGAGTAGTCGGTTTGCTAACTACTAAAATAGTTTGCCAGCCTAGAGACCCGCTCAGCGTCAGCTCGAGCAGTTGAGTTATCAGTGTTGCCTGCTCTCTTTGAGAATATGGCGAGGTAATTTCAGCGCACGGATATGATTCTGAGATTGCTTTGCAACACCGCAAGCGGGAAAAAGTAGTTCTGCCTGCTCCGCATTATAAACTGTTAGGGGGCTGCGTACTGGGTATTGACGAGTATCTGGGTCTAACATGCTGAGACTAAGCGCAACTCCATTGTGCATGATTGCTGCAATTTTCGAGCTTTAAAACATGGATTGATATCATGGCCAAAGTTTATGCTTCAGGTGAGGCGACACGCGGGCACCTGTCATATGAAGCTCGTTCAGCGACTTGGGAGAATGCAATCCTCATTTTTTGGAAGAAATATGTGCCAACAAGTTGATTGGAGTGATAGCGTATCAACGCTAGATATAATTATATAGTTTTTGGATTACAGGGGCTTAGAAATTCGCCCAGAAGCGCAAGGGCGCCCGTTTGTACGCTAGCCTGTCAAAAGCGTGTTTGTCTCGGCCCAGAAACGACGAAGGCCAACCGGAAGGTTGGCCTAGGGTCTTGCAGCGCTTGGTGCCGGCACCAGGAGTCGAACCCGGGACCTACTGATTACAAGAAAGCTGGGCTTTCCTTGTATTTCAGCTATTTAGCCGCTTTCTTGTTACGCATGCGCACGGCTTTAACCCGGATCCCTTGCGGGTCCGGGCTAGCTTGTTACGTGCTTATTTAGAGGGCGGAAGGGGTGACGACCGGGATGCTGAGGTCGTAGATGTCGAGCATCGCGGCCGAGCGGTGGCCGCTGGCCTGTTGCTTGTCAGCGCGGGTGCCGGGGCTGTCGGTGATGCCCTTGCGCTTGAGGTCGTGCAATGCGAAGCGCTGCTCGGCCTGGATGACGCCATCGGCGATCGCCGTGGTGATGAATCGTTGCCAGGCGCTGTCCAGGCTGGACTTGACCAGGGCGCCGCCGTGAATGGCCACGATCGCCGGGCGCCGCTCAGGCGCAGCAGGCGTGGGGATAGACTTCTTCGTCCAGATCGCGGTGCGGTAGGCCCGGGCGCTATTCCAGGCCTCCCGCAGGCGTGGCGTCCAGCTGACGACGTTGTCGCGGCTACCCTTGCGGCGATTGGTCTGCAGGCCTTCGGGCAATTCGTTGGCATCGGTGAGCGTCACCACCTCGATCCCGCGCAAGCGGCAGAGGTAGGCCAGCTCCATCACCAGCCACAGGTAGGCCGGGCAGCTGCCAGGTTGGCCGCGGCTGAGGCGTCCCATTTCGCGAGCTCGCTGGATCAGCAGGTCCATGACCTCTGGTGCCGGCAGCCGCCGCAGCTTGCGCTCGGTTGGCGCTTCGATGCCCAGGGCAGGGTTGAGGTCGACGTAGCCGCGGTTGCGGCCCCATTGCAGTATTCGGCGCAGATAGCGCAGGGCGTGTGCAGCCTTCGACGGCGTACCCTCGGCGGCGATCCGATCGACCAGGCGCTGGACCAGGGCTGGAGTGAACTTGCGGACAGCCAGGGCGCCGAGTGGCTTGCCCAGCTTGGTGGGAATGCCGACCAAGACCTTCCGGCAGTAGTCGTAGTCGGCCTGGGTCTTGGTGGCGAGCTGCTTGAACTGCGGGCTCGCATGGTACTGGCTGCAGAGGTAGTCGAGGCTCTCGCGATCGACGCCATCGCGCTCTTCCATGATGCGGTGCAGCTCGGCGAGGGTGACGGTGGCCGGTGCAACGTTCTTGCGGCGCTGCCGGCCGGCTTCGTCTCGGTGCAGTGTGTACCAGACGCCATGCCCGCGGTGATCGAAGAAACAGGCCGCGGGTAGCGCGGCCTGGTCGATGTGGCTGGGTATATGGGGATTGAGCTTTCGCTTCCTGGCTCGCCTCATAGGATGTCGACGTCGTACCGCTCCTGGCTTGCCGGCTTGACGCCGCCGGCCTGGTTGATGAGTTCGAGGGTGGTCCAGGGGCCTGTGCGGCCCCTGAATATCCGGACGCCCTGGTCGAGCAGGATCCGCTCAACGTCCGCGCGCCGGTTGTACCCGGTGATTGATTGCAGATCCTGGAAGGTCAGGATCCCGGTCGCCGGTGTCATTGCTCCAGCCACTCCTTGCGACGACCGTACTGCCGCCGCATTTCCTGGATGAGTTTATCGGCCGCCTGGGCACCGCGTTTACTGGAAATCAAAGCGCTCAATTCTTGGATCCGCTCGGGCGAGATGTAGCCCTTGCGGATCCAGGTGCGCGCCTCGGCCTCGAGGAGCTGTTGGCGGTTGTCGATCGTCATTACCTAGCCTGCAGGTCTGTGGGCTGCTCCAGCGATGCCACCCGGCTGGCTTCGGCCTTGGCGCAGTCCAGGCGGAGGGCGTGGACGGACAGGGCCTGGATCAGCTGGTGGGCTTCGTGGCGGGCGTCGTGCAGGGCGTGGTGACGGATGCCCTCGAAGTCGCGCAGCTTGGCGGCGGGGTACAGGTCCAGCAGGGTCCGCAGATCTCGCTCCTCGCGGTGGTGCCAGGGCACCAGGTTGTCGCCGATGCGGTAGGCGTTGCCCAAGATGATGCAGTCGAAACTGGGGCTGTTGCCCCAGATCCGCCGTTCCACGTCGGCGAGATAGCCGTCCTGGTCGGCTTTAGGCGTCGATTGCTGTAGCAGCCAGGCGGAGAAGATCACCAGCGCGGCCCGGATGTCGTCCCGATCGCGGCTGCCGTCGATCTCGGCCCGGGCCTCGGCCGACTGCTGCCACCACCATTCGATGGTTTCGCTGTCAGGCACGGCGCCGCGGGCGATAGCGGATTCCAGGTCGACGCGGCGGTAGAACTCGCCGGCGATCGCCGCGGTGGCGGTGCCGGCACCGGTCACGGCAACGGCGCCGATGGACAGGATCGGAGCGTTGTTGCCCTGGCCGAGGGTCTCCAGGTCGATGACGATGTCGATGCGGTGCTTCATGCGCTTGCTCCGGTGTGCTGCTGGGCCGGCTTGGCCAGGGTGGTTTCGATGACCTCGGCGTCCTCGGTGGTCAGGGCGCCGAGGGTGTTGGCCATGCTGGCCAGGGCGAGGAGGTGGATGCGATCGCCGCTGGAGCGGCTGACCTGGTAGCGGATGACCGCCTCGCCCAGCAGGGCGGTGGCCTGGCAGCGTTGCACCAGGGCCGGGTGGAGCGTGATAGGCTGAGCATTGCTACTGCGCTGGTTTACGTTAGGCATGATGTTTCTCCAGTGGTGGTGGTCGGCCTGGGCGAGTTGGCGCTCTCCAGGCCTCTTTCTTTCCGGCGTCCCTTTAGCGGATCCGGACCTTCTCTCCTCGATCACGAACAGTTGGGCGCTCCCGGCCCTCAAGCTGCCTCCCGGTTGTAGTCGCGGCGGGCGGCGTCGTAGTGTCTGGGCAGGATCTCCTCAGCACCGTCGATCCAGCCGGCGCTGGGCTTGCCTGCGGCGACGTTGGCCAGGTGCTTGTCCTGGTCGATGCAGAAGCCCAGGCAGAAGTAGGCCGAGCCGTGCTGGGTGAAGAACAGGCCGCCGCTGAGCAGCAGGTTGCCGGTGTTCACGCCCAGGCGATCCCAGAACGCATGCACGTCGAGCGACGCCGGGCAGTGCTCCTGCCACAGCTGGACCAGACGCTGGTGCTCGACCTGGAGGGTTTCGCGCTCCGCCTTGGGCATGCCCTTGGCCGTCTTCGGCTTGACGCGCAGGCGGCGGAAGCCCCATTGATCAGGTCGGCACCAGTGGACGTCCAGCTCCTGGCCTCCCTTGAGCTTTATGCCGCCGGGCATGACATCGGTCGTGGAGCGCAGCAGGGCGACCTCACCGCCGAAGGCCTCGCCCAGACGATCAGCAGCGAGCCGCAGGGCTTGGCGCTGGTTGAAGCAGTCCTGGACGATGGCGACGACTGCAGGGTCTGTGGAGCGGTAGTGGTATTGCTGCATGGTGGTTCTCCTTACCTGGTGGGCTTGCTGGTGCCGGCCTTGTCGCCCGGCTGATAGTTGGGGTTGGTGAAGACCCAGCAGCGAACCTTGCTGGGGCGGTTGTCGAGAGGCGCAGCGGCGCGCTGCAGCTCGCGGATACGGCTGTCGACGGCCTTGTTGTCGAGGTAGCGGAACTGGCGGGAATCCTTGAGCAGTTCGCGCAGGGTGCTCATGTCGGCCAGGCGCTGACGGTGCTCGGCGGCGCGCTCGACGAATTCGTTGAGGTTGATGGCCACCTCAGCCGGGTTCTTGCTGTGGTTGACGACCGGGTTTTCGCTGAGCGATTGGAGGTAGTCGTAGACCTGCCAGAATTCGGTGACGACGGGGTTGTCCGCGCTGATGGCTGCCTGCCGTTCCAGGGCGATGCGAACGATGGTGCGCTGGGTCTGGCGGACCATGTCCTCGGGGATGGCGACCACCAGGGCGAGGCAGTCGAGCAGAGCGAGGAACATGGCGTGGTTCTTCACGATCCGCTCGATGCGCAGGTGGCCGACCAGGTCGCTCTGGCAGCTGCTGCAGCGATGGGTGTCGCCGGTCAAGCGGGTGCCGCAGCAGAAGCAGGTGTCGCCCAGGCGACGGAGCTTGGCCTCGTACTGTGGGAAGACCTCATGGAAGCGGGCCAGGACCTCGGCCTCCTTGCGGGTGGCCTGCAGCAGGAAGTGGCTCAGGGCCTCGCCATCCATGCGGCTCAGGGTGTCGGCCGCGGCCCGGCTCTCGTCGGTCAGCACCGGACGGGTGAAGTGCAGCTTCACGATCCGGGTGAGGATGGCCTCGGAGGCACTGACCGCGGCGTTCTGGCTGATGGCGATGGTGCCGCGGAAAGGCGGTTCATAGGTCTCGTTGCCCGACGTCTTCATGCCGCGGGTGCGCAGGGTGCCGCCGCCGAAGAAGTCCTTCAGCTCGTCCCAGTCGAAGCTTTTGGCGTGGGCCTTCTCCGGATCGTTGCGATCGCCCTCGATCAGCACGATGGGCATGCCGGCGACCTGGCCCATGGCGCGGCTGCGGCCAGCGGTGGAGGACTTGGACGGGTCGAAGCCTTCGTAGCCGGCGCGGCCAAATAGCTTCCAGAGAAAGGTCAGCAGGGTGGTCTTGCCGGCGCCGGCCTCGCCGGTGGCTTCCAGGAAGGGGAAGGACTGGTAGCGGGCGCGGATCTGCTCGGCGAACAGCGAGCCGAACCAGAAGGTGAGGGCGGTCAGGCCGTTGGCGCCGAAGCAGGTCCAGAGCAGCGGCAGCCAGTCGCTGCGGTAGTCGCCGGCGGCGGGGTTGGGCTTGAGGCCGATGGTCTTCTGCAGGGTCTTGAGGCGTAGCTTGCCGAAGTCGAAGTAGTCCTCGTCGTTGACCTGGTGCAGCTGGCCATCACGGACCGCCAGGTCGCCGAAGACATAGCAGCCGTGCTCGCGGCTGTAGCCGACATAGTCCATGGTCTCCACGGTTTTGAGGCCGAAGAGCTGGTCTTTCATGATCTTGTCCAGCTGGGTGCCGCTGCCGGTGAAGACGGCGCCGGCGGCCATGCTGAGCAGGCGCTTCTTGAACTCGCTGGCGGCGGCGACTTGGGCGCCGGTGAAGGTGTTCTTCACCGGGGCGCCGTCGTGGGGAAACTCGACGCGGAAGTAGTACCAGGACTCGTCGGTGACCTCGTTGCGCTGGAAGTACAGGGCCTGGGGCGCGCAGTTGGCGATCTCCACCACGTTGCCGGCCAGGCGCATGGCCTTGTCGCGCTGCTGCTTGGTGGTCAGCTCGCGGTCTTCGTCGCGCTCGGACTCCTCGATGTGGGTGAGGGCCTTGTTGTACTTGTCCAGGTCGAGCTTGAACCAGTAGAGCCGGGCCTCGTAGGTGAAGTGGAATTCGTGGCGCTCGCGCCATTCGTACATGAGGACCGCTTTCTCTGCCGCGGTGTCGGCCAGCAGCAGGGCGCCGTGGTACCGCGCCTCCTTGAGGTCCTGGTCACGGCGCTCCTCGCGCTTCGCCTCGTCCTGCTCGAAGGCCCAGCGCTGGTGCAGGTCGTTCCAGTCGACCTTGCGGCTGCCGGGTTGTGGGATCTGCGCAGCCTCGCACTTGAAGCCCAGCTCGCGGGCCTGGCGTGCCCAGCGGCGGGTGTAGCGGTGGGCGCCGGGTTCGTTGTCCAGGGCCCAGACCAGTTTCGGCAGTTTGCCCTGGCGCGCGTTGGCCAAGTCCTTGAGGGACTGCTCGGGATAGGCGTTGCTGCTCATGGCCGAGACCGCGGCGATGCCGTGGTGGGTCAGGGCGATGGCGTCGAAGATGCCCTCCACGATCCACAGCTCCTTGACCGTCTGCAGATCCAGGCTTGGCGGGCACCACCAGACGCCGCGGTAGCTGGCGCCGGGCTGGAAGCGGGCCTTCTGCTTGCCGAAGCGCGAGGGGCGGTCGATCAGTCGTTCCCAATAGCCGCCCTTGGCCAGCGGGAAGCGCACGGTGGCCGAGCCGATGCGTTGGTCTCGATCCCAGTAGTTCTCCTGGGAGTACCAGCCCTTGACCAGGCTCAGGTCGAAGCCGCGGGCGAACTGGAGGTAGCCGTCGGCGCTCGCGGCCGGCGCGTCGCTGGTGGGCTTGAAGCGCTCGGACCAGTCCTCGAACAGGTCGCTATAGAGCTCCTTGACGTGCCAGGTCTGGCCGCACTTCGACTCGCGGCCGCACTTGAGCACCCAGGGCGCGCGGTGATCGGTGAACAGCTCGCGCTTATGGCAGGCCGGGCATTCGCCCTTGCGCATGTAGTTCGTCCCGCCGATGTGCCGCATGCCGAGGTCGCCCTCGAGGCGCTGCAGCACGTCGGCGCGGAGCTGGTGGTCCATTTGGTACATGCTCAGAACTCCGCCGCGCGGCCGGTACCGAGGTCGCGCACCAGGCGCAGGTCACCGCCCTCATGGCGTTCGGCGTCGGTGGCCAGGATGTTCAAGGCGCGGGCAAGCTCGCGCAGCTCGGCAGGGGTCCAGAAGTCTTCCTTGCCCAGGGCGCCGTCATTGGAAAAGACCAGGGGCTGGCCGGCGTTGCGGTGAAGGGTGACATCGAGCTGGCGGCGCATCAGTTGGCCTCCTGGGTGGCGAGCTGAGCGCGGATCAAGCGGGCGGTCTGGTCAGCGGCGAGCTGGGAGGGGAAGCGGCGGAGGATGGCGGCGCGGCGGTTGGTGAGGTCCTCGATACACACGTAGCGGGGCTCACCCCAGTGCTGCTGGACGGTGTAGTCGGCTCGGCCTTGAAGCCAGCGGGCGAAGGCTTCGGCGGCTTCGGCCGGCAGCTCGAGCTGGACGTTGAGGGTGTTCGGCATGATGTTTCTCGCTGCAAAAAGGCGCAGTTCACCCATACCCACGCAAGGCGGGCATGGATCAGGTATTTAGGGGCTTAGCGGGAGGCGTTCTGTCGCGTGCCAGGGTCTTCGTCGATCAGGGCGTCGAAGATCTCCACGACCGGGATGCAGTAGCGCAGGCCAGTGGCCGGATTGACCAGGACGACGACGTCGCCGGTGCTGGCATCAATGTCAAGGAAGCGGTGGCCCTTGAGGGCTTCGAGTTGATCACTGGCGCGGGCGACCAGGCGCTCGGCGGTATGCTGGGGCACGCTCATCAGCTGCAGGTGCGCGGCGGCGGCATCCTGCAAGGCCTGGCTGCGGCCGAGGTGCTTGGCTTCGTGGTTGCGCAGGTAGGCCAGGGCAGCGGCCTGCATGGTGTCGAGGTAGTCGGCGGGGTGGTTGGTAGTGGTCACGATGCGATGTCCTCTCTGACGTGCTGCTGGTCTTCTTCGTGCTCTTCCTGGAGCAGATTGAGCTGCTCTTCACGGATGACCAGGTTGTTCTCGTATACCTTCTGCGCCATCCGCCTGAGATGGTTGGTGCTGGGCGGCAACTCACAGGCTGGTGCATTCGGTAGGCCGCTTTGGCTGGCTAGATGGGTCAGCTCGGTGCGGGCGTAAAACGATGCGCTGCAGGGCGCGAAGTGGCACTGAAATACCTGCTGACGCAGGAACATGTGGGCGAACCAACTGGTCCGGCAGACCAAGGGCGCGCCGCAAAAACAGCACCAAAATTGCCCTTTCTTCGGTTTCTTGAATAAAGACATCTATCTTCCCTGCCGCCTTTGGCGGCTCCGGCCTTGCCGGTTTCTGGCGCTCCGCGCCGACTTCGTGCCCGCCGTCCTGGCAGGCTTTCAGGGTGTGTCTTGTGGCTAGTGCTTGCGGCCGCTGCCTCTGGCCGCGTGCAGCGTGATCACCGCCCAGACCTCTTCCTCGCGTGCCGCCATGTGCCGGCGATGCGCGCTGAGGATCTGCTCGACCTCCTTCTCATCGATCACGCCGTCCTCCAGCGCCTGGCCGATGATCTGGTCCACCAGGCCACGTTTGACGGCGGTCTTCACCGAGCGGGCGTAGAGGTCCAGGTTGTCCAGGTCGCCGATCTCGGCCTGGCGCACGAAAAAGCCGCCGTACTGAGAGGCCAGGTAGTCCACCAGGTGGGTGGTGCCGGTCTCCTGCTCGAGCAGCAGGATCTGGGCATCACTCAGCGGGCGGCAGCCGGCGGTCTCGTAGGCGTGGTTATCGAATTTTTTGAGCGGCAGGCCTAGGCGGGCTGCGGCGCATTCGCGACCACCGGGATATGCACAGATCACGGCACTGATGACCTGGCGGCGGGTTTCTAGGGCGGGGCGTTTCATCTTCCAGTATCTCCCTGGGCCGTTCGGCCCTATCGTTCTGCTGCAACTTGCGCCGGGATAGCTCCCTGCTTGATACCCAGCAGTACAGCGGCTCGATGCGCTTCGCCGCGAAGGCATTTCTTCTGCCCGTTAATCACCGCGTAAACGGTACTGGGGTTCAGCTGATGCTGGATCGCGAAGTCCTTTACGGACATCCCCTGCATCTCCAGTCGGGCGCGGGCTTCTTTGCAGGCTTGGTCGGTAGCGTAGGTTTCGGCCATGGTGCAAAATCGTGTGATTATGGGTGGGTGATGCGCAGATTGGTCCGATATTTAGGACCTGTCAAGGGAGTAAGGTACGAATTTTATGACCATCGGTTCACGCTTGAGGGATGAACGGACGCGGTTACGCCTCAGCCAAACCGACTTGGCCGTGGCTGTTGGGATTGCTAAAAACACCCAGCTTGGTTACGAAAAAGGCGAGCGCAATCCCGATGCTAGCTACCTGATTGCGGTTGCTTCTCTCGGAATCGATGTCAATTTCGTACTCTTTGGGACACCTACGCCAACGACTGTGGACAGCCTCAATTCAGATGAGGCGGAGCTCCTGCGGCACTTTCGAGGAATGTCCGATACAAGCAAAGACGCCGCGCGCCGTATGGCCTTCGCCCTGGCTGCAGCAGACGGCGCACTGGATTCCGGCAAGGCGTAAGCCCTGTCGGCCCCGGCCATGGGGGCCGGGAAGCATGGATTCCACAAGGAGTAGTTCCATGACCCATCACCATCGATCGCTCGCGAGTTGCCTCCCTGCCTCCTTTTCAGGAGGTGTCGCATGGCGCTGACGCCCTGTAAGACCTGTGGCCACCAGGTGGCGCCGACGGCCAGGGTTTGCCCTGGTTGTGGGGTCAAGAATCCAGGTATCCGTATGAAGCACTACTTCTACGGCCTGGCGTTCATCACGGTCGCGGGTTGGTTTTTCATCAAGGTTCTGGGTGCGCCGTCCGCTGCACATGGCGAGAAGATCACGGCAGAAGAGTACGGCCAGGATTGGCCCTTTACCGTGCCTGCCGTGCTGCTGGACTGCGAGCCACCGGCTTATACCGTGGTGCGCGTTGGCAACACCACCTACGCCGTCAATGGATCAGCACGGTCCAAGGCAGCGAAGATGGGCTGGCGTGATTTGACCGAGATCTGGCGCGACGATCCGAAATCGGTTGGCACTGGCACGACCTGGAAAGTCCCGCCACCTACGGAGATGATCCAGCGAGCGCTTGCCCGCTGTCCCAAGTCCTGATCTGCAAGCCCGGCCTCTACGCCGGGCTTTTCGTATTAAGTAACCCTTAAGGGTTGGCGACCTACGTCACAAAATGTACTGTATGCAAATACAGTAATGTGAGGGTCGTGCAACCATGGAGCAGGTGAGTTATACCCGGGCAGAGCCGCGACAACGTCGAGAAGACGCTATGCGCCTGGTGGAGGTCGAGCGAGAGATGCTCGATGCCTTCCGTCACCTTTCCAGCGCCGATCAAGGGCGCATCCTGCTTCTGACGCGCAGCCTGCGGTGGGCTGCCGGTCCCTTACCTCACCGCCAGTAGACACCATTCGTCGCTTCGTCTGTTGACCTCTTTCTGAAGCCAGCACCTATACTGTTTAAACGTACAGTATCAAGGTGCCATCATGGACGCTTTCAAGACACGGGGTCGCAGACTCGCGCAGCTCGCGCTCTCCCAGGCGCGGCTGAAGATCACCGGCTTCCAGAGCCCAGCCGAGGATCACGCGCAGGTGCCACTCTCGATCGACGAGGCGATTGGTTGGGGCGCGCCGAACCTCTGGCTCTGGCTGGTGAACAGCGAGGCCTTGGCAGGGCTGAGCATCCACCAGGGGGACGTCCTGGTCGTGGACCGTGCCGGCGACGTTGAGCCGGGGCGGGCCGTGATCGTGGTGGCCGACTGTGAGCACCGGCTCTGCACGGTGCTGACCACCCAAGAGCGGAACCAGCTGCTGGCGACGATAGGGCGTGATGGCCACCCGCGGCCGCTCGACCTGATCGGCGAAGTGGAGCTCTGGGGCGTGGTGGACTTCCTGATGCGAGACCTGCGGCCATGAGCGTCTACGCGTTGATCGACTGCAACTCCTTCTACTGCAGCTGCGAGCGGCTGTTCCGGCCAGAGCTGAACGGGCGGCCGGTGGTGGTGCTGTCGAACAACGACGGATGCGTGATCGCCCGGAGCCGGGAGGCGAAGGCCCTCGGCATCGGCATGGGCGTGCCGTACTTCCAGAATCGAGCCTTCCTGCGGCAGCACAACGTGGCCGTCTTCAGCTCCAACTACGAGCTCTATGCCGACGTCTCGAATCGGGTGATGCGGACCATCCAGGGCATGGTGCCGGACCTGGAGGTGTACTCCATCGACGAATGCTGGGCGGATCTCACTGGTATGCCGGGCGACCTCGACGCGCTCGGCCGGGAGATCCAGGCGCGGGTCCGGCGCTGGGTCGGCATCCCGGTTGGCGTGGGGATCTCGACGACCAAGACGCTGGCCAAGCTCGCGCAATGGGCCGGGAAGACCTGGCGCGCTACCGGTGGGGTAGTGGACCTCACCGATTCGCTGCGGCAGGGACGCTTGCTGCCGCTGGCGCCGGCAGGCGATGTGTGGGGCGTGGGCCGCAAGCTGACCACTCGCCTGCAGGGGCTCGGCATCACCACGGCCGAGGACCTGGCCCGGGCGGATCTATCGATGCTGCGCAAGGAGTTCTCCCGCGTCTTGGAGCGGACGGCACGGGAGCTGCGCGGCGAACAGTGGATGCGCCTGCACGAGGCGCCGCCGCTGAAGAAGGAGATCATCAGCTCGCGGATGTTCGGTCACCGGGTGTACCGCCTGGAAGCGCTGCGCGAGGCCATGGCCACCTACGTGACCCGGGCGGCCGAGAAGCTGCGGGAGCAGGGGTCGCTGTGCTCCACGCTACTGGTGAGCGTGCAGACCGGCCAGCACGAACCCGAGGAGCGCCGCTATTACCGTAGCCTGGGCATCCAGCTAGCTCACCCAACCGACGACACCCGCATCCTGGTGCAGGTCGCCCTGGCTGGCCTGGACCCCATCTATCGCGAGGGCTATGCCTACTCGAAGTGCGCCGTGGTGCTGGGCAGCATCGTGCAGACGGACGAGTTCACGCCGGATCTCTTCGCCCCGGCCGGGCAGGGGCGCCCGAGCGAGCTGATGCAGGTGGTGGACCGGATCAATGCGCGGTACGGGCGGGCGGCGCTGCACGTGGGGCGGGTGCCCGCCGATCCGGGGTGGCAGATGCGGCGGGAACTGCTGTCGCGGGGGTATACGACGCGGTGGGGGGAGTTGCCGCGGGCAGGGTGATTAACCTAGACGCTAGGTTCGATCTTTTTAAGGGCGTCTGACTTGTCTATGCCCGCAGACTCTACGGTAGTAGCATCCTTTTGATCTATCGCCTGTCCTGAATCGACGTTCTTGTCGTCCGCATTGGGAGCAAGCTTGATACTAAAGTTGCCGAGGCTGTTAGCTAGGTATGCTTTAAGCATCTCAAGCTTAACCTCAACCCTAGTCCTGAACTTCTCATCAGCTGAAATGTTTGTAGCTTCAGCTGTAGAGAATACTGTCTCCTTGGCCAAGATGAGGAGCTTTGCAAGAGTAAGTCTTTCTTCGTTGATGGATAGTATTCTTCTGAACATAAATCTCGCAAGCGCCAATGAGGCTAGCAATGTTCCGCTCATTACCGCAGCAAATGGTAATCTCAAGATGAAAGATGCAAATACCCCTTGGGCATCCTCAAATGGATGTACGAGAAGGTCTTTAGCTCCGGTGTAAAGCAATGACAATGCGATAATGGCGATAGCTAACGATGCTGCGAGATAGAGTCCGTAAATGCGAGATTGGCTTTTGCCTTCGCGAACGTAATCTTTGTACTCGTCTGATATGAGGTTTCTATCATTTATTATGGCTGAGAGCTCTCGTTGTCGATCCGCAATCTCGATATTCAGGACTTGGGTTTTTTTATCGAGTTGTTCGATGTTATTGTTCTTTTGAATTTCTGTCTCGGCAATCCCTTTAAGGCTATCTCGCTGAAGCTTAATGTTATTGCTCAACTCAAAGCTCTGCTCCACCAGTTCGCTGATTTTATTCTGCTTCTCTTCGAGTTCAGCTGTGGCAACAGTAAGGAGGTTGGTGTCGCGCTCTATGTTCTCTTTCAGCTCAGAGTATTTAGAAGACAGAGTCTCAATTTCTGTCGACGCCTTCGCAAGTTCCCTCTCAACTTGAAAAGCGGCATCAAAAAATCGGGCAATTGTAGTCCTTTGCTTTTCAATGCTTTCGAAGTCAAGGCCGAAAACTTCAATTTTTGTGGCTTTTGGTCTTATGCCTATGCCCGAGTACTTGATTTCAAATTGACTTGAGAAACTTTCCGGGAAGAATACTACTCGATCTCCATGGCCCTGTCGTGTACCTGGTGAATCTATCAATTCCCCCTTCTGATTCATAATCGAGACCTTTAAGGACTCAGTTTTTTTGTCAGGATTTTCGAAGTAAATAGAGATTGATCGTATAAATAAACTTCTATCAGATCTGAATATTCGCCCTGCCTTGTCTAGTTTTATAAATTTTGTAGGCGTATTTTTTAGAAGCAAAGAATTATACGTTGCGCTTGATTTAAAGAATCGATTGATAAGCGAAGATTGGAAAGACGTCTCTTTTAATGTGGTTGCCAAGTTGGAGATGTCAAAAGAAAACATTTTCTATCCTTGAGGTTTTCTATAAGGTTGATTCAGTGGCGCCGATTACTTTTTTCACCGAAGGCAGCCGTTATATAGGAGTCGGTCTAAGATCAGAAATCTTTAGCAAGACGAGCCAATTTATCAATGTTGGCTGATACTGGCGCAAGCTCTCATAGTGATGATGTCACCAACCTGCGCCACTCCCGCTCCACCGCGCGCTTCGCCGTCGCCTTGGTCGCGTACAGGTGCCTTAGTCGCCGCGGCTTGCTCTGGTCGCCCTCGGTGAGCGTGTGCTCCTTGCCGGTCTTGGGATCGCGGTAGTAGGCGATGATGCCGGTGTAATCGCCCTGGATCTCGTCGACCAGGTCGGCGACCAGGTCCTCCGGCAGCTTGGCTTCCAGCTCCAGGCGCGTGGTGTAGCCGCCGTCCGCCGTGAGGCTGTGCTGCACGTTCCCCCCGTACCAGATGATGGCGTCGATCTCGGCCTTCACGCCCTGAAGGGTGTAGGTGAGCTCGGGCATGAGCTCAGGCCGGCCCAGGGCGAGCTGGTAGGTGAGGGTGGCGGTGCCGCGCTGCAGGCGGTTCCACTCGGCCCGGGCGGCGCGCAGCGCGGAGAGCTCGTCGGTGTAGGTGTGGCGTAGATCCTTCACGTTCTCGCCGCCGCCGGCGATGGCCTCCTTCTTCTTCGCACTGTTGACGTCGTAGTAGAAGGCGCGCACGGCGTCGTAGCTCTCACGATCGGCCTGCAGGTAGCTGTGTTGGTCGCCGTCCTGGCGGGTGAGGGTGACGTGGCCCAGATCGGCGCCGCTGACCGACTTGCCGCCGCCGGCCGGGAGGAACAGCAGCCGGCCCGCTTTCACGGTGGCCACTGCGTCATAGTCCTCGCCCAGGCGGGTCAGCAGGTTGGCGTCCGATTCCCCTGTCTGATCCAGCTGCAGGACCTGCTGCGCCTCGAGGTCGGGCGCGATGAGCGGGGTGAGGCCCTGGCGCGCGGCCAGGACTCGCAGCACGGCGCCCAGGGTGGTGGCGCTGTAGCTCTGGTCCCGTTTGGTCTTGAGGCCTTTGCGCAGGTCGGCGCTGCGGGCGCGGATGCTCAGCACGTCGGGAGCGCCGCTGTGCTCGGTCTCGTCGACAATGTAGCTGCCCTTGTCGATCAGTCCGGTGGTGGACCAGCCCAGCCAGAGGCGAATCTTGGCGCCCCGGGGCGGGATGGCCAGCAGGCCGTCGTGGTCGGACAGCACCAGGCTCAACTGGTCGGCCTCGAGGCCGCGGTTGTCCGTCAGGTCCAGGCTGATCAGCCGCGGCGCGATGAGGGCGCTGATGTCCTTGCCGTCGACCAGGATCTGGTAGCGCGCCTGGGGGTAGCTGGCGCCCTGCACTAGGTCGCGGCCGAGGGTGCGCAGCTGGCCGGTGGCGGTGTCGAGCAGCTCCTGGATCACAGCAGTTTCCTCAGCAGGGTGCCCATGCCGGCGAGGCCGGCGCCAAGCAGCTCGCGGCCGGTGTCATCGTCGACGCGCTTGAGGGTGATGCTGAATTCGATACGGCGCGGGGTGCCGTCCTGGAAGAAGAGCGTCTTGGTCTCGGTGATGCTCTCGATAACCCAGAGCCCGTAGATCCGCCCGCTGCCCTCGATCAGCGGCCAAGCGCCGCCGGAACCGGCCATGTAGCGCAGTACATCCAGGCTGCTGGGCGTGCCGGCGAGCTCCGGGGCGAGCCAGCCGGGCAGGGTGATGCTGTCGTCGCCCTTGCCGAGAAACTGGCGCGCCGGCGCGGCGCCGACGCGGGAGCTGCTGGCGTGGCGGTAGTCGGTTTGCCGCTGCAGCTCCTGGTAGGCGAGGGTGTAGAGGCTGAAGATGAAGTTGCCGAGGGCCATCATCATGGTGGTCAGGTCCTGTCTCTGAGGCTGCTGCGGCCGCGGGCGGCTTTCTGGCTTTCGATACGGGCCAGGGCGGCCTGGACCTCGCGGGCGATGGCCTGGGCGTCCGTACCGGCACCAGCGTTGATGGTGATGTTGTAGACGTCACCGCCCGCCGGGGCAGCAGGGGCTGCAGCGGACATCGCGGGCCGGTCGTCGAAGGTGATGCCGTTGGCCAGCGCGGGAGTGGTGGCGGTGCCGATGCCCAGGGCGACCGCGCCGGCGCTGGCGATGCGCTTGGCGGTGTCGGCAATCTGGGCCAGCGGACTGCCTTCCCCCTTGCCCAGGCCGATGGCCAGGCCCTGCATGGTGAACTCGCCCAGGGAGGCGAAGACGCGGGACGGCGAGTGGATGTCCAGCTTCTCCTTGAAGAAGTTGATCGCGCTCTCGCCGGCGCCCATGACCGCGTTCTTCACCGCACCCAGGCCGCTGGTGATGCCGTTGACCAGACCCTGCATCATCATGCCGCCGAGGTCGGTGAATTTGGCCGGGAGCTCGACGCCGAAGTAGTTCATCACCGCGGCGAAGGCCCGGTAGAAGAGGCCGATCGGCGAGAAGTCCAGGATCAGCTTGGCGATTCCGGTAATACCACCACTTGCGCCCAGCTTCATCTCCTCCCAGATCCCTTTGAACCACGGCGCAATGGTGCTCCAGTTGGCGTAGAGCAGGGTGCCAGCGGTGACCAGGCCGAAGATGACGGCGGCGATGGGGTTGGCCATCACCACGGCGCCGAGCAGCCGGAAGCCTGCGGCCACCAGGGGCAGGGCGCCCTTGCCGAGGTTGAACAGCAGGCCAATCAGGTTCGGTAGGCGGATACCAACCTGGGCGAGCATGAAGCGCAGCGCTAGGAAGGGACCCAGCACGCCAGCCAGCCCCAGGGCAACGGTGCCGAAGGCGATCGAGACGGCAGACAGCACCGCGGCCACCTTGACCAGGTTGCCGGCGAGGACAGGATTCTCGCGGGCCCAGGCACCGGTTGCCGCGGCCATATCGCCTACCCATGTGATCAGGCGCTTGAGATCCGGGGCTACCGTCTCACCCCAGGCCGATTGGGCATTGGTGAAGCTACCGGTCGCGGCCTCCCAGACGTTGGACAAGGTGCCCAACTGCTCGTTGACACGCATCTGCAGGCCTGCCTGCTGTTCCATCTTGGCCTGGGTCTCGCGGTAGCCCTCGATGCCCTTGGACATCATGTTGTTGAGGGCCGTGAGGGTCTCAGCGTCATCGCCGAAGATGGTGCCCAGGACGTTGAGGCGCGTCTCGGTGTTGAGCTTGCCCAGCTTCTTGAGCTCGGCGTAGAGCTTCTCGATCCCGCCGAATTCGCCCTTACCATCGGTGAAGTCGAGCTTGATGCCCTTGCCCTTGAGCGCCTTGTTGGCCTTGTCGACCTTGTCCGTCTTCATGCCGGCCTGGAAGATCTTGCGCAGGGCATTACCGGCGGCGCTGCCTTCCATGCTGGCCTGGTCGAGCTGGATGAGGATAGGTGCCAGCGCCTTGGCAGCCTCTAGGCCTTCCTTCTTGATGATGTCCAGGGCCGGGCTGACCTTGCTAAAGCCCTCCAGCATGTTGTTGGAGTCGACGCCCAGGTAGAAGCCGCGCTGGATGGTGTCCATCAGCCCCATGAGGTCTTTTTCGCTAGTGCGGGTGGCGTCCTGCATCTTGGAGGCGAACTCCGCGGCCTCGGTGACTGGCATCTTGAGCTGGACACCCAGGTAGGCGGCCGCCTCACCCAAGCCACCGAGAATGGTCTTGGCCGCCATGCCCTGACGCACCAGCATGGTCATCATTTCCTGGAATTCGGCGGTGGTACCGGGCAGGCGATCGCCCAGGCGCGTGGCCAGGTCGGAGATCTCCTTGAATTCCTTGGGGACTGAGCCATCACTTTGCATCAGCGAGGCGCGCAGCTGGGTGGCGGCGTCCTCGGCCGGGGCGAAGGCCTTGAGCATGCCCAGCACCGGGCCGCCGATCGCAGCGCCGGTGGCGGCAGAGCTGGCTCCAGCCATGGCGGCATTGCCGGCGAACTCCTGGCCGCGCTTGAGCTTGCCACGGGCGGCGGCCAGCTTCTCCTGGGTCCGATTGAGGCGCTCGAGCTTGTTCTTCTGGGTGTCGATCGCCGTATTGGCGTTGGTGATCTGTGCCTGCAGCCGCGCCTGGGCGGCGCCGAGGTCGCGGGTGTCGACGCCACTGGCGCGCATGATCGGCAGCAGGCGCTGCAGCTCGGTGCGCTGGGCGGTGTGCTTGGCCTGCAGCTTGTCGACAGCTGCCGCCGCGTTGGCGAAGGTCTTCTGGAAAGCGGCTGACGGGGCGTCCATGGACTTGAGCTGCTCGCGGTAGGACCGCAGCTTCTCCTGGCCCTTGGCGAGCGCCTCGGCGCTCTGGCGCACGGCCTCGCGCTGGCGCTGGTAGGCGCTGATGTCTTGCTGCTGCTGGTTCAGCTCCTTGACCCGGTCCCGGGCGGCCTTGAGCGCCCGGGCGGTCGCGTTGCCGCCCCCGGCGATGCGTTTGAGTGGGGCCGTGACCTTGTCCAGGGCGGACAAGAGGACGCGGATCTGCAGGTCATTGGCCATCAGGGGCGACTCGTTTGCGGGCGCGCTCGCGCCAGTCCATCAATTCAGCGAGGCCCAACGCATCGAGCTGGGCCGGTTGCCAGTGGAAGGTGATGGCGAGATCCGCCATCGCATCCTCTACGTGGCGGGGTAGAGCGCCGCCTTGTCGGACTTCTTCAGCAAAAAACCAGCGATCTTCCCGCCCACGTCGACCAGGTCGGCCGGATCCATGCCGCGGAGCTCCGCCTCGGTGAGGGTCGGCTGGCTGATGCGCGGGGTCACGCGGACGATGGCATTGACGTCCAGCTGCAGCAGGTCGGACAAGGTGATGCCGCGTAGCTCGCCGGCGTTGGGCTTGCGCAGGGTGATCTGCTCGATGGTGGTCTCGCCGCGGACGATGGGCTGGTCCAGGACGACGACGTGCTCGGGGGTGGTGGTGCTCATGGTAGTACTCCAGGTAATAGGGCAGGGCTGGCCCGCCAGAGCGGGCCGGGAAGGGGAGAGATCAGATGCCGAGGGCGGCGCGCTGCTTGGCCAGACGATCCTCGCCGCCGACGTTCTCGACGAAGGCCAGAAGGTCGATCTCGATGACGGTTTGGCCGTCCACGGTCAGCTTGTAGTAGCTGCAGGTGGTGGTGATCTTGTGCTCGGTGTCTTCACCGGGCGTGGCCTCGCCCATGTCGATGGTTTCGTGGCGGCCGCGGACGACGATCTCCACCGCGCTGACGTCGCCGGTGTCGTCCTGTTGGTAGGCGCCGGCGAAGCGCAGGGGCACGGCTGCGGCGCCCACGGCGCCGAATTGCTTTAGGGCGACGAGATCCAGGCCGCCCAGGGTCCACTCCAGCTGGATGCCATCGTCGGAGAAGCCGAGGTCGGCCTTGACCGGGCCGTTCATGCCGGCGCCGCGGAAGGCTTCCATCTTGCGGCCCAGGGGCGGCAGGGTGCAGCCCTTGGCGATGCCGAGGTAGCTGTTGCCGTCGTTGAAGAGGTTGAGGTTCTTGAGTTTGCGGGGCATGGCCATGTTGGCAGCTCTCCAGAGGACGCCCCAGGGGGCGCCGGGTGATCAGGATCAGGCGTTTACGCGGGTCGCGAAGTCAGCCAGGAAGCGGTCGGTGATGCGCTGGCGCAGGGTTAGGTCTTCCAGCGGCGGGACGGGGGTGTAGTCGTAGTCCAGGAAGAGCTTGCCGGCCTTGAGCGACTCTTTCTCGTTGGCATCGGCGTCGTACCAGCACTCGCCGCCGAGCAGGTAGCCCTGGCGGGTCAGCTCGCGGAACTTGGCGTTGATGCCCTCGACCAGGTCGCGCACCAGGCTCGGGTGCATCGGCTTGTCCACGGCCCAGAAATGCGCCTCGGCCATGGTGTCGGCCAGCACCTGGGCGGTGCGGGTGTAGTTCTCGAAGGCGAAGAGCGGATCCTCGCTGCAGGTGCGAGAGCCCCAGAAGCGATAGCCGTCGTGGTTGATCAGCGTGGTCACCTCGTTGCTGTTGAGGTAGTCGCTGTCAGTCGCGGTGTCCTGCAGGTCCCAGAAGACATCCTTGCTGATGCCGGTCACGCCTTCGACGGTGGCGTTGGACAGGGTCTTGTGCCAGCCGATGTCGCGGTCTAGCTGCGCACGCAGGCCCAGAGCCCGGGCGGTGGCATTGACGGTGACGGTCTTGTTCTCGGTGGTGGACCAGGCCAGGAATTCGGGCCAGTGCAGCATGAGCTCGCGGGCGCCGAACTGGTTGCGGTAGGCGACGGCTTCTTCCTTGGTGGCGCAGCCATTGCAGTTGGCGTAGACGAAGCCCCGCAGTTGTTTGGCGATGGCGATCATGGCGGTGGTGACGGGCTGGGTGTCCAGGCCGGGCACGCCCAGGATACGGGGGACCACGCCGAGCTGCGCCTTGGCGGCGAGCAGGGCTTTCATGCCGGTGTATTTGCCCGCAGTGACGCCGCCGATGATGTTCGAGGTGGTCTCGGCTGCGGTGGCGCCTTCGGCCACGCGTACCACGACGGTCATGGGCTTGGCCTGGTCGGCGATCGCCTGCAGGGAGGCCGCGAGCGTGCCTTTGGTGCCGGCCTTGTCGACGGAGCCCTGGACGTTGGTCAGCAGGACCGGGGTGTTGAGGGGAAAGGCGGTGGCATCGGCATCGCTGCCGGTGCAGACCATGCCAACGATGGCGGTAGAAACGGTGGAGATGGACCGCGTGCCCAGATTGATCTCTTGGACTCGCGTGCCGTGATGGTAGTCAGCCATGGGGGATAAGCCTGCGCAGGTGGGTAGGTGACGCTGCACAGGCTGGCGGATCCGCGCGCGCGGGTCGCGGGGCGGGATGTGTAGGGGTGGCCGCTACACAAGAGGGCCAAGATTCGAGGCCCAGCGGACAGCCTCAGCCAGTTGCCCAGGGCTGTAACGCTGGGGCTGCTCCAGGTCCAGGACGTGGGCGCAGAACTCCGAACAGAACCACCGCGACCGGCTCTGGATACCGGCCGGCAGGATCTGGCTGCCGAGAATGCCGAGCCAGTCGTAGCCGGCACCGCCTTCCTGCTCGAGCAACTGCTCGACGTGAGCGGCCTGGATCCAGGGCAGGGGCAGGAAGTCCCAGACCGCGGGATCCTGGTCGATCACCTTGGCGCGCACGCCGCCGTCCCGGGGAGAGCTGGTGACGAAATGGCCGTCCGGCAGCACCAGCTCACAGTGTGAGTAGGGGCTGCGGGTCCAGGCGCGGATTAGACGGTCGTAGGTATCGCCCGGCGCCTTGTACAGAGCCAGGCGGATCACTGCGCCGCCGTCCAGGTGATGGCTTCGACCTCGGCCAGGGTCTTAGCCTTAGCGACCTGCTGCTCGAGCAGAATCTTCTGGGCGATGCAGGCATTGATGGCGTCCTTGCCATCGGTGCCCACGCGCTGGATCTGGGCAGCGGTGTGCGGGCGATAGGCCCAGGTGCCGGCGGCGTCCTGGCACCAGAAGGGGGTGGTCCAGTCCGTAGCCAGGCCCGGTAGGAGGGAGGCCAGCACGGACGCCTGCAGATTGCTTTGGTCCGTTGCCTTGGCTGGGTACTGATAGACCTTCCCCAGTGCCGCGGAAGCAAAGCCACTGGCGATCTCGGTTGCACAAGCCGCTTCGAGCTCGGCTACCTTGAACGTCTGCGCTTCCGACAGGGACATCAAGGGCTCAGGCTTGTTGCCCTGGGCAGTCCAGGCCAAATAGCGCTGATAGTCACTGTTGCGCTCATCGGCAGGAATGAAGGCGCTGTCTGCCAGACGGATAACGCCGTCTTCGGCCATTCGGTAGGTATTCATATTTACAGCTCCGCGTCGGCGACGTAATCACAGGTCCAGACTTGCTGGCCCGTGGTGGAACAGAGGGCGCGGGGTCTGAAACCCTGCTGGTTGGAGGCGGCTACTGCTGGCGTACCTGAGTTGGCTCCACTGGAGGCGTTGATCAGCGCTATCGTGGGCGCTGCCCGCTTGCGCACGGTCCAGGGATGCCAGTAGCTGCCGTAGTTGGGATTCGCGCCATAGGACTCATAGGCACAGTTACCCACCTCGTAATAGGCCTGGCAGAGCACGGCTTCCAGCGTCAGATGGCGGAACTCGAATGGCGTCGCGATTGCCCCTTCCTCGAGCTGACAGCCCCAGATGCCGATACCGCCCGCGCCACTGGTAGCGTTGGTGATGGAAAACGCCACACGCAGACCGTTCGCCGTCCCATCGTTGGGCACATCGGCGCTGATGGTGAAGGTTTGAGCTGCCGCACCGATGGCACAGACCTTGGTGGCGATAGTGCTCCAGCCCCCAGGACCGCCTACTGAAGAGGCGGCAGTGGCAGATTTCTGGATGTACGCGGTCACGGATTGTGCGGTACCGGCATTCGCCTGGAACGAGAAGGTGGCCCGCTTGCCAATCAGTGGAATGGCGACGAAATCGTCCAGCGTTTGGGCGATGCCCAGCTGGTTACTGGCTGCCGTGGGAGTCAGCAGCAGGGCGAATTTGCCGTAGGGCGCTGAGGCGGCGCCTCGCGAGACAGTGACGTTGCTGGCACTGTCGATCTTCCAGCGGTCGGCGCAGTAACCGGCGGCGGTGAATGACGTGCCGCGCTGCCAAAGGTCGAAGTTGCCGTTGATGAGCTTGTTGCGGAAGGCCCACTGGCCAGCGACGCCGGTGGCCAGCGCTTCCACCGCCTCGGCCGAGCCAGCCGATACCGCCCAGAGGCCTTCGGCGGGCACGGCCACCAGCAGCAGGGAGGTCAGGGGGAGCAGCTTGACGGCCCGGGACAAGGCGTCGGCGCCGGCGGGCGTCAGTGCCACCAAGGCGGCGGCCGATACGTTCTTGAGCAAGAGCGTGGCGCCCTGGGGGACATCGGCGGTGGCAGGCAGCACGATGCTGCCGGAGGCCGGAAGGCTGATACGGATCGCCTTGCCGACGTCGGCCGCCGCCAAGGTGGTACCGGCCGCAGTCACGACCTTGACCGTGGACAGCTCCAGGCCGCGCAGCTTGGCGAACTCGGTAGTGACTAGGCGTTTGGAGTTGTCGAAGCGATCCGCCGTAGGAGCGGTAGGGCTGTCGGTGAATACCGGCGACCTGAGCGGCGCATAGCCGCTGGTGATGTCCGCGAAGGCCAGCGCGGTATTGCCCAGGGTGATGGGCGCATCGGTGATCAGCTTCCAGATCGTGTCGCCCTGGGAGGCGCCCTGCTCGACGTAGACGGTGAGGCCCGGGGTGACCTCACTGCTGGCGTCGGCATCCAGGGCGCGGTTCCAGGTGCCGGCCGCGACCAGGTAGAGTCCGTTCTGGCTGGCGGTGTCCTGATTTTTGACCAGGATGCGATCGCCCACGGCCAGCGCGATCCCGTCGACGGTGGGCGTGCCGGTCAGGGGTAGATTGGCCGTGGTGGCCACGCGCACCGATTGCTTGTTGTCCAGGCGGTTGACGGCCACGGTGATGGCGTCGTCGACGTACTGCCGGGTGGCCAGTACCACGCTGGGATCGATCTTGAGCTCCACCGCGCTCGCGCTGCTGACGATCAGCACCATGCGCAGCACCTGGGTGCGACCGGAGCCCTCGGCCAGCTGCGGCTTGTAACTGGGCGGGGTGTTGGCCACGGCAATGAGGTTGCCGTCGGCATCGATGAGGCCCATCTCGCGGATCCAGTTGCCGCCGGTGGCTTCCGGGATCACCAGCTCGGCGATGATCTGGCTGGTGTTGCTGGGATCCACGGCCAGGGTATTGAGGCCGGCGCGGTACCACTCGCCGACCAGCGCCGTCTGGCTGCGGTTGGGCGTGGGGACCACGCCGCCGCCGTCACCTACGGCCATCTTGGCGATCTTGAGGGTGGTGTTGAGCGCCGCGGCGTTGGCGAGCTTGGCCTCGCCGATGGCGGTGAGGATGGCGTAGTAGGTCTGGCTCATGGGTAGATGCTCAGGGTGTCGATGCTATGGGTACCGCCGGCGCCCAGCAGGGCTTGGCCGCTGACGACGATGGCTTCGGGTTGGTAGGCGTAGACGGTGAGGATCTCGCCGCCATAGGCGGCCAGGTGCGGGCCTACAGGGCCGCGGGCCTCGAGGCTAATGGCCAGGCCCAGGAGGTGGCGGCTGACCGGCTTGGCGTCGTCGATCAGGAGCGATAAGGCGTCGTACATGGCCTCGGTGATACCGGTGTCCAGGACGCCGATGTCCAGGCGGAAGGAGCCGGGCGTGCCGGTCGGGTTTTCCTGCCACCACTCGCGGACGCGGATCAGATAGCCGAGCGGCTCGACCACCCGGCGCAGGGCGCCGATGGTGCCCTTGTGGGCGTGGACGAAGTAGGCGGACTTGATGACCTGGCGCTTGGTGGCCTCGCTCCAGGTGCTGTCCCAGCGATCCACTGAACGGGCCCAGGCCAGATACGGCAGCAGGGCGACTGGGCAGCGATCCGGATCGCCCAGGTCGCGCAGCGGGACTGGCACGTCGCCGATGCTACCCAGCGCCTCGGCGGCCAGGCGCTCCAGGCGGGTGCTGTTGGGTGGGAGCAGGGCAGTCATGCCTTAGCTCCCCACGGTGACGCTGGTGGCGGTGCAGTAGGCCGCCTGAGTTTCGGTGGGCGTGACGTCCTGCCAGCCGATCAGCTCGACCCAGGCCACGCCGGCGACGTGGAGCGCGGCATCGATGCCGGACCGCGGGATTCGCACGCCCAGGCGCCGCCGCTGATTGACGTAGGCGGCGAGGTTCTTCTTGGCGGTGGCCAGGATGACCTCGGCCTCGGCGCCGGTGTTGGCCAGGTGCAGGATGGCCGTCACCTGGTACCGGAGAATCTGTGCGGATTGCACGGTCAGGCGATCGCCGACTGGGCGGACGTCTTCGTCGTTGAGGGCCTTGCTGACGGTGGCCAGCAGGTCGGCCGAGGCGGTGCCGTCGCCGGTCAGGGCCTGGACCGTAACGGTTACGGCGGCCGGGCTGGGGCTGGTGGCGCTGGCATCGGCCACCAGGCCGCTGGCGTTGCGCGCGTGCAGGATGTAGGCATTGCGCGGGCCGGCGACGCTCAGGCCTTCCCAGGCCATCTGCACGCGCTCGCGCAGGGCGTCGTCCGTTTCCATCACCGCGGCGGTGGGCGGCACGGCGCTGGGGTTGGCTGGGGTAACGACCAGGCGAGTCAGGTTGACGCCGGCGGCGATCTGCTCGAGGTCGGTCCCGGTGGCCTTGGCCAGCATGGTGGCGAGGGCCGCTTCGTTGACCCGCTGGCGCAGCAGCAGCTCGCGATAGACGTTCTCCTGCAGCAACTTGGTCAGCGGCTCGGATTCGAGCTGCAGGCGGGCGGCAATGGTGGCCTGCTCGGCAACGGGCCAGAGGCTGACCATCTTGGCCTTGCGCGCGGCGAGCAGGGTCTCGAAGTCGAGCGCCTCGATGACGGCCGGATCCGGTAGCTGGCTGAGATCGATCGGGGTGAAGGTGGTCACCGGGTGCCTCCCAGGGTGAGCGGAGCCCGCAGGCTGACGGCGGTGTTGGTCACGGTGCTGTAGCCCTCGAGGTCAACGAAGGCCTGGCCAGGCTCGTCGCCGAGTTCGAGGGCGATGCGGGTGAGGTTGATGCGCGGCTCCCAGCGCAGCAGGGCGATTACGATCACCGCCTTGGCCTGGAGGGCGAGGGCGCCGTTGAGGGGCTGATCGATGAGGCTGAACAGGTCGCAGCCGTAGTCCCTACGCATCAGGCGGCTGCCGATGGGCGTGGTGAGGATGTCGGCCACGGACTGCTGCAGGTGCTCGAGGTCGGTAACGCTCAGGCCGGTGCTTCGGTTCATGCCGGCGCTCCAGTCTGGGCACCGCCGCTCTGGACGCCGCCGTGCTTGTGCTTGACCAGGCTGATGCCAGCGGCGACCACGTCCTCGCTGACGGTGACCTTGCCGGTGACGTTCTGGTTGCCGGTCTGGGTGTAGTCGCCCTGGTGGTTGATTGGGCCGATGATGTTGATGCCGCCGGGGCTGGTCAGGTCGGTGACGCCGCCCTCGGGCAGGATGGCGCGCAGGCGATGGGCTTCGCTGTCGTACTCGACGACGGCGCCGTCTGGGTAGGTGCGGCGGTGCAGGCCGGCGCGATCGCCGTTGGCAGGAACGAGGGCGCTGAACAGGCCTGTGATGGCGACGCCCTGGGCGGTCTGGCCGCTTGGGCTCAGGACCAGGACCTGCTCGCCCACGGTGGGCGGATCCCAGTCGCGCGTGGTGCCGGCGCGCAGGGCGGCCCAGGGCAGCCAGCCGGTCAGCAGGTCGCCGCTCTGAACCCGAACCCGGGCAGGGCGCTTGTCTGGGAGACTGCCATGGTCGACCTCGGCAACGGTGCCGAGGCGGAACAGGTTCTCGATGAGGCGGGAAAGGGCGGCGATATCGGTCATGCCGCGGAGGATGGCGGCCGCGCGCGCGAGGTGCAGCCAGCTACAGTTGTAGCCAGGTCTGCTACAAATGTGTGTGCCAGCTAAGCGGAGGAAATTTCATGGACGCGAAGAGCAAACTGCCAGGAATCATAAAGCGCAGCGCTGAACTTGCTGGCGCCGGTGCAGGGCCGCTTCTTGCCACAGCGGTTGGAGATCCGACTGGGGGGGTATTGGCTCAGGCAGGGGTGGCGATAACTCGCGGGCTAGTCGATTTTGTACAGCGAACCATGTCAACCCGTGAAGAAATTAGAAGCATCAGTGCGGTAGCGGTAGGTGCCGAGCGAATACAAGAAAGGATTTCGTCGGGCGAAGAACTGAGAGACGATGATTTTTTCCGGACGCCTATAGGGTCAATACCTAAAGCTCAAACAATACTCGATGGCGTACTTACCAAGGCAAAGCTTCAATATGAAGAGCAGAAGGTTCAGGTTTTAGGGGAGCTTCTGGCATCTGTTGCCTTCGACGCATCTATATCTGCGGATGATGCGTCTTGGTTGCTCTCCTGTATTGACAGGCTCACCTATCGGCATCTTCTGATCCTTGCTGCGTTCAATGAGCTTGGGGAGGTTTGGGGTGATAACGATCTTCACCATATTGTAAAGAAAGACCTGATTATTTCCGTTCAGATTGGCGAGCTGCGCGGAATGTCTTTATTGAATGGGAAGCATGCATTTGCGGTTGCCGTTGCGATAACGCCTTCGGGTAAGAAGTTGGTTGAAGCTGCTCAGCTTTCGAAGTTTCTAGATTGGGACGGACAATACGTTCGGAAAGTGCTGAATCCTCCCGATGAGTTGTATTCAAGAGATCAACTCGTCTAGTAGGTCATCTCTTAATAATTTCAAATCGCTTTCTGTAAGGCCAATCAGTTCGCGGCGGGCGTAGCGGACCTCGGGGGCCCCACGCTCGGCGCGGTCTTTCAGGCCGTACTGGTGCACGCGGGCGATGCGGGAGACGCGGCCGGCGAAGCCGATCACCGCCTGTTGTGGCGATCCCTTGGCCTTCAGGTATCGGGCCATCTTCAGCTTCTCGAACATGCGCCGCTTGATGCGGCCTTTCTTACCGCGCAGATCCCGCGGCTTGCGCGCCTCGAACGGCGAGCCGTCCGGGTTCACCTGGGCACGGATCCGCTGCTGCTGGCTGCGGCGCAGCTGCTGGGCGGCCTTGCGGGCCAGTTGGGCCCGGCCGCGGCCGTCGAGCTTCTGCAGCAGCGGCGATAGCCAGGTCTCCAGCGTCTCGATGTCAGCCACGGCTGCGGCCCGGGTGCGGCGTTTCCAGTGCCAGGGCGTCGCCGGCGGATCCGGATTGCCATTCGGCCAGGAGCTCGTCACCGGCGAAGACCTTCCAGGTGGCCGGCTCCTGGTACTCGGTGTACTGCGGCTCCGGCGCGTGGCTGAGCTGGTAAGTGCCATCGGGCTGATGCTTGACGACCACGCGCTCGGTGAGCGGCAGAGTGATGGCTAGATCTACCTTGGAGTTGTCCAGGATGTCGGCCTCGAAGCCGATGCCCTGGGCGGATTTGTCCAGGTTGACCAGGAGCTCGGACTGGTTCGTCCGGACCCATGCCAGGAGCGGCAGCATCACCGCGTCCGGGTGGCCGGCGAAGTCGGTGAGGATGACCTGGAGCTCGTAGCCGTACTCCCAGGACAGGCTGGCCGCGGCGGTGCAGCGCAGCTTGCCCTTGTCGATGAAGACCAGCAGCCGGTCCGGGCTGTGGCGCAGCTCCGGCACGGCGGCGAGCAGGTGAGCGCGCAGGCTCTCGGGCTTGTTCATGGGTGGGCCTGCTGGGCGTCATAGACCATATCGACCTGGGCAGCGCAGTCGGCCCAGGCAGCCTCCAGGGCCTCGCTATCGTTCAGGAGCTCGCCGTTATTGCGTGGGGCGGTCGACGGCAGCTGGCAGCGCGTTACCACTGGACAGCCACTCACGGTAAGCCGTGGCGCCGGTGAGGACGGGCCGCTGGCGCAGCCGGCGAGCAGCAGCAGGCAGAGGCTGGCCAGCCCAAGCCTTGAGGTCGGCGTTTTCATTTTCGAGCTCCTGGATCCGGCGCTTGCGGACATCGATCTCGCGGCGCAGGTCGGTCTGGGTGGTCTGCAGCCGGGCCTGGGCGGCCCGCTGCTCGGTGAGGGTAGCGGTGAGGTGGTCGCGATCCCCGGTCAGCTGGGTGACCTGGTCCTCAGCGGCCTCGCGCTGCTGGTTGGCCTGGTCGATGCGCAGGCCCTGCGAATAAAGGGTCAGGCACAGCATGGCGATCGTCAGGGCCAGGGCGAGCGCGAAGAGCGTCTTCTCCTTCCAGCTGATCATCGGCGGTACCAGCCAGCACGGCCCATGGCCGCCTGGTCCAGGTGCTCGAGGTCACCCATTACGACGACGGCGCGGACCCCGGGCTTTGCGGCCTGGATGGCTTCGGCCAGGTGCTCGGCGTCCTCGATCGAGGCACCGGCCGGCAAGACGAAGACGTCGCCGTCTACCGGTTTGATGCGCTGCGCAGCATCCATGGCGATCATGCGGCGTCCTTAGCCGGGGCGGCGGCGCTGTAGCGGGCGAAGGCGCGCTCGAGCTTCACGTCGTAGAGGTTGCGGGCGTAGGCCGGGCCGTTATAGCCGCGGGCGAAGTCGGCCCACTTGCCAGCCTTGAGCGCCTTTAGCAGCGCGGGCTCCGCCTTGACGAAGCGGACGAAGGCGTCGAGCTGCTCGGCTTCGCTGGTCTGCATGCGGGTGACGAAGTCCTGGACGCTGGCATAGCCCAGGTCCTGCCAGTGGTAGCCCATGACCTGGAACAGGCCCCAGCTGCACGACTCCAGCGCGCAGGCCTCGTCGATCTGGCGGGCTGAGGTCAGGCGCTGCCACTCGGCCGCGCCGCCGGCGTAGCCGCCGGACTTCGGGTTGATCAGGTTCGGGTTGAGGGCTGCCAGGCGATCGGCCTCGGCCTGGCCGCGGGCCTTGACCAGGCGCTGGTAGAAGACGTGGCGCTCGAACAGGATCACCACCCGGCCGTTGTCCAGGAAGCCTTCGCCCTTGGACTCGACCTCATTGACCGCCTGGACGGCCGCGACGGGGACGCCCAGGGTCTTGGCCGCGAGCTCGAGGTCGGCGTAGCCCAGATGCAGTGGGTCGCGCTTGCCCAGCAGGGCGGCGAAGGTCTTCGGGCCGGCGATGCCATCGGCCACCAGGCCGACAGAGCGCTGGAAGGCTTCGACGGCGTGCTCGGTGCCCTCGTCGTAGTTGCCATCCAGGTCGACGGTGAAGCCGGCGGCGGCCAGGGCTTTCTGCAGGTCGCGCACGGCCAGGCCGTGGGCGCCGAGGATCAGGATCTTGGGCTGGTTCATTGCGTTTCTACCTTGCGTTCGACGAAGCGTTTAGCCGCGGCGCGAGTGCCCTCGACGCCCAGCAGTCCGATGATTCCGCCCCAGAAGGGGCCGGTGCTGGCAGGGATGCCCAGCAGGGAGAGGCCGTGGCTTGCGGCCAGGGCCAGGGCGCCGCAGAGCGGGGCCTCGAGCAGCACGCGCCGCAGGGTGCCGCCGCTGTAGGCGATCCGGAGACCCGCGATGACGCAGGCGACCATGGCGGCGTAGAGGGCGGGCCAGTTGTGTTCGAGCCAGGTGGCGAACCAGGCCCAGGAGTCAGGACGGTCAGGCATGATGTTTCTCATCTAGTCCCAGAGGCTGACCGGCTGCTGCGCGGCGATGCCGGCAGAGACCTGGGCAGGGGCGTCTGGCAGGGTGATTGGGGTGCCGATCGGCAGGATGAGGCCCAGCTCGGCCAGGCCCGGGTTGGCGTCGAGCGCGGCCTCGGTGACGTCCTGGGTGCGCCCGTAATGCCGCAGGCAGATCCGGTCCAGGGTGTCGCCTTGCTGGGCGCGCACGACGGTGGCCATCAGATGAGCTCCACGGTGGTCCGGGCCAGGCCCAGGAAGTCGCGGATGGCCCAGCGCTGATCGCGTCGGTAGTCGTCGATGGTGGGGGTCTCCGCCTCGGCGTCCTTGTCGCCCTTGCTTGAGCTGTCGTAGCTCCGATACCGCTCGGCGACCTCGGCCGCGGTGGCGGCATCGATCGCACGCAGGTAGAGGTGGGCACGCTCGCTGACGCCATCGACCAGCAGCCCGGGCACGGCGGCCAGGGTGGCGTAGCCGCTGGTGGCCTGGGCGAAGCGGTAGCCGGCGAGCTCGCGGTTGACGGCGATGGCTGCGGCGATCACGGCGGCCTTGAGCTTTTCCGTGGTGACGCTGCTGTCGATCCGCAACCGCGCGCGGACCTGGTCCAGCTCGATCGCCGGCCAGAAGGGGTCGGACACCACCTGACCGCTGGCGACGGTGCCGCCTGCAACGAATCCGCTCATGGTGCTGCTCTCGAATGGGTCGCCGGTGGTCGGGGCTTCACGGTCCCAGGCTAGGCCTGGCCGATCCGCCCCGAGCCGGCGGGGTTGCGGGGGACCGCTCGGTTAGCCGCCAGGGGCAGCATGTTTCTTGGCCAGGCGCTCGGCCCGTTCCAGGTCTTTCTTGCCGCCGCAGCGGTCGTGCAGGCTGATGGCGCGCTGCAGCGCAGCGATGCCGCGAGCCAGCTGGCCCTCAGTGCCCGGCCGCTCTTCATCGATGCCCTCGAGCTCGGCCCGGCCGATGGCCAGATAGAGCTTGGCGCGCGCCTCGTCGGGCATGTCCTGCTCGACGGTGAGCGCATCGGTGTAGAACAGCAGGTCCGGTTCGAACGGCTGGCCGGCTTTCTGGGCGTTGAGAGCGGCGGTGGCCACCTCTTCAGCGATCAGGCAGCCGGTGGTCCGGGCGAAGCGATCCGGCATCACCAGGCCATGCTTGAGTACGTAGGCAGCGATGTGGAGCGCCCCCCAGAAGTCGCCGGCATCGATGCGCCAGATCATCACGGTGACCAGCACCTCGTCCTGGGCGCCATTGCCACCCTCGAGCACGCCGCTGACGTAGTCGGCATACGCGCCGAGCAGCTGCCGCTTGAGCTCGGCCTTGGCCTGGGTGGATTGCACCTGCTTGAGTCGCAGCCGGTCCTGCAGCAGCTGAGCCAGCTGCTGCTCGTACACGGTACGGCCCGCCATGCTGTCGGCCGGCCCGGCTGCCGCGGCAGCGAGGGCCGCCGATACCGCCAGGAAGTGCCGTTTCGCGGGAGAGGAGGCCATGGCTTACGTGCCCGTCTTGATGTTTTCGACGACACAGCCGAGGCCGTAGTCCTCGACCACATAGGCGTCGTTGCTCGACTCGTAGTTCTCGACCCGGTTTTTCTCCGGCGCTTCTTTGACGAAGCGGCGACGGCCACCGATCTGGTAGTAGATCGAGAGGTTTTGCAGCGAGGTGATGAGCATCCCGTTGTCCGGGACATAGGGCACCTCGATGGGCTGCAGGCCACCCATGCGGCGCTGGGTCAGGATGACGTCGGTGGCCAGCTTTTCGGAGGCGGGCTGCTCCTTGTTCACCAGCGGGAAGTACTTGTCGTGCATCAGGTCGCGGCCGAGGATCACCACCAGGCCCGGATCTTTACGGTGCCAGGGATCGATCAGGCTGCTGATGGCATCGAAGACCAGGGCGTCCAGGTTGTTGTAGTCCGCGTCGGCGCCGGTGCCGATCACGATCTTGTCCGCGGCTTTGCCCGACTTCATCACGCGCTGAGGGGCATTGTTGCGGTACTGCTGGAGCCAACCGATGTTGACGTCCTGGAGCAGCGGGTTGGTGGCGCGGTTGGTGGTGGCGGCGGCACTGGTGCCGTTGAAGCCGATCATCATCCGATCCAAGGCCTGGCGCTTGACGATAGCGTCACGCAGCTTGGCCTGGAAATCCGGGAACTTCGCCCAGGTATCCAGCAGGGAGTAGGGGATCGCGGTGTCGAAGTCGGTTTTCTCGCACTTGTAATCCTGCTTGTCAGTGCTGGCCACGTCGCGGGGGCTACGGCTGGCGGTACCGCTGGTATCGGTACGGCTGGCGATGGTGCCAGACACGCCCAGGCCGACCTTTTGCCCCATCAATTCATCGACTGGGATCATGTTGATTGCCGCCAGGAAGTCGCTGGATTCCTGGATGCGGGATTCCAGCTTCTGCTGGACAGTGGGGTCGACAGCGAAGGTCGCGTGGGCCGAGGCCACGCCGCTCAGGGCAGCAACTTGGGCCAGGTAGGCGGTGTAAAGGACGCGGGTATCGTTACGCATGGATCTCTCCGGGAAAGTGAACGGCTGATCAGCAGTCGGTCAGGGTCTTGCCATCGCCGCCGGTGACCGGAGGGCGCTTGGCCTGGTTGGGGTCTTGGGTCTGGCTGAGCTGCACCTGCAGGGCGGCGAAGTCGGTCTGCAGCTGCTGGTGCTTGCCCGTCAGCTCGGTGAGGGCCGCCTCGGCGCGGGTGAAGCGCTCATCCTGCTCGCGGACGTGCTCGGCCACCGCGGTGACGGCAGCGCCGAACTGGGCGAACTCGCCTTCGGTGCGTGCTTCCTTGCCCTTGAGCAGATCGGTGACCTTGGCCAGGAGCATCACGCCCAGGCTGGGCTTGTCCTCGACCTCGGCGAAGGTGAGGGCGGTCTCTTCGGCCACGGTGAACAGGTTGTCGGCGTGCTGCTTGCGGCCGGCGTAGGGATTGCCGGCGGGGTTGGCCGCGGCGAAAGACAGCACGTCGGTACCGAGGCTGGCCGGGCTGTCGGTGATGCCCAGGCCGACCAGGTAGGCGGCGCCGGTGTCGGCGAACTTGGGCGAGATCTCGATCGAGGTGTAGATCTTCTGCTTGGCCTTATTCAGGGCCACCAAGTCGGCGGTGGGCTCGATCTGGGCGAAGAGGGCAAGCTTCTTCTGGCCGTTGATCTCGACCTCCTCGGCCTTGACCGCGATCACGTCGCCATAGGCCTTGAAGGGGCTGTCCGCCACGCTGCTGCGGATGTGCTCCATCCAGATGCGGGCGCCATAGGTCTTGGGGTTGTAGCTGGCCGCGGCCTGCTCGATCCAGGCGCGCTCGATCTGACGGCCATCGCAGGTGGCGCCTTCGACGGCGACACGGAAGAAGGGAGAGCGGAGTTTGGGGGTCTTGGGGTCGGCCATGCCGGGGATCCTCAGAGGCTTAGCGGGAGTGCTTGGGCGATGAGGGGCATGGTCGGGACGCGCGCGCGTCCCAGCAACGAGGGGGTTTTGTAGGCGCACACGGTACACGGTCGCGCGCTATGGAGGAGGGGATCAGGGCGGCAGTCTGGCGGCCATGAAAAGCCTATCCGATTCCTCGCCCCTGCCAAGCCCGGCCGAAACGCCGGCGGCCGCCCCGTCCACCGACCTGCTGATGGACGTGCGTCGGCGCGCCAAGCATCTGTACTGGATGGGCTGGCGGGTGACGGAGATCGCCGAGGCGATTGGCGAGAAGGAAAAGACCGTCCACAGCTGGAAGGCCCGGGACGAATGGGATCGGGCGGACAACGTCGAGCGGATCGGCGGTGCCCTGGAGGCGCGCCTGGTGCAGCTGATCCTCAAGGACGGCAAGACCGGCGGCGACTTCAAGGAGATTGATCTGCTCCACCGCCAACTGGAGCGCCAGGCGCGGATCCAGCGCTTCCAGGGCGGCGGTACCGAGGCTGAGCTCAATCCCAAGCTGGACAACCGCAATGCCGGACCGAAGAAGAAGGCCGCGCGCAACGAATTCACCGAGGAGCAGATCGAGGCCCTTGAAAGCGCCTTCCGCGACCAGTGCTTCGGCTATCAGCTCGACTGGTACCGCGCAGGCCAGCAGCGGACCCGGGCGATCCTCAAGAGCCGGCAGATCGGCGCCACCTACTACTTCGCTCGCGAGGCCTTCCTGGACGCCCTGATCACCGGGCGCAACCAGATCTTCCTCTCGGCCAGTAAGAACCAGGCGCATATCTTCAAGGCGTATATCCAGGCCTTCGCCCGGGAGGTCTGTGGCGTCGATGTGACCGGGGATCCGATCATCCTCGCCAACGGCGCCGAGCTGCACTTCCTCGGTACCAATGCCCGCACTGCCCAGGGCTACCACGGCAACTTCTACTTCGACGAATTCTTCTGGACCTTCCGCTTCGAAGAGCTGAACAAGGTGGCCAGTGGCATGGCCATGCAGAAGCAATACCGCCGTACCTACTTCTCGACGCCCAGTTCGATGGCCCATGAGGCCTATACCTTCTGGACCGGCGAGCGCTTCAACAAGGGCAAGCCCGTCGCCCAGCACCTCAAGTTGGACGTCTCCCACGACGCTCTGCAGGAGGGCCGGCTGTGCGAGGACCGGATCTGGCGGCAGATCGTCACCATCCTGGACGCTGAGGCCCGCGGCTGCGACCTGTTCGACCTGGAGGAGCTCAAGCTCGAATATTCGGCCGAGGCCTTCCAGAACCTGCTGATGTGCCAGTTCGTCGACGACGGCGCGAGCATCTTCCCCCTGGCCATGCTGCAGCCCTGCATGGTGGACAGCTGGGTCGAGTGGGCCGAGGACTACAAACCGTTTGCAGCCCGCCCCCTGGGCGATCGCCCGGTCTGGGTCGGCTATGACCCCGCCGAGACCGGCGACACCGCCGGCCTGGTGGTGGTCGCGCCGCCGGCGGTACCGGGCGGCAAGTTTCGCGTGCTCGAGCGCCACCAGTTCCGCGGGATGGACTTCGCCGCCCAGGCCGAGGCGATCCGCCAAGTCTGCCAGCGCTATTGGGTGACCTATATCGGCATCGATGTCACCGGCATGGGCAGCGGCGTGGCCCAGCTGGTGAAGCAATTCTTCCCGGGCGTGACCACCTTCAGCTACTCGCCCGAGGTCAAGACCCGCCTGGTGCTCAAGGCCTACGACGTGATCAAGAACGGCCGGCTCGAGTTCGACGCCGGTTGGACTGACGTCGCCCAGTCGCTCATGGCCATTCGCAAGACCACCACCGCCAGCGGCCGCCAGTTCACCTACACCGCCGGCCGCAACGACACCACCGGCCACGCGGATCTCGCGTGGGCCCTCTTTCATGCCCTGCACAACGAGCCGCTGGAAGGGCAGACCGCCCGCAATACCGGCGTCATGGAGATCTACTGATGAGCGATTCCACCAGCCTGGCCGTCCAGGCCACCGCGGCGCCCGGCCCGATCGAGGCCTTCACCTTCGGCGATCCCTCGCCGGTGCTCGAGGGCCGCGAGGTCTTCGACTACCTAGAATGCTGGTTTAACGGTCGCTACTACGACCCGCCGCTGTCCCTCGACGGCCTGGCCAAGGCCACCCGGGCCAGCGTCTATCTGGACTCGGGCCTCAAGTTCAAGCGCAACCTCCTGGCCCGGACCTTCATCCCGCACAAGCTGCTGAGCCGCGGGGCCTTCGAGCAGTTCGCCCTGGACTGGCTCTGGTCGGGCAATGCGTACCTGGAGCGGCGCAAGTCGCTGCTAGGCAATCCGGTCAGCCTGCAGCCGGTGCTGGCCAAGTACATGCGCCGCGGTGAGGGCGACCAGTTCTTCCAGGTGCGCGGTTGGCGGGACGAACACGAATTCGCCCCGGGCACCATCTGCCACCTGCGCGAGGCCGATATCAACCAGGAGATCTACGGCATGCCGGAGTGGCTTGCCGCCATGCAGTCGGCGCTGCTCAACGAGTCGGCCACGCTGTTCCGCCGCAAGTACTACAACAACGGCAGCCACGCCGGCTTCATCTTCTACATGACCGATGCCGCCCAGAAGGAAGAGGACATCGACTCCCTGCGCACCGCGCTGCGCTCGGCCAAGGGCCCGGGCAACTTCCGCAACCTGTTTGTCTACGCGCCCAACGGCAAGAAGGACGGCATCCAGCTGATCCCGGTCAGCGAGGTGGCCGCGAAGGACGAATTCAACTCGATCAAGAGCATCACCCGCGACGACATGCTCGCCGGCCTGCGGATCCCGCCGCAGCTGATGGGCATCGTGCCGCAGAACGCCGGCGGCTTCGGCTCGATCAGGGACGCCGCTCAGGTCTACGCCGCCAACGAGCTGGAGCCGCTGCAGGCGCGGCTTATTCAAGTCAACGACTGGATTGGCGAGGAAGTAGTACGTTTCAGACCATATGAAATTGGATTGGACTAATGGATGTTTTTAATAATGGCCAGTCGGTAAAAATTCTTCATCATTGGCCGCAAGACTAATCCATTCAATCCGCCACTGGTCGAGCTTCAATAGATCAGAAAGGGCGATTTTATTGTCAGCCAGTGCTTTGCATTCTACTAGGCAGATTGAATCTGAGTCCCTTCCATAAGCTTGGAGAAACAAATCGTTTATACCAGTTTCAATCTCTTCCGCCGCAGCTCTGCATTCAAAAATATTGTCGGAGCTTTTGTAGGCGATGTATATGCTCAAAAAGTAAGGGTTTCCCTCTTCGAGATCATTATATTTGTCCTCGTCAAGACTAATAAATAGGCCAGTTATTTTCTCTTGATGAGGTTCTATAAGCTTAGATATTTTTCTCTCGAGGAAGTCCTTTCCGATTTTGACTCTCAAACGATCCTCAAAATTGTTGGGAAACGCCGGTCTGCCATAGCGGATACTTAGCCATTGCTTAAAAATTCGTTTTTCTGAGTCATCTAATACGTAGCTAGCGTCTGGGCCTGAAAGATTTTCGAAAAAGCTGTCTCTTGAGATTATGATTCTTGCTTGGAAACAAAGCTCTAGGCACAGAGGTGCGGCTTCTCTATTAATAATTAAGTGAAGTTTTCTGACATTCCTTGATGCCATGAGGTTTTTGTCTGCATTGACAATCTCGCAAACAATAACTTCAATCTGTCCTTCCTTTTTTTGCGGAAGATCGCAGTCGTGCGTTATGACAATCCCGAGTTTATTGCCTTCATTCGGGATGCCTACATTAGGAAGCTCATCCTGTTTGATAATGCTACCTTGCCGCCAATCTGTAAGGCGCTCGTTCAACTTGGCTACCTTTTTTATACTTCATTAGCAGAAGGGACTGAAATGCTACTTTTCCAATCACTATTCCCAGCCCCTTTGAGGACGGAAATCTTTGAGGCAGTATAAGAAGCATCTAAAACTCTATACTCTTTTATCAACGCTGCTAGAGATTCCGAGTAATCCTCATCTCTCTTCATAAGATCGAGTATAGAGCTTCCATTGAAAGCTTTAGCTTTCACCAGATCCGAAGGCCTACTAACCTTAGCTTCTGCCAAGCCATCGGCAAGCCTGCTAAGCTCGCGGACTTTCATGATGTTTTCCGTGTCAGGCGTAGATAAACCGGCTTGCCATTTATAGATTGCTTGCCGAGTTACTCCAAGAAAACCCGAAAGTTCAGATATGGAAAGACCAATATGGGTCTTTATTTTCTTCAGATGTTGTTCGACAGTAATAAGGTCGGCAACCTCTGGCGATAATTTTGCAATAGGTCTTGAGCCTAGGTTGCTGGTAGGGTTAACGGGTCGATAGTTCCCATGGCGATCATTATAGTTCGTGCTTGGCGCAACACTACCTGTTCCAAGTACTAATCCAATTGCAGCTACAGTAGCTCGCGTAACCGATTTAAAAAATTCGCGATTACTGGTGGCCGGGATCGACATATATCCGGTTGATGTATAGCTCATAAGTTAACTCCAGTATTTAAAAGCTAAAGGAGTTGTGATTCTTGTAAAGCAGTCACTTGTATCGTTGTGAAGCATGTTGAGAGTGTCGTTTACAATTTCTTCATCTGGCGGAATAATTGCTTCAGAATAATGATCTATATCAATTACTGCGTGCCTTAAAGGAGCTTCCGTTATGAAGCGATCTTGCATTCTGATAGACTTTATTTGAAGGTCTGCCGGAAAGCCAAGATGGGAATTGGCTGCTCTATAAACCTTTGAAACTAGTATTCCATGTTCAGTGGGGAAGACGCTTTCAGATGAGCCCGCTATCCAGTCTTTTCCTAAGTTGATACCTTGGACTCCTGGATCTAAATAGTCCTCAACTTTTTGATTGTGCGCTGGAATTACTGCATTGAGGTAGCGTAATCCTAGTCTATTGATGCTAGGAATCTTTACTATTTCATTCAGTAGGCGCAGGCCATTAATCATTTGCTCGAAGAAATGATAATGCGATGTGTATGCGGTTGTATGAAATGTTAAATAATCATGGCCCAATACGAACCCACTAGATCTGTCTTGCGAGGTGAAATACCACTGATTCTCTTGAGTTAGAATCGGCGAGTTATTGTTTTCACCATTAAAGGATATCGAGAACGACTGAATAGTATCTGTTTCAAAAACAGGGTAGCCATTCAACCTCAAGCGCTCTTGAATATCATTTGCAAATTTTGCCATAGATGCGACGGCATCAAACCTCATCTGCACTAAGGCGTAGTAGACGGGCGCGTTGGCAAGTGTTGCACTCATTTCATCATCCCTATCGTCGAGACGGTGGTAGACCAAACCATGGTCTTGATAAAAGCAGTTTACACACTGGTTGACACCCTCTCAATGCAAAAGTGCTGCAAAAGTTAATGATAAGCACTATCAAAAGCATTAAAAAGCTCGTAGGGATGCGCGGGCTAGAGCTGCTAGAAGGCATTGCCACCTAATGATATTGATTATCATTAGGTGGCTAACCTGGCAGCCCTTCTGCGCGCCGTCGTCCCCCCGCCACGCCCGCGGTCTAAATGTGTCGCTTTTTCTGCAGCCCTGCACCTGTGCCCGTTCCGCGCCGCTACTGGGGCTGTACGGGGGTTGGCAGGCCTGAAAAACCCTGCGAATCCCTGCACCACCGGCCCTTATCTGGAGGTGTGACCTGGCTCAAATCCTAGACAGGGTGGTACGGGGCGTTACTTCCGTTCCTTGGAGATCAGCAGCGCACTGGCAACCCGCGTCACTGCTGGGCTAGCACCTGATTTCGTGGCCGTTACCCAGCCGTTACCTCTACCGTTACTTTTTCTCAAACCATTGATTTAGAAGGGTTTGTGGTTCATCAAAAGTAACAGTGAAAATTGTTACTAAAGAACGGTGAAGTAACGGAAAAGTAACGGCAAGCGGATGGGCTGAAAAGCTTGTGGGGCGGGCTTTCGAGCGGGGGAAGGAAGGCAGGTAACGCAAGTAACGCAATCCCCTTGGCCGAACATGAAAAGGGGATAAAGCCAGTGGGAGGGGACTAGAATGGCGAGGCATCCAGCCGTCTCCACACTGCCACTGCCTGGCAGAGACGCTCTGCCATTCATGCTGGCTTGTTACGTCGCTTGTTACGTAGACGCTGACCTGTCGACGAATCGAGCGGCTGGAAGCCGTGGTGTAGATGGTGCCGGCACCAGGAGTCGAACCCGGGACCTACTGATTACAAGTCAGTTGCTCTACCAGCTGAGCTATACCGGCAAGGGGGACGCCATTATAGCCATGGGAAAGCCCTTGTAAACCAAGGATGTGCGGCGGTTAAGGCTGGCGTAAGCCAGCTGCGGCTAAAATGACGCAAAGAGCTTGCGAGGAGCCGCTGATGAGAACCAAAACCCTGGCCTTCCTGGCCGCTGCCCTGGCCGGTTGCACCAGCCAGGCGAATCTTGAACGCAATCCGCCCATGGAGCTGCGCACCGGCAAGAGTGCCGAGGACTATCGCACCTGCCTGGTGACCGGTCTGGAAAAGGACGGCCGCCATGTGCTGGTCCAGCCGCAGGGCAGCAGTGGGCAGCGGGTGCTGGTGGACAGCAAGGTGCCGGGCGCCACGGCGGCCATCATCGACATCGGCTCGGCGTCGCGCGGTACGCGCATCCAGTTGCGCGAGCAGATGGCGAACAACCCGCTGCGGCCGCGGACCATTCTGACGGCGGTGAAGGATTGTCTGTGAGGTGAGGGGCTGGGCGGCCCTCACCCCGGCCCTCTCCCAGAGGGAGAGGGGGGAAGAGCGGGCTGTCTTGCCGAGTCCCTTGCCAGGCGATTCGAAGAGCCAGATACAAGAAGGGCGCCCGAGGGCGCCCTTCTTGCGTTCCGCTGCCTGGGATCAGGCGGCCGGCTGGTTGCGGCGCTGCGGGACCGGCTCGGCGGCGCGCTGACCGTTGACGTCACGCAGCGGGGTACCTCGTACCGGGGCGCCGTTGGCGACGTAGTAGGCGGCATTGCTGCGCGGCAGCGGGGCGCGACCGCGGATTTTGTCGGCGATCTTCTCGGCGATCATGATGGTCGGGGCGTTGAGGTTGCCCGTCGCGATGATCGGCATGATGGAGGCGTCCACCACGCGCAGGCCTTCCAGGCCGTGCACGCGACCGGCGCCGTCGACCACCGCCATGTCGTCGGTACCCATCTTGTTGGAGCAGGAGGGGTGGTAGGCGGTCTCGGCGTGGGAGCGCACGAAGGCGTCCAGCTGGGCGTCGGTCACGCAGTCGCGGCCCGGGTTGATCTCTTCGCCACGGTAGGGATCCAGCGCCGGCTGCTGCATGATCTCGCGGGTCAGGCGGATGCCGTCGCGGAATTCGCGCCAGTCCTGCTCGGTGCTCATGTAGTTGAACAGGATGCTCGGGTGCTGGCGCGGATCGCGCGAGGTCAGTTCGATACGACCGCGGCTGGGCGAGCGCATGGAGCCGACGTGGGCCTGGAAGCCATGGGCCTCGATGGCGTTGGTGCCGTTGTAATTGATGGCGATCGGCAGGAAGTGGTACTGGATGTTGGGCCAGTCGAATTCTTCGCTGGAGCGGATGAAGCCGCCCGCCTCGAAGTGGTTGCTGGCGCCCAGGCCGGTGCCCTTGAGCATCCATTCCAGGCCGATCTGCGGCTGGTTGTACCACTTCAGCGCCGGGTACAGCGAGACCGGCTGCTTGCACTCGTACTGCAGGTACATCTCCAGGTGGTCCTGCAGATTCTGGCCGACGCCCGGCAGGTCGTGGACCAGCGGGATGTCGAAGCGCCGCAGCAGCGGCGCGGGGCCGACGCCGGAGCGCTGCAGGATCTGCGGCGAGGCGATGGCGCCGGCGCAGAGCAGGACTTCACGACGGGCGCGCACGGTGATGGCTTCCAGGGAATCGCCCTTCATGTAGGCGACGCCGTTGGCGCGCTTGCCCTCGAAGAGGATGCGATCGGTGGTGGCGTGGGTGACGATGGTCAGGTTCGGGCGACCCTTGGCCTGGTCCAGATAGCCACGCGCGGTGCTAGAACGACGACCGTTCGGGGTGACGAAGCGGTCCATCGGGCCGAAGCCTTCCTGCTGATAGCCGTTGAGGTCTTCGGTGCGCGGATAGCCCGCCTGGACACCGGCTTCGACCATGGCTTCGAACAAGGGATTGGTATTCGGCTTGGCGGTGGTCACCGAGACCGGGCCGTCGCCGCCGTGCCAGTCGTTGGCACCGGCATCGCGCTTCTCGGCTTTGCGGAAGTAGGGCAGGCAGTCGAGGTAGGTCCAGTCTTCCAGGCCGTCGAGTTGCGCCCAGTTGTCATAGTCCAGGGCGTTGCCGCGGATGTAGCACATGCCGTTGATCAGCGAGGAGCCGCCCAGGCCCTTGCCGCGACCGCATTCCATCCGGCGGTTGTCCATGTGCGGCTCGGGCTCGGTCTGGTAGGCCCAGTTGTACTGCTTGCCCTGCAGCGGATAGGCCAGGGCGGCCGGCATCTGGGTGCGGAAGTCCAGGCGGTAGTCGGGTCCGCCGGCTTCCAGCAGCAGGACGGTGACGTCCTTGTCTTCGGTCAGCCGGGTGGCCAGGACGTTGCCGGCCGAGCCGGCGCCTATGACGATGTAGTCGAATTCGTGTGCCATGAAAAAGTCTCCTCCTGACGGCGGGTGGGGTCTGGCCCCAGCCCCGGACCCTCTCCAGCGGAGAGGGGAGAACAGCGCTGCCTGAGCGGCTTAGAAGATCGAGGCGTAGTCGCCCAGCTCGACCTGCACCGACTTGATGCGGGTGTAGTGGCCGAGGGTGGTGAGGCCGTTTTCGCGACCGACGCCGGAATGCTTGTAGCCACCCACCGGCATCTCAGCGGGGGATTCGCCCCAGGTGTTGATCCAGCAGATGCCGGCTTCCAGGCGATGGATCAGGCGGTGGGCACGGGCCAGGTCACGGGTGACCACGCCGGCCGCCAGGCCGTACTCGGTGTCGTTGGCGCGACGCACCACCTCGTCCTCGTCGGCATAGGCCAGGATGCTCATGACCGGGCCGAAGATCTCTTCGCGGGCGATGGCCATGTCGTCACGGCAATCGGTGAAGACGGTGGGGGCGACGAAGTTGCCCTTGGCCAGTTCGCCCTGGGTGACGCGCTCGCCACCAATGAGCAGGCGGGCGCCTTCGGCCTGGCCCTGGGCGATGTAGCCCAGCACGTTTTCCATGTGCGGGGTGCTGACCAGCGGCCCGAAGTTGGTCTCGGCGGCCAGGGGATCGCCCAGCTTGATGCGCTTGACCCGCTCCACCACCTTGGCCTCGAAGTCGGCCTTCAGCGCCTGGGGCACGAAGACGCGGGTGCCGTTGGTGCAGACCTGACCGGAACTGAAGAAGTTGGCCATGACGGCGATGTCGGCGGCGCGCTCCAGGTCGGCGTCGTCACAGACGATCAGCGGCGATTTGCCGCCCAGCTCCATGGTGACTTCCTTGAGGGTCGAGCCGGCGGCGCTGGCCATGACCTTCTTGCCGGTGGCGACGCCGCCGGTAAAGGAGATCTTCTCGATGCCAGGATGCTCGGTCAGGGCCACGCCCACCTCCGGGCCGACGCCATTGACCACGTTGAAGACGCCAGCGGGCAGACCGGCCTCGGTGTAGATCTCGGCCAGCTTCAGCGCGGTCAGCGGGGTGACTTCGCTGGGCTTGAAGATCATGGCGTTGCCGGCGGCCAGGGCCGGAGCGGATTTCCACAGGGCGATCTGGATCGGGTAGTTCCAGGCGCCGATGCCAGCAACCACGCCCAGCGGCTCGCGGCGGGTGTAGACGAAGGAGGTCTCGCGCAGCGGGATCTGCTCGCCTTCCAGGGCCGGCACGAGACCCGCGTAGTACTCGAGCACGTCGGCACCGGTGACGATATCGACGGCCTGGGTCTCGGACAGGGCCTTGCCGGTGTCGAGGGTTTCCAGCAGCGCCAGCTCGTCGTTGCGCTCGCGGAGGATATCCACGGCCTTGCGCAGGATGCGCGAGCGCTGCATGGCGGTCATCGCGGCCCAGACCTTCTGGCCGGCGGCGGCGGCGGCCACCGCCTTGTCCACGTCGGCGCGGCTGGCGCTCTGCACCGTGGCGAGCACCTCGCCGGTGGCGGGATTCAGGGTTTCGAAGGTGGCACCACCGGTGGCGGCGACATAACGGCCACCGATGTACAGCTGCTGTTCGGCGAAACGGGCCATGGACGTTCTCCCAATCTGGGCGGGCGCCGTGGCACCCGCAAGGAACACAGGGGGCGCGAAAGAAAGGTCTCTCTGCGCCAGCGATGAATCCAGTCTACTTAATTTTTATTGAACGTTCAATCAATTAAAAATTCACAGGCGTGCCGAAACGGGGCGATGGGCGGCCCAGAGCGGTTCTGTCGAAGCGGGGAGGGAGCGGGAAACGCGGGAGGAGAGCCTCGCGCCGAGTGGACGGGGCGGGGCGGCGAGAGAGGGGTCAGGCCTTGGCCAGTTGCAGGTCCAGGTAGTCGTAGGCGATCTGCAGGGCCTGCTGGGTGTTGAAGGTGTCGCCGGAGAGGGCGCCGCGCAGCCAGAGGCCGTCGATGATAGCGGCCAGGCCCTTGGCCGAGGCGCGGGCCTGCTCATGGGGCAGGAGGCGACGGAATTGCCAGCAGAGGTTGGAGTAGAGCCGCAGGTCGTTGATGCGTTGCAGCCGGCGCAGATTGGGCTGGTGCATGCTGGTGGCCCAGAAGGCCAGCCAGGTCTTCATGGCCGGGCCGCTGACCTGGGTGTCGTCGAAGTTGCCCTGGATGATGGCGCGCAGGTTGGCGGCTGGGTCGTCACCGGGCAGGGCAGCGCGGCGTTCGCGCACGGCCTGGCGCAGGGCATTCATCAGATGCCGCATGGTGGCTTCGAGCAGGCCGTTCTTGTCCTGGAAGTAGTGGCTGATGATGCCGTTGGAAACGCCGGCCTTGCGGGCGATGAAGGCGATACTGGCATCGCCCATGCCGACTTCGTCGACGGCTTCGAGGGTCGCGGCAATGAGCTGCGAACGGCGGATGGGCTGCATCCCGACCTTGGGCACGAGGCATCTCCTGGACAGAGCGGAAGGAGCCTCGGAGGGTAACTATTTTTTATTGAACGTTCAATCAATAAAAACGGTCACGACCTCCTGGATTGTGCCCTGGCCCAGGCGGCAATACCAGTCCTGACGGGTGGTTACTTTTAATAACCGCCCGAAAGGCGTAGGCTGGAAGCCAGTTCTGCTTCGAGGATCGCCATGGACGCCGTGGTCAGTCGTATCTCCAGCCGTCGCCGCCTGCATGCCCACGCCTGTCCGATCAGGGACGTGCTGGACCGGATCGGCGATGCCTGGTCCCTGCTCACGCTCTTTACCCTGGAACCCGGTCCGCTGCGCTTCAACGAATTGCGCCGGCGGGTCGACGGCATTTCCCAGCGCATGCTCAGCGTGACCCTGCGCCAGCTGGAGCGCGACGGCCTGGTGTCCCGCACGGTGACGCCGACCAAGCCGCCCCAGGTGGAATACGCCCTCACCGAACTGGGCCAGAGCCTGATGGTGCCGGTGGGCGCCCTGGCCGCCTGGGCCTCCGCGAAGCAGCCTCTCATTCAGCGCCACAGGGCGGCCTACGATCAGGTCGCCGAGGAGTTCTCTGATGACCCGTCTCGCTAAGACCGCCCTGTCGGTCCTCGACCTCGCTCCCATCCGTGACGATGGCGATGCCGCCCAGGCGTTGCACAACGCCCTGGATCTGGCGCGCCACGTCGAGCAACTCGGCTTTTCCCGTTACTGGGTCGCCGAGCACCACAACATGGACGGCATCGCCAGTTCGGCGACCGCCGTGCTGCTGGGCTATCTGGCCGCTGGCACCAGCACCCTGCGCCTGGGTTCGGGCGGCATCATGCTGCCCAACCATGCGCCGCTGGTGGTGGCCGAGCAATTCGGCACCCTGGCTTCGCTGTATCCGGGCCGCATCGAACTCGGCCTGGGTCGCGCACCGGGCTCGGATCAGCGCACCGCCTATGCCCTGCGCCGTGATCGCCTGGGCAGCTCCGACGACTTCCCGCGGGATGTGGAAGAGCTGCAGCACTACTTCGGGCCGCAGCAGCCGGGGCAGGGCGTGATCGCCATGCCGGGTGCGGGTACCGAGGTGCCGATCTGGCTGCTGGGCTCGAGCCTGTTCAGCGCCCAGCTGGCGGCGGCCAAGGGCCTGCCCTATGCCTTCGCCTCGCACTTCGCGCCGCGCTACGTGCACGAGGCCATCCGCCTCTATCGCGAGAACTTCAAGCCGTCCAAGGTGCTCGATCGCCCCTATGTGATGCTCGGGGTACCCCTGGTGGCGGCCGACAGCGACGACGAAGCCAATTACCTGGCCACCACCGTCTACCAGCGCATCCTCGCCCTGTTCCGCGGCGACAGCCTGCGCCTGCAACCGCCGGTGCGCAGCATGGAAGGGGTCTGGTTGCCCCATGAGAAGGAATCGGTGTCGAGTTTCCTCGGCATGGCGGTGATCGGTGGCCCGGACAAGGTCCGCGAGCGCCTGGAGCTGCTGCTGGAAAAGACCGACGCCGACGAGCTGATCTTTACCTGCGACGTCTACGAGCAGGCGGATCGCCTGCGCGCCTTCTCGATCCTGGCGGATCTGAAGGGCGGTTGATGGGGATAGGTAGCGTTGGGCCTCGTTGGGCTCGGCATGACCCGGATTTATCGCGGCCATGGCGGTCCGCCGATGCGGCCGCTCCTACGAAAGCATGAAAAGCATCGTCCCTCTAGGAGCGGTCGCTACGGCGCACCGGCATGGCCGCGAATAAAAGCCGACCGTCTCGCGACGGTCGGCTTTTATATGGGTGCTGCTGTTGGGCTTCGCTGCGCTCAACCCAACCTACGCCTGCGTAGCGTGGAAAACCGCGCCAGCGTTTTCCACTGGCGGCTACCGGTTCGTACTGTGGATAAGGCTGCGCCGTTATCCACGCTACGGAGGTCTGCGTTACAGGAAGGTGAAGACCTGCTCGCGGGTCAGGCGGGACTTGGGCAGGGCGGCGTTGAAGTCGCTTTCGCCGCGATAGCCCAGGCCGACCACCACCAGGGCGGTGTAGCCCTGCTCGCGCAGGCCCAGTTCCTGGTCCAGGCTGTTGGCGTCGAAGCCTTCCATGGGGGTGGCGTCGATGCCGAGGGCGGCGGCGCCCAGCAGCAGGGTGCCCAGGGCCAGGTAGGTCTGCTTCTCCATCCAGTGCTGCACGTCCTTGCGCTCATACCGATGCAGGTCGACGAAGTGACGGCGGGTACCGTCCTGGGTGGCGCGCGCCTCGGGCTTGGCGAAGCGGCCGTCCTGGGCTTCCTGCTCCAGCACCTGGGCCAGGTGGCCTTCGGTCATTTCCAGGCGGGTGCACAGCACGATGACGTGGGACGCCGGCAGCACCTTGGGTTCGTTGTAGGGACTCTGCATGCCCTGGGCGATGCGCGCCTTGGCCTCGGCGCTGGCGGCGACCACGAAGTGCCACGGCTGGGAGTTGACCGAGGAGGGCGCCTGGCGCAGCAGCTCCAGCAATTCCTCGACCTGTTCGGCCGGGATGCTGCGGGAGCCGTCGAAGGCCTTGGTGGTGTAACGGGTGCGGGCGATCTGGGACAGCTGCATGGATAACTCCTGATCGGATCAGTGGGTAGGGGCCGGCTGCGCGTCGATCTTGACGCGGAACAGGCTGTAGGGCTTCTGGCGCAGGTCCTGGCCGCTGTGGAACTGGGCCTGGCGATGGAGCTGGTTGGCGGTGAAATAGAGGTAGCCGTCCGGACCGATGCTGAAGGTGTCGGGCCAGAGCACACGGGGATCGTGGACCAGGGTCTTCCAGCTGCCGTCGGCCTGGCGCTGGCGCACGGCGTTGTGCTCGTAGTCGCCGGCATAGACGCGACCCTGGGCATCGGCTTCGAGGCCGTCGGAGGCACCCTTCTCGCCGAGATCCTGCACCCCGGCGCGCACCTGAGCCTCGCTCGCCTTGGGATCGCGCAGCAGGGCGGTGGGCACGGCATAGAGGTGGCGGCTGGACAGCGGGCTGAAGTAGAGGGTGCCGCCGTCCGGCGACAGGGCGATGCCGTCGCTGGCGATGGCCGGTCGGAGCTTGCTGCCATCGGGGCGCTGCATCAGCAACGGTTCGCCTTCCACCACCGGGGCGAAGCTGGGGTCGACGTTGGCCTGGGGCGCGCCGGTCAGGCGACGCTGGGCCTGGCCGGTGGCGAGATCGAGGATGATCAGGCCACCGGGAGGCGCCGAATCGGTGATATAGGCCACTCCGGCGCGACCGACGCGAAAGTCGAAGCGCACGTCGTTGACGTAGCTGTTGGGTTCGAGCACCGCGGCCGGGAAGACCAGGGTCCTGGCGACCTTGTTGGTCTTGAGGTCGATGGCCACCAGCTTGGCGCCGCCGGCCTTGGGCGCCGCGAAGCCCGGTGCGGCGGTGTCCAGCACCCAGAGGTGCCCGCGACCATCGGCCACCACGCTCTGCACGCTGATGAAGCCCTTGCCCGGCTGGCCGGGGGTCTCGACGTTGAGCGCGGCATCCGGGTAGGGCACCGCCTTGCCGTCCTTGAGTTCGGCGACGGTAAAGGGCACCGCGTCGCCCCAACGCGGGTAGTTGACGAAGATCCGCCCGGTTTCGCTGACGGTGACGCCGGTGGGCATGGCGTCCTGGAAGGCGAACACCGGCTCCAGCTGGCCAAGGGTGCGCTCCTGGGGCAGGGCTGCCGCCTGGGCCGTCAGGCTACCCACGGCCAGGGCGACGGCGAGGGTCAGGGCACTCAAGCGAGGCATCAGAACCCCTCCAGCACGAGCTTGCCGCGCGCCTGATGGCTTTCCAGCTGGGCATGGGCGCGGCGCAGGTTGGCGGCATCGATCCGGCCCAGGTGCTCGCCGAGGGTGGTCTTGAGGGTGCCCTGGTCGATCAGTCCGGCGACGCGTTCGAGGATCTCGTGCTGGCGCACCTTGTCCGGGGTCTGGAACAGCGAGCGGGTAAACATCAGTTCCCAGTGCAGCGACAGCGACTTGGCCTTCATCGGCACCACGTCGAGTTGCGCCGGATCGTCGATCACGCCCAGGCGACCCTGGGGCCGCAGGACATCCACCAGCTGGGTGAAGTGCTCATCGGTGTGGGTGAGGCTGGCCACCAGGGTCACGCCATCCAGACCCAGGGCTTCGAGCTGGGGTCGCAGCGGCTGGTGATGGTCGATGACGTGGTGGGCACCCAGCTGGCGCACCCAGTCCTGGGTTTCCTGGCGCGAGGCGGTACCGATCACCGTCAGCTCGGTGAGCTGGCGGGCCAGCTGCACCAGCACGGAGCCGACGCCGCCTGCCGCGCCTATCACCAGCAGCTGCTGGCCGGCGCCGCCACCTTCGGTCGCGCCAAGACGGTCGAACAGCAGTTCCCAGGCGGTGATGGCGGTCAGCGGCAAGGCCGCGGCCTGGGCGTGATCCAGGCTCTTGGGCTTGTGCCCGGCCAGATGCTCGTCGACCAGGTGCAGTTCGCTGTTGCAGCCGGCGCGGAACAGCTCGCCGGCGTAATAGACCTCGTCACCCACGGCGAAGCGGCTGACGGCGCTGCCCACGGCGCGGACCACGCCGGAGACGTCCCAGCCCAGTACCTTGGACTCGCGCTGCACCAGGCCCTGGCGCACCTTGGTATCGACCGGATTGACCGACACGGCGCGGACTTCCACCAGGAGGTCATGGGCCTCGGGCGTGGGGTCGGGCAGCACCGCGTCCTGCAGGGCACGGGGATCGCTGGCGGGCAGGGTGGTGTCGCCGTGGACGATGGCTTTCATGGGCGGGTTCCTTTGTACGATAAGAAGACGTGAGCCCATGGTCGTCTTCATGCTCGACCGGAAAAAGCGGCAGAATCGGATAGCACCTTCACTGCAGGAGTGAAAATGATCCGCTTCGACGACCTCGGCCTCTTCGTCCGCTCCGCCGCCCTCGGCAGCTTTTCCCGCGCCGCCCGCGAGGCAGACCTCCTGCCGGGGCAGGTGAGCGCCGCCATCGGCCGGCTGGAGCGCGAACTGGGCATCCGCCTGTTCGCCCGCTCGACCCGTAGCCTGCGCCTGACCGCCGAGGGCGAGGCCTATCTGCCCTATGCCCGCGAGGTGCTGGAGACCTTGCGCGAAGGGCGCGAGCGGTTGCAGGGGGAGAGTCCGGAATTGCGTGGGGTGCTGCAGGTGGCGGCGCCTTCGGACCTGGGGCGCAATCTCCTGCTGCCCTGGCTGGCCGAGTTTCGTCAGCGCCATCCCGGCCTGACCCTCAGGCTCTACGTCTCGGACCAGCAGGCCGACGTCTATCGCGATCCGGTGGACATCGCCATCCGCTACGGTCGCAGCCAGGACGACAGCCTGGTGGCCCTGCCGCTGGCCCCGGACAATCGCCGGCTGCTGGCGGCGGCGCCGGCCTATCTGGCCCGCCAGGGCGCGCCGCGCAGCCTGGACGACCTGTCCAGGCACGCCTGCCTGCTCTACCAGCTGCATGGGCGCACCTATGACAAGTGGAGCTTTCCACAGGCCGACGGCAGTCTGCGCCAGGTGGCCGTCAGCGGACCCCTGCAAAGCGACGATGCCGAGGTGGTGCGGCGCTGGGCGGTGGCTGGGGAGGGTATCGTCTACAAGTCCTGGCTGGACATGCGCGACGACCTGCAGCGCGGTCGGCTGGTGCGGCTGCTGCCCGAGCAGCCCGGCGAGCCGTTGCCGCTGCAGCTGTTCTGCCCGCACCGGCGGCAATTCTCGCCGGCGGTGCGGCAGCTGCACGGCTGGCTGGCGGAACGCTTCGCGGCCCTGGGCGAGCAGCCCTGAAACGCGAAGGGGATGGCGCCGCGAACGGAGCCACCCCCTTGGGTACCGCGCCTGCCTTATTGCAGGTGCTGCTTGAGCAACTGGCCGGCCTGGGTCAGCGCAGTCTGGACCTCGGGTACCTTGGCCAGGGCATTGAGCAGGCCGTAGTCGTGGATCATGCCGTTGTAGCGCACCTGGACGACATCGACGCCGGCGGCGTTGAGCTTGCGGGCATAGGCCTCGCCCTCGTCTCGCAGCACGTCGTTCTCGGCGGTCTGCACCAGCGCCGGCGGTAGACCCTTGAGCTGGGCCTCGCTGGCCCGCAACGGCGAGGCGTAGACGTTGGCGCGCTCGGTGTCGCTGGTGGTGTAGTTGTCCCAGAACCACTTCATCATGTTGCGGGTCAGGAAGCGGCCCTCGGCATAGGTCTGGTAGGAGCCGTTGTCGAAGTTCGCATCGGTCACCGGCCAGAACAGCACCTGGTAGCGCAGCTTGGGCGTGCCCTTGTCCTTGGCCATCAGGCTGACCACCGCGGCCATGTTGCCGCCGACGCTGTTGCCGGCCACCGCCAGGCGACTGCCGTCGACATCGATGTCCTTGCCGTGCTCGGCCACCCACTGGGTCGCGGCATAGGCCTGGTTGATGGCCACCGGGAAGTGGGCTTCCGGACTCGGGGTGTAGTTGACGAACACCGCCGTGGCGCCGGACGCCACCACCAGGTCACGCACCAGGCGCTGGTGGGTGGGGAAGTCGCCCAGCACCCAGCCGCCGCCATGGAAGAACATGAAGGCCGGTGTCTGCCCCTTGGCGTTCGCCGGGCGGACGATGGTCAGCTGCAGCGGCTTGCCGTCGACCTGGATGGTCTTTTCACGGGTCTTGACCCCCGAGAGATCGACCTTGACGCCGGACTGGGCGCCGGCCAGCACTGCGCGGGCGTCCTTGGGGCTCAGGGTTTCCAGGGGTTTGCCACCGCTGCCGTTCAGGGCATCGACGAAGCCCTGGGTGGTGCGCTCCAGGTGCGGATCGGGCTGGGGCGCGGCGAAGGCGCTGCCCAGGGCCAGGCTGAGCGCGGAAAGGCCAAGCAGGCGAGAGACGGTACGCATGACAGATGACTCCTCGAACGGGAAGGACCGGGCGCCTCGGCGGAGGCGCCTGGGTAATACCGCGACCTTTAGGCCAGGGTCAGGCGCACGTCCACGTTGCCGCGGGTGGCGTTGGAGTAGGGGCAGACCTGGTGGGCCTTCTCGACCAGGTCTTCGGCCACGGCACGCTCCAGGCCCGGCAGGCTGATGACCAGCTCGACGTCCAGGGCGAAGCCGGTGGGGATCGGGCCGATGCCGACCTGGGCGGTCACGCTGACGTCCGCCGGCACGGCGATCTTTTCCTTGGCGCCGACGAACTTGAGCGCGCCGATGAAGCAGGCCGAATAGCCGGCGGCGAAGAGTTGCTCGGGATTGGTGCCGGCACCGCCGGCGCCGCCCAGCTCCTTGGGCGTGGACAGCTGCACGTCCAGGACCTTGTCGCTGCTGATGGAACGGCCGTCACGGCCACCGGTGCTGGTTGCGGAAGCGGTATAGAGGATGTTCATGGCGTGCTCCTGTTTAGGTATCGCGATAACTGATCGTTCGGACGTTGACCGAAGGAATCGTCCGGGTACGGATTTAAGTTATCGCGATATTCGTTATCGCGCAAATATATTTTTAGGAGCAGCCGACCAGCGGCAGCGAAGGAGGCTAACGCTCCAGCTTGGCTCTCAGGGTCATCAGGTTTTCGCGCAGGGCATTCATCTGGGCATCGCCCAGCGCGCAATAGCTGCTGATGGTGCCGTTGATCTCCCGGGCCCGCTCGCGCAGGGCACGGCCAGACTCGGTGAGTTCGATGGACAGGTTGCGCTCGTCCTCGGCATTGCGCTGCCGGGTCACGTAGCCCTCGGCTTCCAGGCGCTTGAGCACCGGGGTCAGGGCGCCGGAGTCCTGGTGCAGCCGGCGCGCCAGCTCCTTGAGCGGCAGCCGATCGTTTTCCCACAGCACCAGCATCATCAGGTACTGCGGATAGGTCAGGCCCACCTCTTCGAGCAGCGGCTTGTACACCTTGGTCATGGCCAGCGAGGTGGAGTACAGCGCGAAGCACAGCTGCTGATCGAGAAGAAGGGGGTCTTTGTTGTTCATCGCGTTCCCGCCTGGGTAAATGAGAAATGATTCTACCCCGAGCATTTGGGTAGCATTAGTCCTTTCGCACTCAGACCCCAGGGTTTCCATGCGTATCCATGTGTCGTTCATCGATCGTGTCGGCATCACCCAGGAAGTCCTGGCGCTGCTCGGTGCCCGCAATCTCAACCTGGACGCCGTGGAGATGGTGCCGCCCAACGTCTACATCGATGCGCCGACCCTGAGCGCGACGGTGCTGGAGGAGTTGCGCGCCGCCCTGCTGACCGTGGTGGGGGTGGAGGCGGTGCGGGTGGTGGACATCCTGCCCGGCCAGCGCCGCTCCCTGCAGCTCGACGCCCTGCTCGCCGCCATGGCCGATCCGGTGCTGGCGGTGGACGGCGAGGGCCGCATCCTGCTGGCCAATCCGGCCTTTGCCGCCCTGGCCGGGGAAGGCGCCGGCAACACCCTGGCCGAACTCTTCAATGACGGCGAATTGTCCGCCGAACTGCTGGACCAGGGCTTTCGCCTGCCCCTGCGCGAGGTGGTGCTGCGCGGCCAGGCACTGCTGCTGGACGCCACCCCCATCGGCGAACCGGTGGGCGGCCTGGCCGGTGGCCTGCTGACCCTCTATGCCCCCAGCCGTATCGGTGGCCGCCTCTCGGCGCTGCGCCACGACACCCCCGAGGGCTTCGATTCGCTGCTCGGCGACTGCGCCGCCATCCGCACCCTCAAGGCCCGCGCCCAGCGCCTGGCCGCCCTGGAGGCGCCGCTGCTGATCCTCGGCGAGACCGGCACCGGCAAGGAACTGGTGGCGCGCGCCTGCCATGCGGCCAGTGCGCGGCGCGAGGCGCCCTTTCTGGCGCTGAACTGCGCGGCTCTGCCGGAAAGCCTCGCCGAGAGCGAATTGTTCGGCTATGCCCCGGGCGCCTTTACCGGCGCCCAGCGCGGCGGCAAGCCGGGCCTGCTGGAACTGGCCGACCAGGGCACGGTGTTTCTCGACGAAGTCGGCGAGATGTCGCCCTATCTGCAGGCCAAGCTGCTGAGATTTCTCTCCGATGGCACCTTCCGCCGCGTTGGCGGAGCCCAGGAAACCCAGGTCAATGTGCGCATCCTCGCCGCCACCCATCGCGACCTGCAGGCCATGGTCGCCGCCGGCACCTTTCGCGAAGACCTCTTCTATCGCCTCAATGTGCTCAGCCTACAGGTGCCGGCACTGCGCGAGCGGGGCCAGGACATACTGCTGCTGGCACGGCACTTCCTGCAGCAGGCCTGCGCCCAGATCGGCCGACCGCCATGTCGCCTGGCGCCGGCCACCTATGGCGTGCTGCTGGGCAACGCCTGGCCGGGCAACGTGCGGCAATTGCAGAACATCCTCTTTCGCGCCGCCGCCATCAGCGAGAGCGGCCAGATCGACGTCGACGACCTCGACCTGGCCGGCACGGCGGTGGCGGGGCAGGTCGAGACCGAGGTCAGCACCCTGGAGGCCGCCGTCCAGGGCTACGAGGCGGCGCTGCTGGAACGACTCTATCCGCAGTACCCGTCCAGCCGCCAGCTGGCCGCGCGGTTGCAGACGTCCCACTCGGCCATTGCCATGCGCCTGCGGCGTTATGGTATCCCCCGGCGAGACTAGCCCCGCCGCTTCAAGTTTCGTCACGGCAGCCCGATAACGTCAGACGACATCACGCTCGGACGGGGGGAGGGCTTCGTGACGAGCAGCTTCTTGCATTGGCTGGTTCTCGGTCTGGTGCTGGTGTGCACGGGCGTCCGTGCCGGCGCACTGCAACTGGTGACCGAGGACTATCCGCCGTTCAGCGTGGTCCAGCCGGATGGCCGGGTGACCGGCTTTTCCGTCGAGTTGGTGCGGCTGCTGTTGGCCCGGGCCGAGCTTGCGGCCGAGCCGCAGGTCATGCCGTGGGCGCGGGCCTTCGCCCAGGCCCAGGGCCGGCCCGATGTCCTCGTCTTTTCCATGGCGCGTCTGCCCGAGCGCGAGGCGCTGTTCGAGTGGGTGGTGCCCCTGACCGAGACCACCCTCTGCCTGTTCGGCTGGCGGGACCGCGTGCGTCCCTTGGCCAGCCTGCAGGCGGCCCGCGGCCTGCAAATCGCTACGGTCAACGGCGATGCGGGAGAGCGCATCCTGCTGGAGCAGGGCTTCACCGTCGGACGGGAGCTGCAATCCGGCACGCATTACAGCCTCAACCTGGAGAAACTCAAAGCCGGTCGGGTCGACCTGTGGATCGCCAACCGCGCCGTGGCCGATCACCTCGCTCGCCAGGCCGGCTACGATCCTCAGGGCGATCTGCGGCAGGCCTACTGCGCCGCCCCCTATCCGCTGTATCTGGCGGCCAGCCTGGGCACCGCTCCCGAGGTGATGGCACGGCTGCGGGCGGCCTTCGTGACGTTGCAACAGGACGGTACGCTGGCCGAACTCCAGCGGCGCTGGCTATGAGGGGCGTGCTGAAACGCCGCTCGCTCGGTAACCGCCTGGCCTTGCTGACGGTGGCGTTCTGTCTGCTGTTTTCCGCGGCCACGGCAGGGCTGCGCACCTGGAATATCTGGGAACAGAATCGCCTGGGTATGGATACCGAGCTGCAATTGCTGGAGCAGGTGTACCAGTCGACCCTGACCAAGGCCATCTGGGAACTGGACAAGCCCGCGGTGCAGGCGCAACTGGACGGGGCGTCGCGCATCGCCTCGGTCGGCCGTATCGAGCTGCGGCTGACCGGCCACGGCCAGGAGTCCGACGTCCAATCCCGTCAGCAGGCCGACTGGGCGCCCTCGAGCCTGGCGCCGAGTCGAAGCTCCACGCTGGTCTACAGTCCCTATCCGGGCGGTCACGAGGTGCTCGGCGAACTCCTCATCCAAGGCAATGAAGCCCTGCTCTGGCGTGAATTGCGCGACAGCGTGGCGAGTACCCTGCTGACCCAACTGGCACTCGCCCTGCTGCTCGCCGGCCTGGTCAGCCTGGCCTTCAATCGGCTGGTGACCCTGCATGTCCGTCGGATCGCCCGCCACCTGTCCCGGCTGACGGCCGCCACCCTCGCCGAGCCCCTTCGACTGCGGCGGCCCACCCGCCAGGACGAGCTGGATCTGCTGGTGAGTGGCATCAATACCCTGCAGGGCAACCTGGCGGGCTACCTGGCCCAACAGCATCGCCACGAAGAAGAGCTCGCCGCGCATCGCGATCTCCTGGCGGAGCGAGTTCGCGAGCGCACGGCAGAGCTCGAGGCCTTGGCGACGGCGCAGCAAACCATCCTGAGGCTGTCCAACCAACTGATCCATGCGCCTTACGCGGACTTCGACCGGCATTGCCAACTCTGTCTACAGGAGGTCGCACAACGCTTGCGCGCGCGTCAGGCCTTCTGGTTCAAGCGTGACACCCGGGATGCGCCCTATCGCCTTTACCAGGGCTGGTTCCGCGACGCCGAGCCGTTGGCCGCTGGTCTGACACTGCCGCCGCCCTGCGCCCAGGTGCTGGAAGCCCTGCTGGAACCCGAGGTCCCCCGTACCTTCGCGACGCGCGAGGCGCTCGTGGCCGCCTTCGGTGACGCGGCGGAGCCGCTGTTGGCACTAGGTAACGAAGCCCTGGCGCTGGTCCATCTGCGGATCGCCGAGGACGAAGACGGTTTGCTGCTCTTCGGCTGCAATCTGGGTGGCGAGTGGCGCACCGATGAACGCGCCCTCATCAACATGACCACCCAACTGCTCTTGCATGCCTCCCATCACCAGTTGCAATTGCGCGACCTGCTGACGTCCCAGGAGGCGTTGCGCAGCGCCAACGCGCGGCTGGAGCAACTGTCGCGCAGCGATCCGCTCACCGGGCTGCCCAATAGGCGCTGTTTCGACGAGGCCGAGGAGGTGGAGTTTCGCCGCGCGCGACGCTCCGGGGAGCCCCTCGCGCTGCTGCTCTGCGATGTCGACTTTTTCAAGCGCTACAACGATACCTATGGGCATGCCCAGGGCGATGTCTGTCTGCAGCAGGTAGCGACCGCCATGCAGCAGGTCGTCACGCGCCCAGGCGACCTGGTGGCGCGGATCGGCGGCGAAGAGTTCGCGGTTCTGCTGCCCGCGACCGATCTGGCGGGCGCGGGGGCGATGGCCGAGCGCTTGCGCCGGGCCGTCGCCGCGCTGGAAATCACCCATGCCGGCTCGGAGGCTGCTGGCCACGTCACCCTGAGCATCGGCTATGCCACCCTGAGTACCGATATGCACGATTTCGCCAGCCTGCTGCGCCAGGCCGACCGGGCGCTCTACCGCGCGAAAAGCCTGGGGCGCCATCGCAGCTGTCATCTGCCTGAGGAGCCGCTGCCATGAAGCGTCATCTGTTGTTGGCCCTGCTGGCCCTGCTGGGGCCGGGCGTGGAGGCCGCCACGGTGCGCGCCGTGACGGAAGAGACGTCCTTGAGCTGGAGCGTGGACGGTCGGGTGGGTGGGCCGGCGACCTCGGTGGTGGAGCGTACCCTGGCCCTGGCGGGTATCACCGACTACCGCCTGGAACTCTATCCCTGGGCTCGCGCCTATGATCTGGCCCTGCACGAGCCAGGGGTGCTGATCTATCTGATCGCCCGCACGCCGGCTCGCGAGACCCAATTCCAGTGGGTCGGGGAGGTCATGCGCCTGCGGTACTACTTCTATCGGCTGGCGAATCGCGACGACGTGCGTATCGAGCGTCTCGACGACGCCCGCGCCTATCGGCTGGGCGTGATGCGCGACGATGTGCGCCACCAGTATTTGCAGTCGCTCGGCTTCCAGCAGCTGGTGGTGTCAGGCCAGCAAAAGGACAACTTCAGCCGCTTGCTCAATGGTCAGGTTGATGCCGTGCTGCTGCCGGAGCAGGATGCCATTCGCTTCTGCCAGGACGCGGCTAGCGCCTGTCCGGGATTGCGCCGCCTCGCCGCCCTGGAGGATCTCGATACCCCGCTGTACATGGCGTTCAGCCCGACCACGCCGGCGCCGCTGGTAGCCCGGCTGCGCACGGCGTTCGCGCAGCTCAAGGCCAGTGGCGAGGTCGCTCGGCTGCTGGAATAGCCGAGCAACCCCCGACCATCAACGCAGCACGTTGGTCTTGGCTAGGTCCAGCACCTCGCTGCCGCGCCCGCTCATCACCGCGCGCAGCATGTAGAGGCTGAAGCCCTTGGCCTGGGCGGCCTCGATCTTCGGTGGCAGCGACAGCTCCTGCTTGGCGATGCGTACATCCACCAGCGCCGGGCCGGGGTGGGCGAAGGCCTCCTCCAGGGTGGCGTCGAGCAGACTGGCCGATTCCACCTTCCAGCCGCGCACGCCGCAGGCCTCGGCCACCTGGGCGAAGTCGACGGCGGCGAGATCCGTGGTCTCGTCGATCATGCCGGCGGCCTTCATCTCCATGGCGACGAAGCCCAGGGTGGCGTTGTCGTAGACGATGACCTTGACCGGCAGCTTCTCGCTGGCCAGGGTCGCCAGTTCGCCGAGCAGCATGGACAGTCCGCCGTCGCCGGCCAGCGCCACCACCTGGCGGTCGGGATAGGCCGCCTGCAGACCCATGGCCTGGGGCAGGGCATTGGCCATGGAGCCATGGGTAAAGGAGCCGGCCAGCTTGCGCTCGAAATTCATCGCCAGGTAGCGCGCCGCCCACACCGTGGGAGTGCCGACGTCGCAGGTGAAAAGGGCATCCGCCGCGGCCAGTTCGCTGACGCGGGTGGTGAGGTACTGCGGATGCAGCGGCTCGCCATCGGCGGTGGCGGTGGCCAGTTCGTCCAGCTCGGCGCGGGTCTTGCGATAGTGCTGCTGGGCCTTTTCCAGGAAGCGGCTGTGGCTGTTGGGCTGGAGTCGCGGCAGCAGGGCTTCGAGGGTGGCGCGGACATCGCCCACCAGGCCCTTGAGCAGCGGGGTGCGTACGCCCAGGTGGGCGCCGCGCACGTCGATCTGCACCACGCGGCCGTGATCCGGGAAGAAGTTGCGATAGGGGAAGTTGCTGCCCAGCATCAGCAGCAGGTCGCATTCCTTGAGTGCGTGATAGCCGGACGAAAAGCCGATCAGGCCGGTCATGCCCACGCCATAGGGATTCGAATACTCGATATGGGCCTTGCCGCGCAGCGCATGGACCACCGGCGCCTGCAGGCGCTCGGCCAGGGCCACCACCTGGGCATGGGCACCGGCGCAACCGGCGCCGCAGAGTAGGGTGATGCGCTTTTCCCCGGCCAGCAATTCGGCCAGGGCATCCAGCTCGGCGTCCGGTGGCACCACCACCGGACGCACCGGCTCGCTCCACTGAGCTTCCTTGATCGGCGCCTCGGCCAGGGCCACGTCGCCGGGAATCACCACCACCGACACCGAACGATTGAGGATGGCCGAACGCATGGCGGTCTCGAGGATGCGGGGCAGTTGCTCGGGATGGGAGACCACCTCGCAGAAGTCGCTGCAGTCGCGGAACAGGCGTTCCGGATGGGTCTCCTGGAAGTAACCCAGGCCGATCTCGCTGGAGGGAATCTGGGCGGCGATGGCCAGCACCGGCGCACCGCTGCGCTGGGCGTCGAACAGGCCATTGATCAGGTGCAGGTTGCCCGGGCCACAGGAGCCGGCGCAGACCGCCAGACGCCCGCTGGTGTCGGCCGCGGCACTGGCGGCGAAGGCCGCGGCTTCTTCGTGCCGCACGCCACGCCAGCGGATGCGCTCACGCTTGCGCAGGCTTTCGGTGAGGCCGTTGAGCGAATCGCCCGGCAGGCCCCAGATGGTGTCGACACCAGCCGCTTCGAGGGTGGCGACGAGCAAATCGGCAACGGTTTTCACAGCCATGACAAAGACTCCAGACAAGGATGGAAGAGGGCAAAGCCGCTTGGCAGAGGTCTTGTTGTGCCTTGTTGGTCCGACGAAGCGGGGCGGAAGTTCGCGGCGGGTGCGCTTGTCCGAATCTTGCCACGAGCCGATGACATTTCCGCCTCCGGCGTCTTTCCCAAGGCTTCACCAGGTGTCATCCGCGCGAAGAGCGCTATGCCAGCCGTAATGCCTGATGCCGCGAGGGTGCCGATTGACAGATCCAGCCTTGCCCCTAATATGGGATATACATCCGATATATCCCGGAGGTCGATCATGGATCAAGGCGCCGTATTCCAAAGCAATCGCAGTCAGGCGGTGAGACTGCCAAAGGCGGTTGCCCTGCCCGCAGACGTGAAGCGCGTCGATGTGGTCGCGGTCGGTCGCACGAGGATCATTACCCCGGCCGGGGAATCCTGGGATTCCTGGTTCGAGGGGGAGGGTGTCACGGCGGATTTCATGGCGGAACGGGACCAGCCCGCCGAGCAGGAGCGCGAGGGCTTCTGATGCTCAAGTTCATGCTCGACACCAACACCTGCATCTTCACCATCAAGAACCGACCGACGTCGGTTCGCGAGGCCTTCACCCGGCACCAGGGGCAGTTGTGCATCAGTACGATCACCCTGATGGAGCTGATCTACGGTGCGGAAAAGTCTTCCAGCCCGGAGCGCAACCTGGCGGTGATCGAGGGCTTCGCCGCGCGGCTGGAGGTGTTGACGTACGGTCCCGAAGCCGCAGCCCATACCGGGCAGTTGCGCGCCGAACTAGCCCGAGCGGGTCAGCAGATCGGTCCCTATGATCAGATGATCGCGGGGCATGCGCGCTCTCTGGGCCTGATCGTGGTCACCAACAACCGTCGCGAGTTCGACCGGGTGCCAGGCCTGCGCGTTGAAGACTGGGTCACCGCGGGAGGAAATTAGCGCGCAAGACGCTCTATCCGCCTCTGTCTGCAGCACGGTGATAAGGAACAGCAGGGCCCTGGCGTACAGCCCAGCTGTCGGACCCAGGAGCCTGGCTAATATCGTAACGATTTCGATACGATGTTTGTAAATCGATACGAGTGTGGCGGGTTGGGGCGTCAATCGTAACGATTTCGCTACGGCGCAATAGGGGTTCTTTAGCTAAACCCCTGAAAACACTGGCCTTTGTTCCTGGCATCACCCTTGCAATCCCAGACCCATCTATCCATCAGGACAAAGGTCCGCAGGAGTCTGGCAATGGGTCTGCGCTATACCGAAGAACACGAATGGCTGCGTCAGGAAGCCGATGGCAGCATTACCGTCGGCATCACCGACTATGCTCAGGACTCCTTGGGCGACCTGGTCTTCGTGCAATTGCCGGAGCTGCGCAGCTACACCCAGGGCGATGAGGTGGCGGTGCTGGAGTCGGTCAAGGCCGCCAGCAACATCACCATGCCGCTGGACGGCGAGGTCCTGGCGGTCAACGAGGCGCTGAACGATGCGCCCGAGACCATCAACAGCGATCCGCTGAACGCCGGCTGGTTCTTTCGTTTCCAGCCCGCCAATGCCGAAGCCTTCGCCGCGCTGCTCGACGAAGCCGCCTATCAGCAACTGATCAAGGGGTAAGACCGCCATGTCGCTGCACGACACCCTCAGCACCGCCGACGAATTCGTCCCGCGCCACATAGGTCCGCGCGAGCTCGACGAGATCGCCATGCTGAATCTGCTCGGCTATGAATCCCTGGACGCCATGACCGCCCAGGTGATTCCCGAGAGCATCAAGGGCACCAGCGTGCTGGACCTGCCCGCCGGGCTGTCCGAAGCCGACGCCCTGGCCGAGCTGCGCGCCATCGCCGGCAAGAATCGCCTGCTCAAGAGCCTGGTCGGCCAGGGCTACTACAACACCCATACCCCGGCGCCGATCCTGCGCAACCTGCTGGAAAATCCGGCCTGGTACACCGCCTACACCCCCTACCAGCCGGAGATCTCCCAGGGTCGTCTGGAAGCCCTGCTCAACTTCCAGACGCTGATCGGCGACCTCACCGGCATGCCGGTGGCCAACGCCTCGCTGCTGGACGAGGGCACCGCCGCCGCCGAGGCCATGACCTTCTGCAAGCGCCTGGCGAAAAACAAGGCCGGCGCCTTCTTTGCCTCCGTGCACTGCCATCCGCAGACCCTGGACGTCCTGCGCACCCGTGCCGAGCCCCTGGGCATCGAGGTGGTGGTGGGCGTGGAAACCGAGATCGAGGACCACGGCCGCTTCTTTGGTGCGCTGTTCCAGTACCCCATGACCACCGGCGAGATCCGTGACTACCGGGAGAGCATCCAGGCCTTCCAGGCCGCCGGTGCCCTGGTGGCCATGGCCGCCGACCTGCTGGCCCTGACCCTGCTCACCCCGCCCGGCGAACTGGGCGCGGACGTGGCCATCGGCACCGCCCAGCGTTTTGGCGTACCGCTCGGTTTCGGCGGCCCGCACGCGGCCTACTTCGCCACCCAGGACAAGTACAAGCGTGACATGCCCGGGCGCGTCGTCGGGGTGTCCATCGATCGCCACGGCAACCCGGCCTATCGCCTGGCGCTGCAGACCCGCGAGCAGCACATCCGCCGCGAGAAGGCCACCAGCAACATCTGCACCGCCCAGGTGCTCCTGGCCAACATCGCCAGCATGTACGCGGTCTACCACGGTCCCGAAGGTCTGACCCGCATCGCCACCCGGGTGCAGCGTCTGACCAGCCTGCTGGCCGCCGGCCTGCAGCGCCTGGGCCACGAGACCCAGCACACCGCCTTCGACACCCTGACCCTGGTGTTCGGCGCGCGCACCGCCGCGCTGCACGAGGCCGCCCGTGCCTGTGGCTACAACCTGCGCGAAGTCAGCGCCGAGGCCCTGGGCGTGTCCTTGGACGAGACCAGCACCCTGGCCGATGTCCAGGCGCTGCTGGAGATCCTGGCCGACGGCAAGCCCGCGCCCCAGGTCGCCGAGCTGGGCGATGCCCAGGGCGTGGAAGTGCCCGCGGCGCTGCAGCGCCAATCGGCCTTCCTGACCCATCCGGTGTTCGCCAGCCACAGGTCCGAGACCGAGCTGATGCGTTACCTGCGCAAGCTGGCGGACAAGGACCTGGCGCTGGATCGCACCATGATCCCGCTGGGTTCCTGCACCATGAAGCTCAACGCCGCCAGCGAGATGATCCCGGTCACCTGGGCGGAATTCGGCGGTATCCACCCCTTCGCCCCGGCCGACCAGGCCGAGGGCTATGCCCAGCTCACCACCGAGCTGGAGGCCATGCTCTGCGCCGCCACCGGCTATGACGCCGTCTCCCTGCAGCCCAACGCCGGCTCCCAGGGCGAGTACGCGGGCCTGCTGGCCATCCGTGCCTATCACGCGAGCCGCGGCCAGGGCGAACGCGACGTCTGCCTGATCCCGGCCTCGGCCCACGGCACCAACCCGGCTACCGCCAGCATGGTCGACATGCGCGTGGTGGTGGTGGCCTGCGACAAGCGCGGCAACGTCGATCTCGACGACCTGCGGGCCAAGGCCGAGCAGCACAGCGAGCGCCTGGCCGCGCTGATGATCACCTACCCGTCCACCCACGGGGTGTTCGAAGAGGCCATCCGCGAGATCTGCCAGGTGGTCCACGACCACGGCGGCCAGGTCTATATCGACGGCGCCAACATGAACGCCATGGTCGGTCTCTGCGCTCCGGGTCAGTTCGGCGGTGACGTCTCCCACCTCAACCTGCACAAGACCTTCTGCATCCCCCATGGCGGCGGCGGTCCGGGCGTCGGCCCTATCGGCGTCAAGGCGCACCTGGCGCCCTTCCTGCCTGGCCATGCCCGGCTGGAACGCAAGGAAGGCGCGGTCTGCGCGGCGCCCTACGGCAGCGCCAGCATCCTGCCGATCTCCTGGATGTACCTGAAGATGATGGGCAGCGCCGGTCTGACCCGCGCCTCCCAGATCGCCATCCTCAGCGCCAACTACATCGCCCGCCGGCTGGAAGAGCACTACCCGGTGCTCTACAGCGGCACCGGTGGCCTGGTGGCCCACGAGTGCATCCTCGACCTGCGTCCGCTCAAGGACAGCAGCGGCGTGACCGTGGACGACGTGGCCAAGCGCCTGATCGACTTCGGCTTCCATGCGCCGACCATGTCCTTCCCGGTGGCCGGCACCCTGATGATCGAGCCCACCGAGAGCGAGTCCAAGCAGGAACTGGACAGATTCTGCGACGCCATGATCGCCATCCGCGAAGAGATCCGCGCCTTGGAAGCCGGCACCCTGGATCCCCAGGACAACCCGCTGAAGAACGCGCCGCACACCGCGCGCGAACTGGCCGGGGAGTGGACCCACCCCTACAGCCGCGAGCAGGCGGTCTTCCCGCTGCCGAGTCTGGTGGACGGCAAGTACTGGCCGCCGGTGGCGCGCATCGACAACGTCTACGGCGATCGCAACCTGGTCTGCTCCTGCCCGCCGATCGAAGCCTACGGCGAGGCCTGACCCTGACCCCCGGCCCCTCTCCCAGGGGGAGAGGGGAGGAGCGCCGTAGCACTCCGATAGCTCTGCAGCAGTTGTGCAGGATGTCCGAGCGAAGCACCGCTCTTCCCCCTCTCCCTCAGGGAGAGGGCCGGGGTGAGGGAAATCCGAAGCACCGAGGTCGCGTCTCGCTCATCAGTGGCAGGCACGACCCACTCAGATCACAGCTTCCTGCTCTGGAGGACCGGAGTGCGGAAGCCGCCACCCGACACGGAGCCCCACCATGTCCCTGCTCAAGACTTCGCTGCACGCCCTGCACCTGGAACTCGGCGCCCGCATGGTGCCCTTCGCCGGCTACGAGATGCCGGTGCAATACCCGCTCGGCGTGCTCAAGGAGCACCAGCACACCCGCGCCCAGGCCGGGTTGTTCGACGTGTCCCACATGGGCCAGGTCCTGCTCGAAGGCGAAGAAGCCGCCGAGGCGCTGGAGACCCTGGTGCCGGTCGACATCATCGACCTGCCCAGCGGCATGCAGCGCTATGCCCTGCTGACCGACGACAACGGCGGCATCCTCGACGACCTGATGGTCGCCAACCTGGGTGACTGCCTCTACCTGGTGGTCAACGCCGCCTGCAAGGAAGCCGACCTCGCCCACCTGGAAAAGCACCTGGGCGATCGCTGTCAGGTGCTGCCGCAATTCGATCGCGCCCTGCTGGCCCTGCAAGGGCCCGCCGCTGCCGCGGTGCTGGCGCGCCTGGCGCCAGAGGTGGCCGAGATGACCTTCATGCAGGTCCGCCGCGTCAAGCTGCTGGACCAGCCCTGCATCGTCAGTCGCAGTGGCTATACCGGCGAAGACGGCTACGAGATCTCGGTGCCCAGCGCCGCCGCCGAGGCCCTGGCCCGCCGCCTGCTGGCCGAGCCGGAGGTCGAGGCCATCGGCCTGGGCGCGCGCGACTCCCTGCGCCTGGAAGCCGGTCTCTGCCTCTATGGCCATGACATGGATGCCGGCACCACGCCGGTGATGGCCAACCTGGGATGGGCGCTGTCCAAGGTGCGGCGTGAAGGCAACGGTCGCGCCGGCGGTTTCCCCGGTGCCGAGCGCATCTTCACCGAACAGCGTGAGGGCGTGAGCCGCAAGCGCGTCGGCCTGCTGGTGCAGGAACGGGTGCCGGTGCGCGAGGGCGCCGAGCTGGTGGATGCCAATGGCGCCAGCATCGGTCGTGTCACCAGTGGCGGCTTCGGCCCGACCCTGGGGGCGCCGGTGGCCATGGGTTATGTCGACAGCGACTTCGCCGCCCTGGATACCCAGCTGTTCGCCGTGGTGCGCGGCAAGCAGGTGCCGGTCAAGGTCGCCAAGACCCCCTTCGTGCCGCAGCGGTATTACCGCGGGTAGGGAGTCGCCAAGCGCATCGCGGCCATGGCGGTCCGCCGATGCGGCCGCTCCTACAGGGTCCCGTAGGAGCGGCCCATGGCCGCCATGCTTTTCCGTCACGCCAGCGGATAATCGCGAAACACCGACAGCGTCTCCGCCTCGGCGGCCAGGGCCTCCAGCGTCGGGTAGTTACGCCGCTCGATCAGCCCCGGCAGGGCGAAGTGCAGGAAGGTCCAGGCCACCGCCGTGTCGATGGCGTCCTGGCCGATACTGTCTTCACCCAGCGGCGGACGCGGGCCCAGCCAGGCCTTGTCCAAGGCGCCACAGGCCGCACGCAACTGACCTTCCACGCGCTGCTGCCAGGGCGCATGACGCTTCTCTTCCGGTCGCAGATCACGCTCGTACACCAGCTGCACCGCCTTCTCGGACAGGGCCAGCGCCAGGCCGCTGCGACTGAGGGCGGTGGCCCGGGCCGCGTGGCCGCTTGGCCACAACTGCCGACTGCCACAGGCGAGATGCTGGGCATAGTCCAGAATCAGCGACGAATCCATCAGCCGCTGACCGTCCAGGCAGATCAATGTGGGTGCCTTGAGCACCGGATTGAAGCTGCGAAAGCGCTCGACCTCACGAAACAGCGAGATCTGGCGCAGCTCGAAGGGCAGAACCAGCAGGCGAAGGGAGATCGCGACCCGCCGCACATAGGGGGAGTCGAGCATGCCGATGAGTTGCATGGGGGTGTCCTGTCAGAAAGAGTGAATCCTGTTTCACGTGGAACGTCATCCTGGCCGTGTGTTTCACGCCATGTGCCGCTCTGGACAAGACATTAAGGATTCGGCGAAGCTGCTTCCAGCGAGAAATTCTGACCGGACCATTAAGGAAAGCTTACATGTCCCGTGTGCCGCCGTTGAATGCCCTGCGCTGCTTCGAAGCGGTTGCCCGCCTGGGCAGCGTGACCCGCGCCGCCAATGAATTGCACCTCACCCATGCCGCGGTCAGTCAGCAGGTGAAGGGCCTGGAGCACCAGCTGGGCATGGTGCTGTTCGAGCGCCAGGGGCGCGGGATCGAGGTCACCGGCGACGGTCGCGTCTATGCCGAGCAGGTCCGCCAGCTGCTCGAGGATCTGGGCGAGGCGACCCGGCGACTGCAGGCCCGCCCGCGGCGCAACGAGCTGGTATTCGCCACCTTTCCCTCCTTCGCCACCCACTGGCTGCTGCCCCGGCTGCCGCGTTTTCGCGCCCTGTACCCGGACTATCGCATCCGTATCCAGACCAGCCTGGATTTCCAGGATCTGCGCCAGGGCATGGTGGATATCGGAGTGCGCATGGGCGAGGGCCAGTGGGATGGCCTGACGGCGCTTCGGCTGTTTCAGGACGATGTGCTGCTGGTGGCGGCACCTGGTTACAACGGTGGGCAACTGCCGTGCAGCCTGGACGAGGCTCTCGCGCAGCCGCTATTGCACACGGAGGAAACCTGGCTGCACTGGGGCGAAACGGCTGGTCTAGGCGAAGCAGCACCCAATCGCGGCATCAGCGTGAATGATTCCAACGTGGTACTGGAGGCGCTACGCCTTGGTCAGGCGCTAGCGCTGGAGCGGCGCAGCCTGGTGCAGGCCGCGCTGGACGAGGGGCGTCTGGTCCAGCTCAGTCCGGTAACGGCGCCCTATCCCTATGCCTACTGGCTGGTCTGGCCGGAACGCGCCGAATCGGCGGAAAAGCAGGAGCGCTTCAGTGCCTGGATCCAGGCCGAGGTCGCGACCTATCTGGCCGCGCTGGAGACGCCGACGCCCGCCTAGGGCGTCGGGCGGGAGGTCTTAGCGCAGCAGCAGCTTGCGACGGCCGTCCGGCCAGACTTCCCAGAGTTGATCGTTGATGCGCTGCACCTGGCTGGTGGTCCGGCGCATGGCCGAAATGCTGGCCCGCAGGGCCTGGCCGCTGGCGGTGTCGACGAGATTTCCGGCGCCGGTGCTCTCGGCCGTGGTGCGATCCATAGCTACAGTGTTCATTGACGCCTCCCAGAGCTCGGCTAAAGACGGCGAAAGTGCCGTAGCCCAAGGACTGCCCAGCCACGGCAAGATTCCGCGTCCGCGGCGGCCGCCGTTCAAGCTGTGATCCACGTCCTGAGGACGCTGTGGCCCACTGGGCGAATTTGCGCAAAGGCCGCTTTCTGTACGGATATACAGATTAGGCCTTGCGCCGCTCGCGCAGGCTTTGCATCCTGTGGCGATTCCCCTCGTGCGACGCCCGCCATGCAGCTGTATCTCTGCGAAAAACCCTCCCAGGCCAAGGACATCGCCCGCATCCTCGGCGCCACCCGCCGCGGCGAGGGCTGCCTGCAGGGGCAGGGCGTGACCGTGACCTGGTGCATCGGCCACCTGCTGGAAACGGCGCCACCGGACGCCTATGACGCCCGCTACAAGCGCTGGTCGCTGGACGACCTGCCCATCGTTCCCGAGCAGTGGAAGCTGCAGGTCAAGAAGACCACTGGCAGCCAGTTCAAGGCGGTCAAGCGCCTGCTGGGCGAGGCCAGCGAACTGGTGATCGCCACCGACGCCGATCGCGAAGGCGAGATGATCGCCCGCGAGCTGGTGGAGCATTGCCGCTATCGCGGGCCGATCCGCCGGCTGTGGCTGTCGGCGCTGGATGACGTCTCCATCCGCCGCGCTCTGGCCGCGCTCAAGCCCGGTGCCGAGACCTATGGGCTCTATCAGTCCGCCCTGGGCCGCTCGCGCGCCGACTGGCTGATCGGCATGAACATGAGCCGGCTGTTCACCCTGCTGGGGCGTCGCTCCGGCTATCAGGGCGTGCTTTCGGTCGGACGCGTGCAGACGCCGACCCTGCGTCTGGTGGTGGACCGCGATCGTGCCATCGCCGCCTTCGTGCCGGTGCCCTTCTGGACCGTGGAGGCGACCCTGGACGCCTCCGGCAGTCGCTTCCAGGCCCAATGGCAGCCGCCAGAGGAGGTCTGCGACGACCAGGGCCGCTGTCTCAAGCCCGAGGTGGCCCAGGCGGCGGCGCGGGCCATCGAGGCGGCTGGGCAGGCGCGGCTGGTCAAGCTCAAGACCGAGCGCGTCCGCGAGGCGGCGCCCTTGCCCTTCGATCTGGGCACCTTGCAGGAGGTCTGTTCCAAGCGCCTCAACCTGGGCGCCCAGCAGACCCTGGACGTCGCCCAGGCGCTCTACGAGAAGTACAAGCTGATCACCTATCCGCGCAGCGATTGCGGCTACCTGCCGCTGTCCCAGCACGCCGAGGCGCCGGCGCTGCTGGCCGCCTTGCTGGGCGCCGACAGCAGTCTCGCCCCACTGCGCGACCATCTGGACGCCAGTCGCCGCTCGCGGGCCTGGAACGATGCGAAGGTCAGCGCCCACCACGGCATCATCCCGACGCAGGTGACCCGCGACCTGGGCCGCCTGAGTCCGCAGGAGCGCAACGTCTATGGCCTGATCCGCGCGCGTTACCTGGCGCAATTCCTGCCGCCGCACGAATTCGATCGCACCCAGGCCGACTTCGCGGCGGGCGGCGAACGCCTGCGGGCCACCGGCAAGCGGCTGGTGGAACCCGGCTGGCGGCGCGCCTTGCCCGAATCGCTCACGCCGCCCAAGGGTCGCGAGGCACCGCCGCCCCAGGCGCTGCCCGAGTTGCGCGAGGGTGAGTCCTATCCGGTGGTCGAGGTGCGTTGCAAGGATCAGCTGACCCAACCGCCCAAGCCCTTCACCGAGGGCGATCTGATCAAGGCGATGAAGAACGTCGCCAAGCTGGTGGAGGATCCCGCCCTCAAGCAGAAGCTCAAGGACACCACCGGCATCGGCACCGAGGCGACCCGCGCCAGCATCATCCAGGGCCTGCTGGACCGCGGCTACCTGGTCAAGCAGGGCAAGGCCCTGGCGGCGACCCCGGCGGCCTTCGGCCTGATCGACGCCGTGCCCCGGGCCATCGCCGATCCGGGCACCACGGCGCTCTGGGAGCAGGCGCTGGATCGGGTGCAGGAGGGCGAGCTGAGCCTGGCCGAATTCGTCACCAAGCAATCGGCCTGGATGGGCAAGCAGGTGGAGCGCTGTCTCGGCCTGACCCTGACCATCAGCGGACCGCCGCCGGCGGGCAAGGGCGCGCCCTGGAAGAAGAAGCGACGTACGGGCGGGAGCAAGGCCAAGGCGACGGCGAAGACGGGTGGCGCAGTGCCGCGCGTGCGCAAGCCGAGGGTCAAGCCGGGCTGAGGGCTGCGTGAAGGCGTTCGAGCACGGCGTCGGGCTGGGTCAGGACCTCATGATTCCAGAAGCGAATGATCTTGAATCCCTGGGCCTGCAGCCAGGCGTCGCGCTCGCGGTCGTTGGCGCTGCCCTGATGCTGGCCGCCATCCAGTTCGATCACTAGCCGCGCTTCCAGGCAGACGAAGTCCAGGATATAGCGACCATAGGGATGCTGACGGCGGAATTTATGACCCTGTAGACGGTTGCCGCACAGGTGATACCAGAGTGCGCGCTCGGCGTCGGTCTGACCCCGGCGCAGGGCGCGGGCATGGCTGATGAGGAGCATGGGAATCCTTTCCCTGGGTGTTCTGGTGTCGGGTTCGCCCTCACCCCAACCCTCTCCCGGAGGGAGAGGGGGTGGTACGGAGTGAGAGGTGATCCGGGGAGTATCGCCTGGGGAAATAGTGTTGGCGAGGCTCTAACGCGCGGTTCGCGCGGCTATGACAAGGGTGCCTGTGCGGCCCTCACCCCAACCCTCTCCCGGAGGGAGAGGGGGTGGTACGGAGTGAGAGGTGATCCGGGGAGTATCGCCTGGGGAAATCGTGTTGGCGAGGCTCCAACGCGCGGTTCGCGCGGCTATGACAAGGGTGCCTGTGCGGCCCTCACCCCAACCCTCTCCCGGGGGGAGAGGGGGCCATACGGAGCGAAGCGGAGCTATGGAGTAGCTCTCGCTGAAAGACAGTCAAAACTGCTATCGCAGCAGCACTGAAAACAGCTTCAGTACCCACGTCTGGAGAAAGAGCCCGCCACCGCTCCAGGCCGCTCCCTCTCCCTGAGGGAGAGGGTTGGGGTGAGGGCCCGGGGCCAGCCTTACTTCCCCTCGAACGCCGCAGCAGCAGTGGCATAGGCCGCTTTGTGATATTCAAAGCTGGCTGACTGCGCCAACATGATTTCCCAGTCCTCGATAAAGGCGATCACCGAGCGCTAGGAGAGGCTGTCAGCCTTGATTTCGGCTCTGTCGATGAAGTTGGAGGGGGTGGAGGTGAAATGGCCTCAACTGGCCTAAGCGAATCGCTATCGCAGTAACACTGAAAACAGGCTTGGAACCCACGTCTGGAGGAAGAGCCCGCTACCGCTCCAGACCGCCCCCTCTCCCTGGGGGAGAGGGTTGGGGTGAGGGCGCAGGGCCCCAGCGAGTCTTACTTCTTCTCGAACGCCGCCGCGGCGGTGGCGTAGGCCGCTTCGTGATAGTCGAATTCGGCGGACTGCACCAGCAGGGTTTCCTCGTCCTCGGTGAAGGCGATCACCGGGCGATAGGAGAGGCCGTCGGCCTTGATTTCGGCTTCGTCGATGAGCTTGGAGAGATCGAAGGCGAAGTCGCCGCAGATGGCCTTGGCCTGGGCGTCGGTGATGCCGTGCTTCTTCAGGGCATCGCGCAGCAGGCTGCTCCACTGGTATTGAAACTGGAGACCCAGTTTGGCGTAGCTGGGACCGTAGTCGATTTCCATGAGTGTGTAACCCGGGCTTGGGAGGAGGGGGCGAACTCGCCACAGCGGTCAGCGAAATGACCGTTGTGGACGCTGCCGGTGACACTACGATGGCGTGCCCCAAAGCCCAGGCAAAGGGGGGCGGGCCGGACGGCCAAATCTAATGACCGAGAGGCCCGCACCCAGGGACGAGCGGTTATTCGTGCACGATGCGCGAGTGATCGCGGGTGTCCTTCATGAAGACGTAGACCAGCAGCGAGCAGGCGATGCAGCCGGTCACGTACCAGTAGTAGCCGCTCTCCATGCCGATGCTCTTGAACCACAGGGCCAGGTATTCGGCGGTACCGCCGAAGATGGACACGGTCAGGGCATAGGGCAGGCCGACGCCCAGGGCGCGGATCTCGGTGGGGAACAGCTCGGCCTTCACCACGGCGTTGATCGAGGTGTAGAAGCTGACGATCACCAGCGCCACCATGATCAGGCCGAAGGCGCCCCACCAGGTGGTGACGCTGCCCAGGGCGGTGAGGATCGGGTAGGTGAACAGGGTGCCGAGCACGCCGAAGGCGATCAGTACCGGACGCCGGCCGACGCGGTCGGAGAGGGCGCCGACCACGGGCTGCAGCAGCATGAACAGGAACAGCGTCGCCGCCGAGATGGAGGTGGCGTCGGTCTTGCTCATGCCCACCGAGTTGACCAGGTACTTCTGCATGTAGGTGGTGTAGGTGTAGAAGGCCAGGGTGCCGCCCATGGTCAGGCCGACCACGGTGAAGAATTCCTTGGGATGGCGCATCAGGGTGCGCATCAGGGATTCCTTGGGTTTTTCGGCCTTCTTGAAGGAGCTGGTCTCTTCCATGCCGCGGCGCAGGTAGAGCGCGGTCACGGCGCAGGCGGCGCCGATCAGGAAGGGGATGCGCCAGCCCCAGCTTTCCAGCTGTTCGACGGTCAGGGTCTGCTGCAGCACGATCAGGGTAGCCAGCGCCAGCAGCTGCCCGGAGATCAGGGTGACGTACTGGAAGCTGGAGTAGAAGCCGCGGCTTTCCTTGGTCGCCATCTCGCTCAGGTAGGTGGCGGAGGTGCCGTATTCACCGCCCACCGAGAGGCCCTGCAGCAGCCGCGCCAGCACCAGCATGATGGGGGCGGCGACGCCGATGGTGGTGTAGCTGGGGGTGAGGGCGATGATCAGCGAGCCGGCGCACATCATGATCACCGAGACCATCAGCGCGGACTTGCGGCCGGCCTTGTCGGCATAGAGGCCCATCAGCCAGCCGCCGATGGGGCGCATGAGAAAGCCCACGGCAAAGATGGCGGCGACGTTGAGCAGCTGGGCGGTCTGGTCGCCCTTGGGAAAGAAGGCCTTGGCGAAATACAGGGAGAAGGCGGCGTAGACGTACCAGTCGTACCATTCGACCAGGTTGCCGACGGAACCGCTGAAGATGGACTTGATGCGCTGCGAGGTGGTCTTGGGCGCGGTCTGGCCGGCCGCGAGGGTAGCGGTGCTATCCACAGGGTGTTCCTCTTGTCGTTGTTATTAGGGCGCTCGGGGCGTCGACAAGGGCTATAGCAGGGGGCGTGCCAGGTCGCGAAGCCGCGTCCTGACTGGGTTTTGCCAGGGCGGATCGGCGAAAGATCGCCGAAAGGCGGTGAGCAATGAGCGGATTTCCGCCTATGGCCTCTCAGTCCTCATCGCGGAAGTCGGCCCGTACCAGGCCATGGCGCTGCATCTTCTCGTTGAGGGTGCGCCGTGGCAGTTGCAACTCGTCCATCACCGCCTTGATCTCGCCGCCGTGGCGGGCCAGGGCGGCGCGCAGGCACTGGGCCTCGAAGGCTTCCAGCTGATCGGCCAGGGAGTGGCCCGCGGCCGCGGTGGCGGGGGTACCCAGGCCGAGGGCCTCGCGCTCGGCGGCGTTGGCCAGCTCGCGCACGTTGCCGGGCCAGCCGTGACCCAGCAGCTGGGCCAGGCGCGCCGCGCCGGGCGGGGTGACCGGCCGGCCCAGGCGGGCGCCGGCCTCGGCGAGGAAGTGATCGAACAGCAGCGGGATGTCTTCACGCCGGGCGCGCAGCGGCGGCAGGTGCAGCTCGGCGACATTGAGGCGATAGGCCAGGTCTTCGCGAAAGCGTCCGGCGCGGGCTTCTTCCAGGAGATCCGGCTTGGTGGCGGCGACGATGCGCAGGTCCAGGGCGATGCTCTGGTTGGAGCCGAGGCGCTCCAGACGCTGCTCCTGCAGCACCCGCAAGAGCTTGACCTGCTGCGCCAGGGGCATGCTCTCGATCTCGTCGAGAAACAGGGTGCCGCCGTTGGCGTATTCCAGCTTGCCGATGCGCTTGCCCTGGGCGCCGGTGAAGGCGCCGCTCTCGTGGCCGAACAATTCGCTCTCGAACAGCTGCTCGGGGATGGCCGCGCAGTTGAGGGCGACGAAGGCCTTGCCGGCGCGGGGACCGAAGTCGTGCAGGCAGCGGGCGACCAGTTCCTTGCCGCTGCCGGTCTCGCCGCGCAGGAGTACGTTGACCGGCGTCGGCGCCAGGTCGAGGATCTGCTGGCGCAGCCGGACGATGCCGGGCGAGACGCCGAGCAGGCGGCGGGCGAGCGCGCTCTGGTCGTCGACCCGGCGGTGCAGCTGGCGGTTCTCCAGCACCAGCCGGCGCTTTTCCAGGGCGCGGCCGAGATCGCCGAGCAGCGCCTCGGGGCTGAAGGGCTTTTCCAGGAAATCGTAGGCGCCCTGGCGCATGGCGCTGACCGCCAGGGCGACGTCGCCGTGGGCGGTGAGCAGAATCACCGGCAGGTCGGCATCCAACGCCTGCAGCTGTTCCAGCAGGGCCAGGCCGTCCATGCCGGGCATGCGCACGTCGCTGACCACCACCCCGGCGAAATCCGGGGTCACTGCCGCCAGGCAGTCTTCGGCGCGGGCGAACAGCCGCACCTGATGCCCCGACAGCTCCAGCCACTGGCGCACCGCTTCGCGGATGCTGGCTTCGTCGTCGACCAGATAGACCTGAGCTTGCATGGGAGGCGTCCTCTCGCGGCCGGTGCGCCGCTACCTTGCCCGAAGGCCGGCGACGGGTCGAGTCCCTAGCCGGGTCCCGGCAGCACCGGCAGGCCGAGACGGGCACAGGCGCCGCCCTCCGGGCGGTTGCCCAGTTCGATGCGTCCGCCCAGGTGCTGGGCGACGGTCTGGACGATGGACAGTCCCAGGCCGGCGCCGTTGGCCGCGCCGCTGCTGTAGAAGCGCTCGAACAGCCGTGGCTGGATCTCCTCCGCGATGCCGGGGCCCTGGTCGAGGATCTGGATCTCCGCCCAGTCGGCGGTGACCTCCAGGCGGATGCGGATCTCGCCGCCGGGAGGCGACACGTTGACCGCATTGGTCAGCAGATTCTGCAGGGCGATGCCCAGCATGGCGCTGTCGCCATGGACCTGCACCCGGCTGGCTTCGGCGTCGAGGCTGAGGTCCAGGCCCTTGTCGAGAATCCAGGGACCCAGTTCTTCCAGGGTGGCGCTGAGGGCGGTGCGCAAATCGAAGCGCTGCTCGGCGCTCCAGCTCGGCCGGGGTTCCAGACGCGCCAGGATCAGCAGCTGGTTGACCACCCGGGTCAGTCGGTCGGTGCCGCTGACGACGAATTTCAGCGCCTCGTCGCGGGCCGCCGCGGTCTGCGCGGACAGGGCGTTCTGCGCATGCAGGCGCAGCACCGCCAGCGGCGTGCGCAACTCGTGGGCGGCATCGGCGATGAAGCGGCGTTCGCGCTGCAGCAGTTGCTCGATCTGCAGCAGCAGCCGATTGAGCGCCGCCTGCATGGGTTCCAGTTCGCGCGGCAGCGGATCCAGCTGCAGCGGTTGCAGGGATTCCGGGTCGCGGTGGCGGATCAGCCCGGCCATGCGCCGCAGCGGTTTCAGGCCCCAGCCGATGGCCAGCCAGGCCAGCAGCGACAGCAGCACCAGGCCGATCAGATGCGGCGTGAGGGTGTGGCGCAGGATGCGGCGGACCAGATCGGCGCGCACCTCTTCGCGTTCGCCGACCCAGAGCATCAGGTCGTGCTCCGGGTCGGGCAGCAGGAAGCCATACCAGGCCTCGCCCTCCAGGGTCTGCTCGGTGAAACCCGGGGTCGTCGGCATGCTGAAGATGGGCGCGCTGGGCGAGCGCATCAGGGGGACGCCGCGGGCGTTCCAGGCCTGGAAGGCCATCTTGGCCTCGTATCTGTGGCCATAGGGGCTGTCGCTGGCCTCGGCCAGAGCCTGGGTGACACTGGCGTGCAGCGCCAGGCGGCCTTCGCCGCGGGGGGCGGCGCGCAGCATGCCCTGCAGGATGCGCGCGCTCTGCGCCAGCTGGGCATCGTAGATCTCGCCGATCTCGCGCTGGCTGTCGTGGACGTTGGTCAGGGCGATCAGCAGGGTGCCGATCAGCAGCAGCGAGAGCACCAGGCCGACGGTGCGGCGGCGGATGGAGGTCATGGACATTCGAGGCGGTAACCGATGCCCCGGACGGTACGAATCAGGTCGGCGCGCAGCTTCTTGCGCAGGTTGTAGATGTGCACTTCCAGGGTGTTGCTTTCCACCCCCTCGTCCCAGCCGTAGAGCAGCCCCATGAGGCGGTCGCGACTGAAGATCTTGCCCGGATTGGCCAGCAGTTCGTGCAGCAGCTGGTATTCGCGCGGGGTGAGGTTGACCGGCTGGCCATCGAAGGTGACCCGGCGGGTGGCCGGATCCAGAGCGATGCCGCCGCCTTCGAGCTGGATCTGCGAGGGACCGTTGCGCCGCCGCAGCAGGGCGCGCAGGCGCGCCTTGAGTTCCTTGATGTCGAAGGGCTTGACCAGGTAGTCGTCGGCGCCGGCGTCGAGGCCGGCGACCCGGTCCTCGGTGTCGTCGCGGGCGGTAAGGATCAGCACCGGCGTGGTCAGGCCGTTGGCGCGACTCTGGCGCAGCACCTGGATGCCGTCCAGGCGCGGCAGGCCGAGATCCAGCACCACCAGGTCGAAGCCCTCTTCGCGCAGGGCGTGGACGGCGCTTTCGCCGTCCTTGAGCCAGTCCAGGGTATAGCCCTCTTCCCGCAGACTGGTGCGGATGCCCTCGCCGAGGTCGGGATCGTCTTCGATCAGCAGCACGCGCATGGAGGCCTCGTCACTTCAGCTTCTGGTCGACGTCCTTGAGCAGCGCGGCGATCTCGCCCCGCCGTCCCTGGTCGGCCAGTTCGCGTCCCGGCCGCGGGGCGGCCTGCTGCGCCTTGAGCAGGGCGGCGCGGGCTTCGGCATAGCGCTGCTGGCGATACAGGTGGTCACCCCAGAAGTATAGGGTATCGATACCGCTGGGGTTGAGGGCGAGGGCCCGCTGCAGCAGACGATCGGCTTCGCTGGCGTCACCAAAGGCGATCGGCCAGCCGGGAACCCGGTCGTAGAGGGCGGCGAGACTGGTGTAGGCGGAGCCCTGCAGCGCCGTGGGATCGAGCTTGAGCGCCTGTTCCAGGTCGCTGCGGGCTTCCTTGACCTTGCCCAGCGCTCCCAGCCCGCCCTGGGCGCCGGCCCAGCTGCTGAGCACGATGCCCTGCCAGATCAGCGCTGGCGCCGACTGGGGCGCGGCCTGGGTGAAGGCGCGCGCCTCGCCGGCCAGCTGTTCGAAGGCCGCGGGTTTTTCGGCGCTGGGCAGGCGGTACTGGATCTCGGCCCAGCGCTGCTGGATCTGGGCCAGGCGCTGGCCATCGTCGGCCAGGGCGAAGGGGCTGGCGAGCAGGGCGGCGAGCAGCAGGCCGAGGGCCTTGCGCGGGGTCGTCATGGGTGTTTCTCCGGGGCGAAGGCGGGGTCGATGAAGCGGCGGATCACCGGCAGCTGGCGGCGCAGGGCGCGATCCACCAGGCCGGGCATCAGGCCGTTGAGGCGGACGAAGAGCTTTTCCGGCCAGCCGAGATAGAGCTCCTGGCGGTCCTCGACCAGGGCACGGATCACCGCGCCGGCGACCACGGTGGGGTCGTCCACCTGGCTCTTGAGCGCCTGGTTCACGGCCATGGCCGCCGGGCCGTTCATCGCCGTGCGGGTGGCGCGGGGCGCCACGTAGAGCACCCGGATGCGGGTATCGGCCAGCTCCCGGCGCAGGGCCTGGGTGAAGCCGCGCAGGGCGAACTTGCTGGCGCAATAGGGCGCATAGCCGGGATAGCCGATGGAGCCCAGGGTGGAGCCGACATGGGCGATCACCGCGCGCGGCTGGCGGCGCAGCAGCGGCAGCAGCAGGCGGGTCAGCTGGATGGCCGCGCCGATGTTGATCGCCAGCAGGTTGTCGATGGCGTCGTCGTCGAGGGCGTCGAGCAGGGCGAAGCTGTTGCTGCCGGCGGCGTTGAGCAGCACGTTGACGCCCTGGCCGCGGCTGGCTTCGGCCAGCACCGCCTGGCGATCGGCCCGGCGGGTGAGGTCGGCGTCGAGCAGGCGCAACCGGCCACCCAGGCGCTCGGCCAGGGGCTGCAGGGCGCGGGTGTCGCGGGCGACCGCCAGCACCTGGGCGCCGCCGGCGCAGAGTTGTTCCACCAGTGGCAGGCCGATGCCACCGCTGGCACCGGTCAGCAGGATACGGCAGTCAGGCAGCTGCATGGCGCTGCTCCGGTTGCTGGCCGGCGCCGGGCAGGGCGCGGAACATGTCGGCATAGAGGCGATAGACCACCTTGGACACGTGGATCACTGCGGCCTGGTCGGCCGGATCGTCCAGCCGATCCATCAGCTGGCGGTAGGTCGCCATGTGTTCCTGGTCGAGGCTGCCGTGGGAGTCCAGGTAGCTGAAGGCCGTGGCCGGCAGGCCCAGCTGGCCGCGGATGGCGCCGGCGGCCTGGGTGGCCAGGGCGATGCTGGTGCCTTCGAGCACATTGACCATGCCGAACAGGCCGACCGGATTGTCGCGGGCGATGAAGTCGTAGAGATAGGCCACCATCAGCTCGATGGGCAGTTCGGGGCGGCTGGCGCGCACCGCCTCGGCATCGCCCCCGCAGGCGGCGATGTCACTGAGGACCCACTGGTCGTGGCCGTATTCTTCCTCGATGTATTCGCAGACCGCGCCGCGCAGCCATTCCAGCCGCGCCGGCAGGCGGGCGCCGCAGGCCATCATCAGTGGCGCGGTGTGGCGGACGTGGTGATAGGCCTGGCCGAGAAAGGCGACATAGCTCTCCAGGGCGACATTGCCGCCCAGGGCGGCGCGGATGATGGGCACCTCGAACAGCGCCTGGCGTTCCGTGGCGGTTTCGGCTTGCAGGGTGGCGAAGAAACTCATGCTGGTACCTCCAGAAGGTGCGAGAGCAGGGCCGCGTGATGCGCCTGGATGGCGTCGCGGCGAAGGCGTCCGGTTGCGGTGAGCAGGCCGTTGGCGGGGGTGAAGGGTTCGGCGAGGCGGCGCCAGGCGCCGATGCGGGCATAGTCGGGCAGGCGCTGGTTGAGGCGGGCGATCTGGTCGGCGAGCAGGCTGTCGGGCAGGTCCGGCTGCCGTGGCCAGAGCAGCGCCACCAGGTGCCGGGCGCCTTCGCCCTGCACATAGGCCTGGGCGAGGACGCCGCGCTGGGTGAGTTCGGCCTCGATCCAGCCCGGATCGACATTGCGTCCCGAAGCCAGGCTGAACTGGTGTTTCTTGCGGCCGTGCAGGTGGAGATAACCGTCGGTGTCGAATTCGCCGAGATCGCCGGTGGCCACCTCGTCGGTGGCGCTGCCGGGCTCGCCCAGGTAGCCGGCGAAATCGACGCCGCCGACCAGGATTTCGCCGTCGGCGGCCAGGCGCAGGCGCACATGGGGCAGGGGCTGGCCGACGCTGCCCGGGCGGTTGGCCTCAGGGCGATTGAGGGTCACCACCGAGGCGCACTCCGACAGGCCATAGCCCTGGAACAGCGGCAGGCCCAAGGCGCTGGCGCGGGTCAGCAGCGCCTCGCTCAGCGGCGCCCCGCCCACGGCGGCGAAGCGCAGCCCGTCCAGGCGCAGCAGCCCGCGTTCGCCCAGCTCCACGAGTCCCTGCAACAGCTGGGGCATGAGGATCAGACTGTGTGGCTGGCGCTCCTGCAGGCAGGCGGCCAGCTGGGCCCAGTCGATGCCGGCGGAGCCGCGGACACCCTGGTCCTCGGCCTTGAGCACCACCACCTCGGCACCGGCCAGCAGTGCGGCATAGACCCCGAGATTTTCCAGCAGGATGCCCAGCGACAGGAGCACCTGATGGCGTCGGGGCGCCAGGGCGCCGCTGGCGGCTTCCAGGCTGGCGGCCACCCGCAGCAGCTGTCCGGCCTTGAGGCAGACGCCCTTGGGGGTGCCGGTGGTGCCGGAGGTGTAAGTGAGCTTGGCAGTGCCCGCCGGTAGCGCGGTGGCCGCCGCGGCCGGACGCTGCCAGCCGTGGGGCCCCTCGCTGAAGCCTGCCGCGGTCCATTCCGCGGCGCGCTCGGGATTGCCCAGCAACAGATCGGCGCCACAGTCCTGCAGGACATGGGCGCGCTGCGCCGGGCTGAAGAAGTCCGGCAGGATGATGCAGGGCAGTCCGGCGCGCAGGGCGGCCAGGTCCCAGGCCAGCAACTCGGGCCCATTGGGCAGGTCCAGGGCCAGACGCTTTATGCCGTGCTCGGCCAGCCAGGTGACGCGCCGGGCAATCTCCCGCCACAGCCGCAGATAGCTCCAGGTTTCCTGGGCACCACTCAGCGCGGGGCGCTCGCCGTCCCAGGCGACGTGGCGTTCCAGGGCCAGAAAAAAATCACTGACGGAGCGGGCTTCAGGCGACATGGCAGTCCTCCTCGCCAAGGGTGGTGAGGCCCAGGCGGGCGAAGATGCCGGCCTGCAGCAACTGTTGATAGCCCTGGCGGATGTCACCGGCGCAGACCTGGGGAGCGTTGGCGTAGTAGGAGCCCCAGCTCTCGCGCTCGGCGCCCAGACAGGCCGGATCGGCGAGGCCCAGCACCTGGGGCGCCAGGCCGAGGCGATGAAAGCTGTTGATCAGGCGGGTGGCGCCGGTAAAGGTCACCCAGCGCCGGCCACTGCGGGCCAGCAGCCAGGTGGTGACGACGATCAGCAGACGCGCCTGGCCCGGACCCAGCGCCGCCAGATTGCCGACCTCCACCACCTCCGCGCGCTCGATCGGCCGACCGAGCGCCACCGCCACCTGGGTCTCCACCGGCTGGGGCAGATAACGTTCGAGAAACAGCGACTGGTCCAGCGCGGAGCGGATCCCCACCGCCGCCTGCAGCACGCCTTCGGCATCGCGCAGGGCGAGCAGCAGCGGCAGGAAGTGGCTGATGCGGGCGCCGTGCTCCAGGGCGAAACGCGCGCCGATGAAGGCTTCGGTCGCCTGCCGGCCGGGTGCCTCGCGCGGCTCCAGGCGGGCCAGCAGCGAACCGCTGCGGTCGGCCAGGGTAAAGCTGTACGGGGACTGCCAAGTCACGTCGAGCATCGCGACCTCTCCGGGGGAATACGAGGCGCAGTCTTGGCGGTCAAGCTGAAGGCAATCTGAAGCGCCGCTTCATCGCAGCTTCAGGTTGCCGGGCTAGGGTCGCCTTCCATATCCCCTGGTGGAGCCCTGCCATGTCCGAAGAAGAGCCCCTTGCTGCCGCTTCCGAGGAAGCCGCCGACAGCCACTGGCCGCTGGTGCGGATCCTGGCGGGCATCCTCGCCAGCGCCCTGATCGGTGGCGTCGGCCTGCCGCTGCTGGATGCCACCCGCGGGCCCTGGGATGCGGCGACCCTGCTGGTAACCGGGGTGCTCGGCTGGGGCTTCGCCCTGCTGGTGACGCTCTGCGTGCGTTAGCCGGCTGACTCCGGCGCAGCCGGCAGCCGCAGGGCAAAGACCGCGCCCTCGGCGCCGTTGCGCGCGGCCAGGCTGCCACCCTGGGCCTGGACGATGGCCGAGGACACCGCCAGGCCGAGTCCCAGGCCTTCGCCGACCGGCTTGGTGGTGAAGAAGGGATCGAACACCTGGTCCAGGTGCTCGGCGGCGATGCCGCCACCGTTGTCGGCCACCTCCAGCAACCAGGCATCTCCCTCCCGCGCTAGGCTGACCCGGACCTGCGGCCGGGGTCGCTCCGCCACGGCGTCGAGGGCGTTGCGCAGCAGATTGACCAGTACCTGCTCCAGGCGGATGGGATCGCCCAGCAACCAGGCCGGGCGCGGCAACTCCAGGATCAGCTCCACGGCCAGCTCGGCACGGCGGGCCTCCAGCAACTCCAGCGCCTGATCCACCACCCGCGCCAGATCGACCCGCTCGCGCAGGCCGGCGGGGGTCTTGCGCGCATAGGTCTTGAGGTGGGCGGTGAGACCGCTCATGCGGGTCAGCAGGCCATCGAGACGTTCCAGGGCGGCGCGGGCCTCGTCCAGCCGCCCGTGATCCAGCAGCAGGCGCAGACTCGCCAGGTGCATGCGCTGGGCGGTGAGCGGCTGGTTGAGTTCGTGCACCAGGGCCGCCGACATCTGCCCCAGGGCGGCCAGCTTGGCGGCCTGCACCAGGCCGTCCTGGGCGGTGCGCAATTCGGCGGTGCGGGCCTCCACCAGCTGCTCCAGTTCCAGGCGGCTGCGCTGGCGCAGGCGTTGCAGCCGGCGCCGTTGCGCCCAGAGGAGACCGGCGCAGACCAGCAGCAGCCAGACGCAGACGGCGGCCAGTGCCGCACCCGGGCCGCCGCCCTGCAGGTCCCGGGTGGGCCGGAGCAGGTGCAGGGTCCAGCCTTCGCTGGGCAGTGGCAGGCTGTCCCAGAGGTAGTCGGCGCTGCCTTCGGGGGCCTGGATGTGGGCCACCTGGCGCTGCTCGCCGAGCACCCGCTCCTGGCGATAGGGCAGGGGCTGCAGGGTGCGCCGGTCGTACTGGCGGGTGGTGGCCAGCTCGGCGCGATCGGCCGGGGTCAGCTCGCGCAGCAGGCGATAGCGCCAGGCCGGGCGATTGGCGGCAAAGACCACGCCGCGGGCATCGCTGACCAGCAGCACCTCCGGGTGCTCGCCCCAGCGCGCCTCGATGGCGGGGAATTCCAGCTTGACCACTACCGCGCCGAGAAAGCGCCCCTGGGCGTCCAGCACGGCGTGGGAGAGGAAATAGCCGGGAATGCCGGTGGTGACCCCTACGGCATAGAAGCGTCCGCTGCCGCCGGCGAGGGTTTCGCTGAAATAGGGGCGGAAGGCGTAGTTGTGGCCGACGTAGCTGGTGGGCAGCCGCCAGTTGCTGGCGCCGATGGCCAGGCCCGTGCGATCCAGGAGTTCCAGGGTCGAGGATTGCGCCGCCGTGTTCAGGCGCTCCAGCTTGAGATTGAGGTGTTCGGTGGTGGCGGCATCGGGCGGGGTGCTCAGGGCGGCGATCAGCTCCGGGTCCTGGGCCAGCACCGCCGGCAGGGCGCGAAAACGGTCGATCAGGGTCTGCAGGCCGCTGGCGTGGAGGCGCAACTGCTCCTGGCCGAGCAGGCTGGCCTCGGCCAGGCTCGCCTGTTCGGCGCGGTGCCAGGCCTGGCTGCCCAGCAACAGACAGCCGATCAGGGCGAGCAGCAGGACCGGCAGCAGGCGCAGGGCTGGGGGCATGGCAGGAGACCGTGGCAGGGATGGCCGGACGATAGCACGGCGGGGAGGGGACGGCTCAGGCCGAGGCGGCGGTGCGTTGGGCGATCTGTTCAGGCTGGAAATCGCAGGTGAAGCAGCTGCCCTCGCCAGGCACGCTGTGGATGTCCAGGCCGCCGCGATGACGGATCAGCACGTGCTTGACGATGGCCAGGCCCAGGCCGGTGCCGCCGGTGCTGGAGGCGCGGCTGGCGTCGAGGCGATAGAAGCGTTCGGTCAGGCGCGGCAGGTGGCGGGCGTCGATACCGGGACCGTTGTCCTGCACCGCGACATGGGCGCCTGCGGCGTCCTGCCAGGCGCGCACCCGCACCTCGCCGCCTTCGGGGCTGTACTTGACCGCGTTGAACACCAGGTTGGAAAAGCAGCTGCGCAACTCCGTCTCGCTGCCCAGCAGGGCCAGACCCGGCTCGCATTCCAGGCTCAGGCGATGGCCGACGGCGCCGGACAGGGCGCGACCGTCCTGCAGGATGGAGGCGAGCAGCGGCTCCAGGGCCACCGGGCGGTTGTCGGCGGGATAATCGGTGGCTTCCAGACGGGCCAGCAACAGCAGGTCGTCGATGGTGTGCTGCATGCGTCCGGCCTGCTGCTGCATCTGCCCCAGCGCCCGCCGCCAGCGTGGAGTGGCGTGGTCGGCGTTGTCCAGCAGGGTCTCCAGGTAGCCGGTGATCACCGTCAGCGGGGTACGCAATTCGTGGGAGACGTTGGCGACGAAATCCTTGCGCATCTGTTCCAGCTGATGGACGCGGGTCACGTCGCGCACCAGCAGCAGCCGGTCGCCTTCGCCGAAGCGGGTGACCAGGATGTGCAGGTACTGGTCGTCGTTGAGTGGGGAGGCCAGTTCCAGCGGCTCGCCATAGTCGCCGCCGAGAAAATAGTCGGAAAAGCGCGGATGGCGCACCAGGTTGGTGATGGGCTGACCGAGGTCCTGGGGCTGGCGCAGGCCCAGCAGGGTTTCCGCGGCGCGGTTCCACCATTCCAGGTTGCCATGGCGATCCACCAGGATGATGGCGTCGCGCAGGGCCTCGGTGGAGGCCTGGGCGCGACCTATCACGGCGAGCAATTCCTCGCGCTGGCGCTGTTCGTGGCGCTGGCGCCGATAGAGCCGGTCGAACACCTCGCCCCACAGACCCTCGGCTTCCGGCGGCGCGCCCGGGGCCTCGCTCAGCAGCCAGGCCTGCAGGCGCAACAGGTGCCTCAGGGTGACCGCCAGATAGACCGCCAGTCCCAGGGCCACCGCCAGGCCGACATGGCCGAAGGGCCAGCCGGCCAGGGCGCAGCCGGCGACCACGGTCGACAGCTGGGTGGCCAGACGGGAGCGCCAGTTGATGTTCACGGCGGCGGTGATCCCGCGTCAGAGTTTGGTGGAAAAGCGATACCCGGTGCCGCGCACCGTCTGTACCAGGTTCTCGTAGGTCTCGCCGAGGGCCTTGCGCAGGCGGCGGATGTGCACGTCCACGGTACGTTCCTCGACATAGACGTTGCCACCCCAGACCTGATCCAGCAGCTGGCCGCGGGTATAGGCGCGCTCCTGGTGGGTCATGAAGAACTGCAGCAGACGGTATTCGGTGGGGCCCATCTCGGCGGGTGCGCCGTCGATGGTCACCCGGTGGCTGATCGGATCGAGGATCAGGCCGTTGACCTCCAGCGGACCGTCGTTCTCCAGATGCCCGGTGCGGCGCAGCACGGCCTTCAGGCGCGCCACCAGCTCGCGGGGCGAGAAGGGCTTGGTGATGTAGTCGTCGGCACCGGTCTCCAGGCCCTGGACCTTGTTGTCCTCGTCACCCTTGGCCGTGAGCATGATGATGGGGATGGCATCGGTCAGCTCGTCGCGCTTGAGGCGGCGGGCCAGTTCCAGGCCGGAGGTGCCGGGCAGCATCCAGTCGAGCAGGATGAGATCGGGCTTGCGATCGACGATCAGGGCGTGGGCGTCCTTGCTGTTGTCCGCCTCCAGGCATTCATAGCCCGCCATTTCCAGGGCCACGGCGATCATCTCGCGAATGGGCGCCTCATCGTCGACGATCAGGATGGATTTACCCGTCATGGAGCGCTCTGCCTCTCGAGTCCTTGCAATGTGCCGTGCATTAGATAGCGCCAATATTGCAGCTATGTGACAAGGCTGTCATATCTAACTTCTATCCCAACATATGGGATGACGTATCACATATTGAGATTTGCCGAAGAGGCTTCTAGAGTGAAGGCCATGAACGACAACAATTCCAACAAGGGCGAAGCGCCCAGCGGGGCCCAGGCCCTGTTCCGCGGCCTGGCCGTGCTAGAAGCCGTGGCCGCCGGGGCTGACAGCCTGGCCCAGGTCGGCGCCGCCATCGGCTGCACCCGCAGCACCACCCATCGGCTGGTTGCTGCCCTGACCCAGGCGGGCTATCTGCGCAGCGATGGCGGGCGGCTGATCCTCGGCAGCCATCTCATCGCCCTCGGCTACCAGGCCCGCGAGCAGCTGCCGCTGACCGGTGTGGCCCGTCCCCACCTGCAACGCCTGGCCCAGCACTGTGGCGACACCGTGCACCTCGGCGTGCGCGAGGGCGGCGATGTCCTCTATCTCGACAAGCTGCCCGGCAGCCGTGGCCTGGAGATGAGATCCCGGGTCGGGCTGCGCATGCCGTTGGCGCTGACCGGGGTCGGCAAGGCGCTGATGCTGGATCTCGCCGAGGGCGAGTGGGAAGCCCTCTATGGCGAAGGCGTGGCCCGGCGCACCGGCCAGCCCGGGCTGCGCGAGGATTTCCTGCCCTGGGCGGACTACCGTGCGCGGCTGCGGCGCCACGCCGCCGAGGGCTATGCCCTGGATCTGGAAGAAAACGAACTGGGCATCCGCTGCGTGGCCGCGCCCATCCGTGGCGCCGACGGCGCCATCGTCGCGGCCCTCAGCGTGGCCAGCGCCATCCCCTACATGCCCGAGGCGCGGCTGCACGAGTTGCAGCCCGAGGTCACTGCCTGCGCCCGGGCCATTTCCCGCGAACTTGGCTGGAGCCCCGCATGACCGCCACCCCGCACCTCATCGGCCTCGACTGGGGCACCTCGTCCCTGCGGGCCCAGCTGTTCGACGCCCAGGGCGCCGTGCTGGAAACCCGCAGCCGGCCCTGGGGCATCATGCATGTGCCCGACGGCGACTTCGCCGCGGCCTATCGCGCCCTGGTGGGCGACTGGCGCGAGGCCCAGCCGGACCTGCCCGCCATCGCCTGCGGCATGGTCGGCAGTCGCGGCGGCTGGCATGAGGTGCCCTATGCTGACTGCCCGGCCGACGTCCACAGCCTGGCCGCCGGCCTGCTGCGCCTGGACACGGGCTGCGGCGACCTCCACCTGGTTCCCGGAGTGATGCAGCGCGGCGCCTTGCCCAACGTCCTGCGTGGCGAGGAAACCCAGGTGTTCGGCGCCCTCGAACTGGAGCCGGACCTGGCCGCCGAAGCCCTGCTGGTGCTGCCCGGCACCCACAGCAAGTGGGTGCGGGTGCGCGACGGTCGTCTCACCGACTTCGCCACCTACATGACCGGCGAGTTGTTCGCCGTGCTGCGCGAGCATTCCATCCTGGGTCGCCCAGCCGCCGAGGCCGGTCCCGAGGCCAGTGCCGAGGCCTTCCGCCTGGGTCTCACCACCGCCCGCGACGCCGGCGCCGAGGGCCTGTTCGGCCGCCTCTTCACCGCCCGCAGCCGGGTCCTGGCCGGCGAACTGGGTGCGGCGCACAGCCTCGACTACCTCTCCGGCCTGCTGATCGGCGAAGAGTTGCGCAGCCAGGTCGCCGCCCTCGCGGGCGCCACCTGTCCACCCCTGGTGCTGATCGGCGATGCGGCACTCTGCCAGCGCTATCGCGACGCCCTGGCGCTGTTCGACATCGACCAGGTCCGCCTGCTGGAGCAGGCCACCCGGGCCGGGCTCTGGCGCCTGGCCCAGGCTGCCGGCCTGCTCCCCACCTCTGGAGGCTCCCATGCTTGATACCTACCTCAAGGACCTGCCGCTGATCGCCATCCTGCGCGGCGTCACCCCCGACGAGATCGTCCCGGTCGGGCGCGCCCTCTACGACGCCGGCTTTCGCGTCATCGAGATCCCGCTCAATTCGCCGCAGCCCTACGAGAGCATCCGCCGGCTCACCGCCGAGCTGGGCGAGAGCTGCCTGATCGGCGCCGGCACGGTGCTCACCGAAGCCCAGGTGGCCGAGGTGGATGCCGCCGGGGGCCGGCTGATCGTCTCGCCCAACGCCAACCTGGCGGTGATCCGCGCCAGCAAGGCCGCCGGCCTGGTCAGCGCCCCGGGCGTGGCCACGCCCTCGGAGGGCTTCGCTGCCCTCGACGCCGGCGCCGACAGCCTCAAGCTGTTTCCCGCCGAGCAACTCGGCCCGGCGGTGGTCAAGGCCTGGCGCGCGGTCTTTCCCAAGGAGCTGGCGCTGCTGCCGGTGGGCGGCATCACCCCGGACAACATGGGCCCCTACGTGGCCGCCGGTGCCAACGGCTTCGGCCTCGGCTCGGCGCTGTACAAGCCGGGCCTGACCGCGGCGCAGGTGAGCGCCAATGCCCAGGCGTTTGCGGCTGGGTGGGCGGCGGTAAAGAACGCTTAAAGCTCGCGGTCATGGACCGCTCCTACAGATACCCGGTGCCTCCGTAGGAGCGGCCCATGGCCGCGATTTATCCAATCTCCTCGATCCAACAATTCAAATCGAGAATTCCTGACCATGAAGATCACCAAACTCACCACCTATGTCGTCCCGCCGCGCTGGTGCTTTCTCAAGATCGAGACCGACGAGGGCATCCACGGCTGGGGCGAACCCGTGCTGGAAGGCCGCGCCCACAGCGTGGCGGCGGCGGTCGAGGAACTGGCCGACTACCTGATCGGCAAGGACCCGCGCAACATCGAAGACCACTGGACGGTGCTCTACCGCGGCGGCTTCTATCGCGGCGGTGGCATCCACATGAGCGCCCTGGCCGGCATCGACCAGGCGCTGTGGGACATCAAGGGCAAGGCCCTGGGCGTGCCGGTGCACGAGCTGCTCGGCGGCCAGGTGCGCGACAGCATCCGCGTCTATTCCTGGATCGGCGGCGACCGCCCGGCGGAGACCGCGGCCCAGGCCCTGGAGCGCCAGGCCAAGGGCTTTACCGCGATCAAGATGAACGCCAGCGAAGAGATGCAGTTCGTCGACACCTACGACAAGGTCGACCAGGTGATCGCCAACGTCGCCGCCATCCGCGACGCCTGCGGTCCGCACTTCGGCATCGGCGTGGACTTCCATGGCCGGGTGCACAAGCCCATGGCCAAGGTGCTGGTCAAGGAACTGGAACAGTTCCGCCTGATGTTCATCGAGGAGCCGGTGCTCAGCGAGCACCACGAGGCGCTCAAGGAGATCGCCCTGATGAGCAACACGCCCATCGCCCTGGGCGAGCGGCTGTACTCGCGCTGGGACTTCAAGCGCATCCTCCAGGAAGGCTACGTCGACATCTTGCAGCCCGATCCCTCCCATGCCGGCGGCATCACCGAGACGCGCAAGATCGCCAACATGGCCGAGGCCTACGACGTCGCCATCGCCCTGCATTGCCCGCTCGGTCCCATCGCCCTGGCGGTCAACCTGCAGCTGGACGCCAACTGCTACAACGCCTTCATCCAGGAGCAGAGCCTGGGCATCCACTACAACCAGGGCAACGACCTGCTCGACTACATCAAGAATCCCGAGGTGTTCGACTACGGCGATGGCCACGTGAAGATCCCCCAGGGACCGGGGCTGGGCGTGGAGGTCAACGAGGAGTTCGTCAAGGAACGCGCGGCCATCGGCCATCGCTGGCGCAATCCGATCTGGCGGCACAAGGACGGCAGTTTCGCCGAGTGGTGAGAGACGCCCTCACCCCAACCCTCTCCCCAAGGGAGAGGGGGCAAGAGCAGGAGCGCGGAGTTTCGCTCTCGTTCGGACCGTCCCCTCTCCCTCTGGGAGAGGGCCAGGGTGAGGGAAAGCCGGACCACCGCCGCTGACCCCTCACCCCACCCCTCTCCCAAGGAGAGAGGGAGCAAGAACAGGAGCGCGGGGCTCGACCTCCGCACCGACCATCCCCTCTCCCTCTGGGAGAGGGCCAGGGTGAGGGCCGCCCCAGCAGCCTGACCCCAGACATCGACAACGCTCGCCACAACGTCAATTACAGGACCCGAGCCATGCCCACTCCCACCCACGCCTCCCCGGCGGCGGCCGCGGCCGCGCCGACCCTGGCCAAGCCCAGTCGGGCCCGCTTCTTCATCATGACGCTGCTGTTCGTCACCGTGGTGATCAACTACCTCGACCGCAGCAACCTCTCCATCGCCGCGCCCCACCTGGCCCAGGACCTGGGCATCGAGCCGGTGCACATGGGCCTGATCCTCTCGGCCTTCGGCTGGACCTATGCCGCCATGCAGATCCCCGGTGGCTGGCTGGTGGACAAGGTCGCCCCGCGCATCCTCTATCCGGTGGCCATCGCGCTCTGGTCGCTGGCCACCATCGGCCTGGGCTTCGTCGGCAGCTTCATCGGCCTGATCATCCTGCGCCTTGCCGTGGGCGCCCTGGAAGCACCGGCCTATCCAATCAACAACCGGGTGGTCACCACCTGGTTTCCCGAGCGCGAGCGGGCCACCGCCATCGGCTTCTACACCTCCGGCCAGTTCGTCGGCCTGGCCTTTCTCACCCCGGTGCTGATCTACCTGCAGCAGACCTTCGGCTGGCACATGGTCTTTGTCGTCACCGGTGGCGTCGGCATCCTCTGGGCGGCCATCTGGTACCTGGTCTATCGCGAACCCAAGGACTTCCGCGGCGCCAATGCCGCCGAGGTCGCGCTGATCCAGGAGGGCGGTGGCCTGGTCGACCTGGAACAGAAGAACCGCAGCCGCGCCGCCTTCCAGTGGCGTGACCTCTGGAGCGTGCTCAACAAGCGCAAGCTCTGGGGCATCTACATCGGCCAGTTCTGCCTCAATTCCACCCTCTGGTTCTTCCTGACCTGGTTCCCCACCTACCTGGTGAAATACCGCGGCATGGACTTCATCAAGGCCGGCTTCCTCGCCTCGCTGCCGTTCCTGGCCGCCTTTCTCGGCGTGATCTGCTCGGGGCTGCTGTCGGACTGGCTGATCCGCCGCGGCGCTTCCGTGGGCCTGGCGCGCAAGCTGCCGATCATCGGCGGCCTCCTGATCTCCACCAGCATCGTCGGCGCCAACTTCGTCGACTCGCCCGCGCTGATCATCGCCTGCCTGGCACTGGCCTTCTTTGGCAACGGCCTGGCCTCCATCACCTGGTCGATGGTCTCGGCCATGGCGCCGGAGCGGCTGATCGGCCTTACCGGCGGGATGTTCAACTTCATCGGCAACCTCTCCGCCATCTGTGTGCCCATCGTCATCGGCTTCCTGGTCAAGGACGGCAGCTTCGCTCCGGCCATCGCCTTCATCGGCGTGACCGCGCTGATCGGCGCCCTCTGCTACGGCCTGGTGGTGGGCAAGGTGGAACGTCTTCCCGAATAAGGGCGACTAAAGGAGCGCCTTCCGCTCTGGTTGCGGAGGCGCTCTGCCACCGGCCGTGCCGGACCCATAACGACAACAAAGGAGTCTCCCCATGCCACTCGCCCGTCGCACCTTTCTTGGCGTGTCCCTGGCCGCCTCGGCCGGTCTGGTCGCCAGTCGCGCCCTGGCCGACGACAAGTTCGGTCTCACCCGCAACTGGGAGGGCAAGCCGCCCATCGTCATGCCCGATCCCGCCTGGGAGATCCACGATGCGGCCTTCAAGGGCCGCCTGGGCAATGCCTTCGTCGAACGGCTGTGGTCCGGCGGTCTCTGGACCGAAGGCCCGGTGTGGATGGCCGACTGGCGCTGCCTGCTGTTCAGCGACATCCCCAATGCCCGGGTGATGCGCTGGAGCGCCGACGACGGCCATGTCAGCGTCTATGACGACCAGTCCCACAACGCCAACGGCCACACCCGCGATCGCGAGGGTCGGCTGATCAGCTGCGAGCACGACAGCCGCCGCGTGACCCGCCGCGAGTTGAATGGCAGCGTCACGGTGCTGCTCGACCGCTTCGACGGCAAGCCGCTGAACGCCCCCAACGACGTGGTGGTCGGCGCTGACGGCGCCATCTGGTTCACCGATCCGGGCTACGGCATCCTCGGCGCCTACGAGGGCCACAAGGCCGAATTCGAGCTGCCCACCAACGTCTATCGCATCGATCCCCAGGGCAAGGCCACGGTGGCGGTGGGTGACTTCGGCCGCCCCAATGGCCTGGCTTTCGCGCCCGACGGCAAGCGCCTCTACATCAGCGACACCGCTGGCGGCGGCAATCCCGGCAAGCCCAATCACCTCAGGGCGTTCACCGTGAAGGACGACGGCACCCTCGGCGGTGGCGAGGTGCTGATCGACGCCAAGGAGCAGGGCGTGATCGACGGCTTCCGCGTCGACAGCGACGGCAACCTCTGGTGCAGCTGGGCCGGCTCGGCCGAGCAGAACAGCGTGCGGGTCTTCACGCCAGGCGGCCAGCCACTGGCCACCCTGCACCTGCCGGAAACCGTCTCCAACGTCGAATTCGGCGGCCTCAAGGGCAATCGCCTGTTCATCACCGGCGGTGGTTCGCTCTATGCCACCTATGTGAACGCCCAGCCCGCGCGGCTCTGGTAGGGGCTTCTCATCAGCCGAACCAAGGGTCGTTGGACAGGTCTGTAACAAACGGATACGGAACGACCCGCGACAACAAGATCGCCCACAAGGCGAGCGAGGAGCCTCAGTCATGAGCAACACCACTACCCACGCCGACGGTCACGTCACCGAAAAGGCGCAGCCCAAGGCGATCTTCGCCTGCCTGATGGCCGCCCTGGCCGGCCTCATGTTCGGCCTCGACATCGGCGTCATTTCCGGCGCCACCAAATTCATCCAGCAGGAATTCCAGATCTCCGATCAGGTGATCGAGTGGATCGTCTCCAGCATGATGGCCGGCGCCGCCCTGGGTGCGCTGGGCGCCGGTTCGCTGTCGGCCAAGCTGGGTCGCAAGAAGTCCCTGATGCTGGGCGCCATCCTGTTCGTCATCGGCTCGATCCTCTGTGGCCTGGCCACCTCGCCGACCATGCTGATCTTCGCCCGCTTCCTGCTCGGCCTCGCCATCGGCATCGCCTCCTTCACCGCGCCGCTGTACCTGGCCGAGGTCGCCCCGGAAAACATCCGTGGCTCGATGATCTCGCTGTACCAGCTGATGATCACCGCGGGCATCCTGATCGCCTTCCTGTCCAACACCGCCTTCAGCTACTACGAGGCCTGGCGCTGGATGCTCGGCATCATCGCCATCCCCGGGGTGCTGTTCCTGATCGGCGTCTTCGCCCTGCCGGACAGTCCGCGCTGGCTGATCATGGCCGGGCGCAAGCAGGAGGCCATCAAGGTCCTGCACAAGCTGCGCGGTGACGAAAAGGTCATCCAGCAGGAAGTCGCCGAGATCGAAGAGCAGCTCAAGGTGCCGCAGAAGGGCTGGTCGCTGTTCAAGGAGAACGCCAACTTCCGCCGCTCGGTGGGCCTGGGCGTGCTCTTGCAGGTGGTGCAGCAATTCACCGGCATGAACGTGGTGATGTACTACGCGCCGCGCATCTTCGAAGGCATGGGCTACGACACCGCCGCCCAGATGTGGTTTACCGCCGCGGTCGGTCTGACCAATGTGCTGGCCACCTTCATCGCCATCTTCCTGGTCGACAAGTGGGGCCGCAAACCCATCCTCTATACCGGCTTCGTGGTCATGGCCGTGGGTCTGGGCGTGGTCGGCACCATGCTCGGCATGGGCAACCTGAGCCACGGCCAGCAGACCTTTACCGTGGTCATGCTGCTGATCTTCATCGTCGGCTTCGCCATGTCGGCCGGTCCGCTGATCTGGACCCTGTGCTCGGAAGTCCAGCCGCTCAAGGGCCGCGACTTCGGTATCGGCTGCTCCACCTTCACCAACTGGATCGCCAACATGATCGTCGGCGCCACCTTCCTGACCATGCTGGGCACCCTGGGCCAGGGCACCACCTTCTGGATCTATGCCGGATTGAACGTGGTGTTCATCTTCCTGGTGTTCTGGCTGGTGCCGGAAACCAAGGGCGTCACCCTGGAGCGCATCGAGCGCAACCTGATGCAGGGCAAGCGCCTGCGCGACCTCGGCCAGTAGGCTCGAGCGCACAGGAAAACGCCCGGCATAGCCGGGCGTTTTTCATTACCGATCCCAGTGCTTGTGTCGGTGCTTGGCGTGCTTCCAGCCCTTGCCGGGGTGGTCGCGATAGCCCCGATAGCCGCGGTCGTCGCGACCGCTGTCGCCGAGGTTGTTGCCCAGGGCACCGCCGGCACCGCCCCCCAGGGCCGCGCCAACCAGACCGCCGGTGCTGCCACCGACTCTATTGCCGATCACGTTGCCGCCCGCCGCGCCCAGGCCACCGCCGATGGCGGCCTCGGTCCGATTGCGCCGGTCAGCGCCCAGTACACCACCTGCTGCACCGCCGACGCCGGCACCGATGGCCGCACCGGTGCTGCCGCCGACCTGCTGGCCGACCAGAGTACCGAGTACGCCACCCACGGCGCCGCCGAGTCCGGCTTCGGTATTGCCCGCATACGCCGGGGCAACGCCCGCCAGGGCAAGCAACAAGAACAGGGCTGAAGGTTTCATGGAGTCCACTCCGTGGTAGAGACGAGCCGATCCTCGGCAAAAATCGCTGCCCTGGCAAGTACCGAACGGTCGTTTGAATGGTAAAGGTTGTCTTTACCCATTCCTTTGATTTCCTTGTACAAACCTATACGGAAATCGTCGGTCTCGCGCCTTTTCAGGGTCTGGAACGAGGTCTGCAGCCGGGCGAAGGCTGGTCTAGACTCAAGGCGATCGCGCCGCCAAGGGGACTCCATGATCCATGCTCGTCTGCTGTCCGGCTGTCTCCTGTTCCTTGTCAGCGCCAGCGCCTCGGCCTGGGAATACACCCTCATCGCCCCCGACAAGCCGGTGCAGAACTGGAGCATCAGCAGTGATCGCCTGGGCCTGCGCGATGGCCTGGCCTTTGCCGTCGGGGTGCACCGCCTGAGTGGCGGACGCCAGGAAGGCTCGGTGCTGATCGAGATCGACACCGGCGCCCTGCAACTCACCGTGGTGGCGACCCGCGGCATGAACGTCCTGCGCGCCCAGGCCGGCACCCTGCGACTGGGCTGGGATTCGCCGGTGCGCGAGGTGGTCAATCCGGCCTTCGTCAACCTGGAGAGCCGCAATGGCCTGGGCTGGTTGGAAGGCTTCAACGAACTGGTGGCGCGCGCCGGCTTCGAGTGGGTCGGCCACCCCGGAATGGACCGGGGGCAACTGCTGACCCTGCACGGTCGGGCCAGCTACCTGCCGGCCAGCCAGGTGGTGCTGACCATCGACGAACAGCCGCCGCACCGCATCAGCCTCAAGGGCGTGCTGCACGAGGAGGCCTTCAAGCAGGCCAACTTTCGCATCGACACCGAACTGGTCACCCACGCCGGGGCCACCGGCTTCACCCTGCACGATCGCCTGACCAACCAGGGGGCGCACGCCGCCGAGTACCAGGTGCTCTATCACAGCAATTTCGGGCCGCCGCTGCTCGGTGAAGGCGCCCGGTTCGCCGCGCCGGTGCGGGAGGTGTCACCCTTCGATGCGCGGGCGCGCCAGGAGCTGGCGGAGTGGCAGACCTATCGCGCGCCCACGCCGGGCTATGGCGAGACGGTCTACAACCTCTATCCCTGGGGCGACGATCAGGGGCGCAGCCTCGCGGTACTGCACGATCGCAGTGCCCACCAGGGCGTGGCGCTGGCCTTCAATGTGCGGGAATTGCCGGTCTTCACCCTGTGGAAGAACACCGATGCCAAGGCCCAGGGCTATGTCACCGGCCTGGAGCCGGGCACCAGCTTTTCCTACAACCGCAGCCAGCAGCGGGCCCTGGGACTGGTGCCGCGCATCGAAGCCGGCGGCACGCGCGACTTCACCCTCGACTATCGGCTGCTGGCCACCGCCGCCGAGGTCCGGCAGGCGCTGGAGCAGGTCGAAGGCATCCGCCACGGACGGCCGACCCAGGTGCGCGAGGCGCCGCTGGCCCGGGAGCCCTAGCGGCAAGGCCGGCGGGTGCTAGCGCCGCGCGGGCAGGGGGCGGGTGCGGCCGCTGCCATCGATGGCCACGAAGACGAACACCGCCTCGGTCACCTTGCTCCACTCGCTGGACAGCGGATCGTCGCTCCAGACCTCGATGAGGATCTGGATGGAGCTGCGGCCCACCTCCAGGGTGTTGGTATAGAAGGAGAGCTGTGCGCCCACGGGCACCGGTGTCATGAAGGCCATGCGGTCGATGGCCACGGTGGCCACGCGCCCGGCGGCCAGGCGACTGGCCATGGCGCTGCCGGCCAGGTCCATCTGGGCCACCAGCCAGCCGCCGTAGATGTCGCCGAAGCCATTGGTCTCGCGGGGCAGCGCAGTGATCTGCATGGCCAGGTCGCCCTGGGGGATGGGATCTTCTTGTTCGAGCTCTTCGATCATGACAGGGCCCTCGGGAGCCCGGATAGGTAGGTAACGTTCAGCATCTGCACGCAAGAATGCTGCCAATCTCTCGGCGGAGATCGTTAGGGGGCTACAGTATAACGCCTGGGGCAGGGCGGCTCGACCGCTTTTGCACCAGGATGGAACAGCCATAGCTCGGCAGATGAGCCCTGAATGGGCACTGAATGAATAGCGGAAATTCCTTGCAGATTTGCTATCGTGGAGACCGTGCACGGCCAGGCAATCCAGAGGGCCCTGCACGTCCGATGATCAGGTAATGATCGGTAGACCTGCTGCCGCCGTGCTCCACAAGAGCGCAGGCGGCGCGGTGCAGGTCCGGCGCCCATCCGGCGACCCGCCCGATCCCTGCCAGCCGCTCCAGGCGGACGGTCACTCGGGGCCGCGTCTTGTCCGCTACACCCGGAGGGATGCCAGAGGCCGAATTTCCTTTGCGCTCCTCTCTTGTCCGGGATCCTCGATGAAACTGCAATCCGCCTCTGCGCCGCTCACGTCGCGCCCTCTGGGCCGCAACGACTACAAGACCCTCTCGCTGTCCGCCCTGGGCGGCGCGCTGGAGTTCTACGACTTCGTCATCTTCGTCTTCTTCGCCGCGGTGGTGGGGAAGCTGTTCTTTCCCGCCGACATGCCCGACTGGCTGCGACAGATGCAGACCTTCGGCATCTTCGCCGCGGGCTATCTGGCACGTCCGCTGGGCGGCATCATCATGGCCCACTTCGGCGACCTGCTCGGGCGCAAGAAGATGTTCACCCTGAGCATCTTCATGATGGCCCTGCCGACCTTGGGCATGGGCCTGATGCCCACCTACGCGCAGATCGGCGTGGCCGCGCCGATCCTGCTGCTGGTGCTGCGCATCATCCAGGGCGCGGCCATCGGCGGCGAGGTGCCCGGCGCCTGGGTGTTCGTCTCCGAACACGTCCCCGGCAAGCACGTCGGCTATGCCTGCGGCACCCTGACCGCCGGTCTCACCTTCGGCATCCTGCTCGGCTCGCTGATGGCGACCCTGATCAACACCGTCTTCACCCCGGTGGAAGTGGCCGACTACGCCTGGCGCTTTCCCTTCCTGATCGGCGGCGTCTTCGGCCTGTTCTCGGTCTACCTGCGCCGCTGGCTGCACGAGACGCCGGTGTTCGCCGAACTGGCGATCCACAAGTCGCTGGCCGAGGAAGTGCCGCTCAAGGCCGTGCTGCGCGACCACCGCAGCAGCGTGATCCTGTCCATGCTGCTGACCTGGATGCTCACCGCCGGCATCGTGGTGGTCATCCTCATGACCCCGACCCTGCTGCAGACCCAGTACGGCTTCTCCGCCGCCCTGGCGCTCAAGGCCAACAGCCTGGCCATCGTCTTCCTGACCCTGGGCTGCATCGTCTCCGGCGCCCTTTCCGATCGCTTCGGCAGCGGCCCGGTGTTCATCGGCGGCGGTCTGATCCTAGCAGTGGCCAGCTGGGCGCTCTATGCCGGTCTCAAGGTCCATCCGGAATGGCTGTTCCCGCTCTATGCCCTGGCCGGCGCGGCGGTCGGCGTCATCGGCGGTGTGCCGCGGGTGATGGTGCTGGCCTTCCCGCCCAAGGTGCGCTTCTCGGGGCTGTCCTTCTCCTACAACGTGGCCTACGCCATCTTCGGCGGCCTGACCCCCATGGTCGTGACCCTGATGCTCAAGCAGCATCCGCTGGGCCCGGCCTGGTACGTCATGGGCCTGGCCCTGCTGGGCGTGGGCATCGGCTGCTACCTGCTCAGCCGCGAGCGCCGCGCCGCCGCCCTGGCACCCGCCTGATCCCGGCCGGTCATGCCGCCCGCCGTGGCGGCGTGACCGGGTTGGCCAGGCCGACCCGCAGGGGCGACCTCGGCATCGCCAAAAACGCCATCCCCACAGACGCCGCGCTTCGCGAGGACTAGGCTCGAACCGCTAGAGCCAGTCCAACAATAACAGCGAGGTGCAACATGTCCGGTAATCGTGGCGTCGTCTATCTGGGCGCGGGCAAGGTCGAGGTGCAGACCATTCCCTACCCGAAGATGGAAACCCCGCAGGGCAAGCGTATCGACCACGGCGTCATCCTGCGCGTGGTCTCCACCAACATCTGTGGTTCAGACCAGCACATGGTGCGCGGCCGGACCACTGCCCCCGAAGGCCTGGTGCTCGGCCACGAGATCACCGGCGAGGTCATCGAAGCGGGTCGTGACGTCGAGACCCTCAAGGTCGGCGATCTGGTCTCGGTGCCCTTCAACGTCGCCTGCGGTCGCTGCCGCACCTGCAAGGAGCAGGACACCGGCGTCTGCCTGACCGTCAATCCCTCGCGCGCCGGCGGTGCCTACGGCTACGTCGACATGGGCGGCTGGGTCGGTGGCCAGGCCGAATACGTGCTGGTCCCCTATGCCGACTTCAACCTGCTCAAGCTGCCGAATCGTGACGCGGCCATGGAAAAGATCCGTGACCTGACCTGCCTGTCCGACATCCTGCCCACCGGCTACCACGGCGCCGTCACCGCCGGCGTCGGTCCGGGCACCAGCGTCTATGTCGCCGGGGCCGGCCCGGTCGGTCTGGCCGCGGCCGCCTCGGCCCGCCTGCTGGGCGCCGCCGTGGTCATCGTCGGCGACGTCAACCCGGTACGCCTGGCCCACGCCAAGGCCCAGGGCTTCGAGATCGCCGACCTGTCCCAGGACACCCCGCTGCACGAGCAGATCGCCGCGCTGCTGGGCACGCCGGAGGTGGATTGTGCGGTCGACGCCGTCGGCTTCGAAGCCCGTGGCCATGGTCACGAAGGCGCCAAGAGCGAGGCCCCGGCCACCGTGCTGAACTCACTGATGGGCATCGTGCGGGTGGCCGGCAAGATCGGCATCCCCGGCCTCTACGTCACCGACGATCCGGGTGCCGTGGACGCCGCCGCCAAGCAGGGTGCTCTGAGCATCCGCTTCGGTCTGGGCTGGGCCAAGTCCCACAGCTTCCACACCGGCCAGACCCCAGTGATGAAGTACAACCGCCAGCTGATGCAGGCGATCATGTGGGATCGCATCAAGATCGCCGACATCGTCGGTGTACAGGTGATCACCCTGGACGAGGCCCCCCGCGGCTACAGCGAATTCGATTCGGGCGTCCCGAAGAAATTCGTCATCGATCCGCACAAGCTGTTCAGCGCGGCCTAGCTATTGCACTAAGGATTTTGCCCGAGACTGCTGGCCATTTGGCATTTCTCGGGCAAGTCGTGCAGTCGTTTGGCGCACCAGAGGGTCTACCTCCGCAGCGTCCACCCCGGGCGCTGTTTTTTTTGGTGCCACAGACGAGGCCAACATGACCCCGAATGTCCTTTCGACCCTTCGCCGTATCCTTCCTTCACTGCTGGTGGCGGCCCTATTGCTGCTGGGTAGCAACCCAGCCCGCGCCGAGGGCGGAGTGTCCTTTCGCTTCGCCGAAGAAGGACAGGGCTGGATGCTGCGCGGCCCGGTCGATGTGCTCAAGTGGCCCTTCGTCTACGACCGCAGTCGTGAGCGCGCGCGCAACACCCTGACGCGGCTGGACGGCGACACCCAGGTGCGGGTGATCGAGACCCGTTCCTTCCAGCGCTGGAAGCGCATCGAGGTGCAGCAGGACGGCCGTACCCTGCTGGGTTGGGTCGAGAGCTACAGCGTCCCCGAAGCCGTGCGGCTCGACTGATCGGGAGCAAAAGGCCACTGCCGCCAGTCACACCTCTGACAGTCATCAATCTCAGAGGAGCGACGCATGTCCGCGATCACCCGTCTTCAGCTCAACGACGGTCACCACATTCCGCAATTCGGCCTGGGGGTCTGGCAGACCCCGGCCGAAGAGACCGCCCAGGTGGTCAAGACCGCCCTGGACCTCGGCTATCGACACATCGACACCGCTGCCATCTACGGCAACGAAGAGGGCGTCGGCCAGGCCATTGCCCAGGCCGGTCTGCCGCGTGACGAGCTGTTCGTCACCACCAAGCTGTGGAATGCCGACCAGGGCTACGACAGCGCCCTGCGCGCCTTCGACACCAGCCTGGCCAAGCTGGGTCTGGAGCATGTCGACCTCTACCTGATCCACTGGCCGCTGCCGGAAAAGGGCCTGTTCCTCGACAGCTGGAAGGCGCTGATCGAATTGCGCAACCAGGGTCGGGTGAAGTCCATCGGCGTGTCCAACTTCCGTCAGGCCGACATCGAGACCCTGCTGACCGAGACCGGGGTGGTGCCGGTGGTCAACCAGATCGAATGCCATCCGCTGCTGCAGCAGCAGGAGCTGCGCGACTTCAACACCTACAAGGGCATCGCCACCGAAGCCTGGAGTCCGCTGGCCCAGGGTGGCGAGCTGCTGGGCAGCCCGGTGTTGCGGCAACTGGCGGCCAAGCACGGCAAGACGCCGGCCCAGGTGGTGCTGCGCTGGCACATCCAGCTCGGCAACATCGTCTTCCCCAAATCCAAGACGCCCAAGCGCATCGAAGAGAACATGCAGATCTTCGACTTCGCCCTGGACGACGAGGACATGCGGCAGATCGCCGGGCTGAACCAGGACAAGCGTCTGGGTCCGGACCCCGCGACCTTCAACGGCTGACGTTCAGGGGGCGCCGCGATGAGCGGCGCCTCTGTATGCCTGGCGCGCAAGGCGCCAGTGCCTGTATGCTGCGCGGCCCTTTCGGGACACCTCATGCCGGATCGGCATAGGGCAGGCGACAGCGGCATTAGACATACCCCGTTACCCTCTGGCAAAAGTGTGACGCCTTGGTGCTCCCAGTCCTTTTCGAGCACCGTTTCCGCAGCCTGAACGCACCCTCTCGTTGGCGTTGCATGCGCTTCGCGCATCACGACCCGACACGGTGACGTTCGTCCCGAACTCCATCCAAATAGAACAAAGGTGTCGGTACATGACCAAGCCCAAGCTCAGCCTCGCGTGGCAGATCCTTATCGGCCTCGTGCTGGGGATCGCCGTCGGCGCACTGCTCAACCACTTCAGCGCCGAGAAAGCCTGGTGGATCTCGAACGTCCTCAAGCCGGCCGGCGACATCTTCATCCGGCTGATCAAGATGATCGTGGTGCCCATCGTCATCGCCACCCTGGTGGTCGGCATCGCCGGCGTCGGCGATTCCAAGAAGCTTGGTCGCATCGGTCTCAAGACCATCCTCTACTTCGAGATCGTCACCACCCTGGCCATCGTCGTCGGCCTGTTCTTCGCCGACAGCGTGCAGCCCGGTGCCGGCATCGACATGAGCACCCTGGGCACCACCGACATCTCCCAGTACCAGAAGACCACCGCGGAAGTGCAGCATGACCACGCCTTCATCGCGACCATCCTCAACCTGATCCCGTCCAACGTCTTCGCCGCCGTCGCCCGTGGCGAGATGCTGCCGATCATCTTCTTCGCGGTGATGTTCGGCCTGGGCCTGGGCGCCTTGCCGGAAGCTACCCGCGAGCCGGTGGTGCGGATCTTCCAGGGCATCTCCGAGGCCATGTTCAAGGTCACCCACATGATCATGAACTACGCCCCCATCGGTGTCTTCGCGCTGATCGCGGTGACCGTGGCCAACTTCGGCTTCGCCTCCCTGCTGCCGCTGGCCAAGCTGGTGGTGCTGGTCTACGTCGCCATCGGCTTCTTCGCCCTCGGCGTGCTGGGCCTGGTGGCCAAGCTGTTCGGCTTCTCGATCTTCCGCATCATCCGCATCCTCAAGGACGAGCTGATCCTGGCCTATTCCACCGCCAGTTCGGAAACCGTGCTGCCGCGCATCATCGAGAAGATGGAGGCCTATGGCGCGCCCAAGTCCATCACCAGCTTCGTGGTGCCCACCGGCTATTCCTTCAACCTGGACGGCTCCACCCTCTACCAGAGCATCGCGGCGCTGTTCATCGCCCAGCTCTATGGTATCGACCTGTCGCTGAGCCAGCAGCTGCTGCTGGTGCTGACCCTGATGGTCACCTCCAAGGGCATCGCCGGCGTGCCGGGCGTGTCCTTCGTGGTGCTCCTGGCCACCCTGGGCAGCGTCGGCATTCCGCTGGAAGGCCTGGCCTTCATCGCCGGTGTGGATCGCATCATGGACATGGCGCGCACCGCCCTGAACGTGATCGGCAACGCCCTGGCCGCGCTGGTCATCGCCAAGTGGGAAGGTCTCTACGACGCCGAGAAGGGCGCCGCCTACTGGGCAGCCCTGCCGCACCTGAAGAGCACCGCCAAGGTCGAGGAGCGTCCTCAGGCCACCCGCGGTGAAGCCCTGCGCGACTGAGTGGCTGGCTAGCTGAGAACGGAGCCCGGCCCTGTGCCGGGCTCCGTCGTTTCAACCGGCGAGAATGGCCGCGTAGCCCTCGCGATAGCTGGGGTAGCGGGGCGTCCAGCCCAGGGCCCGGGCGCGGGCGTTGCTGCATCTCTTGCTGCCGGCGCGACGCAACTGGGCCTCGTCGGACCAGAAGGTGATGCCCAGCCGCGCCCGCAGCCAGTCGACCACCTCGTCCAGCGGCGCCGGATCGTCGTCCACGCCCAGATAGAGATCATCCAGGGCGACCCCTTCGCGATCCCGCTGCAGCAGCAGCGCCAGCAGGCCGGCGGCGTCCTCGACATGGATGCGATTGCCATACAGCGGCGGCTCGCGGGTCACCCGGGAGCCCTCGCGCACCTGGCGCAGCAGCGCCTCGCGTCCCGGGCCATAGATGCCGGTCAGGCGGACCACGCTGGCGGGCAGGCCGCTGCCCAGCGCCAGGTCTTCCGCCTCGCGCAGGATGCGCCCGGAAAAGCGCTCGGGTTCGGCAGGGGTGGTCTCGTCGACCCAGGCGCCGTCGCCCTGGGCATAGACGCCGCTGCTGGAGACGAACAGCAGGCGCTGCGGACGCTGCTCGCAGGCCGCCAGCCAGCCCAGCAGGTGGCGCAGGCCCTCGACATAGGCGGCGCGATAGCCGGCTTCGTCATGGTGGGTCGCGGCGGTGGCATAGACCACCTGGTCGAGGGGTTCGCGCGGCCAGGCGGCCGGCGGCGTGGCCTCGGCGAGATCGCCCGCGACCGGCAGCAATTCGGCGGGGAGGGCGGCGACAGTGCGCCTGAGGCCGAAGACCCGGTGGCCCTGGGCGACCAGTTGCCGACCGAGACGGCTGCCGACATCGCCGCAACCGGCGATCAGGATGGTGCTCATCGGTGTTTCCTTCTGCAAAGGCCGGGACAGACGGCCAGGGTAGCCTGCGCCCGGCCGTGGTCCAACACGAGAGCGCATGCTGCTGCCCGTCGCGCTTGGCCGTTGATAGAGACAGCCGCTAAGATTGGCCGGCACCCCATGGAATTTGACTATGACCCTGACTGAACTGCGCTATATCGTCACGCTCGCCCAGGAACAGCACTTTGGCCGAGCTGCCGAGCGTTGCCACGTCAGCCAGCCGACGCTGTCGGTCGGCGTCAAGAAGCTCGAGGACGAGCTGGGCATTCTGATCTTCGAGCGCAGCAAGAGTGCCGTGCGCCTGACCCCCACCGGCGAGGGCATCGTCGCCCAGGCGCAAAAGGTGCTGGAGCAGGCCCAGGGCATCCGCGAACTGGCCCAGGCCGGCAAGAACCAGCTCACCGCGCCGTTGAAGATCGGTGCCATCTATACCATCGGGCCCTATCTCTTTCCGCACCTCATCCCGCAGCTCAACCGGGTGGCGCCGGAGATGCCGCTGTACATCGAGGAAAACTTCACCCACCTGCTGCGCGACAAGTTGCGCACCGGTGAGCTGGATGCCGTCATCCTCGCCCTGCCGTTCAACGAGCCGGACGTCCTGACCCTGCCGCTGTACGACGAACCCTTCTATGTGATGATGCCGGCCCGGCACCCCTGGACCAAGCTCAAGGCCATCCCGCAAAACCAGCTCAGCGACAAGAGTCTGCTGCTGCTGGGTGAAGGCCATTGCTTCCGCGACCAGGTCCTGGAAGCCTGTCCGACCGTGCGCAAGCACGAGGAAAACAAGAATTCCACGGTGGAATCCTCTTCGCTGGAAACCATCCGCCACATGGTGGCCTCCGGCCTGGGCGTCTCGGTGCTGCCGTTCTCGGCGGTGGAGAGTCACCACTATGCGCCGGGGATCATCGAGGTGCGCCCCTTCGAGCGGCCGGTGCCCTATCGCACCGTGGCCATCGCCTGGCGCGCCAGCTTTCCGCGGCCCAAGGCCATCGAGGTGCTGGCCGACTCGGTCCGTCTGTGCTCGGTGGCGCGGCCTGAAGCCAAGGGCGTCGTGCAGCCGGCATGAGTGAACTGGCCGCGACGCCGGTCACCGCCCTCAAGGGGGTCGGCGCCGCTCTGCAGGAGAAGCTCGCGCGGGTCGGCCTGGAAACCCTGCAGGACGTGCTCTTCCACCTGCCGCTGCGCTATCAGGATCGCACCCGCATCGTGCCCATCGGCGCCCTGCGGCCCGGTCAGGACGCCGTGGTGGAGGGCATGGTCGCCTCCGCCGAGGTGCTCATGGGCCGGCGGCGCAGCCTGCTGGTGCGCCTGCAGGACGGCAGCGGCACCCTGTCGCTGAGATTCTTCCACTTCAGCCAGGCGCAAAAGGACGGCCTCAAGCGCGGCACCCTGCTGCGCTGCTATGGCGAGGTGCGCCCCGGCGCCTCGGGCCTGGAGATCTACCATCCCGAATACCGCGCCCAGGACGAGAACGCCCCGGCGCCGGTCGAGCAGACGCTGACGCCCATCTACCCGACCACCGAAGGCCTCACCCAGCTGCGCCTGCGCCAGCTCAGCGCCCAGACGTTGGAACGACTCGGGCCCGAATCCCTGCCCGACTGGCTGCCGCCGGAGATGGCCGCGCACTATCGCCTGGGTCCCCTGGCCGATGCCCTGCGCTACCTGCATCGACCGCCGCCGGACGCGGACCTGGAAGAGCTGGCCGAGGGCCGGCACTGGGCCCAGGAGCGGCTGGTCTTCGAAGAATTGCTCACCCACCAGTTGTCCCTGCAGCGGCTGCGCGAGACCCTGCGCGCCCAGCGTGCGGTGCCCCTGCCGGCCGCCCGCCGGCTGCCACAGTTGTATCTGGACAACCTCGGCTTCACCCCCACCGGCGCCCAGCAGCGCGTCGGGCGCGAGATCGCCCATGACCTGGCCCAGCCCGAGCCCATGCTGCGGCTGGTGCAGGGCGACGTCGGCGCCGGCAAGACGGTGGTCGCGGCCCTGGCCGCCCTGCAGGCCATCGAGGCGGGCTATCAGGTGGCGCTGATGGCGCCCACCGAGATCCTCGCCGAGCAGCACTTCCTCAACTTCCAGCGCTGGTTCGCCGCCCTGGACATCGAGGTGGCCTGGCTGGCCGGCAAGCTCAAGGGCAAGGCCCGCGCCAGCTCCCTGGAGCGCATCGCCGCCGGGGCGCCCATGGTGGTGGGCACCCATGCGCTGTTCCAGGACGAGGTGCGTTTCGCCCGCCTGGCGCTGGTGGTGATCGACGAACAGCACCGCTTCGGCGTGCAGCAGCGCCTGGCGCTGCGCCAGAAGGGCGTCGACGGTCGCCTGGCGCCGCACCAGCTGATCATGACCGCCACCCCCATCCCGCGCACCCTGGCCATGAGCGCCTATGCCGATCTGGACACCTCGGTGCTCGACGAACTGCCGCCGGGACGGACGCCGGTCAATACCGTGAGCGTCACCGACAGCCGTCGCGAGGAAGTCGTGGAGCGGGTGCGCGCCGCCTGCCACGAAGGGCGTCAGGCCTACTGGGTCTGCACCCTGATCGAGGAATCCGAGGAACTCACCTGCCAGGCGGCCGAGACCACCTACGAGGAATTGCAGCTGGCCCTGGCCGAATTGCACGTCGGGCTGATCCATGGACGCATGAAGCCGGCGGAAAAGGCCGCGGTGATGGCCGAGTTCAAGGCCGGCAACCTGCAATTGCTGGTGGCCACCACGGTGATCGAGGTGGGGGTGGACGTGCCCAACGCCAGTCTGATGATCATCGAGAATCCCGAGCGCCTGGGTCTGGCCCAGTTGCACCAGCTGCGCGGCCGGGTCGGGCGGGGCAGCGCCGTCAGCCACTGCGTGCTGCTGTTCCATCCGCCGCTGTCGCAGATCGGTCGTGAGCGGCTGGCTATCATGCGCGAGACCAACGACGGCTTCATCATCGCCGAGAAGGACCTGGAGTTGCGCGGCCCGGGCGAGATGCTGGGGACCCGTCAGACCGGCCTGCTGCAGTTCAAGGTGGCCGATCTGATGCGCGACGCCCATTGGCTGCCGGCGGTGCGCGATGCCGCCCAGGAGTTGCTGGCCCGCTGGCCCAGTCATGCCGGTCCGCTGCTGGAGCGCTGGTTGCGCCATGGCCAGCAATACGGCCAGGTTTGACAAAGCTTATACAGACGACGCTACCTACGGAGCCGAATGGTTATACTCCAGGGCGTACGTGAGGAAGAAAATGCCATGACCGATGTAGCGCTCGCTTCGCCCCTCCCTGAGGTTCCCCCTTCGATCCAGCAGTTGCTCGCCCAGTTGAACCTGGCCTATCGGCCGATCCCGGCGACGACGCGCCTGCCGCAGGCGAATCGGGTACACACGGTGCTTCTGAGCGACAGCGTCGGCATGCTGCTGGTGCTCTTGCCCGAGGATCAGCTGCTGGACCTGCGCCGGCTGGTGGAATTCACCGGGCGGCAGCTGGCGGTGGTGGCGCCGGAGCGGCTGATGCGCACCCTGGAGCGCTACGAACTGGATGTCCTGCCGGGGCTGCCGTCGCTGACCAATTCCCCCTGCCTGTATGACGAGCGACTGCTGGAAGCGCCGCGCCTGCTGCTGGAATCCGGTGAACGCTCGCTGCTGCTGGAAGTGGAAACGTCTGACTATAGGCGCCTGCTGAATCAGGCCACCGCGGGCAGCTTCGGCATCCCGGCGGCCGGTATCCAGCCCAATCTGCGGCAACCGGAACGCGACGAGGCGGAGATCCTGCATGCCGCCACCGCCTTCACCGCGCGGCGCATCCGCCAACGCCTGGAGGAGACGCTGGAGATCCCGCCGCTGTCCAAGACGGCGGAAAAGGTCATCAAGCTGCGGGTCGATCCCGAGGCCACGGTGGACGATCTGGCCAATGTGGTGGAGACCGATCCGGCCCTGGCGGCCCAGGTGATCAGCTGGGCCGCCTCGCCCTACTATGCCGCGCCCGGCAAGATCCGCTCGGTGGAAGACGCCATCGTGCGGGTGCTGGGCTTCGACCTGGTGATCAACCTGGCCCTCGGCCTGGCCCTGGGCAAGACCCTGAGCCTGCCCAGCGACCAGGCCCAGCAGGAAACCCCCTACTGGAAGCAGGCCATCTACACCGCCGCCCTGATCGAGGGCCTGGCGCGCTCCATGCCGCGCGCGGAGCGGCCGGAGATGGGCCTGGCCTATCTCGGCGGCCTGCTGCACAACTTCGGCTATCTGGTGCTGGCCCACGTCTTTCCGCCGCACTTCTCGCTGATCTGCCGCCACCTGGAAGCCAACCGCCAGCTCGATCACCAGGTCATCGAGCACCACCTGCTGGGTATCACCCGCGAGCAGATCGGTGCGGCCCTGATGCGCTGCTGGGAAATGCCCGAAGAGGTGGTGACGGCGCTGCGCTTCCAGGGCGATCCGGGCTACCAGGGCGAGCAGGCGGTCTATCCCAACCTGATCTTCCTGGCCGTGCAGCTGCTGCGCGCCGAGGGCATCGGCAACGGCCCGGCCCAGCCGATTCCCGACGAGCTCTATGCGCGGCTGAGCATCGATCCGGCCAAGGCGCGGGAGTGCATGCAGAAGATCCTTGGCGCCGAAGCCGCCCTGCGCGAGCTGACCGGTCAGTTCAAGTAGCGGGCCGAGCGGCCTCCGGCGCCCCGGGCGCCGGAGCTGCCGGGCCGGACGCCAGACAACAAAAAACCCGCCGAGGCGGGTTTCTTGTTCAAGGGGGCGATCAATTACTTGATCTTGCCTTCCTTGTACATGACATGCTTGCGCACGACCGGATCGAATTTCTTGATTTCGATCTTTTCGGGCTTGGTGCGCTTGTTCTTGTCAGTGGTGTAGAAGTGGCCGGTGCCGGCACTGGAAATCAAACGGATCAATTCACGCATGACGAATCCCCTTAGAATTTTTCGCCGCGGCTACGCAGCTCGGACAGTACGGTTTCGATACCGCGCTTGTCGATGATACGCATGCCCTTGGCAGAAACGCGCAGACGCACGAAGCGCTTCTCGGATTCTACCCAGAAACGGTGGTGCTGCAGATTCGGCAGGAAACGACGACGGGTTTTGTTGTTAGCGTGGGAAACGTTGTTCCCAGTAATCGGACCCTTACCGGTTACTTGGCAAACTCTCGACATGGCTCAGCCCTCATAAACCTCATGCCAAACCCGGCATGGGTTGGCCGCTTGTAACTGTATTGATTCCTGTTTTGACGGGGAGAGCCGGCAAACGCCGGGGACCTGAAGCGGCCATACCCCGAAAAAAGAGCGCTGTTTTATACCAGAAGTACTCGGGCATAACAAGGTAGGGCGACGGATGAAATGCCCGCGCACCGGGCGCTGTGCGGGCCCGGCCGGAATGCCAACCGTTCGTCGGTCGGAAGCATTGTGACGGACGGACGGGTGGTCTAGTTTAGAGCGACTGCCAAACTCAATCCACGTCCGCCAGACGACCGCCCTGTCCGCCGTTGCCAGTCATCCGTGCGCCGTCTGCCCACTTCGGCTCTACAAGGAATCGTTCTATGCGTTTCGCCGCCTTGCCACTGCTCTTCGCGCCCCTGCTGGCGCAGGCCGCCACGCTCAGTGTCTGTACCGAAGCCAGTCCGGATGGATTCGACGTGGTGCAGTACAACTCCCTGACCACCACCAACGCCTCGGCCGACGTGCTGATGAATCGCCTGGTGGAATACGATGCCAGCGAAGCCAAGCTGGTGCCGAGCCTGGCGCAGAGCTGGACGATCTCCAACGACGGCCTGACCTACGACTTCGCCCTGCGTCCGGACGTGAAGTTTCACCAGACCGACTACTTCACCCCCAGCCGTACCCTGACGGCCGACGACGTGGTGTTCAGCTTCCAGCGCATGCTGGACAAGGACCATCCCTGGCACGGGGTGGCCAAGAGCGGCTATCCCCATGCCCAGTCGATGCAGTGGCCCAAGCTGATCAAGAGCGTGGAAAAGACCAGCGACCTCGGTGTGCGCATCGTGCTCAACAGCCCGGATGCCACCTTCCTGCCGACCCTGAGCATGGGCTTCGCCTCCATCTACTCGGCCGAGTACGCCGAGCAGCTGCTCAAGGCCGGCAAGACCGAGCAGCTCAACGACGAGCCCATAGGCACCGGTCCCTTCGTCTTCAAGCGCTACCAGAAGGACGCCGTGGTGCGTTACGCCGCCAACCCGGACTACTTTGGCGGCAAGCCCAAGCTGGACGGGCTGATCTACGCCATCACCCCGGATTCGGCGGTGCGCCTGCAGCGACTCAAGCGCGGCGAGTGCCAGATCGCCCTGTCGCCCAAGCCCCAGGATCTGCAGAGCGCCCATGAGGACAAGAGTCTGCAGGTGCTGCAGACGCCGGCCTTCATGACCGCCTTCGTCGGCATCAACACCAGCCATCCGCCGCTGGACAACATCAAGGTGCGCCAGGCCATCAACCTGGCGTTCGACAAGCAGAGCTATCTCAAGGCGGTGTTCCAGGACACCGCGGTGGCCGCCGACAACGTCTATCCGCCCACCACCTGGGGCTATGCCAAGGACGTGCCGGCCTATCCCTATGACCCGGCCAAGGCCAAGGCGCTACTGGCCCAGGCGGGCCTCAAGGACGGCTTCAAGACCACCATCTGGACGAGACCCAGCGGCAGCCTGCTCAATCCCAATCCGCAGCTGGGCGCGCAGATGCTGCAGGCCGACCTGAAGAAGATCGGCGTCGATGCGCAGATCCAGGTGATCGAGTGGGGTGAACTGATCCGCCGCGCCAAGACCGGCGAGCACGACCTGCTGTTCATGGGCTGGGCCGGCGACAACGGCGATCCGGACAACTACCTGACGCCGCAATTCTCCTGCGCCTCGGTGCAGTCGGGCCTGAACTTCGCCCGCTATTGCGACAAGACCCTGGATGGCGCCATCAGCAAGGGCAAGACCCTGTCCGACCAGATGGCGCGGGCCACGGTGTACCACCAGGCGCAGCGCATCATCCACGACCAGGCGCTGTGGCTGCCGCTGGCGCACCCGACGGTGACGGTGCTGGCCAAGAATGGCGTCGAGGGCTACCAGCCCAATCCCTTCGGCCGCCAGGACTTCAGCAAGGTCAGCGGCGGTCGCTAGCAGCGCGTGCGGCGCGGCCAGCCCTAGCGCCAGGGTTGGCCGTCGGTGCGCTCCACCTGCTTGACCTTCTGCTGGATGGCGGCGCGCGCCAGCATATGGGCGCTGACCGGCGCGGTGATGAAGATGAACAGGGCGATCAGCAGCTCGTGCAGGCTGAGGCCCTCGCCCTGGACGCTGAAGAACAGCATCGAGGCGATGATGGTGCTGCCCACGCCCAGGGTGGTGGCCTTGGTCGGACCGTGCAGGCGCATGAAGAAGTCCGGCAGCCGGTACAGGCCAATCGCGCCGATGAGGGCGAAGCTGCTGCCGATGAGCAGCAGGGCGCAGATCAGGAGTTCGAGCCAGAAGGGCATGGGATAGCGCTCCGTTAATCGATGATTTCGCCGTGCAGCATGTGCTTGCCCAGCGCCACGGTGCCGACGAAGCCGGTCACGGCAATGAGCAGCGAGGCTTCGAAGAAGACGTCGGTGGCCAGCCAGATGCCGAACAGGATGATGATCGCCAGGACGTTGATATAGAGGGTGTCCAGGGCCAGCACCCGATCCGGGATGTCCGGTCCCTTCACCAGGCGATAGACGTTGAGCACGGCGGCCACGCCCATCATCCCCATGCACAGCAGGGTCACGTAGGTGAGCATTCGAAGATCTCCTTGAGCGGGGCCTCATAGCGCGTCTTGACCTGGCGGATCACCTCGTCCTTGTCGGCGACATCCAGACCGTGCAGCAGCAGGGTCTTGCGATCGCCGCTGAGGCCGGACGACACGGTGCCGGGGGTGAGGGACACCACGCAGGCGAGCAGGGTGAGCAGGAATTCGTCCTCGATGTCGATGGGGACCTCGATGAAGGCGGGCTCAAGCGCCTCGGTCCGCCCCAGCACCAGCCGTGCGACGTGCAGGTTGGCGACGATGATGTCGTACAGCACCACCAGCATGTAGCGCAGCAGGAGCAGGGGGCGGCGCAAGCGGGGGGCGTGCAGCAGAAAATCCTGGCAGAGCAGCGGGATGCCCCAGCCGAGCAGCAGGCCCAGGAGCAACTGGCCCAGGCTCAGGCTGTTGTTGAGCAGCAGCCAGGTCAGGGTCAGCAGGACGGTGAGCAGTGGGTGCGGTAGCCAGCGCTTCATGGGCCAACTCCCCGGACGATATCGAAGTAGGGTGCGACGTCCAGCAGTTGCCGGGCGGTCTCCAGGGCGTAGCCATGCAGCGGCGCCGCCAGCGCCATCAGCAGCGGGCTACCCAGCAGCAGGCCGAGGGTGGCGGTGAGCTGGATGGGATCGAGGCGGACGTCCAGGGCCGCGCCTCGGCCGCGCCAGAACAGCGTGGTCCCGGCGCGGGACAGGGCGATGATCATGCCCAGTCCGCCGAGCAGCACCACCGGCCAGATGATCAGCGCCGGCCAGGCGGTGCCGGTGGCCTGCAGCAGCATCACCTTGCCAAGAAAGCCGGGGAAGGGTGGCAGCCCGGCGACGGAGACCGCGCCCAGAAAGAACAGCCCGCCGAGCAGTCGGGGGTGCGCCAGCGGCGGACCGCTGCCGAGGGTATCGCCCTGGGCACCGCGCTGCTGGGCGATGAGATCCGCCAGCAGGAACAGGGCGCCGGCGATCCAGGTGCTGTGCACCAGATAGAAGAGGCTGGCGGCGAGTCCGGCGACACTGCCCAGGGCCACGCCGGTCAGCAGCATCCCCACCGAGATGACCACCAGATAGCCGAGCAGGGTCTTGAGGTGATGGGCCGCCAGGGCGCCGAACACCCCGGCGGCCAGGGTGACCGCCGCCAGCGGCCAGAGCCAGGGCAGCACATAGTGGGCGAGGGGACCGGCGGCGGCGCCGAACACCAGCAGAAAGACCCGGACGATGGCGTAGAGCCCGACCTTGGTCATGATGGCGAACAGGGCGGCGACCGGCGCACTGGCCGCCGAATAGGCACTGGGCAGCCAGAAATACAGCGGCAGCAGGGCGCCCTTGAGGCCGAACACCACCAGCAGCAGGAAGCCGGCGGCGGCCAGCAGCGGTGCCTGCGCGGGATCGGCGTTGGCCACCCTCAGGCCCAGATCGGCCATGTTCAGGGTGCCGAGCAGGCCATAGAGCAGGCCGATGCCGATCAGGAACAGCGCCGAGCCCACGAGGTTGAGCACCACATAGTGCAGGCCGGCGCGCACTCGGGCCGGTCCCGCGCCGTGCACCAGCAGGGCATAGGAGGCGATCAGCAGGATCTCGAAGAAGACGAAGAGGTTGAACAGGTCGCCGGTGAGAAAGGCACCGTTGATGCCCAGCAGCTGGAATTGGAACAGCGCGTGGAAATCCGGACCGCGGTTGTCGTCGCCGCGGCAGGCGTAGAGCGCCGCGCCGGCGGCCAGTACCGCCACGGTCGCCAGCATCAGCGCGGCCAGGCGATCCAGCAGCAGGACGATGCCGAAGGGCGCCGGCCAGTCGCCCAGGGCATAGACCTCCAGCTGGCCGCCGTTGGCCCGCTGCAGGAGCAGCAGCGCCAGCGGCAGCAGGGTCGCGGTGGCGAGCAGCGACAGCCCGCGCGCGGTACGGGCGGACAGCCGCGGCCGCATGAGCAGGAAGGCACCCATGAACAGCGGCACGAGGATCGGCAGGATGATCAGGTGCTTCATCGGCGCGGCTCCTCGCCATCCACGTGGTCGGTGCGCAACTCGCCCAGGGCGCGCAGCGACAGGGCGACCACGAAGGCGGTCATGGCGAAGCCGATGACGATGGCGGTGAGCACCAGCGCCTGGGGCACCGGGTCGGCCTGCTCGGCGGCCTGGCCGATCACCGCCGGCACGCCGGTGCGCAGGCGACCCATGGCGAACAGGAAGAGATTGACCGCATAGGAGAGCAGGGTGAGGCCGAGCACCACCGGATAGAGACGCGCCCGCAGCAGCAGGTAGACGCCGCTGGCGGTGAGCACCCCGAGGGCCGTGCAGAACAGGATTTCCATGCTAGAGCACCTCCTGGCTGGAGCCGTCCGTGTCCTTCTCGTCCCGGCTGACGTGGCCCAGGTTGGAGAGGATCAGCAGGGTGGCGCCGACGACGGCGAGGTAGACCCCGAGATCGAAGATCAGCGCCGTGGCCAGTTCGGTCTTGCCGATCAGGGGGATGGCGAAGTAGTCGAAGGCGGTGGTCAGGAAGGGCCGGCCGAACGCCAGCGAGCCCAGTCCGGTGAGGGCGGCGATCAGCACCCCGAGGCCGCAGAGCGCGTGGTAGCTGATCGGCAGGCGCCGCTGGGTCCAGGTCACGCCATGGGCCACGTACTGCAGGATCAGGGCAATGGCGGTGATCAGGCCGGCGATGAAGCCGCCACCGGGCAGGTTGTGGCCGCGCACGAAGATGAAGGCCGACACCAGCAGCGCCAGCGGCAAGAGCACCCGCGCCACGTTGTTGAGGATCATCGGATGGCTGTCGCGCGACCAGGGCGTGCCCTTGGGATCGACCAGCGGATGCGGCAGGTGCAGGTGCTTGAGCAGGCCGTAGACGCCCGCCGCGGCGATGGCCAGCACGGTGATCTCGCCGAGGGTGTCGAAGCCGCGGAAGTCCACCAGGATGACGTTGACCACGTTGTAGCCGCCGCCCCCGGACACCGAATTGGCCAGGAAGAAGTCGCCGATGCCCTCATAGGGGCGGGTCAGCACGGCATAGGCCAGCAGCGCCACCAGCAGCCCCAGGCCGCCGGCCAGCAGGACGTCGCGCAGGCCGCGCAGGCTGCTGGATTCGATGGGGGTGCGATCGGGCATGAAGAACAGCGCCAGCACCAGCAGGATGATGGTCACCACCTCCACCGACAGCTGGGTCAGCGCCAGGTCCGGCGCCGAATAGCGGGCGAACAGCAGGGACACGATCAGGCCCACGGTGCTCAGGGTCATCAGCGCCTTGAGGCGGTTGCGGTGGAAGGACACCGTCAGCACCGCGGTCAGCATGAGGATGCCCAGGCCCAGGGCGGTGAGCGGATCGAAGGGCGACAGGGCGACCGGGCCGTGGAGGCTGTCCAGGCCGGACAGCGCCGCCACCAGCAGCACCAGGGTGGCCGTCAGCATCAGGGCGATATAACCCTGCAGCGAGCCGCTCTCCAGGCGCCCGGTGAGGCGCTGGGCGAAGCCGATCAGCCGATTCAGGCCCTGTTCGAAGACCAGCCGCGCATCGACGTCGGGCAGGCCTTCCTGCCAGCGGAACAGCGGCTGACGGAAGGCATAGACCAGCACCCCGCCGACCATGGCCAGGATACTCATCACCAGGGCGGTGTTGAAGCCGTGCCAGATGGCCAGGCTGTAGTCGGGCAGGCTGCCGCCGAGGGCGGCGCTGGCGCCGGCGGCCAGCAGCGGCGCCACGGTGTAGCCGGGCACCACGCCCACCAGCAGGCAGAGCAGCACCAGGATCTCCACCGGGATCTTCATGTAGCGCGGCGGTTCGTGGGGCGGATAGTGGGGCAGGTCGCGTGGCTCGCCGTTGAAGAAGACGTCATGGATGAAGCGCAGTGAATAGGCCACCGAGAAGACCCCGTAGAGCACCGCCACCGCCGGTACGATCCAGCTGAAGCTGCCGAACAGGCCGTGGTTGAGGGTCTCGTTGAAGAACATCTCCTTGCTTAGGAAACCGTTGAGCAGGGGCACCCCGCCCATGGCCGCGGCGGCGACCATGGCCAGCACCGCGGTGTGCGGCATGTAGCGCCAGAGGCCGGCCAGGCGGCGCATGTCGCGGCTGCCGGTCTCGTGGTCGATGATGCCGGCGGCCATGAACAGGGAGGCCTTGAAGGTGGCGTGGTTGAGGATGTGGAACACCGCCGCCACGGTGGACAGCTGGGTGTCGAGGCCGAACAGCAGGGTGATCAGCCCCAGGTGGCTGATGGTGGAATAGGCCAGCAGGCCTTTGAGGTCGTGCTGGAACAGCGCCAGGATGGCGCCCACCACCAGGGTGGTGAGGCCGGTGAGGGTGACGATGTAGAACCACCACTCGGAATCGGCCAGCGCCGGATAGAGTCGCGCCAGCAGGAAGACCCCGGCCTTGACCATGGTCGCCGAGTGCAGATAGGCCGAGACCGGCGTCGGCGCGGCCATGGCCTGGGGCAGCCAGAAGTGGAAGGGGAATTGCGCGGACTTGGTGAAGACGCCCAGCAGCACCAGGATCAGCGCCAGCGGATAGAGCGCATGGCCGGTGATCAGCGGGCCGGCGGCGAGGACGTCGCTCAGCTCGAAGCTGCCGACGATATGGCCGAGCAACAGGATGCCGGCGAGCAGGGCCAGGCCGCCGCCGCCGGTGACGGTCAGCGCCATGCGTGCGCCCTGGCGGGCTTCCCTGCTGTGGCTCCAGAAGCCGATCAGCAGGAAGGACGACAGGCTGGTCAGCTCCCAGAACACCATCAGCAGCAGCAGGTTTTCCGCCAGCACCACGCCCAGCATGGCGCCCATGAACAGCAGCAGGTAGGCGAAGAAGCGCCCGACCGGCTCGTCCTTGCTCAGGTAGTAGGTGGCATAGAGGATCACCAGCAGGCCGATGACCAGGATCATCAGGGCGAACATCAGCCCCAGGCCGTCCAGGCGCAGGCTGAGATTCAGCCCCAGCGCCGGCAGCCAGTCGACCCGGTGCAACAGCACGCTGCCGTCGAGAACCGCGGGCAGTTGCGTGGCCAGCAGGGCCAGGGCCAGGGCGGGGGCCACGGCGGTGCCCAGGGCGCAGGCGCGCCGGCCGAAGCGATCGGTCGCCAGCGACAGCAGTGTTCCCAGGAAGGGCAACGCGATGATCAGCGCCAATACCATGCCTGCATCCTTTAGCTGAGCCGCCTCACGGCGGTTGGTAGATGGGGCTCCCTAGAGGCCTCGAGCGGCATTCGATCCCCGCGCCGGGACGCTTGCCGGGACGGCAAGGGGCGCGCGAAGCGATCTCTGAGTTTCGTACAAGAACCGGCGGTTTAATAACCTAAGGTGATAATAAAAGAGAGACCACAGATTCCTAGGCCTGTCTCCCTTACAAAATATTAGGAAACAGCCGCAAGGCGTCCAGCCTGGGAGGCAGACACCGGCGGGCAGAGGCCCGGACCTCTTTGAGACCTCTGCAACGGGCTTTTGCTCGCGTCGCCGGGCAGGGGTGCCCCGCTGCGGTGCCAGGGGCGTCGCAGCGGGGCGGGGGGAAGAAAAAAACCGACACGCCAAAGGAGCAGGGGAACACGCGTGCCGGGGGGTAAGCGCCGGCGTCAGAGCGCCGGCGCGGGGGAAGCGTTGCCCTGGGCGAGACGCGCGGGTTGCACGTCCCAGCCGCCACCCAGGGCCTTGTAGAGGGCGACGATGCCGCGATAGAGCTCGATCTCGCCCTGGGCCTGCTGGTCCTCGGCGGCCAGGCGTTCGCGCTGGGCATCGAGCAGCACCAGGAAGTCGGTGCCCCCTTCGCGGTAGCGGATCTCGGCCTGGTCGGCGGCGGCGCGGCTGGCCACCGACTGACGGATCAGCGCCTGCAGGCGCTCCTGGCGACGGCCGTAGTCGCTGAAGGCGTTGGCGCTCTCTTCCAGGGCGGTCAGCACCTGCTGCTCGTAGTTGGCCAGGGCCTCTTCGGAGCCGGCGCGGGCGCCGCGCAGGCGGGCGCGGACGCTGCCCAGGTCGAAGGCCGGCCAGGTGATGCTCGGGCCGAGTCCCCAGGCCCGGGCGGCGCTGCTGCCGATCTGCGAACCGCGCCCGGCGGTGAAGCCGAGAAAGCCCGAGAGGCTGACCCGCGGGAAGAGATCGGCGGTGGCCACGCCCACGTCGGCGGTGGCGGCGGCCAGCCGGCGTTCGGCGGCGGCCACGTCCGGCCGGCGGCGCAGCAATTCGCCGGGATCGCCGATGGGCAGGCGCTTGGCGATGGCCGGCAGGGCCTTGGGTGAGAGATCCACGCTGAGGGCATCCGGGCGCTGGCCGAGCAGGGTGGCGATGCGATTGCGCGCGCGGGTGGCCTGGGCCTGGAATTCCGGCAGGCTGGCTTCGGTGGCCGCCAGCCGCGCTTCGCTGCGCTGCACGTCCAGGTCGCTGCCCATGCCTTCGTCCCTCAGGGTCGCGGTCAGGCGGCGCGCTTCGCGCTGGTTGCCGAGGTTGTCGCGGGCGATGCGTTCGCGCAGCTGGGCGCCGCGCAGATCGCCATAGGCATCCACCAGCTCGGCGATCAGGCTGACCTGCAGCGCGGCGAGATCCGACGCCGCGGCCTCGGCGCGGGCATCGCTGGCTTCCAGGGCATGGCGGACCCGACCGAACAGGTCCAGCTCCCAGGCCATGTCCAGGCCCAGGTCGTAGCGATCACTGTTGACCCGCTCCTCGGTGAAACCGGGTTGCTGGGCCTTGCCGAGCTGGCTGCTGGCACGGCTGGTGACCGTCGGATAGAGGTCGTTGGCGTCGTCGTCGCGCAGGGCGCGGGCGGCGCGCAGCCGGGCGAAGGCGGCGCGCAATTCGCGGTTGCCGTCCAGGCTGCTGGCCACCAGGGCGTTGAGAGTCGGGTCCTCGAACTGGCGCCACCAGAGCGCCTCGAAGCGGCCCTGGTCGTAGGCGCTGGGCTGCTGGCTGGCCTTGAGCTGGACGGGTGCCTGCTCAGGCGCCTGGTAGTGCGGGCCGACGGCGCAGGCGGAGACCGCCAGCGCCAGCAGCAGGGGAGCGAAAGCCTTCATGCCTGGGCCTCCTGGGCAACGGCGGAGCGGGCCTGGCGACGCTCCACGAAGGCGCGTACCAGCACATAGAAGAGCGGCGTGAGCAGCAGACCGAAGAAGGTCACCCCGAGCATCCCGGAAAACACCGCGACGCCCATGGCGTGGCGCATCTCGGCGCCGGCGCCGGTGGAGGTCACCAGGGGTACCACGCCCATGATGAAGGCGAAGCTGGTCATCAGGATGGGCCGCAGGCGCAGGCGGCAGGCCTCCAGCACCGCGGCGACGCGGTCCTTGCCGGTGGCCTGCTGGTCCTTGGCGAACTCGACGATGAGGATGGCGTTCTTGCACGCCAGGCCCACCAGCACGATCAGGCCGATCTGGGTGAAGATGTTGTTGTCGCTGCCGGCCAGGATCACCCCGGTGATGGCCGAGAGCAGGGTCATGGGCACGATCAGGATCACCGCCAGCGGCAGGCTCCAGCTCTCGTACTGGGCGGCCAGCACCAGGAAGGCCAGGAGCACGCAGAGCGGGAACACCAGCAGGGCGGTATTGCCGGAGAGGATCTGCTGGTAGGTCAGCTCGGTCCATTCGAAGGTCATGCCGTTGGGCAGCTCCTGCTTGAGCAGCCCCTCGATGGCCGCCTGGGCCTGGCCGGAGCTGTAGCCGGGCGCCGGCGCGCCGTTGATCTCGGCGGTGAGGAAGCCGTTGTAGTGCATCACCCGGTCGGGACCGGCGGTGTCGCTGACCTTGACGAAGGTGGACAGGGGCACCATCTCGCCGCGGTCGTTGCGCACCTTGAGCTGGCCGATCTGCTCGGGTTCCAGGCGGAAGCGCTGGTCGGCCTGGACGTTGACCTGGAAGGTACGGCCGAAGCGGTTGAAGTCGTTGGCGTAGACCGAGCCCAGGTAGGCCTGCAGGGTGTCGAAGATGGCGTCGATGGGCACCCCGTGAGTCTTGGCCTTCTCGCGGTCGATGTGGGCATCGATCTGCGGCACGTTGACCTGGTAGCTGGTGAACAGCGACTCCGGCGCCAGTTCCGGCAGCTGTCGGGCCTTGGCCAGCACGCTCTGGGTCTGGGCGTAGAGTTCTTCGTAACCCAGGTTGCCGCGGTCCTCCACCTGCAGGCGGAAGCCGCCGATGCTGCCCAGTCCCTGCACCGGCGGCGGCGGGAAGATGGCGATGATGGATTCCTGGATGGCGGCGAATTCGCCGTTCAGCTGGGCGGCGATGGCGCCGGCGGACAACGAGGGATCACGACGCTCCTCGAAGGGCTTCAGGGTCACGAAGACGATGCCGCTGTTGGGGCTGTTGGTGAAGCCGTTGATGGACAGACCGGGGAAGGCCACGGTGCTTTCCACGCCGGGGTGCTTGAGGGCGATGGCCGACATGCGGCGGATGACCTCTTCGCTGCGATCCAGGGTGGCGGCATCGGGCAACTGGGCGAAGGCCACCAGGTACTGCTTGTCCTGGGGCGGCACGAAGCCGGTCGGCGTCTTCACCAGGCCCAGGCCGGTCAGGCCGAGCAGCACCACATAGAGCACCAGCACGATGGAGCCGCCGCGCAGCACCCGGCGCACGGCGCCGACGTAGCCGTGGCTGGCTTTCTCGAAGAAGCGGTTGAAGGGGGCGAACAGCCAGCCGCCGAACAGCCGGTCGAGCAGTCGCGAGAAACGGTCCTTGGGCGCGTCGTGGCCCTTGAGCAGCACCGCGGCCAGGGCCGGCGACAGGGTCAGGGAATTGAAGGCCGAGATCACCGTGGAGATGGCGATGGTCAGGGCGAACTGGCGATAGAACTGCCCGGTGAGACCGGAGATGAAGGCGGTCGGCACGAACACCGCGCAGAGCACCAGGGCGGTGGCGATGATGGGCCCGGTCACCTCGCCCATGGCACGGCGGGTGGCGGCCACCGGATCGAGGCCGAGGCCGATGTTCCGCTCGACGTTTTCCACCACCACGATGGCGTCGTCCACCACGATGCCGATGGCCAGCACCAGGCCGAACAAGGACAGCGCATTGAGCGAGAAGCCGAAGGCGTGCATCACCGCGAAGGTGCCGATCAGCGACACCGGCACCGCCGCCAAGGGAATGATGGAGGCGCGCCAGGTCTGCAGGAACAGGATCACCACCAGCACCACCAGGATGATGGCTTCGAACAGGGTGTGCACCACGGCTTCGATGGAGCCGCGCACGAAGATGGTCGGGTCGTAGACGATCTCGTAGTCCATGCCCTGGGGGAAGCTCTGCTTGAGCTCGGCCATCTTGGCGCGCACCTGGTTGGACAGGTCGATGGCGTTGCTGCCGGGGCGCTGGAAGATCGGGATGGCCACCGCCGGCTGGTTGTTCAGCAGAGATCTCAGGGCGTACTGGTTGGAGCCCAGTTCGATGCGGGCGATGTCGCGCAGCCGGGTGATCTGGCCGTCGCTGCCGGCGCGCACGATGATGTTGGCGAATTCTTCCTCGTCCACCAGGCGGCCCTGGGTGTTGATGGCCAGCTGGAAGCTGGTGCTGCCCGGGGCCGGCGGCGCGCCGAGGGCACCGGCGGCGACCTGGCGATTCTGCTCGCGGATGGCGGTGACCACGTCGCTGGCGGTCAGGCCGCGCGAGGCCACCTTGTCCGGATCGAGCCAGACGCGCAGGGAATAGTCGCCCATGCCGAACAGCTGGACGTCGCCCACGCCGTCCAGTCGCGCCAGCTCGTCCTTGACGTTGATCAGGGCGTAGTTGGACAGATAGAGCATGTCGTAGCGCTGATCCGGCGAGGTCAGGTGCACCACCATCGCCAGGTCCGGCGAAGCCTTGTCGGCGGTCACGCCGAGGCGCTGCACCTCTTCCGGCAGCTTGGGCAGGGTGCGGGTGACGCGGTTCTGCACCTGCACCTGGGCGGTATCCAGATTGGTTCCCAGGGCGAAGGTGATGGTCAGGGTCAGCTTGCCGTCGGCGGTGGACTGGGACGACAGGTAGAGCATGTGCTCCACGCCGTTCATGGCCTGCTCCAGGGGCGCGGCGACGGTCTCGCCGATCACCTTGGGGTTGGCGCCGGGGAAGGTGGCGCGCACCACCACGGTGGGCGGGACGACCTCGGGGTATTCGCTGATCGGCAGCTGGAACAGCGAGATGGCCCCGCCGATCAGGATGATCAGCGAGAGCACGGCGGCGAAGATCGGCCGGCGGATGAAGAACTGGGAGAAGTTCATCGGGCTTTCCTTGGGCAACAGGCGGCCGTCGCGTCCATCGCGGCCATGGGCCGCTCCTACGGTAGGAGCGGTCCATGACCGCGATAGACGCGATGCCTGGACGGTGAAAGTCTGAAATGGGAAGAAGGTTGAGCCTGGGGTCTAGCGACTACCCACCTTGAGCGGCTGGGTGGGCGCCGGCAGGCTGGCGAGGACCGCGTCGCGCTGGCGCTTGAGGGCGGCCAGGGTGGTGGCATCGGCCATGGGCACCGACTGGGCGTCGACGGTCATGCCCGGACGCACTCGCTGCAGGCCGTTGACCACGATGCGATCGCCGGCTTCCAACCCCTTGCGCACGATGCGCAGGCCTTCCAGGCGTGGGCCCAGATCGACGTTGCGATAGGCGGCCTTGTTCTGGCCGTCCACCACCAGCACGAATTTCTTGCCCAGGTCGGTGCCTACGGCGGCGTCCTGGATCAGGGTGCCTTCGTAGGTGCCGCTGCCCACCAGCCGTAGCCGGGCATAGAGTCCCGGGGTGAAGCGGCCGTCGGCATTGTCGAACACGGCGCGACCGTGGATGGTGCCGGTGCGCGGATCGAGCTGGTTGTCCATGAAGTCCATGTGGCCTTCGTGGGAGAAGTCGTCTTCGTTGGACAGCGCCAGGTAGACCGGGCTGGCCGCGCCGCGCTGGCCCTGGCGGGCGAGGGCCTGCTGCTTGAGGAAGACGCGCTCGTCGGCGTCGAAATAGGCATAGACCTTGTCGGTGGAGACCAGGGTGGTGAGGCGGGTGTCTCCGGCGTTGACCAGGTTGCCGGCAGTGACCTCCGCACGGCCGACGCGCCCGTCGATGGCGGCGCGGACCTCGGTGAAGCCCAGATTCAGGCGCGCGGCGTCCAGTTGCGCCTGGGCGGCGGCGACGCTGGCCTTGGCTTCCTGGGCGGCGCTGCGGCGGGCCTCGACGATTTCCGCAGAGATGGCGTTGCTGCTGCGCAGGCGTTCGCCACGGGCGGCTTCGTCGGCGGTGCGACTGGCGTTGGCGCGGGCCTGTTGCAGCTCGGCTTCGAGGCGCTTGACCTCGGCCTGGAAGGGGCGCGGATCGATCTGCAGCAGCAGGTCGCCGCGCTTGACCCGGGCACCCTCGTGGAAGAGCACGCGGTCGACATAGCCGGAGACGCGGGGACGCACCACCACGGACTCGGGCGCTTCCAGGCGGCCGGTCACCTCGTCCCATTCCACCACCGGCTGGCGCAGCACCTCGGCGGCGCTCACCTTGGGCGCGGGCGGTGCCGCGCTGGCCTGGGGATGGGAATCGCCGCAGGCGGCAAGGAACAGCGTGGAGGTCAGGGCCAGGGGGCCGAGGGTTTTCGCGAAGAGATCCATGTTCGAGTCCGCCCGAGGTGGAAAGAGGTCAGGGAGGCGAGTCTGCCGCCGGGGAAGGGCGCCGACGAATCGAAGGGCTCGAACTCATTTATCGATGACGATGATGGTTTTGCTGTAGGTATCGCTGGCGGTGATGGCGCTGAGCGTAGAGCGGCGATCTAGAGCCCTTCAGCTCGGCGTCCGCCCTGGGCTAGAGTGGCTGGCTGCAGACCCTGTCCTTGCCCAAGCGCGCCGCGGTGGTCGCCAGGCTCCGGTCGAGACCCCCGCTGCAGGAGGATGACGATGTCGCTATCCCGCCACACCTTGGTACTGATCACCGCGCTGCTCGCCAGCGCGGCAACGGCCGCCCAGCCGGTCTTGCCGACGCCCGCGCACGCCCATTCCGACTACCTGCTCCTGGCCGGCAACGGAGGAGCCGGCGGTGCGGGTGGCGCAGGCGGTAGCGGCGCGCTACCGGGCAAGGTCGGCAGCGGGGGCCAGGGCGGTGCCGCCGGACCTGGCGGCATTCCCGGCGCCAAGGGTGCGGACGGTACCGAGGGCGCCGTCATCCCTGAGCGTCGGACGCCTCGCGGCGATCAGGAGCCCGACATGGGCAAGCGTTAAAGACTGTCCGGATCGCCAATGAACATCTGGATGCGCGACCTCAGCCAGCGCTCGCCGGGGTCGTGATCCTGGGCGCCGCTCCAGGCCATGGGCAATTCATGGCTGCCGTCGCGCAGCTCTTCTGGCGGGTCTTCGTACCTCAGGCCACCGGTGCTGGCCAGCAGGCGCGCGGTGTAGTCCGGCACCATCACCAGCAGATCGGTTTCCGCCAGCAGCGACCCCAGGCCGTTGAACTGGGGTACCGCCAGCACCACCCGGCGCTGGCGGCCGAGCTTGTCGAGGAGTTCGTCGATATAGCCGGTGAGATCGCCGGCATAGGACACCAGGGCATGGGGCCGCGCGCAGTATTCGTCCAGGGTCAGGCGACCGGGTTTGCTGTCGGCGCGCAGCACCTTGAAGCCGAAACGCCGCACCGGCCGCCGCTTGGCATTGGCCGGCAATTCCTCGGTATAGCCCACCGCCACGGTGATCTCGCCGGAGGCCAGCATGCCGGCGGCAGTCAGGTAGTTCATCCGGCGCACCACCAGGGTGGTGCCCGGCGCCTCGATGCGGATGCGCCTGAGCAGCGGTGGGAGCAGGGCGAATTCGACGTCGTCGGAGAGGCCGACGCGAAAGACCCGGTCGGCGCTGGCCGGCTCGAAACTCTGGGTGCGGCTCACCGCGCTGGAGATCTGGTCCAGCGCCGGCGACAGCAGGGCGGCGATCTCCTGGGCCCGCGGCGTGGGTTCCATGCTGCGCCCGGTGCGGACGAACAGCGGATCGTCGAACAGGGTGCGCAGCCGTGCCAGGGCCGCGCTGATCGCCGGCTGGCCGAGAAACAGCTTTTCCGCGGCACGGGTGACGCTGCGCTCGAGCATCAGGGTCTCGAACACGATGAGCAGGTTGAGGTCGACGCGACGCAGATCGGTACGGTTCATTCGGGCCCCGGCAGGGAGTGGATCGATACCCCCGATGTCCATTATCGATGGGGATGCATAGAATCCTAAGGGAAGGCTGGTTAGAGTCCTAGTCATAGCAGTCCGCCTCGGCACACGTCCCGGGGTTGGCATCAACGCGAGGTAATGCCATGTCCCGCCTGATCCAGTTCACCGAATTCGGCCCGCCGGAGGTGCTCGCCTGCATCGACCGGCCCACGCCCATGGCGGGGCCAGGCGAGGTGCTGGTGCGGGTCCAGGCCATTGGCGTGAGCTGGTACGACGTGCTCTGGCGGCAGAATCTGGCCCCCGAGCAGGCCGTGCCGCCGGCCGGTCTCGGCTGCGAGCTGGCCGGGGTGGTCACCGCCCTGGGCGAAGGCGTGGCCGACCTGGCGGTGGGCGATCGCGTGGCCAGCTTCCTGGGTCACGATATCAATCGCTATCCGGCCTATGGCGATGACCTGGTCTATCCGGCCACCTCCCTGGTGCGCTACCCGGACGTGCTCACCCCGGTGGAAGCCGCGGTGCACTACAACCCGCTGCTCACCGTCTATACCGCGCTGATGCACCAGGCCCGGTTGCAACCGGGCGAATGGGTGCTGATCACCGATGCCAGTCGCTGCTGCGGTCCGGCCTCCATCCAGTTGGCCAAGGCCCTGGGGGCCCGGGTCATCGCCAGCACCCATGACGCCGGCGACCGTGACTACCTGCGCGAACTGGGCGCGGAAAGGGTCATCGCCGCCGAGGAAGAGGATCTGGTCAGCCGCATCGCCAGCATCACCGACGGTGTCGGCGTGCACGTGGCCCTGGATGCCCTGGGCGGTCCGCAACTGGCACTACTCGGCGAGGCCATGGCGCCCCGCGGTCGGCTGCTGCTCTACGGCCTCAATGGGGGCAACCAGACCCCGCTGCCGGCCTGCGCGGCCTTCAAGAAGAAATTCAAGCTCTACATCCACTGCGTCCAGGACTTCACCGGCCAGCCGGAGATGGGGCTGGAGGCGGATTGCGCCGCGGTGCGCGAGGCCCTGCAGCACATCGACCAGTTGACTCGCGATCGCCTGCTCAAGGCGCAGATCAAGCAGGTCTTTCCCTTCGAGCAATTCGTCGAGGCCCACCGCTGCATGGAGCAGTGCCCCACCCGGGGTCGGGTCGTGCTCAGCGTCGACTGATCCGCCAGATAATGAAAAACCCACGCCAAAGCGTGGGTTTTTTATGGCGGGTCGTCCGAGCCGGGCGCCTAGGCGGTGGCTTTCTTTTGCAGCGGCGGCGTAGCCCGATTGACCCGGGTCTTGGCGCCAAAGAAGGCCACGCTGAGGAAGTGCAGCGGACTGATGCGTTCCAGCACCAGCTTGAGCGCCACCGGCAGGAACAGGCCCATGACCATGCTGACGGTAAAGACCACCCAGACGTCGTGAACCTGCAGCTTGTTCAGCACGATGCGGGCACCGGCGGTGCCGAAGACGTGGAACAGGTAGATTTCGAAGGAGAAATAGCCCAGCCAGGCCAGCGGCTTGAAGTAGAAGCGGCGGGCGATCAGCAGGCTGATGGCGGCCAGGCCCAGGGCGGTGCCGACCACGGCCATGTCGTTCTCGTCGAGATCCACCAGTTCGAACAGATACGCCTGGTCGATGATCACCAGGATCGCCAGGGCCACGGCCATGGTGGTGACGTTGCGCCGGGTGATGAGTTGCGCGCCGAAGCGGTAGAGACCCAGGCCCAGGAGGAAGAAGGGGAACAGCTGCACCGCCTTGTAGAGGCTGAACAGGTCCGGGAAGCTCTCCCAGGCGAAGGACGCCGCCAGGGCCACGGCGAACACCAGGCCGAAGTTGCGCAAGGTCAGCAGCAGGCCGGCCTTCTCCAGCAGGGCGATCACCACGAAGATGCAGAAGATCGACTGCAGGAACCAGAAGTGCGCATAGCTGAAGAAGTAGATGCTGAAGATGTCGGTCAGCTGCGGCTTGTAGTTGGTGTTGGGCACGGCCATCTGCAGGGCGAAGAACAGCGTCGACACCACCAGCAGGGGAATCCCGATGCGTTTGAACTTGCCCTGGTAGAAGCGCGACAGGTCGCTGCCGGTATTCACCGGGCGCAAGGCATAGACGTAGCCGGAGATGGCGGTGAACAGCGGCATCCGGACATAGACGAGAGAGTCGTAGAGATAGCGCAGCACGGAGTCGTCGGGCACCTTCATGCCCAGGGTCGACGAACTGCCGATGACGTGGCCCGCTACCATCAGAAACAGCGCCAGGCCGCGAATCGTCTCGATGCGCAGATCCTTTTCAGGCGTGGTCTTGGTCATGCTGAGTCCTCTGTACTAGCTAAGCGAGACAGCGTTTCCACAGGAGTGGGAAAGGATGTCGGCGCATCAGATCATCTGAGCCCGGTGAGCTTAGGCTAGTTCGTTAGCTTCCTTGCGGTAGCGCCGGGAAAACTCGGGCTTTTCTTGCGCTGCATCACTTTTCTGTGAAGCGATTCCTAGAAGTGTGAACTTGCAACGGCTGCGAACGGCGTTGATTAAGGTGGCATTTTGCCAGGTTTAAGGGATTCTTAAGCCAATTCGCGGTAGGGCGGAGGCGGCCGGTCAGGCCGCCCTGGAGAGCACCTAGACGAACGCCTTGCCGTCCAGAATCGCCTTTCGCCAGCGGGTGATGCGCACCTCGCCCGGCAGTCCGGCGCTGGTGAAGGGATCGCGGGCGATGAAGGCTTCGGCTTCGGCGCGGGTTTCCACATCGACGATGTAGACGCTGCCGGTGGCGGTCTCGCCGTCGTCGCTGAGCTTGGCGCCGCAGGCCAGCAGCGCGGCGGCGTTCTCGCGCAGGAAGTCCAGGTGGGCCGGGCGATGCTGCTGGCGCAGGGCCAGGCTGTCCGGCTTGTCGAAGGTCTCGATCAGAAAAGGCATGGCAGGCTCCGATAGGGTCGGCGACCCCGGTGGTCGCCGCTGGCGCAGGGTGGCGCGATCCTGGGGCCAGCGTCAATCGGACCTTGGCTGGCCCTCGCTGCCTGGCTGGGCATAGCCTTAGCAGAGAAATGTATTAAACATTCGGATCTAGATAGGCCAGGCTGACCTTTCCAAATGGAATATAAGGAAGGTCGCCATGTTTCGCTCCTCTCTTCGACGCTGGCTGGCGCGGGGCGCCGTTCTGTTGCTGGCGCTCGGGATGCTCGCCCCGATCCAGGCCGCCGACCAGGCGCTGCGCATCGGCTATCAGAAAGGCGGAGGTCTGCTGGCCGTGCTCAAGGCCCAGGGTACCCTGGAGCAGGCCCTGGGCGCCCAGGGCTACCAGGTGAGCTGGCGCGAATTCCAGGCCGGGCCGCAACTGCTGGAGGCGCTCAATGCCGGCAGCATCGACGTCGGCTATACCGGCTCGCCACCGCCGATCTTCGCCCAGGCCGCCGGGATCGACCTGGTCTACCTGGGCGCCGAACCGGCCAGCGAGGCGGTGGAGGCCATCCTGGTGCCAACCGCCTCGCCGATCCGCGACGTCGCCGGCCTCAGGGGCAGGAAGGTGGCGGTGCAGAAGGGATCGAGCGCCAACTTCCTGCTGGTCGCCGCCCTGGAAAAAGCCGGGCTGAGCTTCAAGGACATCCAGCCGGTGTATCTGCCGCCCGCGGACGCCCGCGCCGCCTTCGTCAATGGGTCGGTGGACGCCTGGGTGGTCTGGGACCCCTATCTTGCGGCCATCCAGCAGAGCCAGCCGGTGCGCGTGCTCGCCGACTACAAAGGACTGCTGCACGCCAACAGCTTCTATGAGGGCTCCCGCCGCTTCGCCGACGCCCATCCCGAGGCGATCCGCCTGCTGCTGGCGGAACTGGCCAAGGCTGGTGCCTGGGCCAATACCCACAAGCCGGAGGTGACACGCATCCTGGCCGAGCAGATCGGACTGCCGGAAGCGGTGATCGCCACTTGGCAGGCGCGTACCGGTTATGGTGCGACGGCGCTGACGCCGGCGATCATCGCCACCCAGCAGCAGACCGCCGACATCTTCAAGGCCCAGGGGCTGATCCCCCGGGCGGTGGACGTCAGCCAGGCGGTCTGGCAGGCGCCGCGCTAGAGCGCCTAGGCGCGGCGGGGCAACAGGTAGCCCAGCAGGAACATCCCGGCGGCGGCCACCACCACCGAGGGGCCGGCCGGGGTGTCCTGGTACCAGGACAGCGTCAGCCCCAGGCACACCGCGGCCATGCCCAGCAGGCTTGCGCCACAGGCCATCTGCTCAGGGCTGCGGGCGTGGCGCTGGGCGGTGGCGGCGGGAATGATCAGCAGCGAGGTGATCAGCAGCACCCCGACGATCTTCATGGCCACGGCGATGACGATGGCCACCAGCAGCATCAGCGCCAGGCGGATCCAGGTCACCGGCAGGCCTTCGACCTGGGCCAGTTCCTCGTGCACGGTGATGGCCAGCAGCGGCCGCCACAGGCAGGCCAGGGCGACCAGCACCAGGGCGCTGCCGCCAAGGATCCAGCGCAGATCGCCGGGACCCACCGCCAGCAGATCGCCGAACAGGTAGCTCATCAGGTCGATGCGCACCTCGTGCATGAACGACAGCGCCACCAGCCCCAGCGACAGGGTGCTGTGGGCGAGGATGCCGAGCAGGGTGTCGGCGGCCAGCCCCCGACGACGCTGCAGCACCACCAGCACCACGGCCAGCGCCAGGCAGCCGACGGTGACGGTCAGGGTCGGGCTGACATCCAGCAAGAAGCCCACGGCGACCCCGAGCAGGGCGGCATGGGACAGGGTGTCGCCGAAATAGGCCATGCGCCGCCAGACCACGAAGGAGCCGAGGGGACCGGCGACAAGGGCGAGGGCGAGACCGGCGAGCAGGGCATACAGCAGAAAATCAGCCATGCTTGCAGTGGGCTCCATGGACATGCGGGGTCTTGACCACGCCGCCATGCAGGTCGTGGGCGTGATCGTGGTGGTGGTGATAGACGGCCAGGTTGCGCGCGCTCTGGCCGAACAGCGCCTGATAGGCCGGATCGCCGCTGACCTGCTCGGGATGGCCCGAGCAGCAGATGTGCCGATTCAGGCAGATCACCTGGTCGGTGGCGCCCATCACCAGGTGCAGGTCGTGGGACACCATCAGCACGCCGCAGCCATGGCGTTCGCGCAACTGGCCGATCAGCCGGTACAGCTCGCTCTGGCCGTTGATGTCGACGCCTTGCACGGGTTCGTCGAGCACCAGCAGCTCGGGCTGGCGGAGCAGGGCGCGGGCCAGCAGCACCCGCTGCAACTCGCCGCCGGAAATGCTCTGCAGAGGGCTGTCGATGACGCCTTCGGCGCCCACTTCGCCGAGGGCGGCCAGGGCACTGGCGCGATTCACGCCCGGTACCAGGCGCAGGAAGCGCAGCACCGACAGCGGCAGGGTGGCATCCACCTGCAGCTTCTGCGGCATGTAGCCGATGCGCAGCCGCGGGCGACGCCAGACGCTGCCGCGATCGGGCGTGAGCAGGCCGAGCACGCTGCGCACCAGGGTGGTCTTGCCGGCGCCATTGGGGCCGATGAGGGTGACGATGCGGCCGGGATCCAGGGTCAGGCTGACCTGATCGAGCACCGGCTGGCCGGCAAAGGTCACGCCGACCTCCTGCAGCCGGATCAGCGCCTCGCTCATGCCTGCTTCCGGCAGGCGGCGCACTGACCGACCACTTCCACGGTCTGGCCTTCGACCTGGAAGCCCACGGCGCTGGCGCCGTCGAGGATCGCCTGGTGCACGGCCGGCTGTTCCAGCTCGATGCTCACCTGGCAGCTGCGGCAGATCAGGAACTGGCCCTGGTGGGCCTCGCCGGGATGGTTGCAACCGACGAAGGCGTTGAGGGAGGCGATGCGGTGCACCAGGCCGTTCTCGACCAGGAAATCCAGCGCCCGGTAGACGGTGGGCGGCGCGGCGCGGCGGCCGTCCTGCTCGCTGAGCACGGCCAGGATGTCGTAGGCGCCGAGCGGCTTGTGGCTTTGCCAGACCAGCTCCAGCACCCGCTTGCGCAGCTCGGTGAGGCGCACGCCGGCGCGGCTGCAGAGGGCGTCGGCCTCGGCCAGCGCGTGGGCGACGCAGCGCGAATGATCGTGGGGCCGAAAGGCCAGGGGGGCGTCGGTCATGAAACAGTACCTTGGGAGCCAGGACGTTATTATATTGCACCTCTCTTAAGAATCGGGATTTTCACGTGCCGCGCCTCCTACCCCTCGTCGCCTCCCTGCTGCTCGCCTGCACCCTGCTGCCCGCCCAGGCCGAGGTGAAGGTGCTCACCAGCATCAAACCCCTGCAACTGATCGCCGCCGCCATCCAGGACGGCGCCGGCCAGCCCGCCGTGCTGCTGCCGCCGGGTGCCTCGCCGCACCACTACGCCCTGAGGCCCTCGGATCTGCGCCAGGTGCGCGAGGCCCGGTTGGTCTACTGGATCGGCCCGGATCTGGAGGCCTTCCTGCCGGCGGTGCTCAAGGAGCGCCAGGGCCCCAGCCTGGCCGTCCAGGAGCTGCCCGGCCTGCACCTGCGCCGCTTCGGTGCCGAGCATGCGGACGCCCATGACGACGATCACGGCGACGAGCACGAGCACGAGCACGCGCATGGCGAGGAACAGGGCGGCGAGCCCGAATACGCCCACGACCACGATCATCGTCCGGGCAGCCTGGATGCCCACCTCTGGCTGAGCCCGGCCAACGCCCGGGTGATCGCCGCCCGCGTGGCCGCCGACCTGAGCCAGGCCGATCCGGCCAATGCCAGTCGCTACGCCAGCAACCTCAAGGCCTTCGAAAGCGGACTGGCCGCCAAGGACCAGGCCCTGCGCGCCCAGCTGGCGCCGCTGGCCGGCAAGCCCTATTTCGTCTTCCACGAAGCCTTCGACTACTTCGAGGAAGCCTATGGCCTGAGCCATCGCGGCGTCTTCGCCCTGGGCGCCGACGTTCAGCCCGGCGCGCGCCACGTGGCCGCCATGCGCGACGAACTCAAGGCTGCCGGGCCGACCTGCGTCTTCACCGAGCCGCCGCTGCAGCCAAAGATCGCCACTACCCTGAGCAGCGGCCTGCCGGTGACCCTGGTGGAACTCGATCCCCTCGGCGCCCGCATCCCGGCCAACGCCGGCGGCTATGCCCAGCTGCTGCAGAACGTGGCCGACACCCTGGGCGGCTGCCTGGGCAAGCTGCCCTGAGGCCTCGTCCGGCGGCGGATCGGCCGAGGCCACCGTCCGTCGCTCTCGGGCCACTTCGCGGCCGTTCAGCTAGCGTTCAGGACGAGTTCAGGCAGCGTTCAGGGCCATTGGCCTAATCTGCAACTGTCAGATCAGCAACGCCGAGGTCGCCCGGATATGTTCACCCTAGCGCAGCTCCCGCTACGGCAGATCGTCCGGACACTTCGACCCGACCTGGCGATGTTCATCCTTGTAACTCCACTACAGGGTCACCAAGTCAGCTCTGGTCCCCTGTAGCCGTCTCGCGACGGAGCCGTCCCCCAACGGCAGTTTCCGATCCCCATGAAGTGCTCCTTACCTCTCCAACTGGAGAGGTTTTTTTTGCCCGGAACAAAGTCAGTGATCCCAGCCATTCCCTTCCCGCTCTCGCCGCCGGCCGGCTCCAGGCGCCATAATCGGCACCAGGGCGCCGCTGCGCGAAGCACGCGACAGGCGCAGTCGCGGCCAGAGAACGTCTCGTTAGCTGTTCAGGAGTCTGCATGAAGATCCTCGTCGTCGAAGACGAAAACCTGCTGCGCCACCACCTCAAGGTGCGTCTGGGTGAAGCCGGTCATGTCGTCAATGCCGTGGCCGATGCGGAAGAAGCGCTCTACAGCGCCCGCGAATTCCATCACGATCTCGCCATCATCGACCTGGGCCTGCCCGGCATGAGCGGTCTCGATCTGATCCGCCAGCTGCGCAACCAGGGCGCGACCCTGCCGATCCTCATCCTCACCGCCCGCGGCAGCTGGCAGGACAAGGTCGAGGGGCTCGGCGCCGGGGCGGACGACTATGTGGTCAAGCCTTTCCAGTTCGAAGAGCTGGAGGCGCGCCTCAACGTGCTGCTGCGTCGTTCGGCGGGTTTCGTCCAGCCGAGCATCCGCGCCGGTTCGCTCAAGCTCGACCTGGGCCGCCAGCAGGCCTTCAACGAAGAGCAGCCGCTGCAGCTGACCGCCTACGAATACCGCCTGCTGGAATACCTGATGCGCAACCACCAGCAGGTGATCACCAAGGAGCGGCTCATGGAGCAGCTCTACGACGATGACGGCGAGCACGACAGCAATGTCATCGAGGTGCTGGTGGGGCGCCTGCGGCGCAAGCTGGAGGCCAGCTGCCAGATGCAACCCATCGAAACGGTCCGGGGCCGCGGCTACCTGTTCACCGAGCGCTGCCAGTGATCCGTTCCTTTCGTGTGCGGCTGCTGCTCAGCGCGGCCCTGCTGGTCAGCGTCTGCCTGGCGCTGATCGTGCCGGCGATCCGCAACGCCTTCGACCGCACCGTGGAAAACTTCGTCGCCGCGCGGCTGGAGGCCAACGCCAACACCCTGATCGGTGCGGCGCGCGCCATCGACGGCCGGCTGGCGATGCCGGAGATGATCGCCGAAGAGGTCTTCGACCGACCCGGCTCGCCGATCCTCGGCTATGTCTACGACCAGAACGGCCGCCTGCTGTGGCGCTCGCGCTCGGCGATCAAGGAGCGGCCCAACTACAAGCCGACCTTCGACGGCGGCGGAGTCAAGCTGGTCAAGGCCACCGACGACCAGGGGCAGGGCTTCTTCGTCTTCGATCGCGAGGTGCTGCTGGGCAATCCGCCGGTGGCCGGCTTCAGCGTGGTCACCATGCAGCCGGCCGAGGAATACGAGCGGCTGCGCGCCACCTTCCTGCACCAGGTGATCCTCTGGCTGGTGGGGGTGCTGGGCGCCCTGTTGCTGCTGCTGGCGCTGGTCATGCAGTGGAGCCTGCGCCCGCTGCGCCGTCTCAGCCAGCAACTCGATGCGGTGGAGACCGATCAGCGCGAGCTGCTCGACGAAAACAACGTGCCCAGCGAGATCAGCCGGCTGATCCGTTCGCTCAACCGCCTGCTCGACCACGAACGGCTGCAGCGCGAGCGCTATCGCGACACCCTCGGCGATCTCGCCCACAGCCTCAAGACGCCGCTGGCGGTGCTGCAGGGGGTGACCGAGGAATTGCGCCGCCGGCCGCAGCTGGATCAGGAGGTCGGCACCCTGCAGACCCAGATCGAGCGCATGAACCAGCAGGTGATGTACCAGCTGCAGCGGGCCACGCGCCAGGGCGGCGCGGTGCTCAGCCGGCCGCTGGAGCTGGCGCCGCTGCTGGAGTCGCTGTTCAGCACCCTGGACAAGGTCTATGCCGAGAAACGCGTCCAGGCGGACATGGACCTGCCGCCGAATCTGCGGGTGCAGGCCGAGGAAGCCGCCATGCTGGAGGTGTTCGGCAACCTGCTGGAAAACGCCTATCGGCTCTGCCTGACCCAGGTACGGGTCAGTGCCCGCCGGCACACCGAGCACTGGATCCTCGACATCGAGGACGACGGCCCGGGGATTCCCGCCGAGCGCCGCGAGAGCGTGCTGCGCCGCGGCATGCGCATGGACAGCCGGCACCCCGGGCAGGGCATCGGCCTGGCCGTGGTGCAGGATATCCTCGAAGGCTATCGCAGCAGCCTGACCATCGACGAATCGAGTCTGGGCGGCGCCCGCTTCCGCTTCCGCCTGCCGGCGGCCATTTCCCCGGAGCGGCCTTCCTTGGTGCACAATGGCGCCAGGACGTGACCCATGGGTCATGGCTTGCGTCTGCTCCTGATAGTGAAATTCTGTCTGTAAGGACCCCGGCATGAGCCGCGACTGCCGTCATCTCGAATCCCTGTTGCACCACGATATTCCCATCACCAAGGCCCTGGGCCTGGAAGTCCGCGACTGGAGCGAGCAGCGCCTGCAGCTGCATGCCCCGCTGGACGCCAACATCAACCACGCCAGCACCATGTTCGGCGGCAGCCTCTATTGCGTGGCCGTGCTGGCCGGCTGGGGCTGGCTGTACCTGCGCCTGCGCGAAGCCGGCATCGAGGAAGGCCATATCCTCATCCAGGAAGGCCAGATCAGCTATCCGCGACCCATCACCACCGATGCCCTGGCCTATGGCGAGCCGCCCGAGGCGCGCGCCTGGGAACGCTTCGAGACCACCTTCCGCCGTCGCGGGCGCGCGCGCATCACCCTGCAGTCGCGCATCGTCAGCGAGAGTGGCGAGGATGGGGTACGTTTTACCGGTCAGTACGTGCTGCACCGCTGAGAGCTTGTCCAAAGTCTGCTGCGCGTCGGCCAAACTGCGTTGAAAAGACCTTCGGAATGCTCATTTACCGCTCGTAAACTCCGCTTCCTCAGGTCTTTTCGCCTTGTCTGGCTCTAGCTCGCGAGCCTTTGAACAAGCTCTGGCCGGGTAACACAGCATGCAAAAGGGCGACCCTGGGGTCGCCCTTTTTCGTTTCCGTCAGCCGCTCAACCGTGGGAATGCGGTTCGGTCTTGGCCTGCTGGGCGGTATTGGTGTCGGGCAGGTTGTCCGGCGGCACGGCCAGGGCGCGCAGGGCGCCGGACATGATCTCGCTGAAGGTCGGCGCCGAGACCAGGCCACCGAAGTAGCCTTCCTTGGTCGGGGTATCCAGCATCACCGCCAACACCAGCTTGGGATCGGCCGCCGGCGCCATGCCGACGAACAGCGAGCGATAGGCGTGCTCGGTGTAGCTGCCGGAGCCGGCCTTGCGCGCGGTACCCGACTTGCCGGCCACGTGATAGCCGGGCACCCGGGCGCGGATCACGCCGCCTTCGTCTTCCACCACGTGGTTGAGCATGGCGCGCAGGCGCCCGGCGATGGTCGGGTCCATGGCCTGGACGCTCTGCTGCTTCTGGTCCTTGAGCAGGGTCAGGGGGGTCAGCAGGCCGTCGTTGGCGATCACCGAATAGGCCTGGGCCAATTCGGCGACGTTGACCGCCAGGCTGTAGCCAAAGGACATACTGGCCGTGGCGATCTGCGACCACTTGGTGTGGCCGGGCAGGTAGCCGGCGTTCTCGCCGGGAAAGCCCAGCGCCATGGGATTGCCGAAACCGACCCGGCTGAGCTGTTCGTAGATGGGCAGCGGGCCGATCTGCAGGGCCACCTTGCTCATGCCGATGTTGGACGAGTTGAGCAGCACCCCGGTCATGGTCAGCACGCCGCGCTTGGCCACGTCGTGGATGGTGTGACCGTCGATGGTCATCCAGCCCGGCGCCACGTCCACGGTGCTGTTCTCGTTGAACTTGCCCGAGGCCAGGGCCACCGACATGCTGAACGGCTTGATCACCGAGCCGGGCTCGAAGGCGTCGGTCAGGGTGCGGTTGCGCATGTTGGGGATCTGCAGGGTGGCGCGGTTGTTGGGGTTGTAGGAGGGGAAGTTGGTCATCGCCAGGATCTGGCCAGTCTTGGGATTGACCAGCACGGCCGACCCGGACTGGGCGCCGAACTTCTCCACCGCCGTCTGCAGGGCGCGATAGGCGATGAACTGCAGGCGCAGGTCGATGGACAGGGCCACGTCCTTGCTCGGTTGCGGCTGGCGCACCACGCGGATGTTCTTGACCACCGAACCGCGCGGATTGATCAGCACCTCGCGCACCCCGCCGCGACCGGCCAGCCAGTCTTCGAAGCCCAGTTCCAGCCCCTCCTGGCCATGGCCGTCGATGTTGACCATGCCGATCACCTGGGCCACCAGGTCGGAGCTGGGGTAGTAGCGCTTGTACTCCTTGATCTGGCGCACCCCGGGCACGCCGAGAGCCATGATGTTCTCGCCATCGATGGGCGACAGGGCCCGCGCCAGGTAGAGGAAGTGCTTTTCCGGATGGCCGAGGATCAGGTTGCGCAGTTCGGCTTCCGGTTTGTGGATGGCCTGGGCCAGGCGCCCCAGCTGGTCGGCGCTGTCCTGCATCTCGGACGGATTGCACCAGATGGTCACCACCTCGGTGGAAACCGCCAGGGGCGCGCCGTTACGGTCGGTGATCATGCCGCGGGTCACTGGAATGGCGATGTGGCGCACCGAGCGGCGATCGCCCTGGTCACCCAGAAAGGCGGCATCGAACAGCTTGAGGTAGGTGATGCGGCCGGCGACCACGCAGGTCAGCAGGACCAGCACGACGACCACGACATAGAAGCGATAGCGGGGTGCGGCCGTCATGGCGGCTCCTGCGCGAGAAGAGGGCTTGGGCATGGTCACAACTGGTTACAACCGTCAGGGACGCGCATGGTAACTGCTCCAGCCATCGGCCGGAAACCGCTGGGCGGTCGGGGGCGGTACACTGCGCACATGAGCGACATCCCCCTGCACGATCTTTCCACCCCAACCGTGACCTGCGAGAGCTGTCAGGCCTGGTGCTGCCGCCAGGAAGTCCTGCTGTTCGACGATGCCGGCGTGCCCGCCCGCTACATCGAGGAAGACTGGACCGGTACCCGCATGAAGCGCCTCGACGACGGCTGGTGCGCCGCCCTGGATCGCGAGCAGATGAATTGCAGCATCTACGAGGTGCGGCCCTGGGTCTGCCGGATCTTCGACATGGCCGGCCCGGAATGCCTGGAAGAGCGGGAGGATATGAAGAGGGCGATGGAGAGCGGTGATTTCTAGCGGCTCGCCTGAAAGGCTCGGCCGCCGGGAAGTCTTATCGCGGCCATGGGCCGCTCCTACAGGAGATGAGGCTTCTGTAGGAGCGGCCCATGGCCGCGATAGTCCAAGCCAGAGCGGTCGCTACGGCGCACCCGCATGGCCGCGATCAGGGATTCAACGCAGCTTCTGCGGCTTGTAGGCGCAATACCCCGGGCGCGGACCGACCCTTGGGTGGTTGCGGCAGGTTTCCGGACGCTGGTCGTAGATGGTGCACAGCCGCGTCTTGGGATGCAGGTAGACGCAGTCGTTGTTGGACAGCCGCACCAGGGTGAACAGCCCGGTCTTGGCGTTGAGGCGCTCGACCACGCCGTCCTTCTTGAGTCGCTTGGCGATGTCCTTGAGCGGCTCGCCCTTCTCGAATTCGTCCACCACGCCCATGCGGATCAGATCGGACAGGCGGGCTTCCACCGGCAGGGTGCAGCAGCTGGATACGCAGTCCAGGCACATGGCCTTGTCGTAACGGATCCAGGTTTCGGTGCGATCGAGATCGGCCCCGAGAATGCGCAGTATCTGAGCCATGGCTTACTCGGCGAAGGTGACCTGACCATCGGCCAGGGAAGCGACGCGGGCCAGGGATTCGACGCGATAGCCCTGGGCGTCGAGTTCGGCGCGACCGACCTGGAAGGACTTCTCGATGACGATGCCCAGCCCTGCGACCTGGGCCCCGGCCTGACCGATGATGGAGATCAGCGCCTTGGCCGCCTTACCGTTGGCGAGGAAGTCGTCGATGATCAGCACCCGGTCGTCGGATGACAGATGCATGGTCGAGACGGCTATGGTGCTCTCCGTCTGCTTGGTAAAGGAATAGACGCTGGCCACCAGCAGGTTGTCGGTCAGGGTCAGCGACTGGTGCTTGCGGGCGAAGATCACCGGCACGCCCAGCTCCAGTCCGGTCAGCACCGCCGGGGCGATCCCCGAGGCTTCGATGGTCACGATCTTGGTGATGCCGGCGTCGGCGAAGCGGCGGGCGAACTCCTGACCGATGTCGCGCATCAGCGCCGGATCGATCTGGTGGTTGAGGAAGGCATCGACCTTGAGCACCTGCTCGGAGAGTACTTGGCCTTCGCTGCGAATCTTGGCTTTGAGGCGTTCCACGCGGACGGTCCTTTAACGGCAACGCCCGGGCCTGAGTGCAGGACCGGGTCTGGGAATACGGGAGGGCGGCGATTGTGCCCTATCTTTCAAGAAAGTCGTTAGTTTGCCGACAAATCGTCCTATAGCTATCCGCAACGGATAGCCGACGCTTGCCGGTGGCCGGCACAGGAGTGGTCGAACATGGGTGTTTTGTTGTCACCGGGTATGCGCGTGCTGAGCCAGTTCGGCTTCGCCCGCAAGTTCGCCCTGCTGCTGGTGCTGTTCATCCTGCCGCTGGCGGTCAGTCTCTGGCTGCTGGGCGCCGATTTCCAGGCCAAGCTGGCCACTGTCAGTGGCGAGCGCAGTGGCGTGCGACTGCTGCAACGGCTGGATGCCGTGGAAGAAGAACTCACCCTCCGGCGCAACCTGACCGCGCGCTGGAAGGCGATCGACACCAGTCGCCAGGAGACGCCGGCCGTGCAGGCCGCCATAGCCGCTCTGGAAAGTCGCAACGACAGTCGGCGCGAGCGGCTCGCCCAGCTCGGACAGCAACTGGAGAGCGAAGGGGCCAGCGCCGATGTGCAGGCGCGCTTCAAGACCCTGCAGCAGGCGCTCGCCGGGCTTGAGGTCAGCGATCTGCGCAGCCTGGGCTGGTGGCCGGACGGCTACGACAGATTCACCGCCGCCCTGGGCGCCGTGCAGGCGCTGCGCGAGGAGATCGCCCTGGACAGCGGCCTCATCCTCGATCCCTGGATGGAAACCTACCTGCTGATGCAGATCGGCACCACCCAGTCGGTCGAGTTGTACGAGCGCCTCGGCCGCCTGGCCAGCGTCGGTCAGGCCAGTGTGGTCTCCGGCCAGTTCAGCCTGCAGAGCCGCCTGCAGTTGCGCGACCTGCGCGCCCGCGTCGGCGATTCCAGCGAGAGCCTGGCCAAGGTCGCGGTGCTGCTCGGCAACAAGCTGCCCGCCGACATGGCCGGCTGGAAGGATGATTACCAGAAGCTCAGCAGCCAGCTGGACGCCAGTCTCAAGACCCTCGATCAGGGGGTGTTCGGCGGCGAGATCACGCTCAAGCCGGAGCAGTTCGAAACCACGCTGGACGGGGTCCTGCAGGGACTGCAGACCTTCCGCCAGCAGACCCTGAAGAATCTGGACCAACGGCTGCAATACTATGGCGCCGATGCCGTGCGCAGCTTTGCCGCCATCGCCGCCGGCTTCGGCCTGCTGCTGGTGGTGACCTGCTACCTGCTGCTGTGCATGCAGGCCGCCATTCGCGGCAGCGCCCGGCGCATCACCAACTTGGCCGAAGGCCTGCGTGACGGCGACCTGACCCGTTCGGCCCAGGTGACTGGCCAGGACGAACTGGCCGAGATCGGCCGCGCACTGGACCTGGCCGTGGTGCAGCTGCGCGGCAGTCTGCAGGCGGTCGAGCAGGAGAGTCGCCAGGTGGGCACGGCGTCCGGGGAGCTGGGTCAGCAGGCCGAGGCGGCGCTGGGCGCCGTCGAAGCCCAGCGCCAGCAGATCACCCAGATCGCCACCGCCGCCACCGAACTGGCCGCCACCGCCCAGGGCGTGGCCCAGAGTTGCGAAGAGGCCGCCGGGCGCGCCGAGCAGATGCGCGGCATCGCCGAGGCCAGCCAGAGTGACAGTCGCCAGACCACCGCCAGCATTCAGCGCCTCAACCAGCGCCTGGACGAGACGGCTGCAGCCATGGCCCAGGTCAATGCCCAGGCCGGGCAGATCCAGCAGGTGGTGGACGTCATCCGCGGCATCGCCGAACAGACCAACCTGCTGGCGCTCAACGCCGCCATCGAGGCGGCCCGGGCCGGTGACCAGGGAAGGGGCTTCGCGGTGGTCGCCGACGAGGTACGTTCGCTGTCGCAGCGCACCCAGGCTTCCACGGCGCAGATCGCCGGGACCGTTGGCAGCCTGAGCGGCACCGTGGCGCAGGCCGTGTCCCTGATGCAGGAGGCCTGCGGCCAGGCCGCCAGCGATGCCCAGTCGATCACCGGGCTGGGGCGGCGGCTGGAAGAGATCGCCGAGTCGGTGCAGGGTGTCTCCGACACCCTGGTGCAGATCGCCACCGCCGCCGAACAGCAGGCGGTCACCGCCGACCAGGTCAGTGGCAATATCCAGCAGATCGATGGGGCCGCGGCCGATCTGCTCGGCAATGCGCGCACGGTGCAGAGCACGGCGGTGGGTCTGGAGGCGGGCAGTCGCACCCTGACGGCCAACACCACCCGCTTCCGCCTGGGCTAGCACGCAAAAGGGGCGCCTTTCAGGGCGCCCCTTCTACTCAAAGCTTTCTGATCAAGCCCGGGTATCGAGCAGCCGGCCCAGGGTTTCCTGCGAGGCCTGCATGACCTTGGTACCGGCCAGCGCCTGGTACTTGCCGACATCCAGATTGACCAGCTCGCTGGCCAGATCGGCCTGGCTGTTGGTGGTCGCGGCCAGGGCTTCCTGTTCGTTGCGCGCCGTCTGGGAGGCGAGGGCGGCACCGGCCTTTTCGACCGTGCGGCTACCGTTCTGGTAGGCCTGCACCCCGGCATAGAGCGAATTGCTTGAAGTCACGTTCATGGACAGGGTCCTCGACGGTGATGTCAAAGGGCTATTGAAGCAGCTTTGACGCCAAAGAACCAGCAGTCCCTGTCACCGCCTGTGTCCGGCTATTGCTGGATCGTCGCCCGATTGCTTTGCCCGCTCTGGCGCAGGTCGAGACTGTTGCCCGCACCGGCCTGACTGATGGAGGCGTACTGGCTGGCGCCCTGCTGACTGACGCTGACCTGGGCGTCGCTGGCCAGTCCCGCCTGCAGCAGATGGCCGTCGCCCAGTTGCTCGACACTCAGCTCGAGGTTGTCGCCCACCCCGATCGCACTGATCTCGTTGTCGTTGCCCTGGGTAGTCAGGGTCAGGCGCGAATCCTCACCGCCGATCAGGACGCCGGCGCTGTTGCGATTGCCCTGTTGCTGCAGCTCGAGGCGGTTGCCATGGCCGGTCAGATTCACCTGGACGGCATTGTCGTCGCCGAGTTGCCGCGCGCTGACGCGCTGGGGGCTGGCGTCGAGGCCGTTCTGCTGCACCGCCGCCTGGTTGCGGTTGCCGATCTGGATCAGCTGGACGTCCTGCTGCCGCGCGCCCTGGCGAGCGCCAGCGCGGTTGTCGTCGCCGCGCTGCTCGACCACCGCCCGGTTGGCGGCGCCGCCCTGCAGCAGCTCGACCTCGTTGCGCGCGCCCAGGCTCAGCACGTCCTGGAGGTGATCCTCGCCCACCTGCCTGAGTCGCGCCGCGCTGTCGCGACCGTCCTGGAACAGATTCAGCCCGTTGCGCGCGCCCTCCTGCTCGATGCGCAGCCGCTGGTCGTCACCGCCCTGGCGCACCAGGGCTTCGTCGAGCAGGCCGCGCTGGACGATCTCCACCGTATTGCGCTGGCCATGGCCCTGGTAGACATAGGCGTGGCTCTGACTGGCTTCGCCCTGGTCGATGCTGACCTCGCGCGCGCCACCGGCGGCCTGGGTGACATTGGTGAAGTTGCCCACGCCGCCCTGCTCGACGCGGGTACGGTCGCCCTGGGAGGCGCTCTGGGTGAGATAGGCCTGGCTGGCACGACCGCTCTGGCTGACCTCCAGGGTGCCCTGGCGGGTATCCGGCGTCTGGCTCAGGAAGGCGCCGAGGCGCTCGCCGCGCTGCTCCACGCGGGTCTGGTTGTCCAGCGCCCAGGTGGTGCTGGTCAGGCCGAGCAGGCCCAGGCAGGTCAGGAACTTGAAGGTAGGCACTCGGGCGATCCGGCAGCGGCAGACAGGGCAGTCTGCCGCCGGCCTGGCCCACCGGCCATCGCCCGAAAGACTGATATCAGTCGGGCAGGCGCAGGTGCGCGGCGACCGCCGCCGGCGTAGCCGCGGCCAGGTGCGGCACCGTGCCCAGGCAGGGCGCCGGCAGGCGTTCGTGCAGGGTGGCCAGGTTGTCGTCCAGGCGCAGGGTGGCCGGTGCCACCAGGTTGGCCACCCAGCCGGCCAGGGTCAGGCCGTCGGCGAGGATGGCCTCGGCGCTGAGCAGGGCGTGGTTGATGCAGCCCAGGCGCACGCCCACCACCAGAACGACCGGCAGACCCAGCTCGCGGGCCAGATCGGACAGGGACTCCCGGCCGGCCAGGGGCACGCGCCAGCCGCCGGCGCCTTCCACCAGGGTGAAGTCGGCCTGCAGCGCCAGGATCCGCCGCACCGGGGCGGCCAGGGCGGCGACGCTGAGGTCGATGCCGGCTTCGCGGGCTGCCAGATGCGGGGCGATGGCGGGTTCCAGGGCGATGGGATTGATGTCGGCGTAGTCGAGCGGCAGCGAGGTCTCGCCGAGCAGGGCCAGGGCGTCGCCGTTGCGCAGGCCCGCGGCGGTCCGTTCGCAGCCGGAGGCCACCGGCTTGACCCCGGCGGTGGCGAGACCCTGCAGCCGGGCCCGGTGCAGCAGGCCGGCGGCGATGGTGGTCTTGCCGATCTCGGTGTCGGTGCCGGTGACGAAGTAGGCGGACATGGGGGTCATTCCTTGCGCAGCAGGACGTGGATCACCTGGTAGGTGGCGGGCAGGCCGGTGGGCTCGCGCAGGCTCTCGTAGGCCTGGGTGAAGGCGGCCAGGCGCTGGCGACCGGTGAGGCCCTGGGGACGTCCCTGGTTGAGGTTGTGGGCGCCGATGGCCTTGAGGTGCTGGGTCAGGGCGCGCAGATCGGGGAAGTGCAGCCGCTCGGGCGCGACCTCCAGCGTCAGCCGCTGCAGGCCGCTGGCCTGGGCGGCTGCGACATAGGCCGTCTGGGGGCGGAAGCGATTGACGTGCACCTGGTCGTCCACCCGGGCCCAGCTCTGGCGCAGTTCGTCGAGGGTGCCGGCGACCAGGCTGCTGAAGGCCAGCACGCCACCCGGGCGTAGGATGCGCCGCGCCTCGGCGAGCACCCTGGGCAGATCCGGGCACCACTGCAGGGCCAGGCTGGAGACGATGAGATCGCAGCTCTCCGCGCGCAGCGGCAGGCGTTCGGCGTCGGCGGTGAGGTAGTGCCGGGCCCCGGCGCCCTGGGCGCGGGCATGGCTAAGCATGCCGGGCGCCAGGTCCAGGGCCAGGCCTTCGGCCTGCGGATAACGGCGGGCCAGGGCGCGACTGCAATAGCCGGTGCCACTGCCCAGGTCCAGCCAGCGTTGCGGGTCAAGCCAGACTCGCTCCTCTAGAGCGTGTAGCCGGGCGAAGAGGCCGTCGGCGACCCGGCGTTGCAGCAGGGCGGCGCCGTCGTACTGCGCGGCGGCGCGGGAAAAGGACAGCGCCACCTGGCGCTTGTCGGGCAATACGTCAGCCATCGCGTCCTGCATAGATGAATTCACGGATACGGGTGGCCACCTCGTCCGGGCGTTCCAGGGGCAGGCCATGGCTGGCGTGCTCCAGGACCTCGACCTGGGCATTGGGCAGCTCGTCGCGCAGGGCTTGGGCCGCCGCGGCCGGCACCAGGGCGTCATGGGCGCCGAACAGGTGCAGCTGGGGACCGCTGAAGGCCTGCAGGGCGGCGCGGGTGTCCAGGCGTGCCAGCAACTCCAGGCCGGCGATGACCACCTCGGGCTCGATCTCCGGCAGGGTCACCTGCAACTGGCGGGCGAGGGTGCGGCTGTCGCGGGCGCCCTGGGCCACCAGCAGGGTGAAGCGCCTGAGGGTCTGCTCGGCGTCCAGCGAGCAGGCCTCGAAGAAGTCGGTGAAGACGCTGCGCGCCATGGCGGTCTGCCAGCCGGCGCGGGCGACGAAGCAGGGATTGCTGGCCAGGGTGATGAGACCGTGCACGCCCTGGGGGCGGCGCAGGGTGAATTCGCTGGCGAGCATGCCGCCCAGCGACCAGCCGGCCAGCCAGCCGCCTTCGGCGATGCGGGCTTCCAGGTCGGTGAACCAGTCCTGGGTGTCGGCCAGGGCCGGCAGCGGCTCGATCAGCACGTCGAGAAAGGGTGCCTGCTCGACGAGTTCGTCACGCAGGGGCTCCAGCGGAGCACTGCCCAGGCCCCAGCCGGGCAACAAGATCAGGGTATCGCGCATTGGTCGGTCACTTATCCGCGTCAGGCGGTAATTCGGCCATGGCCTGGGCCAGAGCGTCGAGCAAGAGGTCCACGTGCGCTTCGCGATGGGCCGCCGTCAGGGTCACCCGCAGGCGGGCACTGCCGGCCGGTACGGTGGGCGGTCGGATGGCGGTGACCAGGATCCCGCGTCGGCGCAGGGCGGCGGAGAGTGCGAGGGCGCGCGCGCTGTCGCCGACCAGGATCGGCTGGATCGGCGTGGCGCTGAGCATAAGGTCCAGGCCGAGGGCCGTCGCGCCCCTGCGGAATCTCTGGATCAAAGTGTGCAGAAGCTCACGGCGCCAGCCCTCCTCACGGACGAGCTGCAGGGCGGCGAGGGTGGCGCAGGCCACCGCCGGCGGCTGGCTGGTGGTGTAGATATAGGGGCGGGCGAACTGGATCAGCGTCTCGATCAGTTCCTCGCTGCCGGCGACAAAGGCCCCGGCGGTGCCGCAGGCCTTGCCCAGGGTGCCGACCAGCACCGGGACCTGGCCCTGATCCAGGCCGAAGTGCTCGACGATGCCGCCGCCGCTGGCGCCCAGGGTGCCGATGCCGTGGGCATCGTCCACCAGGGTCCAGGCGCCGTGGCGCTGGGCGACCTCGCAGAGCTCGGGCAGGGCGGCCAGATCGCCGTCCATGCTGAAGACGCCGTCGGTGACCACCAGGGTGTCGCCCTCGGCCTTGGCCAGGCGCGTGGCCAGGCTGGCCGGGTCGTTGTGCAGATAGCGGCCGAAGCGCGCGCCGCTGAGCAGGCCGGCGTCGAGCAGGGAGGCATGGTTGAGGCGGTCTTCCAGCACAGTGTCGCCACGCCCGACCAGGGCGGTGACCGCCGCCAGGTTGGCCATGTAGCCGGTGGAGAACAGCAGGGCGCGTGGCCGCCCGGTGAGGTCAGCCAGGGCTTCTTCGACCTGGTGATGCGGACCGCTGTGGCCGATCACCAGGTGCGAGGCGCCGCCGCCCACGCCCCAGCGCTCGGCGCCCGCGCGCAGGGCGGCGATCACCTGGGGATGATTGGCCAGGCCCAGGTAGTCGTTGCTGCAGAAGGCCAGCAGGGACTCGCCATCCACCACCACCTCGGGGCCCTGGGGCGCTTCCAGCAAAGGGCGGCGCCGATAGAGGTGCTCGGCGTGACGCTGGGCCAGGCGGGCGGCGAGGTCGAAGGCCATGGGGAGTCTCGGTAGCGTTGGAAGGCCCCTCACCCCAGCCCTCTCGCGAGGGGAGAGGGGTTGGTCTGGAGCGCGGCTTGGGCGGTGGTTTACCCTCACCCCGGCCCTCTCCCGGGGGGAGAGGGGGACGACAGGGGTCAGGCGGTGGCGGCGTCGTAGAAGAGTTCGCCGTTGCGCTGCTCCACCAGGGCCTGCTCGATGGCGGCCTGGTGCACCTCGTCGGCGTGCTCTTCGCGGGCTTCGGGCTGGATGCCGAGGCGGGCGAACAGCTGCATGTCCTTGTCGGCCTGGGGATTGCCGGTGGTCAGCAGCTTCTCGCCGTAGAAGATGGAGTTGGCGCCGGCCAGGAAGGCCAGGGACTGCATCTGCTCGTTCATCTGCTCGCGACCGGCGGACAGGCGCACATGGGACTTGGGCATGAGGATGCGCGCCACCGCCAGGGTGCGGATGAAGTCGAAGGGATCGACGTCCTTCTCTTCGGCCAGCGGGGTGCCCTGGACCTTGACCAGCATGTTGATCGGCACCGACTCGGGGTGCTCGGGCAGGTTGGCCAGCTGGATCAGCAGGCCGGCGCGGTCGTCCACCGACTCGCCCATGCCGAGGATGCCGCCGGAGCAGATCTTCATCCCGGCTTCACGGACGTAGGCCAGGGTCTGCAGGCGCTCGCCGTAGGTGCGGGTGGTGATGATATTGCCGTAGAACTCCGGCGAGGTGTCCAGGTTGTGGTTGTAGTAGTCCAGGCCGGCGTCGGCCAGGGCGCGGGTCTGCTCTTGGTCCAGGCGGCCGAGGGTCATGCAGGTCTCAAGACCCAGGGCCTTGACGCCCTGCACCATCTGCAGCACATAGGGCATGTCCTTGGCGGAGGGATGCTTCCAGGCGGCGCCCATGCAGAAACGGGTGGAGCCGATGGCCTTGGCCTCGGCGGCCGCCTCCAGCACCTTCTGCACCTCCATCAGCTTTTCCTTTTCCAGGCCGGTGTTGTAGTGGCCGGACTGGGGGCAGTACTTGCAGTCTTCCGGGCAGGCGCCGGTCTTGATCGACAGCAGGGTGGAGACCTGCACGCGATTGGGATCGAAGTGCTGGCGGTGCACGCCCTGTGCCTGGAACAGCAGGTCGTTGAAGGGCTGCTGGAACAGGGCGCGGACTTCGGCGAGAGTCCAGTCGTGACGCAGGGCGGTAGCGCTCATGGGAGATCCTCGATGCATAGGACGGCCGGGTGCCGGAGCGGGGCCGATGAATGCGGTCGACCTTAGCCGAAGTCCTGGTCGACTACTGCTCATAAAATGAGCAATTGCCGGATTTTTCGCAGGGAGATTGATTGGGTGTGGTTTGGGACACGGTGGCGCGTGGATCGGGTCCGTTGAGCTTCACCGGGTTCGGTATGGGGTAAGTCGTAGGACTGAAGCCAATCGCGGCCATGGGCCGCTCCTACAAAGGCATCACTCCCTGTAGGAGCGGTCGCTACGGCGCACCGGCATGGCCGCGATAAAGACGGTTGCTCCTACAGCAGCCGGATATTCCGTAGGAGCGGCCGCAGCGGCGGACCGTCATGGCCGCGATAGCCCCAACATGAGCGACCTGGTTGGCTTCGCTATGCTCAGCCCAACCTACGTCAGAGCATCCGCTCCAACCCCACGGCCTTGACCACCCAGGCGCTGAAACGGCGCCAGGCGCTGCCCGGTTCGTGGTGCAGCACCCGCGGCTGGCCGTCGCGTTCGCTGACCCACTCCAGGCGCACCTGCCCGCGATCCTCGACGCGCTTGACGGCGTAGGAGACGCTCGGGTCCATGCCCTGCAGCATCAGCTGGCGCAGGCGGCCGGTGAGGACCGGGCTGTCCACCAGGATGCCGACCTCGGTATTCCACAGCACCGAGCGCGGATCGAAGTTGAAGGAGCCGATAAAGGACCAGCGTCCGTCGATGGCCATGGCCTTGCTGTGCAGACTGGATTCGGATTCGCCAAAGCTGTAGGGCAGCGCGGATCGCTTCTGGTCCGGGCGGGCGCGCAACTCATAGAGCCTGACCCCCTGGGCCAGCAGCGCCGCGCGATAAGGCGCGTAGCCGGCGTGCACGGCGGGCACGTCGGTGGCTTCCAGGGCGTTGGTCAGCACCCGCACATCGACGCCGCGGGCGGCCAGGCCGCCCAGGTAGGCGACCCCCTGATTCATCGGCACGAAGTAGGAAGAGACCAGCAGCAGTTCGTGCTGGGCGCCGTCCAGGGTCGGTTGCAGCTGATGGGTGAGCAGCAGCTGCCAGTCCGGTTCGTCCTCGGCCAAGACCTTGCGCGGCGCATCCCAGAACGCCTGGGCGTGGGCCCAGGTCAGCTCCTGCAGCCAGCCGTCGAGCTGGGGCGCGGTGGCGTAGCGCCGCAGGCGGTTGTACAGCGCCAGGTCGCGGGTGCGTTCGCTGTCGAGGTAGTGATGCAGCCGCGCGCGCAGCCGCACCAGGGCGGTGGGTGAGGGGGCGAACCAGCGCAGTCGCCGGGCCGGCTGGCTCAGCGGACTGTTCCAGTACTGGTCGAAGCTGGTGCCCAGCTGGCACGCCACCGGACCGGCGGCAAGCAGGTCGAGATCGGTGAAATTCATCTCCGGGCGGGCATCGAAGTATTCGTCGCCCAGGTTGCGTCCGCCGACGATGGCCACGCTGTCGTCGGCCAGCCACAGCTTGTTGTGCATGCGGCGGTGCTGGTGGTTGAGATCCACCAGCCGGCCCAGGGCCCGGGTCGGACCGGTGCTGCGACCCAGGTGCAGCGGATTGAAGACGCGGATCTGCACATTGGGATGGGCCGCCAGCACGGCGATCTGGTAGTCGTTGCCGTCGCTGCTGGTGTCGTCGATGAGGAAGCGGATGCGTACGCCGCGATCCGCGGCCTTGAGCAGTTCGTTGACCAGCAGTCGGGTGGTCAGGCCGTCGTGGACGATGTAGTACTGGATGTCCAGGCTGCGCTGGGCCTTGCGGATCAGCTCGGCGCGGGCGGTGAAGGCGTCGGTGCTGGTTTCCAGCAGGCGCAGTCCCGACAGACCCGGATGGGCGGCGCCGGCGGCGCGCACCTGGCTGTCCAGGGCGGTGCCGGCGACCGGCAGCACCTGGGAGGCGTGGCGCGGAATCGACGTGGCGCAGCCGGCCAGCAGCGCCAGCAGCAGGGGGACGAGCAGGCGGATCACAGGCTGTCCTTGAGGCGATACCAGAGCATGCCCAGGGCCAGCAGCGGCGACCTCAGGTGGCGACCGCCGGGAAAGCGCGCATGGGGCACCCTGGCGAAGAGGTCGAAACCGGCCGACTGGGCCAGGATGGCCTCGGCCAGCAGGTGACCGGCCAGGTGGGTGGCGTTGACCCCATGACCGGCATAGGCCTGGGCATGGAAGACGTTGGGGTGCTCGCGCAGCCGACCGATCTGCGGCAGGCGATTGGCGCCGATGCCGATCATGCCGCCCCAGGCGTAGTCCACCCGCACATCCACCAGTTCGGGGAAGACCTCCAGCATCTTCGGCCTCATGTAGCCGGCGATGTCCCGGGGATCGCGCCCGGAATAGTGGCAGGCGCCGCCGAACAGCAGGCGGCGGTCGGCGGAGAGGCGGAAGTAGTCCACCGCCACGTTCTGGTCGCAGACCGCGCGATTGCCCGGCAGCAGCCGCGCGGCGCGCTCGGCGGAGAGCGGCTCGGTGGCGATCACATAGCTGCCGGCCGGCAGGACCTGGGCGGCGAGGTCGGGTTGCAGGTCGTCGATATAGGCGTTGCAGCAGAGCACCAGGGTGTCGGCGCTGACCCGGCCGCGGGCAGTGTGGACGCGCACCCGGGGGCCGTATTCCAGGCGGGTGACCTGGCTGTCTTCGTGCAGCTGCACGCCCAGCGCCCGGGCCGCGGCGGCTTCGCCGAGGGCCAGGTTGAGCGGATGCAGGTGGCCGGAGCCCTCGTCGATCAGAGCACCCTGGTAGCGCTCGGAACCCACCACCTCCGCCAGCCGGGCCTTGGGCACCAGTCGCAGCGGATGGGGGTAACCCAGCGCCTGCAGCGCGGCGTGCTCTTCCTGCAGGTGCTGCCAGTGGCGCGGCTTGTTGGCCAGGTCGGCGAAGCCCCAGGTGAGCGCGCAGTCGATGCCGTGGCGGGCGATGCGCTGGCGTACCCGATCCACCGCCTCGAAGCCCAGCCGCTTGAGTTCGCGTACCCCTTCGGCACCTATGACCGACTCGAATTGCTCGACGTCATGGCCGACGCCACGGATCAACTGACCACCGTTGCGGCCGCTGGCGCCCCAGCCGATGCGGCGGGCTTCCAGCAGCACCACCCGGGCGCCCCGCTCGGCCAGTTCCAGGGCGGTATTGAGCCCGGAAAAGCCACCGCCGACCACGCAGACATCCGCCTGGACCTCGCCCTCCAGGGGCGGAAAGTCCAGGTCCAGATTGGCGGTGGCGGCGTAATAGGAAGGCGCGTGGGGCTGCATAGGCGGCGTCTGATTTAGCAGGCGAAAGGGACGAGAGCCTGTTCAAAGTCTTGCGAGCTAGGGCCAGACAAGGAGAACAGACTTGAGGAAGCGGAGTTTACACAGAGTAAATGAGCATTCCGAAAGTCTGTTCGACGCGGTTTGGCCGACGCGCAGCTGACTTTGAATAGGTTCTAAGCCGTCGGGCGGTGGGCGACCAGGGTAAAGCTCATCGGCAACTGGGCGGTCTGGCCGATGTAGCCGTCATAGTCGGCCTCGCGATTGGAGTGCGGATGCTCTTCCAGCCGTTGCAGCCTCAGGCCGGCGTCCAGGCAGGCGGTGACGATGGTCCCCAGGGTATGGATATGCCAGTAGCTCGGCGCGCCCTGGCCGTGATCCAGGCCGTCGTAGGTGATGAGGTCCGCGCTGACCAGCGGCTCGCGGCGGAAGTAGCTGTAGCGCGGCACCAGCGGCTGGTCCGCATGGGGCTCGAAGACTTCCAGGAAGGGATGGGTCTCGTAGATCACCAGGCGTCCGCCCGGTGCCAGCAGGCTCTGTACCGCGGCGAAGAAGGCCGGCAGGTCCGGCATCCAGTTCAGCACGCCGATGGTGATCAGCACCAGGTCGTGCTGGCCGAGCCCGGCGGGCAGGGCATAGATGTCGGCGGCCACCAGTCGCGGCGCCAGGCCCGCGGCTGCGGCCAGCTGCTCGCCCTGGGCGAGAAAGGCCGGCGACTGGTCGATGCCCAGGGCCGGCCGGGCGCCGAAGGCCGCCAGGGAAAGCAGTTCGCGGCCGTTGTTGCAGCCGACCTGGGCGCAACTCAGGCCGCGGATGTCCAGTGCGGTGAGGGTGGCGGTCAGGCAGGCATCGAGGACCGAGAAGCCGGGTTGGCGAGCCTGTTCCAGCAGGCGCTGCCAGTCCTCGCCCTGGGCATGCAGCGGCGCCGACACCTCCCAGGCCTGGCGATTGGCGGCGGTGATGAACTGACGCTGGTGGGGATCCATGGGCGGCCTCCTTGGCTGTCGATGCAAAACCCGCAGCCTAGACGGTGATCCCCGGGCTCGCCAGCCGTCAGTCCGGCACCGGCAGGCTCAGGGTCTCCTTGATCTCCTCCATCACGATGTAGCTCTTGGATTCGCGCACATGGGGCAGCTTGAGCAGGATGTCACCCAGCAGCTTGCGGTAGGAGGCCATCTCGGAGATGCGCGCCTTGACCAGATAGTCGAATTCGCCGGAGACCAGATGGCATTCCAGCACCTGAGGCAGCTTGAGCACGGCGCGGCGGAATTCCTCGAAGGTGTCGCCGGACTTGTAGTCCAGGCTCAGCTCGACGAACACCAGCAGCCCGGCCTTGAGGTGCTGCGGATTGAGGCGGGCGTTGTAGCCCTGGATGATGCCTTCGCGCTCCAGCCGGCGGACGCGCTCGGTGCAGGGCGTGGTGGACAGCCCCACCCGTTCGCCCAGCTCGGTGAAGGAGATGCGGCCATCGTCCTGGAGGATGCGCAGGATGTTGCGGTCGATCTTGTCCAGCTCGCGTCTGGCCTGGTGATGGGTACGCATCGCGGGGGTCTCTGCCAAAGAGGTCTTTACCGGAAAATTACTCCGAATATAGGCAATTCTTCAGTGATTAGCACTGCGAGCGGCTTTCTATACTTGCCGTATCTGCCTTCATTCCGACGAAAGCCGGCGAAATCCTCTCACCGGCCAGGAGCTAGCGATGCGTGTACTGGTTTTGGGGAGCGGCGTCATCGGCACGACCAGCGCCTACTATCTGGCCCGTCAGGGTTTCGAGGTGGTCGTGGTCGATCGCCAGGCCGGTCCCGCCCTGGAGACCAGCCATGCCAATGCCGGTCAGGTCTCGCCTGGCTATGCCTCGCCCTGGGCCGCGCCCGGCGTGCCGCTCAAGGCGCTGAAATGGTTGTTCCAGAAGCATGCGCCCCTGGCCATCCGCCTGACCGGCGACAGCAGCCAGTACCTGTGGATGGCGCAGATGCTGCGCAACTGCACCGCGGCCCGCTATGCGGTCAACAAGGAGCGCATGGTGCGGCTGTCCGAATACAGCCGCGACTGCCTCGACGAGTTGCGCCAGGACACCGGCATCGCCTACGAAGGCCGCCAGCTGGGCACCACCCAGATCTTCCGCACCCAGCAGCAGGTGGAGGCCGCGGCCAAGGACATCGCCGTCCTGGAGCGTTCCGGCGTGCCCTTCGAATTGCTCGACCGCGACGGCGTGGCCCGGGTCGAACCGGCGCTGGCGGCGGTCAAGCACAAGCTGGCCGGCGGTCTGCGCCTGCCCAACGACCAGACCGGCGACTGCTTCCTGTTCACCAATCGCCTGGCCGAGGAAGCCCGCCGCCTGGGCGTGGAATTCCGCTTCGGCGCCGAGATCCAGCAACTCAGCGCCAATGGCGATCGCATCGACGGCGTCAGGGTCGATGGCGAGCTGCTCACCGCCGATCACTACGTGCTGGCCCTGGGCAGCTATTCGCCGCAATTGCTGGCACCCCTGGGCATCCGCGCGCCGGTCTATCCGCTCAAGGGCTATTCGCTGACGGTGCCCATTGTCGATGCCGCCATGGCGCCGACCTCGACCATCCTCGACGAGACCTACAAGGTCGCCATCACCCGCTTCGACGATCGCATCCGTGTCGGCGGCATGGCCGAGATCTGCGGCTTCGACCTGAGCCTGGATCCACGCCGCCGCGCGACCCTGGAAATGATCACCGGTGACCTCTATCCTCGCGGTGGCGACCTCGCCCGGGCCAGCTTCTGGACCGGTCTGCGGCCCGCCACCCCGGACGGGACCCCCATCGTCGGCGCCACCCGCTATCGCAACCTGTTCCTCAACACCGGGCACGGGACGCTGGGCTGGACCATGGCCTGCGGTTCCGGTCGCCTGCTGGCCGATCTGATCGCCCGCAAGCAGCCGCAGATCAGCGCCGAGGGTCTCGACATCTCCCGTTATTCCGCTACCCAGGAGTCCCCGCGCAATGCCCGTACAGCGTCTGCACACTGATCGCCGCCTCAGCGAAATCAACATCCACAACGGCACCGTCTACCTGGCCGGCCAGTTGGCCGACGACTTTTCCGGCGACATCTATCAGCAGACCCGCGAGACCCTGGCCAACGTCGACAAATTTCTCGCCGAGGCCGGCAGCGACAAGCAGCACATCCTGGTGGTGACCATCTTCCTGCGCGACATCGCCCTGCACTTCGAGGGCATGAATCGCGCCTGGGACGAGTGGGCCGCCCAGGGCGCCACCCCGGGTCGCACCACCGTCGAGGCCAAGCTGGCCAAGCCGGACATCCTGGTGGAAATGAACGTCATCGCCGCCGTCAAGGCGTAAGACCGCTAGTCCCCCTTTCCCCCTGGGAGAGGTCCGGGGTGAGGGCGTTGTCCAGCCCTCCTGTCCCTCACTCTTCCCCTGCCGAGACCTCCCATGCGTCCCGCCCGCGCCGTCATCGACCTCGCCGCCCTGCGCCAGAACTATCGCCTGGCCCGTGAACTCTCCGACGCCCGCGCCCTGGCGGTGATCAAGGCCGATGCCTATGGCCATGGCGCCGTGGCAGTGGCCAGTGCCCTGGCGGGCGAGGCCGACGGCTTCGCCGTGGCCTGCATCGAGGAGGCCCTGGAACTGCGCGCCGCCGGGATCCGCGCGCCCATCCTCTTGCTGGAAGGCTTCTTCGGCATCGACGAGCTGCCGCTGATCGCCGAGCACGAGCTCTGGACGGTGATCCACGCCGACTGGCAACTGGAGGCCCTGGAGCGGACCGCCCTGTCGCGACCGCTGCAGGTCTGGCTGAAGCTGGATTCGGGCATGCACCGGGTCGGCTTCTTTCCCCAGGACTATGCCGCCGCCTACCGGCGACTGCTGGCCAGCGGCAAGGTCAGCGGCATCGTCAAGCTGACCCACTTCGCCCGCGCCGACGAACCGGACAGCCCGGCCACCGCGGCGCAGATCGCCACCTTCCGCGCGGCCACCGAGGGCCTGCCCGGTCCCACCAGCCTGCGCAATTCGCCGGCGACCCTGGGCTGGCCCCAGGCGGCCGGCGACTGGGTGCGCCCCGGGCTGATGCTCTATGGCGTCTCGCCCTTCGCCACGGCCCAGGCCGCCGCCGACCGCCTGCAATCGGTGATGACCCTGACCTCGCGGGTGATCGCCGTGCGCGAACTGCCGGCTGGCGAGCCGGTGGGCTATGGCGCCCGCTACGTCACCGCCGGGCCGACCCGGGTCGGGGTGGTCGCCCTGGGCTATGCCGACGGCTATCCGCGCCATGCGCCCAACGGCACCCCGGTGGCCATCGAAGGGCGTCCCGGCCAGCTGATCGGGCGGGTATCCATGGACATGCTGACCGTCGACCTCACCGATCATCCCCAGGCCGGGGTGGGCAGCGAGGTGGAATTCTGGGGCCGCCAGGTGTCGGTGGCGGACCTGGCCGAGCGCTGCGACACCATCCCCTACCAGTTGCTGTGCAACCTCAAGCGGGTGGCGCGCAGCTATCGCGACTAGGCCCTGGACGGGGCCTTTGCCCGCTGCCGCCGCCAGGCGAGTGCCGCCCGGGGGCCACACGTCCGCCGTAGTGTTGTAAATCTCGAACAGCGTTGCCATGATGCTGAACACCGTGCCACGGCACGCCCTCAGCGCGTGGCCTGGCCACGTCTCACCCGCCTGCTCGAGGAGTCTTTTCCACCTTGGACGTCGGTGCCCGCCTGCAAACCATCCGTACCCTCAAGGGCCTGTCCCAGCGCGAACTCGCCAAGCGTGCCGGGGTGACCAACAGCACCATCTCGATGATCGAGAAGAACAGCGTCAGCCCCTCCATCAGTTCGCTGAAAAAGGTGCTGGCCGGCATTCCCATGTCCCTGGTGGAATTCTTTTCCCTGGACCTGGAGCAGGACACGCCGACCCAGGTGGTCTATCGCGCCAATGAGCTCATCGACATCTCCAGCGGCGCCCACACCGTGCGCATGCGCCTGGTCGGCCGCGCCCATCCCAGTCGCGCCCTGGCCTTTCTCGACGAGACCTATCCGCCCGGCGCCGACACCGGCGAAGAGATGTACGCCCATGATGGCGAGGAGGCCGGCCTGGTGGTGGAAGGCCGCCTGGAGCTGACCGTGGGCGGCGAGGTGCACATCCTCGAACCCGGCGACAGCTACTACTTCGAAAGCAGCCGCCCGCACCGCTTCCGCAATCCCTTCGAAGCCCCCGCCCGGCTGATCAGCGCGACCACGCCAGCGAATTTCTAAGCGCTTGCGCTATGGCGGTCGCAGGGTGGAAAACGGCGCAGCCTTTTCCACGTGGAAGCCGGTGCCTGGGGGCGCCCTCACCCCAACCCTCTCCCGGAGGGAGAGGGGGCTTTCCGAGTGGACGCTCGAGCTCCTCTGTCCGCGTAGGGTGGAAAACGGCGCAGCCTTTTCCACCTGGAGGCCGGTGCCTGGGGGCGCCCTCACCCCAGCCCTCTCCCGGAGGGAGAGGGGGCTGTTCGAGTGGGCGCTCGAGTTCCTCTGTCCGCGTAGGGTGGAAAACGGCGCAGCCTTTTCCACGTTGAAGTGAGTGCCTGGGGCGGCCCTCACCCCAACCCTCTCCCGGAGGGAGAGGGGGCTGTCCGAGTGGGCGCTCGAGTTCCTCTGTCCGCGTAGAGTGGAAAACGGCGCAGCCTTTTCCACGTTGAAGCCGGTGCCTGGGGGCGCCCTCACCCCAACCCTCTCCCGGAGGGAGAGGGGGCTGTTCGAGTGGGCGTTTGTCCCCAGCGCTCCTAGACAGATCGCGATCGGCCGCCGCGATAGGAATTTCAGCAGCGAATCGCGGCCATGGGCCGCTCCTACAGGGGGATGCTTTTGTAGGAGCGGTCGCTACGGCGCACCGGCCTGGCCGCGATAAAGACAGTTGCCACTACAAGGCAGTCCCCCACAACGCCTCCTCATCGATCCCCAACGCCGCCAACTCCGCCCGGCGTAGTGGTCCGTCCTGGGCGAGAAAGAATTCGTCCAGTTGCGGTGGCGCCACGCCGCTGGCCAGGAGCAGGGCGTGGGCCTGGCCGCGGTGGTGCAGCTGGTGCACGAAGAGGTGCTGCAGGGTGCGCAGTCGCCCTTCCCGTACCGGGCCGCTGGCGCGGGACAGGGTGATGAGCTGGCTCAGTTGCGGCGGAGCGAGGCCGCGGCACAGCGCGATCAGGCGCTGGTCGCTGGCGGTCTGGGCTGCATGCAGCGTCGCCAGGTCGGGCCAGTCCGTGTCCTGGTAGGGCCGGGGTTGGTCGTGCAGGGCATCGAGATAGAAGCGATCCACGTCGAGCAGATGGCCGAGCAGGGCCCAGAGCGAGCCGAAGAAGGCGGCGGGTTGGGGCGCCCGCAGGGCTTCCGTTGACAAACCGGCGCAGGCCGCCAGCAGGCGATGGTTCGACCAGCGATTATTGCAGGCCTGGGCCAGCAGCAGGGAAGCGGTCATGGGCAGGTCCTCGACAAGGCGCGCGGACACCTACTGTAACGCGCCTGGTTGTGCGGGGGATCGCAGCCTGGAGGCGTCCATGATTGAGGGGCTGTCGGCACTTTGCCATGCTCCGCCGCTCTGCTGCCCACCTGCAAGGATGCGCCTGATGCCTCGAATATCGCCCTGGTTGGGCCTGGTCGCCGCCCTGTGCCTGGGTGGCCCGGTCCGCGCCGCCGAATCCGTCGCCCTGCCCGAGCTGCCCTACATCCCCCTGGGCGTGGTCGGTCACGACAACAACGCCGCCTATCCCGATGCGCAGATGGAAAGGCGCCTGCAACTGCTCGACCGCTACAACCTGCGCAGCTACCGCTCTGGCGAATTCCTGTTGCTGGATCAGCCGCGCATGGATCGCCTGGTGGCCCTGGCCCGCCAGTACCGCATCACCCTGCGACCGGTGATCACCCAGCAGCTGACCCAGGCCCAGGCCTATGCCCTGGCCAAGCGCTATGCCAAGGACATCAAGATCTGGGAGATCGGCAACGAGCAGGATCACTCGCGGGTCGGCGCGGGTATCCGCATCAGTCGCCTGGTGGACATCTACCGTGGCATCCGCCGCGCCTCCGACGAATTGGACGCCGGCCTCAAGACCACCATCAACGTGATGTCCTGCAATTCCTACGACACCGGGCCCAAGGCGCGTTGCCCGGGCGATCGCCTGGGCTCCATGTGGTTTCTCGATCAGGCCAAGGCGGCCGGCTTTGATTTCGACTACATCAGCTTTCACTACTACCCGCACTACCAGGATCGCGGCCACTGGATGGATCTCTACCTGGGGCAGATGCGCGCCATGGCGGAAAAGTACCGGACGCAGATCTTCTACAACGAGGTCAATTGCGCGGAGATCTACAAGGGCACCACCGACGGTGGCCGGCCGGGAGATCGCAGCTGTTATGACAGCCTCGAATACATCCTCTCCGAGCTCAATGGGCGCTATCGCGACATCGTCCGCGAGATCAACGTCTACGAGCTGCTCGACGAGCCGACCCATCCAGTTGCCCATGAGCGTCACTTCGGGCTGATGTACGACCTGGACCGGCCCAAACCGGTCATGGAACTGGTCCGTCGCTATGCCGGCACGCCCTGAGCCGCCAGAAAGCGGACAAACCTGACTTTATCGCTGGGACAGGTCTTTCGGGTGACCAGTCGGTCACCGACGAACGGTAGACAAAGTGCCATCATCGGCACCGTACATCTGGCAAAACGCTGCGTTTACCCCTGCTTCGTGATGGCACGGGTTCTTATTGGTCTAGCGCTTGCACTAGGCTTTGCAGGTGTTGGGGAAACGATCTTCCCCGGCAGTTTTCCTGCTGTACCGAGGTGGGATGCACGGATCGAATCGCGCACCTCGGCCTATCTGGTTCCTTTGCATGACAATCCTTAGCTCCATCTCCCGCCGCCTGCCGCGTCAGGCGCTGCTCTTGCCTGCCCTGTTCGCCACCGCTTCGCTTGCCACCTCCGCCCAGGCCGTTGACCTGGTCGGTCTCAACTTCTCCGGCGCCACCTTCGCCGCCCAGATCCTGCCCGGTGTCAACGACCGCAACTTCATCTTCCCGGCCGAGAGCCATTTCCAGCAGTGGAGCGCCAAGGGCGTGAAGCTGGTGCGCTTTCCCATTCTCTGGGAGCGCCTGCAACCGTCCATGGGGGTCAATCTCGACCCCACCTATGCCGGCCTGATCGATCGCACCCTGGGCTACGCTCAGAAGTATGGCGTCAAGGTCATCCTCGATCTGCACAACTACGCCCGCTACCAGGGCAAGGTCATCGGCGCGGGCGAAGTCCCCTACGAGGCCTTCCAGAATCTCATGACCCGCGTCGCCCAGCGCTGGGGCACCCATGCGGCGCTCTATGGCTACGACATCATGAACGAGCCCCACGACGCCGTGAGCAACTGGCCGACCGCTGCCCAGTACGGCATCGACGGCGTGCGCGTGGTCGATTCGACCCACCCGATCTTCATCGAAGGCAACGGCTGGGCCGACACCACCCGCTGGCCGCAGTGGAACGATGCGCTGCTCAAGCTCAAGGATCCGGCCAACAATCTGATCTTCATGGCCCAGGCCTTCTTCGACACCAGCCTGAACGTGGCGACCCTCTCGCCGAGCTATGGCGTCGAGCGCCTCAAGCCCTTCGTCTCCTGGCTCAAGACCAACAACAAGCGCGGCTTCATCGGCGGCTTCGGCGTACCTGACACCGATGCGCGCTGGTTGCCCATCCTCGACGGCATGCTGGCCTATCTGAAGCAGAACTGCATTCCGGCAACCTACTGGGCCGCCGGCCCGGGCTGGGGCACCTACAACCAGGCGGTCGAGCCGATCAATGGCAAGGAGCGTCCGCAGTGGGCGGTGCTGGCCAAGTACCTGGACAAGGACAGCTGCGCCGGCATCGGCCCGCAGGTGACTCCGACCGCTACCACGCCGCCCAAGACCGAGACCGCTACCAGCGGCGCGACCGCGGGCACCACCGGCGGGACCGGGGCCTCGGGCACGACCGCGGGCACCACCGGCGGGACCGGGGCCTCGGGCACGACCGGAGCCACCACCGGCACCACCACCGGCGCCGCGCCGGCCACGGGTAGCGGCACCACCGGCACCACCACGGGCGGTGCCACGACAGGCGCTACCACCGGTGCGGCCACCGGTACCGCCGCCAACGCCGCGACCTCGTCCAAGCTGACCACTGTCGAGCAGCTCTACCTGGCCTACTACGGTCGAGCGGCCGATGCCGGTGGCCTCAACTACTGGGCCTCGCGCCTGGCCAGCGACATGAGCGTCGAGCAACTGGCAGCCACCTTCGCCGCCAATGGCGAGTCGACCGCCCTCTATGGCGCGCTGAGCGGCGCCGCTCTGGTCAACCAGGTCTACCAGAACCTCTATGGCCGTAGCGCCGACAGCAGCGGCAGCGCCTTCTGGACCAGCCGCCTGGCCAATGGTGTCACCTCCCGCGCCAACCTGCCGTTGGAAGTCCTGCGCGCCGCCGCTGGCGACGACAAGACCGCCTTCGACAAGAAGGTAAGCACCGCGCTGGCCCAGGGCACTGCCACCACGACCACGCCGACCCCCGCGGCCAGCGTGCAACCGGTGCAGAACGTGGTCCAGCCGGTTACCGGTGGGGCTGTTGCCTCGGCTCCGCTGAGCGGCTACAAGAACATCCCGCTGGGGGTGGTCGGCCACGACAACAGCGCGGCCTATCCGCCGGCCGAGATGGAAGCCCGCTTGCAGGTCCTGGCTGCGCGCAACCTGCGCACCTATCGCTCCGGCGAGTATCTGGTGATGAACCTGCCCGAGCTGGACCGCCTGGTGTCCCTGGCCCGCAAGTACAACATCACCCTGCGACCGGTCATCACCCACAAGCTTACCCAGGCGCAGGCCTATGCCCTGGCCAAGCGCTACGCCAACGACATCAAGATCTGGGAAGTCGGCAACGAGCAGGACTATTCCAAGGCGGGAGCGCAGGATCGCATCAACACCCTGGTCGGCATCTACCGTGGCATCAAGCAGGCCTCGGACGAGCTGGGCGCCAACCTCAAGACCACCATCAACGTGATGGCGTGCAACTCGGATGACCGCACCGCCACCGCCCGTTGCCCGGGTGATCGCAATGGGGCCATGTGGTTCCTCGACCAGGCCAGGGCGTCGGGCTTCAACTTCGACTACATCAGCTTCCACTACTACCCGTACTTCGATGACAAGGGCTACTGGATGGACATGTACCTGGGGCAGATGCGCGCCATGGCCACCAAGTACAAGACCAAGGTGTTCTTCAACGAGATGAACTGCGGCAACGTCTACCAGGGCAACACCGACGGCGGCCGTGACGGCGACCGGGCCTGCTACGACAGCGTCAAGCAGATGCTCACGGTGCTCAACACCAGCTACAAGGACGTGGTGGCCGAGATCAACGTCTACGAACTGCTCGACGAGCCGAGCCTCTCGGTGATCCACGAGCGCCACTTCGGGATGATGTATGACCTCAAGCGTCCCAAGCCGATCTTCGACATGGTGACCAGCTTCGCCAAGTAAGACCCCGGCGCGGCCAGACCACCGCCCCCGCTACCTGACCGGTAGCGGGGGCGGGGTCGTTTTGGGGGTTAGAAATGGGGGGAGGATGTCAGTCCGGCGTGGGGCGGGCCCTCACCCTAACCCTCTCCCAGGGGGGAGAGGGGATTGCTCGGCGTGGGGCGAGTCACCGGAGTAACTTCGGACGCCCCCTCTCCCTCCGGGAGAGGGCCGGGGTGAGGGTGTCAGTTCAGAGTGAAGCGGGCCCTCTCCCAAGGGGAGAGGGGATTGCTCGGTGTGGGGCGAGTCACCGGAGTAACTTCGGACGCCCCTCTCCCTCCGGGAGAGGGCTGGGGTGAGGGTGTCAGTCAGGCATGGGGCGGGCCCTCACCCTAACCCTCTCCCAGGGGGAGAGGGGACTGATCGGCGTGGGGCGAAGCCTGGGATGACTTCGAACGCCCCCTCTCCCTTCGGGAGAGGGCTGGGGTGAGGGTGTCAGTCTGGCGTGGGGCGGACCCTCACCCTAACCCTCTCCCAGGGGGAGAGGGGACTGATCGGCGTGGGGCGAAACCTGGGGTGACTTCGGATATCCCCTCTCCCTCCGGGAGAGGGCTGGGGTGAGGGAGCCACCCACTGGAGACCTTCCCCCTCAACCCCGCTTGAGCATCGCCCGCATCGCCGCCAGGGCATCGTTGCCGCGGGCGGCCTTCTGTTCCTGGGGCGCTTCTTCCAGACCTTCCCACTGCAGGTCCTCGGGCGGCAACTCATCCAGGAAGCGACTGGGGGTGCAGTCGATCAGCTCGCCGTACTGCTTGCGCCGGGTGGCATAGGTGAAGGCCAGGGTCTGGCGCGCGCGGGTGATGCCCACGTAGGCCAGGCGGCGCTCCTCCTCGATGGTGTCGGCCTCGATGCTGGAGCGGTGCGGCAGGATTTCCTCCTCCATGCCCATGATGAACACATAGGGGAATTCCAGGCCCTTGGAGGCGTGCAGGGTCATCATCTGCACCCCGTCGGCGCCTTCCTCTTCTTCCTGCTGGCGTTCGAGCATGTCGCGCAGGACCAGCTTGGCGATGGCGTCCTCGATGGTCATCTGGCCGTCTTCATCCTTTTCCAGGATGTTCTTCAAGGCATCCAGGAGGAACCAGACGTTGCCCATGCGGAAGTCGGCGACCTTATCGGAGCTGGCGTTCTGGCGAATCCAGTTCTCGTAATCGATGTCCATCACCATGCTGCGCAGGGCGCCGATCGGGTCCTCGCCCGCGCAATTCTTGCGTACCCCGTCCATCCAGCGCTTGAAGCGCCCCAGGCGTTCGGTGAAGCGGGCATCCAGGTGTTCGCCCAAGCCGATCTCGTCGGCGGCGGCGTACATCGAGCGATCCCGGCTGCCGGCGTAGTTACCGAGCTTTTCCAGGGTGGTGGAGCCGATTTCCCGGCGCGGCACGTTGATGACCCTCAGGAAGGCGTTGTCGTCGTCCGGATTCACCAGCAGGCGCAGGTAGGACATCACGTCCTTGACCTCCTGGCGGGCGAAGAAGCTGGTGCCGCCGGAGAGTCGGTAGGGGATCTGGTGGTGCTGGAGCTTGAGCTCCATCAGCTTGGCCTGGTGGTTGCCGCGATAGAGGATGGCGAAGTCCGCGTAGGGGCGCTGGGTCTTGAGGTGCAGGGTGAGGATCTCCAGGGCGATGCGCTCGGCCTCGCCGTCCTCGTTCTTGCAGCGCAGCACCCGGATCGGATCGCCGTGGCCCATCTCGCTCCAGAGTTGCTTCTCGAACACGTGGGGGTTGTTGGCGATGAGCACGTTGGCGCACTTGAGAATGCGACTGGTGGAGCGGTAGTTCTGCTCCAGCATCACCACCTTGAGCGAGGGGAAGTCATCCTTGAGCTGCATCAGATTTTCCGGTCGCGCGCCGCGCCAGGCGTAGATCGACTGGTCGTCATCGCCCACCACGGTGAACTGGGCGCGCTCCTGCACCAGCATCTTCACCAGCAGGTACTGGCTGGTGTTGGTGTCCTGGTATTCGTCCACCAGCATGTAGCGGATGCGGTTGCGCCAGCGTTCCAGCACCTCGGGGTGTTCCTGGAACAGCTTGACCGGCATCAGGATGAGGTCGTCGAAATCCACCGCGTTGTAGGCCTTGAGGGTGCGCTGGTAGTGCAGATAGACCACCGCGGCGGTCTGCTCCTTGGGGGTGCGCGCCTTTTCCAGGGCCTCGTCCGGCAGGATGAGGTCGTTCTTCCAGTTGCCGATGTAGTTCTTGATCTCGTCCAGGCCGTCGTCGCCCTGGTATTCCTTCTGCATGATGTCGGTGAGCAGTGCCTTGATGTCGCCCTCGTCGAAGATCGAGAAGCCGGGCTTGTAGCCCAGGTGCGCGTACTCGCGGCGGATGATGTTCAGCCCGAGGTTGTGGAAGGTGGACACGGTCAGGCCGCGGCCTTCGCCGGCCTTGAGCAGGCTGGCCACCCGCGCCTTCATCTCGCGCGCCGCCTTGTTGGTAAAGGTCACGGCGCAGATGTACTGGGCACGGATGCCGCACTGCTGGACCAGGTAGGCGATCTTGCGGGTGATGACGCTGGTCTTGCCGGAGCCGGCACCGGCCAGCACCAGCAGGGGACCGCTGATATAGGCCACGGCTTCGGCCTGGCGGGGGTTGAGCTTGGACATGGCGGACCGGGGTGATGACGCTGGGCAAGAATTCTACCAGCGCCGGTCCCCGCGGTCAGAGCCTGATTCAAAGTCTGCTGCGCGTCGGCCAACCTGCGTTGAAAAGGCCTTCGGAATGCTCATTTACACTATGTAAACTCCGCTTCCTCAGGCCTTTTCGCCTCGTTTGGCTCTAGCTCGCGAGACTTTGAACAGGCCCTTAGGGCTTGGGCGGTGGCGCGACGAAGGTCAGCTGGCGCGGATAGCCGTACTTCTCGCCGGGCAGCACCGGGCTGTCTAGAAACACGCCCATGCTGCGACCGAATTCGCTGACATGGGTGACGGCATAGTCCTGACCGTCGGCCAGGCGGACGATGGCGCCCGGCTTGAATTCCTCGCGATTGCGCTCGGTGACCGGGATGGAGATGCCGGCGGCCTTGCGGTAGATGCCCTTGAGCCAGTCCTGGTTGGTGAAATCGTTGATCGGGGTGTTGAAGCGACCCGGCAGGCGCTGCAGATGGCGTCCGGTGCCGGGGGCGTCATCCACCGCCAGGCGTCTGGGATAGCCCACGGTCTCGGCGTCCAGCGGCTTGCCCTCGACGAACACCGCCAGGTTGTCGCCGACCCGCTGGACTTCGGTGATGGCGCGCCATTCGCCGTCGCCCAGCTGGACCTGGCGGCCGCTGATGAAGCCTTCGACGTTCGCCGGGGTAGCCGGAATGGTCAGACCGGGCACCCGGCGCAGGACGCCGCGATCCCAGTCTTCGTTGCTGAAGTCGTTGATGGAACTGGAGAGCAGCGGCTGGGTGAGCGGAGCGCTGTGCGCCGGCTTGGCGACCTGGGCATGGGCCAGCGGCAGACCCAGGCAGCAGGCGCAGAGCAGCAGGAGGGAGCGGGCCAGGCAGGTGGGCATAGGGGTCATCCTTAACGCAGGTTTCTTGTTGGTCCCGGGCCGGGAGTGGGCGATAGACCCCTGATGTCTCCCGACGTTTGGCGAGCGCGTCGCAAAGCGGCAATTTTTTACCCGCGCGGCGCCGAACGGCAAGGGCTGCGTTACCCTGGGGCTTTTCCCGCGGGAGTCCATCCATGAATTCGACCCTTGCCGCCGTCCCCCTGGCCAAGGCCTATCGGCTGCTGAACCACGGTCCCACGGTGCTGGTCAGCGCCGCCCATGCAGGCCGGCGCAATGTCATGGCCGCGGCCTGGGCGATGGCGGTGGATTTCGAACCGGGCAAGGTGGCGGTGGTGCTGGACAAGCAGACCTGGACCCGCGAACTGCTGGAGGCCGAGGGCAGCTTCGTGCTCAGCGTGCCCTGCGCCGCCCAGGTGGATCTGGTGCAGACGGTGGGCAACACCAGCGGCCGCGAGCTGGACAAGTTCGCCGCCTACGGCATCGAGACGCTGGCCGGTGAAGCGGTCAGCGCGCCGCTGATTGCCGGTTGCGTAGCCTGGCTGGAATGCCGGCTGCTGCCCGAGGCGCACAACCAGCAGGACTACGATCTGTTCCTCGGTGAGGTGGTCGCCGCCCGGGCCGATACCCGGGTGTTTCGCGAGGGACGCTGGGATTTTCGCGGCCAGGACGGCCTGCGCACCCTGCACCACGTCGCCGGCGGCCATTTCCTGGTGATCGGCGACGGCATCCAGGGCCAGTTGCTGACGCCCAAGGCCTGAATCCGACGACGCCAGCGCCTGGCGTCGTCGCGAGCAGGGTCAGACGCGGAAGCGCGCGACCATCTGCTGCAGATCGCCGCCCAGGCGGGCCAGCTCGTTGACCGAGGCGGCGGCATGGGCGTTGGCAGTGGCCGATTCCTCGGCCAGGCCGCTGACCTTGACCACGTTGCCGTTGATTTCCTCGGCCACCAGGCTCTGCTCTTCCACCGCAGTGGCGATCTGCTGATTGAGACTCTGGATCTCCGCCACCGCCTGGTAGATGACCTCCAGGGCGCGCTCGGCGTCCTGGGCCAGGGTCACGGTGCCCAGGGTGCGGTCGCGACTGGCCTGCATCCGCGCACTGGCTTCGGTGGTGCCCTGCTGCAGGGTGGCGATGAGTTCGCCGATTTCCTGGGTGGACTCCTGGGTCCGTTGCGCCAGGGAGCGGACCTCGTCGGCCACCACGGCGAAGCCGCGGCCCTGTTCGCCGGCGCGGGCGGCTTCGATGGCGGCGTTGAGCGCCAGCAGGTTGGTCTGCTCGGCGATCGCCTTGATCACGTCGATGACGCTGCCGATGCGACCGCTGGCACTGTCCAGGCGCTCCATGGCATCGCCCAGGCCCTGCACCTCTTCGGCGGCCAGGGTGATTTCCTCGGCCGCGCGCTTGACCGTGCGGCTGCCTTCGCGGGCCATGCTGTCGGCGTTCTGCGCGGCGCTGGAGGCGTTGGCGGTGTTTTGCGCCACGTTGTGCACCGTGGCCGCCATCTCGTTCATGGCGGTGGCCACCTGCTGCATCTCGTCGCGCTGCTGGGTGACGCCGCGGCTGGTCTGGACGCCAAAGGCCGAGAGTTCGTCGGCCGCGCTGCTGAGTTGCCCCACGCCATTGGCGATGCCCCCGACCAACTGACGCAGGTCATCGGCCATGGCCTGGGTGGTGCGTTGCAGTTCGCCCAGCTCGTCGCGGCGGCTCACCTCGTTGCGCTGGGTGAGATCGCCGGCGGCGACGCGCTTGAGCATGGCCATGGCGGTCGCCAGCGGCTGGGTGATCTGGCGGGTGATCAGCCAGGCGGCGGCGATGCCGATCAGCAGGGCGATCAGGCTGCTCAGCAGCAGCTTGAGCAGGGCGGCTTCACGCTCGGCGGCGGCGGACTTGAGCTGGCCTTCACCCAACTGATCCAGCAATTGCACCAGCTTGTTGCCCTGCTCCTGCAGACTGGCGACGGCGGCCTGGGCCTGACGATTCTGGGCGACGATGGATTCGAAGAAGGCGCGATAGCGGGTCACGTCCTGGGTGGCGCTGTAGAGGCGGGCGGCGGTGTCGCCGTCGATCTGCTTCTGAGCAGTGGCCAGCGTCTTGAGCAGCTCGTCGATGACCTTGAGGGTCGCCTGGGACTTGCTATCATCCGGGGTACCGAGGAAGCGACGGATGGCCAGACGCACACCGACCATCTGCGCCTTCATCTCGGCCAAGGCCTTGAGATCGGCGGTGCTGTAGCTGCCACCCGGGGCAAAGACCAGCTCGAACAGCTGATCGAGGGTCTCGGTAACGGTGTCGGAAACCTGGGTCAGTTCCTTCTGCGCCCCGGCGCTGGCCTGGTTGGCCTGCTGCAGGGCGGCGAAGCGCTCCTGATAGGTTTTCATCTCCCGCTGGATATCCTGCAGGATGGCGACGTTGGCCGGGTTGGTCAGCAGGTTGAGGCCCTTGCCGATGTCTTCCGTCACGCTAGCCAGGGTGGCCTGTTGCCGGGTGGCATTGGCGGCGCTGGGATCGAGCAGATAGGCCTTTTCGTCGATCCTGACGCTGAGGACATCCGCCTTGAGCTGACCGCTGTAGCGCGTCTTGTTGATGCGCTCGAGCAGGGTATTGGCGGTGAAATAGCCGAACAGGGCCACCACCGTCACCATGACCAGCAGGGCGCCGAAGCCCAGGGCCAGCTTCTTGGAAATGCCGAGATTGCTCAGCCAGGAGGCTTTGGATACAGACATGGGGATTCCGGAAGAGAGTACGAAGACCCCCTTCATCGGCTGTCCCGATCGATACTTGAAAGCCGCACGTCAGAGCCGCCTGGTTGGCGGCTCCGGAACCGACGGCCGGTTCGCTGCGGGGCCCGAACCGGCCGGATTCAGGCGGTTTCGCGCGTGTTCATCGGCACGGGTAACTCCAGCTCCAGCACCGAGATCAGCGCATTCTGCTGACGCTCGTTGAGCTGGCGAAAGCGCTGTAGCAGCAGTTGCTCGCTGGCATTGAGCAACTCGTCGTCCGCGTCGACCTGCTGCTGCTCCAGGACCCCGTCCTGCACCAGGCTGCGTTCCAGCCAGGCGACGATCTCGGTGTTCATGCTGTGGCGATGGGAGCGGGCCACGGCGGCGATGCGTTCACGCATTCCATCGGGCAGGCGGACGACGAACTTTTCCGTGGGAATACCAGCGGGAGCGCGGTGGACGTAGGGCATGGAGGACCTCCAAGACGAATGGACTGACGTCAAAGCGCCGACAACAGCAGTCGACCGGCGAAGAAAACTAGCACCAGGCCCATGGTTCGTTCGAACCAGTGGCCCAGGCGCAGGAAGGTCTGGCGAACGCGCGGACTGGAGAACAGCAGGCTGACCAGGGCGAACCAGCCGGCGTTGACCGCGCACATCCACAGGCCATAGAGGCCCTGGACGGTCAGTGGCGTACTGCCGCTGACCACGGTGGTGAAGATGGCCAGGAAGAACAGGGTGGCCTTGGGATTGGTGGCGTTGGTCAGGAAGCCGGTGAGGAAGGCCTTGCCGGGCGACTGCCGTTGCAGATCGGCCTGCTGCCACTGGCTGTCGTCCAGCGGCGCGGCGGTGGGCTTGCTGCGGATCAGGTTGAAGCCCAGCCAGAGGATGTAGGCACCGCCGACCACCTTGGCGACGCCCAGCAGCCAGGGCGTGGCGTGCATCAGGGCGCCGATGCCGAGCAGGGTGTAGAGCACGTGCACCGAGATGCCGGCGCCGATGCCCAGGGCGGTACAGAGACCGATCAGGCGGCCGAATCTCACGCTCTGGCGCACGGTCACGGCGAAATCCGGACCGGGCGCCAGCACGGCGAGGAAGTGGATGGTCGCCAGGGCGAGGAATTCGCTCAGGTAGGGGGACATGTCAGCTCCAGTACGTGAGGGGTTCGGCCACCCCGCGATAGCCGACGAAGCACGACAGCGACAGGCGCGGCTGGTCGTTGCCGGGGGTCACGGCGTGCATGCGGCGGGAATTGAAGAGGATCAGATCGCCCGGTTCGGGGCGGATGGTCAGGCAGGGCGGGCCGAGGCGGTCGGGTTCGATGCCGTAGCTGTCGCCGCGCATGGCGTCGAAGGCCTCCGGCGACAGCTCGCGCGACCAGAGCTGCAGTTCGCCGCCGACACTGGGCATGGTCAGGTAGACGTTGCAGGCCAGCTGGGCGACCAGACTTTCGGCTTCCTCGCTGCCCGGCGCGTCCTTGGCGAAGATGTCGTGGTGGGCGAGAAAGCGCACCCCCGGCTTCACCACCCGCGACAGGCCGACGTACATCTTGCGGCCCCAGAGGGTCTGCAGGCGGGCCCCGGCCGGCCAGACCTCGTCGAGGGTGCAGCGCACCAGGTCGATGGGATTGAGGTAGGGACGGCAGCGGCGGCGCAATTCTTCCAGGTTGCTGGTGACGCTGGCGAAATAGTCGTCCATCTGCGCGCGCTGGTGCTCCGCCTCGTAGAAGGCCATGCCGATGCGGCCGATGCTGGGGGCGTTGGTGTAGGTGGCGAAGCCGTTGCCGAGGATCTGCTGGCCGAGGTCGTCGGCCAGCGGACGCGGCACGAAGTGGCGCACCCGCACGGCCAGCAGGCGTTCATCGGTGAGACGGAGCAGACTCTCGGTGTCGAGAGCGTCGAGTTCGAGCAGCATGGCGCTTCCTTTCTGCGGGTGAGGTGAGCGGTTGATCAGGCGCCAGCCATGTCGTAGCTCACCAGCAGGCGTCCCTTCTTTTCCTTGACGCCCAGGGCGCTCAGGGCGCCGACCGCGCGCAGGGAGCGCACGTGGGTTCCGCCGCAGGCATAGCGCGCCACGTCCTCGCCAAAGCGCACCTGGCGCTGGCCATCGGCCTGCACCTCGATCTGCAGCGGCAGGTCTTCTTCCACCAGGGCGTCGAAGTGCGCCTGCAGGGCTTCGCTGTCCAGGGGCTGCGACGCCTCGCCCGGAATGAATTCGATGCGGCCTTCGCCCGGCCAGTGATGGGCCTTGACCGGCTTCCAGCCATGGGTCTCGCCGATGTGACCGAGCAGGTGCCCGGCCGAATGCAGCCGCGAATGCAGCTGGCGCCGGCCTTCGTCGACCCGGGCCAGCACACGGCCGGGCGGCAGGGGGCGGGTGGTGTGGTGCAGGATACGGTCGCCGTCCTGGACCACCCGGGTCACCTCGGCGGTGCCGATCCAGCCGGTGTCGCTGGGCTGGCCGCCGCCCTGGGGATGGAAGGGCGTGGCCAGCAATTCGACGACATAACCGTCCTCGGCGGCGCTACAGGCGTGGACCTCGACCTCGGCGATCAGGCTGTCGCTCAGGAAATACAGGCGCTCGGTCATACGTCTACTACCTAGAAAACGAGAAACATCCTCATTCTAAAGAGCGCACGCAAGGGTGATAATCCACCCTCCCTCCAAAGGAATTTTGCGCTGTGAGCATAAATCTTCCCCTGCCGCTGCTCAGCGAGATGGCCATCTTCGTGCGGGTGGTGGAGAGCGGCAGCTTCTCTGCGGCGGCCCGTCAGCTGGGTCTGACCCCATCCTCCACCAGTCGCAGCGTGGCGCGCCTGGAGAAGGCTTTGGGCACTCGGCTGCTCAATCGCAGCACGCGCAAGCTGCGCCTGTCGGAGGCGGGGGAGGAGGTCTATCGGCGCTGCAGCGACATGGTCGGCGCCGCGCGGGCGGTGCTGGAGGTCAGTGGCCAGTTCAACCAGGCGCCGGCTGGCATCGTCCGGCTGTCGGTGCCCAAGGCGGTGGGGAGCACGGTGATCCATCCGCACATGGCCGACTTCCTGCGTCGCTATCCGGCGGTGGACGTGCAGTTGCTGCTGGAAGACCGCTATGTCGATCTGATCGACGAGAACGTCGACCTGGCCATCCGCATCACCGACCGGCCGCCGCCCGGGCTGGTGGGTCGTCAGCTGCTGACCATCGAGCACCTGCTCTGCGCCACGCCGCAGTACCTGGCCGAGCACGGTCAGCCCGCCCATCCCCGCGATCTGGCCGGGCACAGCTGCATCTACCTGGCGGAGGAACCGGCCGATTCACGCTGGAAGTTTCGCCAGGGCGCCAAGGTGGTCCACGTCAATGTGCGCGGTCGCTATGCCGCCAATCACACCGGGGTGCGCCTGGACGCGGTGCTTAACCACATCGGCATCGGCAGTCTGCCCCTGTTCACCGCCCAGGCGGCCCTGGCCCGTGGCGAGATCATCCAGGTGCTGCCGGAGTGGTCCTTTCTGCCGCACTACCACGGCGGCGCCTGGCTGCTCTATCCGGCGACGCGCCACCTGCCGCCCAAGCTCAAGGTGTTCATCGACTTCCTGGTCGAGCGCCTGGGCGATCAGGCCCTGCGCCCGGGGCAGGGCGCAGCGGCGCTGCCCGAGCAGCGCTTCCAGGAACTGACCATCGGCAGCTAGCCGCTGCCGGTCGCCAAGCGTGATGCTTTTCACAAGTCCTGTTACAACTGGCATCATTAGGTGAAACGATTCACCTAACGTTTCTCTGCCTGCCGCATCGCGCTTTTCCCTGGGCCATGCTCCCCCACGGCCCGCCCGCGCGGGTGGATCAGGTCGCCGCCGCGATCCTTGCCCTGGCAAAACAAGAAAGGATTTCCCCATGCTCGCTTCATCACCCTCGCTCGCCGCACCCGTGGCGGCCACCCCGCGCAAGGGGCTGGTCGTGCTCATCGCCGTGATCGCCGCCCTGGGCGGTCTGCTGTTCGGCTACGACACCGGCATCATCGGCGTCGCCCTGCTCGGCCTCGGCCGCGAATTCGCCATGGACGACACCGTCAAGCAACTGGTGACCGGCGCCATCATCTTTGGCGCCCTGTTCGGTTGCCTCGGCACCGGCCCGATCTCCGACCGCCTCGGCCGCCGCAAGACCATCATCGGCGTGGCCCTGGTGTTCGCCCTGGGCTCGGTGCTCTCGGCGCTGTCGCCCAACGTCACCTTGCTGATCCTGTCGCGCTTCCTGCTCGGCCTGTCGGCCGGCAGCTCCACCCAGATCATCCCGGTGTACATCGCCGAGGTGGCGCCGCCGGAGCACCGCGGCAAGCTGGTGGTGCTGTTTCAGTTCATGGTGGTGTTCGGCATCACCGTGGCCTATTTCACCGGCTTCGCTCTGGACGAACACTGGCGCTGGATGTTCGGCCTCGGCCTGGTGCCGGCGCTGATCCTGCTGGCGGGCATGGCGGTACTGCCGGAGAGTCCGCGCTGGCTGCTGGTCAAGGGTCGCGAGGGCGACGCCCTGGCGGTGCTGGAACGGGTCCGTGGCGGCAAGGCCGCGGCCCAGGCCGAACTGGCCGAGATCAAGACCGTGAGCAACGCGCCGGAAGGCAACTGGAGTGACCTCTTCTCGCCCTGGGTCCGTCCGGCCCTGCTGGTGGGCGCCGGCATCGCCATGTTCTCGCAGATCACCGGCAACAATGCCCTGATCTACTACGCACCCACCATCCTCACCCAGGCCGGCTTCTCCGACCAGACCGCGGTGCTGGCCACCGGCTGCAGCACCATCCTGGTGGTGATCATGACCGTGGTCGGCAGCTTCCTGGTGGATCGCATCGGTCGTCGCCGCTACCTGCTGACGCTGATTCCCGGCTCCATCATCGCGCTGGCGATCATGGGCTACCTGTTCCAGGGCGCCGGTCCCCAGACCGATGTCGAGCGCTGGACGGTGGTGGCCTGCCTGGCCGCCTACCTGATGCTCAACTGCGGCGGTTTTGGCGTCTGCATCTGGCTGATCAACGCCGAGGTCTATCCGCTGTTCGTGCGCGGCAAGGGCGCCAGCGTCGGCGCCTTCAGCCACTGGGGCTTCGACCTGCTGGTGACCCTCACCACCCTGAGTCTGGTGACCAAGCTGGGCGCCGCCCATACCTTCTGGCTCTATGCCGGGATTTCCCTGGTGGCGCTGTTGTTCATCTGGCGCCTGGTGCCGGAGACCAAGGGCAAGAGCCTGGAGCAGATCGAGCACGACCTGCGCGAGCGGCGCTTCTTCCCCTATCAGCGGAAAGGCTGAACGCCGGCTCCAGCGTCAGGTCGCAACAGGAGCGGAGGTAACCTCCGCTCCTGTTCGCCTGTGCCGGAGTCCTGCCATGCGCCCCCTCACCCTCGACCTCGATCTGCTGGCTGCCGCTCTGGACAGCCGGGAGCGAGGTACCCACTTCCTCGACCTTGCCAGCGGCGCCCTGCGCCTGCTCGATCCGGACGATCTCAGTCTGGAAGAACGCGAGGAACTGGAAGATCCCGAACGCTACCTGCCGCTGCCGCGCCTGACCCAGGACGATCGCCTGGAGCTGCGCGAAGCCTTTCTGCACCAGCTGCGCCATCCCCACGCCCAGCCCTTGCTGCGCGCGGCCCTGGAGAGTCGGCGACCGATTCGCACCTTCGACTACGAACTGGAGCTCTTCCCCTCGGTGCGCGAGGCCTGGCAGGCCTTCGCCCTGAGTCGCCTCAAGGAGGAGGTGCTGGTGCTGCTGGACGAAGCCGGCCTGGAAGCCCTGCCGGCGGACGGGCGGATGCCGCTGCCGGACGATGTCCCCGAGGGCATCCGGCGACGGCTGGAGAAGGGGCGGAGCTAGGGCCTAGTCGTGCCCGTGGCGATAGAGCTTGAGCTCCACCATCAGGTCGTCGGTGAGGGTTTCCAGGTGGGCCTGCAGCGCCTCGAGTTCGAGGTCCGCTGGGAGCGCCAGCAGGGCGGTGGCGTGGAACAGCACCTCGCTGCTCATGGGTGCCGGGCGGGTCTCGGTGGACAGGCGTTCGACGTTGACCCCGACCTGGTGCAGCGCCCGGGTGATGTCGCGGACGATGCCGACCCGGTCATTGCCCAGGAGATCCAACTGCACCAGAGGCGCACCCACCGGCGCCGGCTGGCCGGGTTCGCCGACCAGGATGCGCAGGCCGGGAATGGCCAGCTGCTGCAGCGTCTCCACCAGGCCATTGCGCAATTCCGGTTCCACTTCCACCGAAAGGATGCCGGCGAACTGGCCGGCCAGGTGGGCCATGCGGCTTTCCAGCCAGTTGCCGCCCTGGGCGGCCACGCAGTCGGCCAGGGCTTCCACCAGACCGGGGCGATCGGGGGCGATGACGGTCAGGACCAGGTGTTCCATGGCGGGCTCCAGGGCGGGCTGAGGGAGTCCCAGTCTAGCCCGCCCGATCGCCGCCGGCCTACTGGATGTCTTCAGGCTTGACGATCACCCAGTGCTTGTCCGCGTTCACCGCCACCCCGGCCTTGGCCTGACCCTCGGCGTTGCTCTTCATCATCGCCTCGATCTGGGTGCGGTACTTGGACTTGCGGTCGATCCACAGGTGGATGCCGTTCTTGGCGGCGTCCACGCCCTGGAACAGCATGGGGCCGTCGCTGACCGGGGTGTCGCCGCCGACCAGGATGGGCTTCTTCCAGGGATCTATGTAGGTGAGGATGGCCGCGTACTTGCCGGCGAACCAGGTGGCCGGGGTCCAGAGGTAGGGCGTGACCTGCAGCTTGAGGTTGGCCTGGGGATCGTACTTGCCTTCGGCGATCTGCTTGCGGGCGGTGGTCAGGGCGCCGGTGGCCGGGTCCTTGAGCAGGGTGGTGACGCCAATGACGTTTTCCGGTTTCACGCCGTAGCCGTAGCGCGGATCGGACGCCACCATGCGCACCAGCTCCTCATGGGCGGCACTGATCACATAGACCTCGATGCCGTTCTCCATCAGCTTGTGATAGAGCTCCTGCTGGCCGGTGAAGGGCTTGGGCGGATTGATCTCCACCGTCTCCACCTTGTCGTCCTTGCCGTAGTAGGTGGCGGGGATCGGCTTGCCGTAGGCCATCAGCTCGTCGACGTAGCCCTTGAGTTGCTGCAGGGTGAAGCCGGAAAACACCTGGGCGACCCAGGGGTAGCAGACCAGGTCGTCGACCTCGCACAGCCGGTAGTAGTAGCTGTTGAGACTTTCCTTGTGGCCACCGACATCCTTGAAGGGAATCAGCTTGAGCGAAGGATCCAGAGTGTCGCGGGTCAGCACGCCCTTCATCTCCAGGAAGGGCAGCAGGGCCTCTTCCAGGTCGTAGCGATAGCTGGTGTTGTCCATGTCGAACACCGCGTAGTTGCCCTGGTTGGCATTGGCGGCGATCAGGGCGTCGAGCTGGCGGGCGGCATCGGCCGGCCAGTGGGTCAGCTCGGTGGCGGCAGCGGTAAGGCTGAGCAGACCGCCGGCCAGGCCGGCGAGAAGGCGGGGAAGGGTGGACATCGGCGGACTCCGGCACGGCGACCGCGGGTTGCGGTCATCTGGTCTAGACCATAACAAAAGGTCATGACAGTTCGATGCGCGGAGCGACCTGGGTGGACGCGAGAGCGGCAGGACCTGCCGCTCTGCGACAGGGCTGTCAGGCCGTGACGGTCTTGAAGCGCGGCTCGGTGTTGCCCTTGAACAGGGTCAGGGTCGCGACCAGGCCGAGGACGGCCGCTACGGTCAGCCACATGCCCGGAGCGGCCTTGTTGCCGGTCTCCTGGATCAGCCAGGTGCAGACCATCGGGGTGAAGCCGCCAAAGGTCGCGGTGGCCAGGCTGTAGGCCAGGGAGAAGCCGGTGGTGCGCACATGGGCCGGCATCACCTCGGTCAGGGCTACCACCATGCCACCGTTATAGGTGCCATAGAGGAAGGACAGCCACAGCTCGACCATCAGCAGGCGCGAGAAGCCCGGGGCGTGGGTCAGCCAGATCATCGCCGGGTAGGCGGTGAGGATGGCCAGTACGGTGGCGAAGATCAGCAACGGACGGCGGCCGATGCGATCGCTCAGGGCGCCCATCACCGGCAGCCAGATGAAGTTGGAAACACCCACGCAGGCGGTGACGATCAGGCTGTCCAGCGCGGTCAGGTTCAGCTCGTGCTTGCCGAAGGTCGGGGTGTAGGCGGTGATCAGGTAGAAGGAGGCGGTGGTCATGGAGACCATGGCTACGCCCGCCAGCACCACGCCGAAGTTCTGGCGGATGGAGGTCATGGTTTCGCCGAAGGTCGGGCGATGCTTGCGCGCCTCGAATTCCGGGCTCTCTTCCAGGGAACGACGGATGATGAACAGGAAGGGCACGATCAGGCAGCCGATCAGGAAGGGGATGCGCCAGCCCCATTCACCCATTTCGGCGGGCGACAGCCAGTGGTTGAGCAGCGCGCCCAGCACACCGGCGAAGACCACCGCGACCTGCTGGCTGGCGGACTGCCAGGAAACGAAGAAGCCCTTGCGGCCGGGGGTGGCGATCTCCGACAGGTAGACGGACACGCCGCCCAGTTCGACACCGGCGGAGAAGCCCTGCAGCAGGCGGCCGAGCAGCACCAGCAGCGGTGCGGCGACGCCCAGGGTGGCATAGCCCGGCACCACGGCGATCAGCAGGGTGCCCAGGGCCATCAGCGCCAGGGTGACGATCAGGCCGTGGCGACGGCCGTGCTTGTCGATGTAGGCGCCGAGAAAGATCGCCCCCAGGGGGCGCATCAGGAAGCCGGCGCCGAAGGTGGCCAGCGACAGCATCAGGGAGGCGAGTTCGTTATCGCCGGGAAAGAACGTCTTGGCGATGGCCGTGGCATAGAAGCCATAGACCATGAAGTCGTACATTTCGAGGAAGTTTCCGCTGACGACGCGGAAGATGGATTTGGCTTTCGAGGTGGTGGCCATGACTGCTAGCTCGGATTGGGTTTGTTATGGTGACAGCTCGCGCAGGGCGCCCAGACCTCTCGCGGGTGGGTCGCGCTATTTGTAACCTTATGTGTTGCAAAAGCGCGCTGGCAAGCTGAATCGGACCAGAACCCCCGAATTTCATGGGTTTGAAAGGTTATTGAAAGCTTCGCGACATTACGTCTGGAAATTATTGTCCAGTTGACAAGATGTCGCAGCTCACGTCGAGAGCATTTGCCAGAAAGCCGCCCCCACCCCGGCCAGACTTTCCCCGGCGATGAGGCCGGCCGCGGCGGCCAGGGCGAAGCGTTCGGCCAGCCCCGGTGCCCGCCAGCGCACCAGGGCGGTGAGCAGTGCGCCCAGGGTCATCATCAGCGACACCGAGGCCGGCAGGATGAAGGCCAGCCCCAGGGCCGCCGAGCTGGGCAGCCAGTGCGCGCGGCGGGTCGGCAGCAAGGCTTCGGCCAGGCCCAGCAGCAAGCCGGCCAGGGCGCCCAGGACGATGCCCAGGCGCATGGCGCCATCGAGGGCGCCCAGGCCCTGGGTCAGGGTTTCCGCCACCGCCTTCCACTGGGCCACCGCCGGCGCCGGCCAGGCGGCGCTGAGCAGCAGCGCCTGGGGATCGGGAATCAGCAGCCGATAGGTAAGCACCCCGGTTACCGCACCGAGGGCGATGCCCAGGCACTGGGCGACCACCTGCTTGGCCGGGGTGGCGCCGATGGCCTGGCCGACCTTGAAGTCGTTCATCAGGTCGGTGCTCTGTCCCGCCGCCCCGCCCGCGGTGTTGGCGCCCATGAGGTTGATGTTGACCTGCCCGGGGGCGGCCAGGCCAAAGGTCAGCTGCGACAGCTGGCCGATGGCGCCGATGGGGGGAATGCCGGTGGCGCCGACCACCCGCGCGGCCATGGCGGCGAGAAACAGCGCCAGGGGCAGGGCCAGCAGGGCCAGCCAGGGATCTATGCCGAACAGCCGCACCTGCAGCAGCACCACCAGCAGAGCCGCCGCCAGCAGCAGCGCCAGCGGCCAGGCGCGCGGCCGCTGCCAGCCCTGGCGACGGCGTTCGGCGCGGGGCAGGGTGATCAGCCGCACGGCGAGCGCAGCCAGGGTGGCGCTGACCATCAGACTCACCCCGGGCCAGAGCAGCCATTGCACCAGGAAGGCGTATTGCGGACCGCTGGCCTCCGCCGGCAGCGCGGCGACACCACTGGACAGCAGCCAGGGCGCGACACCGCCCCAGGCCAGCAGGGTGCCGAGCAGCAGTGACAACCCGACCCTCAGGCCGATGATGCCGCCAAAGCCGAGCAGCAGCAGCGAGGGATCGAAGCTGAAGGTCAGGCGTTCCAGGGCTGGCGAGGGCGCGACTCGCGGCAGCGTCCAGGCGAAGGTGTCCACCAGCTTGACCGCCGCCGACAGCGCCAGGGCGCCCAGCAGCACCCGCAGGCGGGCCAGGGCTTCGGCGCCACTGGCATAGACCTGGCGCAGGGCTTCCAGGGTGGCCAGGCCCTCGGGGAATTTCAGGCTGGCATCGGCCAGCAGCAGGGGCCGGAGGTACCAGGCCACCCAGATGCCGAGAAAGCTCACCGCGAACACCCAGCCCATCAGCGGTAGGGTTGGCAATTCCTGGCCGGTCAGCAGGGTGTAGGCCGGGATGGGCGCGACCAGGCCGCCGGAGACGATGCTGGCCGCCGCCGAGGCCACGGTCTGGTTGATGTTGCTCTCGTGCAGCGTCCAGCCCGGTTGCTGCAGGCGGCGCCCCAGGCGGTGCCAGAGACCGTAGCTCACCAGCAGGGCGATGATCGACATGTTGAACGACCAGCCGATCTTGAGGCCGGCATAGACATTGGCCGGGGTCAGCAGGATGCCCAGCAGCGCCCCGGTGAGCAGCGCCCGGGGGCTGAGTTCGCGCTCCACGGGCAGCGGCAGGTCGGATGCGGCGGCGTTGGCTGCGGGCAAGAGGGCCTCCTCGGTCAGGCGATCATGGCGTGGTCAGGGGACCCCCGGGCGCGGCGGTTGGTTCGCGCCCTCAGGGGTGGCGTCCGGTCCAGGTCTGGCGCAGGGCCTCGATCAACTGGCGCAGGCCGGGTGGTGGCTGGCGCCGACTCGGGTAGTAGATGCACAGCGGCGCGCCGGGCGAGGCCCAGTCCGGCAGCACCTGCTTCAGGCGACCGTCGCGCAGTTCGTCGGCCACCCGCCATTCCAGGCAATAGGCCAGGGCCAGGCCGTCGAGGGCGGCCTGGATCGAGGTCTCGGTCTCGTTGACCGTGAGCGGACCCGGCACGTCGATCTTCCGGATGCTGGCGCCACTGCCCAGCTCCCAGCGATAGAGGGCGCCGCTGCCCAGCCGCAGGCGTACGCACTGGTGGTCGGCAAGCTCCTCCGGCTGCTGCGGCCGGCCGTGGCGCGCCAGGTAGGCGGGGGCGCCCACCACGATCCAGCGCAATTCGTCGGTCAGCGGCAGGGCGACCATGTCCTGGGGCACGGTATCGCCATAGCGGATGCCGGCATCGAGGCCGTCGGCGACGATGTCCACCGGGCGATCCTCGACGCTGATGTCCAGTTGCAACTGCGGATAGGCCGCCAGCAGCCGGGGCAGGGTCGGGGTCACCAGCAGCCGCGCCGCATCCCGCGGCACGCTCAGGCGCAGGCGGCCGACCGGGGCGTCGCGGTGCTGGTCCAGTTCGCCCAGCGCCTCGCCAATCAAGGCAAAGCCCTGTTCGAGTTTTTCCGCCAGCGCCGCGCCGGCCAGGGTCGGTACCACCGAGCGACTGGTGCGATTGAGCAGCTTGACCCCCAGGCGCGTCTCCAGCTGGCGCAGGGCGTGGCTCAGCGCCGAGGTGGTGACGCCCAGCTCGATGGCGGCCTGGCGAAAGCTGCGCCGCCGGACCAGGGCGACGAAGACATTGAGATCGGCCAGTTCGCCGCGGTTGAGGGTCGGCATGTACAGTCCTCTCGCGATAAGAGCCTGTCCAAAGTCTGCTGCGCGTCGGCCAAACGGCGTTGAAAATGCCCTGGAAGGCCAGCCCCGTCGGAATGCTCATTTACCATTCGTAAACTCCGCTTCCTCAGGCATTTTCGCCTTGTTTGTCTCTAGCTCGCGAGCCTTTGAACAGGCTCTAAAGGTCAAGCGTTCGTTGAGCCCTATTCAACGCCTTTTGAATTAGCCTCACAAGGCTAACCCTTCCGACTGGCGTCTTCGCCTGGAGATCCTATGAGTGAAACCCTGCGTATCCCGGGTATCGATACCCCCGTTTCCCGCATCGGCCTCGGTACCTGGGCCATCGGTGGCTGGATGTGGGGCGGTACCGACGAAGCCCGTTCCATCGAGACCATCCGCGGCGCCGTGCACGGCGGCATCAACCTGATCGATACCGCGCCGGTGTACGGCTTCGGTCGGTCCGAGGAGATCGTCGGCAAGGCCCTGGAAGGCATCCGCGACCAGGCGGTGATCGCCACCAAGGTAGCCCTGGAGTGGCCCAACGAAGAGGTGCGCCGCAACGCCAGCGCGGCCCGCATTCGCCAGGAGGTGGAGGATTCCCTGCGGCGCCTGCGCACCGATCGCATCGATCTCTATCAGGTGCACTGGCCCGATCCCCAGGTGGCCCACGAAGAAACCGCGGGTGAGCTGGAGCGCTTGCGGCAGGAGGGCAAGATCCTCGCCATCGGCGTGAGCAACTACTCGCCCGAGCAACTGGAGGCCTTCCGCCAGTTCGCCAATCTGTCCACCGTGCAGCCGCCCTACAACCTCTTCGAGCGCGCCATCGAGGCCGATGTGCTGCCCTATGCCCAGCGTCACGGTCTGGTGGTGCTCGCCTATGGCGCGCTCTGCCGCGGCCTGCTGTCCGGGCGTATGAATGCGCAGACGCAATTCGACGGCGATGACCTGCGCCAGGGCGATCCCAAGTTCCAGGCGCCACGCTTCGCCCAGTACCTGGCCGCGGTGGAGGCCCTGAGCGCCTTTGCCCGCGAGCGACATGGCAAGTCGGTGCTGGCCCTGGCGGTGCGCTGGATCCTCGACCAGGGGCCGACCATCGCCCTCTGGGGCGCGCGCAAGCCCGAGCAGTTGCAGGGCCTGGACGAGGCCTTCGGCTGGCGACTGTCCGCCGAGGACCTGGCGGCTATCGACGCCATCCTCGACGAACAAGTCAAGGATCCGGTGGGGCCGGAGTTCATGGCGCCGCCCCTGCGTTGATCGGTGCGGCCGGGGCACCCTGGCCCCGCCGCGTTGCCTAAGCTACTCAGCCACAAGAGGTGAGGATCATGGCCAAGCGCGACGATCTCGATCACAAGCCGGAAAACGCCGGCAAGGTCGGCGAGACCCACAAGGAACTCAACCAGGGCGGTGAAGAACAGCGCCCACAGGACAGCAAGCGACCCGAGCAGCCCAAGGAGAATCCGGATCCGGGTTACTGATAGGGGCACGGAAAACGAAGGCGCCCGGGTGCAGACCCGGGCGCCTTCGTTTTTCAGGCCGAGGTCAGCGGCTGACCCCGGCCATCCTGCCGGTCAGAAACTGCGTGGCGGGGTGGCCATGCCGCTCTCGTCGCCGACCGCGCCCGGGGTATTGCCGTTGGCCGCGGTACGGCCGACATTCATGCCCGCGGTCGCCTGGGTGGCGCCGAGGGTGCTGCCGGTGCCTGCCCTCGGCGAGCCCGCCATGGACTCGACCCCGGCGTCGGGATCGTTGCCCAGATTTTTCGGCGCAGGAGTGCCTGCGTCCGCCGGCTGGCTGCGGTGGTCCTGGCTGGCCTGGCGCGCCTCTTTCGCCACGTCCTGGCCTGCCGCCTTGACCTGTTCGTAGCCACTGCTGGCGGCCTGCTTGGCCTTGGCGGTCAGCTTGTCACTGTGCTTGCCCAGGGCGCGGTCCTCGGTCTCGGTGCGTGGCAGGGCAGCGCCCAGCAGGGCGCCGAGGGCGATGCCCAGCGCACCCACCACCAGCGGCTGTTCACGCAGCAGGGTCTCGAAGGTGCCCTTGAGCTGTTGCGCCTGGTCAGCCAGGGTGTCCTTGGCCTGCGCCGCGGTATCGCTCAGCCGCTCCCCGGTCTGGGAGGCCTTGGCCGAAACGCTCTCGCCCAGGCCGGTCACCTTGTCGCGCACATCGTGACTGCCACGGTTCAGGGAATCGCGGGTATGGCCGGCGCTGTTGGCGACCGAGTCCAGCGCACCGGACAGCTTGTCCTTGAGCGGAGTGCCCGTGGTGGCCGGAGCCGGCGTGCGATTCTGTCCCAGCGCCAGCCACAGCAGGCCTACCGAAGTCAGCACCGCCGGCACCGGATTGGCCTTGAGGGTATTGCCCAGGTTGTGGGCGAATTCGCCGCTGTGGCCCTTGGTGTAGGACAGTGCCTGATCGAACAGCTGGCCGGGCGACAGGCGGCTTTCCAGGGCGCCCACCAGGTCTTCGATACGCTCGCGCTTCTGGTCGATCTCGCGCTCGAGCTCGTCGGGATTCTTGCGGGATTCCTGATCGATCTGATCGGTGATGCTCATTGTGCGGCCCTCCGTACGGCGTCCTTGTCCTTCTGCAGGCTGTTGACGGTGCGATCAGGGGTGAAGTGGGACGGCTCGAACTGCTTCTTGCCCGACTGCACCATGATGAAACCGATCACCATGACCACGGCGCCCACCAGCAGGGCGGCGGCCCAGGGCGTGAGGTACTGGGAGAGGAAATAGACGACGCCCATCAGCAGCACGATGAAGCCGGCCAGCAGTACGATGGCGCCTGCGGCGACGCCGGCTACGCCGGCCTTGGTGGTGCGCAGGGATTCGCCCAGTTCGGCCTTGGCCAGGGCCAGTTCCTTGGTGAACAGCGCCGGCACTTCCTGGACCAGCTGCTTGACCAGGCCAACGACCGAGGTGTCGCCCTCGGTGGGGCGCGGAGTGGGGTTGTCGTTGATCATGGTTGCTTGCCTCCGCTCAGGGTGGGTCGATCCAGCTGGCTGGATGAGGTGCCGGTGTTCAGGTTGCTGTCGCTGCGGGCCGGGTTGATCGCCGCGCCACCGATGGGATCGCCACCACGGGTGGTGGTCGGGGTGTGGAGGTCGGGACCCTTGGGAATGTTGTTGGTGTGGATGACGTCGGCACCCGCCGGCTCCACCAGTTCGTTTTCCGCCGCGACCGAGGGGGTGGTCAGCGAGGGCACCGCGTCTGCGCCGCCGACGCGCGCGCTGCTGCCGGTATCCGGCTGGCTGGAGGCCTTGAGAAAGCGCGACAGGCCGAAGCCGATGGCGATGCTGCCGGTCAGGAACAGCGCCGGGTTGTCGCGGGCCAGGGTGCCGGCCTGGTGCAGCAGCTGCTCGGCGTTCTTGCCGCGCAAATCCTCGGCCAGACCGGTCAGGCTCCGGGCCATGTCGCTGACATAGTGCGCCAGGCCCAGGGTGTCCTTGTCTTCCAGTTCGTCGGCCGCCGCCTGGGCGCTCTGGGCAATGGCGCCCAGCTGGTCGGCCGCGGTGTCGCGGTAGTGCTCGAAGTGCGCGGCACCTTCCTGCTTGGCGTCTTGCACCGTGTCCTTGGCGACCTCTTTCAGGTCATGCAGATGGGCCTCTGCCGTAGAACCGTCCTTGGTCTGCGAGGGTTGTCCCTGGGCGGGATTGAGGGGCGTCGTCATACGCTGTTACCTGTGTGCAGAACCTTGTCGTGGCCGGCAGAGAGCTCTCGGCGACCGTTCGTGTGCCTTGCCTTTTAGGTGACCGGGCGGAACGAGCAGGGGTTCTCACGCGGCGTCGGTTTGCTGGCAAAGCTGACAAACGGTTTTACCTACACATCTAGCTACAAGCGCAGCGGCCGTGGCGAAAGAGGGCCTCTGGGACGGGCAATGAAACGCAGTCGCAACATAGGCAACCATTCGTCATGCCCATGGTGGCGATATGCAAATTCGATGAACGATTTTTCGTCCGGTGCGGTCGATTTCTGCAGACGTTGATGTTCGCGCCAATGCAAGCGAACCCCTTTTCCTCTTCACGTCCTGACAGGAGATCTCTCATGGCCGTTGCCAATGCCAAGCAAGAACTCAAGACCGTTTCCAGCGTCAAGCAGAAGGCCCATCAGGGCGAAGACGCCACCCTGCAGAACCAGCAGGCCGTCGGCGAAGCCCTGGCCGTGCTGCTTTCCGATGTCTTCGCGCTGTACATCAAGACCAAGAACTACCACTGGCACATGAAGGGCTCGCACTTCCGCGACTACCACCTGCTGCTGGAAGAGCAGGCCACCCAGCTGTATGGCATCACCGACCTGATCGCCGAGCGTGCGCGCAAGATCGGCCAGCCGACCGTGCGCTCCCTGGAGCAGATGGTGCAACTCAAGCGCCTGGCCAGCAGCGATGCCACCGATCTGTCGGCGGATCAGATGCTGACCGAGCTGCATGACGACAACCAGTCGCTGGCCGCCTACATGCGCACCACCCACACCCTGACCGACGACGCCAACGACGTCTCCACCACCAGCCTGCTGGAAGAGTGGATCGACCAGGCCGAAGAGCGTGCCTGGTTCCTGGGTCAGACCGTCGGCAAATAAGCCGCGGTAGCGACCTGAAAGCCCGTCTCCGGACGGGCTTTTTCATGGGCGCTCGCCAGGGGTCTGGGATTCGACTGGTACTGCCGCGGGGTGCAGCCGAATTCCCGGCGAAACACCGCATGCAGGTACTGCGCCGAGGTGAAGCCGCAGCGCCGGGCGACCTCGGCCAGGCTCGGCGCCTCTTCCTGCAGCGCCACGGCCGCGGCGGCCAGCTTGAAGCCGAGGATCTCGTCGTGGACGCTGCGCCCCAGCTCGCGGCGAAAGGACGTTTCCAGCGCGGAGCGGGAGATGCCGACATAGCTGGCCACCTGCTCGGTCTTGATGCCCTGGCAGGCGTACTGGCGGATGAAGTGCAGGGCGCGCATCACCTGGGGATGGCGCACCGGCTGGTGACGACTGGAAGCCTGGACGTTGATCCCCTCCGGCGGAATCAGCACCCGTGGCGCCCCCAGTTCGACGCCGTGCAGCCGCTGGTGCAGCAGGCGCGCCGCCTCGCGGCCGATGGCCTCGGTACCCTGGATCACCGAGGTCAGGGGCACCCGGGTCAGGGTGCGCGCCAGGGGATCGTTGTCGATGCCCACCAGCGCCACCTGTTCCGGCACCGGGATGCCGGCGGTGAGGCAGGCCTGCAGGAGTTGCCGCGCCCGGGCGTCGGTGACGGCAAGGATGCCCACCGGTTTGGGCAGGGCCTCCAGCCAGGCGATCAGCTGTTCCACCGCTGTGTCCCACAGCGGTGCGCTGGTCTCCAGGCCGCGATAGATCTCCACCGGCAGGCCGTCGCGGCGGAGCAGGGCGGCAAAGGCCGCCTCGCGCTCGCCGGCCCAGCGATTGGTGTCGGCGGCGGGCAGGCTGAAGCAGGCGAAGCGGGTCAGCCCGGATTCGATCAGGTGGTCGTAGGCCAGGCGTACCAGGGCGGCGTTGTCGGTGGCCACGTAGGGAATGCCGGGCGGGTAGTCGCCAGGGGTCGCGTAGGAGCCGCCGACGGCAACCACCGGCAGCGCGCTGTGAGCCAGGGCGGCGCTCACCGCCGGGTCGTCGAAGTCGGCGATGATGCCGTCGCCCTGCCAGCGCTCGATGCCCTTGAGCCGGCAGAGGAAATCCTCTTCCAGGAACAGATCCCAGCGCGCCCGGGTGCCGCTCAGGTAGTTGCCGATGCCGGCGAGGATGCCTCGGTCGTAGATCTTGCTACCGTTGAACAGCAGGGCGACGCGGTGGACGGGCGGCTGGCTGGGCATGGCGGCGTTTCCGGCAGGAGGCGCGGGCGGGGCTCCAGACTACGACCGCCGCCTGCGCGCCTCAAGCGGCAAAATCGCACCTGGCTCTGGTGATTTTCACAATAGGCAGCCCGGGCAGCGGCGCTACCATCGACGCAAACCGGTACGCCGTATCGGGTGCGACAGATAAGAACAAGGACAACGCCATGGCTTATTTCCCCAATGTCGAAAAGGTCCGCTACGCCGGTCCCGACAGCGATTCCCCGCTTGCCTTCCGCCACTACGAAGCCGACCGCCTGGTCATGGGCAAGCCCATGCGCGAGCACCTGCGCATGGCCGTCTGCTACTGGCACACCTTCGTCTGGCCAGGTAGCGATGTCTTTGGTCAGGGCACCTTCCAGCGGCCCTGGCAGGCAGCGGGTTCGCCCCTGGAGCAGGCCCGCGCCAAGGCCGCCGCCGCCTTCGAATTCTTCAGCAAGCTGGGCGTGGACTACTACTGCTTCCACGACACCGACGTCGCCCCGGAAGGCGCCAGCTTCGCCGAGTACCGCGAGAACTTCGCCCGTCTGGTGGACGAGCTGGAGCGCCACCAGAGCGACACCGGCCTCAAGCTCCTGTGGGGCACCGCCAACTGCTTCAGCCACCCGCGCTATGCCGCAGGCGCCGCCAGCAATCCCGATCCGGAAGTCTTCGCCTGCGCCGCCACCCAGGTCTGCACGGCGATGAACGCCACTCACCGCCTGGGCGGCGAGAACTATGTGCTGTGGGGCGGCCGCGAAGGCTACGAGACCCTGCTCAACACCGACCTTGCGCGCGAGCGCGAGCAACTCGGCCGCTTCATGCAGATGGTGGTGGAGCACAAGCACCGCATCGGCTTCCAGGGCGATCTGCTGATCGAGCCCAAGCCCCAGGAACCGACCAAGCACCAGTACGACTATGACGTGGCCACCGTCTTCGGCTTCCTGCAGCAATTCGGGCTGGAGAAGGAGATCAAGGTCAACATCGAGGCCAACCACGCGACCCTGGCCGGGCACAGCTTCCAGCACGAGATCGCCAGCGCCGTGGCCCTCGGCGTATTCGGCAGCATCGACGCCAACCGCGGCGATCCGCAAAACGGCTGGGACACCGACCAGTTCCCCAACAGCGTCGAGGAAATGACCCTGGCGATCTACGAGATCCTCAAGGGCGGCGGCTTCACCCGCGGCGGCTTCAACTTCGACGCCAAGGTGCGCCGCCAGAGCCTGGACGACGTCGACCTGTTCCACGGCCACGTGGCGGCCATGGACACCCTGGCGCTGTCGCTGGAACGCGCCGCGGCGCTGTTGCAGGACGACCCCCTGGGCAAGTTCAAGGCCGAGCGCTATGCCGGCTGGGACCAGTCCCTCGGTCAGCGCATCCTCGGGGGCCAGCTGAGTCTGGAACAACTGGCCGAGCACACCTTCAGCCAGGGCCTGGCGCCCCAGCCGGTGAGCGGTCGCCAGGAGCTGCTCGAAGGCGTGGTCAACCGTTACCTGTATCGCTAGCGACCGCGAGCGGGTCGGCAGAAAAGCCTGGCTGACCCGCTTGTGCAAGCGCGCTGAATCGTTACACTCAAATCCGTTCTCTCGCTCCACAACAACAATAACCAAGGACGCCACCATGACTTTCAAGACGACCCTGCTCGCCGGTCTGCTCGCCCTGTGCACCACCGGTTTCGCCCAGGCCGACGCCCAGCATCCCAAGATCGGTTTCTCCATCGACGACCTGCGCCTGGAGCGCTGGGCCCGTGACCGCGACTACTTCGTCGCCGCCGCCGAGCAACTCGGCGCCAAGGTCTATGTGCAATCCGCCGACGCCAACGAGCAGCGCCAGCTGTCGCAGATCGAGAACCTGATCTCCCGCGGCGTGGACGCCATCGTCATCGTGCCCTTCAACGCCACGGTGCTGAACAACGTGGTGGCCGAGGCCAAGAAGGCCGGGGTCAAGGTGATCTCCTATGACCGCCTGATCCTCAACGCCGACATCGACGCCTACATCTCCTTCGATAACGAGAAAGTCGGCGAGATGCAGGCCGGTGGCGTGCTCAAGGCCCAGCCCAAGGGCAACTTCTTCCTGCTCGGCGGCGCACCCACCGACAACAACGCCAAGATCCTCCGCCAGGGCCAGATGAAGGTCCTGCAGCCGGCCATCGACAAGGGCGACGTCAAGATCGTCGGCCAGCAGTGGGTCAAGGAGTGGAACCCGACCGAGGCCCTGGCCATCGTCGAGAACGCCCTGACCGCCAACGACAACAAGATCGACGGCATCGTCGCCTCCAACGACGCCACCGCCGGCGGCGCCATCCAGGCCCTGGCCGCGCAGAAGCTGGCCGGCAAGGTCGCCGTGTCCGGTCAGGACGCCGACCTCGCCGCCATCAAGCGGGTGATCGCCGGCACCCAGACCATGACCGTCTACAAGCCGCTCAAGCTGATCGCCTCCGAGGCGGCCAAGCTGTCGGTGCAACTGGTGCGCAACGAGAAGCCGGGCTTCAACTCCAGCTACGACAACGGCACCAAGAAGGTCGACACCCTGCTGCTCACCCCCACCGAGCTGACCAAGGCCAACGTCGACCTGCTGGTCAAGGACGGCTTCTACACCCAGGCCCAGATCGACGGCAAATAACCACTGGCCACCGGCTGGCCGTCTGACGCCTGGCGTCGGGCGGCCCCTGGGCAAGGAGCGGCCATGGCCGACTATCTGCTGGAAATGCACGGCATCGCCAAGAGCTTTGGCGGGGTGCGGGCGCTGGATGGCATCGATCTCAAGGTGCGTCCGGGCGAATGCGTAGGGCTGTGCGGCGAGAACGGCGCCGGCAAGTCCACCCTGATGAAGGTCCTCTCGGCGGTCTATCCCCACGGCACCTGGGAAGGCGAGATCCGCTGGGACGGGCGACCCCTGGAAGCCCAGTCCATCGCCGAATCCGAGGCGGCCGGCATCGTCATCATCCACCAGGAACTGACCCTGGTGCCCGATCTGTCCGTGGCCGAGAACATCTTCATGGGCCACGAACCACGCCGCTTCGGCGGGCGGCTGGACTATCCGACCATGCTGCAGCGCTCGGCCGAGCTGATGCGCCGGCTCAAGGTGCCGGACATGAACGTGGCCCTGCCGGTGTCCCAGTACGGCGGCGGCCTGCAGCAACTGGTGGAAATCGCCAAGGCGCTGAACAAGAACGCCCGGCTGCTGATCCTCGACGAACCGACTTCGGCGCTCACCACCTCCGAGATCGCCGTGCTGCTGGACATCATCCGCGACCTCAAGGCGCAGGGCGTCGCCTGCGTCTACATCTCGCACAAGCTCGACGAGGTGGCGGCCATCTGCGACACCATCACGGTGATCCGCGACGGCAAGCACATCGCCACCACGCCCATGGCCGAGATGGACATCGACCGCATCATCACCCAGATGGTCGGCCGCGCCATGACCAACCTCTATCCGCAGATCCCCCATGAGATCGGCGAGGTGATCTTCGAGGCGCGTCACTTCACCTGCCTGGACGTCGACAATCCCCAGCGCAAGCGCGTCGACGACGTCTCCTTCGCCGTGCGCGCCGGCGAGATCCTCGGCATCGCCGGTCTGGTGGGCGCTGGGCGCACCGAACTGGTCTCGGCCATCTTCGGCGCCTACGACGGCCGCTACGAAGGCGAGGTCTGGCTCAACGGCCAGCGCATCGACACCCGTACCCCGCTGAAATCCATTCGCGCCGGCCTCTGCCTGGTCCCGGAGGATCGCAAGCGCCAGGGCATCATTCCCGACCTGGGCGTGGGCTCGAACATCACCCTCACGGTGCTGGACCGATTCGCCCACCTGAGTCGCATCGACAGCGAGGCGGAACTGTCCTGCATCGACACCGAGATCGCCCGGCTGCAACTCAAGACCAGCAGCCCCTTCCTGCCCATCACCGGCCTCTCCGGCGGCAACCAGCAGAAGGCGGTGCTCTCCAAGATGCTGCTGGCGCGGCCCAAGGTGCTGATCCTCGACGAGCCCACCCGCGGCGTCGACGTCGGCGCCAAGTTCGAGATCTACCGGCTGATCGGCCTGCTCGCCGCGGAGGGCGTGGCTATCGTCATGGTCTCCTCGGAGCTGGCCGAGGTGCTCGGCGTCTCCGACCGGGTGCTGGTGCTCGGCGAAGGCCGGCTGCGCGGCGATTTCCCCAATGAGAATCTGACCCAGGAGCGGGTACTGGCCGCGGCCCTGGGCACCACCGAACGGGCGGTCGCCCAAGCCCGGGAGCACTTCTGATGCACGCCGTGAAACAGCTGTTCACCCGTTACAAGATGCTCGCCTTGCTGATCGCCGTGGCCCTGATCTGGCTGTTCTTCAGCTGGCAGACCGAAGGCGGCTTCGTCACCCCGCGCAACCTCTCCAACCTGCTGCGGCAGATGTCCATCACCGGCATCCTCGCCTGCGGCATGGTGCTGGTGATCATCGCCGGCGAGATCGACCTCTCGGTGGGCTCGCAACTCGGCCTGCTCGGCGGGGTGGCGGCGATACTCGACGTCACCTACCACGTGCCCCTGCCGATCACCCTGCTGGCGGTGGCCGCCGGTGGCCTGCTGATCGGCCTGATCAACGGCTACCTGAGTGCCTATCGCGGGATACCGTCCTTTATCGTCGGCCTCGGCGGCATGCTGGCCTTTCGCGGCGTGCTGCTCGGTCTTACCGGCGGCGTCACCGTCGCCCCGGTGTCGCCGGAACTGGTCTACCTCGGCCAGGGCTATCTGCCGCCGGCCGTGGGCAGCGCCCTGGGCGTGCTGCTGTTCGCCGTGGCCGTGGTGCTCACCTGGCGCCAGCGCAGCAAGCGCAAGACCCTCGGCCTGACCCTCGCACCGCTGTGGCGCGACGTGCTGCGGGTGGTGGTGATCGGCGTGGTGCTGGCGGCCTTCATCCAGACCCTCAACCGCTATGACGGCATCCCGGTGCCGGTGCTGATCCTGCTGGTGCTGCTCGGGGTGTTCAGCTACATCACCAGCCAGACGGTATTTGGCCGGCGCATCTATGCGGTGGGCAGCAACCTGGAAGCCACGCGGCTGTCGGGCATCAACGTCCAGGCGATCAAGCTCGGCATCTTCGGCCTGATGGGCGTGATGTGCGCCCTGGCCGGTCTGGTCAACACCGCCCGCCTGGCCGCCGGTTCGCCCTCGGCCGGCACCATGGGCGAACTGGACGCCATCGCCGCCTGCTTCATCGGCGGCACCTCCATGCGCGGCGGCTCGGGCACCGTCTACGGCGCCCTGCTCGGCGCCCTGGTGATCGCCAGCCTGGACAACGGCATGTCCATGCTCGACGTGGACAGCTATTGGCAGATGATCGTCAAGGGCGGCATCCTGGTCCTGGCCGTCTGGGTCGACGTCAGCACCCGCACCAGCCGGCGCTGAGCGGGATGACCAAGGGTGGATGAGGCGGCGCCGTCATCCACGCTACGGCAGTGCCGCCACTTCACTCCGTATCGCCCCCTCTCCCTCAGGGAGAGGGCTGGGGTGAGGGCGCAACCAACGCCCACTCTTTCTGGCAAGCTCCCCAGGTAGCGTGGAAAACCGCAAAGCGTTTTCCACTGGCTGACTCGGGATCCGAGGTGGATGAGGCCGCGCCGTCATCCACCCTACGGCAAAGCTCCCTCTCACTCCGTATCGCCCCCTCTCCCCCTGGGAGAGGGCAGGGGTGAGGGAGACTCAGCCTGCGCTCAACCCCCAACCCCGCTCAACTCTCGAACCGCTGCACCCGCGGACCGCGCTGGCGCAGGTCGGCGAGGCTTTCCGGGCTCAGGGTGCCGATCGCCCGATCGAGGTCGCGCTGCAGGTCCTTGATCACGGTGGCCAGGGTGGCGGTGCATTCCAGGCTGCACAGGGGAATGGCCTTGGTGACCGTGACCGCGCGGGCGGTGTCGGTGACGGTGAACAGCAGGGTGCGATCGGCGCGACGGGGGACCGCCAGGCAGGAGTGCGGACTGAAGGCGGTGATCAGCATGTCGATGGCGTCTTGCATGGGCAGTTCGTCCTTGGCGTGACCGTGAAAGCGTCCGCGTCAGACGCCTTCCGCCCATGAAAGGTTCATTCCAGAGCGCCTGCATTAAGGTGGGGTCATGCCAAGGCGTACGGCACGTCGGCTAGCCCGGCTGCAAGCGACTCGCGCCAGGCGCCGCCAGGGCTTTTCCACCCGCCCGCGGCAGCGGCCATGGTGGATAAGCCGTACGCCCCGCCATCCATCCCCGGCCTTTGACGCCCGCGCCGGGCTGCGGCAGAGTGCGCGCCCCTTTGGTGGTGCGGAGTCGGCGATGAATGCGGTGGTGGTGGCGGTAGGACTAATGCTGGTCCTGAGTCTGGCGCGGGTGCACGTGGTGGTGGCGATGATCGCCGGCGCCGTGGCCGGTGGTCTGATCGGCGGCCTCGGGCTGGAAGGCACCCTGCTGGCCTTCAACGCCGGCCTGGGCAATGGCGCCAAGGTGGCGCTCTCCTATGCGCTGCTGGGCGCCTTCGCCGTGGCCATCAGCCAGTCGGGGCTGGCGCACATGCTGGCCGATCGCGCCCTGGCGCTGATGGAACGCCAGGCGGCCCAGGGCGGACGCTCGCTGCGCTGGGCGCTGCTCGGCCTGCTGCTGGCGGTGTCCATCGCCTCGCAGAACATCCTGCCCATCCACATCGCCTTCATCCCGCTGCTGGTGCCGCCGCTGCTCTATGTGCTGACGCGCCTGGAGCTGGATCGCCGGCGGCTGTCCTGCGTCATGACCTTCGGCCTGATCGCCCCCTACATGTTCCTGCCGGTGGGCTTCGGCAGTCTCTATCTGCACGACATCCTCCTGGCCAGCGTGTCCCGTGCCGGGGTGGACGTCAGCGGCGTGGATCCCAGTCGCGCCATGCTGCTGCCGGCCCTGGGCATGGTGGTCGGCCTGCTGCTCGCGGTCTTCGTCAGCTATCGCCGGTCGCGACAGTACGATCTCAACCTGGTGGCGCGCACCGAGCGGGCCGACCGTCCCTACAACGGCCGCACCCTGCTGGTGGCGCTGATCGCGGTGATCGCCGCCTTTGGCGTGCAGCTCTGGCTGGACTCCATGATCCTCGGTGCCCTGGTCGGCTTCGTGGTCTTTACCGCCACCGGCGTGGTGCGCTGGCGCGAGGCGGACGACCTGTTCAGCGAGGGGGCGAAGATGATGGCGGTGATCGGCTTCATCATGCTCACCGCCGGCGGCTTCGCCGAGGTGCTGACCGCCACCGGCCAGATCAAGGACCTGGCCGCCACCGCCGCCGGCCTGATCGGCGACAACCGCGCCCTGGGCGCGCTGCTGCTCCTGCTGCTGGGCATGCTGGTGACCCTGGGCATTGGCTCGTCCTTTTCCAGCGTGCCCATCCTCGCCGCCATCCTCGGCCCGCTGTGTCTGCACCTGGGCTTTTCGCCGCTGGCCATCGTCTGCCTGATCGGCACCGCCGGCGCCCTCGGCGACTCGGGTTCGCCGGCTTCGGATTCCACCCTGGGCCCCACCTCCGGCCTCAACGTGGACGGCCAGCACAGCCATATCTGGGACACCGTGGTGCCGTCCTTCCTGCACTTCAGCCTGCCGATGCTGCTGTTCGGCTGGGCCGCGGTGCTGCTGCTGTAACCGGCGATTGCCGCCCGGGCGCAAAGCTCCAGCCGGGCGGGTCCAAGGCCTACAGCCAAGGAGTCGCCCCATGTCCACCCCCGCCTTCAGTGTCGAACCCCTGACCGCCGCCGACCTGCCGGCCACCACCGAGGTGGTGCGCCTGGCCTTCGCCACCTGGATGGGCGCCGCCGAACCGGGCGAATTCTGGAACGACCGCGACTATGTGCGCAGTCGCTTCGCCGCACCCCACACCGCCTGGTTCAAGGCCCTCGACGGCGCGCGGCTGGTCGGCGCCATCTGCGTCACCCGCTGGGGGCGCCACGGCATCCTCGGCCCGCTGGCGGTGCATCCGGACTACTGGGACGCCAAGGTGGCCAAGGCGCTGATGGGCGCCGCGGTCGCGCAGCTCGATGCTTGGCAGCTGGTGCATGCCGGACTCTTCACCTTTCCCGACAGTCCGCGTCACCTGGGGCTCTACCAGGGCTTCGGCTTCTGGCCGCAGACCCTGACCGCGGTGATGGCGCGGCCGGTGCAGGCGCAGGCCGCGCCGCCGGCGCTGCGCTTTTCCCTGGCGGCCGAACCCGACCGGCTGCTGGCGGCCTGCGCCGACGTGGGTCGGGCCAATGCGCCGGGGCTGGATGTCTCCGCCGAGATGGCCGCGGTGCGCGCGCAGGGGCTCGGCGAGAGTCTGCTGCTGCAGGATGCGCAGGGCCGGGCGGAGGGCTTCGCCGTCTGCCACTTCGGGCCCCACAGCGAGGCGGGTACCGGGGTCTGCTATGTGAAGTGCGCGGCGGTGCTGCCCGGCGCGGGCGCGGAGGCGCGCTTCGCCCGGCTGATCGCCGCCTGCGACGGCCTGGCCCGGGACCACGGTCAGCAGCGACTGCTGGCCGGCGTCAATACCGCTCGCCGGGGCGCCTACCAATGGCTGCTGGCTCAAGGCTTTCGCAGCGAGATCCTGGGCATCACCCTGCACCGGGGCGACGCCCATTACGATCACCCCGAGGTCTGGCTGCTGGACGACTGGCGCTAGGCCTTGGTGCTGTCTTCAGGATTCTTCTTGCGCGAGCGGCTGCGCGGCTTGGGTGCCGGCGGAGCGACGCTGCTCTGGATGCCGCCGACCTGGGTCAGGTTGTCGTCGGGCTGGTCTTCCAGTTCGCGATTGGCCTGGAACCAGTGCTCGAAATCCTGGCCATGGGGACGCCCTTCGCGTTCCCAGATTTCATAGGCGCGCTGGCGGATGCGTTCTTCGAGGGTCATACCGGTAACTCCAAAGGGGCAGGGGAGAGCGGCCGGCAGCGCCGGCGCTCTTCCTGACTAGGCCAGGGGCGACCGGAAAAAGTTTCTCCGAGGCTTGCGGTGAGTCAGGCGCCGTTGCCGCTTGCCGGGCTCTGGCAGGCCGCTTTTGCGGCCAAGACCGTTCGTCGGGCCCTGGCTAGCCCTGCCAGGCGCGGCGATAGGCGCCTGGCGCCACGCCGTAGGCCTGCTTGAACTGGCGAGTGAGATGGCTCTGGTCGGCAAAGCCCAGCTGCAGGGCTACCTCCAGGGGCGCCCAGCCGGCGCGCAGCAGGCCCTGGGCGCGGGTCAGGCGCTGCTGCTTGAGCCAGGCGTGGGGCGGCAGGCCCGTCGCCCGGCGGAACACCCGCAGGAAATGAAAGGGCGACAGCCCTACCGCCTGGGCCAGTTCTTCGAGGCTGGGCGGTTGCTGCAACTGCTGGCCGAGCAATTCGCGGGCGCGCTGCACCGCCAGGGGTTCGCGGCCAGGTTCGGTCAGGGCGCCCAGGCGGGCATGGCGGCCGAACAGCAGGAGCAGCGCCTCGCGCCAGGCGGTCTGCTGCTCCAGCGCCTCGGCGCCACCATCGGCCAGCCGATGCAGCTGGCCGAAGGCCGCGCTCACCTGAGGGTCGTGCAGCACGCTGGTGGCGAAGGCCGGGGTGGCGTCCAGCGGGCGTCCCAGCTCGGCGAACACGGGGCCCAGCTGCACCAGCGTCGGATAGAAGCCGCGGTACTGCCAGCCTTCCTCGACCGCCGTGGCCCCGGTGTGCAACTCGTCCGGATTGATCAGCACCATGCTGCCGGCCGCGGCCAGGTGCTCGGCGCCGCGGTGGCGAAAGCGCTGGGCGCCGCGCTCGATCACGGTGAACACATAGCCTTCGTGCACATGGGGCGCAAAGCGTTGGCGGCGATAGCGGGCATGCAGCAGCTCGACGCCGCCCAGGCCGCGGGCCGGCCAGAGGCGGGCGTTTTCCTGTTGTCCGTTCATGGCTCTCTCGTGGCCCCGATGGGTTCCACCTTCGGGCTAGAGGAGCCAGCGTAGCAGGTAGAACACGCCCATGCTGAGGATCACCGTGGTCAGCACCCGTCGCGTCCAGAGCATCAGCCCCACCGCGGTCAGGGCCGCCAGCGGGTAGGGATCGACCAGGGTAGCGGCAAGCGACGTTTCGCCGGAGAACAGGATGGGGCCGCAGATGGCGGTGAGCATCCCGGGCACGGCGAATTCCAGGAAGGTGCGCAGGTTGCGGCCCAGGCGCAGCGGCAGGCGGGGTTCGAGAAAGAGATAGCGATTGCAGAAGACCAGGGCGGCCATGCCGAGCACGGTGGCGAGGATCATGGCAGGCGCTCCCGCAGGCGGCGGACCAGAAAGCCCACGCTCATCCCCGCCAGGCCGCCCAGCACCAGGGCGCCCTGCCAGTGCAGGTGATGCAGCCACACCGACACCAGCAGCGCGGTGAGCACGCAGGCCACGGTGGCCAGGTCGCGCACCAGGGGCACCACCAGGGCGATGAAGGTGGCGGCGATGGAGAAGTCCAGGCCCAGGGCACCCAGGTTGGGCAGTACCCGCCCCAGCAGCAGCCCGGCCAGGGTGAAGAGATTCCACAGCAGATAGAAACTCAGGCCCATGCCCAGGGCGCGCCAGCGGTCGAAGCTGGCTGGTTGCTCGGCATGGTTCAGGGCGAAGAATTCGTCGGTGAGCAGGAAGCCGAAGCCCAGCCGCCAGGGCAGTGGCTGGGGCGCCAGGACGCGTCTCAGGTGCAGGCCATAGAGCAGGTGCTGGGAGGTCAGCAGCAGGGTGGTCAGCAGGATGGCAGCGAGGCCCGCGCCGGCCTTGAGCATGCCCAGGGCCACCAGTTGCGCCGCCCCGGCGAACACCAGCAGGGAAAAGGCCTGGCCTTCCAGCACGCTGAGTCCGGTCTCGATGGCCAGGGCGCCGACCAGGATGCCCCAGGGCGCGCAGGCCAGCGACAGCGGCATGATCTGCCAGGCGCCCTGGAGGAAGGCGCGGCGGCGGGAAGCGGTCATCGGCAGGGCTCCGGAGGGCAGGGGATGCCCAGGGTGCCGCGCCGCGTCGCCGCCGTCTTGAACGTTCTTGCGCTGGGGCGCCTTCAGCCTTCCAGCAGGGCGAACAGTTCCAGGTACTGCCGGGTCAGCTTGTGGCCCGGGTCCAGGTGGATCAGCGGGCGATGCTGCTGGTGGGATTCGCGCATCTTCACCGAAGACATCAGCGGCGCCGCCAGCACCGGCAGGTCGCGCGCCTGGAGTTCCTCGATCAGCTGCCGCGGGGTGCTGGCCTGGGCGTGGTACTGGTTGATGACGATGCCCTCGACGGCGAGCTTTTCGTTGTAGTCCTCGCGGATCTCCTCCAGCTCTTCGAGCAGGTCGTAGAGCGCCTGCTGGGCGAAGACATCGCAGTCGAAGGGGATCAGGCAACGATCGGCGGCGATCAGCGCCGAGATGCTGTAGAAATTCAGCGCCGGCGGGGTGTCCAGGTAGATGCGGTCATAGTCTTCGCCAAGCTTGTCGAGGTACTTGGCGAGCTTCTGGATCTTGTACTTGGATTCGAGCTTGAACTGCAGCTCGGTCAGCTCGCCCGAGGCGGCGATCAGATCCAGATTCGGCCAGGCGGTGGCGTGGATGTTGGCCTGGGCCTTCTTGCCGCCGCTCAGGGTCTGCTTGAAGAAATCGGCGATGCCGTGGGGCAGGTCGTCGCCCACCTCGCCGGTGAGGTACTGGCTGGAGTTGGCCTGGGGATCGAGGTCCACCAGCAGGGTGCGATAGCCCTCGTGGGCGCTGATGGCCGCCAGGTTGCAGGCGATGCTGGACTTGCCGACACCGCCCTTCTTGTTGAAGACCACGCGGCGCAGGGCATGACCGGAGGGAGAGCTGTGTGCGTTCATTGAGTCGTCCCGACAGTGAGAGGAGCCTGGGTGCAAAGGTGTGGCTGTGGCGTTTCGCTTATACCGAAAGGCCAGGCGCGGACGATGACGAATTTATGGCCGTTGCATGACATTCGTATGACGAGCCTAGCGCAGCGGTGGAACCTAGGCGTCCGCCCGGGCTTCGAACTCGGCAAGCTCCCGTCGAGAATGCGCCATGACCCTCCGCCGATTCCCCGCCTTGCTGCTGCTCGCCTGCGCTCCGCTGGCCCAGGCCGCCAACGACACCCAATCGCCGGTCCCGGTGCCGGGTGCCCCCGCCCAGACCGATACCCGCGTCCTCGAAGCCGGGGCCGATGTCCTGCAGCGCAAACCGCCCATCGCCGCCCTCAACACCTACCTGGACGGCTTCCACTTCTACAACGGCCATCCCCACAGCCAGATGGAGGCCCATCACTATTGCAGCGTCCTGGGCGAAGAGATGTTCCAGTGCGTGATCTACGACGGCAATGTCGCCGATGCCAAGCTGATGGGCGTCGAGTACATCATTAGCGAACGGCTGTTCAAGACTCTGCCCGAGGCCGAGAAGGCGCTCTGGCACAGCCATGTGCACGAGGTGAAGTCGGGCCAGCTGGTCGCGCCCGGCGTACCCCAGGTGGCCGAGCACCGGCTGATGGACAAGCTGGTGCACACCTACGGCAAGACCTGGCACACCTGGCATACCGATCAGGACCTGGAGCTGCCCCTGGGCGTGCCCCAGCTGATGATGGGCTTCACCGCCGACGGCCAGCTCGATCCCAAGCTGCTCGCCGAGCGTGATCGCCGCCTGGGTATCTCGTCCAGCGAGACCAAGGCCGCCCGTGCCGACCTGCCGACCCCCGCGGTCGCCCCCGGCGCCAACGCCTGGCAGCAGGGCCAGGTCATCCAGCTGCAGGACCCCACCGGCCAGTTGCACAAGCACGACGGCGAGCACACCGAAAAGGGCGTCAATACCAGTTCGAACAAGCCCTGAGAGTTGGGTTAGGCTCCAGTCAGGTAGCCGTCTGGAGTCGACCCATGTCCTTGCCCACGCTACATACGCCTCGGCTGGTGCTGCGGCCTCTTCAACTGGAGGATGCCCAGGCGATCCAGCGAATCTTTCCGCAGTGGGAGATCGTACGCTACCTCTCGGCCAGGGTGCCCTGGCCCTATCCTGCGGACGGTGCCCTGAGTTTCGTCCGTGATCTGGTTCTGCCCGGCATGGCTGCCGGTACCCATTGGTGTTGGACGCTGCGGCTGCAGGCGCAACCTGACGAGCTGATCGGCCTGGCCAGTCTGCAGGAGGAGCCAGATAACCAGCGAGGCTTCTGGCTCGATCCCGGGTACTGGCGCCAAGGGCTCATGAGCGAAGCCTGCGTCGAACTCAATCGCTACTGGTTCCAGGCACTTGGACGGCCGAGTTTGAGGGTGACCAAGGTGATTGCCAATGAAGGCTCCTGCCGGCTGTCGCAGCGCGAAGGCATGCAGCCTGTCTCCTGCCTGGAGATGGACAGCATGAGCGGACGGCTACCGGCGGAGTGCTGGGCGCTCACCCGGACGCAGTGGTTGGCGCAGCAGGGATAGTCCCGGACCCACGTGCCGCTGTCCCACAGGCGTGGCAGAAGTGCGCGAAGGCGCTCTTGCGCGTCTGGCAGGCGCCGCAGTGGTCGTGCAGGCCGATGCCGCAATGGGGGCAGAAGTCGATCCCCGGGTCCTTGAGGTCCACCGGCCGCTCGCAGCCCGGGCAGACGCCCTTGGCCAGCCGCGCCAGGGCGGTGTCGTAATGCAGCTCTTCGCGCCTGACGGTGTCCGGCTGGGCTTCCTTGAGCGCCAGGCGGGCGCGATAGTCCTGCAGGGCGCGGATGGCGTAGCGCCCGCCCAGGACCGTCAGCAGGATGCCCACCAGATAGCGCACATAGCCGCCATAGCTGGGCAGATAGGGCACCAGCTCGACGAAGAAGGCGAACAGCGCGAAGAAGATGAAACCCCAGACGAAAGGCCACCAGGTGCTCTTGCGCTGGCGGACGAACAGCCAGGCGGCAACCGCCAGCAGGGGGAGCGTCAGCGCCAGGCGATAGAGAAAGACCCGCAGTTCGGCCTGCTGGCGGGCGTCGAGCCAGGCCTGCTGGGCCGCGTCGCTCAGCTCGGCCAGGCTGCGCGCGGCGGCGGCCGCGTGCTGCTCGGCATCCAGCAACGCCTGTTCCTGACGTTCGACCTCCTGCTCGGCGGCGCGCTCGCCGGCCTTGAGCGCGTCCAGGGCGCGGCTGCGGGCGATCAGCTCGGCGTCCTGCTCGGGGCGCTGGGTGGTCTGGCGGGTCGCCAGCCAGTTGTCGAAGGTCTCGCGATTGGCCGTGTAGCTGCGCGCCGCCGCGGCCTGCTGCAGCTGGGCCTGGTCGAGGGCGTCCTGGGCCGCGCGCCGGGCCTGGTTCGCCTGGCGCTGGTCCGCTCGCGCCGTGGCGGTGGCTGCCGGATCCATGAAGTCTTCCAGACCCTGCTGGCGCTCCACCTGGGGCAGATCGCCGACCAGGGTGCCGCCCAGGCCGATGAGAAAGCCGGCGAACACCAGCGCCAGCAGCCAGAGGCCGCGGTTGAACCACTTTTCCGAGAGTCGCAGCGATTTGCCCATGGGTCCCTCCAGGTCGAAAGAAGGCACAGCTTAGCCGCTCCCCGGGTGCCCCGCTCAGGCCAGCTTGATCGCCACCACCCCGGCGACGATGGCCAGGCCGGCGCAGACGCGCCCCAGCGGCAGACTCTCGTGCAGCCAGAAGACCCCGATCAGCAGGGCGAACAGCACGCTGGTCTCGCGCAGCGCCGAGACCAGGCCGATGGGCGCCTGGGTGGTGGCGACGATCACCAGGCTGTAGGCCAGCATCGACATGACCCCGCCAGCCAGCCCGGCGCGCCAGTGCGGACCGAGTCCGGCGAAGGCCGAGCCGCCGCGACTCAGGCGCAGCACCAGCGCGGCCACCACGCCGTTCACCGCGAACAGCCAGAGGGCATAGGTCACCGCATCACCGCTGGCGCGCGCGCCCAGGGCATCGGCCAGGGTGTAGGCGGCGATGAAGCTGCCGGTGGTGAAGGCGCAGACCAGCAACGCCAGGCTGGGCGGCGTGCCGCGCCGGGCCCCGAGCAGCGCCATCAGGGCGAGACCGGTCACCAGCAGGCCGAGACCGAGCAGGGCGGGCGGCGACAGCACTTCGCCGAGGGCGAGAAAAGCCACTCCGCTGACCAGCAGCGGGGCGCTGCCGCGGGAGAGCGGATAGACCTGGCCCAGGTCGCCATAGCGATAGGCGCGGGCAAGAAAGGCGTTGTAGCCGATGTGCAGCAGGGCGGAGAGGGCGATCCAGGGCCAGGCCGCGGCCGCGGGCAGGGCCACGAAGGGCAGGGTCAGCAGGGCGGCGACGCCGGCGCCGATCTGGATCAGGCTGGCGGTGAGAAAGCGATCGAGGCCGATCTTGAGCAGGGCGTTCCAGCCGGCGTGCAGCAGGGCGGCGAGCAGTACCAGGGCGAACAGGGGCGTGGTCACGAGGCCTCCGGCCAGGCGGGTCCATCAGTCTAGCCCAGGGCGCCTTCCGGAGCGTCGCCCATGGCGTCCGGGCGCGTCACGTCGCACACTGATGGCCGTCTTTTTTCGCTCAGCCAGGATGGCTGCCATGCACACCTCTTCCCCCCTTCCACCCGCCGCTCTGCCGGTCGCGCCGCGCCACGGCGCGGTCGGCCTGGCGCTGGTCGCCGGCCTGTCGCTGCTGGCCGGCATGACCGATGCCATCGGCTTTCTCGCCACCGGCGATTTCGTCTCCTTCATGAGCGGTAATACCACCCGTCTAGCAGCCGAGGTGGCGGCAGGCCGCTGGGCTGCGGCGGGGCACCTGGCGCTGGCCATCGGCACCTTCGTGCTGGGCAATGCCGGCGGCGTACTGCTGCAACGGCTGACCCGCCAGCGCGCCTGCCTGCTGCTCGGCCTGCTGGCCCTGCTGTTGGCGCTGGCGGCCAGTCTGCCCCTGGGCCCGCTAGCGCTGCTGATCGGAGTGTTCGCCATGGGCATGGTCAATGCGGTGGTGGAGCAGGTCTATGGCCTGCCCATCGGCCTCACCTACGTCACCGGCGCCCTGTCGCGCTTCGGGCGCGGTCTGGGTCACTGGCTGCTGGGCGAGCGGCGACGCGGCTGGCGCATCCAGCTGGTGCCCTGGCTGGGCATGCTGCTCGGCGGGGTGCTCGGCGCTGCGCTGGAAGCGGGACTGGGCCTGGCGGCCTGGTACGCCAGCGCAGCCCTGGCCGCGATCCTGGCGGTGATCTTTCGCCTGATCCCGCGGGCCTGGCAACTGGGCTATCTGGCTTCATGAGCGCCGCGACCCAGACCCTGGGGGTCAGCGCCCGCGATCCCGAACTGGGCCAGGCCAAGGTTCGGTTGGCCTTCATCCTGCCGGCCTCGACCTACATCATCGGCGCCTGGGCCTGGGGGCTGTTCGACACGTCCATCCTGCTGGCCAACCTGCTCTGTTACGCCCTGTTCGCCGTGGCGGCCGTCGGCCTGTTCGTCGAGGTCCGGCGGCGGCCGGGAGTGAAGCCCTGGCGACGGCTGCTGGCCATGAGCCTGGACTTCAGCGCCATCACCTTTTCCTCCATCACCAGCGGCGAGGCTCTACTACCGCTTTTCGGCGTGCTGCTCTGGGTCACGGTGGGCAATGGCCTGCGCTATGGGCGTGGCTACCTGCTGCTGGCCACCGGACTGTCGCTGACCGCCCTCGCCGCCATCATTGCCGGGATGCCTTTCCTGCAGCGCTATCCCACGGTGGCCCTGATGATGCTGGTGACCGCGCTGCTGGTGCCCGGCTACGTGCATTTCCTGCTGACCCGCATCCAGGATTCGCTGCGCGAGACCCAGGCGGCCAACCTGGCCAAGGCGCGCTTCCTGGCCCAGGCCAGTCACGATCTGCGCCAGCCGATCCATTCCATCGGCCTGTTCACCGCCTGCCTGCGCGACGGCCAGCTGAGCGCCGATCAGGGCCGGCTGGTCGACAACATCGACCGCTCCCTGCTCGGCGTCGAGCAGCTGTTCCGCTCGCTGCTGGACATCTACACCCTCGATCAGCAGCAGGTCAGTCCGCGGCGCACGGTGGTGGACCTGGATACCCTGTTCGGCGACCTGGTGCGGCAGAATGCCGAGGCGGCGCGCTGGGCCGGGGTGGAGATCCGCTGGCGCGCCTGCGGGCTGCAGGTCTACAGCGACCCGGCGCTGCTGCTCACCTCACTGCAGAATCTGCTGTCCAACGCCCTCAAGTACGCGCCGGGCAAACCTCTGCTGCTGGCGGTGCGCCGGCGCCAGGGCCAGCTCGCCCTGGTGGTCTACGACCAGGGACCGGGCATCGCCGCCGAGCACCTGCCGCACCTGTGCGAGGAGTTCTACCGGGTACGGGAGACGCGCGATCGCGACATCGAGGGCGTCGGCCTGGGGCTGTCCATCGTACAGCGCATCGCCACCCTGCTCGATCTGCAGCTGACCATCCGCTCGCGCCCCGGCCGCGGTACCGCGGTCAGGCTTCAGGGCCTGCCGCTGGCTACCCTGCCGCTGGAGGTGCGGCCACGGCCGGTGAACGGCCCCCAGCACCTGCTCGCCGGCTGGCGGGTGCTGCTCATCGAGGACGATGCCAACGTGCTGCTGGCCACCGCGACCCTGCTGCGCAGCTGGGGTTGCGAGGTCAACACCGCCACCAGCATCCCCGCCGGCGCCGTGAGTTGCGACCTGGTGATCACCGATTTCGATCTGGATCGCAGCGCCTCGGGCGCCGACTGCATCGCCTATCTCAATCGGCTGCAGGGCCGGCGCATCCCGGCCATCGTGGTGACCGGGCACGACATTCCCCAGGTCCAGCAGGCGCTGGGCGACGCCGAGATCCCGGTGCTGGCCAAGCCGGTGCGACCGGCGGAATTGCGCGCCCTGCTGCTGGCCTTTCGCGTCGCGGCTAGCTGAGCGAGCGCTGGGCGCCGAGGCCGGCCTTGGCGCCAAAGGCGGCCGCCGCCGCGCGGGTGCCGACGCCCAGGGTGCGCAGCAGCGCGGAAACATGGATGCGCACGGTAAAGGGCGAGATGGCCAGGATCCGGGCGATCTCCTTGTTGCTCAGGCCCTGGGTGATCAGGCCGAGCACCTCCAGCTGCCGCGGCGTCAGCGCCTGCAGCCGGTGGTCGGGCGCCAGACTGGCCGGAGCCAGATTCGGCATGGCATAGCGCACCACCGGTTGCCCGGCGAGGCAGTCGGCGATCGCCTCGGCCATGGCCGCTGGCGGCAGCGCCTTGCCGATGAAGCCATCCACGCCCGCCGCCAGGATATGCTCGATCACCGTGGCGTCTTCCAGCATCGAGACCACGATCAGGGTGCTGCGCTTAAATTCCTGGCGCAGGGCGCGCAGCGAAAAGCTCAGGTCCTGGCCAGGATAGAGCAGGTCCAGCAGCAGCCCGCTGGGCGGCTCGCCCTGGCGTGCCAGTTCCAGGACCTGTTGCAGACTGTCGGCCTGCTCCACCTGCGCCTGCGGCTGCAGCTGGCGCAGGATGCGCACCAGGCCTTCACGAAACAGCGGATGGTCGTCGGCGACGATGAAACGTTGCATCTCTGGCTATCCTGGGGGCCCTGGACACCGGGCGTTACGCCGGGGTGGCCCAAAATGGCTAGTCTAGCGCAGGCCCCAAGGGTGGACCACTTGGTAAAACGCTTGGGCTGCCGCAGCGCTCAGCCGTCTTGCGCCAGGCCACGCGGCGCGGCCAGCGGCTCCGACAGGTCCTGCACGGCACCTGCGCCCAACTGCCGCCGCATCAGCCACTCGAAGGCGCCGGTCAGCAGCAGCGCCGCACAGGCCAGGCCGAATGCCAGGCCCCACCAGACGCCATGGGGGCCGATACCCAACCGGACGCCCAGCAGCCAGGCGCCACTGGCGCCGATCAGGCAGTAGCAGAGCAAGCCGCCGTAGAAACCCAGGCGCGCCTGGCGGATGCCGCGCAGAGCCCCTTGGGCGATGCTCTGGGTGCCATCGAAGATGACGAACACCGCCGCGATCAGCACCAGCTGCCGCGCCAGCTCGCTGACCGGGCTGTGGCCATCCGGCAGAAACAACCCCACCAGCCAGGTGGGAAAGCTCCAGAACAGCAGGGCGATGCCCAGCATCACCAGCGCGCCGCCGCCGATGGCCAGCCGCCCCACCAGCAGGGCTTCGCGCGGCCGCCCGGCGCCCTGGTGCTGGCCGATACGGATGCTGGTGGCGTAGGAGAGGCCGGCTGGCAACATGAACACCAGATACACCAGCTGATTGGCGATCTGGTGGGCCGCCAGGGCGGTGGCGCCGAGGGCGCCCATGCACAGCGCCGCGGAGAGGAACAGGCAGGCTTCCACCGCATAGGTACCGCTGATCGCCAGGCCCTGGCCGAGGGTGTCGGCGAGGGCACGACGATCCGGGCGGCGCAGATAGCGGCGCAGGGGATAGGCGGCATAGGCCGGATGGCGGGAGATATACAGCGCCAGGCCCAGGGCCGCGCCATTCATCACCACCGCGGTCACCGCGCCGATGCCCGGCAGCCCGGGTTGCGGCAGGCCGCCCCAGCCGTGCAGCAGCGCCAGGTTGAACAGGGCATTGAGCACCGCCGCGCCGAGCACGATGGTCAGTACCGGTCCGGGGCGCTCCAGGGCGCTGGTGAAACCCCGCAGGGTCATGAACAGCAGATGGCCGGGCAGGGCGAAGGCCAGGCAGCGCAGGAAGACGCCGGCCGCCTGGCGACTCTCTTCCGGCTGGCCGGCCAGGGCCAGCAATGGCTCGATATGCCACAGCAGGGTGCCGGCCAGCAGTGCCAGCACCGCGGCGATCCAGATCCCGGCCGCCGTCACCGCCGCCACGCCCTCGGTATCGCCCGCGCCCCGGCGCAAGGCCGCCAGGTTGGCCACTGCGGTGATCACCCCCACGCAGATCACCGAGACGAAGGAATAGACCGCCGCCCCCAGGCCGCCACCGGCCAGGGCGGCCGGGCCCAGGCGGCCCATCATCAGGGTGTCGGTGAAGACCATGGCCACATAGGCCAGCTGCGCACCGATCAGGGGCAGGGCGAGGCGCAACAGCGCGAGCAACTCGTGACGCGGCAGAGACATGGGTGGATCTCGCTGAGCAGGGCCGACTTTGACAAGAACTCATTGTTGGATGCGGTCGCGCCTTCCACAATCGGAAAATAGCCATGCCATCCATGAGTCAGAGTCATGCCCGACGTCCCCTCGCGGCTGCCGCCGCTGTATGCCCTGCGCGCCTTCGAGGCCGCCGCTCGCCATGGCTCCTTTACCCGCGCGGCTCAGGAGTTGTCGCTGACCCAGAGTGCGGTCAGTCGCCATGTGCGGACGCTGGAAGAGACCTTTGGCTGCCGCCTGTTCGAGCGCGCCGGCCGTCAGCTGGCGCTGACCGAGCCCGGCAAGCTGCTCCTGCCGGGGCTGAGCGAGGGCTTCGAGGCGTTGGCGCGGGCCTGTGGCAATCTCGCCGTGGCCGAGGGCACCCTGAGACTCAAGGCGCCCACCACCCTGTCGCTGCGCTGGCTGCTGGCGCGGCTGGCGCGCTTTCGCCAGCTCAGTCCGCAACTGGACATCCAGCTTACCAGCGTCTGGATGGCCAGCGACCGGGTCGACTTCGTCCACGAGCCCTTCGATTGCGCGGTGCTGCTCGGTGATGGCCGCTTCCCGGCGGACTGGGAGGTGGTGCCGCTGTTCGAGGAGTGGCTGGTGCCGGTCTGCTCGCCGGCCGCCGCGCGTGAAGGCGTCTGGGACCCGGCGCGCCTGCAGCGGGAAGAGCTGCTGCATCCCACCTTCGACCGCCGCGACTGGCGCCGCTGGCTGCAGGCCATGGGCCTGACTCAGGCGGTGCCCCTGACGGGTGGCCAGGTGTTCGACACCCTGGAGCTGGGCATGGCCGCTGCCGCGCGGGGCTACGGGGTGTCCATCGGCGATCTGGTGATGCTGGCCGAAGACGTGGCGGCCGGACTCATCGCCTTGCCCTGGCCCGAGGCGGTGGCCAGCGGCGATGCCTATTACCTGGTCTGGCCGCGCAATCGCCGGGGGCAGGCGCGCTTTCGCCAGCTGGCTGACTTCTTGCAGAGGGAAGTGGCGTCCCAGAGCCTTCCGGAGGTCATTCGCCATAAATAAGGCGCCAGACTGCTGTCATTGGCTTTAGTTCATCGTACCTCTGCCGATAAGATAACAGTTAACCCCTAAGAAGACCGCCCTAGAGCGGTCGGTCGCCTGATATAGCCCTTGCCCTCAAATTCGTACTGCCCTACAGGGATGTAGGCGCTTTGGAGCCCCCTATGGTCATTTCCCCGCGTCGTAGTATCGCCCGACAACTTGCCTTGGCCCTCAGTCTGGTACTGATTGTCGTGATCGCCGGCAGCTGTCTGTTCGCCCTCCATGCCCTGAGCGTGTCCATCGAAGGCACCCAGCGCAAGCACCTGGGCAGCGAGGCCCGACTGCTCTCCGATCAGCAGCAGACCTTTCTAAGCACCCTGAAGATCAGCACCCAGCGCCTGGCCAATCTGTTCGAGCGCCGCTTCGATGGCGGCCTGAGCCTGGCCGGCGAGCGACTGCCCCTGGGCAGCGCCACGGCCCCCGCGCTGCTGTTCGCCGGTCAGGCGCTGAACAGCGACTTCAGCCAGGTCGACGACTTCACCCGGCTGACCGGTGGCGTCGCTACCATCTTCGTGCGCGATGGCGACGACTTCACCCGTATCACCACCTCGCTGAAGAAGCAGGACGGCAGCCGCGCCATCGGTACCCAGCTCGATCGCAAGCACCCGGCCTATGCCGGTCTGCTGCAGGGCCAGAACTACGTCGGGCGCGCCCAGTTGTTCGGGCGCTCCTACATGACCCAGTACACCCCGGTCCGCGACGGCGCCGGCAAGGTCATCGCCGTGCTCTTCGTCGGCTTCGACTACACCGACGCCCAGGCCCAGCAAATGGCCCAGCTGACCCAGCTGCGCATCGGCGAGACCGGCTCCCTGGCCCTGCTCGACGAGCAGGGCAACTGGCTGGTGCCGCCGGCCAATGCCAAGCAGGCCAACGAGCTCCTCGCCGCCCTCAAGAACGATCCCAAGCAGCACGAACACACCTGGCAGGACGGCAACGAGGATTTCCTCAGCGTCAGCGCGCCGGTCGCCGGCGAAGGCTGGACCGTGGTCGCCACCCTGCCCAAGGCCGAGCTGGACGCGCCGGTGCACGCCGTGGGCCTGCGCCTGGCCATCGGCAGCCTGATCGCCCTGGTGCTGGCGGTACTCGCCTCGGTCGTCCTGCTGCGCCACAAGCTGAAGCCGCTGGGCCAGCTGGTGGAGCGGGCCCAGGCCCTGGGTCGCGGTCAACTCAGCGTGCGGGTCGAGGCGCGCAGCCACGACGAGATCGGCGAACTCGCCCGGAGCTTCAACCAGATGGCCGATGCCCTGGCCTCCACCGTCGAGCAGGTCCGTGGCTCTTCGCGCGCGGTCACCGAGCGCTCCCAGCAACTGAGCCAGCTGTCCGACCAGACCCTGAGACGCTCCGCCGAGCAGTCCAGCCAGATCGACAGCATGGCCAGCGCCGTGGAGGAATTCAGCGCCACCGCCCAGAACATCGCCGACGGCATGCAGCGCACCGAGCGTCTGGTGCAGGAAAACGCCCAGCAGACCCGCACCGGTACCCAGGCCATGCAGGGCGCCTCGGGCGCCCTGGAGCAGATCGCCGATTCCCTGGCCAGCACCGCGGAACTCATCAAGGGCCTGGACGGCCGCTCCCAGCAGATTGGCGGCATCATCGGCGTCATCAGCGGGATCGCCGAGCAGACCAACCTGCTGGCGCTCAACGCCGCCATCGAAGCCGCGCGGGCCGGTGAGCAGGGCCGCGGCTTCGCCGTGGTCGCCGACGAAGTCCGGCAGCTGGCCGGTCGCACCAGCGAAGCGACCCGCGAGATCTCGCAGATGATCGGCGCGGTGCAGGGCGAGACCCAGCGCGCCATGGGCGCCATCGACGAAGGCAATCGCCTCATGGAGCAGGGCCTGGCGCGTAACGCCGACGTGGCCCAGGCGCTGCGCAGCATCGACCAGCAGGTCGCCGAGGCGGTGGAGCAATTCTCCGGCATCGCCCAGGCCACCGCCGAGCAGAGCACCACCGCCACCGCCCTGAGTCGCAACATCCAGGCGATCGCCGTGGACAACGCCGCTCAGCGCGATGCCGCCGAGGTGCTGGCCGGTACGGCGGGCGAGCTGCGTCATCTGGCGGAAGACCTGAGCGCCGAAGTAGGGCGCTTCAGCTGACCGGACCTTTCCGGCAGCAGCGAAAGGGAGGCTCAGGCCTCCCTTTTTCATTCCTGCGCACCTCGGCCCTTGCCTGGCCGCAATACTCTGACTACTGTATGCAAATACAGTATAAGAGGAGGGGTGTCATGGGCGTATCCAACGAGGCGGTGCAGGCCGTCGAACGCATGCTGACCACGCTGCGGGCGGAGCGGGACGACTATCGCGAGCTGGCCCACCAGTGGCGGGCCATGTGCTTCGAGCTGGCGCAGGAAAACCAGGCGTTGCGCGATCGCCTGCAGGAGCCGCCACGCCACTACGGCCCGCCTGCCGGCGCCTAGTGACTCGCCCGATACTGCAGGGCTTCCGCCAGCTGCGGTCGCTGGATCTCGTCCTCGCCGGCGAGATCGGCCAGGGTACGGGCCACCTTGACCACCCGGTGCAGGGCGCGCAGGGACAGATTCAGGCGTTCCCCCGCACCTTCCAGCCAGCGCTGATCGGCCTCGCCAAGGGCACAGACCTGGTGCAGCTGATCGAGACCGAGCAGGGCGTTGGGGCGACCCTGGCGCGCCAGCTGGAGGGCGCGGGCGTCGGCCACCTGGCGTGCGGCCTCCGCCGTGGTGAGTTCGCTGACCACTGAAGCGCCCAGGCGCAGGTGCTCGCGGGCCACGGTCAGGTGCAGGTCGATACGGTCCAGCAACGGACCGGAGAGCTTGCCGCGATAGCGCTGGATCTGCTCCGGGCTGCAGCGACAGCGGCCGCTGGGATCGCCCAGATAGCCGCAGGGGCAGGGATTCATCGCCGCCACCAGCTGGAAGCGCGCCGGAAAGCGCACCCGCTCCCGCGCCCGGGCGATGACGATCTCGCCACTCTCCAGGGGCTCGCGCAGCACCTCCAGCACCTTGCGATCGAATTCCGGCAACTCGTCGAGAAACAGCACCCCGCGGTGGGCCAGGGTGATCTCGCCGGGACCGGGACGGCTGCCACCGCCCACCAGCGCCGGACCGGACGCCGAATGATGCGGCTGGCGAAAGGGTCGCTGCGGCCAGTGTTCAAGCGGCTCGGGGCCGGCCACCGAATGGATGGCGGCCACCTGCAGCGCCTCTTCTTCGTCCAGGGGCGGCAGCAGTCCCGGCAGGCGACTGGCGAGCAGCGTCTTGCCGGTTCCCGGTGGGCCGGCCAGCAGCAGGTTGTGGGCACCGGCCGCGGCCACCACCAGGGCGCGCTTGGCCGCCTGCTGGCCCTGGACCTCGGCGAGATCGGGATAGGGCAGCGGGGTGCGCAGCAGGCCGCTGGGCTGATAGGGGGCCAGTACGGCCTGGCCACTCAGGTGACCGGCGAATTCCAGCAGGTGATCGACCGCCAGCACCCTGAGACCACTGGCCAGGCAGGCTTCCTCGGCATTGGCGCGGGGCACCACCAGGATCCGCCCGGCGGCCCGGGCCGCCAGCGCTGCGGGCAGCACGCCGCGCACCGCCCGCACCGCGCCCGACAGGGCCAGTTCACCCAGGCACTCGTAGCCGTCGAGGCCCTGTGCCGGCAACTGCCCGCTGGCGGCGAGGATGCCGATGGCCAGGGCCAGATCGAAACGCCCGCCGTCCTTGGGCAGGTCGGCGGGCGCGAGATTGAGGGTGATGCGGCGACTGGGGAATTCGAAGCCGGCATTAAGGATGGCGCTGCGCACCCGATCCTTGGCTTCGCGAACGGCGGTTTCCGGCAGCCCGACCAGGGTGAGGGCGGGCAGGCCGTTGGCCAGGTGCGCCTCGACGACCACTGGCGGCGCTTCCACGCCCACCTGGGCGCGGGTATGAACGAGGGCAAGCGACATGATCTCTCCTTGATCGTGATTCGCCAGACTCAGGGCTGCACCATCCTGGCGCGCCCTTGGGGATCAGTCGGCGGGCGCGACGTCCGTGGCCGGGGTAACCGGCGGCTTGACCTCGGCGGTTTGCGGCTTTTCCAGCTCGGTGAGGCGCGCTTCGAGGGCTTCCAGGCGCGCACGGGTGCGGGCCAGCACGGCCATCTGGGCATCGAATTCGTCGCGGCTGACCACATCGAGCTTGCTCAGGGCGCCTTGCAGCAGTGCCTTGAATTGGCTTTCGATCTCGGCCTTGGGCAGCGGCGAGTCCTGACCGAACAGCCGGCTGGCCTGCTGAGTCAGGGAATCGAACAGCGAACGGGTCGTGGACATGGTTATCCCCTGCAATGGATCAAAGCTCGAGTGTAGCACAGCGGGCTTCCGGCCCTCCGGCAGCGGCCTTGCACCGCTTTGGTGCCAGTCCCAGCCCAGAGCTGTTCGCTGTTGGTGCAAAGTCCTGCCCGCAGGGCCAGGTCCTGCCCCTTCAGGAGGCGCGCCAGCCGGGCTGGCGCTCGAAATCCGTACGCCTTCACAAACCTGGCAAGCTTTCTGCTACTGCCGATGCAGAGACGGGCGTCAGAGGGCGCCTGGGGTGGAGGCGCGCTCTGGCCGCTTCTGCCGTGACCGCGGCGATTACCACGCCAACGGTTAAACAGACGGTCACTGCGCTAGACTTGGACCGGGGTTTGTTTTCCTGGGGCCAGTCAACTCAATCGGGAGAAGTTCATGAAACTAGTCACCGCCATCATCAAGCCGTTCAAGCTCGACGACGTGCGTGAGTCGCTGTCCGAGATCGGTGTGCAAGGCATCACCGTTACCGAGGTCAAGGGCTTCGGCCGTCAGAAGGGCCATACCGAGCTCTATCGCGGCGCCGAATACGTCGTCGACTTCCTGCCCAAGGTCAAGATCGACGTCGCCATCGCCGACGATCAGCTCGACCGCGTCATCGAGGCCATCACCAAGGCCGCCAACACCGGCAAGATCGGTGACGGCAAGATCTTCGTGGTGAATCTCGAGCAGGCCATCCGCATCCGCACCGGCGAAACCGACACAGACGCCATCTGACGCCTTAACCGACCGCCCAACCCCACACGAGCCCCAGGAGAAACAACGATGACTCTGCGCACCTACGCAGGGCTAGGAGCCCTCATGTCTTTCGTAGCGCTGCCGGGCCTGGCCATGGCCCAGGAAGCGGCTGCGGCACCAGCCATCAACAGCGGGGATACGGCCTGGATGCTGGTCTCGACGGCCCTGGTGCTGTTCATGACCATCCCGGGTCTCGCGCTGTTCTACGGCGGCATGGTGCGTGCCAAGAACGTCCTCTCGGTGATGATGCAGTGCTTCGCCATCACCGGTCTCGTCAGCATCCTGTGGATGGTCTACGGCTACAGCCTGGCCTTCGACACCACCGGCATGGAGAAGGGCGTCACCAACTTCAATTCCTTCATCGGCGGTCTGGGCAAGGCCTTCCTGTCCAGCCTGCAGCATGATGCCGTGACCTCGGCTACCGCCCTGTTCCCGGAAAGCGTCTTCGTCACCTTCCAGATGACCTTCGCCATCATCACCCCGGCGCTGATCGTCGGTGCCTTCGCCGAGCGCATGAAGTTCTCCGCCATGCTGGTCTTCACCGGCCTGTGGTTCACCTTCGTCTACGCCCCCATCGCCCACATGGTCTGGAGCGGTGACGGCGGCCTGATGTGGGACTGGGGCGTGCTGGACTTCGCCGGCGGCACCGTGGTGCACATCAACGCCGGTGTGGCCGGTCTGGTCGCGGCCCTGGTCCTGGGCAAGCGCAAGGGCTATCCCACCACTCCCATGGCGCCGCACAACCTGGGCTACACCCTGGTCGGTGCCGCCATGCTGTGGGTCGGCTGGTTCGGCTTTAACGCCGGTTCCGCCGCCGCCGCCAACGGCACCGCCGGCATGGCCATGCTGACCACCCAGATCGCCACCGCAGCTGCCGCCCTGGGCTGGATGTTCGCCGAGTGGATCACCCACGGTAAGCCGAGCGCCCTGGGCATCGCTTCCGGCGTGGTCGCCGGTCTGGTCGCCATCACCCCGGCCGCCGGTACCGCCGGCCCCATGGGCGCCCTGATCATCGGCCTGGCCGCTGGCGTGATCTGCTTCTTCACCGCCACCAGCCTCAAGCGCAAGCTCGGCTACGACGACTCCCTGGACGCCTTTGGCGTGCACGGCATCGGTGGCATCGTCGGCGCCCTGCTGACCGGTGTCTTCGCCGCTCCGTCCCTGGGTGGCTTCGGCACCGTTACCGACATCGGCGCCCAGCTGTTCATCCAGTTCAAGGGCGTGGCCTTCACCATCGTCTACACCGGCATCGTCACCTTCGTGATCCTCAAGGTGCTGGACGTGGTCATGGGTCTGAGAGTCAACGAAGAAGAGGAAACCGTAGGTCTGGACCTCACCCTGCACAACGAGCGTGGCTACAACCTGTAAGCCACCACTCTGGAAAAAGGCGCCGCGAGGCGCCTTTTTCATGTCCGCCATACGGCTGGAACAACCGCCATCCTGCTGTGTCTAGACTGCACGCAAGCGGTGTGCAATCACCGCTTTGCTTTTCCGATCGTCGCGCTAGAATGCGCGCCCAGTCAGTCGGCGGGGGTTGTTCATGTGGCTGCAGCGGAGCTTTTCCCTGCGCGCGCGGGCGCGTGGTTTCCATCTCGTCACCGCTGAGGTGCTGGAGCAGCTGCCCGAGCTTGGCGAGTGCCGGATCGGCCTGCTGCACCTCTGGCTGCAGCACACCTCGGCCTCGCTGACCATCAACGAGAATGCCGATGGGGCGGTACGCCGCGACTTCGAGCGGTTCTTCAACCAGCTGGTGCCCCAGGGACAGGCCGGTTACGAACACGACTATGAAGGGCCGGACGACCTGCCTGCGCATTTCAAGAGCAGTCTGCTCGGCTGCAGCCTGAGTCTGCCGGTCCAGGCGGGTCGCCTGGCCCTGGGAACCTGGCAGGGCATCTACCTGGGCGAGCATCGCGACCAGGGTGGCGCACGGCGACTGATCGCGACGCTGCAGGGCGAATAGCCAGGAATTTTTTTTAGGAGGCCGCGTCAAAACGCGCGGTCCGATTTTGCCAAAGTGTGTGGAGGCGGTTTATGAGCGACGAAGATCTGGAGCAGGACGACCTGGAGACAGGCGCGGAAGAAGAGGGCGATAACGAAGACTTCGCTGCCGCAACCGACGACGCCGAGCAAGAGGAAAGCGGGGACAGCGAAGCGCCCGCGTCCGGGAGCAAGGCCAAGAAGAAGCGTGAAGCCGAGCCCGAGGAATTGCCTTCGGTGGAAGCCAAGCAGCGCGAGCGGGATGCGTTGGAAAAGGCCATGCAGGACTTTCTGGCCCGCGGTGGCAAGGTGCAGGAAATCGACGCCAATGTGGTCGCCGATCCGCCGAAGAAGCCCGACAGCAAATATGGCAGTCGTCCCATCTAGGACCGTGCCATACCGCCTTCGAAACCCCGCCTCGGCGGGGTTTCGTCTATCTGGCGATCACAACAGCGCCATCACCATGATGAAGCCGGTGAAGGCTGCAGCCATGGTCGCAAGGCAAGCCATGCAGATTACATCATCTCTCTCATACATGTTGGCAGCGCCCTAAAGCCTAATGGGTGATGGCATTCTGCTCCTCTGGCAAACATCTCCCTGTGTGGCTCATCGCAAAAGGCCATCATCTCGCCGTCGTGATGCCAAGCAGTTCACCAATGGCGCGGGGGCCCGTAATAGGGACGGGGTTCATAGGCCGGCTGGTAGGGGTAGTAGCCCGGTGGCGCCGGCCGCCAATGGGGCGCGGCATAGCCGGGCTGCGGATAGGGCTGGTAATAGCTGTAGGGATAGCGATCCCTGCGGTAATAGGGGTGGTGCCGGTGATGCCGTCGAAATTCGCCCGCCGGCAGGAATTCGCCGCCCTCGGCGACGGCTGCGGGGCCGCCTGCCCAAGGTTGCCCACGCTCGGGGCCCTCGTAGGCGGCGGCCAGGCCGCTGGCGGTCAGGGTGGCGGTCAACAGCAGAATCAACGACGCTCGCGATGCCATGGTGCTCTCCTCGCGGCGCTCGATGGGCCGCGTCACCATGAAACACCTTTGGCGGTCAGCGGACGTCAGGCCAGGTAAAGGTCTGGTAAGGCCGCCCGTAGGCTCAGGCCCAGTCCAGGCCCTGCATGCCCACGGCGACGATGAGCGCCATGGCCAGCAGGCCGATGCCGCACATCAGGATGGTCAACTCAAGTTGATCCAGACGCCGCTTCATCCCTGCCACCAGTGCCATAGGGTAAAGCCGATCAGCGCCATGACCAGGCTGAGAAACAACCGGTTCAACCAGCGGCTGACGCCACTCAGGAGCCTGAGCCAGAAGGGTGCGGCGGGCTCGACGGCGCGCGGGCCGGGTTGAGCGACGGCGTCCTGGGGGAGAGCGCCGGGCAGAGCGGGAGCGACGAGGGGAAGCGAGGGAATGGGCATGCAGCGAGCGCCTCCGTGCGCCTGGTGCGAAGTCCAGCTGACCACAGCGGTCAGCCAAGGTCGAGCAGCACCCTGGACGGGCTGCCACTGCTGCGATCGATCATCGCCGAAATCCCCTACAGCCGGGAAACGACCTCCTGAAACCGTCGGGCGGATCGCACTCCTGACCGCAAATAGCCGCGGACCCGGTGGCCTGGCCGCGGGCTCCGAGTGCGGAGGAGCCCTGCGCGGCTTGAGCGCCCGTGCGGACCGGTGCAGGCTGGATGACCTCGGCGCCCTGGCGCCAGCCCCGGAGGGAAAACGTCATGAGCAATCTGTTTCGCGACCTGCCCGATGCCTCCGCGACGGAGGTGTTCACGGCCCTGCTGGAGCGGCCCGGCTGTCGTATAGAGCGGATCGTCTCCCAGGGCCAGACGACGCCGGCAGCGGCGCCCTGGCGGCAGGCCCATGAGGAATGGGTGCTGCTGCTGAAGGGCGCCGCGCGGATCGCCCTGGAGGGGCGGGAGGTGGCACTCGAACCGGGCGATACGCTGTTCATCCCGGCTGATGTCGAGCACTGGGTGACCTACACCGATCCCGCGGTCGCCACGGTGTGGCTGGCGATCCATCTCGGTGCGGTGGACGGGGCTCCAGCACCCGCGTGAGCAGGGCGGTACCGAACTCTTCAGACCAGGCGCCCGCAGCGCGGGTCGTTGCAAAGACGTTCTGGGCGGCAGGGAAGGGACGCGCCCGGGGTTTGGACGCGAGCGGGTAGGAATCGCAGGCACAAAAAAACCGGCGCTAGGCCGGTTTCTCTGATTTCCAGATCCCGCAGGATCCGGAAGCTTGTCTTGGTGCCCAGGGACGGAATCGAACCGCCGACACGGGGATTTTCAATCCCCTGCTCTACCAACTGAGCTACCTGGGCAACGGGGCGCATTAAAAGCGTTTCTCGACCTTGTGTCAACAGTGAGCCCAAAAAAATTTAGATTTTTCGGGCGGTTAGCCGTCGACTCAGGCGCTGGGGGGTACGTAGCCCTCGGCCTGGGCGTAGTCTTCACCGGACAGGAACTTGTCCATCTCGGCCTGCAGGAACTTGCGATCCTCGGTGTTCATCATGTTCAGCCGACGCTCGTTGATGAGCATGGTCTGGTGCTTCTGCCACTCTTCCCAGGCCTGCTTGGAGACGTGCTGATAGATGTCTTCGCCCTTGGCGCCAGGATAGGGCGGACGATCGAGGCCAGGCAGCTCCTGCTTGTGCTTGCGGCACATCACGGTGCGGGTCATGCGGGTTCTCCTTTGAGCGCCTGCTCGGCGCGCTTGAGCAGTTTCTGCACCGGGGCGGCAAGGCCCAGGCGCGGCGGGGAGGCGAGGTTATACCAAAGCCAGTCGCCCTCGGCCACGCGGTGCTGGCGGTGGTCCACCTGGACCAGCCAGGGTTCGATGGCCAGCTGGAAGTGACTGAAGGTGTGCACCAGGCCAGGTAGCGCCTGGCGTTCGTCGATGACCAGGCCCTGGCGTTCGGCGAGGGCTTCGAGCTCGGCCACGTCGGCCACCTCCGGCGGCCCCCAGAGACCGCCCCAGAGACCGGTCGAGGGGCGGCGCTGCAGCAGCACGGCGTTGGCGTCGTTGACGAACAGCGGCATCAGCGTCTGCCGCTGGGGCAGCGTCTTGCGCGGCTTGGGCGTGGGAAACTCGGTTTCCTGGCCCAGCAGGTGGGCGCGGCAGCCCGGCTTGACCGGACACAGCAGGCAACTGGGCTTGCTGCGGGTGCAGAGGGTGGCGCCCAGGTCCATCATCGCCTGGGTGTAGGGGCCGACCCGCTCGCGGGGCATCAGCCGGTCGGCCACGTCCCAGAGGCGGCGGGCCACGGCGGGTTCGCCGGGATAGCCGGCGGTGGCAGTGTAGCGGGCCAGGACGCGCTTGACGTTGCCGTCGAGAATCGGCGCGCGGATGCCCATGCTCAGGCTGGCGATGGCGCCGGCGGTGGAGCGACCGATGCCGGGCAGCTCGGCCAGGGCCTCGACGCTACGGGGAAATTCGCCGCCATGGCGCTCGACCACGGTCTTGGCGGCCTTGTGCAGGTTGCGCGCGCGGCTGTAGTAGCCAAGACCGGTCCAGAGGTGCAGGACCTCGTCTTCCGGGGCGGCGGCCAGCGCCTCGACGGTGGGCAGCGCCTGCATGAAGCGATCGAAATAGCCCAGCACGGTGGCGACCTGGGTCTGCTGGAGCATGATCTCCGAGACCCAGACTCGATAGGGCGTCACGGCCTGTTGCCAGGGCAGATCCTTGCGACCGTGCAGGTCGTACCAGGCCAGCACGGCGGTACCAAAGTCGTCATCAGTCATCGACGTTGCAACAGCCCTCGGATGGCGTTCTGGATGTCGGGACTGATCTTATCACCGAGCTTCTCTTCGATTTTTTCGTTCAGACGATTGCCGGCGGCGCGGGCGACGATCTGGCCCATGGCTTCGCGATCCAGGCGACAGGCCTTGGCGCCCAGTTCCAGGGGGCCGCGGCACTGCAGGGGCCACTCGATGTCGGCATAGCGCTCGCCGACCTGGCAACCGGGGTCGGCAGCGGCATTGGTGTCGCCCTGCACGGTGATGCCCAGGCGGTAGTCGAGACCGAGGGTGCGCAGGTCGATGTCGCCCGCGCCCTTTACCGCAAGGCCGGGCACGCTGACACTGAGGTCCTGGTTGCGGGCCACGCCGTTGACGATGCTGAGGCTGCCGCTCAGTTGGCGGAAGGGGGTGTTCTGGCCGCCATGGGGCAGCTCCAGCGGCTTGCGATTGAGCAGGGCGATGCCCTGGCACAGCTGGCTTTCGACATTGGCGTCGATCAGCTGGCCGTTGCGCAGGGCGAAGCGCGCGGTACCGCCCAGGTTGTCGATCAGGCTGCGCTGGCTGGCGCCCGAACTGCGCAGATCGGCGTCCAGGTCGAGCAGCCCTTCCACCGGCGGCTTCTGGCCCTGGGCCTGGAGGATGCGCTCCACCGGTACGCCCTTGATGCGCTCGCGGGCGGTCAGTTGCGGCTGGACGCCCCGCACGTCGAGGGCGCCCTCGGCTGCGAAGCGCCCGCCGAACAATTCGCCTTCCAGGGCGCTGAGCTGCAACTGGCCATCAGCGGCCCTGGCCTTGAGGCTGGCGCCTTCGAAGGGCAGGCGATTGAGGGTCAGGTGCTGCAGGCCGAGATCGACCTCGGCGTCCAGGCTGCGCAGGCGCTCCACCGGCAGCAGGGTCTCCTGGCTCCAGGCGTGCTGGGTCGGGGCCTCCGGCAGCGGCGAATTGCCCTGGGTGGCGATGGCATCGACCTGGGCGACCTCTTCCTGGCGCGCGCCATTGGCCTGGCGCGCCGCGGCGGCCTTGGCCGGCAGGTAGCGATCCAGGTCCAGGCGGTCGCCGCTGAGCTGGACGCGCAGGGCGCGGCGGGCGATGTCGGCTACCGCGACCCGGCCCTTGAGGGTGCTGTCGTCCAGCTGGAAATTGAAATCGTCCAGCGCCAGGGCGTTGCGGCTGGCCTGCACCTGGGCATTCATCTCGAAGCGCTGCAGGGTCTTGGCATCGGCCATGGCCGGCAATTCGACGCCGATACTGTCGAAGAAGGCGCGCAGGTCGAGGCGAGCGATGGAGACGCGTCCGGCCAGCTGCGGATCGCTTTCCAGGCCGGTGAGCTTGAGATCGCCCAGGGCCTTGAGGTCGTTGGCGGTGAGCTTGAGGCTGGTCCACTCGGCGGTCTGGGCGCGGCGGTCGACGGCCAGTTGGCCGCTGGCGGAATAGTTGACCAGCTTGCCGTTGAAGGGCTCGCCGCTGGCGTCGCCGGTCAGCTGGAGGTCGTCCAGGGCGTACTGCTGGTTGGCGGGATCGAAGCGGAATTTGCCGTTGAGCAGCACGGTGGCGTTGACCGGCGGCTGGGTGGTGCTGGCGGTGCCGGCCAGCTTGATGGGAATGGCGGTGCCGGCATAGATGGCCCCGGTCTCCAGGTCGATGCCGTCGAAGGCATAGCGCGCGCCGCTGCGGGCGTCGCTGTATTCGACCCGCGAATTGCGCACGGTCAGGCTCTCGACGTTGAGCTTGAGCGGCTGGCGACCGGCGCTCGGCTCGCCTGGCGCGGAGGCGCCGCCTGAGGTGTCGGTAGGCGCGGCGCCCGTGTCCGCCTTGGGTGCCGGGCGGCCGATCTCGGCCCAGTTGGTGCGGCCCTGCTCATCGCGACTGGCGGTGAGGTCCAGGCCGTCGATCTTGATGTCGCTCATCTCCAGGTCGCGCCGCAGCAGCAGCGGCAGCAGGCGGACCGAGAGGATCAGTCGCTGCACCTGGGCCAGCTGGCGATCCGGGGTAGCGGCGCTGGCCAGGGTGGCGTCGTGCAATTCGACGCCCAGCCAGGGAAACAGACTCCAGCCGATGTCGCCCTTGAGTTGCAGGTCGACGTTGGCCTTGTCGCGCGCCAGTTGGCGGATCTCGTCCTTGTAGTCGTTGGGATCGACCAGGTGGGTGAGGGCGAAGCCTACGGCGACCAGCAGGAGCAGCAGGCCGACGAGGACGATACCCAGCACTTTGGCGAAAGCTTTCATGACGAGGAAATTCCTGTTCCGGCGGGCGATGGCGCGACTGGCCAGTATAGGGGCTCGGCCGGCCCCGATGACATCGAGGTGTCGGCGCTGTGACAGCAGTGGTACTCGCCCGTTTCGTCGGATGACTGATGCCGCCCGTACCCTGGTAAATCAGCAGGGCTGGCAGTTGGCCAGGGTGCGCTTTAATGTCGCGCACCTCTGGTCGGTTGGCGCCGTTTCTTTGACTCGTTTAAGGGGAAGCGTGCAGGGAATGTCCACCGGCCTGGACGCTATACACTAGAAAAGGGCTGAACCCATGAGCACTACTCTCACTGCTGGCGGTGTCGCTTCGGCACGTCCGGCTTTCCTTTCCAAGGAGCGCATCGTCGCCCGGCCCGGTTTCAACCGCTGGCTGGTCCCGCCGGCCGCCCTGGCCATCCACCTGTGCATCGGCATGGCCTACGGCTTCTCGGTCTTCTGGCTGCCGCTGTCCAAGGCGATCGGCATCACCGCCGCCGTGGCCTGCCCGGTCGAGATGGGCTTCTTCGAGCAGATCTTCAGTGCCACCTGTGACTGGAAGATCTCCCAGCTCGGCTGGATCTACACCCTGTTCTTCATCTTCCTCGGCTGCTCCGCCGCCCTGTTCGGTGGCTGGCTGGAACACGCCGGTCCCCGCAAGGCCGGGGTCGTCTCGGCCCTGTGCTGGTGCGGTGGTCTGCTGATCTCCGCCCTGGGCATCTATACCCACCAGATCTGGATGCTGTGGCTGGGTTCGGGCGTGATCGGCGGTATCGGTCTGGGTCTGGGCTACATCTCGCCGGTGTCGACCCTGATCAAGTGGTTCCCGGACAAGCGCGGCATGGCCACCGGCATGGCCATCATGGGCTTCGGTGGCGGCGCCATGGTGGGTGCCCCCCTGGCCGACCTGCTGATGCGCCACTTCGCCTCGGCGACCGAGGTTGGCGTCTGGCAGGCCTTCCTGGTCATGGCGGTGGTCTACTTCGTGTTCATGATGAGCGGTGCCCTGGGCTATCGCGTACCGCCGACCGGCTGGAAACCCGCCGGCTGGACGCCTTCGACCAAGAAGGCGCAGAACGCCATGATCACCAATCGCCACGTCCACGTGAGCAAGATCTGGGGCATCCCGCAGTTCTGGCTGGTCTGGGCCGTGCTCTGCCTGAACGTGACCGCCGGCATCGGCATCCTCGGCATGGCGTCGCCGCTGCTGCAGGAAGTCTTCGGTGGTCGTCTGCTGGGCAACGGCCTGGCCTACGGTGAACTCAGCGCCGATCAGCTCAAGCAGATCGCCGCCATCGCCGCCGGCTTCACCGGTCTGCTGAGCCTGTTCAACATCGGCGGTCGCTTCTTCTGGGCATCCTTCTCCGATTACATCGGCCGCAAGATGACCTACTTCGTCTTCTTCACCCTGGGCTTCGTGCTCTATGCCATCGTGCCCTGGACCGGTCACCTGGGCAGCGTGGCGCTGTTCGTCTTCGCCTTCTGCCTGATCCTGTCCATGTACGGCGGTGGTTTCGCCACCGTGCCGGCCTACCTCGCCGACCTGTTCGGTACCCAGATGGTCGGCGCCATCCACGGTCGCCTGCTCACCGCCTGGGCCGCCGCCGGCGTCTTCGGTCCGGTGCTGGTCAACTACCTGCGCGAGTATCAGCTGAGCATGGGCATCCCCCGCGCCCAGGTGTACGACATCACCCTGTACATCCTGGCCGGTCTGCTGGTGCTGGGCTTCATCTGCAACCTGATGGTGCGTCCGGTGGCCGACAAGCACTTCATGACCGAAGCCGAACTCGCCGTCGAGCGCGCCAATGGCCACGACAGCAACGCCGGCAGCGCCCAGGTGCTGGAGTGGAGCGCCGATCCCAAGACCAAGCCGCTGGCCATCGCCGCCTGGCTGGCCGTGGGCATCCCGCTGGCCTGGGGCATCTGGATCACCCTGCAAAAGACCGCCGCCCTGTTCAGCTGAGTCACAGCCGAACCGGACGGTAATGGGGCGTCCCCACGCGGGCGCCCCTCGCGGTGGGACGCCTCGTCCCGCCGCGCTTTCGATCCAGCCCCCGCGCCCCTATAATATCGGCCCTTTCGCCCACCGATTTTCGCGGAGCAGGCTATGGCCGAACGCAAGGCAACCGTCGAGCGCAACACCCTGGAGACCCAGGTCAAGGTATCCCTGGATCTGGACGGCACGGGCGCAGCGCGCTTCGACACCGGGGTCCCCTTCCTCGAGCACATGCTCGACCAGATCGCCCGCCACGGGCTGATCGACCTCGATATCCACTGCCGCGGCGACCTGCACATCGACGACCACCACACGGTGGAAGACATCGGCATCACCCTCGGCCAGGCCTTCGCCAAGGCGGTCGGTGACAAGAAGGGCATCCAGCGCTATGGCCATGCCTATGTGCCCCTGGACGAAGCCCTGTCGCGGGTGGTCATCGACTTCTCCGGCCGGCCCGGGCTGCACTGGAACGTGCCCTTCACCCGCGCCACCGTGGGCCGCATGGACGTCGATTTGTTCCTCGAATTCTTCCAGGGTTTCACCAATCACGCCCAGGTGACCCTGCACGTCGACAACCTGCGCGGCGTCAACAGCCACCACCAGATCGAGACGGTGTTCAAGGCCTTTGGCCGCGCCCTGCGCATGGCCCTTGCCGAAGACCCGCGCATGGCCGGCGTCATGCCCTCCACCAAGGGGTGCCTGTGATGCAGACGGTAGCCGTCATCGACTATGGCATGGGCAACCTGCACTCCGTGGCCAAGGCCCTGGAGCATGCCGGTAGCCACCAGGTACTGGTGACCGGCGATCCCGCGGTGATCCGCGAGGCGGACCGCATCGTCCTGCCCGGCGTCGGCGCCATCCGCGACTGCATGGCCGAGATCCGCCGCCAGGGCATCGATGAGCTGGTCCGTGAAGTCAGCCAGGACCGCCCCTTCCTCGGCGTCTGCGTCGGCATGCAGGCGCTGATGCAGCGCAGCGAAGAGAACGGCGGCGTGGACTGCATCGGCCTGTTCCCCGGCGCCGTACGGCGTTTCCCGGGCGGCATGCAGGAAGAGGGCGAGAGCCTCAAGGTGCCGCACATGGGCTGGAACGAGGTCAGCCATGTGCTCGACCATCCGCTCTGGCACGGCATCCCCGATCGCGCCCGCTTCTATTTCGTGCACAGCTTCTATGTCGAGGCCGGCAATCCGCGCCAGGTGGTCGGGCGCGGCCACTATGGCCTGGATTTCGCCGCGGCGCTGGCCGACGGCTCGCGCTTCGCCACCCAGTTCCACCCCGAGAAGAGCGCCGACTGCGGCCTGCAGCTCTATGCCAACTTCCTCGCCTGGGACGGCCGCTGGTAATGGCGCGCAAGCCGCCCGCGCCGCTGGTGACGCTCGAACCCGAGCAGAGCCAGCGCCTGGTCACGGCCTTGCAGACCCTGCTGGACGACCGCTTCGAGGTCTGCCTGGGGCGGTTCGAAGTCGAGGAACTGCTGGATTTCTTCGCCCGCGAGTGCGGGCCGCTGTACTACAACAAGGCGGTTGCCGACGTGCAGACCCTGCTCAGGGAGCGTGTCGACAGCCTGGAAAGCGACATCTGGGCGCTGGAAAAGCCCTAGATCGCCCTCACCCCCGAGCCAAGGTATTGCCATGCTGATCATCCCCGCCATCGACCTCAAGGACGGTGCCTGCGTCCGCCTGCGCCAGGGGCGCATGGAAGATTCCACAGTGTTCTCCGACGATCCCGTGGCCATGGCCGCCCAGTGGGTCGACGGTGGCTGCCGCCGGCTGCACCTGGTGGATCTCAACGGCGCCTTCGAAGGCCAGCCGGTCAATGGCGAGGTGGTGACCGCCATCGCCAAGCGCTATCCCGGCCTGCCGATCCAGATCGGCGGCGGCATCCGCTCGCTGGAGACCATCGAGCACTATGTCCGCGCCGGCGTCAGCTACGTGATCATCGGCACCAAGGCGGTCAAGCAGCCGGAATTCGTCGCTGAAGCCTGCCGCGCCTTCCCCGGCAAGGTCATCGTCGGCCTGGACGCCAAGGACGGCTTCGTCGCCACCGACGGCTGGGCCGAGGTCAGCGAATTGCAGGTCACCGACCTGGCCCGCCGCTTCGAAGCCGACGGCGTCAGCGCCATCGTCTACACCGACATCGCCCGCGACGGCATGATGCAGGGCTGCAACGTGCCGGCCACCCGCGCCCTGGCCGAAGCCACCAGCATCCCGGTGATCGCCTCCGGCGGCATCCACAACCTGGGTGACATCCAGAACCTGCTCGACGCCCGCAGCCCGGGCATCATCGGCGCCATCACCGGTCGGGCGATCTACGAGGGCACCCTCGACGTCGCCGAGGCCCAGGCGCTGTGCGACAACTTCAAGGTCTGAGGACTCAGTCATGGCGCTGGCGAAACGCATCATCCCCTGCCTGGACGTGGACAATGGCCGCGTGGTCAAGGGCGTCAAGTTCGAGAACATCCGCGATGCCGGTGATCCGGTGGAGATCGCCCGCCGCTACAACGAGCAGGGCGCCGACGAGATCACCTTTCTCGACATCACCGCCAGCCACCAGGGTCGTGATACCACCCTGCACACCGTGGAGCGCATGGCCAGCCAGGTGTTCATCCCGCTGACCGTGGGCGGCGGCGTGCGCACCGTGCAGGACATCCGCAACCTGCTCAATGCCGGCGCCGACAAGGTGTCGATCAACACCGCGGCGGTCTTCACCCCGGAATTCGTCGGCGAGGCCGCGGCGCGCTTCGGTTCCCAGTGCATCGTGGTGGCCATCGACGCCAAGCGCGTCAGCGGCCCCGGCGAAACCCCGCGCTGGGAGATCTTCACCCATGGCGGACGCAAGCCCACCGGCCTCGACGCCGTGGCCTGGGCGCAGAAGATGGAAGGCCTGGGCGCCGGCGAGATCCTGCTCACCAGCATGGACCAGGACGGCATGAAGAACGGCTTCGACCTAGGCGTGACCCGCGCCGTCAGCGAGGCGGTGGGCATCCCGGTGATCGCCTCCGGCGGCGTCGGCAATCTGCAGCACCTGGCCGACGGCATCCTCGAAGGCAAGGCCTCTGCGGTGCTGGCGGCGAGCATCTTCCATTTCGGCGAATGCACCATTCCCGAGGCTAAACGGTACCTGGCCGAAAAAGGGATTGTGATACGCTCCACAAAATCTTAAGCACCGGCGGTGCCGGCAGGGAGAGGGGCGTGCGCAAGGGAATCTGGGCCTGCTTGGCCGGTTTGCTGCTGGTATCGACGACTGCGGTCAGGGCGGAGCTACCGGCGGGTTATCAGCTGACGCTGCTGACGGAAAACTTCCCGCCCTACAACTTCTCCGTGGATGGCAAGAACTTCGCTCGCGAGGGCGAGCTCAAGGGCATCGCCGTCGACATGGTCCGCGAGATGTGCCAGCGCGCCGGCATCTCCTACAACCTCACCCTGAGATTTCCCTGGGAGCGGATCTACGGCATGGCCCTGGATCAGCCCGACCATGGGGTCTTCGTCACCGCCCGGCTGCCCGAGCGCGAGGGGCTGTTCAAGTGGGTCGGCCCCATCGGTCCGGACGACTGGGTGCTGCTCGGGCGCGCCGACAGCCACCTGCAGCTGCGCAGCCTGGACGACGTCCGCAAGCAGCAGCTCAAGATCGGCGCTTACAAGGGCGACGCCATCGCCGAGAGTCTCGCCCAGCAGGGCTTCCAGCCGGATCTCGCGCTGCGCGATCAGGAAAACGTGCAGCGCCTGGTCAAGGGGCAGATCGATGTCTGGGCCACCGGCGATCCCGCCGGCCGCTACCTGGCCCGCCAGGAAGACGTGACCGGACTCAAGATGCTGCTGCGCTTCAACAGCGGCGAGCTGTTCCTGGCGCTGAACAAGCAGACCCCCGACGAGGTGGTACAGAAGCTGCAAAAGGCCCTCGACGAGATGCGCCAGAGCGGCGCGGTTCAGACCATCTTCAATCGTTATCTGTGATCCCGGCGGGCCGAGCGATCGGCGCGGACGGTCGCCTGAGGAGAGAGCTATGCGCAAGTCCTGGTTGGCCATCGCCGCCGTACTGTTGAGTTGCACCCTGGGCCTGGGGACGGCCCGGGCGGAATTGCCAGCGGGCTATCGCGTGGTGCTGCTGACCGAGAACTTCCCGCCCTTCAACATGGCGGTGGACGACAAGAACTTCGCGCGTGACGATGCCATCGACGGCATCAGCGCCGATCTGGTGCGCGAAATGTTCAAGCGCGCCGGGATCGACTACAACCTCTCGCTGCGCTTTCCCTGGGATCGCATCTACAACCTGACCCTGGAGAGCCCCAACTACGCGCTGTTCTCCGTGTCGCGCACCGAATCGAGGCTGCCGCTGTTCAAGTGGGTCGGGCCGCTGGGCAAGACCCGCAAGGTGTTCATGGCGCTGTCCGGCAGCACCCTCAAGGTGCCGGACCTGGCCACGGCGGCCCGGCTGCGCGTCGGTGCCTACAAGAATTCCGCGGTGAGCCTGATGATCCAGGAGAAGGGCATCGTTCCCATCGATGCCCTGCGTGATCAGGAGAACATCGCCAAGTTGCAGAAGGGCGAGATCGACGTCTGGGCCACCACCGACGTGGTCGCCCGCTACCTGGCCAAGCAGCAGGGCGTCAGCAATCTGCAGACCCTGCTCAGCTTCCAGGAATCCGACCTCTACCTGGCCTTGAACAAGGACACCCCCGACGAGGTGGTGACCCGCCTGCAGCAGGCCCTGGATGCCATGCGCCAGGAAGGTCTGGTCGACAGCATCACCAACAACTATCTCTAGTGCGCCGCCCGGCGGTGGGCGTGGACGCGAGGAATTCCGGATCGGCCAGGCGGCTAGACCGGGATCGACGCAGGACTGACGACCGCGGCGCAGCCAGCGGCAGTGAGCGCTGAATGTTGTAAAGGGAAATTCGACGAAACCTCGAAAATGCGGCCGTGCGTCGCCAGGGAGTTGCAATGCAAAAGCTGTGGTTGCGTCTTGCAGGTGTAGTCTTGGGTTGCACCCTGGGTTTGACCCAGGCCCGTGCCGAGTTGCCGGATTACTACCAGGTCGTGCTCCTGACCGAGAATTATCCTCCCTTCAACATGTCGGTCGATGACAAGAACTTCGCCCGCGATGACGCCATCGATGGTATCGCCACCGATATCGTCCGCGAGATGTTCAAGCGGGCCGGCATCAAGTACAGCCTTTCGCTGCGCTTCCCCTGGGACCGCATCTATCGGCTGACCCAGGAGACGCCCAACTACGGCCTCTTCTCCGTGGCCTACACCGAGGCGCGCAAGGATCAGTTCAAATGGGTGGGCCCTTTCGGCCGCTCGAGCTGGACCCTGCAGGCGCTGCCTGGCAGCAAGCTGGACGTCAAGACACTCAAGGACGCCGCCCGCTATCGCATCGGTACCTATCGCAACGATGTGATCAGCAAGACGCTGACCGCCCAGGGCATTCCGGTCATCGACGCCCTGCGCGATCAGGAGAACGTCGACAAACTGGTGAAAGGCCAGATCGACATCTGGGCTACCGCCGATCCTGTCGGCCGCTATCTCGCCAAGCAGCAGGGGGTGACCGGCTTGCAGACGCTGCTGCGCTTCAACGAGGTGGATCAGTATCTGGCGTTGAACAAGGACACCCCTGACGAGGTGGTGATACGCCTCAGGGCGGCGCTGGAGCAGATGCGCAAGGAAGGAGTGATCGACAGCATCACCAACAATTACCTCTGACGCCTGGAGGCCGCTCGCTAGCGATAGCGACCGGCGCGGCCGTGCCCTGGCATGGCCTGGTTGGCCCGCAGGGCGATCATCTGCGGCAGGTCGATGACCTCCACGCCCTGGGCCTTGAGCAGCGGCAACTGCTGGGCCAGCACCGCCAGGGTCGCCGGGTGCGGATGGCCGATCAGCACCGCGCTGCCCTGGCGCTGGGCCAAGCGCACGCCTTCGGCCAGCTGGGCCGCCACCGCCGCCGGGGTGGCATCGTTGTCGAGAAAGACATCGCGCGAGACGCTGGCCAGGCCGATCTTCTGGGCTTCCGCCGCGGCCACGGTGGCCGCGCTGGTGCGGCTGTCGAGAAACAGCAGGTGACGCTCCTGCAGGACCTGCATCAACTCGGCCATGGCGGGGCGGTCCGCGGTCATGCGACTACCTTCATGATTGTTCACCCCATCCGCCTCGGGTACCCGTTCCAGCGCTCGGTCCAGGCGTTGCAGGCGCTCGGCCGAGGACATCTCCGGATGCCAGGCATAGGGACCGCCGGCCGGGTCCATGGGCAGGTGCAGCAGCACGGTGCGTCCGGCGCGGTGGGCCACGGTGGCCAGTTCGGCGGCGTAGCGGGTCTCGGGGATGATCGCCAGGACCACCGGCGCGGGCAGGGCCAGGACCTGCCGATCCCGCGCCGGATTCTGCCCGAGGTCGTCGATGACGATGGTCAGCTGCGCGGTGGCGGCCTGGGCGAGGGTGCCGACCAGGGCGAGCGCCCCGGCCAGTAGCCAGCGTCCCGCCCTCACGGAGTATGGGTGACGTTGAGTCCCTTGAGCAGCGACAGCGCCTGGGAGAGCTGGAAGTCGTCATCCTGCGGCCGCGGACTCTGGTTGGGCGCCTTGCTGCCGGTGGGCCGATCGGCGCCGCCATTGCCATTGCCCAGGTGACCGGCCAGGTCCGCTTCGCGGAAGTATTCGTCGCCGCCGCTCTGCGGGGTGACCTTGGCCGGCGCCACGGCGATGTCCGGGGTGATGCCCTGGGCCTGGATGGAGCGCCCGCTCGGCGTGTAGTAAAGCGCCGTGGTGAGCTTGAGCGCGCGGTCGTTGTTGAGCGGCAGCACCGTCTGCACCGAACCCTTGCCGAAGCTGTCGGTGCCCATGAGGATGCCGCGCTTGGAATCCTGCAGGGCGCCGGCGACGATTTCCGCGGCCGAGGCGCTGCCGCCATTGATCAGCACCACCAGGGGCACCTTCTCGCTGGGATCGGCGGCATCGGCCGAGAAGCGCAGCTCGGAGTTGGGCAGGCGGCCCTTGGTGTAGACGATCAGACCGTGGGTCATGAAGGCATCCGCCACCTCGACCGCCGACTGCAGGACCCCGCCCGGGTTGTTTCTCAGGTCGAGGATCAGGCCCTTGAGCTTGCCCTTGTTCTCCTGACGCAGCTTGCCGAGCGCCTTTACCGTCTCTTCGCCGGTATTGACCTGGAACTGCGAGATGCGCAGCAGGCCGTAGCCGGATTCGAGCAGCTGACTCTTGACGCTGTTGACCTTGATCACCGCCCGCGCCAGCTTGACGTCGAACGGCTGGCCGCCACCGCGGACGATGGTCAGCACGATGGGGCTGCCCGGCTTGCCGCGCATCTTGTCGACGGCTTCGTTGATGGCCTGGCCCTTGGTGGGCTGGCCGTCGATCTTGACGATCAGGTCGCCCGGTTGCAGGCGCGCCTTGGCCGCCGGGGTGTCGTCGATGGGCGAGACCACCTTGATGAAGCCGTTCTCCTGGCCGACTTCCAGGCCCAGGCCGCCGAATTCACCGCTGGTGGTTTCCTGCAGTTCGGCGAAGTCCTTGGGTTCCAGATAGGCGGAATGCGGATCCAGGTTGCTGAGCATGCCCTTGATGGCGTTCTCCAGCAGGACCTTGTCCGACACCGGCTCCACATAGGCGGCCTTGATGCGGTCGAACACCTCGGCGAAGGTGCGCAGCTCGTCCAGCGGCAGCGGAGCACTGGCCGGTGCCGCGGGCGCGGCGCCCGGTGCGACCGGCGTCACCGCAGCCGGCGTGCTCTGCGACGATTGCGCCTGGACGACTCCGACGCCGCTGAACAGCAGGGCGAGGACCAGGACGGTGGGACGAAAGCGATGCGGCATGTGCAGCTCCTAAACCGAGGTGTGTCGCACTATCCCTGAGCACGGCACCAGATGACCGGGTCCGTCGGGCGGCCCTGTTGGCGGATGGCGAAGTACAAGGCGGAGGCTTCCTGACCGCCGCTGGCGCCGACGGTCGCGATGGCATCCCCGGCCTTGACCACGTCACCCGCAGACTTGAGCAGGCTCTGATTATGTCCGTACAGGCTGAGATAGCCATTCCCATGATCGATGATAACCAGTTGGCCAGCGCCTCTTAGCCAGTCGGCGAAGACCACCCGGCCGTCGTGCACCGCCTTGACCCGGGTACCGGCCCCGGCTGCGATCAGGACGCCGTCCCATTTCGCGCGGGGGTCGTCGCCGCGGGCACTGCCGAAACGCGCCACCAGACGGCCATCGACCGGCCAGGGCAGCTTGCCGCGGGCATTGGCGAAGGCGCCGCCATAGGCAGGTGCTGCACTAGACACCGCCAGTTCCGGGGCGTTCGAGGGGCGCGGGGCTTTCGGCTCGCTTTGCGCCTGGCGCCGTGCCGCTTCCCGTGCCTCGGCGGCGCGGGCTTCGGCCAGTTGCCGCTGACGGGCTTCCTCCGCTTCGCGGGCCTGGCGCGCGAGGGTTTCCTCGATGGTCTTGAGCACCTTGTTCAGCGCGGCCTGATCCTGCTCGCGGTTCTCGATCTCGCGACTCTTGTCGCGGTAGTCCGCGTTGATCTTGGCCAGCGCCGCCTGGCGCTCCTTGCGCACCTCGGCCAGCTCCGCCTGACGCTTCTCCAGGTCTTCGCGGCGGGCGACCAGTGCGCCCTGTTCCTGCTGGATGCCCTGTTCCACCTCGCGCAACTCGCGCAGGGTGTCGTTGAAGGTGGCGAGCTGATCCAGCCGGGTGCGATTCAGGTAGTTGTAGTAGGTGAGGGTGCGGCTGACCTTTTCCGGATGCTCCTGATTGAGCAGCAGCTTGAGGTATTCCTGACGGCCGCTCTGGTAGGCGGCGCGCACCTGCACGGCGATCAGCTGTTGTTGCTCAGCGCGAGACTGGTCGAGCTTCTTCTTGCGCCCGTCCAGCTCTTGCAGCTTTTTTTCGCCGTTCTCCAGCTGCTTCTGCAGCGAGTCCACCTGCTTTTCCAGCTCGCCCATCTGGGTCTCGGTGCCCTGCAGCTGCTTCTGCACGCCGGACTTCTCGGCCTGCACCTGCTTGAGGACCTTCTGCATCTCCTGGATTTCCCGGCGGGTCTGCTCGATCTGCCGCTGGGTATCGGCGCGATCGTCGGCCAGGGCGGGAGCGAGAACGCTGGCAAGCAGGAGAAGGGCGAGAACACGGCGCATGCGAGGTCGTACGTTTCTAGGGCGAAGCGCCTAGTATGCCCGTCACATCCGGCAAAAAAAACGGCAAGGCACGCCGTTCAGCGTTCACGGCCCGACCAGGCGGCCAGGCTGCGAACGAGGGGGCATTTCCGTTTCAGTAGCCGACGGTGAAACGGGTACGGTGATGAACGGGACGTTCGACCTCGTCGAGCAGGGCCACGGCAAAGTCTTCGTAGGAGATGTGGCTGTCCCCGGCCGCATCGAACAGCAGGGTATCGTCGCCCAGGCGGAAGCGGCCCGTGCGGGTGCCCGGGGCGAAGACCATCTGCGGACTGACGAAGACCCAGTCGAGGTCGCTGACCCCGCGCAGGGCGTCCAGGGTAGCGATCCCGGCCCCGGCTTCGCTGCGGTATTCCGCGGGAAAGGCCGGCGCATCGAACAGTCGCGAGCCGTCCGGCAGCTTCAGGCTGGCGGCGCCGCCAACGATCAGCAGGCGCGGGATGCCAGTGGCTCTGGCGAAGTCGATCAGCGTATCCGGTGCGATGTCGGCGAATCTCAGGCTGCTGACCAGCACGTCATGGCCGGACAGCACCTTGGCCGCCTGCGGATCCTTGGCGTCGCCGGCAACCACGTTCAGGTCGGCACGGGACGCCAGGCGCGCGGGTTCCCGCACCAGGGCGGTGACCCGGTGGCCGCGGGAGAGGGCTTCGTCGAGCAGACGGCTGCCGACGTTGCCGGTGGCGCCGAGCAGGGCGATGGAAGTCATGGCTGGATTCCTCGGAAATGAAGGGAAGCCAAGCCTAGGCAGAGCGACGGAAGCCGCCAAGGAGGCAGTTCGGGATGAGCTGGTTACCTGCGGATAACCCGGGGGCGGCGAGGGTATGGCGCCATCGGGGGGCTGTGTATACTGGCCAGCATTTTTAGCCCTCCTTGGATAGTTCTTTCATTATGGAATTTCTCGGTCGGGTGGTCGAATTCGCCACCCATCATCCGCTGCTCGTCGCCGCCTTCCTCGCCATCGTCGCCCTGATGCTGTTCAACGAGACCCGTCGGGGCGGGCGCAGCCTGTCCACCGGCGAACTCACCAACCTGGTCAATCGCGAAGAGGGCGTGGTGCTCGACATCCGCCCGAGCAAGGACTTCGCCGCCGGGCATATCGTCGGCGCGTTGAACATCGCCCAGGAGAAAGTCGCCAGCAGCCTGTCTCTACTGGAGAAGCACAAGGCCAAGACCCTGATCGTGGTGGACAGCGCCGGCCAGCAGGCCGGCGCCGTGTGCGGCGATCTGCAGAAGGCCGGCTTCACCGCCGCTCGGCTGAACGGCGGCATCGCCACCTGGCGTGCAGAGAATCTGCCCCTGGTGAAGTGAACCCCTAGCGTGGCCGCCTCATCGGCCACTGGAGACCGCGCATGTCTGACGTCGTCATCTATACCAGTGCCTGGTGTCCCTATTGCCATCGTGCCAAGCACCTGCTCGATCGCAAGAACGTGGCCTACCGGGAAGTCTCCGTCGACGGCCAGCCGGCGCTGCGCAGCGAGATGGCCCGCAAGGCCGGTCGCACCAGCGTGCCGCAGATCTGGGTCGGCAGCACCCACGTCGGCGGTTGCGACGATCTCTATGCCCTAGACCGAAGCGGACGTCTCGATCCGCTGCTGTCCGCCTGACCAACACTCATCACTCAAGGCCCTACCATGACCGACCAAGCCAATGGCGCCCAGGAAGACGGCGCTCAGTTCTCCCTGCAACGCATCTACATCCGCGACCTGTCCTTCGAAGCGCCCAAGAGCCCCGAGATCTTCCGTCAGGACTGGCAGCCCAACGTCAACCTGGACCTGGCCACCCGCCAGAAGACCCTGGGCGACGACTTCCACGAAGTGGTGCTGACCCTGACCGTGACCGTCAAGAACAACGAAGAGACCGCCTTCATCGCCGAAGTGCAGCAGGGTGGCATCTTCCTGATCAAGGGCCTGGACGCCGCCTCCATGGCCCATGCCCTGGGCGCCTTCTGCCCCAACATCCTGTTCCCCTACGCCCGTGAAGCGCTGGACAACATGGTGGTGCGTGGCTCCTTCCCCGCGCTGATGCTGCAGCCGGTGAACTTCGACGCCCTCTACGCCCAGGAACTGGCGCGCATGCAGACCGCCGGCGAAGCCTGATCGGCGCCGCAGCGGTGACGAACGCCCCTTGCGAGGGGCGTTCTGCTATCCGGCCTTCAGCTTGCGACTGGCGCGCCAGAGATCGAAGCTGAACACGGCAAGGCCCGTCCAGATGCAGATGAAGGCGAACAGCCGCTCGCGGGGGAAGGGTTCGTCGTAGAGCCAGACCGCCTGGATCAGCACCAGGGTCGGCGCCAGGTACTGCAGGAAGCCCAGGGTCGAATAGGGCAGCTTGCGCGCCGCGGCGTTGAAGCACAGCAACGGGATCAGGGTGACCGGCCCGGCCAGCACGATCAGCAGGCCCAGCGAGGATTGCCAGGTCTCCGCCTGCAGACTCACCCCCGGGGTCAGCAGCGGCAGCGCGACCAGGGCGATCGGCACCAGCATCCAGCTCTCCACCACCATGCCCGGCAGCGCGGCTACCGGCGTCTGCCGCCGCACCAGGCCATAGAAGGCGAAAGTCAGCGCCAGCGCCAGGGAGACCCAAGGCAGTTGCCCCAGGGTCCACAATTGCTGGGCGACGCCCAGCACCGCCAGGCCCACGGCGATCCACTGCAGCGGCCGCAGGCGTTCACCGAGGATCACCAGGGCGAGCAGGATGTTGACCAGCGGATTAATGTAGTAGCCCAGGCTGGCCTCGACCACATGGGCGTTGTTGACCGCCCAGATGTAGACCAGCCAGTTGCAGGCCACCAGGGCGCCGGACAGCGCCAGCCAGAGCAGCCGTCGCGGGTGGGCGCGCAACTCCGCCCACCAGCCGCGATGGCGCCAGACCAGCAGCAGCAAGGCGCTGAACAGGGCGGACCAGAGGATGCGCTGGAACAGGATTTCGGTCGCCGGCAGGGCCGCCAGCAGCTTGAAGAACAGCGGAAACAAGCCCCACAGCCCATAGGCGGTGAGGCCCAGGGCATAACCCTGGCGCAAGGCAGACATGAGAGGTCCTTAGGCAGGCAACGTTCTTGTCCGGGCAGGATAGCCTAAGGGGCGGTGTGATGTGGGAGTGACGACAGCAAGCGTTTGCCTGCTGCGCCACTGCGCTATCGCGGCCATGGCGACCCGCCGATGCGGCCGCTCCTCCCGATACATCGCGCCTCTGTAGGAGCGGCCCATGGCCGCGATCAGTGCTGTAGCGTGAAAAACGACGCAGCCTTTTCCACTGAAGAGTTCATCGCACGGCTTACCCTCACCCCAGCCCTCTCCCGGAGGGAGAGGGGGTATCCGAGGCCATAGCGTGGAAAACGGCGCAGCCTTTTCCACTGAAGAGTTCATCGCACGGCTTACCCTCACCCCAGCCCTCTCCCGGAGGGAGAGGGGGGTATCCGGGCCTGTAGCGTGGAAAACGGCGCAGCCTTTTCCACTGCGTCGCAGCAAGCCTAGAACAGCCGCAGCGGCGCCTCGTCCAAGGCGGCGCGTTGTTCGCGCAGGGTGAGGATCTGGTCGCCCCAGTAGCGTTCGCTGCCGAACCAGGGAAAGCTCTTGGGAAAGGCCGGATCGTCCCAGCGACGTGCCAGCCAGGCGCTGTAGTGCATCAGCCGCAGGGTGCGCAGCCCCTCGATAAGCGCCAGCTCGCGCGGCTGGAAGTCGTGGAATTCCTCGTAGCCGTCCATCAGCTCGGACAGCTGCGTCAGCCGCTCCTGGCGATCGCCAGCCAGCAGCATCCAGAGATCCTGCATGGCCGGACCGTGGCGGCAGTCGTCGAGGTCGACGATATGGTAGGCGTCATCGCGGCAGAGCAGGTTGCCCGGATGGCAGTCGCCGTGCAGGCGGATGACGTCGTAGCTGACGCTTTCGAAGAGTTCGTCGAGACGCTGCAGCAGGTCGCGCGCCACCGATTCATAGGCTGGCAGCAGGCTCTGGGGAATGAAGTTGCCGGTCAGCAGCGTGTCCAGCGAGGCATGCCCATAGCCCTGGACGTCCAGCGTCTCGCGGTGCTGGAAGGGGCGGCTGGCGCCCACCGCGTGCAGGCGACCCAGCAGTTGGCCGAGGCGATGCAGCTGATTGAGATCACCCGGCTCCGGCGCCCGGCCGCCGCGGCGGGGAAAGAGCGCGAAGCGAAAGCCGGCATGATTGAACAGCGTCTGGCCGTCGCGCTGCAGGGGCGCGACCACCGGCACCTCGCGCTCTTCCAGCTCGGCGGAAAAGGCGTGCTCTTCCAGGATGGCCGCGTCGGTCCAGCGATCCGGGCGATAGAACTTGGCGATCAGCGGGGTCTCGCCTTCGATGCCGATCTGGTAGACGCGGTTCTCGTAGCTGTTGAGGGCCAGTACCCGGGCATCGCTGAGATAGCCCAGGCTTTCGATGGCGTCGATGACGAGGTCGGGACTCAGATTTTCGAACGGATGAGACATGGCGCGCTCCTCGGTCACGGGGGACGATGGCGATTGCCACCCTGCATCCGGGAGATGCTAGCGCATGCCCGAGCCCCATGGCGAAGGCTCGAGCGCTATCCGCTCGCCGGTCAGGCGCCGATCACACCACCGTCTTCGCGGCTGATGACCATTACCGAAGAGCGTGGCTGGCCGTTCGGCTGGGCCTCGGGAAAGCTCGAGCCGCCTTCCTCGCCCGGGTGCTGGATGCCGACGAACATCGTCTTGTAGTCCGGCGAAAAGGCCAGGCCGGTGACCTCGCAGCCGACCGGACCGACCAGGAAGCGGCGCATCTCGCCGCTGCGCGGATCGGCGCAGAGCATCTGATTGTTGCCCATGCCCTCGTAATCGCCCTTGTTGCTGTACTTGCCGTCGGTGAGCACCCACAGCCGGCCGGCGGCGTCGAAGCCCAGGCCATCGGGGCTGTTGAACATGTTCTCGGCGTTGATCTGCTGAGAGCCCGCTTCCGGCTTGCCCGGGTGCACCTTGGGATTGCCGGCGATGACGAAGAGGTCCCAGTCGAAGCTCAGGGCCGCGGCATCGTCACCGCTCTCGCGCCAGCGTACGATCTGGCCGTAGAGGTTGTTGGCGCGGGGATTGGGGCCGCCCACCGGCATGCCGTCCTCGCCGCGCTTGGTGTTGTTGGTCAGGGTGCAATAGACCTGGCCGTCCTTGGGGCTGACGGCGATCCACTCGGGTCTGTCCATGCGCGTGGCGCCGACCTGGGTGCCGGCCTGGCGGGCGTGGATGAGCACCTCGGCCTGGCTGGCGAAGCCGTTGGCGGCGGTCAGGCCGTTCTCGCCATGCACCAGCGGCAGCCACTGGCCGCGACCCTTGGGGCGGTTGGGATCACGATCGCCCTCGTCGAACCGGGCGACATAGAGGGTACCGTGGTCGAGCAGATCGCGATTGGCCTTGGGATCGTCCTGCAGGGGCTCGCGGCTGACGAACTTGTAGATGAATTCGCCACGTTCGTCGTCGCCCATGTAGACCACCACGCGGCCATCGCGGGTGCGGGCGAGGGCGGCGTTCTCGTGCTTGAAGCGCCCCAGGGCGGTGCGCTTGACCGGCTTGGCCTGGGGATCGAAGGGATCGATTTCGGTGATCCAGCCGTGACGATTGAGTTCGTTGGGATTCTGCGCCAGGTCGAAGCGATCGTCGTGCAGGTGCCAGTCGTTCTCCACGCTGGCGTGCTTGACGCTGTAGCGCTTCTGGGCGGCGTCGAACTTCAGGTTGGCATCGCGACTGCCGAAGACGTCGGTGAAGTTCTCTTCGCAGGTCAGGTAGGTGTGCCAGGGGGTGGCGCCGCTGGAGCAATTCTGGAAGGTGCCCAGCACCTCGCGTCCGGCCGGATCGGCGGCGGTCTTGAGCAGGTCATGGCCGGCGGCCGGACCGCTGACGGCGATGGGCGTGTTGCCATGCACGCGGCGGTTATAGGGCGAGCCCTGGACGAAATGCCACTGGCCGTCCACGCGCTTCACCTCGATCACCGAGACGCCCTCGGCGGCCTGGGCCTTGCGGGTGTCTTCCAGGGACTTGGGCGGCGTGCCGTGGCTGAGCAGATAGCGGTAGTTGGTGTATTCGTTGTTGATCGCCATCAGCGCCCGATCCGGATCGTCCGTAAAGGGGTAGAAGGCCATGCCGTCATTGTTGTCGCCGAATTGTACCGCCTGGTCGGCGGCGCTCGGGCTGCCATCGGGACGAAAGGCCGGACCGTCGGCGTGCAGCGGCTGGCCCCAGCTGATGAGCACACTGGCGCGATAGCCGGGCGGCACCACCAGGGTGTCGGCGGTGGAGGCGGGGATGTTGGCGAAGCCGATCAGCGGATTGCCCGAGGCTTCGCCGACGGCGTCGGCCAGGGCGCTGCGACCGAGCAGGCCGCCGCCCAGGAACAGGGCGGCACCGGCCAGGGCGCCGGCACCGATGAAGCGCCGGCGGCTCAGTTGGACGAGGCGTTCGAGATCGGTCTGGTCGTTGTGCATGCTGATGGCTCCCTCACGGTGTGCAGGCGAGGCTAGTCAGACTAAATGACGGTTTGGTGACAGCGCTACTCGCCGGGTGGCGGCGTCCGCGCCAGGCAATAGACATCCACCCGCCGGGCGCCCGCGCGCTTGAGCAGGCGCGCCAGGCTGTCGGCGGTGGCGCCGGTGGTGAGGACGTCGTCCACCAGGGCCAGATGGCGACCCTCCAACCCGGCGTCCTGCACCAGAGCGAAGGCCTGCCGGAGATTGCGCCGCCGCTCGCTGGCGCTCAGGCCCTGCTGGCTGTGCTGCTCCTCCACTCGCTGCAATAGTCCGCCATCCACCGGTAGCTTCAAGGACTTGCCGAGCCAGCCGGCCAGCAGTGCGGCCTGGTTGAAGCCGCGCTGGCGCAGGCGCAGGGGCGAGAGAGGAACGGGCAGCAGGCACTCCGGGCGCAGCTGACCTTCGTCGAACAGGTGCTGCAGATGCCGCGCCAGCAGCGCCCCGGCCAGACGGCCGAGACTCCCGTGATCGCGGTGCTTGAATCTGTTGATCAGGGTGTCGACCGGAAAGGCATAGCGCCAGGGCGCCAGCACCTGGTCGAAGGCCGGCGGCTTGGCCAGGCAGCCGCCGCAGAACAGGCCGTCCACCGGCAGCGGCAGGGCGCAGCCCTGGCAATGGGGGCCGAGCCAGGGCAATTCGCTGTCGCAGCCTTCGCACAGGGGCAGTCCGGCCGGCAGCCAGGCGGCGCAGAGGGCGCAGCTGGTCCCGGGCCGCAGGCGTTGCCAGTGGCGCTTCAAGGCCTGGGAAAGGGGTGGGGTCATGACGGCGTCCGTGCCGAGCGAGAGCCCTACTGTGCCAGGCGGAGCGCCTGGCGACCAGTCAGCCGCGGATCAGCCAGCTCATCACCATCAGGCCGAGAATCAGCCAGATGACGCCGCCCACCACCGAGCGCGCCATGAAGGCGCGTACCGCGGCGTAGAGCAGCAGCAGGCCGATGGCCAGGACGACGAAGCTGATATAGGAGTCGTCCATGCCGATGGAGCGGGCCATGCCATGGAGAAAGTCGTGCACGGCGTCGGCGAGGCCGCCGAGCACCGAGCCGAACAGATCGATGATGAAACGGATGACCTGGCCGAGCGCGGCGCCGAGCCAGTCGAAGAAGCCTTCAGTACGCATGGATGTTTCCGGATCCTTGGCAATGTCCCTTGGAACCCGCGAAGCCCACGGGGTTCGCTGGTGATCCGCGCTACACTGCGCGTTTTCCGCAGTGTCTCTCAAGTCCTTAGTGATGACCGCTACCGATACCCTTCCGCTGATCCTGCTTCCCGGCCTGCTCTGCGACAGCCGTCTCTGGGCCGCTCAGGCCGCCGACCTGGCCGACGTCTGTCCGGTGCTCATTCCCGACCTCACCCGCGACCTGGGCATCCCTGCCCTGGCGCGCCGGGTGCTGGCCGAGGCGCCGCCGCGCTTCGCCCTGGGCGCCCTGTCCATGGGCGGCTACGTGGCCTTCGAGATCCTGCGCCAGGCGCCGGAACGGGTAGCGCGGCTGGCGCTGTTCGACACCATGGCCAGCCCGGACGCCCCGGAGCGCGCCGCCCAGCGCCGCGCCATGCTCGAACTGGCCGAGCGCGGGCGTTTCCTCGGTATCAGTCCGCAACTCTTGCCGCGGCTGATCCACGCCTCGCGCCTGGGCACGCCGGTGGCCGATACCGTGCTGGCCATGGGCAAGGCGGTGGGCAAGGAGGCCTTCCTGCGCCAGCAGCAGTCGATCATCGACCGCCCCGACTCACGCCCGACCCTGGCAGGGATCCGCATCCCGACCCTGATCGTGGTGGGCGCCCAGGACCAGCTGACCCCGCCGGCCGAAGCCGAGCTGATGCACGCCGGCATCCAGGATTCGCGCCTGGTGGTGCTGGACGACTGCGGTCACCTGCCGCCGCTGGAACTGCCGGAGCGCACCTCGGCGCTGCTGCGGGAATGGCTGGCCTGACCCCTCGTCGCGGGCGCTGAACCCGGGCACCAGGCCGGCCTCCATTGGCAAAGCCCCGAGGGAGTCCCGCATGCCGCATCGTCCGTCTCTGTCCGTCCTTTCCCTGGTGCTGGGCCTGGCGCCCGCCGCCCTGGCCCTGGCCGCGCCGGTGGGTGCCGGTCAGCCCGAACAACTGCATTTCGCCGACGATGGCGTCATCCCCAACAGTCGCCTGCCCGTATTGCTCTATCGCCAGGTTCCCCTGGCCGGCTCAGACCGCGCCGCCGCCCTGGAGCGGCTGTTCGCCGACAACGCCTGGCCGCCGCAATGGCGCTATGGCGTCTACGATTATCATCACTATCACCCCAATGCCCATGAAGTCCTTGGCGTGGCGCGCGGCCAGGCGCGGCTGCGGCTGGGTGGCGAGCAGGGGCAGGATGTGGAGGTGACCGCGGGCGACGTGGTGGTGCTGCCGGCAGGGACCGGGCACCGCAACCTGGAATCCAGCGCGGATTTCCTGGTGGTGGGCGCCTATCCGCCCGATCGGCAGGACTTCATCACCCAGCGCGCCGATCCGGCCGCCCATGCCCGTTCAGTCGAATTGATCGCCCAGGTGCCTGTGCCACTGACTGATCCGGTGACCGGACGGGAAGGGGCGCTACCCGAGCTCTGGCGCTAGCAGAGTCGCGTCAGGGTGGCTTCGTCCGGCTGGCCGGCGAAAAAGGTCTTCAGCGCCTGGCGAAAGGGTTCGGGGTCTTCGGCCACGGCGGCGAAGAGGGTCAGGCAGGAATGGAATTTGAGATCGTCCGGCTGGCCGAACAGCGCCGTGGCCGACAGCTGCGGATGCTCCAGCGCGGCGGCGGTGATCTCCCGCAGGCGGGGTCCCAGCAGCGGATGCGCCAAGTAGGCACTGGCCTCGTCGTGGGAGGCGATGGCATAGCGCTGCGCCGTCTCGCTGCGGCCCAGCCCCTGGATCTGCGGAAAGATGAACCACATCCAGTGGCTGCGCTTGCGCCCGGCGCGGATCTCCGCCAGGGCGGTGGCATAGGTGTCGGCCTGGGCGTCGAGGAAGCGTTGCAGATCGTGAGCGGCGGGCATGGCGAAACTCCGGGCCTTTTGCCTATCGGCAGATGGACCCGGAGGAAGTGCCGGTCAAGGGACGAGCGGTCTAGCCGCGCACCGCGCGATAGGCCGTTTCACCGCCTTCGCTGACCTCGTCCAGATCGATGCGCGAAGTCTCGGGCAGACTCAGGCCGCCGATCAGGCCGAGCAGGGCGATCAGGATCAGGTAGAGCGCCGGCGAGAGATTGCTGCCGGTGGTGCCGATCAGCCAGGTCGCCATCAGCGGCGCGGTGCCGCCGAAGATGGTGTAGGCCAGGTTGTAGGTGATGGCCCCGGCGGTGTAGCGCGTGCGGGTGGGGAAGACCTCGCTGAGCAGCGGCGCGGTCACCACGTTGCACAGCACCGCCCCGGCGCCCAGCAGCAGCGAGCCCAGCAGGGCGCTGCCGAACTGGCCGCTGCTGGCCAGCAGCAGCGCCGGATAGACGCCCACCGCCAGCACCAGACTGGCCAGCACCGTGGTCATGCGTCGACCGATGCGGTCGGTGACGCGTCCCAGCACCGGACAGGCCGCCGCTGCCGCGAACAGGGTGATCAGGCTGATGGCCAGGGCCGCGGCCCGGTCGAAGCCGCCGGCCAGTTGCAGGTAGGTGGAGAAGTAGGTGGTGAACATATAGAAGGACAGCGCCGTCAGCGAGATGAAGGCGCCCAGGCGCAGGATCGAGCGACCCTGCAGCCTGAGCGTCTCGCCCAGCGGCGAATGGCTGACCTCATGGTCCGCTTCCAGCGCCTGGAAGGCCGGGGTCTCGTCCAGCTTCAGCCGCAGATAGAGACCGATCAGACCCAGCGGCGCGGCGGCCAGGAAGGGGACGCGCCAGCCCCAGTCGGCCATGGCGGCGGCGCCCAGCAGTCGCTCCAGGCCCCAGGCGGTCAGGGCCGCGCTGGCGAAGGCGAGAAAGGTCGAGACCGGTACGAAGCTGCCATAGCGCCCGCGCCGATCGCGCGGTGAATGCTCCATCACGTAGGCGCAGGCCCCGGCGTATTCGCCGCCGGCGGAAAAGCCCTGGGCGCAGCGGATCAGTGTCAGCAGGATCGGCGCCCAGATGCCGATGGTGGCGTAGCTGGGCAGGATGCCGATCAGGGCGGTGGCGCCGGCCATGATCAGGATGGTCAGCGCCAGGGTGCGCTTGCGGCCGATGCGGTCACCCAACAGGCCGAAGACGATGCCGCCCAGTGGCCGGAAGGCGAAGGCCACGGCAAAGACGGCAAAGGTCTTGAGCAGGCCGGCGGTGGCGTCGCCACTGGGAAAGAAGTGCGCCGCGAGCAGGGTGGCGAGAAAGCCATAGAGGGCGAAATCGAACCATTCGACGAAGTTGCCGATGGATGCGGCGGAGATGACCTTGCGCAGGGTGGCGGGTGAAACGGAAGTCGCTGTCTGGCTCATGGCGGGCCTCGGGAAAGGGCGGAGACGGAGGCAGAAATGGAGCGCCTTGTTTTATTGTCATGACATCGGGGCGTACCGCAGGATCGACCCTAGTCCTTTTCTCGTGACCGAGCAGTCCCGCCAGCGACTTGTCCACCGTTGGAACCGACTTCAGGAGCCCCCGCCATGACCATGACGACCACCTATGCGGAAAAGGAGCCCGCCCGCGCTGATGTCGACGCCCTGCCGGGTGTCACCCTGCTGGAGTTCGGCGCACCCTGGTGCGGACACTGCCGCGCCGCCCAGCCGCTGCTGGCCACGGCGCTCGCGGACTACCCCGGCGTGCGCCATCTCAAGATCGAAGACGGTCCCGGCCGCCGCCTGGGACGCTCCTTTCGCGTCAAGCTCTGGCCCACGCTGATCGTCTTCAAGGACGGCCAGGAACTGGCGCGGCTGGTACGTCCGGCGACGGCGGCGGCCCTGGACGAAGCCCTGGCCCTGGCGGACTGACCGGTCGTTCCGCTCGTCCTCGCCACGCTTGACAAGGCCAGGCCTGGAACATTAGTTTCAAACGACTGTTTAAACGCCCTGGCGGCAGGTCCGCAGCGACGCTGCCGCCACCCTCGACAACAAGCATTCGCAAAGAGGTAACAGTCATGCCCGATTACAAAGCCCCCCTGCGGGACATCCGCTTCGTCCGCGACGAACTCCTGGGCTATGACGCGCACTACCAGAGCCTGCCCGGGTGCGGCGACGCCACTCCCGACATGGTCTCCGCCATCCTCGAAGAAGGCGCCAAGTTCTGCGAACAGGTCCTGGCGCCGCTCAATCGCATCGGCGATCAGCAGGGCTGCACCTGGAGCGAAGACGGGGTGAAGACCCCCGATGGCTTCAAGGAAGCCTATGCCCAGTTCGTCGAAGGCGGCTGGCCGAGCCTGGCGCACAACCCGGCCCACGGTGGCCAGGGCCTGCCCGAATCCCTCGGCATCTCCCTGTCGGAAATGGTCGGCCAGGCCAACTGGTCCTGGGGCATGTACCCCGGCCTGTCCCACGGCGCCATGAACACCCTGGAGCAGCACGGCACCGACGAGCAGAAGCACACCTACCTGGAAAAGCTGGTGACCGGCGAGTGGACCGGCACCATGTGCCTGACCGAACCCCACTGCGGTTCCGACCTGGGCATGCTGCGCACCAAGGCCGAGCCGCGTGCTGACGGCAGCTACGCCATCACCGGCACCAAGATCTTCATCTCCGCCGGTGAACACGACATGGCCGAGAACATCGTCCACATCGTGCTGGCTCGCCTGCCCGACGCCCCCGCCGGCACCAAGGGCATCTCGCTGTTCATCGTGCCCAAGCGCCTGCCCGACGCCAGCGGCGCGGCCGGCGAGCGCAACGCCGTGCATTGCGGTTCCCTGGAACACAAGATGGGCATCCACGGCAACGCCACCTGCGTGATGAACTTCGACGGCGCCACCGGCTTCCTGATCGGCCCGCCGAATCGCGGCCTGAACTGCATGTTCACCTTCATGAACTTCGCCCGCATCGGCACCGCCCTGCAGGGCCTGGCCCATGCCGAGGTGGCCTTCCAGGGCGGTCTGAAGTACGCCCGCGAGCGTCTGCAGATGAGGTCCCTGACCGGTCCCAAGGCGCCCGAGAAGCCCGCCGATCCCATCATCGTGCACCCCGACGTGCGCCGCATGCTGCTGACCATGAAGGCCTTCGCCGAAGGCAGCCGGGCGATGATCTACTACACCGCCAAGCTGGTGGACATCCTCAAGTACAGCCAGGACGAAGAGCAGAAGCAGCAGGTCGAGACCCAGCTGGCCTTCCTCACCCCCATCGCCAAGGCCTTCATGACCGAGGTGGGTTTCGAGGCGGCGAGCCACGGCGTGCAGATCTACGGCGGCCACGGCTACATCGCCGAGTGGGGCATGGAGCAGAATCTGCGCGATGCCCGCATCGCCATGCTCTACGAGGGCACCACCGGCATTCAGGCCATCGACCTGCTGGGTCGCAAGGTGCTGATGACCCAGGGTGAATCCCTCAAGGCCTTCACCAAGGTGGTGCACAAGTTCTGCCAGGCCAACGCCGAGAATGCCCAGCTCAAGGCCTTCGTCGAGCCGCTGGCCAAGCTGAACAAGGAGTGGGGCGAGATCACCCTCAAGGTCGGCATGGCCGCCATGAAGGATCGCGAAGAGGTGGGCGCCGCCGCCGTCGACTACCTGATGTACTCCGGCTACTGCTGCCTGGCGTACTTCTGGGCCGACATGGCCCGGGTCGCCGCCGAGAAGCTGGCCGCCGGTACCGAGGAGGCCGCCTTCTACCAGGCCAAGCTGGCCACCGCGCGCTTCTACTACGAGCGCCTGCTGCCCCGTACCCGCGCCCATGCCGAGGCGCTGCTGGCCGGCGCCGGCAGCCTGATGGCCCTGGCCGAGGAAGACTTCGCCCTCGGCTACTAAGGCGTCGCCGCTCCACTGAAAACCCCGCTCCGGCGGGGTTTTCGTCTTTTCGGGTCCGCGAAAAAACCACCCGCTGCAGACCTCCGATCGGCTGACCATCAGGTCAGATCATGAACCTATGTCTCCCTTCCGGTTCGGTCTTACACTCGGGTCATACCGACAAGAACACCTTCCGAGGAGACTCGACATGGCCGACTACACCCCGCCGCTTCGCGATATCCGTTTCGTGCTGGATGCCGTCTTCAAGGTCAAGGACCGCTGGAGTCAGTGGCCCGCCCTGGCCGAGGTGGTGGACGGCGAGACCGCCGATGCCATCCTCGAAGAAGCCGGCAAGCTGTGCGCCCAGGAACTGGCGCCGCTCAATCGCAATTCCGATGAAGAAGGCTGCCACTGGCAAGCCGGTGAAGTGACCACGCCCCAGGGCTTCCGCCAGGCCTACCAGGCCTTTGCCGAAGGCGGCTGGGTGGGGGTTGGTGGGGATCCCGAATACGGCGGCATGGGCATGCCCAAGGTGCTCACCGCCCAGGTCGAGGAAATGATGCACGCCAGCTGCCTGGCCTTCGGTCTCTATCCGATGCTTAGCGCCGGCGCCTGCCTGGCCCTGCACGCCCATGGCAGCGAAGCCCTGAAGCAGGCCTACCTGCCCAATCTCTACAGTGGCCAGTGGGCCGGCTCCATGTGCCTGACCGAGCCCCATGCCGGTACCGACCTGGGCCTGATCCGCACCCGCGCCGAGCCCCAGGCCGACGGCAGCTACCGGGTCACCGGCACCAAGATCTTCATCACCGCCGGCGAGCACGACCTCACCGAGAACATCATTCACCTGGTGCTGGCCAAGCTGCCCGATGCGCCGACCGGTTCCCGGGGCATCTCGCTGTTCCTGGTGCCCAAGATCCTGGTAGACGAGGCGGGCGCCCTGGGCGCGCGCAACGCCGTGGCCTGTGGCTCCCTGGAACACAAGATGGGCATCAAGGGCGCCGCCACCTGCGTGATGAATTTCGATGGCGCGGTCGGCTACCTGGTGGGCGAGGTCAACAAGGGCCTGGCCGCCATGTTCACCATGATGAACTACGAGCGCCTGGGCGTCGGCATCCAGGGCCTGGGCTCGAGCGAACGCTCCTACCAGAACGCCCTGGCCTATGCCCGCGAACGCCTGCAGAGCCGCTCCCCGGCCGGTATCCAGCAGGCCGCCAAGAACGCCGATCCCATCATCGTCCACCCCGATGTGCGGCGCATGCTGCTGACCATGAAGGCGCTGAACGAAGGCGGCCGGCTGTTCTCCAGCTATGTGGCCCTGCAACTCGACACCGCCAAGTACAGCCCCGAGCCGGCCGAACGCGAGCGCGCCGAAGCCCTGGTGGCGCTGCTCACCCCGGTGGCCAAGGGGTTCCTCACCGATCTCGGCCTGGAACTCTGCGTCGCCGGCCAGCAGGTGTTCGGCGGCCATGGCTACATTCGCGAGTGGGGCCAGGAACAGCTGGTGCGCGACGTGCGCATCACTCAGATCTACGAAGGCACCAACGGCATCCAGGCCCTCGACCTGGTCGGCCGCAAGCTGGCCGGCAGTCGTGGCGCCCTCTACCGGCCCTTCAGCGAAGAGGTCCATGGCTATCTCGCCAGCCTGCCGGCGGACAACGAATTCGCCGCGCCCCTGCGCCAGGCCCTGGATCAGCTGGACGGCGCGACCGAGTGGCTGCTGCAGACCGGCGCCAGTGATCCCCATGAACTGGGCGCCGCCTCGGTGGACTACCTGCACCTGTTCGGCTATGTCGCCTATGCCTATCTCTGGGCACGGGCCGCGGCCGCCGCGGCGGAGCAGGACGCGGCCTTCGCCGAAGCCAAGCTGGCCACCGCACGCTTCTATTTCGCCCGCCTGCTGCCGCGCACCCTGAGCCTGGCGGCCGCCGTGCGCAGCGGCGCCCAGCCGCTCTACGCCCTGGCCGAGGAGGCCTTCTAAGCCGTTGACAGAAAAGGTGAAAAGCCATGTCGTGTAAGCTTTGGCTTACATGACGTCGCCGCGATAAGCCATCGCCTACACCCGGGTAGCTGCGTAATCTACACCCATCGGATCGCGGTACAGGATGTACCCAGCGCTCCAGATGACTTCAAGGAAATGTGGCCAGGATGGCCCCCCGGCAAGGATGTCGGGCAGAGACTTACAGGGATAGATGGCCAAGGATTGGCGGCCCGACAAGGATGTTGGGTTAAGTCTGCGAAACCCCGCTTCGGCGGGGTTTTTTATTGCCTGCCGGAACCTGATTCAGGCCCTGCCAGTCTTAGAGGCATCTTCTTGCCTGCCTGCTACTGGAGCCTGAAATGGACCTCATCCGCCTCATCTTCGCCATCATCCTGCCGCCCGTGGGCGTCTTTCTCCAGGTCGGCTTCGGCGGCGCCTTCTGGCTGAACATCCTGCTGACGCTGCTGGGTTACATTCCGGGTATCATCCATGCCGTCTGGGTGATTGCTCGTCGCTGAACCCACGGCCGGATCGCGGCCCCGGTGCCGCAATCGACTGGCTGACCTAGGGGGCAGCGCCAACCGAAGCGGTAGGGGCTTGAGGGCAAGAGGTCCGCGCTAGGCGAGGGCGCTTCCTGCAGCCCTGTTCGAGGCCTGCCGGTCCATCACGCCGGTATCCTTGATCGACCGCCGGTGGTGCCACGGTCAGTGACGACACCCCTCCGCAGGCCGAGGCTTTGCCGTCGCCGACCGTTTTGTCCCGTACAAGGCTTTCAGACCCCATGAATCGCGAGTCGCCCCTCGATCAGAAGCACTTCAGCCAGATCCTCAAGCGCAATCTCTCCCTGCCTCTGAGCATCGGTGTCTTCAGCGCGATCTTCTTTATCGCCATCATCTATTACCTGCTCAAGGTCACCCAGTGGGTCGAGCATACCGACCGCGTCATCAGCGAGGCCAATGCCAACTTCCGCCTGGTGGTCGACCTGGAAACCGGGATGCGCGGCTATCTGCTGAGCGGCAATACTGCCTTCCTGCAGCCCTACGAACGCGCGTTGCCCAATGTCGAGCCGCAGCTCGATGAGTTGAAGAATCTGGTCAGCGACAGCGCCGTGCAGATCCGGCGCCTGGAACGGATCGAGGCGGTGCATCGCGAGTGGCGCGACTATGCGAGCCGGGTGATCGATGCGCGGCGGTTGGGTGGCGATTTCCAGACGCCGCTGAACGATGGCCAGGGCAAGAACCGCATCGACAGCATCCGCCGCGACTACACCGATTTCATCGCCTACGAAGAGCAGATGCGCGCCGAGCGCACCGAGACGGCCAGTCGCATGACGGTGATCTTCGTCGCCGCCTTCCTCATCGTCAGCCTGCTGCTGTCGGGCATCATGGCCTTCTTCGGGCGCCGCGAGCTCATGCGACTCTCTGCGACCTATACCCGGCTGCTCGATCAGCAGGCCGAGCACACCGACAATCTGGAACGGCAGAGCTGGTTCCGTTCGGGCCAGAATCAGCTGTCGGAAGCCGTCATCGGCCAGGCGTCACTGGCGCCGCTGGGCCAGAGCATCCTGCAATTCCTGGCGCGCTATCTCGGCGCTGCGGCCGGCGCCCTCTATGTGCGACTCGACGACGGCAGTCTGGAGCGCGTCGCCGACTACGCCCTGGACGACGAGGGCCGTCGTCGGCGCCAGCGCCTGGCGCCGGGCGAGGGTCTGGCCGGTCAGGCGGTGCTGGACGGTCGCGTCATGGCGCTGGAGCAGTTGCCCGCCGACTACCTCAAGGTCAACTCGGCCCTGGGTGAACGCCAGGCCAGCGCAGCGCTCATCGTGCCCATCGAGAACGACGGCCGGGTGAATGGCGTGGTCGAGCTGGGCTTCCTGCGTGCCCTGCGCCCGCAGGACGAGGAGCTGCTGACCCTGATCGCCGATTCCATCGGCTCCTCGGTGGAAGCCGCGCGCTATCGCCAGCGCCTGCAGCAGGTCCTGGCGGAAACCCAGCAACTCAACGAAGAACTCCAGGTTCAGCAGGAAGAACTGCGCACCGCCAACGAAGAGCTGGAAGAGCAGTCCCAGGCGCTCAAGGAGTCCCAGGTCCATCTGGAGCAGCAGCAGGCGGAGCTGGAGCAGACCAACGAGCAGCTCTCCGAACAGGCCCAGGAACTGCTGCAGCAGCGCGACGTGCTGGACGACCGCAACAATCGCCTCAACGAAGCCCAGCAGATGCTGGAAGACCGGGCGCGCGAGCTGGAACGGGCCAGCCAGTACAAGTCCGAATTCCTGGCGAACATGTCCCACGAATTGCGCACACCGCTGAACAGCTCGCTGATCCTGTCCAAGCTGCTGGCGGACAACCCGGCCGGTAACCTGAGCGGCGAGCAGGTGCGCTACGCCGAATCCATCTATTCGGCGGGCAATGACCTGCTGACCCTGATCAACGACATCCTCGACATCTCCAAGGTCGAGGCCGGCATGCTGGAGATCCGCCCGGAGCAGCTGTCCGTGCGCCGCCTGGTGGAAGCCCTGAAGACCGCCTTCGAGCCGGTGGCCCAAAACAAGGGTGTCGCCTTCGTGGTGGAGCTGGACGCGCGGATGCCGCCGGCCTTCTTCAGCGATCGCCAGCGGGTCGAGCAGATCCTCAAGAATCTGCTGTCCAACGCCTTCAAGTTCACCGAGCACGGCCAGGTGACCCTGCGCCTTTCGCTGGAAGACGGCCAGCCCAGCTTCGCGGTGAGCGATACCGGCATCGGCATCGCCGCCGAGCAGCAGGAGCTGATCTTCGAGGCCTTCCGCCAGGCGGATGGCGCCATCACCCGGCGCTATGGCGGCACCGGCCTGGGGCTGTCGATCTCCCGTGACCTGGCACTGCTGCTAGGCGGCACCCTGAGCGTCACCAGCCAGCCGGGGGAGGGCAGCACCTTCACCCTGCGCCTGCCGCTGGAGTATCAGGAAGCCGCTGCGCCTGCTCTACCCATCACCCCGGTTACCGCCCCTGCCGCGAACACCGCGCCGGCCGCGGCATCCGCGCCCCTGCCGGCCCTGGCCGCCACCCCGCGTCCGCCGGCTGCACCGCCGATCACCGAGGCGGCGGCTCCCGTGGGAGCGGCCTTCGCCGACGACCGGGACGACTGGCCCTATCCGGATCGCCGGGTCCTGGTGATCGAAGACGAGGTGCCCTTCGCGCAGATCCTCTTCGATCTGGCCCATGAGCTGAAATACAGCTGCCTGGTGGCCCATCGCGCCGAGGAAGGCTTCGCCGCGGCCCTGGAATACCGTCCGGACGCCATCCTGCTGGACATGGGCCTGCCCGATCATTCCGGTCTCACGGTGCTGGAACGGCTCAAGGAAAATCCGCTGACCCGCCACATCCCGGTGCACGTGGTCTCGGCCTCGGATCGCATCGAGACGGCCATGCACATGGGCGCGGTCGGCTACGCCATCAAGCCCACCACCCGCGACGAACTCCGCGAGGCCTTCACTCGCCTGGAAGCCAAGTTCGCCGCCGGCATCAAGCGGGTGCTGCTGGTGGAAGACGACGCCCTGCAGCGCGACAGCATCGCCAAGCTGATCGGCGACGTGGACGTGGAGATCACCGCGGTGGAGATGGGCAGCCAGGCCCTGGAGCTGCTGCGCGACGAGGTCTACGACTGCATGGTCATCGACCTCAAGCTGCCCGACATGGAAGGCGGCGAACTGCTCCAGCGTATGGCCAGCGAAGACATCTGCTCCTTCCCGCCGGTGATCGTCTACACCGGGCGCAGCCTGACCCGCGACGAAGAGGCGGCGCTGCTCAAGTATTCGCGCTCCATCATCATCAAGGGCGCGCGCTCGCCCGAGCGGCTGCTCGACGAGGTGACCCTGTTCCTGCACAAGATCGAGGCCGACATGCCGCTCGATCGCCAGCGCATGCTGGAAAGCGCCCGCAGCCGCGAGAAGGCCTTCGACGGCCGCACCCTGCTGCTGGTGGACGACGACGTGCGCAACATCTTCGCCCTCACCAGCGCCCTGGAGCAGAAGGGCGCCAAGGTGGAGATCGCCCGCAACGGCCTGGAGGCGCTGGAAAAGCTCGACAACAGCGACACCATCGACCTGGTGCTGATGGACATCATGATGCCGATGATGGATGGCTACGAAGCCATGCGCGAGATCCGCAAGCGACCGCACATGAAGAAGCTGCCGATCATCGCCATCACCGCCAAGGCCATGAAGGACGACCAAGAGCGCTGCCTCGCCGCCGGCGCCAGCGACTACCTGGCCAAGCCCATCGACCTGGACCGGCTGTTCTCGCTGATCCGCGTCTGGATGCCGTCGCTGGAGCGGCTGTAGGTCATGAGCGAACGGCTGCAGGACATCGAGCTGAGGTTGCTGCTGGAAGGCATCTTCCTGAGGTACAGCCACGACTTCCGCAACTACTCCAAGGCCTCGCTCAAGCGCCGGGTGCTGCAGGCGCTGACGCGCTTCGACTGTCCGAGCATCTCGGCGCTGCAGGAGCGGGTATTGCGCGATCCGGCGCTGTTCGCCGAGTTGCTGCAATTCATCACCATCCCGGTCAGCGAGATGTTTCGCGATCCGGGCTACTTCCTTGCCCTGCGCCAGCAGGTGGTACCGGTCCTGCGCACCTATCCCTCGCTCAAGGTGTGGATCGCCGGCTGCAGCACCGGCGAGGAAGTCTTCTCGATGGCCATCCTGTTCCAAGAGGAAGGGCTGCTCGACCGCACCCTGTTCTATGCCACCGATATCAATCCGCGCTCCATGGAAAAGGCCCGCCAGGGCATCTTTCCGCTGGAGCGGATGCGCGCCTACACCGCCAGTTACCAGAAGGCCGGCGGCACCCGGGCGTTTTCCGACTACTACACCGCGGCCTACGACGGCGCGCTGTTCGACAAGTCGCTGATCGCCAACGTGACCTTCGCCGATCACAGCCTGGCCACCGACAGCGTCTTTTCCGAGACCCAGCTGGTGTCCTGCCGCAACGTGCTCATCTACTTCAACAAGAATCTGCAGAATCGGGCGCTCGGGCTGTTCCACGAGTCCCTGAGCCACCGCGGCTTTCTCGGCCTGGGCAGCAAGGAGTCGCTGGACTTCTCCGCCTATGCCAACCACTTCGAGCCGGTGGTGAAGCAGGAACGGCTGTTCCGCAGGCTCTAGCATGTTCCCGCCCCGCAAGCCGTTGCGCCTCATCGTCATCGGAGCCTCTGCCGGCGGGCTGCAGGTCCTGCTGCGCCTGCTCTCGACCCTGCCGGCCAGCTATCGCCTGCCGCTGGCCGTGGTGCTGCACCTGCCGGACGATCGCACCTCGCGCCTGGCCGAGCTGTTTCAGCAGCGGCTGGCCCTGCGGGTGCGCGAGGCCGAGGACAAGGACGCTATACTGCCGGGCACCCTGTATTTCGCGCCGCCGGGTTATCACCTGCTGGTGGAGGACGACTTCACCCTGTCGCTGTCCCGCGACGAGCCGGTGCAGTTCTCCCGGCCGTCCATCGATGTGCTGTTCGAAAGCGCGACCGACGCCCTGGGCGAGCAGGTCTGCGGCATCCTGCTGACCGGTGCCAACCATGACGGGGCCAGCGGCCTGCACGCCCTTGCGCAGAACGGGGGGGTCACCGTCGTCCAGTCGCCGCAATCGGCCGAGGTGCCGACCATGCCCGAGGCGGCCTTGAAGAGATTCCACCCGGATTTCGTGCTGGATGTGCCGGGCATCCATCTATTGCTCATCGAGCTGGAACGCGACCATGGCTGAAGTACCCGTCGAACAGGCGAAGCTCCTGCTCGTAGACGACCTGCCGGAAAATCTCCTGGCGCTGGAAGCCCTGCTGCGCAGCGAGGCGCTGGAGATCTTCCAGGCCAGCTCCGCCGAGGCCGCGCTGGAGCTCCTGCTGATGCACGAATTCGCCCTGGCGATCCTCGATGTGCAGATGCCGGGCATGAACGGCTTCGAACTGGCGGAGATGATGCGCGGCCTGGAAAAGACCCGGCACATCCCCATCGTCTTCGTCAGCGCCGCCGGCCGTGACCTCAACTATGCCTTCAAGGGCTACGAGAGCGGTGCGGTGGATTTCCTGCACAAGCCCCTCGATGTCCATGCGGTGAAGAGCAAGACCCGGGTGTTCGTCGACCTCTACTGGCACCGCAAGCGCCTGGCCGAGCAGCTGGTGGCCCTGGAGCAGAGTCGCCAGGAGCAGGAGATCCTGCTGGCGGAACTGCGCCAGACGCAGGTCGAGCTGCAGCAGGCGGTGCGTACCCGCGACGACTTCATGTCCATGGTCTCCCACGAACTCAAGACGCCGCTCAACACCCTGATGCTCGAGGCCCAGTTGCGCCGCATGTACCTGGATAAGGGCAAGCTGGAAGCCTTCACCCCCGACAAGCTGGCTGGCATGGCCGAGCGCGACGAACGGCAGATCCAGCGCCTGGTGCACCTGATCGACGACATGCTCGACATCTCGCGCATCCGCACCGGCAAGCTGTCGATCCGCCCCTCGCAGTGCGATCTCGCGGCCCTGGTCAACACCGTGGTCGACAGCTTCGCCTCGCAATTCGCCGCGGCCGGCTGCCCGGTGGAGTTGCACGCCGAAGGCCCGGCGCCCGGCTACTGGGACGAATTCCGCATCGAGCAGGTGATCACCAACCTGCTGACCAATGCCATGAGATATGGCGCCGGACGTCCGGTGGAGATCTCCCTGCGCAGCGACGGCGCCGACGTGGAGCTGAGCGTCAAGGACCACGGCATCGGCATCCCGGTGGAGCACCAGGCGCTGATCTTCCGCCAGTTCGAGCGCGCCAGTGGCACCGAGAACATCGCCGGCCTGGGCCTGGGCCTCTATATCGCCGACCAGATCGTCAAGGCGCACCACGGCAGCCTGCACGTGGAAAGCATCGCCGGGCAGGGTGCGACCTTCCGCCTGCGGCTGCCCTGTCTGCCGGCCTAGGTAGCATTGACAGGACCCCGGGCGCCCGCGAGAATCGCGAAAAGAGGTGAGATGTCGTACCTCTTGCCAGATAACTCCATAAGAAGGCGCCCGCTCATGTCCGAAGTCTCCTCGTCACCCTTCCATCGACTCCTGCTCACCGGTGCTGCCGGTGGCCTGGGCAAGGAGTTGCGCCAGCGGCTCAAGCCCCATGCCGAGATCCTGCGGCTGTCCGACATCGCGCCGATGGCTGCGGCCGAAGGCCCGGCGGAAGAGGTGGTGACCTGCGACCTGGCGGACAAGGCCGGCGTTCATGCGCTGGTGGAAGGCGTCGACGCCATCCTGCACTTCGGCGGGATTTCCACCGAGCACGCCTTCGAGCCCATCCTCGAAGCCAACATCCGTGGCACCTTCAACCTCTATGAGGCCGCGCGGCGCCACGGGGTGAAGCGCATCGTCTTCGCCAGCTCCAACCATGTCATCGGCTTCTATCGCCAGGACCAGCGCATCGACGCCAGCGTGCCCCAGCGTCCGGACAGCTACTACGGCCTGTCCAAGGCCTTTGGCGAGGACCTGGCCAGCTTCTATTTCGATCGCTATGGCATCGAGACGGTAAGCATCCGCATCGGCTCCTCCTTCCCCGAGGCGCAGAATCGCCGCATGCTCGCCACCTGGCTGAGCTATGAAGACCTGACCGACCTCATCCTGCGCAGCCTGACCACGCCGGACGTCGGCCACACCATCGTCTATGGCGCCTCCGCCAACCGTGACAGCTGGTGGGACAACCACCTGGCCGCGCACCTGGGCTTCCAGCCCAAGGACAGCTCCGAGCCATTCCGCGCCAAGGTCGAAGCCCAGCCCATGCCGGCAGCGGACGATCCGTCGATGGTCTACCAGGGTGGTGCCTTCGTCGCCACCGGTCCCTTCGACGATTGAGGAGGGCCGCCATGACTGCCGAATTACTCGTCGATGCCCGCAACGCCACCGGTGAGTGCCCGGTCTGGCAGGTCGCCGAACAGGCGCTCTACTGGGTCGATATTCCGGCCAAACGGCTGCACCGCTGGACCCCGGCCGGTGCCCTGGACAGCTGGAGCGCACCGGAAATGCTCGCTTGCATCGCCGCCCGCGAGGGTGGCGGCTGGCTCGCCGGTCTGGAAAGCGGGCTCTTCGCCCTGCAGGCCGAGGCTTCCGGCCAGCTGAGCGGCGAACGCCTGGTCGCCCTCCACCATGCCCAGCCGGACATGCGATGCAACGACGGTCGCTGCGATCGCCAGGGCCGGTTCCTGGTGGGCACCATGGTGCAGGACATGGCCCAGGGCGCGCCGGCTGGACGCCTCTACAGTCATGCGGCGGGCGAGGGCGCTCGGCTGCTGCTGGACGACCTCATCGTACCCAATGGCCTGGCCCTGAGCCCCGATGGCCGCACCCTCTATCTGTCCGACTCCCATCCCAGCCGTCAGCTGATCTGGGCCTTCGACTACGATCCGGATACCGGTACACCCAGCAACCGGCGGCTGTTCGTCGACATGAACGCCCATCCCGGCCGACCCGATGGCGCCGCGGTGGATGTCGACGGCTGCTACTGGATCTGCGGCAACGATGCCGGCCTGATCCATCGCTTCACCCCCGAAGGCCGCCTGGATCGCTCCCTGAGCGTACCGGTCAAGAAGCCGGCCATGTGCGCCTTCGGCGGGCGCAACCTGGATACCCTGTTCGTGACCTCCATCCGTCCGGGGGGCGATCTCACCGACCAGCCGCTGGCGGGTGGACTTTTCGCCCTGGATCCCGGGGTGCAGGGATTGCCGGAGCCCGCGTTCGCCGGGTGAATCAATCCCGGTTCAAGGCCCGCAGGGCTTCCTGGCTGCGGAGTCCTGAGCGGTGCATGGCAACCTTGGGAAACCAGTTGTCATGCTTTTGTCATGAAGATCGGCAGGGGTCCCGCCCGGGCGGCTTATAATCAGATTCTATCCGCCGTAATTCGCCGCCATGACCTCTTCAACCGCAAGCCGCCCCACCGCCCGTTACTACGGCCTGGAATGGCTGAGATTCCTCATGGCGCTGTACATGGTCGTCTACCACCTGGGCGGGCTCTACAGCGATCTGCCGGACGCCTTCCGCCGGCTGGCCGGCATGGGCTTCTTCGCCACCAGCACCTTCTTCCTGCTGTCGGGCTTCCTGCTGGCCCATGTCAGCCTGGATCGCCAGGGCGCGCTCAAGGGCAGCTCCCGTGGCTTCGTCCTGCGGCGGCTGTGCAATCTCTATCCCATCCACCTGCTGACCCTGTTGGTCGCGCTGGGGCTGTCCTACTGGCTGTCCCAGGATTCCTGGCTGGAACACGGGGTGCCGGTCTACTACAACCAGCACCCCTATCTGCAGCTGGAAGAGGGCAGCGAGCTGGACGAGATGCTGCCGCTGTCCTGGCTGGCCGCTACCACCCACGTGCTCCTGCAACTGCTGCTGTTGCAATCCTGGGAGCCACGCTTTCTCTGGCTCAACGGCGCCGCCTGGTCGATCTCGGCGCTGCTGTTCTTCTACCTGCTGTTTCCGCTGCTCGGTCCGCGGCTGATGCGCCTGCGCCGCTGGGCCCTGGCCGCCGCCACGCTCTGGGGGCTCTATCTGCTCGGTCCGCTAGTGGCCACCTGGGCCCAGGCCTTCGATACCGTGACGGTGGGCGTCATCCACCGCAATCCGCTGATCCGCCTGCCGGAATTCCTGCTCGGCATCCTGCTCTATCGCGCCGTGCAGGAGCCCTGGGTGGCCGAGACGACCCAGCGCCTGCGCCTGCCGCTGCTGCTGTTCGGCCTGACCGGCCTGTGGCTAGGCGCCCTGCTGTTGGAAGGCGATGGCCGCCGCTGGTTCTACCTGGTCCACAACGGCCTGCTGACACCCTTCCAGGCCGCGGTACTGCTGGCCTGCGCCACCTTCGGCGAACCCGGTCGCGCCGGCGTGCGCCGCCTGGTTCAGCGTCTTGGCGAGGCCTCGCTGTGCATCTTCGCCGTCCACACCCCGCTGATCGGCGTGCTCGAACCCTGGACCCGCACCCTGCTGGGCTGGATGCACCTGGCCGGCGACAGCCTCGAAGACCTGGCCGAAGACGTCGGCGAGGCGCTGGCGCTGCCCATCCCCATTCCCGGCTGGATGCTGCCGCTGCACCTGGTGCTCATCGTCCTGCTCGGCCTGGCCATGCAGCGCTGGGTGGCCGGTCCGCTGCGCCGCTGGCTGCAGGCGCGCTTGCCCCAGTCTTAAGAAGGTCTTAAGCCAGCCCGGCTAGCCTCGCCGCAGGAATCCGCAGCGGAGCTGAGCCTTGTCCAGCGAATACGAAGTCCACGGCCCCCACGACCACGAGGTGGAACACGCCGCCCATGGCGCCCATCGCCGCGACAGCCTCACCGGCCGCATCGCCGTCACCACCGCCATCCTGGCGACGCTAGGCGCGCTCTGCGCCTACCAGGGCGGCAATGCCGAGAGCCTGGCGCTCTACTATAAGAACGAAGAAGCCATCGCCAAGACCGAAGCCGCCAACCAGTGGGGCTACTACCAGGCCAAGGGCGAAAAACAGAACCTTGCCGACCTCGGCGCCGCGCTTGCGACCAACCCCGACACCGCCCAGCGCTTCACCCAGGACAGCCAGCGCTACGCCCAGCAAAAGGCCGAGATCCGTACCAAGGCCGAAGCCCTGGAAGCCAAGGTCGACGCCAACGAAGCCCTCAGCGAAACCCAGCTCCACCGCCACCACCGCTGGGCCCAGGCCACCATGCTCATGCAGGTCGCCATCTCCCTGGCCGCCATCACCCTGCTGACCCGGCGGCGCTGGCTGCAGGCGGCGGTGTATGGGGTGGCGGGGGGAGGAGTGGCGGTTGGGGTGTTGGCGTTGCTGCACGTCTAGCCATTCAGGTGATGCCAGAGAGCGACCATCAGGTACGCAAAAGGCACGACTTGCCACAACATTAGAATTGGCTTTACCGGAAGCTTCAGGTTCCGTATACGTTACAAATCATCAAATTTGTTACGTATGCAGAACATGGATAGCGAGCTGATCAGTCAACGTCTCGGCAGCCAACTCCGCCAGCGGCGCCTTAATCGAGGCCTTACGCAAGCGAGCCTCGCCGAGCTGGCAGGCCTTACCCGGCAAAAGATCATCGCCGTGGAGCGAGGAGACTCCCGTGTCGGTATGGCAGCCTACGCACGAGCGCTCGCAGCCTTGGATTGCGAGCTGGCAATAATCCCTGCCGCCTTGCCAACCTTGGACGAGATTCAGGGGGTATTCGACTGATGAAGACCCGGCTGCGCGTCGCAACCCCGGCAGGCGGGAGCGGAGCGCTCATGGCTCAGGATGGCGACTACCTGTTCCGCTACCAGGACGATGCTTCGGCAAGGGCTGCCATCAGTCTGCTGATGCCGGTGCGCCTGGATGACTATCGCCGCCGCGAACTGCATCCGATCTTCCAGATGAATTTGCCGGAAGGCTATGTACTAGAGCAGCTACGCAACAGGTTGGCCAAGCTGGTACCTCTGGATCCCATGGCTCTGCTGGCCCTGACAGGCAGTAGTTCGCCCATCGGTCGCGTGACGGTGACATCGCCTGAGATCGATACACTGCTGGAGCGCCAGCGCTTTCCAGGCGAACGGCTCAGCGAGATTCTCGCCTGGGATGGCACGGAAGACCTGTTCGTCGAGTTGGTGGATCGCTACATCCTGCGCGCCGGTATCTCCGGCGTACAGCCCAAGGTCCTGGTGCCCGAACGGGAGGATGCCCGCTTCACCTCGAGAACCGCCGAGTTGATCATCAAGAGCGGCCGCGACGAGTTTCCGGGCCTGGCGATCAACGAATACCTCTGCATGTCCGTAGCGCGAGAGTCGGGTATCCCGGTGCCCGAGTTCCATCTTTCCAGCAATGCCAAGCTCTTCGTCATGCGCCGTTTCGACCGCGACGAACATCTCGAACCCATAGGTTTCGAAGACATGGCTGCCCTGATGGGCTTGGCGGCGGAGCAGAAATACAGCAAGAGCTACTCGGCCATCGCCAAGGCCATCCGCCTGTTCTGTGCGCCCGAACATGTCCGCTCTTCGCTGGCGCAACTCTTCGCCACGGTGAGCCTGAGCTGCATCCTCGGCAATGGCGATGCGCATCTGAAGAACTTCGGCTTGCTCTATGCCGACCCTACCCAGCGTGATGCGCGGCTGGCGCCCGCCTACGACATCGTCAACACCACCGCCTACCTTCCCGAGGATGTTCTGGCGCTGGAGTTGATGGGCAACAAGTCGCTGTTTGCCTCGCGCCAGGGTTTGCTGGATTTTGCGGAAGTCTGCGATGTGGAGCGACCAACCGAGGTGATTCGCTCCCAGTTGGAGGCGCTGGAGCGGGTCCTAATGCGTGCAACTGACCTTTGCGAGCAGGCGCCACAGATCGTCGCTGCCATCCGGCACAGCGCTGCGCCCTTCGTGCAGACGTTCGGCTAAAGCACGAGGACTCGGAAAAGGCAGCGCAAAAGCCCAAAATCCAGGCACAAAAAAGCCGCGCAACGCGCGGCTCCTGAAAACTGGTGGGCCCACACGGACTCGAACCGTGGACCAAAGGATTATGAGTCCTCTGCTCTAACCGACTGAGCTATAGGCCCTATAGCGCGGTGGAGTATACCGGGGGTGGCAGGGATCGCCAAACCCTTGTCGGGCATAAAAAAACCGGAGCCTGGGCTCCGGTTTTCTGTACTGCGCTGGCGCCTTACTCGTCGAGGAAGGAGCGCAGGTGTTCGCTGCGGGACGGGTGGCGCAGCTTGCGCAGGGCCTTGGCTTCGATCTGGCGGATACGCTCGCGGGTGACGTCGAACTGCTTGCCCACTTCCTCGAGGGTGTGGTCGGTGTTCATGTCGATGCCGAAACGCATGCGCAGGACCTTGGCTTCACGGGCGGTGAGGCCGGAGAGCACGTCGCGGGTGGCTTCCTTGAGGCTTTCGCTGGTGGCCACTTCGATCGGGGACTGCATGGTGCTGTCCTCGATGAAGTCGCCCAGGTGCGAATCCTCGTCGTCGCCGATGGGCGTCTCCATGGAGATCGGTTCCTTGGCGATCTTGAGCACCTTGCGGATCTTGTCCTCGGGCATCTCCATGCGCTCGCCCAGCTCTTCCGGGGTCGGCTCGCGGCCCATCTCCTGCAGCATCTGGCGGGAGATCCGGTTCAGCTTGTTGATCGTCTCGATCATGTGCACCGGAATCCGGATGGTGCGCGCCTGGTCGGCGATGGAGCGGGTGATGGCCTGGCGAATCCACCAGGTCGCATAGGTGGAGAACTTGTAGCCACGGCGGTATTCGAACTTGTCCACCGCCTTCATCAGACCGATGTTGCCTTCCTGGATCAGATCGAGGAATTGCAGACCACGGTTGGTGTACTTCTTGGCGATGGAGATCACCAGACGCAGGTTCGCCTCGACCATTTCCTTCTTGGCGCGGCGGGCCTTGGCCTCGCCGATGGACATGGCGCGGTTGATGTCCTTGATCTGCGAGATCTTCAGCTCGTAGTCACGCTCCAGCTCGGCCAACTGGGCCTGCTTGGCCTGGATGTCGGCCTGGAAGCGCTCGAGACCTTCGGCGTACTTGGGCTTGCCCTTGAGCAGGCTGGCGGTCCACTCGGTGTTGGTCTCGTTGCCGGGGAAGTGGCGCAGGAAGTCGGCACGCGGCATGCGCGCATCGCGCACGGCCAGCTGCATGATGGCGCGCTCAAGGCCACGCACACGCTCCAGGGACTCGCGCACGCGGGTCACCAGGGCTTCGTACTGCTTGGGTACCAGCTTGATCGGCGAGAACAGCAGCGCCAGGGCGACGAATTCTTCCACGGCGCGATCGTCGTCGCGGCCGTGCTTCTTCAGCACCTTCTGGGTCTTTTCCAGCTGTTCGGCGACCGCGCCGAAACGCAGGCGAGCTTCTTCCGGATCCGGACCGCCGTCGCCTTCTTCCTCGGCGTCGTCGTCGCTCTCTTCCTCGTCGTCCTTCTCGTCGTCCACGGCCTTGGCATCGGCGGCCTTGTTCGGGACGGGCAGCTCATCGCTCTCGTTCGGCAGGCTGCCGTCGTCGGGATCGATGTAGCCGGCGAGGACGTCGGACAGGCGACCGCCTTCGGTGGTGACGCGGGTGTATTCGCTGAGGATGTAGTCGACGGTGCCCGGGAACTGGGCGATGGCGCCCATGACTTCGCGGATGCCTTCCTCGATGCGCTTGGCGATCTCGATCTCGCCTTCGCGGGTCAGCAGTTCCACGGTACCCATTTCACGCATGTACATGCGCACCGGGTCGGTGGTGCGGCCGACATCGCTCTCGACTGCGGCCAGGGCGGCAGCGGCTTCTTCGGCGGCGGCTTCGTCGGTATCCGTCTCGGCCAGCAGCAGGGCATCGGCGTCCGGCGCGGTCTCGAATACGTTGATCCCCATGTCATTGATCATGCGGATGATGTCTTCCACCTGTTCCGGATCTGAAATATCCTCCGGTAGGTGGTCATTGACCTCCGCGTAAGTCAGGTAACCCTGCTCACGACCGCGGGCGATCAATTCTTTCAGACGGGATTGCTGTTGCGCTTTTCCGGACATAGGTACCCTTCCACTGAAGGCTTAGGCGGGCAAAAATAGCTGAACATTATAGCCGGTTAGACGGTTGTCGTGCCAGTTAGGTCACGGACCCCGCCGGACGGCTGAGGAGTTCACGTAGGCGGTCCTTGTCTTCGGAGCTCAGTTCGCTCTGTCGCGCCTTGCGTAGGAGTTGCTCCAGCAGGCGATCACGCTGGCTGGCGGCTAACCTCGTTATGGTGTCGAAAAACTGTTGTTCAAGGTTGTCCCCGGCAATCAGCCATTCTTTTTCCGCCAGAGCGCGCAGCAGTCGACCCTGTTCGGTGCCGTGCCAGCGAGCGATGAGCGCCAGGGTGCTCTGCCCGGGCTTCTTCTGCAGCGCCTCGACCAAGGCAACCAGCAACTGGGCGTACTGATCGCTTTCCTCGGCCAGGTTGCGGGCGTCCTGCACCGCCTGGGCCAGGGTCGGGTGGTGCAGCAGGCTGCGCAGCGCGGCCAGCACCGGGGTCTCCACCTTGACCGGTGGCTGACGGGGAATACGCTCGCCGCCGCCCTTGCCGTTGAAATCCTTTTTCCAGCCCTTGCCGTCGCGCCCGCCCTTGCCTTCGCGACGGGGCGTCCACTGCTGCTGCGCCGGGGCTTCCTCGGCATGGGCATAGGCGTAGTCGCCATAGTCCGGGGGCGGGGCGTCCTGCGGCGGGGCGGACGGCGCCAGCTGGCTCAGGGCATCATTGCCGAGGCCGGTGAGTTCGCTCAGGCGCTGGCGCATCAGCAGGCGCAGGTTGTTGCCGGGAATCTTCTCGATCAGCGGCGCCGCCAGGGTGGCCAGGTGCGCCTTGCCTTCCAGGGTCGCCGGGTCCGCTTCGATCATCAGTTGCTGGAAGAAATACTCGGCCAGCGGCTGGGCCTGCTGGACGAAGCGCGCCTGGAAGGCGTCGGCGCCCTCGGCGCGCACCAGGGTATCCGGGTCCTCGCCCTCGGGCAGGAACAGGAAGCGCACCCGGAAGCCGTCCTTGAGCACCGGCAGGGCTGATTCCAGGGCGCGCCAGGCGGCGCTGCGACCGGCCTGGTCGCCGTCGAAGCAGAACAGGATGCTCGGCACGATGCGGAACAGCCGCTTGATGTGCTCTTCACTGGTGGCGGTGCCCAGGGTGGCCACGGCATTGCGGATGCCTTGCTGGGCCAGGGCGATGACGTCCATGTAGCCTTCCACGACGAGGATCTCGTCCAGGTCGCGGTTGTGCTTGCGCGCCTCGAACAGGCCGTAGAGTTCCTGGCCCTTGTGGAACACCGGGGTCTCCGGCGAGTTGAGGTACTTGGGCTTGTCGTCGCCCAGTACCCGGCCGCCAAAGGCGATCACCCGGCCCCGGCTGTCGCGGATCGGAAAGATCACCCGGTCGCGAAAGCGATCGTAACGCTTGCCGCTCTCGGCGTTCTCCACCAGCAGGCCAGCGTCGAGCATGGCCTTCTGCTGCAGGTCGTCGCCGCCCAGGTGCTTGCCCAGGTTGTCCCAGCCCGGCGGGGCGAAGCCCAGGCCGAAGTCCCGGGCGATCTCGCCAGTGAGGCCGCGCTTCTTCAGGTAGTCGACCGCTGCCTGGCGCTTGGGGTGATTGCGCAGCGCCAGGCGATAGTATTCGGCGGCGGCGGCCAATAGCGGGTAGAGCGGGGAATCCGTGGGTTGCCGCGGCTTGCGTCGACCACCGCTCTCTTCGCGCGGCACGTCCACGCCGGCCTTCTTGGCCAGCTCCTCGACCGCCTCGGGGAATTCGAGGTTGTCGTGGTCCATGATGAAGCCCAGGGCGTTGCCGCCGGCACCGCAGCCGAAGCAGTAGTAGAACTGCTTGTCGGGGCTTACGCTGAAGGAGGGCGTCTTCTCGTTATGGAAGGGGCAGCAGGCCATCCAGTTCTTGCCGGCCTTCTTGAGCTTCACCCGCGCGCCCACCACCTCGACGATGTCGGTGCGATTGAGCAGGTCGTCGATGAAGCCTTGCGGGATGAGTCCGGCCATGGTCAGCGTCTGGATAGAGGGGCGAAGAGCGGAGGATGAAGCGAGGAGGGCAGTCTAGCGCCAGAGTGCGCCAGGGCGAAGCGGGAAGGCCAGAAACAGACAACCCGACCAGAGGTCGGGTTGTTTGATGACGCCAGAGGAGCGCTGTAACTCAGTACAGACGCTCGCGACGGCGCTGCTCGCGCTGTACTTTCTTGGCGTGGCGCTTGACCGCGGCGGCAGCTTTACGCTTGCGCTCGGCGGTGGGCTTTTCGTAGAACTCGCGGCTACGCACTTCGGCCAGTACACCGGCCTTCTCGCAGGAACGCTTGAAACGACGCAGCGCTACGTCGAAGGGTTCGTTTTCTTTGACTTTGACGTTGGGCATCCAGGTCGTACCTTCAAATTTACCGAGGTTTAATCCAACGCTAGCGGCAAAAGGGCACGGGAAGCGTCGGTTTTTAAGGGTTGCGGATAGTAACGCTTCAACTGCCCCGCTGCCAAGCCCCGGCGGACGAAAAGCGCTGGCCGGTGCTGGAAGCGGCGCTTATCATGCGCAGCCTGACATTCTATACCCTCGAAGGCTTATCTCCATGCGTGTTCTGGGACTGGAAACGTCCTGCGATGAAACTGGCGTCGCCCTCTACGACAGCGAGCGCGGCCTGCTGGCCGATGCGCTGTTCAGCCAGATCGATCTGCACCGCGTCTACGGTGGCGTGGTACCGGAGCTCGCCTCGCGCGATCACGTCAAGCGCATGCTGCCGCTGATCCGCGAAGTGCTGGACGCGGCGGGCAGCCGTCCCGCGGACGTGGACGCCATCGCCTACACCGCCGGCCCCGGCCTGGTCGGCGCCCTGCTGGTGGGCGCGGCCTGTGCCCAGGCGCTGGCGCTGGCCTGGGGCGTGCCCGCCCTGGGCGTCCACCACATGGAAGGTCATCTGCTGGCGCCCATGCTCGAAGAGCAGCCGCCGCAATTTCCCTTCGTCGCCCTGCTGGTCTCCGGTGGCCATACCCAGCTGGTGCAGGTCGATGGCATCGGCCGCTACAGCGTGCTGGGCGAGTCCCTGGACGATGCCGCCGGCGAAGCCTTCGACAAGACCGCCAAGCTACTAGGCCTGAGCTATCCCGGTGGACCGGAGATCGCCCGCCTGGCCGAGCGCGGCGTGGCGGGGCGCTTCCTCTTTCCGCGCCCCATGACCGATCGGCCCGGCCTGGAATTCAGCTTCAGCGGCCTCAAGACCTTTACCCTCACCACCTGGCAGCGCTGCCGGGCGGCCGGTGACGACAGCGAGCAGACCCGCTGCGACATCGCCCTGGCCTTCCAGACGGCGGTGGTCGAGACCCTGGCGATCAAGTGCAAGCGCGCGCTGAAGCAGACCGGGCTCAAGTCGCTGGTGATCGCCGGTGGCGTCAGCGCCAACCGCGCGCTGCGCGAGAACCTGGAGCAGATGCTCGGCGAACTGGGTGGTCACGTCTTCTATGCGCGGCCGCGCTTCTGCACCGACAACGGTGCCATGATCGCCTATGCCGGTTGCCAGCGGCTGCTGGCCGGCCAGCAGGAAGGCCCGGCCATCGCCGTCAAGGCGCGCTGGCCCATGGAGCAGCTGGCGGCGCTCTGAGACGGGCGGAGGGCGCCAGCGGGCAATCCCCGGACGGCGCCAGGGTCAAAAATGACGCTCGGTCCCCTGGCGCAGGGCGCGCAGGTTGTGGCGGTGGCGAATCAGGATGAGCAGGGCGAGCAGCAGCATCGGCGCCAGCAGGTCCGGACGTTGCCAGGCGAACAGCGGCAGGATGCCGAGCACCGCGACCAGGGACGCCAGGGAAGCGATCCTCAGGCTGGCGAATACCGCGGCCCAGAGCACCAGCCCTAGCAGCGCCGCTGGCGGATAAAGGCCGAGCAGCAGCCCGGCCGCCGTGGCGACGCCCTTGCCACCGCGGAAATGGAAGTACAGCGGATAGAGATGGCCGACCACGGCGGCCAGCCCGATCCAGGCCTGCTGCAGGGGTGCAAGCCCCAGTTGCTGGGCGATCAGTACGGGGATCAGGCTCTTGCTCAGGTCGCCGGCGAGGGTCAGCAGGGCCAGCTTGCGTCCGGCTAGGCGCAGCATGTTGCTGGCGCCGGGATTGCCGGAGCCGTCGTGACGCGGGTCGCGGGTGCCGAACAGGCGACTGAGCAGCACGGCGAAGGACAGCGAGCCCAGCAGATAGGCCAGCAGGAGCAGCAGCCAGAACATGGTAGGGTTCCGCGCCAGGAGAAGGCTCGATTCTACCGACAGCCCGCCGCCCGACGATAGGCCGGCGGTGACGATCACACAGAGCACGACAAAGGTGCGAGGCAAAGGCAGTGGACAAGGTTTTCATCGAGGGACTCGAGGTCGACACCGTGATAGGGGTGTACGACTGGGAGCGTGACATCCGCCAGTGCCTGCGCATCGATCTCACCATGGGCTGGGACATCCGCGCGGCGGCGGCGAACGACGAACTCGAACATACCCTGAACTACGCGGCAGTGGCCGAGCGCATCACCGCCTTTGCCCACGAGACCGCCTTCGAATTGGTCGAGACCTTCGCCGAGCGCCTGGCCGCCCTGCTGCAGGCGGAATTCAAGCTGCCCTGGCTGCGCCTGCGCATCACCAAGCCTGGCGCGGTACCGACCGCTCGTGGCGTGGGCGTGGAGATCGAGCGGGGGCAGGCGTGACCCGGGTCTATCTGGGGCTGGGCAGCAACATCCAGCGCGAGCAGCACCTGGGCATGGCCCTGGACGAACTCGCCGAGCTGCTGACCGATCTGCACTGCTCGCCAGTGTTCGAAAGCGAGGCAGTAGGCATCCGCAGTGCGCCCTTCTTCAATCTCGTCGTAGCCGGCGACACCGACCTCGATCCCGCCACCTTGAGTCAGAGACTCAAGGCCATCGAAACCCGCAGCGGGCGCTATGCACCGGATCGCCAGGGTCTGCCACTGGACATCGACATCCTGCTGCACGGCGACCTGACCGGCGAGTTCGCCGGCCTGACCCTGCCGCGCGCCGAGATCCTGCGCAACGCCTTCGTGCTCTGGCCACTGGCCCTGCTGGCCGGCGAACGACGGCATCCGGACAACGGTCGGCGCTTTGACGAGCTGTGGCAGGAGATGCGTGGCCAGACCACCCAGGTGCTGCGACCGGTAGCTTTCAGCTGGAAGGGTATGGAACTGACGCCAGACGCGTTGCTGGGCGCCGATCGGGTGTAACGCGGCGGTCGTTGGGCTTCGCTGTGCTCAACCCAACCTACGGGAGCTCTTCCCCCTCTCCCTTTGGGAGAGGGCTGGGGTGAGGGCACGCCTCGCGAAGGCTCTCCAGTGGAAAAGGCTGCGCCGTTTCCACGCTACGGCTTTAACACAGGCTCCGCCCAGCTCGGACAACCCCCTCTCCCTCAGGGAAAGGGTCGGGGTGAGGGTCGCTTGGGAGGAGCTGCGCTGTGCTCAACCCAACCTACGAAAGCTGCGCCAGGGCCTCGATGCGGGCTTGCTTGAGGGCCTCGCCCAGGGCGGCACCCTTGAAGCCCTGGGCGACCAGCGGCTGGACCGCGACCCCGCGCACTACCTCGGCCGCCTGACGCAGCAGCGCCAGCGGTGGCTCGCCCTCGGCGGGCCTGACCGCTGCGGCACAGGCGCAGGCCTGGAGGAACTCCTCGAAGCGCGCCGGGCGGCGCAGCACGTCGAAGCCCTGCAGCAGCTCGAACCAGGCCTCCGGGGTCAGCTGTCGGGCCTGCAGCGCCGTGGGCCAATGGCGCGCCAGCAGCAAGGCCAGCTCGGCGGGATCGCGCGGTACCTTGAGGCGGGCGTTGAGGGCTGCGTGCTGCTCTTCCGGTACGTCCAGCAGCAGGCAGGCCCAGCGCACGTTCAGCGAGGCTTGGACCTCGGCGCTCTGGCGCAGGATGGCATAGACCCGGGCACCCGGCTCGGGCTGCTCGCCGGCGAAGCCGGCAGCCACCTCCGGCAGCAGCGCGGCCAGGGCGCCGCAGTCGTGCAGCACCCGAATGAAGACATCGGGTCGCTCTTCGAGCAGGGCGCGGGAGATTTCCTTCCACAGTCGCTCGGCGGTCAGGGCATCCAGCTCGCCACTGGCGACCATGTCCTGCATCAGCAGCAGCGTCTCGGGCGCCACCTGGAAACCCAGGCTGCAATAACGGGCGGCGAAGCGGGCGACCCGTAGCACGCGCAGCGGATCTTCGGCGAAGGCGGGAGAGACGTGACGCAACAGGCGCGCCTGGAGATCCGCGCGCCCGCCATAGGGATCTATGACCTGGCCGTGGTCGTCTTCGGCCATGGCGTTGACGGTCAGGTCACGGCGGATCAGATCCTGCTCCAGGGTGACATCGGGCGCGGCGTGAAAGGTGAAGCCGCCGTAGCCACGCCCGCTCTTGCGTTCGGTGCGGGCCAGGGCGTATTCCTCGCCGGTCTGGGGATGCAGGAACACCGGGAAGTCGGCGCCCACCGGGCGATAGCCCTGGGCAGCGAGGGCTTCGGCGGTGGCACCCACCACGACCCAGTCGACCTCCGTTACCGGGCGACCGAGCAGGCGATCCCGTACGGCACCGCCCACCTTGTAGATTTGCATAGAAAAAGACCTCCTTGCGGAGGTCTAGGATAGCCCGAAAGATCGGCTCGACTCAGATCGGCGAAGCCAGATCCAGACGCCGGTCGTGATCGCGGCTCTCGTGGCGGGGTGGAACCTGGAAGCTCTGGGCCACGTCGTCGCCCCTCATGCTTTCCAGGCGGATATCGAAACCCCAGAGTCGGTGCAGGTGCTTGAGCACCTCGTCCGTGGAGTTGCCCAGCGGCTTGCGGTCATGCTGGAAGTGGCGAAGGGTGAGCGAACGATCGCCACGCCGGTCCACGTTCCAGATCTGCACATTGGGCTCGCGATTGCCCAGGTTGTACTGAGCGGCGAGTTGCTCGCGGATCAGCCGATAACCGCCGTCGTCGTGGATGGCCGCCACCTCCAGTTCGTCGCGCTGGTCGTCATCGAGGATGCTGAACAGCTTGAGGTCGCGGATCACCTTGGGCGAGAGGTACTGCAGGATGAAGCTCTCGTCCTTGAAGCTCTTCATGGCAAAGGTGACGGTGGCCAGCCAGTCGCTGCCGGCGATCTCGGGGAACCAGCGGCGGTCTTCGTCCGTGGGGTCCTCGCAGATGCGGCGGATGTCGCGGAACATGGCGAAGCCCAGGGTGTAGGGGTTGATACCGCTGTAGTAGGGGCTGTCGAAGCCCGGCTGGTAGATCACCCCGGCGTGGGATTGCAGGAATTCGAACATGAAGCCTTCGGTGACCAGGCCCTCGTCGTAGAGATCGTTGAGCAGGGTGTAGTGCCAGAAGGTGGCCCAGCCCTCGTTCATCACCTGGGTCTGGCGCTGGGGATAGAAGTACTGGGCGATCTTGCGCACGATGCGGATCACTTCGCGCTGCCAGGGCTCCAGCAGTGGCGCGTGCTTTTCCACGAAATAGAGGATGTTTTCCTGAGGTTCGCTGGGGAAGCGCGCCCCTTCGTCGTGGGCTTCCTTGCCGGCCATCTTGGGAATGGTCCGCCAGAGGTCGTTGACCTGACGCTGCAGCTGCTCTTCGCGCTCCTTCTGCCGCTGGCGTTCCTCGGCGGCGGAAATGGGATAGGGCCGCTTGTAGCGGTCCACCCCGTAGTTCATCAGCGCATGGCAGGAATCGAGCAGTTCTTCCACGGCATCGATGCCATGGCGTTCCTCGCACTGGGTGATGTACTGCTTGGCGAACACCAGGTAGTCGATGATTGAGCTGGCATCGGTCCAGGTGCGGAACAGGTAGTTGCCCTTGAAGAAGCTGTTGTGGCCGTAGCAGGCGTGGGCGATCACCAGTGCCTGCATGGTCATGGTGTTCTCTTCCATGAGGTAGGCGATGCAGGGATCGGAATTGATCACGATCTCGTAGGCCAGCCCCATCTGGCCGCGGCTGTAGTGCTTCTCGGTATGGAGGAAGTGCTTGCCATAGGACCAATGGTTGTAGCCGATGGGCATGCCGACGGAAGCGTAGGCGTCCATCATCTGCTCGGCGGTGATCACCTCGATCTGGTTGGGATAGGTGTCCAGCGCATAGCGCTTGGCGATCCGGGCGATCTCCCGGTCATAGGTCTGGATCAGCTCGAAGGTCCATTCCGAGCCGGTGGAGATGGGCTCACGTTTCATGACACGAGTCTCCGCTGGAACAGTTCGCGGAACACGGGATAGATATCCCCCGCCGAGACGATCTGCTGCTGCGAGAAGGAATCCGGGAAGCTGCCCCGGACGTTCTCGTATTCGTACCACAGCGCCTGGTGCTCGCGCGGGGTGATTTCCACATAGGTGTAGTACTGCATGAACGGCAGGATCTGCTTGGTCAGGATCTCCCGGCAGATGGGCGAGTCGTCGTTCCAGTTGTCGCCGTCGGAAGCCTGGGCGGCATAGAGATTCCATTCGTTGACCGGATAGCGCGCGGCCATGACTTCCTGCATCAGCTTGAGGGCGCTGGAGACGATGGTGCCGCCGGTTTCGCGGGAGTAGAAGAACTCTTCCTCGTCCACTTCCTTGGCGCTGGTGTGGTGGCGGATGAACACCACCTCGATGCGCTCGTAGTTTCTCTTGAGAAAGAGGTAGAGCAGGATGTAGAAGCGCTTGGCGATGTCCTTGGTCGCCTGGGTCATGGAGCCGGAGACGTCCATCAGGCAGAACATCACCGCCTTGGAGCTGGGGCTGGGCTGCTTGGAGAGCAGGTTGTACTTGAGGTCGAAGGTGTCGAGGAAGGGCACCTTGTCGATACGTGCGCGCAACCGCTCGATCTCGGCCTCCAGCGCCTGGATGTCACCCAGGTTGTCGGGCTCTTCCACCCGCAGCCGTGCCAGTTCGGCCTTGGCTTCGCGCAGCTTGTTGCGGCTGCCGCCGGAGAGGGCGATGCGCCGGGCATGGGAGGCACGCAGGGTGCGGATGATGTTGATCCGGGCGGGGTTGCCCTCGTTGCTGATGCCGGCGCGTACCGTCTTGAAGGTGTCGGTGCCGGTCAGCTGCTTCTTGACCAGGTTGGGCAGCTCCAGATCCTCGAACATGAAGTCGAGGAATTCGTCCTGGGTGATCTGGAAGGCGAATTCGTCCATGCCTTCGCCGCTGTTGCTGGCCTTGCCCTGGCCCTGACCACCGCCGCCGCCTTGGGGCCGCGGGATGCGCTCGCCGCTGACGAATTCCTTGTTGCCCGGGTGGACGATGGTCTGGCGTCCGCCCTTGCCCTGGTACAGCGCGGGTTCGTCGATGTCGCGGGCAGGAATGCTGATCTGCTCGCCGTGCTCCATGTCGGTGATGGAGCGCCGACTCACGGCTTCCTCGACCGCCTTCTTGATGTGCTCACGATAACGCCGCAGAAAACGCGTGCGGTTCACCGTGCTCTTGTTCTTGCCGTTTAGACGCCGGTCGATGACATAACTCATACAGGCCCTCCGGGCTATTGCAGGACGCCACGACGACGCGGCAGGCGCGTCGTCGCGGGTTCAGCCTCAGGCTGCCTTACTGCGACTTGCGTACCCGTGAATACCACTCGGACAGCAGTCGCACCTGCTTCTCGGTGTACCCGCGCTGGACCATGCGGGTCACGAAGTCGCTGTGCTTCTGCTGGTCTTCCTTGCTGGCCTTGGCATTGAAGCTGATGACCGGCAGCAACTCCTCGGTGTTGGAGAACATCTTCTTCTCGATCACCGCACGCAGCTTCTCGTAGGACAGCCAGCTCGGATTCTTGCCGTTATTGTTGGCACGGGCGCGCAACACGAAGTTGACGATCTCGTTGCGGAAATCCTTCGGATTGCTGATGCCGGCGGGTTTCTCGATCTTCTCCAGCTCCTCGTTGAGGGAGGCGCGATTGAGGATCTCGCCGGTTTCCGGATCGCGGTATTCCTGGTCCTGGATCCAGAAGTCGGCATAGAGCACATAGCGGTCGAAGATGTTCTGGCCGTATTCGCTGTAGGACTCGAGGTAGGCGGTCTGGATCTCCTTGCCGATGAATTCCACGTAGCGCGGCGCCAGGTATTCCTTGATGAATCTCATGTAGCGCTCGCGGGTCTCGGCCGGGAATTGCTCGGCTTCGATCTGCTGCTCCAGCACATAGAGCAGGTGCACCGGGTTGGCCGCGATCTCGTTGGCGTCGAAGTTGAACACCCGCGAGAGGATCTTGAAGGCGAAGCGGGTCGAGAGGCCGTTCATGCCCTCGTCGACCCCGGCGCTGTCGCGGTATTCCTGGATCGACTTGGCCTTGGGATCGGTGTCCTTGAGATTCTCGCCGTCATAGACGCGCATCTTCGAATAGATGTTGGAGTTTTCCGGTTCCTTGAGGCGCGAGAGCACCGAGAACTGGGCCAGCATCTTCAGGGTATCCGGCGCGCAATGGGCGCTGGCCAGGGAGCTGTTGACCAAGAGCTTGTCGTAGATGTGGATCTCGTCGGAGACGCGCAGGCAATAGGGCACCTTGACGATGTAGATCCGGTCGATGAAGGCCTCGTTGTTCTTGTTGTTGCGGAAGGTGTGCCACTCGGATTCGTTGGAGTGGGCCAGGATGATGCCGCTGTAGGGCAGGGCGCCGAGGCCTTCGGTGCTGTTGTAGTTGCCTTCCTGGGTCGCGGTCAGCAGGGGGTGCAGGACCTTGATCGGGGCCTTGAACATCTCCACGAATTCCATCAGGCCCTGGTTGGCCCGACACAGGGCGCCGGAATAGCTGTAGGCGTCCGCATCGTTCTGCGGATATTCCTCCAGCTTGCGGATGTCCACCTTGCCCACCAGCGCGGAGATGTCCTGGTTGTTCTCGTCGCCCGGTTCGGTCTTGGCGATGGCGATCTGGTTGAGGATGGAGGGGTAGAGCTTGACCACCCGGAACTTGCTGATGTCGCCGCCGAATTCCTGCAGGCGCTTGGCCGCCCAGGGCGACATGATGCTGCGCAGGTAATGACGAGGGATGCCGTAGTCCTCTTCGAGGATCTGGCCATCTTCGTCGGGATTGAACAGCCCGAGAGGCGATTCGAATACCGGCGAGCCCTTGATGGCGTAGAAGGGGATCTTCTCGATCAGGTGCTTGAGTTTCTCCGCGAGGGACGACTTGCCGCCGCCCACCGGGCCGAGCAGATAGAGGATCTGCTTCTTCTCTTCCAACCCCTGCGCCGCATGGCGGAAGTAGGACACGATCTGCTCGATGCAGTCTTCCATGCCATGGAAGTCGGCAAAGGCCGGATAGCGGCGGATGACCTTGTTGGAAAAGATGCGCGACAGGCGTGAATCACTGGTGGTGTCCACCAGTTCGGGTTCGCCGATGGCCATGAGCATGCGCTCGGCGGCACTGGCAAAGGCGGTACGATCCTTCTTGCAGATCTCAAGGTATTCCTGAAGGGAATACTCTTCCTGGCGAGTCGCTTCAAAACGCCCCTGGAAGTGACTGAAAATGCTCATGACGTCTCCTCGCTGGATACCCTGGACCAGCTTGGAATCGATGCCTGGAGCCTTGCCTTGCTGCCGGTGGGGAGCGGTCATGCCGGGCGACGAAAGATAACGTCTCTAATACCTTCGCGGTCGTCTTGCCTAATCGATCCTTACACGCCTGCAGAATAGGGTTGGGTTTCGAGAGACGCACGAAGGAGACCGATGGAAACGGTCCCCCTGGAATTCCCCCGAATCTCCAGTGGTTACACCGATGGTCCAAAGCCGGTTATCGAGCCCGCCGTTTCCGGAGGGCCTGATTCCAGAATAGTCCTATCTGCGAGATGTGGAAGAGCCAATTCGGTTTATTCTTGTAACGACAGCGTCAATCGGCTGTGCTAGAGGCCCGCTCAGGCCTGGCCGCTGGCGGTCTCGTCGGGATAGCGGGTGCGCCAGTTTTCGAAGCCGCCGTCGACGCTGTAGACCTGGCTGAAGCCCTGGCCGGCCAGGAAGGCGGCCGCACTCTGGCTGGAGTGACCGTGGTAGCAGAACACCAGCAGCGGCGCGTCCAGATCGGCAGCGGCGATGAAGTCGTGGATGTTCTGGTTGTCGAGCCGCTGCGCCCCGGCGACGTGCAGGGAGGCGTAGCTGTGCGGATCGCGGATGTCGACGATCTGGGCGCCCTGGCTGCGCAGCTCCAGGGCCCGCTCGGGGGAGATACAGGTGAATTCGCTCATTTCTTCTCCTTGCAACTGCAGAGATGACGGCGGTTGCCGTCGACGTCGAGCAGGGTCATGTCGCCGCCCCAGACGCAGCCGCTGTCGAGGGCCTCGACATTGGGCGCCGCGCAGCGACCCTTGAGCGCGGCCCAGTGGCCGAACAGGATGCGCACGTTGCGGGTCAGCCGGTGCTCATGGCTGAACCAGGGGGCGAAGCCGGCCGGTGCGCTGTCCAGGCCTTCCTTGCTCTTGAATTCCAGACGACCTTCGGCGCTGCAGAATCTCATGCGCGTCAGGTAGTTGGTGATCAGGCGCAGGCGTTCCTGGCCTTGGAGATCATCTTGCCAGAGCGCCGGCTCGTTGCCATACATCTGCTCGAGAAAGGGCACATGGGCCTGGTCATCGCGCAGCACGGCTTCCACTTCGCCGGCCAGGCTCATGGCCTGGTCCAGGGTCCACTGCGGCGGCAGGCCGGCATGGACCAGCACGCAATTGCGCTCCGCATCGTGCTGGATCAGCGGCAGGTGGCGCAGCCAATGCAGCAATTCGTCGCGATCGGGGGCGGCGAGGATGTCGCTCAGGGTGTCCTGTTTCTTCAACCGGGCGCCGCCCAGGGCCACCGCCAGCAGGTGCAGGTCGTGGTTGCCTAGGACGCTGACCAGCGAATCGCGCATCGCGTACAGGTATCTTAGGGTTTCCAGGGACTGAGGTCCGCGGTTGACCAGATCCCCTACCAGCCAGAGACGGTCCTGCGCAGGATCGAAGCGGACCTCGTCGAGGAGGCATTTGAGCGGGTCGAGGCAACCTTGCAGATCGCCAACGGCGTACAGCGTCATCGGGACTCCTAGTGCAGCGAGCCGGGTACGGCCAGGCGGAAGGTGGGGATGGCAGCTTCGAAGAGATGACCATCGCTGGCGACCATCTGGTAGCTGCCCCTCATGCTGCCGACCTGGGTCGGCATCAGGGTGCCGCTGGAGTAGTTGTGGGTTTCGCCCGGGGCTATCAGCGGCTGCTCGCCCACCACGCCCGGTCCGCGCACTTCCTGCGCCTCGCCGTTGCCATCGGTGATGATCCAGTGGCGGCTGAGCAGCTGCGCCGGCAGTTGGCCGTCGTTGCGGATGCTCACATCGTAGGCGAAGGCGTAGCGCTCCTGGCTGGCACTGGATTGCTCGGGCAGGTAGCGGGTGGTGACCTGCACGGTGATGAGATAGCGCGGATCGGGCTCGGTCACGGGAGAATTCTCTGCGGAGGCGGGTGGAAAGGCTTCAGCTGGACGCCAGCTGGTTGGCCAGGCGCACATAGGCGGCCAGGTCCAGCTGCTCGGGGCGCAGCCCCGGATCGACGTCGGCGGCCTCGATGGCGGCGCTGTCCAGGGTGCCCTTGAGGGTGTTCCTGAGGGTCTTGCGGCGCTGGCCGAAGGCCTCGCGGACGACGCGCTCGAGCAGCACCGGATCGCGGGCCACATGGGGCCGCTCGGTGTGGGGCACCAGGCGCACGATCGCCGAATCCACCTTGGGCGGCGGATTGAAGGCGCCTGGACCGACGTTGAACAGGTGCTCCACGCGGCAGTGGTATTGCACCATGATCGACAACCGACCCCAGTCGCCATTGCCCGGCACCGCGGCCAGGCGTTCCACCACTTCCTTCTGCAGCATGAAGTGCATGTCGGCGATGATGTCGGCGAAGCTGAGCAGGTGGAAGATCAGCGGCGTGGAGATGTTGTAGGGCAGATTGCCCACCACCCGCAGTCGATCGCCGGCGGCGATGCTGGAGAGGTCGTATTTCATGGCGTCACCCTGGTGCAGGGTGAACAGCGGATTGAGGCCGAACTTGAGTCGGAGCAGGGGAATCAGGTCCTGGTCCAGCTCGATGACGTCGAGCCGGGCACCGCTGCCGAGCAGGCCCTCGGTCAGGGCGCCCTGCCCCGGGCCGATTTCCAGCAGGCGCTCGCCGGGTCGCCCGTGGATGGCGCGCAGGATGCGATGGATCACCCCGGCGTCGTGCAGGAAATTCTGGCCGAACCTCTTGCGGGCGCGGTGTTGGTAGAGCTCGGTCATCAGGTGCTCCGGCGCAGGCAGCGGGCCTGCGATTTCAAGACGGCAAAGACCTACCAGTTTAGCAGACCCTTGGCCGTCACCGGAGCGCTCAGAGTCTCTTCATAACCTGCTGCGCGTCGGCCAAACTGCGTTGAAAAGACCTTCGGAATGCTCATTTACCATTCGTAAACTCCGCTTCCTCAGGGCTTTTCGCCTTGTTTGGCTCTAGCTCGCGAGGTTATGAATAGCCTCTTAGGTCACCGAGCGGCGATGGGCCGCCATGCTGTAGGCGGTCTCCAGGGCCACCTTCAGACTGCCGGTGTCGATGCGTCCGCTGCCGGCCAGATCGAGGGCGGTGCCATGGTCGACCGAGGTGCGGATGATCGGCAGGCCCAGGGTTACGTTGACCGCCGCGCCGAAACCCTTGTGCTTGAGCACCGGCAGGCCCTGGTCGTGGTACATGGCCAGGACGGCATCGCAGTGCTCGAGGTGCTTGGGGGTGAAGAGGGTGTCGGCGGGCAGCGGTCCGACGAGATCAAGGCCTTCGGCGCGCAGGCTGTCCAGCGCCGGCTCGATGATCTCGATCTCTTCCCGGCCCAGATGACCGCCCTCGCCGGCATGGGGATTGAGACCGCAGACTAGGATGCGCGGCCGGGCCACGCCGAAATAGCGCTGCAGATCGCCATGCAGGATGCGGGTCACGTCCAGCAGCGTCTGGTGGTCGATGGCATCGGCCACTTCGCGCAGCGGCAGGTGGGTGGTGACCAGGGCCACTCTCAGACCGGCGGTCGCCAGCAGCATCACCACCTGCGGGGTGCGGGTCAGTTCGGCGAGGAATTCGGTATGGCCGGAAAAGGCCACGCCCCCGTCGTTGATCACGCCCTTGTGCACCGGCGCGGTGATCATGCCGGCGAAGGTGCCGTCGAGGCAGCCCTGGCCGGCGCGCGTCAGGGTGTCCAGGACATAGGCGGCGTTGGCGGTGTCGAGCTGGCCGGTCACCACCGGCGCACCCAGTGGGGTGTCCCAGACATAGAGGGCACCGGCGGGTGCCGGGCGGTCGGGCCAGGCCGCGGGGGCGACCGTGATGAGCTCGATGGCGAGTCCCAGTTCGAGCGCGCGGGCAGCCAGGAGGTCGCGGCTGGCGATAGCGATCAGGGCGTGGGGCTGAGCCACGCGGGCCAGCAGCAGACAAAGGTCGGGACCGATACCGGCGGGCTCACCGGGGGTCAGGGCGAAGCGCAGGGCCATGGCGGGCTCCGGAAACAAGAAGGCCGCAGGGGGTGCCTGCGGCCTCGGGGTTACTGCTTGATCTCGACGTAGGCTTCGTCGCGGATCTGCCGCAACCAGGTCTGCAGCTCCTGGTCGTACTTGCGGCTACGCAGGAGATTCAACGCCTGCTGCTCGCGCGCCTGCTGGGTGTTGTCGGTGGCCCGACGACCCAGGACTTCCAGGATGTGCCAGCCGAAGGCGGTGCGGAACGGCTGCGACAGCTGGTTGACCGGCGAGTTGTTCATGACCTCGCGGAATTCCGGCACCAGGGATTCCGGATTGATCCAGCCCAGGTCGCCGCCATTGAGCGCCGAGCCCGGATCTTCCGAGAAGCTCTTGGCCAGGGTGGCGAAGCTCTCGCCGTTCTGGATGCGCTCACGCAGGCGCGCGGCCAGGCGCTGGGTCTCGGCGTCGCTGCGCACGGCATTGGGCTTGAGCAGGATGTGCCGGACGTGCACCTCGTCGACGATGCTCGCCTCGCCTCCACGCTTCTCCTCCACCTTGAGGATCACGAAGCCGCCGGGTACGCGCACGGGCTGGGTGATGCCGCCGACGCCGACACTGCCGATCAGGCGGTCGAAGGGCGGGGGCAGCTGGGCAGCCTTGCGCCAGCCGATCTCGCCACCGTCGAGAGCGTTGTCCCCGGCTGAGCGGGCGATGGCCAGCTGGTTGAAGTCGGCGCCCTGACGCAGCTGATTGTAGGTGTCCTGGGCCTGGCGTGCGGCGGCGTCGAGACCGGCATTGCCGGCGTTGTCGGCCACCGGGATCAGGATGTTGGCCAGCCGGTATTCTTCGGACAGCTGCAGCTTGCCCAGGTCCGAGGCGAGGAAGTTCTGCACCTCCTGCTGGGTGACCTGCACGCGCTGACCGACCTGACGCTGGCGCACCCGGCTGATCATCATCTCGCGACGGACCTGCTCGCGCGCGGCATCGTAGGAAAGACCGTCGCGGGCCAGGGCCTGGCGGAATTCGGCCACGCTCAGGCCATTGCGCTGGGCGATGGTGGCGACGGCCTGATTGAGTTCCTCGTCGGAGATCTTCACGCCCATGCGGCCGGCCAGCTGCATCTGGATGTCTTCCAGGATCAGCCGCTCGAGCACCTGCTGTCGCAATTCGCTTTCCGGCGGCGCCGCGGCGCCGCGGCGGGTGATGTTCTGCTTGACCTCGTTGAGTCGCTGATCGAGCTGGCTCTGCATGACCACGTCGTTGTCGACGATGGCCACGACCTTGTCCAGCGGTACCACGGCAGCCTGAGCCAGGGGGGTGAGGGCGAGCGCCGCGCCCAGGGCGAGCGGGCGCAGGGCGTTACATAGCTTGGTCTTCACGTTCACGATAGCCTTGAATGCCTCTGTCCAGGAAGCCTTCGGTCTTGCCGCCGAAGACGTTGCCGAGTCCCTTGAGCACGATCTGCAGGAAGATCCCGCGATCGGCTTCGGAGCTCTGGGCGGTGTAGAAGACGTCGTCTTCGCTCTTGAGCCAGTAGCGGCTGATCAGGCGCAGCTTCCAGCAGCAGTTGTCGTACTCGAAGCCACCGAAGGCTTCCAGGGTACGGCTCTTGTTGTAGTCGAACTGCCAGCGGGCGATGGCGGACCACTGGGGCACGATCGGCCAGATGAAGGAGATGTCGTGCTGGTCGACCTTGTAGTCGTTGCTGTTGTAGGTGAAGCGGCCAAGGTTCGGATCGAACACCCGGACGTTGTCACGATAGCGATAGCCGACGTTGAGGATCTTGCCCGGTTCGGCTTCCGGCTGGTAGTGGAACATGACGCTGCCGGAGTCGGTCTGGTGCAGGGTCGGATCCCAGTTGAATTCGCCGTTCACGCGCCAGTCGCGGTTGAAGCGATACATGCCGGCCAGGGCATAGGGCGAGCGCGAGGTGGTGGCCTGGGGATTGTCGATGTCCTGACCTACGCTACGTGCGTATGCCAAGTCGTCCTTGGTCAGGCCAGGCAGCTGGACATCGCGGTCGCGGAAGTAAAACAGCTGGCCGAAGCTGACGTTGGCGCGCTCGAAGCCGTTGGGCTCGATGAAGCGGCTGGTGGCACCCAGGGCCAACTGGTTGGCGTCGCCGATGCGGTCGCGACCGGTGAAACGGTTGTCACGCCACAGCGAGCTGTAGCTGAAGGTGTATTCGCCGGTATCGAACACCGGCAGATCGTCCTGGTCGCGATAGGGTACATAGAGGTACTTGGCGCGGGGTTCCAGGGTCTGCTTGCCGCCTTCGCCGAACAGATTCGAGGTGCGGTCGAAGTAGAGGCCGCTGTCGAGACTGAAGATCGGCACCGAACGGGTCGGGCTGTCGTTGAAGCTGGTCACGCTGGAACCGGCCGAGGCGCGACGACCACCGCCGACCAGCGGCGAATTCAGGTCGTTCTGACCGGTGCTGTCCAGATCCAGATCGTAGCGCGTGTAGGCATAGCGCACCGACGGCGTCAGGAAGCCCCAGGACGCGGTCATCGGGCGGGCGATGCCCGGCTCAACGTGGTAGCGATTGCCTTCGGCGCGGGTCAGGCCGAAGAGATTGACGTCCGGGCGGTTGCGCACGTTGGTGCGATTGCCGTTGTCGTCCAGGTCGAAGTAGGTGTTGTCGTCGAAGCTGCGGGTGAAGCGCACCGCCTCGGTGTCGTAGGTGAAGTCCAGGCCGCCCGGGTTGTAGGGCAGGGCGCCGGTCAGGGTCAGCTGTGGCAGGCGGTTGTAGGGCGTCACGTCGGAGACCGTGGCCAGCTGGTAGGCCTGGGCGTTGAGGCCGGCGACAAAGGTGTCGCCACGGTAGGTCAGGCGGCCCTGCTGGTTGACGTAGGTCGGCTTGTTGATGCCGAGGTCGGTGTCCAGGTCCTGGAAGTAGTAGGGATCGCTGATGCGGGTGTAGTCGACCTCGGCCATCAGGCGCGAATCCAGGCCGCTGCGGTTCTTCCAGCCGTACAGCCAGCGGTTGTCGGTGGCTTCCGGTTCGCCCTCGTGCTCCGGATCGGTGTCCTTGAGATAGGAACCGTAGACCTCGCCTTCGCTGCTGCGGGTCAGGTAGCGGAAGTCACCCTCGGTCTGCAGGCCATGCTTGGCCATGTAGCGCGGATAGAGGGTGGCGTCATAGTTGGGCGCTAGGTTGAAGTAGTAGGGCGTGGTGATCGCGAAGCCGGTGTCGCTGGAGGTGCTGATCGAGGGCGCCAGGAAGCCGGACTGCCGACGGTCGTCGATCGGGAAGTAGATGAAGGGCGTATAGAGGACCGGAATGTCCTTGACCCGTAGCGTCGCGTTGGTCGCATAACCCAGGCCGGTGGCCGGGTTCAGGGTCACGGTGTTGCCCTTGACCTGCCAGGCGTTGCTGCCCGGTTCGCAGGTGGTGTAGGTGCCATCCTTGAGGCGGATGATGGCGTCGTCGCCACGCTTGGCATAGAGCGCGCTGCCGCGGGCGCGGCTCTGGTGCATGACGAATTCGGCGTTGTCGACCTGGACCTGGCCGTTGTCCAGCTGCAGATCGGCCTTGTCGCCGACCATCAGCAGGCCGTTGTCGCGGAATTTGACGTTGCCCTTGAGCTCGCCGCGATTCTCCAGCTGGTGCAGGTTGGCTTCCTGGGATTCCACCTGCATGCCGCCCTGCCGCAGTACCACGTCGCCGGCCAGGGTGGCGACCTGCTGCTCCTGCTCGTAGCGCGAGGCCTTGGCCGAGACGTAGGTCGGGGCCTTGGACGTCGGGGTGTCGTCGTACATGCCCGGGCGCTGCGGCTCGACATAGGCGCCACTGCAGTAGGGGCCGGTCTCGGCCAGCTGGGCCGGGGTCAGCTGATCGCGCGGGACCCAGTCCAGGTGACTGTAGTCGGCGCTGCGGGACTTGAGGGCACGACCCTTGCTCTCGGTCACCAGCACGGCATCGTCGCCCTTGCGGGCGGCCGGCTCGGCGGCGACGCCCTGGGTCTCGCCCTTGCTGGGACGGGGCGGGATGGCCGCGGTCGGTGCCTGGGTGTTGCACGACCAGCCACCACCGGCGCCGGCACTGCAGCTGAACTGCTCGGCGGGTGCGGCGATAAGGGCGGTGACGGGCTGCATGGCGAGCAGGCTGCCGGTTACCAAGAGGGGGAATTTTCTGCGAAACGCGGGGGTTTTCACGGCCATCCTTAAAGTCGTCCTGCACGCCGGCCATTAAGGGGCCGCGGCCTCTCGATGGGCTCAAAAAGATAGCGGATAATAAAACATGACCTGCGCATCGGCTAGGGCCGGGGGATCCGCTGTAAATGACTGAAGATGTTCGCTTAAACCAGATAGAAGACTGGCTGACCACCGTTCTACCGGAAATTTTCCGGGAGCAGGCCTGGGGTGAGGTGCCCGTGGGCAGCCTGACCGCGGCCAGCAGCGATGCCAGCTTTCGCCGTTATTTCCGCTGGGCGGGCGAGGGCCGCAGCCTGATCGTGATGGATGCGCCGCCACCGCAGGAGGACTGCCGTCCGTTCGTCCAGGTGGCCGCGCTGCTGGCCGCCGCCGGGGTCCATGTGCCGCGCATCCTAGCCCAGGATCTGGAGCGGGGATTCCTGCTGCTGAGCGACCTCGGCACCCTGACCTACCTGGAGGTGATCAATGCGGCCAATGCCGACGATTATTTCCAGGCGGCCATCGACGCCTTGCTGGCTTTTCAGGGCAAGCAGCCGACGAACGGCAGCCTGCCGCTCTACGACAGGGCTCTGCTCGCCCGCGAGTTGAGTCTGTTTCCGGAGTGGTACGTGGGCCGCGAGCTGGACACGACCTTGAGCGCCAGCCAGCTCGAGCGCTGGCAGGCCATCTGCGAGGTGCTGATCGACAGCGCCCTGGCGCAACCCCAGGTGCTGGTCCATCGGGACTTCATGCCGCGCAACCTGATGCTCAGCACGCCCAATCCGGGGGTACTGGACTTCCAGGATGCGGTCATCGGCCCGGTGACCTATGACATCACCAGCCTGTTCAAGGACGCCTTCCTCAGCTGGCCGGAGCCGCTGGTGCAGCGCTGGCTGCTGGGCTACTGGGAGCAGGCCCGCGCCGCCGGCATTCCGGTGCAGGCCGAGTTCGCCGATTTCCAGCGGGCCTCGGACCTGATGGGCGTGCAGCGCCATCTCAAGGTGATGGGCATCTTCGCCCGCATCTGGCACCGCGACGGCAAGCCGCGCTATGTCGCCGACACCCCGCGCTTTCTCGCCTATATCCGTACCGTGGTGGCGCGCCGCCCCGAGCTGGCCGGCCTCGGCGCCTTGCTCGACGAGCTGCATGCCGAGCGGGCCGAGGCATGAAGGCCATGATCCTGGCGGCGGGCAAGGGCGAGCGGATGCGACCCCTGACGCTGAGCCTGCCCAAGCCGCTGATCGAGGTGAACGGCCGGCCGCTGATCGAGCACCACATCCGGGCCCTGGCGGCGGCGGGCATCACCGAGCTGGTGATCAATCACGCCTGGCTGGGCGCCCAGCTGGAAGCCGCCCTGGGCGATGGCAGTCCGCTGGGGGTCGCCATCCGCTTCTCCCCCGAGGGTGAGCCGCTGGAAACCGGGGGCGGCATCTTTCGCGCGCTGCCGCTGCTGGGCAGCGCGCCTTTCGTGCTGGTCAACGGCGACATCCGTACCGACTTCGCCTTTGGCAGCCTGGCCCTGCCGGCCGGTTGCCTGGCGCACCTGGTGCTGGTCGACAATCCGCTGCATCACCCGAGCGGCGACTTCGGCCTGGTGGACGGGCGGATCACCCTGGACGCCCCGGAGAAGCTCACCTACAGCGGCATCGCCGTGCTTCATCCGCACCTGTTCGCCAGTTGCACGGCCGGAGCCTTCAAGCTGGTGGACGTGCTGCGGCCGGCCATTGCCGCCGGGCAGGTCTCGGGCCAGCGACTGGACGGTCGCTGGGTGGACGTCGGTACCCTGGAGCGGCTGGCGGAAGCGGAGCGGCTGTTCGAGGCGGCTTCTTGAAGATCTGGTTCTGGCCGCTGACGCTGCTGGGTTTCCTGGCCGGCTGGGCGGTGGCCAGCATTCCCGGTGCGCTGCTGGTGGCGCTGCTCGCTCATGCCGGCGAGCGGCAACTGGGGCTGACCTCCCTGGCGGGCTGGAAGGCGCGCTGGCAGGGGCGCCCCGGGCGCTTCGAGCACCAGGCGCAATTCCAGATGCTCGGCCGGCTGGCCAAGCGCGGCGGGCGGGTGCTGACCGCCCACATCCGCCAGGCCGAAGGCGAGATCGAACGTCTGGGGCTGGGCGCCGACGACCGCAAGAAGGCCATCGCCGCCTTCGAGCAGGGCAAGGGTGGCACCCTGCCGTCGACGGCCGATCTGCAGCGCCTCAGCGAGCGCAGCGAAGGCATCCTGCGCGCCTGCTGGCGCATGGTCTGGATCAGCGGCAGCGTGCGCCCCGGCGATCGCGACGAGATCCTCGGCTGGGGCCAGGCGATGGGCCTGGCCGAAGCCCAGGTGCTTGCCTTGCAGCCGCCGGTACAGACGGCGCCACGCCAGCCCAGCAACGAAGAAAAGTATCGCAAGGCGCTGCAGTTGCTCGGCGTCACCGATGACGCCGACGCCGCCACGGTCAAGCAGGCCTATCGGCGGCTGCTCTCGCGCCATCACCCCGACAAGAAAGCCGGCGCCGGGGCCGGCCAGTCGGCGGTCTATGCCGCTGCCCAGCGCACCGCCGAGCTGCATGCCGCCTACCAGGTGATCAAGACGCGGCGGGGCTTCCGCTAGCGGCCGGTGGCAGCCGATCCAGCCAGGCGCGCAGGCGACGGACGGTCTGTTCCTGCTCGGCGGCCCGGTCGCCGGGAATCACCGGCAGATCGATCTGCCGATAGCCCTTGTTGGCCTTTTGCGCCGCGCGTTCCTTGCGCCGCTGGGCGGCCGCTCCGGGGGCGTGCACTAGGTCGGCGATCTGCAGGTCGGTCTTGCCCATGGTGGCGTCCAGCCGCGGCGGCATGCCCTGGGGTTCGCGGGCGTCGATGAGCACCAGTTGCTTGACCTCGGCCGGTTCCTTTTCCGCCAGATAGCGCGCCGCCCAGTAGGCGCCGGTGCCGTGACCGACCAGCACGATGGGGCTGGCGCCCTGTTGCAGCGCCAGGTCGATGCCGGCGGCGATGCGCGCCAGTACCCGGGTGGCCTGGGCATTGGCCGCGGCTTCGGGATCCACCGGTGCGACCGCCGCCTGGGCCGGTTCGCCGCTGCCGGCTTCGGCCTGGGTCGGGGCGGCGGGCGCCGTACCGCTGCCGCCGGTCACCGGCGGTGCCGCCTGCTCGCTGTTGGCCTGGGCGTCGGTGTCCGCCGGCGCGGTGTCCCGCTCGATCGCCACCACGGGGTCATAGGGATCGGGCAGGCTCAGGCTGATGGTCTGCCAGCCGAAGGTGGGCAACTGCTGGCGCACGGGCGCCACCACATTGGGCCAGTCGGCCGATTCGCCATCGCCCGGCACCAGCACCACCGTTCCGGCGGCCTTGGCCCGGGCGGCGGGCACTAGCAGGGCGAGAAAGGATTCGTCGCCAGCCTGCAGGGTCTTCTGCTGCTCGGCGGGCAGTTGCCGCATCAGCGCCTGCTGCTGCTCCTGGCTGCGCTCCAACGCCGGGGCCACGGCGGCCGGCGCCGCCGGCGTTTCCGGTGCCGGGGTGGGCGCCTCTTCGGCAAGCACCGGGGCGGCAAGGCCGAGCAGGAGGAGGCAGAGCGGCAGCAGGGCGGGCGACGACATCGACGGGAATCCTCAACAGGGGGACGGTTGACCCTGGCGAGCCTACCGCCGTTCGCCCCGTCGGGGCAGCGGGAACGCCCGAGCCGCAGACGGATCTCCGTTACAATGCCGCCACTTAACCTTCGCCGAGGCTATCCCATGCAACCCTTCGCCATCGCCCCCTCGATCCTGTCCGCCGATTTCGCCCGCCTGGGCGAGGAGGTCGACAAGGTCCTCGCCGCCGGTGCCGACATGGTCCATTTCGACGTGATGGACAACCACTATGTGCCCAATCTCACCATCGGCCCCATGGTCTGCAAGGCGCTGCGCAACTACGGGGTGACCGCGCCCATCGACGTGCACCTGATGGTCAAGCCGGTGGATCGCATCATCGGCGATTTCATCGAGGCCGGCGCCACCGACATCACCTTCCACCCCGAGGCCTCCGAGCACATCGATCGCTCGCTGCAGCTGATCAAGGACGGCGGTTGCCGGGCCGGCCTGGTGTTCAATCCGGCCACCTCGCTGGATGCCCTGAAGTACGTCATGGACAAGATCGACATGGTGCTGCTGATGAGCGTCAACCCCGGCTTCGGCGGCCAGAAATTCATTCCCGGCACCCTCGACAAGCTGCGCGAGGCACGCGCCCTGATCGACGCCTCGGGCCGGCCGATCCGCCTGGAGATCGATGGCGGGGTCAACGTCAAGAACATCGGCGAGATCGCCCGTGCCGGGGCCGATACCTTCGTCGCCGGCTCGGCCATCTTCGGCCAGCCCGACTATGCCGCGGTGATCCAGGCGATGCGCGCCGAACTGGCCAAGGCCCGCTCGGTATGAGCGCCCTGGTACGCCTCGGTGGCGTGCATCCGCCCGCCCTGGTGATGTTCGACCTCGACGGCACCCTGCTGGATTCGGCGCCGGACCTGGCCGCCGCGGTGGATGCCATGCTTGAACGCCTGGGCCGCGCGCCGGCGGGACTGGACAAGGTGCGGCTGTGGATCGGCAATGGCGCCCGGGTACTGGTACGCCGGGCACTGGCGGATGACATGCGGCATGACGCGGTGGACGATGCCGCCGCCGACGAGGCCCTGGCGCTGTTCATGGCGCTCTATGGCGGCAGTCACGCCCTGACCCGCGTCTATCCCGGCGTGCTGGACAGCCTGGCGCTGCTGCGCACCCTGGGCGTGCGCCTGGCGGTGATCACCAACAAGCCGGAACGCTTCGTCGCGCCGCTCTTGGCCGACATGGGGCTGGGCGACTTCGACTGGATCGTCGGCGGCGATACCCTGCCGCAGCAGAAGCCCGATCCGGCGGGCTTGCTGTGGGTCATGCAGCAGGCGGGGGTAGCGGCCGGCCAGGCCCTGTTCATCGGCGATTCGCGCAACGACATCCGCGCCGCCCGCGCCGCCGGGGTGCGCTGCGTGGCCCTGAGCTACGGCTACAACCATGGCGAGCCCATCGCCAGCGAGCAGCCGGATCTGGTCGTCGACGATCTGCGCGAACTGTTTATCTAGCACGCCGAGGTGGCCGGCCGGTTGCCATGCCGCGCCGGCTAGGCTAACGTGGCCCTTCAACCCCCGCCCCAAGAGCAAGAGATCGCATCGTGGTGGTCACCCGCACAGGCTCCTCGCGAGCATGGATGAAAGTCATCAAGGCCCTGGCCCGTTGGCGCTGGCGCGCCTGATTTCGTCCCTGCCGGTATCAGACCGGCACGCTGTGCACCCGACCTTTCGTTTTCCTCGCCACGAGGCTGATCATGACCCGCGACGACTTCCTGCGCCTGGCCGCTCAAGGCTATAACCGCATTCCCCTGGCCTTCGAAACCCTGGCCGACTTCGACACCCCGCTGTCCCTCTATCTCAAGCTGGCCGATGCGCCCAACTCCTATCTGCTGGAGTCGGTGCAGGGCGGTGAGAAATGGGGCCGCTATTCGATCATCGGCTTGCCCTGCCGGACCCTGCTGCGTGCCCGCGGGTACGAGGTCACGGTGCACGAGGGCGAGCGAGAGCTCGAGGCGGCCACCGTCGAGGATCCGCTGGCCTTCGTCGAGGCCTTCAAGGCCCGCTATCGCGTGCCGGTGGTGCCCAATCTGCCCAAGTTCGATGGCGGCCTGGTGGGCTACTTCGGCTATGACTGCGTGCGCTATGTCGAGAAGCGCCTGGGCGCCAGTCCCAATCCCGATCCGCTGGGCACCCCGGACATCCTGCTGATGGTCTCGGACGAAGTTGTGGTCTTCGACAACCTGGCCGGCAAGCTGCACTGCATCGTGCTCGTCGATCCGAGCCAGCCGAACGCCTATGAGCAGGGCCAGGCCCGACTCGCGGCGCTGCGCGAGCGCATTCGCCAGCCCATCGCCCCGCGCCTGGGCCTGGACTTCGCCGCGGTAGGCAGCGGCAGCGAACCGGCCTTCCGCTCCAGCTACAGCCGTGCCGACTATGAAAACGCCGTGGAGCGGATCAAGGACTACATCCTGGCCGGCGACTGCATGCAGGTGGTGCCTTCCCAGCGCATGTCCATCGCCTTCCAGGCGGCGCCCATCGACCTCTATCGGGCGCTGCGCTGCTTCAACCCCACGCCCTACATGTACTTCTTCAACTTCGGCGACTTCCATGTGGTGGGCAGTTCGCCCGAGGTGCTGGTGCGGGTGGAGGACGGCGAGATCACCGTGCGCCCCATCGCCGGGACCCGTCCGCGCGGCGCCACCGAAGAAGCCGATCTGGCGCTGGAGCGTGATCTGCTGGCCGATGCCAAGGAACTGGCCGAGCACCTGATGCTGATCGACCTGGGGCGCAACGACGTGGGCCGGGTTTCCAGCACCGGCAGCGTGACCCTGACCGAGAAGATGGTCATCGAGCGTTATTCCAATGTCATGCACATCGTCAGCAATGTCACCGGCCGGCTCAAGCCCGAGCTCTCCGCCATGGACGCCCTGCGCGCCATCCTGCCGGCCGGCACCCTGTCCGGGGCGCCGAAGATCCGCGCCATGGAGATCATCGACGAACTGGAACCGGTCAAGCGCGGCATCTACGGCGGCGCCGTGGGCTACCTGGCCTGGAACGGCAACATGGACACCGCCATCGCCATCCGCACCGCGGTGATCAAGGACGGCGAACTGCACGTGCAGGCCGGGGCAGGCATCGTTGCCGACTCGGTGCCGGCGCTGGAGTGGGAAGAGACCCTCAACAAGCGTCGCGCCATGTTCCGCGCCGTCACCCTTGCCGAACAGTCCGTCTGAGGAATCCACCATGCTGCTGATGCTCGATAACTACGATTCCTTTACCTACAACCTGGTGCAGTACCTGGGCGAGCTGGGCGCCGAGGTCAAGGTGGTGCGCAACGACGAGGTGCCGGTCGAGGCGCTCGAAGACCTGGCGCCGGAGCGCATCGTCGTCTCCCCCGGTCCCTGCACGCCCAACGAGGCGGGCATCTCCCTGGCCACCCTGGAGCGCTTCGCCGGCAAGCTGCCGGTGCTGGGCGTCTGCCTGGGCCATCAGAGCCTGGGCCAGGCCTTTGGCGGCGAGGTGGTGCGGGCGCGCGAGCCGATGCACGGCAAGACCAGCCCGGTCTACCACAACGGCGAAGGCGTCTTCGCCGGCCTGCCCAATCCCTTCACCGTGACCCGCTACCACTCGCTGGTGGTCAAGCGCGAGACCCTGCCCGAGTGCCTGGAGATCACCGCCTGGACCCAGCATCCGGACGGCAGCATGGACGAGATCATGGGCCTGCGGCACCGCGAGTTCATGATCGAGGGGGTGCAGTTCCACCCCGAGTCCATCCTCACCGAGCATGGGCACGACCTGCTGGCCAACTTTCTCCAGCAGCAGGGAGGACGGCGCTAGATGGACATCAAGCAGGCCCTGAACCGCATCAGCGGACAACTCGACCTCAATGTGGCGGAAATGCAGGCGGTGATGCGCCAGATCATGACCGGTGGCGCCGACGAGGCGCAGATCGGTGCCTTCCTCATGGGCATGCGCATCAAGAGCGAGACCATCGACGAGATCTGTGGCGCGGTCAGCGTGATGCGCGAACTGGCCACCCCTGTGGTGCTGCCGAGCCTCGATCACGTGGTCGACGTGGTGGGCACCGGTGGCGATGGCGCCAACATCTTCAACGTCTCCTCGGCCTCGGTGTTCGTGGTCGCGGCGGCCGGCGGCAAGGTGGCCAAGCACGGCAATCGCGCGGTGTCCGGCAAGAGCGGCAGCGCCGATCTGCTGGAGGCCGCGGGCATCTACCTGGAGCTGACGCCCGAGCAGATCGCTCGCTGCGTCGAGCAGGTGGGCGTCGGCTTCATGTTCGCCCAGTCACACCACAGCGCCATGCGCCATGCCGCCGGGCCGCGTCGCTCCCTGGGGCTGCGCACCCTGTTCAACATGCTCGGCCCTCTGACCAACCCGGCCGGCGTGCGCCACCAGGTGGTCGGGGTGTTCAGCGCCGCGCTGTGCCGGCCGCTGGCCGAGGTGCTGCAGCGCCTGGGCAGCCACCACGTGCTGGTGGTGCACTCCCGCGACGGCCTGGACGAATTCAGCCTGGCCGCGGCGACCCAGGTGGCCGAACTCAAGGACGGCAGCATCAGCGAATACCAGGTGCTGCCGGAGGATCTGGGCATCAAGAGCCAGACCCTGGTCGGCCTGACGGTGGACGGCCCCGAGGCCTCCCTGGCGCTGATCCGCGACGCCCTCGGCCGACGCAAGACCGAAGCCGGGCAAAAGGCCGCCGACATGATCGTGCTCAACGCCGGCGCGGCGCTCTACGCCGCGGATCTCGCCCATAGCCTGCATGAAGGGGTACTCTTGGCCCACGACGCGCTCTACAGCGGCCTGGCCCGGGAAAAGCTGGACGAGCTCGCCCATTTCACATCCGTCTATCGCGAGGAGGGTCGCCCGTGAGTGTGCCAACCGTGTTGCAGAAGATCCTGGCCCGCAAGGCCGAGGAAATCGCCCAGCTCAAGGCCCGGACCAGCCTGGCCGAACTCGAGGCCCAGGCCCGTGCCGCCGACGCCCCGCGCGGCTTCGCCCGCGCCCTGCAGGCCCAGGTGGCGCGCAAGGAGGCGGCGATCATCGCCGAGGTGAAGAAGGCCTCGCCGAGCAAGGGCGTGATCCGTGAACACTTCGTGCCGGCCGAGATCGCCCACAGCTATGCCCTGGGCGGGGCCACCTGCCTGAGCGTGCTCACCGACGTGGACTTCTTCCAGGGTGGCAACGCCTATCTGCAGCAGGCGCGCGCCGCCTGCCAGCTGCCGGTGATCCGCAAGGACTTCCTCGTCGATCCCATCCAGGTGGTGGAAGCCCGGGCCATTGGCGCCGATTGCATCCTGCTGATCGTCGCGGCGCTGGACGACGGCCTGATGGGCGAACTGGCCGCTACGGCCAAGGACGTCGGTCTGGACGTGCTGGTCGAGGTGCATGACGGCGCCGAGCTGGAACGCGCCCTGACGGTGCTGGATACCCCGCTGGTGGGGGTCAACAACCGCAACCTGCACACCTTCGAGGTCAGCCTGGAAGCCACCCTCGATCTCTTGCCGCGCATCCCCCAGGATCGCCTGGTGATCACCGAGAGCGGCATTCTCAATCGCGCCGACGTGGAGCTGATGGAAACCAACGAGGTGCGCGCCTTCCTGGTCGGCGAAGCCTTCATGCGCGCCGACGAACCGGGCCAGGAGCTGCAGCGTCTGTTCTTCCCGGATCGCCGCTTCCCGCTCAGAGACGCCTGAGACCAAGGTCGTCCGCACGAGGCCCCGGGGACCACCCCGGGGCCTTTTTCTTTCCACAGGGTGATCCAGGTCGACTCGCGCCCACCCCGGGCGGCGGGAACGACCTCCGTGTGCCCGCTGCCGACGCAGGGCTTTGTTTCTGTAGGGATAAACCCGGTTAATGGCCTCCGACTCGTTGCACCGTGGCGAGTCGCGGAGGCGGCTGGCCGTCGCAGGACGAGCCAGGACTCCGCCGCACCAGGCCATCCATAACCAGGGCATGCGAGAACCATGGCAACGGAAGAAAAAAGCGAAACACTTGATATCAGCGTCACCGATCCTTCCCGGACCGAGGAGGCGCGACGGGATCGGCGACTCGCCGGCACCACCGACTGGGTGGTCTTCGGCGTCACCAGCATCGCCGCACTGGCCTTCGTGATCTGGGGCTTCGTCAGCCAGGCCAGTCTGGCCAGCAGCGCCTCGACTGCCCAGGGCTGGGTGATCACCCATTTCGGCTGGCTGTTCGTGCTTACCTCCACCGGCTTCGTGGTCTTTGTCATCTGGCTGGCCGCCAGTCGCTATGGGCGGATCCCCCTGGGGCGCGACGACGAGCAACCGGAATTCCGCACCCTCTCCTGGGTGGCGATGATGTTCAGCGCCGGCATGGGCATCGGGCTGATGTTCTTTGGCGTCGCCGAGCCGCTGTCGCACTACCTCAATCCGCCACCCGGCGGCGCCGCGGGGCAGAGCAGCGCCGCCCTGCAGGTGGCCATGGCGACCACGCTGTTCCACTGGACCCTGCATCCCTGGGCCATCTACGCCGTGGTCGGCCTGGCCATCGCCTATGGCACCTATCGCCGCGGCCGCTGCCAGCTGATCTCGGTGGCCTTCCGCCCGCTGATCGGCGAGCACGCCAACGGCCCCCTCGGCCGCGTCATCGACATGATGGCGATCTTCGCCACCCTGTTCGGCTCGGCCGCTTCCCTGGGCCTGGGCGCCCTGCAGATCGCCGGCGGCCTGGAGCACAACGGCTGGATCGAGCAACCGGGAAAGATGCTCTACATCAGCATCATCACGGTGCTGACGGTGGCCTTCGTCATCTCCGCCGTGTCCGGGGTCGAGAAGGGCATCCAGTGGCTGTCCAACACCAACATGGTGCTGGCGGTGGCCCTGGCGGTGTTCGTCTTCGTCGTCGGTCCGACCCTGCTGATGCTCAACCTGCTGCCCACCGCCATCGGCGACTACATCGACCTGCTGCCGGAGATGATGGCGCGCACCAGTGCCAGCGGAGGCGAGGCCATGGGCAACTGGCTGTCCAGCTGGACGGTGTTCTACTGGGCCTGGTGGATCTCCTGGACACCCTTCGTCGGCATGTTCATCGCCCGCATCAGTCGCGGCCGCACCATCCGCCAGTTCGTCACCGGGGTCCTGCTGGTGCCGAGTCTGGTCAGCGTGGTCTGGTTCGTCATCTTTGGCGGCGCGGCCATCGATGCCATGCGCCAGGGCGCCTTCACCCTGGTCGACGGCGCGGTGAACAGCAACTTCGCCCTCTATGACCTGCTGGCCAGCTATCCCTGGGTCTCGGTGACCTCGGTGCTGGTCATGGTGCTGGTGGCGATCTTCTTCGTGTCCGGCGCCGACGCCGCCTCCCTGGTGATGGGGACCCTGTCCGAGCGCGGTACCACCGAGCCCTCGCGGCGCACGGTGATCTTCTGGGGCGCCCTCACCGGCGCGGTGGCGGCGATCATGCTGGCCATCGGCGACCCGGGCAATCCGGGTGCGGCGCTCAACGGCCTGCAGAATCTGACTATTGTGGTCTCGCTGCCCTTCGTGGTGGTGATGGCGCTGCTGTGCCTGGCGCTCTATCGTGATCTGCGCAGCGATCCGCTGATGCTGCGGCATCTGCGCGGTACCGAGCTGATCGAGAAGGCGGTGCTCTATGGCGCGGTCAAGCACGGCGAAGAATTCCACTTCGTCGTGGGTGAGCCCAAGGCGAAGGGGAGCGAAGAGAAGAGCGTCGACGGGAAGGCCACGGTGCGGGTGGAAAAGGTGTCGCGCAAGGTCGAGGGCTGACGCTCTGGACGGGCGGGGGCCGTGGCCCCCGCCTGCAGGCAGGGGCTAGCGGACGGGCTCAGCGGGTGCCGAACACCACCATGGTCTTGCCCTTGACGTGGACCAGACCCTGTTCTTCGAGGGACTTAAGGACCCGACCGACCATCTCGCGGGAGCAACCGACGATGCGGCCGATTTCCTGGCGGGTGATCTTGATCTGCATGCCGTCCGGGTGGGTCATGGCGTCGGGCTGCTTGCACAGGTCGAGCAGGGTGCGGGCCACGCGACCGGTGACGTCGAGGAAGGCCAGGTCGCCGACCTTGCGGGTGGTCTGGCGCAGGCGCTCGGCCATCTGGCGACCCAGGGAGAACAGCATGTCCGGATCCTGCTGACTCAGTTCGCGGAACTGGCTGTAGCTGATCTCGGCGACTTCGCACTCGGTACGGGCGCGGACCCAGGCGCTGCGCTCGGGCTCGCTGCCTTCCTTGGAGAACAGCCCCATCTCGCCGAAGAAGTCTCCGGCGTTGAGATAGGCGATGATCATTTCGCGGCCTTCATCGTCTTCGATGAGGATGGTCACCGAACCCTTGAGGATGAAGAACAGGCTTTCGCTGTTGTCGCCAGCGTAGATGATGGTGGTTTTTGCCGTGTAACGGCGACGCGAGCAATGCGCTAGCAGCTTGTCGATGTGCTGTAACTTCGCGGGTGGGATGATAGCGGCCATGCTGATTCCTGAGGTTGAAAGCTAACCTGAGTCGGGGGCACCGATGTCCGAACCGGTGCATGCACAGGCTGCGCCGGTTCCAATTCAAAGACCGGATAAGAACATGCGCAGCTTAAATGCGAGCTGAATAACCCTTCACTGCTTACCAGTTTACGCCATCCAGCATGTTAAGCTGATCACCATTTGTATATATAAGTAGGACGAAAGCGATGAAAGCGCGCATCCAGTGGGCAGGCGAGGCCATGTTCCTCGGTGAATCCGGCAGCGGCCATGTGGTGGTCATGGATGGCCCGCCGGAAAGCGGTGGGCGCAACCTCGGCGTACGGCCGATGGAAACCGTGCTGATCGGCCTGGGCGGTTGCGCCAGCTACGACGTGGTCAGCATCCTGCGCAAGGCGCGGCAGCCGGTGGAAAGCTGCGAGGCCTTCCTCGAGGCCGACCGCGCCGACACCGAGCCCAAGGTGTTCACCCGCATCCACCTGAAGTTTGTGGTCAAGGGCCGCGGCCTCAAGGAAGCCCAGGTCAAGCGCGCCATCGAGCTGTCGGCGGAAAAGTACTGCTCGGCCTCCATCATGCTCGGCCGCGCCGGCGTCGAGATCAGCCACAGCTACGAACTCGTCGACCTCGCCTGACCCCTGCCCGCGACGCCCGCCCGGGCGTCGCTGTCCGCCTCGTCTCCCTCCCGCCGACATCAATTCATCACCTGGGCCCGGCAGACTCTGGCCCCAACCGCTGCCGATCTGCATAATGCGCCGCTCTTAAGGGGCAAGGGCCCCGAAAGCACAGCCAATCGCCATCGCGAAGAGGTGTTCGCCGCCCTACGCAGCTTGCGCAATCCGCAACTGACGGGCATTCAGGACCGCGGTCAGAGACCGCACGACGGGAGCTTTACCACCGTGAAAAGCAAACTCAGGCTCCATGGTTTCAATAACCTGACCAAGACCTTGAGCTTCAACATCTACGACATCTGCTACGCCGAGACGTCGGAAGATCAACAGGCCTATGTCCAGTACATCGACGAGGAATACGACGCCGAGCGTCTGACCCAGATCCTGACCGACGTGGTCGACATCATCGGGGCCAACATCCTCAACATCGCCCGCCAGGATTACGATCCCCAGGGTGCCAGCGTGACCATCCTGATCTCCGAGCAACCGGTCGAGCCGACCGAGAGCCAGATCGAGGAGTCGCCCGGTCCGCTGCGCGAGACCATTCTCGGCCACCTGGACAAGAGCCATATCACGGTGCATACCTATCCGGAGATCCATCCGGACGACGGCATCGCCACCTTCCGCGTCGATATCGACGTCTCCACCTGTGGCGTGATCTCTCCGCTCAAGGCCCTGAACTACCTGATCCACCAGTTCGACTCGGATATCGTCACCGTGGACTACCGGGTGCGCGGCTTCACCCGCGACATCGAAGGGCGCAAGCACTTCATCGACCACGAGATCAATTCGATCCAGAACTACCTGTCCGAAGACACCCGCGCGGCCTACCAGATGACCGACGTGAACGTGTACCAGGACAACCTGTTCCACACCAAGATGCTGCTCAAGGAATTCGAACTGGACAACTACCTGTTCGGCGACGCCTCCCGCAGCCTCTCGTCCGAGCAGCGTCAGCAGATCACCCAGCGTCTCAAGCACGAGATGCGCGAGATCTTCTCCGGCCGCAACCTGCCGCGCTGATCGCTCGGCTGTTGCGCAGAGAACCCCGCCACGGCGGGGTTCTCTCGTTTTTGGGTCAGTGGTGTTCGTCGCGCGCGACCGGGGCGCCGCCGGTGACGCTCTTGACCACCCGGCCGATGGTCAGGCCCTGGCCGAGGATGGAGACCAGCACCACGATGTAGGTGAGAGCCAGGATCAGATCCCGCTCCGGACCGGCCGGCAGACTCAGCGCCAGGGCCACCGAGACACCGCCGCGCAGCGCGCCCCAGGTGAGGATGCGCGCCGTGCCCCGGGTCATGTTGCGCCAATGCGGGCTGAGCAGCACCACCGGCGCCACGCTGATCCAGCGGGCGAAGAGGATCGCCAGGGTCACCAGCAGCGCCGCGCCCAGGTGGGTCCAGCTGAAGGGCAATACCAGCAGCTCAATACCGATCAGGGCGAACAGCAGGGCGTTGAGGATTTCGTCGATCAACTCCCAGAAGCCGTCCAGGTAGCGTCGGGTGAAGTCGTTCATGGCCTTGGTCCGGCCCAGGTTGCCGATGATCAGACCGGCCACCACCATGGCGATGGGACCCGAGACGTGCAGGTGGCTGGCCAGGGTCGAGCCGCCGATCACCAGGGCCAGGGATAGCATCACCTCGATCTGGTGCTGCTCGATGCTCAGCATCAGCCAGTAGCAGACGAAGCCGATCAGCAGGCCGAACAGGATGCCGCCGCCGGCTTCCTCGACAAACAGCCAGAGCGCCGCGTTGACCGTAGGCGTCTCGCCCAGCTGGATCACCCCCAGCAGCACCGAATAGACCACCACGGCCACGCCGTCGTTGAACAGCGCCTCGCCGACGATGGTGGTCTCCAGCGACTTGGGCGCCCCGGCCGAGCGCAGGATGCCGAGCACGGCGATGGGGTCGGTCGGGGAGATCAGGGCGCCGAAGATCAGGCAGTAGAGGAGGTCGACGTGCCAGCCCAGCCAGCCGAAGATCCAGTGGCTGAGATAGCCGATCAGCACCGTCGAGATGATCACCCCGAGGGTGGCCAGACCGCCGATGGCCCATTTGTAGTCGCGCAGGTCCTTGAGATTGACGTGCAGGGCGCCGGCGAACAGCAGGAAGCCGAGCATCCAGTTCATCAGCAGATCGTTGAAGTCGATCTGCCCGAGGAGTTCGCCGATGCGGTGTTCCAGACCGGGAAAGCCCAGCCAGGACAGACTCTGCAGACCGACCGAAAAGATCAGGGCGATGACCATGACGCCGATGGTCGGCGGCAGGCCGACGAAGCGGTAATTGAGGTAGGTGAGCAGGGAGGTGAAGCAGATGAAGGCAGCAGCGAGTTCAAGCATGGGCGTTCCAGATCCATCAGACAGCGAGCCCCTGCGAACGCAGGGCCTAGAGGTAGGATGGGGCGGACGCCGCAAAAGTTACATGTTCGATAGCTGCCTAGCCAATCGTTCGCGCAAGCAGCGCCGTGAATCGCCCTGGCCCGCCGCTGAACGGGCGGTGCCAGGATGATCCGCAAGACCAACGGTCAGGGCGGCGTGAGGCCTAGAGCGGCGCGGCCAGGCCTGTCGCAGCTTCGCGCAGGGGCAACGGATGGGGTGCGGCGATGCGCGCCTCCAGCGTCGCGACATAGCTGCGGGCATCGGCTTCGCTGAGAAAGGTGATGGCCTGCTTGTCGATGCAGACCTGCCAGGCACTGGTGGTGGACTTGCGCAGGGGACGAACCACGATCTTCATGCTGATACCCTCGGGGACAGACGAAAAGTGGAAGCCCGAGTCTAGAGCGGTTTTGATTACAGTACAGTGACATTCGTCGGTCAGGGCGCTAGGCGCGCGCCTTCTGCCGTTCGGCGTACCAGACCTCGAACTCCTCCGGCGGCAGCGGTGGGCTGAACAGGAAGCCCTGGCATTGCTGACAGCCCAGCTTGCGCAGGATGTCCCACTGTTCGGTGGTCTCCACCCCTTCGGCCAGGACGTCCAGGTCCAGACCCTGGCCCAGGGCGACGATGGCCGCGGCGATGGCCTGGCTGCTGTGGGTACCGCTGTCACTGCGCAATTCGTGCATGAAGCTCTGGTCGATCTTGAGCTTGTCCAGCGGAAAGCGGCGCAGATAGGCCAGCGAGGAATAGCCGGTGCCGAAGTCGTCCACGGCGATGCGCACCCCCAGGGTCTTGAGGGTCGCCAGGGACAGCAGCGCCTCCTCGACATTGCCCATCAGGGTGCCTTCGGTAATCTCCAGTTCCAGGTGCTCGGCCGGCAGGCGACTGCGCGCCAGGGCGCGAGAAATGGTGCTGGCCAGGTCGCGCTTGGCGAATTGCCGGGGCGAGATGTTGATCGCCAGGGTTTCCAGTTCCAGGCCCTGGGCCAGCCAGCTGTGCATCTGCTGGCAGGCGCTCTCGATGATCCAGTCGCCCAGGGGCACGATGAGCCCGGTTTCCTCGGCCAGCGGAATGAATTCTGTGGGCGGGATGAGACCCAGCTCCGGATCCCGCCAGCGCACCAGGGCTTCCACGCCAATGGTCTGGGCGGTGCTGACGCTCATCAGCGGCTGGTAGTAGAGGACGAAGTCGCCGCGCTTGAGCGCCGTACGCAGCCGCGACTCCAGATTCAGCCGCCGGCGCGACTGCTCGGTAAGGGCCTGGGTATAGAAGCGGAAGGTGTCGCGGCCCTGATCCTTGGCCTGGTGCATGGCCGTGTCGGCATTGCGGATGAGGTCATCGGCGGTGGCGCCATCGTCGGGAAAGAGGCTGATGCCGATGCTGGCGTTGAGATAGATGTCGTGTTCGCCGAGGTGGAAGGGCTGTTCCAGCTTGCCGAGCATGGCCTGGGCGATCTGGGCGGCGAATTCGGGTCGATCCAGCCGCTCGATGATGACCAGGTACTCGTCGCCACCGATGCGCGCCAGGGTGATGTCCTCGCTGAGCAGGGCGCGTAGCCGGGCGGCGAATTCCACCAGCAGTTCATCGCCCAGGGCATGGCCATGGCTTTCGTTGACCGTGCGGAAGTAATCGAAGTCGAGGATCAGCACGGCGACCAGGTATTCCTGGGGCTCGGCCAGGGCCAGGGCGTGTTCCAGGTGGGTGCGCGCCAGCAGGCGATTGGGCAGGTCGGTCAGCGGATCATGATGCGCCAGATGACTCAGGCGCGCCTCGCTCTCGCGCAGGCGGGTGGTGTCGCTGACGGTGACCGTGTACTGCCGGGTCTCCCGGGGGTAGAGGGTGTCGATGGCGGTCCAGGCCGGAAAGGTGCTGCCGTCGAGGCGCGGCCAGAGCAATTCGCCTTCCCAGCGGCCCTCGCGGCGCACGGTGCGCCAGAGATCGCGATAAAAGCGCTGGTCCTGGCGACCGCCACCGGGCAGTCCCAGGCGCTGGCCGAGCAGGATGCCTTCCTGGGTACCCAGCAGGCGGGCGAAGGCCGGATTCACCGCCAAGATCCAGCGGCGCTCGTCGAGCAGCAGCAGGCCGTCGCGACTGTTCTGGAACATGGCGGCGGCCTGGCGCAGGCTTGCCTCCTGCTGCTTGCGCAGGGTGATGTCCTGGGCGGTGCTGATGAAGTACTGGGGCACGCCTTGATCGTCGCGGATCAGGCGGGTGGTGACGTTGGTCCACACCGGCGTGCCGTTGCGGTGCAGATAGCGTTTTTCCAGGGTGTAGCGGTCCTGGCCGGTGTCGACCAGCTGCTTGCGCAGGGCGGCGCCCAGGGCCCGCTCTTCCGGATGCGTCACCGAGGCGGTGTCCTTCTGCAGCAACTCCGGTTGCGAGTAGCCGAGCATCTGGCAGAAGTGGTGGTTGACGCTCAGCCAGCGGCCCTCCAGATCGCTGAGCATGATGCCGGTATAGGCCTGCTCGAAGATGCCGCGGTAGCGCGCCTCGCTGGCGCGTTGCGCCTGGACCACGCGCTGTTGCCGGATGGCCAGCACCGCCAGACGGGTGAATTCGGTGATCAGCGCCTGGGTCTCCGCTTCGGGCAGTCGCGCCTCGCCGTAGTAGATGCCCAGGGCGCCCACGGCGCGCTGCTGCTCGTCCTGCAGCGGCAAGGCCCAGGCGCCGCGAATGCCGGCTGCCTGGGCGACCGGCAACAGCGGCTGCCAGGCCGGATCCAGTTCGACATCGATGGTGAACACCGGGGCATTCGCGGCGACGGCGCTGCAGCAGCCCTGGTCGTGGCGACTGCGCGGCACGCTTTCCAGCGCTGCCTGGAAGGCGGGGGGCAGACTGGGCGCCGCGGCGACCCGCAGATGCTCGCCCTGGTCGTCCAGCAGCAGGGCGACGCGCATCTCCGGGTAGATACGCTCCAGCCGCAGGGCGATGCCCTGCTGGATTTCCGCCAGCGGCAGGCCGGTGAGCAGGTCGTCGAGGACATCGCTGCGGGCCTGCTGCAGTTGCTGCGCCTGGTAGTCGTGGTGGATGTCGGTCAGGGTACCCTGGATCTCGCCATCGAGGCCGGCGCGTAGCTCCATCTGCATCCAGCGATGACTCTCCACCGACAGCCGCAACCGCACCACGCCGTTCCAGTGCAGGCGCTGACCCGCGGCGAATTCCGCCACCAGCTGGCGCAGTCGGGCGCCGTCCTGGGGATGGAAAGCCTGATCCAAGGGATGGTTTAGGGGTTGGGTGGCGGGTTGGCCGGTCAGGGCTTCCCAGGCCGGATTGAGAAATTGCCAGCGACCACGGTGGTCGCTGGCGAACACCACCAGCGGCAGGTGCTGGACCAGCTCGCGATAGCGTCGCTGGCTGTCCTGCAGTGCCTGTTCGGCCAGCTTGTAGCTGGTGATGTCGACCAGGGCGCCACGAGTGATGCCGGCTTCGTCGAAGTCGCTCTGCCAGTTGAGCCAGCGCCAGCTGCCCTGGCCGTCGTCGAAGTGCGCGGAAAAATTCAGCGGGCCCTGCATGTGCTGCAGACGCTCCAGCATGCTGCGCACATGGTCACGGTCGTCGACGCGAGCGCAGGCGGCGATGGTGGCGAAATCCAGCGGATCGCTGCCCTTGGGCTGGTGCAGCATCACCAGGGTGCGTTCGGAGCAGAGCAGACGGCCATCGTCCAGCAGCTGCCAGTCACCGGTATTGGTCAGCCGCTGGACGAAATCCTGGGTGGCGCGCTGGTTCTGCAGCTCGCCGATGAAGCCTTCGCGATAGCTGGCCTCGCGCCGCAGCAGGCCATAGAGCACTAGCGACAGCAGGCTCATGAAGGCCAGGCCCTTCAGGGTGTGCCACAGATAGGCATTGTCCCGATCGCTGAGCAGCAGATACAGCAGCCCATCGCTGCCGATCACCCAGACGGCGCTCAGCAACAGATAAACCAGGGCAATGCGCGCGGGAGAAAGAGGCCGCATCCCGGATCCTCAAGGCCCGATCGCAGGTGTCGGGTTCAATTCAGCATTGACCGGATAAAGGTACGGCAGTTCGGGTCGGGTCACCTGGAAACCTACTTCTTTCGTCCGCCTTTATCGGCTTTGGCACCTTCGACGACAACGCGTCCAGGCTCGGGCTCAAGAGTCGTCTGACCTCGTGCAAATTACCAGGCCTATTCGCCAGGAAGTTGCATTTTGCCCGCCTGTCATCCACGTCTAATTGAAATAAGTCATTGATTTTTAACGTCTTTAACAAGTCTTGGAATTCGGCGCAGCCGTTGCGCTCTACATCTAGGTCGCTGCTGCCAGGACCTGGGCGCAGTACAACCAAGGAAAACAGGAGTCATCTCATGAAAAAGACTTTCGGTACCTTTGCCCTCGCTGCCGTCACCGCTTCCGTACTGAGCCTGCCGCTGGCCGGCGGTGCCTTTGCTGCCACCAGCCAGAACATGACCCTGGCCGCCAACAACACCGTGGACAAGACCGAAGAAGCCGCGTCCGACACCTGGATCACCAGCAAGGTGAAGGCGTCGTTCCTGGCCGACGAACACATCAAGGGCACCGCCATCAAGGTCGAGACCAACAAGGGCGTCGTGTCCCTGTCCGGCACCGTGGCGACCGAAGCCCAGCGCGACCTGGCGATCAAAGAAGCCAAGGCCATCAAGGGCGTGAAGGCCGTATCGGCTGACGCCCTGAAAGCGGCTCAGTAACGACGCCCGCTAATACCCGGCACGATGGCGGCGCCCGACGCCGCCATCACCCCTTGCCCTTCGCCCCGGAGAACTGCCATGACCAGCACGACCGAAACCCTCAACGATCTGATCGAGATCGCCCGTGACGGCAAGAATTTCTACGAGCACGCCCTCACCGAAGTGAAGAACCCCGAATTGAAGGCCCTGTTCACCGAGATCGCCCAGAGCAAGGCCGAGATCATCAGCGCCCTGAGCAGTCAGGTGTCGGCTGCCGGTGAGAAGCCCGCCGAGCAAGGCACCTTTGCCGGCAGCTTCCGCAAGTACTACACCGACGTCAAAACCTCCTTTGCCAGCAAGGAAAAGGAAGAGGTCACCTACGTCAGCGAACTGGAAGAGCAGGAAGACCGCCTGCTGCACGCGCTGGAGCGTGCCGTCAACGAACACGCCACCCCGGATGCCCAGGCCAATCTGCGCAGCCAGTTGGAAAAGGCCCGTGCGACCCACGATCGCATGCGTGACCTGAAGCACCGCATGCAAGCCGCCCACTAAGGTCGGCAGTAGCAAAAAGCCCCGCCTAGGCGGGGCTTTTCTTTGGGTCCCGGCTAGCCGTGCGGGGCGCGATTGAGGCGGGCGTCGATCAGGCTGTCGACCACCGACGGATCGGCCAGGGTCGAGGTATCGCCCAGGCTGTCCAGCTCGTCGCAGGCGATCTTGCGCAAAATGCGTCTCATGATCTTGCCGGAGCGGGTCTTGGGTAGTGCCGGCGCCCATTGCAGGAACTCCGGCTTGGCGAAGCTGCCGATCTGGTCGGCCACCTGCTGGCGCAGTTGCGCCTTGAGTTCGTCGCTCGGTGTCACCCCGCCCTTGGTGGTGACGAAGGCATAGACCGCCTGGCCCTTGACCTCGTGGGGGCAGCCCACCACCGCCGCCTCGGCCACGTCCGCATGCTCGGTGAGCACGCTTTCCACCTCGGCGGTACCGATGCGGTGACCGGAGACGTTGAGCACGTCATCCACCCGCCCGGTGATCCAGTAGTAGCCGTCTTCGTCCCGGCGCGCCCCGTCACCGGTGAAGTAGTAACCCGGGTAGGCGCTGAAATAGGTGTCGATCAGGCGCTGGTGATCACCATAGACGGTGCGGATCTGGCTTGGCCAGCTGGATTTGATCGCCAGCACGCCGCTGCCGGGCCCGTCGATTTCCTGGCCCTGCTCGTCCAGCAGCACCGGCTGCACGCCAAAGAAGGGCAGGGTGGCCGAACCCGGCTTCAGCGCCAGGGCGCCGGGTGGCGGGGCGATGAGGATGCTGCCGGTCTCGGTCTGCCACCAGGTGTCGACGATGGGGCAGCGCCCTTCGCCCACCACCCGGTGATACCACTCCCAGGCCTCGGGATTGATCGGCTCGCCGACGCTGCCCAGCAGCTGCAGACTCTTGCGCGAGGTGCGCTGTACCGGGCCGTCGCCTTCGCGCATCAGGGCGCGCAGAGCGGTGGGGGCGGTATAGAAGATATTGACCTGGTGCTTGTCCACCACCTGCCAGAAGCGACTGGCATCGGGATAGCTCGGTACCCCTTCGAACATCAGGGTGGTGGCGCCATTGGCCAGGGGGCCGTAGACGATGTAGCTGTGGCCGGTGACCCAGCCGACATCGGCGGTGCACCAGAAGACCTGACCCTCATGATAGTCGAACAGGTACTTGAAGCTCAGGGTGGCGCCCAGCAGGTAGCCGCCGGTGGTGTGCAGCACGCCCTTGGGTTTGCCGGTGGAGCCGGAGGTGTAGAGGATGAACAGCGGATCCTCGGCGTCCATGGGCTCCGGCGGGCAGTCGGGCGAAGCCGCGGCCACCGCCTGGGCATAGGGCAGGTCGCGCCCCTCCTGGCGGGCCACGGCGGCGCCGGTGCGCTCGACCATGACCACGGTATGGACCTCCGGGCACTTGGCCAGGGCCTTGTCGACATTGGCCTTGAGCGGGACGCGCTTGCCACCGCGCACGCCTTCGTCGGCGGTGATCACCACCCGGCAGTCGGAATCGAGGATGCGGTCGCGCAGCGCCTCGGGCGAGAAGCCGCCGAACACCACCGAATGCACCGCGCCGATGCGGGCGCAGGCGAGCATGGCGTAGGCCGCCTCGGGGATCATCGGCATGTAGAGGCAGACGCGGTCGCCCTTCCTGACCCCACGCTCCTTGAGCACGTTGGCCAGGCGGCTGACGTGCTCGTGCAGCTGGCGATAGCTGATGGCTTGGCTGTCGGCGGGATCGTCGCCTTCCCAGAGGATGGCGGTCCGCTCGGCCCGGGCCCCCAGGTGGCGATCGATGCAGTTGTAGGCGACGTTGAGCTGGCCGCCGCTGAACCAGCGGGTCTGGCCCTGGCGCATATCGCCGCTATGGACTTCGTCCCAGGTGCGCGACCAGTCGAGCAGGGCGCTGGCCTGTTCGCTCCAGAAGCGTTCCGGCTGCTCCACCGAGCGCTGGTAGAGCTCGCGATAGCGGGCTTCGTCGAGGTGGGTACGGGCACTCAGGCTCTCGGGCACGGGGTAGCGTTGGCTCATGGCCGGCTCCTTCTTGGTGTTGTTGTGCTCCCAGTTTAGGCCGCGGATGCCCTGCCGGGGTTCAGCGAGGCGACAAAACGAAAAAGCGCCGCAGAGCGGCGCCTTTCGGAACGGACCGGACACGATCAGCCGCGATGACGACCGCGGAAGTAGTCGATCAGGCCCTGGGTGGAACCGTCGTCGGCCTTGCCTTCGCTGCGGCCGATGATGTGCTGGTAGACGTCCTTGCCCAGCTCCTTGCCCAGCTCGACGCCCCACTGGTCGAAGCAGTTGATGCCCCAGATGACGCTCTGCACGAACACCTTGTGCTCGTACAGGGCCACCAGCGCACCCAGGCGCCGCGGCGAGATGCGCTCCAGCACCAGGGTGTTGCTCGGGCGGTTGCCCGGGATCACCTTGTGCGGCGCCAACTTGGCGATCTCGGCTTCGCCCAGGCCCTTCTCGCGCAGCTCGGCCTCGGCTTCTTCGCGGGTCTTGCCCAGCATCAGTGCCTGGCTCTGCGACAGGCAGTTGGCATACAGCCACTGCTGGTGATCGGCCACCGGGTTGTGGCTCACCACCGGCACGATGAAGTCGCCGGGGATCAGCTGGGTGCCCTGGTGCAGCAGCTGGTGGTAGGCGTGCTGACCGTTGCAGCCGACGCCGCCCCAGATCACCGGGCCGGTCTCCAGGCTCACCGGCGAACCGTCCTGGCGCACGCTCTTGCCGTTGGACTCCATGTCCAGCTGCTGCAGGTGCTTCACGAAGTTACGCAGGTGGTGGTCGTAGGGCAGGATGGCGTGACTGGTCGCGCCCCAGAAGTTGCCGTACCAGACCCCGAGCAGGCCCAGCAGCACCGGCATGTTCTCTTCGAAGGGAGCGCTGGTGAAGTGCTGGTCCATGGCATAGGCACCGGCCAGCAGGTCCTTGAAGTTGGACATGCCGATGGCCAGGGCGATGGGCAGGCCGATGGCCGACCACAGCGAATAGCGACCGCCGACCCAGTCCCACATCGGGAAGATGTTCTCTTCGGCGATGCCGAATTCCACCGCCACCTTGACGTTGCTGGAGACGGCGATGAAGTGCTTGTGCAGCTCCGGCTCCGGGCAGCCCTGGGCCAGGCACCAGGCACGGGCGGCCTGGGCGTTCTTCAGGGTCTCCAGGGTGCCGAAGGACTTGGAGGAGACGATGAACAGGGTGGTGTCGGCGGCGAGCTTGGAGGTCACCTCGCGGAATTCGCTGCCGTCGATGTTGGCCAGGTAGTGGCAGCGCACGCCGCGCTGGGTGAAGGGCACCAGCGCCTCGGAGACCAGCTGCGGACCGAGGAAGGAGCCACCGATGCCGATGTTGACCACGTCGGTGATCGGCTTCTCGGTGTAGCCGCGCCAGAGGCCGTTGTGGATGCGGGTGACCAGCTGGGTCATCTGGTTCAGGACCCGGTGCACCTCGGGCATGATGTCCTGGCCATCGATCCGGACGCTGTCGCCCACCGGGCGGCGCAGCGCGGTGTGCAGGGCGGGGCGGTGTTCGGAGGAGTTGACGTAGGCGCCATCGAACAGGGTGCGGATGGCCCCTTCCAGGCCCGCTTCCCGGGCCAGATTCACCAGCAGGTCACGGGTCTGCTCGGTGATGAGGTTCTTGGAGTAGTCGAGGAACAGACCACTGCTGCTCAGGGAGAACTGCGAGAAGCGCTGCGGATCGGCGGCGAAGGCATCGCGCATGCGGAAGTTCTGCATGGCCTTGCGGTGTTCCTGCAGGGCTTTCCAGGAGGCGAGCTGGGTCACGTCGAGGGGGTGTTGATAGTACTCCATGGCTAGGCTTTTCCTTGGTGGCTCTTGTTTGCTGTTGTGCCCCACAAGCCGCTGGCTTGCAAGAGAAAGTCGGTGACCGCGAGACGCCGGTCGTGGCGCCGCGCTTCGAGCATGAAAAAGCCCGGTATGTTCCGGGCTTCCAGGGTTCAGGCAGGGTCGGGTGAGCTAACCTTCGGTTGCGTCACACTCGGGCCCTGCGGCGAAAGCTCAGATTGTCGATCAGGCGGGTCTGGCCGAGGTAGGCCGCCACCAGCAGGACCAGCGCGGTGGTGTCCGGCCCGGCCGGTTGCAGACTCAGCTGCTCGCGCAATTCCAGATAGTCGACCTTGAGCCCCTGAGCGTGCAATTCGGCGACACCGGCGGCGAGGGTCGGCTCGACCGCGGCGCCGGCGGCGAGTTGATCGGCGAGGCGCCTGAGCAGGCTGTACAGGCAAGGCGCACTGGCCCGCTGGTGGTCATCGAGATAGCCATTGCGCGACGACAGCGCCAGGCCGTCGGTGGCCCGTACCGTGGGCTGGGCGACGATCTCGATGGGCATGTCCAGGTCCTGGACCAGCTTGCGGATCACCGCCAGCTGCTGATAGTCCTTCTCGCCAAACACCGCCACGTCCGGTTGCGCCATCTGGAACAGCTTGGTGACCACCGTCGCCACGCCTTCGAAATGCCCGGGCCGGCGCGCACCGCACAGGCCTTCGGACACCACGGGGACATTCACCCGGGTCAGGCCGTCCATGCCATTGGGATACATCTCGGCCACCGCCGGCGCGAACAGCAGGTCGCAGTGGGCCTCGTTCAGCTGGCGACTGTCTTCCGCCAGGGTGCGCGGATAGGTGTCCAGATCCTCGGTGGGACCGAATTGCAGCGGATTGACGAAGATGCTCGCCACCACGAAGTCGGCGTGACGCCGCGCGGTGTCGACCAGGGCGATATGCCCGGCGTGCAGATTGCCCATGGTGGGCACCAGGCCGATGCGCAGGCCCTGGCGGCGCGCGGCGGCGACGGCGGCGCGCAGTTCGCGGACGCTATGGACCGTTTTCATGCGGAGAATCCGTGTTCGGGAGCGGGAAAGCTGCCGTCCTTGACGGCAGCGACATAGGCCGCCAGGGCAGCCTGGATGCTGTCCTGACCGGCCATGAAGTTGCGCACGAATTTCGGCGTGCGCCCGCGCAGGGCCAGGCCGAGCATGTCGTGCAGCACCAGTACCTGGCCATCGGTGGCAGCCCCGGCGCCGATGCCGATCACCGGCACCCGGGCGGCCCGGGTGATTTCCTCGGCCAGCGCCGAAGGCACGCATTCCAGCAGCAGCATGGCCGCGCCGGCTTCCTCCAGCTCACGCGCCGCCTCGCGCAACTGCTGCGCCCGGGCCGGATCGCGGCCCTGTACCTTGAAGCCGCCGAAGACGTTGACCGACTGGGGCGTCAGGCCCAGGTGGGCGCAGACCGGCACGCCATTGGCGGCCAGGCGGCGAATGGGTTCGGCCAGCCAGGCATCGCCCTCGAGCTTGACCATCTGCGCGCCCGCCTGCATCAGGCGACCGGCGCTGGTCAGGGTCTGCTCCAGGGTGGCATAGGTCATGAACGACAGGTCGGCGACGATGAAGGCACCCGCGTGGCCGCGCTTGACGCAGGCGGTGTGGTAGACCATGTCGTCGAGGGTCACCGGCAGGGTGCTGTCGTGACCCTGCAGCACCATGCCGAGGGAATCGCCGATGAGCAGCATCTCGACGCCGGCCTGACTGGCGGCCTGGGCGAAAGTGGCATCGTAGGCGGTCAGCATGGCGATCTTTTCGCCGCGCTGCTTGAGCCCCTGAAGGGTCGTGAGGCTGATATCAGGCATGCAAGGGGTCCTCGTGGGACGGCGCTATGGTTATTGTCTGGGCGCCGCGGGCGCGGGGTGGCCGCGCGCAAACGGCTGCTATAGTCCCGGCGCATCCGGCACAAGTCAATGCTCGGTGTTACGGCTGTGTTACCGCGTGGATGACGACGGTAGCAGCCGCTCCAGGCCTTCGAAAGGGCAGGCGGACAGCAGGTCCGGCAAGCGGCGGCCATCGGGCAGGTGCAGCGCGGGGGCGAGATCGGCCAGCGGATAGAGGACGAAGGCACGGGCCTGGAGGTGGTAGTGCGGCACCTGCAGGCGTGGCTCGTCGATCAGTCGCTCGCCGAATAGCAGGATGTCGATGTCCAGGGTCCGCGGACCCCAGCGTTCATCCTTGCGCACGCGGCCTTGCTGCTGCTCTATGGCCTGGGTGGCGTCGAGCAGCGCCAGGGGCTCGAGCCCGGTGTCCAGGGCGGCGACGGCGTTGACGTAGCGCGGCTGATCGGGTGGTCCCAGGGGATCGCTGGCATAGAAGGCGGAGACCGCCACCAGCTCACTGTGAGGCAATCGGGCCAGGGCCTCGAGGGCCGCCTCCAGCTGGCGCTGCGGCTCGGCCAGGTTGCTGCCCAGACCGAGATAGACCCTTTCCATCATTCGTCGCCGGCGGTGGGCACATCCGAGGTGCGCCGCTTACGATTGCTGCCGCCACGGCGGCGCCGCTTGGCCGGTGCGCCTTCGTCGCGGCTGAGGTTCTTGATCATCTCGCGCCGCTGGCTGTCGCCGACCTCCTGGTAGCGGGTCCACCAGTCGCCCAGGCCACCGGTTTCCTCGCCGGCGCTCTCGCGCAGCAGCAGGAAGTCGTAGCCGGCGCGGAAGCGCGGATTCTCCAGCAACTGATCGGCGCGCTTGCCCTGGCGGCGCGGCAGGCGTTCCTGCATGTCCCAGATCTCGCGCATGGGCATGGTGAAACGCTTGGGGACGGCGGTGCGCTGGCACTGCTGCTGGGTGAGGTCGTGAGCGGCTTCCTGCATGGCCGGAATCGGCGGCAGGCCGAGGTCCTGATGATGACGGACGCGCTCGGGCAGGGCCGGCCAGAGCAGGGCGGCGAAGAGGAAGGCCGGGGTGACCGGCTTGCCTTCGCGGATGCGGGCGTCGGTATTGGCCAGGGCCTGGCGGATCAGGCTGCCGGCGTATTCGGGATCGCGTTCCAGGGCTTCGCCACTGGCCGGAAACAGCGGGGCGAACAGCCCGTACTGGCAGAGCAGCTCGAAGGTGCGCTCGGCCTTGCCACCCAGCAGCAGCTTGATGACCTCGTCGAACAGCCGCGGTGCCGGAATGTCCCGCAGCAGCGGCGCCAGGCGGCTGATGGGTTCGGCGGTGGCGGCCTCGATCTCGAAATCCAGCTTGGCGGCGAAGCGCACGGCGCGCAGCATCCGCACCGGATCTTCCAGGTAGCGCTGCTCCGGATCGCCGATCAGCCGGATCTGCCGCAGGCGGATGTCCTGGGTGCCGTTGGCGTAGTCGAGGATGCGTTCGCCGCTGGCGTCGTAGTAGAGCGCGTTGATGGTGAAGTCGCGCCGCTGGGCATCCTGTTCCTGGTTGCCATAGATGTTGTCGCGCAGGATCCGGCCGCTTTCATGGCGCGAGCCCTGGGTCTCGTCCTCGGCATCCCCGGTGGGATGATTGGCGCGGAAGGTCGCGACCTCGATGATCTCGCGGCCGAAATGCACGTGGACCAGCTTGAAGCGCCGCCCGATGACCCGCGCATTGCGGAATTCGGCCCGCACCTGCTCGGGCGTGGCGCTGGTGGCGACGTCGAAGTCCTTGGGCTCGAAGCCCAGCAGCAGGTCCCGGACGCAACCGCCCACCAGGTAGGCCTGATAACCCGCCTTTTCCAGCCGGTCGACGACACTCAGGGCGTAGCGACTGATGCGCTCTCGTTCCAGAGCATGCTGACTGCGGGGCAGTTCGATGGGCAAGGCAGGCGCGGGCGGAGTACGCCGCAGGGGCGAGCGCAGAGTCTGGATCAGCTTCTTCAGCATGCGAGTTTCTGTTCGGAGAGACGGCTATACGCAATCTGGACCACAGCGGGAGCCGTTGCGCAATAGATAAGGAGGGGATCTTGAACGAGGGAGGGGAGGCTGTCAAAGGCACTGGGGGAGCCGAAGCTCCCCCCCAAAGTGGTACGTGCTTTGTTTTTATTGTCTATCCAGACCTCTTGTTTTTCTTGTGTGGTCTGTCCCGTGCGGATACCGGCCGCCGGAAAGGCTCTGAAGTCTAGAGCCAAGAGCAAACGGATTACTTTGGAAGCTGATGTCGTCAGGATCATTCCTGCTCTGCCTGGTACCGGTGCTGCCTCGGGGCAGTTTTATTGTTCTCTGGCCTGACATCGCGGGACCATCCCGCAAGACGACTCTTCTCCAAAATGATCAGTTAGCTACGCCTCCGCCTGCTTGTTCTTGTTGTGCTGGAGTCGCTACGTCTTGTTTTTGTTATGGAGGGGGTACGTTTTTATTGTTCTTGTGCCAGAACATAAAGCAGGTGCCGTGCCAGTTTTGAAAAATGCTTTTGTTTCAGTGGCTTACGAAAAATGTAGCCTTTTTGCCTGGTGGCTACAGAGAGATTTTCGTTACCGCTGAACCCGCCTCCTGTTACGGCGGTAACACATTGCAAAGGATGGGGAGGCGAGGCGGGAGGGTGTTACCGCGGGACGTGCAGGGCTGCCACGTCCCGGCGTGGATCAGCTGGCGTCGCTGCTGGCGCTGGCCTTGCGCCGCGGAATGCCCAGGCGCTGGCGACGTTCCCACAGGCACTTGCGGCTGACGCCGAGCTTGCGGGCCAGCTCGGTCTCGGTCATGTGATCCTGGTGCTCGAGCACGAAGTGCTGGAAGTAGTCCTCCAGCGAGAGGTCCTCGGTGGGCTCGTGGGCGCCGTTGCCGTTCCCCAGGCCCGCGCTGGGCAGCGGATCCAGGTAGCTGTCGGCCAGCTCCAGCTCGCCGAGCTCGACGTCGATGCCCAGCTGGTCGGCATTGATCTCCTGGCCTTCGCTGAGGATCACCGAGCGCTCGATGGCGTTCTCCAGCTCGCGCACGTTACCCGGCCAGCTGTAGTGGCGGATGGCGGCCTCGGCTTCGGCGCCGAACTTGAGCCCCGGGCGACTCATGCGCGCGGACTGACGGGCGAGGAACACCCGGGCGATCTCCATGACGTCGCCACCGCGCTCGCGCAGGGCCGGCAGGCGCAGGGAGATGACGTTGAGGCGATAGAAGAGGTCTTCGCGGAACTGACCGATCTTGGCCAGGCCCTTGAGATCCCGGTGGGTCGCGGCGATCAGGCGCACATCGACCTTTTGCGACTGCACCGAGCCGACCCGGCGGATCTCGCCCTCCTGCAGCACGCGCAAGAGGCGCGCCTGGGCTTCCAGCGGCAATTCGCCGATCTCGTCGAGAAACAGGGTGCCGCCGTCGGCCGCTTCCACCAGGCCGGTACGGCTGGCGCTGGCGCCGGTGAAGGCGCCCTTCTCGTGGCCGAAGAGTTCGGATTCGATCAGGGTTTCGGGAATGGCCGCGCAGTTGACCGAGATCAGCGGTGCCTTGGCTCGGCGCGACAGGTTGTGCAGCGCCCGCGCCACCAGTTCCTTGCCGGTGCCCGACTCGCCCTGGATCAGCACGGTTGAGTCGGTGGGGGCGACCTTGCGGATCTTGCCGAAGAGGTCCTGCATTGGGGCGCAGTTGCCGATGATGCCGATCTCGCCGGTGGCCGGCGGCGGCGCGACGCTTTCCTCGACGGCGGCAGCCGGCTGGCGCTGTTCACGCTCGACCAGGATGCGTGCCACGGCCTGCAGCATCTCGTCGTGATCGAAGGGCTTGGCGATGTAGTCCACCGCGCCCTGCTTCATGGAGTCGACAGCCGATCTCAGGCTGGCGTAGCTGGTCATGATCAGCACCGGCTTGCCCTTGGCGAGATCGATCATCTCGGTACCGGGGGCGCCGGGCAGACGCAGATCGCTGATGACGAGATCGAAGCTCGAGACATCGTAGAGATCCTGGGCTTCCTGCACGGAGCCGGCTTCGCTGACGCGGAACTGGTTGCGCTCCAGCAGACGGCGCAGCGCCGAACGGATGATCTTCTCGTCTTCGACAATCAGGATATGGGCCATCAAGTGCGCTCTCTTACGGGAAGGCAAGACGACCCACGCCAGGCAGCGTGTCTTGTCGCGGTCGTCTGGACTTCCGAATGCTTTAGCAGATCCATCCAGCAGGCGGATGGGTCCGTCACGGCGCCTCCGGCAACCCGAGATAGCGCGGCAGCAGTACCCGGATGCGGGTGCCCTGGCCGGTCACGGGGTCGGTAGGACTATCGATCATTATCTGACCATAATGCTCTTCTACGATGGAATAGACCAGCGCCAAGCCAAGCCCCGTCCCCTTGCCCGGATCCTTGGTGGTGAAGAAGGGTTCGAACAGCCGGCTGACGATGGCCTTGGGAATGCCGCTGCCCTCGTCCTCGACGCTCAAGGTCACGGTCTGGCCCTGGGCCTCGCTGCGCACCCGGATCGGCGCACCGGGCGGCGAGGCGTCCCGGGCGTTGGACAGCAGGTTGATCATCACCTGCACCAGCCGCTGGGGATCGCCCTGCACCAGGTGTTCGGGATCGCAGAGATTGAAGAAGTCGACGTCCACGCTCTGGCGGTTGAGGGAGAGCAGGGCGATGGCCTCCTGGGCCGCCTCGGCCACGCACACCGGTTCGTGGGCCTGCTGGCGACCGCCGGCATGGGCGAAACTCATCAGCGACTGGACGATGCGGGTGATGCGCCGGGTCTGCTCGATGATCTGGCTGCTGATCTCGTCGATCTCTTCGTCCGCCTCGCGCTCCTCGCGCAGGTTCTGCGCCAGGCAGGCGATGCCGGTGACCGGATTGCCGATCTCGTGGGCGACGCCCGCGGCCAGCCGGCCGATGGAGGCCAGGCGCTCGGAATGGATCAGGCGGTCTTCCAGCAGCTGGGTCTCGCTGATGTCTTCCACCACCAGCACCGTGCCGTTGCTGCCCACCGCCAGGGGTTCGTCGATGGTCGCCTTGTGCAGGTTGAGCCAGCGTTGCTCGTGTTCCTGGGGCAGCCGCTGCTTGTAGAGGTGCTGCTGCGCCGGTTCGGCGAGAAAGCGCTCGAACAGGTCCTGCCAGGGATCGGGCAGGGCGCTCAGGCGCGAACCCACCACCCGGGCGCCGTCGATGCCGGTGAGTTCTTCCATGGCGCGGTTCCACATGAGGATCTCGCGGTCACGCGCCAGGGAGCAGACGCCCATGGGCAACTCCTGCAGGGTCTGGCGGTGATAGCGGCGCAGGGCGTCCAGCTCGGCGGCCAGGCCGGTCAGGCGCGACTGGTAGTCTTCCAGGCGATTCTCGATGAAGTGGATGTCTTCGGTGGCATAGGCCTCGCTTTCCGCCTTGAACGGCAGAAAGGTCTCGACGATGTCCTGGGCGACCCGCGGACCCATCAGGCCGGAGAGATTGGCCTCGATGCGATCGCGCAACCGGCGCAAGGCATAGGGGCGGCGCTCGTCATAGGGCAGCAGCAGATCGGCCAGGGCGCGCTCGACTTCCTTCTGCGCGGTCTTGGCGCCCAGCGGCTTGGCCAGCTGGGCGGCGAAGTCCTGGGGCGAGCTGGCCGCCAGTTCGCGGCGTTGCGGACGGCGGACGTTGTCCACCGCGCAGGCCTCGGCGGCGCTCTTCTCTTCTTCGCTTGCCTCGGTGAACAGCGAGACCAGGGCGAACACTAGCACGTTGACGGTCAGCGAGGCCACGGCGGCGAGGTGCCAGTTGCTGGCGCTGATGCGATAGCTGAAGACGCCGATGTGCAGTGGATTGATGTCGGCCACCAGCGGCATGAGCATGCTCAGGAACCACAGGCCCAGGCCGCACAGCAGGCCGGCGATGAAGCCCTTGCGATTGGCCGTCTGCCAGTAGAGCACCGACAGCGCACCGGGCAGGAATTGCACGGTGGCGACAAAGGAGACGATGCCCAGGCTGGAGAGATCGCCATGGCCCTGCAGCAGGCGATAGAAGCCATAGCTGCCGAGGATGATGGCGGCGATCAGCATGCGCCGGGTCATGCGCAGCCAGCGATAGATGTTGCCGTCGGTGGGCGGCTGGTAGAGCGGCAGCACGATGTGGTTGAGCAGCATGCCCGACAGCGCCATGGTCACCACGATGATCAGGCCGCTGGCCGCCGACAGCCCGCCGACGAAGGCCACCAGCGCCAGCAGCGGATTGTCCAGCGCCAGGCCCACGCCCAGGGTGAAGTACTCCGGCGGCGTCGGCGAACCCAGCGCCAGGCCACCCCAGAGAATCGGCGGCACCGCCAGGCTGATCAGCAGCAGGAACAGCGGCAGGCCCCAGCTGGCACTGACCAGCGCCTGGGGACTGAGATTCTCGGTGAAGGCCATGTGGTACATGTGCGGGGTGACGATGGCCGCGGCAAAGAACACCAGCAGCAGGATCCGCCAGGGACCTTCCTGCAGCGGGGTGTGCAGGGTGGAGAGGGCGCTCTGGTTCTGCTGCAGCCAGGTCTCCAGGCCGTTGGGTCCGCCGAACACGGTATAGAGGGTGACGCCGCCGACGATGCCCAGGGCCAGCAGCTTGACCAGGGACTCGAAGGCGATGGCCACCACCAGGCCTTCATGGCGCTCCTTGGAATTGATCTGGCGCGCGCCGAAGAGCATGGCGAACAGGGTGATCAGCAGGCAGAAGCCCAGCGCCGGGGCGTCCTGGGCGCGGGCCTGCACCAGGATGCCGGTGCTGGTGGCCACCGCCTGGATCTGCAGCGCCAGCAGCGGCAGCACGGCGATCAGCATGCCCAGGCTGGTGAGGGCGCCGGCCCAGGTGCTGCGGAAACGGAAGGCGAAAAGATCGGCCAGGGACGCCAGCTGGTAGGCACGGGTCAGGCGCAGGATGGGATAGAGCAGCACCGGCGCCAGCAGGAAGGCGCCGCACAGGCCCAGGTAGTAGGCGAGAAACCCGTAGCCGTAGTCGTAGGCCAGGCCCACGGTGCCGTAGAAGGCCCAGGCGCTGGCATAGACGCCCAGCGACAGGGTGTAGATCAGCGGATGGCGCACCAGCCGGCGCGGCACCCAGCCCTTCTCGGTCATCCAGGCGACGCCAAAGAAGATCAGCAGGTAACCGGCGCTGATCAGCACCAGTTGGGACAGACTAAAGCTCGTCGGCATCGCGCTGGCTCTGCAGGATAAAGGTCACCACGATGAGGATGAGCCACAGCAGGTAGGGGCGATACCAGGCGCCGCTGGGAGCGATCCACCAATCCATGATGGCGGGGGAGAACAGATAGATGCCTACCACGAGGAGCAGGACCAGCCGGTAGATGTACATGCGCGGTTCCCGAACGGCGATGGCGCCATGGTAATGCAAAAGCGCTGTACCCCGGAGAGGGAGGCTTCTACCGTGAAGGCTTCTTTCCCCGCCGGAGTTCGCCGATGACCAGGCCCCGTCTCGCCGCCGTGCTGGAAACCGCGCTCTATGTCGCCGATCTGCCCCGGGCCCGGCGCTTCTATGAAGAGCTGTTGGGGCTCACGCCGATGTTCGCCGACGAGCGCCTGGCCGCCTATGCGGTGGGCGCCAGCGTCCTGTTGCTGTTCCAGCGGGGCACTACCGAACAGCCCGTCAGGCTGCCGGGCGGCTGCATTCCGCCCCATGGCGCCCAAGGCTGTCAGCACCTGGCCCTGGCCGTCGCGGCGGATGAACTGGAAGCCTGGGCCGCACACCTGGTGGCTGCCGGGGTCGCCATCGAAGAATGTACCCGCTGGCCGCGTGGCGCGATCAGCCTGTATTTCCGCGATCCGGATGGCCATCTGCTGGAACTGGCCACGCCCGGCCTCTGGCCCAACTACTAGTCCGGCAGCCGGGCTTCGGCCAGGTGCGGCACCCGCGGGATCAGCGCGGCATCCCAGTGGGCAACGCCCCAGGCCAGCACCCCGGCCGGGGTTTCCCGGGCCAGTTCCGCATGCGTCGGCTGGCCCAGGGTGCGCAGGGCGCGCACCAGCAGGGCGCCGGCCTGCTCGGGTGGCAGCGGCGGCGAGCGGTAGCTCTTGCCCAGCTTGTGGCCATCGGGCTGGATCAGCAGCGGCACGTGCAGATAGCGCGGCGCCGGATGACCGAGCAATTCCTGCAGATAGAGCTGGCGGGGCGTCGAGTCCAGCAGGTCGGCGCCCCGCACCACGTCGGTCATGCCCTGCAGGGCATCGTCCATCACCACCGCCAGTTGATAGGCGATCAGGCCGTCGCGGCGCTGGATGACGAAGTCGCCCACCTCGCGGCCGAGGTGCTGGCGGAAGTCGCCCTGCACCCGGTCGACGAAGCGGTAGTCCAGCTCAGGGACACGGATGCGGATGGCGGCGTCCGTCGCCGGCAGGCCGCGATTGCGGCAGTATCCGGGGTAGAGGCCGCCACTGCCTTCGAGCTGCTTGCGCGAGCAGTCGCAGGCATAGGCCAGGCCGGTGGCCAGCCACTGCGCGATGACCGCGCGATAGGCGTCCAGGCGCTCGCTCTGGCGCAGCACCGGGCCGTCCCATTCGAAGCCGTAGGCCTCCAGAGTGGTGAGGATGGCCGCCTGGGCGCCGGGGACCTCGCGCGGGGGGTCCAGGTCTTCCATGCGCACCAGCCACTGCCCGCCCGCGGCGCGGGCATCCAGGTAGGAGGCGAGGGCGGCGACCAGCGAGCCGAAGTGCAGATAGCCGCTGGGCGTGGGGGCGAAACGGCCGACATAGGGGCGCCTGGACATAGCTCATCCTGTGAATGCCGGAAAAACCGAAGTCTGGAAAGAACAAAGGGCGCCGTAGCGCCCTCGTCGGTGAGGCAGCAGGACTCAGGTCCCGGTCTGCTTCTCGCGGATCTCGGCCAGGGTCTTGCAGTCGATGCACAGGCTGGCGGTCGGACGGGCTTCCAGGCGACGGATACCGATTTCCACGCCGCAGGAGTCGCACCAGCCGTATTCGTTGTCTTCGATCAGCTGCAGCGTCTCGTCGATCTTCTTGATCAGCTTGCGCTCGCGGTCGCGGGCACGCAGTTCCAGGCTGAATTCCTCTTCCTGGGTCGCGCGGTCGGCCGGGTCTGCGAAGTTGGCCGCTTCTTCCTTCATGTGGTGCACGGTGCGATCGACTTCTTCGCGCAGTTCCTGCTTCCACTTGTTCAGAATGCCGGTGAAGTGGGCGCGCATGCGCTCACTCATGTATTCCTCACCCTTGGCAGGCTGGTAGGGTTCGTAGCCACGGGCCAGATGATTGTTCTGCTGATTTGCTTCGCTGGGCATGATTGACCCTCTCACTTTCGCTGATCCTGTCCACAGGCTGGATGCGTTTCCAGGCCTCTCCATGTTGGAACGCCCGGGGTCTGTGGCTGCCGATGGCGTCCCGCGCAATGCCGACGCCAGGCTGAATATGTTCTCGACTGGCCAGTCGCCCTGCGGATGCAAGCCGGCGAACTTACCAGAAGCTTCCAGGGGGCGCTACTACTGGCCTCCCGCTCCTTGCCGACGCGGCGGATGCCGGTCTGCGAAGCCTTGGTTAGAATCCCGCCTTCGCCACAAGTTCGGACCCCCTCCATGTCCAATTCCTACAGCGCGCGCAGCCAGGCCATCGAGCCCTTCCATGTGATGGCCCTGCTGGAGCGCGCCAACCAGCTCCAGGCCGCCGGGCATGACGTCATCCACCTGGAGATCGGCGAGCCCGATTTCACCACCGCCGCCCCGGTGGTCGCGGCCGGCCAGGCCGCGCTGGCGGCCGGTCAGACCCGCTACACCGCGGCCCGCGGCCTGCCGGAGTTGCGCCGCGCCATCGCCGCCTTCTATGGCGAGCGCTACGGCGTCGACCTGGATCCGGAACGGGTGCTGATCACCCCCGGCGGCTCGGGTGCCCTGCTGCTGGCCAGCGCCCTGCTGGTCGATCCCGGGCGTCACTGGCTGCTGGCCGATCCCGGCTATCCCTGCAATCGACACTTCCTGCGCCTGGTGGAAGGCGCGGCCCAGCTGATTCCGGTCGGCGCCGAGACCCGCTACCAGCTCACCCCCGAACTGGTCGCGCGGCACTGGCAGGCGGACAGCGTCGGCGCCCTGGTGGCCTCGCCGGCCAATCCGACCGGCACCCTGCTGGATCGCGACGAACTCGCCGGGCTGTCGGCCGCCCTCAGGGCACGTGGTGGTCACCTGGTGGTGGACGAGATCTACCACGGCCTGACCTACGGCCTTGACGCCCCCAGCGTGCTGGAGGTGGACGACTCGGCCTTCGTGCTCAACAGCTTCTCCAAGTATTTCGGCATGACCGGCTGGCGCCTCGGCTGGCTGGTGGCGCCGCGCGCCGCGGTGCCGGAGCTGGAAAAGCTGGCGCAGAATCTCTACATCAGCGCCTCCACCGTGGCCCAGCAGGCGGCCCTGGCCTGTTTCACCCCTGAGGCCATGGCCATCTTCGAGGAGCGTCGCGCCGAATTCGCCCGCCGTCGCGACTACCTGCTGCCGGCGTTGCGCAACCTGGGCTTTGAGATTGCCGTCGAGCCCCAGGGCGCCTTCTATCTCTATGCCGACATCGCCGCCTTTGGCGGCGACGCCTATGCCTTCTGCCAATTCCTGCTGGAGACCGAGCACGTGGCCATCACCCCCGGCCTGGATTTCGGTCGCCACCGTGCCGACACCCATGTGCGCTTCGCCTACACCCAGTCGCTGCCGCGCCTGGAAGAGGCCGTCGCCCGCATCGCCCAGGGATTGCAGCGCTGGAGCGCCCGGTGAGATTCGAGCCACCCCTGGAAGAGGGTCGCCTGCTGCGCCGCTACAAGCGTTTTCTCGCCGACATCGAGACCGCCAGCGGCGAGGTGCTGACCCTGCACTGCCCTAATACCGGCTCCATGCTCCACTGCCAGCCGGCGGGCGCCCGCGTCTGGTTCAGCCGCGCCAGTGGTCCCAAGCGCAAGCTGCCCGGCACCTGGGAGCTGGTCGAGACGGACCATGGCCGCCTGGCCTGCATCAATACCGCCCGTGCCAATCGCCTGGTGGAGGAGGCCTTGCTGGCCGGTGGCATTCCCGAACTGGCCGGCTTCACCGCCCTGCGCCGGGAGGTGGCCTACGGGCTGGAGAACAGTCGCGCCGATTTTCGCCTGGAGTATCCCGCGGGGCCGCTGTACCTGGAGGTCAAGAGCGTCACCCTGGGCTTTGCCGACACCGCGATCGCCGCCTTTCCCGACGCCGTGACCACCCGTGGGGCCCGCCATCTGCGCGAGCTGGCGGCCCTGGCCGCGGCCGGCGAGCGAGCCGTGCTGCTCTATTGCGTATTGCTCGACGGCATCGAGGCGGTACGCCCGGCCGCGGAAATTGATGCCGCCTATGCCCTGGCCCTGGGCGAAGCCCGTCGCCAGGGTGTGCAGGTGCTGGCTTATGGGGCACGGCTCTCGCCCGCGGGCCTGGAGCTGGACCGACCGCTGCGCCTCGCTGACTAGGCAGTCACAAAAAGCTGATCGCCCGGACAGGATCTGGCAGGCGCCTTGCTTACGGATATCGCCCATCGATCGCCGCTATCGGGCGATCCTGTCAGGAGTCTCTTGATGATCTCTGTGTTGGGCATGCTGTTGCTGGTGGCCATCGCCATCCTCTTTTCCCGCCAGCGGCGCGCCATTCGCGTGCGTACCGTGCTCGCGGCCTTTCTGTTGCAGGCGGGGCTCGGCCTGTTCGTCCTCTACATTCCCTGGGGCCAGCAGGTGCTCGGCAGCGTCTCCGGCGCCGTCTCTTCGCTGCAGCTCTATGCCGACAAGGGCATCGAGTTCCTCTTCGGCGGTCTCGCTGGACCGAAGATGTTCGAGTACTTCGGTAACGGTGGCTTCGTCTTCGCCGTGCGGGTGCTGCCCCTGATCGTCTTCTTCGGCAGCCTGATCGCGGTGCTCTACTACCTGGGCATCATGGGCTGGATCATCCGCCTGGTGGGCGGAGCGCTGCACGCCCTGCTCGGCACCAGTCGGGTGGAATCCACCACGGTCACCGCGACCCTGTTTCTCGGCCAGTCGGAAATGCCGCTGGTGGTGCGGCCCTTCATCGCCGATCTCACCCGCTCGGAGCTGTTCGCCATCATGGTTGGCGGTTTCGCCGCGGTGGCCGGTTCGGTGCTGCTGGGCTACGCCGGCATGGGCGTGGAACTCAAGTACCTGATCGCCGCCAGCTTCATGGCCGCTCCGGGCGGACTGCTGATGGCCAAGCTGATGGAGCCGGAGACCGAACAGCCGCGCGACCAAGCCATGAAGACCCTGGGGGAAGGGGAAGAGCGCCCAGCCAACGTCATAGACGCAGCCGCCGAAGGCGCCCAGGTCGGCCTGCGCATCGCCCTGGCGGTCGGTGCCATGCTGCTGGCTTTCATCGCCCTGATCGCCCTGCTCAACGGCATCCTCGGCTGGTGCGGCGCCTGGTTCGGCGTGCCGCAACTGAGCATGCAGCTGGTGCTGGGCTATCTGCTGGCGCCGGTGGCCTTCCTTATCGGGGTGCCCTGGAACGAGGCGGTACAGGCCGGTGGCTTCATCGGTCAGAAGCTGGTGCTCAACGAATTCGTCGCCTATGCCGACCTCTCGACCTATCTGGACCCGGTCAAGTCGGCAGCGGCGGGCGTCCAGCCGCTCTCGGCGCATACCCAGGTCATCGTCACCTTCGCCCTCTGCGGCTTCGCCAATCTCTCTTCCATCGCCATCCAGCTCGGCGGCCTGGGCGGCATCGCGCCCCAGCGGCGTCACGAACTGGCTCAGCTGGGCCTGCGCGCCATGCTTGGCGGCACCCTGGCCAACCTGATGAGCGCGGCCCTGGCCGGCTTCTTCATCGGCCTCTAGCTCGATGTCGATTGGACCATCCGGTCCACTTTATGGTGCACCGCTGGCCTGGGTGCGCCAAAACGTAACAGCGGATGACCGTGGCGTGCGCCTGCTTCGCCGCCACGGGTTGTCCGCGGCTTCTCAAGGCTTTCGCTCAGGAACCCTCCTCATGACGTTTTCCCGCCTCCGTCGCGTGCGCTTCGGCGCGCTACCGCTCCTGTTCTGCTGCAGCGCCCAGCTGTTGGCCGCTCCCGCCGTCACCACCGACAGCGCCCAGGGCGAGACCGCCAGTCCCGCCGCGCAACAGACGGACAATCGCTCGCCCTATCTATCGTCCTGGTACAACCAGGATCTGACTCTGATCGGCAGCAAGGACATCAGCTTCGGCCCGCAGCCCGTGGACGACGTCTATCTGGAGTACGAGTACTTCGGCCGCAAGGGGCCCTTCGAACTCTATGGCTACATCGACGTGCCCAGGGTACTGGGTATCGGCAACAGCCATGACTCCGGCGTCTGGGACCGCGGTTCGCCCCTGTTCATGGAGCACGAACCGCGTATCTCCATCGATCAGCTCAGTGGTCGCTCGCTGGCCTTCGGGCCGTTCAAGGAGTGGTACCTGGCCTTCGACTGGATCTATGACCACGGCAGCAGCCAGGCCAGTCGACAGAACACCCTCTACGCCGGCTTCGGTACCGATATCGAGACCCATACCCCGGTGCTGCTGTCCGCCAACCTCTACGGCCGCCGCCAGTGGGAAAACTATGGCGCCGCCAACGAGAATTCCTGGGACGGCTATCGGGCCCAGCTCAAGTACATCTGGCCGCTGGCCAAGTTCGACAACGGTGCCTCCCTGACCTATGTCGGCTTCACCAACTTCGATTTCGGCTCGAAGCTGGGCGACGAGCCAGGTCGTACGGCCAATGCCACCGTATCCACCAATGTGCTGCTCTATGCCTTCACCCACCTGCGCTTCATGTTCGCTGCGCGGCATTTCCACAATGGCGGCAACTGGCGCGACGGCACCGAGCTGAACTTTGGCGAGGGCGATTTCGAGGGCCGCTCCAACGGCTGGGGCTACTATGCGGGGGTGGGTTATCAATTCTGATCTGGAGACTGTCATGAGCACCAACCTGCCTGCGCACCTGGCCGCACTGCTTCCGCAAGCGGTCGCTGCGGCCGAGCGCGCCTACTGTCCGCATTCGGATTTTCCCGTGGGCGCCGCCCTGCTGACCGCCGAGGGCGAAGTCATCCATGGCTGCAACGTGGAAAACATCTCCTATGGCCTGACCAACTGCGCCGAGCGCAGCGCCCTGTTCGCCGCCATCAGCCGGGGCCTGCCGCCGCGCAGTTTCACCGCCATGGCCATCCATGCGCCGGGCGTTCCCCTGATCAGTCCCTGCGGTGCCTGTCGCCAGGTGCTGCTGGAGTTGATGGCGCCCGACGCGACCATCGTCTGCAGCGGCAGCGAACCCGGCCGTACCCGCACCTGGACCCTGGCCGAGCTGCTGCCCGGCGCCTTCGACGACTTCTAAGGAGTCCGCCCATGTGGCTTGCCCAGGAGGTGATCCGCCAGAAGCGCGATGGCCTGGAACTCACGGCTGCGGATCTCCAGCGACTGGTCCGCGGCATCGTCGAAGACAGCCTCAGCGAAGGCCAGATCGCCGCCTTCGCCATGGCCACCCTGCTGCGCGGCATGACCGCCGCCGAGCGCACCGCCCTGACCCTGGCCATGCGCGACAGCGGCCAGGTGCTGCACTGGGAGCTGCCCGGGCCGGTGGTGGACAAGCATTCCACCGGCGGCGTGGGCGATCTCACCAGCCTGGTGCTGGCGCCGCTGCTCGCCGCCTGTGGCTGCCACGTGCCGATGATCTCCGGGCGCGGCCTGGGCCACACCGGCGGCACCCTGGACAAGCTGGAGAGCATCCCCGGCTATCTCATCCGGCCTGGCCTGGCGCGCTTTCGCCAGGTGGTGGCCGAGGTGGGGTGCGCCATCGTCGGTCCGGACGCCGATCTGGCCCCGGCCGACCGCCGCCTCTATGCCATCCGCGACGTCACCGCCACGGTGGAATCGGTGGACCTGATCACCGCCTCCATCCTGGCCAAGAAACTGGCCGCCGGCCTGGACGTGCTGGTCATGGACGTCAAGACCGGCGGCGGCGCCTTCATGGCCGAGCGCGACGCGGCTCTGCGCCTGGCCGACAGTATCGTCGAGGTCGCCGAAGCCGCCGGGGTCCGGACCCGCGCCCTGGTCACCGACATGGGCCAGCCCCTGGCGCGCAGCGCCGGCAATGCCCTGGAGGTGGAGGAGGCCATCGCCCTGCTGACCGGCGAGGTGCGCAGCGAGCGCCTCTGGCAGGTGATCCAGGCGTTGGCCGGGGAAGCGCTGCAACTGGCCGGACTCGCCAGCGATGCCATGGCGGCCGAGCGCCTGGTGCTGGAGGCCTGGCAGAGCGGCGCCGCCCTGGCGCGTTTCGCGGCGATGAACCTGGCCCTGGGCGGTCCGTCCGACCTGACCGGGCGGCCCTGGCAGCATCTGCCTCGGGCCCCGGTCGTGCGCGCCGTTTATCCGGCCGGCCCGGGCTGGGTGCAGCAGGTCGATACCCGCGCCCTCGGTCTGCTGGTGGTTGAACTGGGCGGCGGGCGGCAACGTCCGGAGGATGAAGTGGATCCGGCGGTGGGTCTGGCCGGCCTGGCACTGCCCGGCGAGTGGGTCGACGCGCACCGGCCCCTGGGGGTGATCCATGCCGGCGACGCCCAGAGCGCCGCGCGGGCTGCCCAACACCTGCAGCTGGCCTATGGCCTGGGGGAGGAGCGGCCGGCCGATGCCGTGCCCGCTGTGCTGGATCGGCGCTAGCGCCGGGTTCCAGACAAAAAAAGACCCGGCAGAGCCGGGTCCAAAACCGTGATTAGCCTGATGAGGAGATAACCCGAAAGACCAACTGCTGGACCTTCAGTTATCGACCGGTCTCGCGACCGGCTGAGTTGAATAATAACAATTCTCATTCCATCGTCAAGCGTATTCGAGAACATTTCTTAATTACCGCTGGAAGGTCGCTCTTGGGCACCGCGCAGGCGGGTGACCTCCTTGTTCAGGGTGTCGATATGGCGCGCCATGTTCTCGATCAGGCTGTGGGCGATGCGCGGGGTGGTCTCCATCAGGGAAACGAACTGATCCTGGGGGATCACCAGCACGGTGCAGACGGTCTTGGCGATGACGCTGGCGGTACGAGGCGTATGGGTGAACACCGCCAGGGCGCCGACGATCTCGTCCTGGCAGACCTCGCCGACCTTGCAGCCATCGACCCAGGCCTCGGCATGGCCTTCGGTGATGACGAAGACATGCTCGGCGGAATCGCCCTGACGGATGATGACCTCGCCGGCGGCATAGCGACGAAAGCCGGTGGCCGGCTGGGTGACCGGCGGCTTGAGCCGGATCAGCGCCTGGGCCAGCAGCGATTGTTGACCCAGCATGTACCTCAGCAGGGCATCGCGCTGGACCGGCGTGGCGGTGGCCGCCGCGAGAAAGGTCTCGCGGTCGTAGGGCAGCACCCGCACGTCGGCCTCGCTCTCGTAGTTGAGGGTCGGCAGATCCAGAGTGCGCCCCAGGCCGATCAGGTCGCCCTCGCCGAGCTGGAACAGCGCCCGCTGATCCAGGACCACCCGCAGCGGGCCACGCTGGATCAGATAGACCTCGTCATTGCGCATCCAGTCCTGCAGCAGGGCGGCGGGACTCAGCTGCAGGGGCTGCCGACTCGGCGCCACACCACTGACCAGTCGCGCCGGAATGGCCTGCAGCGCCTGACGCAACTGATCGACATAGGGAGGCTGATCGCCGATGAGGTACATGGTGCCAATTCCTTCTTGTTACGCAGAGGCTGTGACGTGGGTCGCACGATAAGCCGCTCGTCGGCGACCGTAAATCCACAACTCCACGAGCTGTGACGGAACGCTTGTTCTGCCCCCCAGGAGGTCGTGGTCAGGCCGGGGCGCGACCCAGGCGGCGCAGCAGGCGAGCCGGCAGGGCCTCCAACTGTCCGGCGCGACCCAGCTCCACCACCAGCGCCCGATCCTGCTCGGCGGGTTCGAGCGGATCCTGGGCCTGGCGCTGGGCTGCCACCACCGCGAGGGTGGCTTCGGAAGGATCGGTCCCCTCGGCCTGGCGCTCCTGCAGCCAGCGGGCGATGAGTTCGTCGTCCGCCTGGCAGTCGATGATCAGCAGGGGCGCGGCCTGGGCTTCGGCCAGGGCCTGGGCCGCGGCGCGCTGGGCCTGCTTGAGGTAGGTGGCGTCGAGTACCAGCGGATAACCGGCCGCCAGTACCTGGGCGCCGATCTCGTGCAGGCGCGCATAGGTGGCTTCGCCGGCTGCGGCGCTGTAGCGGGTGGCCTCGTCGCTGTCGGCATAGAGGCGCTGGCGCTCGACATCGGATCTCAGGCGAATGGCGCCGAGCGCCTCGACCAGGGCCAGGGCCACGGTGCTCTTGCCGATCCCCGACACCCCGTGCATCACCGCCGCGAAGGGCTGGGGCACCTGGGTATAGCCTTCGGCCAGGGCCGTGTAGCTGCGATAACTGGCAAGGATCTCGGCCCGCAGCGCCGGCTCCTCGGCCTGGCCGAGGCGGAAGAGGGCGATCTTGGCGCGCACCATGGCGCGATAGGCCTTGTAGAAGTCGAGCAGGGCGAGGCCGCTGTAGTCGCCGGTGGCCTCGAAGTAGGCATTGACGAATCTGTTGCTCAGGGTCTTGAGGCCGCGGTCTTCCAGGTCCATGGCCAGGAAGCCGGCATCGCCCATGGTGTCGGTCAGGCGGAAGGGCTCGTTGAATTCGATGCAGTCGAACAGCACCACCTCGCCGTCGAGCAGGGTGGCGTTGGCCAGGTGGATGTCGCCATGGCATTCGCGGATGAAGCCGTCACGGCAACGCGCCTCGAACAGCGGCAGCAGGCGCGCGTAGCTGGCTTCGGCCCAGGCTTCCAGCTGGTCGAGCTGTCGGAGATCGGCCGCTTCGCCGAGCATGGCGCGGATCTGCTCGAAATTCTGCCGCACCGGCGCCATGGCGGCGTCCGGGGTGCACAGCGGATGCTCGGTCCCTACCTGGGGTGCGGCCAGGTGGAAGCGGGCGATCTGTGCAGCCAGGGCGTCGATGTGCGCCTCGGTCAGCTCGCCGCGCTGCTGCACCTCGCTGAGCAGCTGGCTCTGGGGGAATTCGCGCATGCGCAGGGCGTATTCGATCACCAGACCGCTGCCGCCCAGCTCGGGAGCGCTTTCGCTGCCGGTGATGGCCACCACGTCCTGGTAGAGATCGCAGGTCAGGCGCTGGTTGAGGCGCAGTTCCTCGCGGCAGAAGTGGCCGCGGGCCTCCAGGTCGGTGAAGTCGAGGAAACCGAAATTCACCGGCTTCTTGATCTTGTAGGCGACCTCGCCAGTCAGCACGACCCAGGAAATATGGGTTTCGACGACCCGGAACGCCGAGGTGGGATGGGGATAGAGCGCCGGGTTCTGCAGGGCGGAAATCAGGAGCTGGCTCACGGGCGGTCCTTGTAGGGAATGGATGGCGGCATTATCGCTGCCAGGGCGGTCCACGCAAGCCGCGACACCGGGAAGGGGCGTCCTTGAACCCCAGCTGACGAAGCGCTGGCAGGCCGCTGTCGGCCACCGGGCAAGTGCGTATAATGCGCCGCCATGAAGCGACCCCGATCCTCTCGTTCCCGCAAGCGCAAGACCTTTGACTGGCGCCGCCTGTCCGGCTGGGCAGTCAAGCTTGGTCTGGTCGCGCTGGTAGCCCTGGCTGGCGTATGCATCTATCTGGATGCCGTGGTCCAGGAAAAATTCTCTGGCAAGCGCTGGACCATTCCGGCCAAGGTCTATGCCCGGCCGCTGGAATTGTTCAATGGCGTCAAGCTCAGCCGTGACGACTTCCTCACCGAACTCGATGCCCTCGGCTATCGCCGCGAGAAGACCGTGGACGGCCCTGGCAGCGTCTCCGTGGGCGCCTCCACGGTCGAGCTGAACACCCGCGGCTTCCAGTTCTACGAAGGCGTCGAGCCGGCGCGGGCGATCCGTGTGCGCTTCGCCGGCGGCACCGTCTCCGGCGTCAGCGCCCTGGATGGCAGCAATCTGGCCGTGGCCCGCCTGGAACCGCTGATGATCGGCGGCATCTATCCGGCACATAACGAGGATCGCATCCTCATCAAGCTCGACCAGGCGCCGCCGCACCTGGTCGATGGCCTGGTGGCCGTCGAGGACCGCGAGTTCTGGCATCACCACGGCGTCTCGCCCAAGTCCATCGCCCGGGCGGTCTGGGTCAACGCCACCAGCGGCCAGGTGCGCCAGGGTGGCAGCACCCTGACCCAGCAGCTGGTCAAGAACTTCTACCTCACCAACGAGCGCAGCATCACCCGCAAGGGCACCGAAGCCCTGATGGCGCTGCTGCTGGAGCTGCACTACAGCAAGCAGGAGATCCTCGAGGCCTACCTCAACGAGGTGTTCCTCGGTCAGGACGGCTCGCGCGCCATCCACGGCTTCGGTCTGGCCGCCCAGTACTTCTTCGGCCAGCCCTTCAGCGAGCTGAAACTGCATCAGGTCGCCCTGCTGGTCGGTCTGGTGAAGGGCCCGTCCTACTACAACCCGCGCCGTTACCCCGAGCGCGCCATGACCCGCCGCAACCTGGTGCTCGACCTCATGGCCGAGCAGGGCGTGGTCAGCGCCACCGAGGCGGAAGCGGCCAAGGCTCGGCCGCTGGGCATCACCAAGGCCGGCAGCCTGACCAACAGTTCCTTCCCGGCCTTCGTCGACCTGGTCAAGCGCCAGCTCAAGCAGGACTACCGCGACGAAGACCTCACCGAAGAAGGGCTGCGCATCTTCACCAGCTTCGACCCCATCCTGCAGACCAAGGCCGAAGCCGCCATGGGCGAGACCATGAAGCGCATCGACGGCCGCAAGGGTGCGGAAAACGTCGAGTCGGCCATGGTGGTGACCAATCCGGAAACCGGTGAGGTCCAGGCGCTGCTGGGTGGCCGCGATCCGCGCTTCGCCGGCTACAACCGCGCCCTCGACGCGGTGCGCCAGGTCGGCTCGCTGATCAAGCCGGCGGTCTATCTCACCGCCCTCGAGCGCCCCAGCAAGTACACCCTGACCACCCTGATCCAGGATGAGCCCTTCTCGGTGAAGGGCGCCGATGGCCAGGTCTGGCGGCCGCAGAACTACGAGCACAAGGCGCACGGCACCATCTTCCTCTATCAGGGGCTGGCGCATTCCTACAACTTGTCCACCGCGCGCCTGGGCCTGGACCTCGGGGTCCCCGAGGTGCTCAAGACCGTCGCGCGCCTGGGCGTGAGTCGCGCCCTGCCGCCCTATCCGGCGACCCTGCTCGGCGCCGGTGCCCTGACGCCCATGGAAGTGGCGACCATGTACCAGACGCTGGCCAACGGCGGCTTCAACACGCCGCTGCGCAGCATCCGCAGTGTGCTCGACGCCAATGGCGAGCCGCTCAAGCGCTATCCCTTCCAGATCGAGCAGCGCTTCGATACCGGCGCCATCTACCTGGTGCAGTACGCCATGCAGCGCGTCATGCGCGAGGGTACCGGGCGCTCGGTCTACAACCAGATCCCCACCAGCGTGAACCTGGCGGGCAAGACCGGCACCACCAACGATTCCCGCGACAGCTGGTTCTCCGGCTTCAGCCAGGATCTGCTGGCGGTGGTCTGGCTGGGTCGCGACGACAACGGTAAGACACCCCTGACCGGTGCCACCGGCGCCCTGCAGGTCTGGAGCAACTTCATGCGTCGCGCCGATCCGGTCTCCCTGGACATGCCGGTACCGGACAACATCACCCAGGCCTGGGTCGATGCCACCACCGGGCGCGGCACGGATCCCTCGTGTCCCAACGCCGTGCAGATGCCTTATATTCGCGGCAGTGAGCCGCCACCGGGCGCCTCCTGTGGCGCGCCGGCCGCACCCGCTGCCGGCGGCAACGGCAACGGCGGCAATCCGGTCATGGATTGGGTCAAGGGTTGGTTGAATTGAGAGGTCCCAAGGTGACGAAAGCAGTCTGGCCGGTGATGATCGCCGGTGTTCTCCTCGCCGGTTGCGCCGCGCCGCAGCGTGGCGCCATCCCCGTGGTCGATTCCGGTGGTCCGGTGTCCAACGGCGAACTCTATCGCCAGGGCAACAACCGGCCCCTGCCGGCGCAACGTCAGGCCCCCGTGGCCGCCGCGCCCAGCGCGCCGGCCGATTCCGGGGTGACCGTCATGGTGCCGGGCGGTAGCTCCGCGCCGCTGGAAACCTATGCCGCACCGGCGGCCTCGGCGCCGCTGATCACCTCGTCCAGCCCCAGCGCACCGCCTGCCCAGGCGCCGGTGCAGCCGAGCTATTCGCAGCCGGTCTATCCGCCTGCCACCCCGGGCGGCTCCGCGGCTGCCAGTACGGCGCCGACCGGCATTCCCGCCACCAGCAATTCCAGTGGTGGTGGCCTGGCTGCCGACGAACAACTCGACGGTCCGGTGCTGGCCCTGCTGACCACCGCCCAGCAACAGCAGAGCGGCGGCGATCTCAACGGCGCCTCCTCGAGCCTGGAACGCGCTCAGCGCATCGCCCCGCGCGAGCCCCAGGTGCTCTATCGCCTGGCCCAGGTGCGCCTGGCGCAGAACGATCCGGCCCAGGGCGAGCAACTGGCCCGGCGCGCCCTGACCTACGCCAATGGCCGCCCGGCCCTGCAGGCCAGTCTCTGGCAACTGATCGCCCAGGCCCGCGAGGCCCAGGGCGATGCCTCCGGCGCCGCCCTGGCCCGGCAGAAGGCGCAGGTGGGTACCTGATGGACGAGCGCCTGCCCGCCCTGACCGATCAGCTGCTGCAGATCGAGCGTGAATTGCGCCTGCTCGGCTGGTGGTCGGCGCAGGCGCCCAGCGCAGAAGCCCTGGCCAGCCAGGAGCCCTTCTGCGTTGATACCCTGAGTTTCGCCCAGTGGCTGCAGTGGATCTTCGTGCCGCGGATGAAGCTGATCATCGAGAGCGATGCGGCCCTGCCGGCGCGCTCTGGCATCCGGCCGATGGCCGAGATGGTCTACCAGGGCAATCTCGACCCCGTCCTGCCCCTGCTTGCGTCCCTGGCCGAATTCGACCGCATCATCGAAAGCGCCTGAGTTACTTGCCGCAGTTCTGCTCGATGGACAGCTGGGTCTCGGCCAGCCGCTGCTGACGTTCCTCTTCACTCAGCCGCCGCGTCTCGCCCCGCCCGGACTGCACCAGGATGCGCGGATTGTTGCGCAGTTGCGCCAGATTCTGGCGCGCCTGATCGCACTGCTCCTTGAGCTTGTTCTGCTCCTCGCGCACCTGCGCCTTCACCCGGCGATCCAGTTCCTGCTGCTGGGCATCATTGGACACCGATGGCTGCTGGGCACCGTTGGGCATCTTGTAGGTGGGTGCAGTGCCACTGCCATTGATCTGCGGCGCCGTCTTCACGTCCACCTCGTTGGCCTTCTGGCCCTCGGGCGGCTGGGCACTGAAGTGGGTGACACCCTTGTCATCGGTCCACTTGTAGACCTGCGCGGCCTGGGCGGACAGGCTGCAGGCGAAAGCCAGGGCGGAAAGCCAGAAGATCGAGCGCATGGGAATCCTGGAAGGGGAGAGGACAGGACTTCACTATAAGAGGAGACGTCGACCTTTTCATCACGACTGATCGCCGACGACCGATTGCGCCCGGTTGCACCTTTCGGCTTGACTTGCACGGGTCGAATGCGAACAATCCAAAGTTCGCTGTAGCGAGTCGGCCCAAAGCTGACTGCTCGGCAGACCATGAGGTGCCTACCCGCGCCGCCACAGTCAAATACCCTGCACCGCGTTACCTCGCGTCGGGTGGAAGCTCCAGCATTCATCGGAATCTTCCAACAAGGCTTTCTAGGCAGCTGAATCGTCGGTGACCACCGTCGCCCATGCTCTGCCTTGCAGTCAACCGAACCTTGAGCGTCCACCGATGGGCGCTCGCCATGCGTGGAATGAGGTGATACGTGGAGCTATTAACTGGCGCTGAGATGGTCGTCCGCTTCTTGCGCGACGAGGGCGTGAAACACATCTACGGGTACCCGGGCGGTGCCCTGCTGCACATCTACGACGCCCTGTTCAAGGAACCGGCGCTCAACCACATCCTGGTTCGTCACGAGCAGGCCGCCACCCACATGGCCGACGGCTATGCCCGCGCCACCGGCAAGGCCGGCGTGGTCCTGGTGACCTCCGGCCCCGGCGCGACCAATGCCATCACCGGCATCGCCACCGCCTACATGGACTCCATCCCCATGGTGGTCCTGTCCGGCCAGGTGCCGAGCAACATGGTGGGCACCGACGCCTTCCAGGAAACCGACATGGTCGGCATCTCCCGGCCGATCGTGAAGCACAGCTTCATCATCAAGCACCCCTCCGAGATCCCCGAAGTCCTCAAGAAGGCCTTCTACCTCGCCGAGTCCGGGCGTCCTGGTCCGGTGGTGGTCGACATCCCCAAGGACATGGGCGATCCGACCAAGAAATACGAATACGTCTATCCGAAGAAGATCAAGCTGCGCTCCTACAATCCGGCGCAGCGCGGTCATTCCGGGCAGATCCGCAAGGCCGTCGAGATGCTGGTGGCGGCCAAGCGCCCCATCCTCTATGCCGGTGGTGGCGTCATTCTCGGTGGTGCCTCCGCGGCCCTCACCGAGCTGGCGCGCCTGCTCAACCTGCCGGTCACTAATACCCTGATGGGTCTGGGCGCCTACCCGGGCAGCGATCGCCAGTTCCTCGGCATGCTCGGCATGCACGGCAGCTACCAGGCCAACCTGGCCATGCACCACAGCGATGTCATCCTCGCCGTGGGTGCGCGCTTCGATGACCGCGTCATCAACGGTGCCACGCGCTTCTGCCCGAACGCCAAGATCATTCACGTCGACATCGACCCGGCCTCGATCTCCAAGACCATCAAGGCCGACGTGCCCATCGTCGGTCCGGTCGACAGCGTCCTCGCCGAGATGGTCGCCGTGGTCCGCGAACTGAGCGAGAAGCCCCGTGCCGAAAACCAGGCCGCCTGGTGGAAGCAGATCGAGGAATGGCGCGGCGGTCGCGAGATGTTCCCCTACGACAAGGGCGACGGCAGCATCATCAAGCCGCAGACCGTCATCGAGACCCTGTACGACGTCACCGCGGGCGATGCCTACATCACCTCCGACGTGGGTCAGCACCAGATGTTCGCTGCCCAGTACTACCGCTACGACAAGCCCAATCGCTGGATCAACTCCGGCGGCCTCGGCACCATGGGCTTCGGCTTCCCGGCGGCCATGGGCGTCAAGCTCAACTTCCCGGACGCCGACGTCGCCTGCGTCACCGGTGAAGGCAGCGTGCAGATGAACATCCAGGAGCTCTCCACCTGCATGCAGTACGACCTGCCGGTGAAGATCGTCTGCCTCAACAATGGTGCCCTGGGCATGGTCCGCCAGTGGCAGGACATGCAGTACAGCAGCCGCTACTCCCACTCCTACATGGAATCCCTGCCGGACTTCGTCAAGCTGGCCGAGGCCTATGGCCACGTCGGCATGCGCATCGAGCGTCTGGAAGACCTCAAGCCGATGATGGCCGAGGCCTTCGCCATGAAGAATCGCCTGGTCTTCCTCGACATCGCCGTGGACAACACCGAACACGTCTACCCGATGCAGATCAAGGATGGCGCGATGCGCGACATGTGGCTGAGCAAGACGGAGCGGACCTGAACATGAGACACATCATCTCCCTGCTGCTGGAAAACGAGCCCGGCGCCCTGTCCCGCGTGGTCGGCCTGTTTTCCCAGCGCAACTACAACATCGAAAGCCTCACGGTTGCCGCGACCGAGGATCCGACCCTGTCGCGCCTGACCCTGACCACCATCGGCCAGGAAGAGACGGTCGAGCAGATCACCAAGAACCTCAACAAGCTCATCGAGGTGGTGAAACTGGTCAACCTGTCCGAGAGTGCCCACATCGAGCGCGAACTCCTGCTGATCAAGGTCAAGGCCACCGGCGCCCAGCGCGCCGAGGTCAAGCGCACCACCGATATCTTTCGCGGCCAGATCGTCGATGTCGGCAGCAGCGTGTATACCATTCAGCTGGCGGGCACCAGCGAGAAGATCGACAGCTTCATCCAGGCGATCGGCGCCGCGTCCATCCTCGAGGTGGTGCGTAGCGGCGTGACCGGAATTTCCCGTGGCGACAAAGCCCTGAGCATCTGATACCCCCTTTTCCAGGAGAACCTGCAATGCGCGTTTACTACGACAAAGACTGTGACCTTTCCATCATCCAGGGCAAGAAGGTCGCCATCATCGGCTACGGCTCCCAGGGCCACGCCCACGCCTGCAACCTGAAGGACTCCGGCGTCGACGTCGTCGTCGGTCTGCGCAGTGGCTCGGCCACCGTGGCCAAGGCCGAAGCCCATGGCCTGACCGTCAAGCCGGTCAAGGACGCCGTCGCCTCCGCTGACGTGGTCATGATCCTGACCCCCGACGAATTCCAGTCCAAGCTGTACAAGGACGAGATCGAGCCGAACCTGAAGCAGGGCGCCACCCTGGCCTTCGCCCACGGTTTCGCCATCCACTACAACCAGGTCGTGCCCCGTGCTGACCTGGACGTCATCATGATCGCTCCCAAGGCCCCGGGTCACACCGTGCGCTCCGAGTTCGTCAAGGGCGGCGGCATCCCTGATCTGGTCGCCGTCCACCAGGACGCTTCCGGCAATGCCAAGAACGTCGCCCTGTCCTACGCCTGCGGCGTCGGCGGCGGCCGTACCGGCATCATCGAAACCACCTTCAAGGACGAGACCGAAACCGACCTGTTCGGCGAGCAGGCCGTGCTGTGCGGTGGTGCGGTCGAGCTGGTCAAGGCCGGTTTCGAAACCCTGGTCGAAGCCGGCTACGCGCCGGAAATGGCCTACTTCGAGTGCCTGCACGAACTCAAGCTGATCGTTGACCTCATGTACGAAGGCGGTATCGCCAACATGAACTACTCGATCTCCAACAACGCCGAGTACGGCGAGTACGTGACCGGCCCCGAGGTCATCAACGCCGAGTCGCGCGCAGCCATGAAGAATGCGCTCAAGCGCATCCAGAACGGCGAATACGCCAAGATGTTCGTGGCCGAGGGCGCGTCCAACTACGCTTCCATGACCGCCTACCGTCGCAACAACGCGGCTCACCCGATCGAGCAGGTCGGCGAGAAGCTGCGGGCGATGATGCCCTGGATCGCGTCGAACAAGATCGTCGACAAGACCAAGAACTGATCGGACAG